>NZ_DF850488.1:2887997-3129454 GCF_000813185.1 Novosphingobium sp. MBES04 | reverse complement strand
CACCTGTGATTCGGTCAAACCCTTTTTTCAAAGCCGATTACGGCTCTTGTGGAAAACTAGCCTGAGCCCCGCAAATGCGTTGGAGCCGGGTTTGCCGAAGACAGGAAGAAGGACGAATCCGAGGGCCATTGCTCTTGGGCTTCCATAATCAATCGCTTTTGACGCGCCCGCGCAGGCCCTGTTTTCCAGACCGGCGAGGTCATGGAGCCGAGCAGGCCGCCCCCCCTTTCCATTCCCCCGCTGCGTCCCCCCTCTCAACCAGATGCGCGTACAGGCGCTGCGCCCGACAGTTCGGGTAGCCCGAGGGCAATGGCCCTCGGAAAGTCCTCTTGCTCCTGCCCGGCATCCCATCCACCTGGCCGACCTTCTTGGATACGTCTCTTATATAAGGCGGCATCAATTGCTCTTGGATCGCAGCGTCCCCTTCCGGGTCCGCGCCAACGCGCTCCTTATACAGAGGCACCGGAGCGGCAGCCGCCCCCTCCCCACACCGAATCGCCTCGACCATGCGTGGCGAATCACGCGGATTGAGTCGCCGCCCCTCCCCTCAGCCGACAAAAAAAGGGGTCGGACACGAAAAAATGCGCGAAGGGCGGTTTGGGAGGCTCGCAAGTGGGGCCTGCGCCATCCCGGACGTCCCCCTAGTTTTGAAGGTGTCCGCCCTCCTTGCGGGGTCGGGCCCGATCGCCCCACCCCAACATGGTGAACATGAGCCTAACGCCAAAAATGCCGCAGTCGCGGAAATCGGCGCGCGCAACGATTGCAGGCGACTACGCATCCCCCGAAACACCGCGCAAACCCTCATCTAAATGTTTGGATTCAAGTAAGAAATACGCAGATATCGCGTTAAAATAAGTTCACCACGCCCCATTAGGAGACGTTCACTAGCGGACACCTACTTCGCCGATCAGTCGAGCGGCACACCGTCTGCATCAACGACAGACACGCCGACAAACAATTTAAAAACAAGGGATTGATCACATGGAAAAGACTGTCATCGCTTCGTCCGCCACGCTCGTTTCGCCCGACGCCTTCTACACCACCGACAAGTACGAGAAGAAGCAGTGGTACCTCGACGGGTCCACCATGGACTCCTCGCTGAGCATCGATGTCTTCTCGGTCTGGGCGGATTACACCGGCAAGGGCGTGAAGGTCGGCGTGATCGACAGCCAGATCGACTTTCGTCACTCCGATCTGAAGGGCGCCTATGACACCTCGCTCGACTACAACTTCGCGCTCGGCACCGGCAACGTCAGCATCGATCCGGCAAACCTGCCGCACCTGCACGGCACCGCCGTCGCCGGGATCATCTCGGCCGAGGGTGACAACCTGGTCGGCACCGTGGGCATTGCCTCGGGCGCCACGCTGGTCGGCTATGGCATCGACTACAACAAGTCGACCGCCGTCTCCGACATCCTCGCCGCGCTGGACCGTTCGGCCGAGCTCGACGTCGTCAACAACAGCTGGAGCTTTTCTTCCAACTTCGCCGACGACTTCGGCCGCAACCCCGAATACGGCGCCGCGCTCCTCAACCCTGTCATGAACGGGCGTGACGGCCTGGGTACCTCGCTCGTCTTTGCCGCGGGCAACGTGGGCACGGGCGGCTCGTCGAACTACCACAACTTCCAGAACTCGCCCTACACCATCGCGGTGGGCGCGGTGGACCCGAACGGCGCGGCCTCCTCGTTCACCAGCGTGGGCGCCAACGTGCTGATCTCGGCCGCGGGCCGCGATGTCTTCACCACCACCCTCAACGAACGCTGGGACCACTTCAACGGCACCTCGTTCGCCGCCCCCGCCGTCTCGGCCGCGATCGCCCTCATGCTCGAGGCCAACCCGGAGCTGGGCTACCGCGACGTACAGGAAATCCTGGCCTACTCGGCCCGCCGCGAGGGCCTCTCGGACACCGTCACCTTCAACGACGGCTGGACCACCAACGGCGCGACCAACTTCAACGGCGGCGGCCTGCACTTCAGCGACGCTTTCGGCTACGGCTTCCTCAACGTCCATGACGCGGTGCGCCTCGCCGAGACCTGGACCGACCAGCAGACCTACGCCAACCTCGCCAGCGTCTCCAAGACCGTGACCACCAACAAGACCCTTGTTGCGGGCAAGACCGACATGATCGCGGTCGACCTCGTCATCGACAAGGCGATGTCGGTGGAGCACGTCCAGCTCTCGATGGACCTGCGCTGGACCGAGACCGGCAACCTCGATGTCTACCTGGTCTCGCCCGAAGGCACCAAGGTGCGCCTGATGTACGATCTGCCCGGCACCGACCGCGTGGGCAACGTGCGCGACTTCACCTTCTCCTCGGTCGCCTCGATGGGCGAGATGGCCAAGGGCACCTGGACGCTGGAGATCCACAACCGCAACCCCGATGCCGTCCTCAAGAGCGGCGATCCGATGTCGGGCACCCTGAGCGATGTCACCCTGACCGTGCTGGGCAACGCCGCCGACCTCGACGACGACACCTATGTCTACACCGACGAGCTGGGCCTGCTCTATGACGGCGCCGACCTGGCCGAGCGCAGCGTGCTGCGCGACACCGATGGCGGCACCGACACGCTGAACGCGGCGGCGATCACCTCGGGATCGACCATCGACCTTTCGGGCAAGAGCGCCACGAAGCTGGCCGGCGTGACGATCGCCATGGACGCGAGCATCGAGAACGCCTTTACCGGCGACGGCAACGACACCGTGCGGGGCAGCAACGCCGCCAACGTCGTCGGCACGGGCCGCGGCAACGACACGATCTACTTCAGCTTCGGCAACGACGTGCTCGACGGCGGCGCGGGCCAGGACACGCTGGTCATCGACGCCACCCTGGGCTCGCTCACCGGCGGCCTTGCCGCGGACGGCACCCTCCACATCTCGGCCCGCGCCGGTGAAGTGACGAGCGTGGCCAACGTCGAGACCTTCGTCCTGGCAAACGGCAGCTACAGCTTCGCGCAGCTTTCCGCCGCGCTGGGCGACGCTCCGGTCGACGCGCCGGTCGACACCGTTCCTGTCGACACCGTCCCCGTCGACGGCACGCCCGATGCCCTGGCTCCCGCCGATCCCGCCCCCGAAGCTCCGGCTCCGGCTCCGGAAGAACCCGTTGCCGAGGAACCCGTTGCGGACGAACCGGCCGCCACGCCCCCTGCGGACGAGGGCCGCGCCGACTACGCCACCTACCTTACCGGCACCAACGGCGACGACAGCCTCGAAGGCGGCGAAGGCGCCGACCACATCTCGGGCGGCGCGGGCAATGACCGCCTCGAGGGCAACGCGGGCGCCGACATGCTGCTGGGCGGTGCGGGCAACGACGTGCTCAAGGGTGGCGATGGCAACGACTGGCTCTACGGCGGCGAGGGTTCGGACCGCCTCTATGGCGGTGACGGCGCGGACACCTTCGTCCTCGACTTCGCCGACATCGGCAACATCGACACGATCTTCGACTTCGACACCGCCGAGGGCGACCGCATCCTCCTCACCGGCGTCGGCGCGGACGACATGAGCGGCGCCGAGTTCACGCTGACCGAGGCGGGCACGACCATGATCCTGCAGATGACCCTGAACGGGTCCACCCACGATGTCGTGCGCCTGCGCGGCTACGGCGAGCTCGACCTGTCGATGGCCGAGACCGACCTGGGCCTGCTCTGCGCCTGACCCCATTGCGCTGAATACAAAGTCCCAATCTCGACCGGGAGAGGCCGGGCCCTGCACGCAGGGTCCGGCCTTTTCGCGTGTCCGGCCGGTTTTTCCGAATCCAGCCACGGAGGAGGAAAATCCGCCCTGCGCAGTGTCGGGCTTCCGGCCAACTCGCCCGAACCGCGGAAAATCTACGCAAAGGGTCGTAGTCTTCCGAGCACCATGACGTGTGCACATCTTACGGTGAAACGAAGAATGTGCCTCCGGTACGGGGCAGTTCAAAGCAACCCGGATATCTTAAACCCCTAATAACTAGGGACACCCAATCCCGGAAAATCAAAACTAGGTACTACAACATAGTAAATAAACTCGGTTTCGGACTTTTAACCGTGGAACGCCCACCACCCAGCAGTGCTATCCCGAAGTCACAGATGGCCGGGACTTCGAAGTTCTGGTCGGACTTGCAAGAACGACGGCTTCGCTCGCGCACCTGCCCGCGGAGCACACAACAGGGGGTCGCTGCAAGCTGTGCACACCGCCGGGCACACGGTGTCCGGTTCGACAAATGCAAGATGCAGTGAGATGCGAAAGGAAGTTTACATGGCTGAGATCATCAACGCCGAAGAAGGTGGCGGCCTGGTTGAAGGCAACGAGTTCGACAATGTCATCAACGGGACCGCCGGTAACGATGAACTTCAGGGCGGCGGCGCCCTCGACATCATCAAGGCCGGGGCAGGCGATGACACCGCGAAGGGCGGCGCCAACCGCGACAAGCTCTACGGCGGCGAGGGCGACGACACCCTCTACGGCCAGGGCTCGAACGACAAGCTCTACGGCGGCGAGGGTGACGACTATCTCGATGGCGGCGGCCAGAATGACCGTCTCTACGGCGGCGATGGCAGCGACACGATCATCGGCGGCGACGGCGATGCCGTCCTCTATGGCGACAACCCGAACGACGACAACGACAACGAAGGCTTCGAAGACTTCTTCGTCTTTGACGCCGACGACGGCAACGACAAGGTCTTCGACTTTGAGAGCGGGATCGATCACGTGGTGCTGACGGAGGGCGTCGCCTACGAGCTGAGCTACGACCTGCCTTCGGGCAACACCTTCATGACCTATGGCGCCACCACGGTGATCTTCTATGATACCGAGGTCCTGGACAGCGACATCATGTACGCCTGATCCGTGTAGCTTCCGTCCCGAAGTTCACAGACTGAAGAAAAAGGAGCCGGAGCAATCCGGCTCCTTTTTCGTATGCGCCCTCTCCGCAGACTGACCTGCTCGCCCCGATCGGCCCACACGGTTCATCGCACCGGGCACTCGGAACCCCGCACAAGACGGCCTCTGCGGCCGTGTGTTCATTTATGGGCAAGCCTGGACTCAACAACCAGCAAGTCCACCGCGTTCGCGGATCAGGGCGCGCCCCATGGGACGCCCTCGTTTCCGCCGGACGCGACCGACGAAGGGTTTTTGAACGCCGGGCACAACCGAGAGGGGGGCGCTGGAAGGCATCGTCTTTCTTGCGCGGAGCGATTGTCCCGGCGGACACGGAACGGAGGAAGATACATAATGCGAGTCATTTCGAACACATCGGCCATCACCCTCGCGCTGGGGGCACTGGCCGCCGCGGGTGCCGCTTCGGCGCAGGACCAAGGCTCCGATGCCGAACTTACCGCCAGCATGTACAGTGACGCGCCGGCCGACACCGCCGAAATGGTCGAGGGCCCCGAGCTGGAAGGCTTCATCTCCGCACGCGACGGCAACCGCCTGCAGATCACCGGCGAGGACGGCGCGCGCAATGTCGTGACACTCGACCAGACCACGCAGATCGTTTCCAAGTCGGGTATCTTCGGCATCAGCTCGAAGGACCGCACCGACCAGGCGCTCCTGAACGGCCTGCCCGTCGACGTGCGCACCATG
This sequence comes from Novosphingobium sp. MBES04, assembly GCF_000813185.1. Taxonomy (NCBI): domain Bacteria; kingdom Pseudomonadati; phylum Pseudomonadota; class Alphaproteobacteria; order Sphingomonadales; family Sphingomonadaceae; genus Novosphingobium; species Novosphingobium sp. MBES04. The sequence goes on along the minus strand of NZ_DF850488.1, from coordinate 3,123,895 downwards.
CAGAGCCCCTCGGGCGACCTGGTGGCCAGCCGCATCAAGTTCCAGAAGGGCGACTTCGAAACCGCCGCGATGATCCGCAATGGCACCGAGCAGGGCTTTGCCGAGCAGACCGCCGCCACCGAGGCGCTGCGCGGCCGCATGGGTGACATCGACAAGTACAACATCAAGGGCACCACCAACGTCAACTTCGCCACGGGCAAGTGGAACCTGTCGAGCGAGGCCAAGGCCGACCTGTGCGCCACCGCCAGCGCCGCCGAAGGCATGGACAACGCGCTGATGCTGGTCGTGGGCTACACCGATTCCACCGGCAGCCAGGAATTCAACCAGATGCTGAGCGAAAAGCGCGCCTCCGGCGTCGTGAACTACCTGCAGCAGGCCTGCGGCTGGAAGCCCTACCGCATGCTCACCCCCACCGGCATGGCCGAAGCCGATCCGCTGGCCGACAACACGACCGAGTACGGCAAGGCGCAGAACCGCCGCGTCGCGGTTAACATCCTCGTCAGCAAGGGCCTCGACGGCCTCTAAGCGCCGCGCAGCACACCTGAAATCCCAGACACCCCGTCGCGGCTCCGGCCACGGCGGGGTGTTCGTGTGAAGGGAAGGCCGCAAAAGGCTGGATGCACGGGGCCATCGCCCCTTGCCCCCAAAATCGGCGACCTCACGTTTGTCCGCCAAGGCGGCGCGCTAGACGTGCGCTCGACAGTTTGGGGAGCCCGAGGGCAATGGCCCTCGGAAAAATATCTGTCTTGTCTGTGTCCTGATCCCAGGAGAACGACATGCAGGTCCGGTCTTTCCACGCCTTGCGCCCGCCCCCCTCTGGGCAGGCTGCGAGCCATCGCGTACCAGTCCGCGCCCTCCCCTGCCCACGTTACGGACCTATGGAATGACCAGCCCCCAGCCTTCCGAACTCACCACCCGCTGGGCCTGTGCCGAGGACCTGCCCCGCATCCGCGATCTCATGCAGACGGCGATCGACACGCTGCAGGTCTCCTGGCTGACACCCGAGCAGGTCGCCGCAAGCCACCACCTCATGGGGCTCGACACCCAGCTGATTGCAGATGGCACGTACCTCCTGGCCGAGATCGACGGCCAGCTCGCCGGGTGCGGGGGATGGAGTTACCGCGCGACGCTCTATGGCGGCGATCACAGCGCCGCGCTGCGCAACCCCGCCACGCTCGACCCGGCGCGCGATCCCGCCCGCATCCGGGCCATGTACACCCACCCCGACTTCACCCGCCGGGGGATTGCCCGCCTCGTCCTGCAGCGCTGCGAAGAGGCCGCCGCCGCAAAGGGCTTCACCCAGGCCGAACTCATGGCCACGCTCAGCGGTGAACCGCTCTACCGCGCCTGCGGCTACGTCACCGTCGAAGATGTCGAGGCCGAAACGGCGGGGATCACCATCCCCTTCCGGCGGATGCGCAAGGCCCTTTGAGGCGGAAGTCAGAAGGAAAAAACAGATCCGAGGGCCATTGCCCCCGGGCTCCCCAAACGACCTAGCTCACCGTGTGCCAGCCGCCCCGACCACGAGAGGTGAGGTCGCCGATTCTGGGGGCAAGGGGCGATGGCCCCTTGAAAACGACTTCCTTCCAGCGCCCTTTGGGGATGCTTTTCCTTCCAGGAACTCCCCCCTTACGGCACGGCGAGCGCGTTCTCCGGGCCCCAGAGGGGCGCGTGGCGAACCGGCCGTCGCCGGGTGGCGCTGCGCACGTCGTCGGCCAGCGCGCTGACCAGGCCAAAGCCGAAGGCCAGCATGCCGCCGAAATCCGCGCTCCCCACCATCAGGCCCACGACGAAGCCCGGTATGACGGCAAAACGGAAGGCGCTGAAGACGAAGGACGCCTCTCCCGTCCGATCACGGCCCGTGCGCAGCAGGCACTGCAGGAAGAAGCCGTAATAGAGGACCCCGCCCAGAAGGCCGGTTCCACTCAGGATCGCGACCAGGCTGCTCGACGTGCGCGCGCTGCCCAGCCCCAGACCCAGACCCTGGCTGGAGAGTAGCCCCTCAAAGGCCACGCGCCGCCACATGCCGCGCTGCTCGAAGGACTCCGACGAGCCCTTCTGTAACACCATGCGATCCACCAGCTCATAAAGTGGGTCCAACGCATGGGGCGTGACGATCACCACCAGGCACAGGCCGATCACCAGCACCACCACGAAGCCCAGCTCGCCCGCGACGCCGCGCCGCGCGCCGCGCCCGCGCGCGCCCAGCCGCAGGCACCAGTCCACCACGGCCAGCATCACGAACACGGCGAACCCCACGTAGGCACCGCTCGAACGCGCGAGCCAGATGCACCCGATCAGGGCAAGGACCAGGAGTGGAGCCGCGATGTCGCGCACGGCTCCCTGCCACATGGCCCGGCGATAGAAATGGATCGCGCACAGGAAGCCAGGCACAGTCCGCCATAGGCCGAGGCCTCGGGCATGAGGCCCACCACGCGCTTGCCGCCCAGCACTTCGACATCGACCGCAAGCGCGTAGCTCGCCGTGCGGAAGGGGGCGAGCAGGCCATTGAGCGGCAGGCTCCCCGACGCCAGATCGAGCAGCCCGGTCAGCACCGCGACCGCGCCCCCCAGGCACAGCGCACGGTAGGCGTGCTGGCGCAGGCGCGGACCGCGCAGGAGCCGGGCAAAGGCAAAGACGCTGGCCAGCGCGATCAACAGGTAGGCCAGCTGCGAGATGTTCTGCTGGTTGGGGCGCAAGGGCACCGTCTGGTCAAGGTCGCCGCGCACGGGCACGACTTCGATGACCCCTGCAAAGAGGCGCGGCATGAACAGCGTGACGATGACCGCCACCACGCCGAACGCGGCGAGGAGCAGGAGCCGTTCGGGCCGCAGCGCCATCCCCAGCAGCGCGCCCGCACCGCCCGGCCGCACGAAGGTGCGCAGGACCAGCGCCAGCGCCACCATCGGCGTGGACGTGAAGGTCAGCCCCCCGGTCAGTCCCGTTGGGAGCACCGCGAAGGCACCGAACGGCATCGTCGCAAAGAAGAGGTAGAGAAGGACGCTGCGCGGCCCGGCCATCCCCCAGGCCAGGAGCGCCCAGAAAACCAGGATAGGAAGCAGTGTCATCGCGCTTCTCCCCAAGCCCCACCCAGCCACACCGCGGCGAGACCACACCCGTGGCTGCGCACCGCTTTGGCGCTCCCCCGACAGGCCATCCTACCAGGCGTCCATCGGCCGGCCGATCATCGCCTCGAAGGCGGTCCGGCGCGGCGCGAGATACTCGGCAAGGTAGGCGCGCGCCGCCGCTTCATCGACGTCCTGCTTGTCGAAGGAAACCGTTGCCGCCGAACGCAATTTCCCGACAAGACTGTCCGGCAGGTGCCCGCGCATCCCGGCCCAGAACGCGGAATCGCGCAAGGCCCGGACGAAGGGAAAACGCTCGCGCCGGCTGGTGGGCGGCGAGCGGTGCCGATCGGCGAGGTCCGCCTTGGCGTAGTCCACGCCGGGAAGGCCGAGCCAGGCAAAGCATTCGTCCAGCACGCGGTGCCGGTCCCGGCGCAGCTCCTCGGCCGCAAAGACGTGGATCTGCTCGGGCGCGAAATGGGCCCGGTATTCGGCCAGTTGCAGGGCATAGTCGGAGGTGTCGCGGTAGATCGGGTTCTCCCGCATGGCCCGTTCGATCGGCAGGCGCTCCTGGAATTCCTTGGCCCGCTGCCAGTAGTGCGCGATGGCGCGCGAGACCGGTTCGCGCACGACGTAGATGATGCGCGCCTCAGGCACGCTCGCCGCGATCCGCGCCGCCACGCCGCTGCGCGCCGGAGCCTGCGAATAGTAGACGCTGCCCTCGCCGCGGTAGCGGGCCTGGGCGCGCCCCTCCCACAACGCGAGATAGGCCTCAGGCTCATGCGAGCAGGCGCGGCGCGCCATGATCGGCCAGGCCTGCGCCAGTTCGGCCGGATCGACGAAGAAGCAGGGCTCCTTCTCGGTGCTCATCGCGATATCGGGGTGCTGGCGCAAGTAGGCGTGGAGCGCGCTGGAGCCCGACTTCGACGCACCGATCACGAACAGGTTGGGCCGCCCGGGGGCCGCCGCCACCTGCGCCAGCGCCGCCGCGCGATCCCCTGCCCCCGCAGACGGGGCCAGCTTTCCCGGGTGTCCATCCGCTTCGGCGGCAATGCCTGTGCGGCGTTCGATCGTGTCCTGCATCCTGCGTCTCTCCATGGCCGGTCAGCGCAGCCAGACTATCCCTACGCAGACCTGCATAGTACCGCAGGAGCCTCCATTTCGGTGGCATCGCGCCCGCAGCATGCCGCAGACGCCCGGAACGCCCGGAGAAACCCCCTTCAACCGCCCACACATGCTGCGCTGCAACCTGGTTGAAGCCCCCCGACATCGCGTCCGAAGAAGCCGGAAAGACGCGGCCTGCGGGGCGGCTGCGTCCCATCGTGCGGGTCGCGTCCCCGGGCTACCTCGTAAACGGATGCAAATGGCGTGGGCACAGGCCGGCACGTGGGGCACCCTGAGGATGAACACGTGCCTACTCGTAAGGTACCGGCGGACATCCCGCTTCGCGCGTCTGCAGATGGCTCGGCTCATGGCTCTGCACATGGCTCTGCTCATGGCACGGCGCGCGGGGCGTCACAGGATATCCGGCGCCCTTGCGGCGGGCACTCATCCTGCATCGAGGTTCGCATGCACCCTATCCTGCCTCCCCTTCTTGCCCGCGCGCCCGCAGTGCCAGCGCCGGCCAACGACGTCTCTGCAGGCGCGGCACGGCGCAGACCCGACGTCGCGGCTCCTGCTCCCGTTGCCGATGCCGCCTCCCTGCGCGTGGCCGTGGTCGTCGCCAGTCTCGGCCGCCCGGAACTGATCACGCAGATGCAGGAACTGATGGCCCGGCAATGCCAGCCGCCCGATCGGCTGCTGTTCTCGGTCACCGGGGCGCAGGACCTCCCCTCCCCCCCGCCCGTGGGAAACCGCATCGAAATCGTGACCGGCCCCAAGGGCCTGTGTGCGCAGCGCAATACCGCGCTGGACCAGTTGGGCAGGGACTACGACGTCATCGTGTTCTACGATGACGACTTCATCCCCGCGCCGGACAGCATGGCTCGCATCCGAGAGTTCTTTGCCTCCCATCCCGACGTTGCGGGCGCGACCGGGCACGTGATCGCCGATGGGATCAACAGCCCCGGGATCGACTTCGCCAAGGCCCAGCAGCTGCTGCAGACCCACGGCGATGCACACGAGCGCGCGCCCAACTGCATCGTCACCGATCTCGCAGGCCTCTACGGATGCAACATGGCCTACCGCACCGCCGCCATCGGCACCCAGCGCTTCGACGAACGGCTCAAGCTCTATGCGTGGCAGGAGGATATCGACTTTGCCGCCTCCCTTCGCCCGCGCGGCCGCATCGTGAAGACCTTTGCCTTCTGCGGCGTGCACCAGGGGGTCAAGCATGGCCGAACACCCGGGGTGCGGCTGGGGTATTCGCAGGTCATCAACCCTTGCTACCTGGTGCACAAGGGAACGATGCCGCTTGGCTTCGCCTTGCGCCTGGTACTGGGTAACCTCATGGCGAACCACGTGAAGATCCTGAGGCCCGAACCCTGGGTGGACCGGCGCGGCCGGGCCTGGGGCAACTGGATTGGCCTGTTCGACCTCATCCGCGGGCGCCTGACCCCGGAAAGGATCGAAACCCTTTGACCCACCCGCCGCGCAGCCTACACGGCTGAGCATGCACGCACCGGTCGATTCCCCCACACCGCGCACATCTGTCGGTATGCGCCTGCGCATATGGCTCGTTCGGCTCGCGGTCCTGGGCCTGGCCATCGCCGGGCTTGTCCTGCTCCTGCCGAGACTGGCCGGACATTGGCCGTACCTGGGACTTGCCGCGCTCATCCACGTGCCAGCGATGTGGCTGGGCCTGGCATCCACGCTTGGTCTGCTCGCGCGGCGAGTGCGCCGTGCGCAGCTCAGCCCTTCCCGCTTCGGCCTTACCGGGGTCGGGCTTGTCGGGATCGCCCTCATGCTGATCGTTGCCCTGCAACCTGCGACGCGCGTCCCGGCTCTGTGCCCGCCGAATGCGCCGCGGCTGACCCTCGCCTGGCTCAATGCCCTCCATGTGCGGCGCCCCGACCTTATCCGCCGGTGGTTGCAACGCGCCCGCCCCGACGTGATCGGCTTGGCTGAAATGCGCTCGGGGGCCGCCGGACTGGACGCCTATCTCGCGCGCAACTACCCCTTTGTGCAGAACTGTCAGCGCAAGGGAGAGTGTTCGACACGGCTCTACACGCATATTCCCCCCACCGGGAAACTCGGCCTGGCCCGTGGCGATGCCGAACAGCGCCGGACGTTATCGGGGGCGGGCCTCGTATTTCCGGCGAGCCCGGGCACACGGGCCTGGAGCATCGCGGCCGTCCACTTGTCCCGGCCGACATCGCCCGAGGCGCAAGCCCGTGAGCTGCGCGAGTTCGACGCCCGCATGGGCGCGGATGCCGACACGCTCATCCTGGGGGATTTCAACCTCTCGCCGCGCCTGCCGGTCCTCCGGGATTTCGTTGCCCGCAACGGCCTGGCGATCACCCGGGCAGACCAGCCGACCTGGCCGCTCGAACTCGGGGAGAGGCGCCTTGAAGGACTATGGCAGATCGACCACCTGCTGACGGGTCGCCACTGGCAGGTGGAAAGCTTCAAGACCTCGCCCTGGCTCGGCTCCGACCACCGCGGCTTCATCGCACGGGTCTGCCGGGTAAACTGACCCACCCGGCGCGCGCAATGGCGCATCTCCGCGCCCCGACAAGGAGCAGGAGAGCCCCCTTTCCAGCCGCTCCCCCGCCCACAGGATCGGCAATGTGCCCTTTCCCGGCCCTGGCAGCGCACCAGGAATGGGGGCCCAGATCGGCTCGATCCGGTCGTCCTGGCAAACTTGGCACGCCGGAGGTCACCGCTTTCGACGACGCCCCGCGCCCCCAAGGACGTGCGGATCAGGCGGCACCCACGGATTTGAGCCCCCATCGGGCGACAGGCTGGAGATCGACACGCCTCCGGCGCAGACTGCTCTGGGGGCCTGGCTGTTAACCGCAAGACCGGGATGCTTGGCGGCGGTGCTTGCACCTCTGCCCGAAACGGCCAAGCGCCAAGGCGTCCATTCCCAGGGCCCGCGAGCCGTTGTGCCCGGCCCGAGCGGCAAGGGGCATCCGGTCCCTCCGATCCTCGAACGGCGCCTTTCCTCGTCCCCAAGCCATGGAACAAGCCCCCCCCCTCTCCTGCTCGAATGTGCAAAGACGCGTGAGGTCATAGCGCGGACCGCCAGCCCAGGCCGCGACCTTCATCGCGCAGCCTGGTGCACCAGAGCGCTTGGGCGTATTCGCGCAAGTCTACGGCCTCCCTCGAGCACGAGGTCGATCCTGCCCCGTCAATGTCGGCAGGCTTGCCCCGGACGCTTACGACGGATGGTGGTCCAATGGCCAAACGCGAGCAGCAGGTCGCGCCACGGTGCACCGCACCGCGCCGCACTGCCCCGCCTCGAAGCCCGCCCTTGCGCATCGACAAGATGCCCCCGGTTGAAACCGACCTGGGAAAGGCCGCCTTGCCCGCCCCCGTCACGGGGCCATCATGTCGGTTCGATACGGCGCGCCTGTTTCCAGCAAAGCACTCCCAAGGCGAAAGGGAGACCGAAGAACAGCGCATATACCTGCCAGCTTTCCGCCAGAACGGCCGGGATGGTGCCGGGCTCGAGAATGGGCAGGAGCAGCGGGAACAGCATGATGGGCGGTGTCGTCCAGAGTGACACGGCCGCCCGCTTCCAGAGTGTGACGTTCGAGGGAGGCGTGATGAACCAGCGCCAAAGCCTCCGGCCGATGTGTTCAGACCTCGCCATGGCACGAACCATACATCGTCCACGCCGAGACGCCATGTTGCCTTCCTTGCCATCTGTGCACACGGCCGTACGGGCGAACAGGCGCAGTCCCCGTGTCAGCTCTTGATCCGTTGGAACTGGCTGGCGAAGCGGACATTGTACGCGTGCAATTCGCCGTCTGGCGTCATCACGAGCTCGGTGATGTTCGCGCGCTGAAAGGCCTCCTCGGCCGCCGCATCGTTCATCTTCAGACTGACCGTCAGGGCTCCATCATCTGTAGCGACCACCATGTAATCGTAGTCGATTACCCGTGCGAAGCAGACGATCTCACCGCCCTTGATGAAAAGTTCAGAAGCTGGATCTTCGATGTCCGTCCACCGGCCCTGCATCTCGACAGGAAGTGGCGCATCCCGTTCACGCCGTTCCATGATCGACCTCCTGATGCCTGGCGCCCCCATCCTGTCACCCGATGGAGGGACCGACAACACGTCATTTCGTATGGCGGCATTGGCAATCACAACCGGTTCGAGCGGTTTTCCGCTTCCTCCGTTACGTCCCGCCGAAGTGTGGCTGGCGCACGCTGGCGTAGTGCCCCCATTCTCACGCGAACCTCCCGCGCGTTCTGGCCCTGTGGTAGGTCCGCAGCCGCCTGCCGCGGAACTGTCAGACGACCGGACAGAACCAGGCCGAATACATCGGCGCGCCAGTCCTGGATCTACGCACGTTCGCGCAGATCGGCTCAGTACGCCCCGCGTGAACAGGCGACGGCCGGAATGGTCCGGACCAGCAACCAGAGGTCCAAGGCCAGCCCCTTGCGGCAGATATAATCGATGTCCATCCGCACGCGGGTGGCATAGGACACGTCGCTGCGGCCGCTGATCTGCCACAGGCCGGTCAGCCCCGGACGAACCCGGCAATAGACCTCGAACTGCCGACCATAGCGCTCCACTTCGGAGAGAACCACCGGACGCGGCCCCACGATGCTCATCTGCCCGGCCAGGACATTGAAGAGCTGCGGAAATTCATCGAGGCTGAACTTGCGAAGGATGGCACCGACCGCGGTCACACGCGGGTCGTCCCGAAGCTTGCAGGTCACGGCCAGTTCCCGCCGGGCCGCGGGGTTTTCCGCGAGGTAGCGTTGCAGGATCTCGTCGCCATCGGTGCGCATGGTGCGGAACTTGAGGCAGGGAAAGAAGCGTCCGCGATAACCGACACGGCGGTGCGCGTAGAAGACCGGCCCGGGATCGTTGAGGAAGAGCAGCGCGGTGAGCAGCAGCAGAAACGGAGCGATCAGCACAAGGATAGCCGTGGCGATCAGAATATCGAACAGCCGCCAGACCGCATGCTGCAACGCCGAGGGCGTGCCCGGCTCGGGCCCCGAAGCCGTCCCCATCGCGCCAAGCGGCCCGCCCCCTGTGGCAAGAGCGAAAGACTGTCCCGCCAGGGACCCGGCCCAGTGTGGTACGTTTTCTGCGACATCGGCAGGTCTCCCTGAACGTGAGTGTGACGATGCGGCCCGATGCGATCTTGTTGTCCTGCGACTATCCATGCGCATCTCGCAGCTGCAACAGGATCAAGGTTCACTTTGGGGCAATTCACTCCGTCCCCGGCGCTCCTGCGCCGCGTCCCGTCCGAAGAGCGCGGCCAGCGCCGCATAGCTTTCCTGCAGCTGCACGCAGGTCGCCGGCGACAGATCGAGATCGGAGGGATCCACCGGCCGCCCGGGCAGGCCCGGCTCGATCCGGGAATGGCGGCCGCTGACCAGCGGGTCCCCCCCGCCGCCCCGGCGTGACGCCGCCTTGCTGCGATAGGCATTGACCAGCGGCGGGGTGATGCCCAGCCGCGTGGATATTGCAGCGAGGACGGCATCGGGGTCGCGCAGAAGCGCCTCGTGGGTAAGACCGATCCGACGTGCCGCCTCGAAGCGTGGCCACATCTCGGCCAGCGCGGCGAGGCGCCCGATATAGTAGGACGCGGCTTCCTCGTGGGTGCGGTATTCGTCCCGCCCCAGCCGCGCGAAGAGATCGACGATCGAGCGGACCGAGGCGAACGGCTCGCGCACGAGGAAAATCGCCCGCGCCGAGAAGAAGGCGGGGGGCGCGGCGGCATCGAGACGGGAATGGAGGATCTTGTCGAACTGCCAGGGCGCCCGTGCATCCCAGCCCTTTCGCCGTGCGCAGTTGACCGCGAGCCGCCCGGGAGCATCGCGCCCGTCATGGGTGACATGGCTCTCTCCGTAGCCGGAAAAATCCGGCCGTGAACACACGATGTTGGAGAGCGCGGTCGACCCGCAGCGCATGTGTGCCAGCACGAAAAGGCACCTGTCGTAGCGGCCATGCGGAAGCGCGCGCCCGACCAGCCAGCCCAACCCGCGCTTCCCCGCATCGCGCAGGGATGTGCGGGGAGCAAAACCGATCCGGCCCGCCCCGTCCCTCTCCAGCCCGCCCCTCCTTTCGTGCGCGTCCTCCAGCTCCTGGCCGTCCTCTCCTCTCGGCAAGATCAGTCCCGCGTCCTCGTGCATGCGTTCCCCCTGTTCCTTGACGTTGCTCGACCCGGGCAAGGGTCTGAATCGGCGCAGATCGCGCGCCGTGTCCCGAGGGTAAGGCCCAGGGCCGTCCGACACCCGGCGAGTTAGGTCCAACTTGGCGGTACTTCGCGTTCCGGAACCCCGCGTCTCCACGTAGAACAAGGGGCACTCAGGGGGCGTCCGGGGGGACCTGCGCACGCCTCCAGGCTTCGCCACGGCGGGAATTGAGAGGGAGCATGGCGGCAACGATGGGCGAGATGACAGCCCCGCGAAGGAACCGGCGGCAGGGCCTTGCCCGCGCAACACGGCAGGGTGCGCGCGCACTCTTCGCGATGATCGCCCGCTCGCTGCAACAGGTCTCCACGCTGGTCATCACGCTGCTGGCGGCCCGTTTCCTCGCCCCTGGCGACTACGGCGTCTACAGCCTGGCGATCGTCTTCATCATCCTGATCCAGACGCTGACCTATACCGGATTCTACCAGTTCATCCTGACCTCGCGCGCGCCGGACGAGGCGGTTCTCTCGACCTGCTTCTGGCTCATCCTGGGGCTCGTCGGGGCCGCCTCCGCGCTGCTCGCGCTCGCCGCCTGGCCGCTCCAGTGGCTGTTCCAGGCCCCGGACCTGGGCGGCGTGATCCTCCTGCTTGCCCTGCTCCAGCCCCTTGCCGGAATCGGGGCCTGGTCCTCCGCCGCGCTGCTGCGCCGGGGCGCGGCCATGCTCAACTTCCGGATCATGTTCGCGCAGAACCTGCTCGCGCTCGTGGGCGGGGCGGCGCTGGTGTGGACGTGGCATTCGCTTTACGCGCTCGTCGCGTTCCGGGCCATCCGGGTGCTTTCCGGCGCCCTGCTCTACGCTTTCCTCGCGCGCGATTGCCCGCAGCTGCGCTTCGACGTTGCGCTTGCCCGCGGCGCTACCCGCTTTTCGGCCGGGCTCTACGGCTCACGCGGGCTCGGCTTTCTGGCGCAGTACGCCGCCGACCTCCTCCTCGGCCTCTTGCACAGCCCGACCGCGGTCGGCCTCTACCGTTTCGGCAACCGGGTGGCGACCGGGATCACGGACACCGCGATGCAGCCCATGGCCAGCTTCGCGGCCATGCAGATGGGCGCCGCTGCGCGCAAGGGGCACGACCTCTCCGCCACGCTTGCCCGCTTTTCCGGGACGCTGGCCCTGGCGGCCGGCATGCTGGGCGCCGGGATCATCGTGCTCGCCGACGACATGATCGCGCTGTTCTTCCAACCCAGCTACGCCGCGGGCCTCCTCGTCACCTATGCCATGGCGCTGCGGGCGCTCGCGGGCGCGGGCAAGCTTCTCATCGAGCCCGCCTTCGCCGCTCTCGGACGCACCACCTCGGTCATGTACTTCAACCTGGTAACCAGCCTGGTCGCGGTGGCCGCGGTCTTCGCCGCCTCGCCCTGGGGCCTTGCCGCGCTGGCCTGGGCGCAGGTCGGGGTGGTCGCGGCCTCCACGCTTTATGCCTTTGCCCTGCTCTCGCGGCGCGGCCGGCTCGACGTGTGGCCAAGCCTGCGCAATCTCGCGCTCGCAATCCTGCTCTGCGCGAATTTCGGCCTGCTGCTGGGGCTGGGGTGCCATGGGCTCGAGCCGCTGCTGCCGCCGGGCCCCCTCCCGGCCCTGGGAGGACGCCTGGCCTTTGCCGCCCTGCTGGCACTGCCCACCCTCGCGCTCGCGCTGCGCCTGCGCGTCCTCGACCTTTCGGTCTTCTCCGGGTGAGGTTTCCTGCCCGCCCCGCGCCCTCGTGTCCCCTGCGCCCCTGCCAACCACCCCACGGAGTAATCGCGATGCACAGGTTCCCGAACGCCGCCGCCATCCGGCCCGCGCCCCGCGCGCATCCGGCCCGGATCGGCAAGGTCGATAGGGCAGCGTGCGCAGCGGCCTGCCCCTCCGCGGCGCGAACCGGGGAGCAGGTCCATGGGTGAAATCCTCGTCAACGCCAAGTTCCTGGGCGCCGGGCTCAACGGCGTCCATCGCACCGCGGCCGAATTCACGCAGCAACTCGTGCGCCGGGCCCGCCAGCCCGATCCACATGCGGCCACGCGCGCGCGCGGCACGCGAGGGCACGAGGAGAACGGGCACACGGTCCGCCTGCTCAGCCCCCCGGCGCGCAAGCGCTGGCGGGGCTCACGCCCGAAGTGCGCAAAGGCGCCTTCGGAGCCGGACAGGGCTGGGAGATGCTCACCCTGCCGCGCGCCGCCCGCGGCTCCCTGCTGGTCAATTTCTGCAACCTGGCCCCGCTGCTGCACGCGAACAGCGCGGTGATGATCCACGACGCACAGACCTTCCTCTACCCGGAGGACTATTCCGGGCGCCAGGCCCGCGCCTATCGCCGCCTGCTGCCCTGGATCGGGCGCCGCGCCCGCCGCGTCCTCACCGTCTCGGAATTCGCGCGGCAAAGCCTCGCCAGCTTCGGCATCGCCCCGCTCGACAAGATCGACGTGGTGCACAACGGCACCGACCACCTGACCCGCGAGGCGTCCGACCCGGAGATACTGGGCCGGCTCGGCCTCGCTCCCGGAAGCTACGTGCTGACGGTGGGATCGGCCAAGGGATACAAGAACATGCGCACCATCTTCGAGGCGCTGAGGGCCCCTCCTGCCGGGGGCCAGCGGCTGGTCGTTGCCGGAGGACCGGGGGCGCTCGCCTACCATGATCGGGGCTGGACGCCCCCCGCCCATGCGCTCTTCACCGGGTTCGTCAGCGATGCCGAACTGCGCGCGCTCTATACAGGCGCCAGCGCCTTCCTGTTTCCTTCGCTGACCGAAGGTTTCGGCCTCCCTCCTGTCGAGGCGATGCACAGCGGCACGCCCGTCATCGCCGCCCATGCCGGAGCCATGCCCGAGGTGTGCAGCGATGGCGCCCTCCTTGTCCCGCCCGAGGATCCGCAGGCCTGGCGCGAAGCCTTGGACGCCCTGCTCTCCAGCCGCGAGCTTGCCGGCCACATTGTCGCCCGGGGGGCCGAGCGCGCCGCGCAGTTGAGCTGGGACGCCGCCGGAGAACGGCTGTGGCAGGTCCTCGAACCACTGGTCCCGCCCACACGCCCCGCGCAAGCAGGCACGGCTTCACGGGGGCCCGCCTACGGCTGGGATTCGGGCGGCTCTTCGCTTTCGACGAGTTCGGCGATCTCGAAGCGATAACCCGTCCAGCCCCGCTTGCGCGCGCCATCGCCAGCGGGCCCCTTCAACTTCTTCGCCTCGGCCAGACTGCGGGTGTGCCCCCAGAAGACCTCTGTCTTGCCATTCTCCAACTCGGCCACGATGCGCCAGTAATGGGTGAAAGGATCCGTCGTGGGGCCAATCGTCTTCACGTAGCCATCGGGCAGCGTGGCGGTGAGATAGCGCTTCTTCCGGGATTTGCGGGCCATGTCCTGCGTCTTACCCGCAGAGTTCCAGCCCCGTCCAGACCCATGCGGATGCCCTCGGCACGTTCGCCTTTTCTCCCTCGCCAGGAAGGAAGCAAAACAAGACAGTCCAGATTGAAGGGCCATCGTCCCTTGACCCCAAAACGGGCAACCTCACCTTTCGCGGCCACCGCAGCGCGCGAAGGGTGAGGTCGACAGTTCGGGGAGCCCGAGGGCTACGGCCCTCGGAAAGTTCCTCTTTCCCGCTTTCGCCAGGGAAAAAGCAAAACAAGACAACCCAGATTCAAGGGGCCATCGCCCCTTGACCCCAAAACGGGCAACCTCACCTTTCGCAACCACCGCAGCGCGCGAAGGGTGAGGTCGACAATTCGGGGCGGCCCTCGGCCCCGACCTTCCTCATACCTATGAAAAAGGGGCGCCGGACAGATGCCCGGCCCCCCAATTCGCGTGGACTTTCGTCCCGGTTGCAGACCTTAGAAGGTCATGCGGCCCGAGATGAAGAAGTCGCGGCCCAGCACGTCGTAGACACCCGGCCAGGTGTTGTTCTGCTGCTGGTTGTCGCCCATCGTCGGCGGCTGCTTGTCGAACAGGTTGTTGACACCTGCGGTCAGCGAGAAGTTCTCGGTCACGTCGGCCGAGAAGGTCAGGTCGAACTGGTCGTACGACTTCAGACGCTCGACCGCATAGTCGGTCGAGTCATCGTCGTCGCGAACCGCACCCACATGGCGCCAGCGCAGGCTGGTGGTGAGCGGGCCGTCGATGAAGCTCAGACGCGAGGTCCACTTCCACTTCGGCGTGGGCGTACCGCAGGCCAGATTGCCGAAGGCTCCGGCGCACTGGTACTGTTCCTCGGGGTTGCTCGCGACCGGGATGTAGATGTTGTCGATCGTGTAGTTGCCGAGGACGTTGAACGAAATCCGCGCATCTTCGCTGATCAGACCACCGCCGAGGCTGGTGATGTAGCTCAGCTCGAAGTCGAGACCCTGAACCTTCAGGCCACCGGTGTTGGCCGCGAGGATCGAGGGAACGTTCTCGCCGTCCATGATACCATTGGCGTTACGGGTACCGATGATTGCCTGGCAGTACTCGTTATTGATGTCCTGGAAGACGTTGTAGCACAGATTGAGCGTGTTGCTCAGACCGCCGCCGTAGTCGCCGATCGCGCCATCGACCTTGATCTTGTACCAGTCCAGCGTGGCGGTGAAACCGGGGAAGAAGGTCGGGGTCACGACCACACCGGCCGTCCAGGAGTCGGAGGTTTCTTCCTGAAGGTCCGGATTGCCGCCGAACAGGCCCTGGATCTGCGAGTTGGGCTGTACGGCATCAGTGAACACGGCGGTGGACGGAACACCGGTGGCGATACAGAGATCGCGCACGACATCAGTGCGGTTTTCGGCCGGCTGACGCGACGAGCACGGATCGGTTGCACCCGGGAAGCCCTGGGCGAGGCCGCCAAACAGTTCCTGGACGTTCGGTGCACGAACCGCACGCTGGTACTGACCACGGAAGGTCACGTCGGGGATGGGCGCGTATTCGATGCCGCCCGCATAGGCCCACACGCCGCCCACGGCGCCGAGCGAGTAGTCGGAGTAGCGCACGGCGCCCGACAGTTCGAGGCGGTAGATGCCGGGCGTGTCGGTGACCAGCGGGAGACGCAGCTCGCCGAAGATTTCCTTCACATCGTAGGCACCCGCTGTCGGGTTACCGGCGTTGAAGCCGATCACGTCACCCGAGGAGAGCGCGGTGTCGGGGATGAACTCCGAGGAAACGCGGCGGTATTCCGCACCGATCGCGAAACCGATATCATCGCGGCTCATGCCGGTGTTGAACAGCGAACCGCTGATCACGCCCGAGGCAACCTGCAGGGTCGAGATCTCGGTGTTCTGCGCGGTGATCGAGATCGCATCCACCATCTCCTGGGTCAGGGTACCCGGGCCGTAGATGTTGATGTCCGTCCCGGTGCCATCGAGGCCAGCCTGGAAGGCCGAACGCGACACGTTGCCGGTCTGGATGTTCGAGTTCCGCGTACGCGCGAACATGTAGTACGCATCGTAGTTGATGTTGCTGGTGATTTCACCACGCGCACCGAGCAGGACGCGGAAGGCGTTGCGCTCGTCGAGCGAGTTGCGCGCGCCCACTTCGGTGGTACGGCGGGTCACCGACATGCGGACCAGACCGTCACCATCGGTGTCGAGCTGGTTCATCGCAGCCGCATCGGCAGCCGAGATGAACTGCGAGGCCGTCGCCACGTCGATGTTGAACGTGCCGGTCACCGGGGTGGCGGCGAGTTCGTTGGCCACGCGGTTGTTGACGAACGAAACTTCGGCGTAGGCGGTGTGGCCGTCCGAGAATTCGTAGTCCGCGTAGCCACCCATCAGGTAGCGTTCCTGCGGAACCATCAGGTAGTTGACGGGACCGTAGTTGTAGAGGTCGGTGCCGACGCGCGGACGCGACGAACCCGGGGTCTCGTAGAAAGCGCCCGGCGAGCAGTAGACGTTGCCGGTGGGGCAGTCCGCGGCCGCGAGGACCGAGGTGAAGCGGCCCTGCGGGGTCGTGGCCGAGCCGCCCGGGATGATGTTACCTTCGTAGTCGTCCCAGTTCACGTCTTCCGAGAACTTGCGGGCACCGGCGAAGACGTCCTTGCGGTCGTAGTATTCGCCATAGACGGTGGCGTGGCCGCGGCCGTCGGCGAATTCGCCACCGAAGGCGAAGTTGGCGGTCAGGCGCTGGCCGTCGCCACGGCTGGTGACACCGTACTGCGCGCCCATTTCAAGGCCCTGCACGTCCTTGAGGCGGAAGTTGACGACACCTGCAAGCGCGTCCGAACCGTACACGGCCGAAGCACCGCCGGTCACCACGTCGACCGACTCGATCAGGAACGAGGGGATGGTGTTGAGGTCGACGATCTGCTGGGTATCGTAGAACATCCAGCGGCGGCCGTTGACGAGCACCATGGTACGGGCCGAACCCAGACCGCGCAGGTTGAGCGTCGCAACGCCGCCACCCGGGTTGTTCGAGAACGAGGTGGTGCCCGGAATGACCTGCGGCAGGGTGTTGATGACGCTTTCGACGTTCACCGCACCCGACAGGGCGAACTCTTCGCTGTCGACGACGGCAACAGGAGCTGCCGATTCCACGTTGCGGCGCGCAATGCGCGAACCGGTGACGATGATCTCGCCGCTGGGCTCGGACGCCTCGGCCGGCCCGGTCTGGGCATAGGCGTTCGTCGAGACCAGAGCCGCCGCCGCGGTCAGGCTCGTCGCGCTGATCAGCGCGGCCTTCTTCAGGTGTGTTTTCACTAGTTGTGTGTCCCTTGTTGCTTCAGATCTCCCGACAGGTGCGTGACCAATCCTGCCAGATGACCCGGATGCCGGTGGTCCAACCCGCGTTGCGCGCAGGACCGCCATGCGTCAGTTTTGTTGCGTTCTCAGGGGCGCCTTTCAATCCCATGTTGTGCATGACGGAAAAATGACGCGACGCCTGTTGCCTTGTTGCAACATCGCTGTGGTCGCCGATTGTTGCTGGCGTTTTGTCGGTCGATTTCCACCGCATCGCACCCCCGCACGACAAGTGCGCATGCGTTCGGTTTACAGGAGACCATCTTTCGAAAAATCATATGGTCGTGAAATCTTGTTGCTTAGTGCCGACATTCCGCCGAGCGCGATTGACCCTTCCGCCCCCCCGACTTAATCACGCGGTTAAACAAGCCGCACCCGGATCAAGCCGATTGCAAGAATGCAACGGTGCCCCTGCCGCCCATGCTGCAAGGGCAAAATGGTGCGAGCCAAAGAAGGGAATCACAGGCCATGAAACTGGCAGAGGATGCTGCAGCTATCGTCACCGGAGGGGCCTCGGGCCTGGGCGCCGCCACCGCCCGCGCCTTGCGGGCGCGGGGTGTGAAGGTCGCCCTGTTCGACCGCAATCCCGAGGCTGTCACCGCGCTGGCCGCGGAAATCGGAGCCGTCCCCTGCGTGGTCGACGTCACCGATGAGGAGAGCGTCGCGCAAGGGTTTGCCAAGGCCCGCGCGGCCAACGGGCAGGAGCGGATCCTGGTCAACTGCGCCGGGATCGCGCCGGCCGCACGCACCGTCGGGCGCGACCGGGAAAGCGGGGCGCGCACGCGCCACGACATGGCGCTGTTCGAGGCGGCGGTCGCGATCAATCTCGTCGGGACCTTCCGGTGTTGCAGTCATGCCGCACAGGGCATGACCGCCCTGCCCCCGCAAGGGCCGGACGGCGCGCGCGGTGTCCTCATCAACACCGCCTCGATCGCGGCCGAGGACGGGCAGATCGGCCAGGCCGCCTACGCCGGGTCCAAGGGCGGGGTGGCGGCGATGACGCTGCCCCTCGCGCGCGACCTCATGGCCGACGGCATCCGCGTCAACACGATCCTGCCCGGCATCTTTGCAACGCCGATGGTCGCGGGCATGCCCGAAGCCGTGCAGGACGCGCTGGGCGCGGCCGTCCCCTTCCCCAAGCGCCTGGGCCAGCCCGAGGAATACGCGCGCCTCGCCCTGTTCATAGCCGAGAACGACTACCTCAACGCCGCCACGATCCGTCTCGACGGCGCGGTGCGCATGGGACCGAAGTAAAAAGCCAAGCAGAAAAAGAGAGCACGCAAAAGGGCTTGCACCATGCGGCCGGAGGGAGGAAGGGCAAGGACATGGCGGACAAACAGGATCTCAATGCCCCTCCGGCGCGCGGGCGCTACTGCTCGACACGGCCAGCGCGATCATGCGCGACGGCGATGTCATCGACATCTCGCTCTCCGAACTCTCGCTGCGCTCAGGCCTCAATTCCGCGCTGGTAAAGTACTACTTCGGCAACAAGGCGGGGCTGCTCAAGGCCCTCCTCGACCGCGACTGGGAGGCCATCGTCACCTCGGTCGACGCGCTGGTCGCCAAGGACGGCTGGGCGCCCGAGGCCAAGCTGCGGCGCCATATCCTCAAGGTCGTCGACACCTTCTACGAGGTGCCCTACCTCAACCGCCTGACCATGCGCGTCATCCGCGAGAGCGACGATACCGAGGCACGGCGCATCGCCGACTGCTATCTCTCGCCGATGTACCGCGCCTATGAAAGCCTGATCGGCGACGGCGTGGCGGCCGGGGTCTTCCGCCCCACCGACCCGCAGCTTTTCTACTTCACCGTGACCGGGGCGGCCGACCGCTTCTTCTCGGCGCGCCTGGTGCTCAAGCACTGCTTCGACCAGGACACGTTGACCGAGACCCTGCGCGACCGCTATCGCGAACACACTCTCGACATCATCATGGCAGGTATCCTTGCGCGCTGAAAAATCGCCGTTCTGGCACATCGGGGTCCTTGGCGGATCGGGTCTTGCGGCCGGTATCGAACTGGAGGACGCGCAGGAGATCGAGGTCGCCAGCCCCTTCGGAAAACCGTCCGGGCCGATCACCACCGGACGCATCGGCAACGTGCGCTTCACGTTCCTTGCGCGCCACGGCGCGGGCCACGCGATCCCGCCGTCCGAGATCAACTACCGCGCCAATATCGACGTCCTCAAGCGCTGCGGCGTCACCGACGTCGTCTCGCTTTCGGCGATCGGCTCGCTGCGCGAGGACATGGCGCCCGGGCACATGGTCATGGTCGACCAGTTCATCGACCGCACCAGCCAGCGCACCAACAGCTTCTTCGGCACCGGCCTCGTCGCCCATGTCTCGATGGCCGATCCCACTTGCGCGCGCCTGCGCGAGGCGCTGGGCGAGGCCGCGAGCCTGGCGGGCGGCCACGTCCACACCACGGGCACCTACGTGTGCATCGAAGGCCCGCAGTTCTCCAGCCGCGCGGAAAGCCGGATGTACCAGGCCTGGGGCGCCGACGTGATCGGCATGACCGCAATGCCCGAAGCGCGCCTCGCCCGCGAAGCCGAACTCCCCTACGCCACGCTCGGCATGGTCACCGACTACGACTGCTGGCGCGAGGAGGAAGAAGGCGTGGAAGTCAGCCACGTGCTCGAAGTCATGCACAAGAACGCCGAAATCGCGCGCAAGACCGTGCGCGAACTGGCCAGGGGACTACCCGAACGGCGCGAGCCGGTGGGCATCGACACCGCGCTCGAATACGCGCTCATCACCGCGCCCGACGCGCGCGACCCCGCCCTTGTCCGCCGCCTCGACGCCGTCGCCTGCCGCCTGTTCGGCGAGAAGGACTGAGGCAGAAACCAGAAGGTAGATGTTCCGAGGGCCATCGCCCTCGGGCTCCCCAAACTGTCGAGCACAGCGCAGGCAACCGATCACGGCCGACAACGCCCCTACATTCCCGTCCAGCACCTCAATTCCATTGCTCGAGAGCAGCCATTCGCGAGGCATGAGCCAAGCCCTTCGCCGCGAAAAAAGCTTCCGGTCTGCGAACGACCAGTTTCATTCCTTTGGGATATTCGCAATTCCTCTTTCAGGAAATGGATGCGTTCATCTCAGGACTTCTCTAAAGCTATAGCCTTTCAGTCGTACTGAGGTAGGGGCGTCGTGCAGGGAAAGTCGCGCTCGAAACTCATATTCCGATCAAGCGTTGCCGTCGTCTTGATAGTGGTCATGGCGATTTACTTCGCCAATGCGTCATGGCTTGCACCAAGCCCCGAAGGGCGACCGTTGCTGCTTGCCCATCGCGGGGTGCATCAGCTTTATGACAGAGCCGGTCTCGACAAAGAGAGTTGCACGGCAACGCGTATTTTCCCGCCAACCAATCGCCTGCTGGAAAATACGATCCCGTCGATCGCTGCCAGTTTCGACAGGGGTGCGGATATTCTGGAAATCGATATCCATCCGACGAGGGATGGTGACTTCGCCGTCTTTCACGATTGGACGCTCGATTGTCGGACCAATGGGACCGGGGTCACCCGCGATCATTCGATGCCAGAGCTGAAAGCGCTGGATATAGGCTGGGGCTATACGGCCGATGGCGGGAAGTCATACCCGTTCCGGGGGGAAGGCATAGGGATGATGCCAAGCCTGTCAGAAATCTTGGAGGCGTTTCCCGATCGACGCTTTCTCCTGAACATCAAGAGCCGTTCCTCTCGCGAAGCTGAGCAGCTATTCGCCTACCTGACGGCTCACGACATCGACATTGGCCGACAGATCATGGTCTACGGTCACGAGCGCCCGATCCGTGTCTGGCGAGAGTTGACTTCCGACGGATGGGCTTTCTCCAAAGCTTCCTTGAAGTCCTGCACGATTGCCTATGCGAAGCTGGGCTGGTCCGGCTCTGTTCCTTCCGAATGCAAGGACGGCGTAATCGCCGTGCCGATCGCATGGCGCAACTTCTACTGGGGCTGGCCCAATCGTTTCCTTCAAAGGATGTCGGCTTCCAACACTCAGGTTATATTGCTTGGCGATGTGCAAAGCGAAAATGGTGCACCTGGTATTACTGACCCCGCTGATCTTGCCGCCATTCCTCACGGGTTTCGTGGAATTATCTGGACGGACAGCATCGAGGAGGTTGGTCCGGCATGGAAGAAGCTACGACCGGGAACGGATCACGCCACGTCAGCTGGCAACTAGCCAAGGCCAACAAGGGTGAGGAGGTACGCGTCCGCTTTCCCCCACTTCAGATGTTCCAACCGATGCCGAATGTGTCCGCGCGGCCTTCGGTCCCTGATCGGGAACAGCGACCGAAGGAGACTGGAAAGACCTCTTTTCATGGGGCCATCGCCCCTTGACCCCAAAACGGGCGACCTCACCTCTCTGCGTCACGGCCGCGCGCGAAAGGTGCGCCAGACAGTATGGGGAGCCCGAGGGCGATGGCCCTCGGAATTCCTTCTTCCTTTCCCCTGCCCTTCTCGAAAGCTCTGTAAGCCTTAGCTCCGCACCGCCACGTCGAAAGCCACGGTCATGCGCCTTCCTTGCGCAAACGGCGCGGTGCCGTGGAAGAGCGTGCTGGGGAAGAGCGTCAGGTGCTTTTCGAGCGGGGGCACGATCTGGCGCGGGGGCAGGTCGAGGCCCATTTCGGGCGGTGCGCCGCCCACTTCGAGGCAGCCTGCGCCGGGGGCATCCTCGGCAAGTGGCGGCAGGTCGATGTAGAGCGCGGAGGAGAGCACGCCCTGGGGGTGGATATGGACCGTGTGGCGTCCGCCCGGGCCCAGCCGCACCGACCACGAGCCTGCGATGGCCAGGTCCTCGTCGCGCCGCGCGAGCAGCGGATGGCCGGGGTCGCACGGGGGCAGGCCCGCCCGGTAGGTCTCGATCACCTCCAGAATCGCATCGTGCAGGACTTTCAGCGGCGCCTCGGTGCGCGCGAAGAGCCCGCCGCGCGTCTGGCTGCCGCCGCGCACCGACTGGCCGACCGGCACGAAGGAGGTTTCGTGCAGCGCGTGGAGCAGCGCCTTGATCTCGTCCCACTGGTCATCGGAGATGGCGAGCGGCAGGCGGCGCACCATGTTCGGCTGGCCGTGGAGCCATTCCTCGCGCGGGTCGTCCAGCATGCGCCAGGCCAGCGAGCGCAGCCCCCAGCCCGAGACATCGTGGGGCGCGTCGTCCAGCGCGCGCGCCAGCAGCGCCTCGGCGCGTTCCGGGTCACGGCAGCGCAGGCGGTGGCGCGCTTCCTCGACCCGGGCGAGCACGCCGGCACGCCCTTCGCGCGCGGGCAGATCGGCAAAGAGTGCATCGGCCCGCGCGAGATCGCTCGCCGCGCTCGCCGCGCTCGCGGCGGCCACGCGCACGTCGGGGTCCTCGGGCATGCGCGCCAGAGCATCCTCGCCCACAGCGTGCGCCTCGGCCGTGCAGTCCGCGCCGCTCAGTGCGCCAACCCAGGCCAGCGCGAGCCCGGCGTTGCCCGGGAGCGCGCGGCTGGCCGCCGCGTAGTGGTCGGCAAAGCGCCCGTCCTGGAGTGCGCCCTCCTCGGTGTTGAGGCGCAGTTCGGCCAGGTAGCGGTGCACATCGAGCCAGCCGGGCATCTGCGCCGAGAGCGCATCGGCGATCTGGCGCGCCTCGGCAAACTGCCCTTCGGCTTCCAGCGCCATCGCGCGGCCCAGCCACAGGTTCGCATCGCCCTGGTTGACCGCGAGCGCCTTGGCGTAGCGCGCGCTCGCATCCCCCTCGCCGCGTTCGAGCGCGATGCGTGCGCGTCCATGCAGGCCGCGCACATGCCCCGCGTTAAGGGCCAGGCACGCCTCGTAACTGGCCGAAGCGGCGGCCAGATCGCCGCTCGCCCGCTCGGCCGAACCGCGTGTCGACCAGTAGCGCGCGTCGTGGCGCCCCTTCGCCTCAAGCCCCCGGAGAAGCCGCACCGCCTCGCCCGCGCGGTCCAGCTGTTCGAGCACGATGGCGTGGTTGACCGCGTATTCCAGCTCCCCCGGCGCGGCCTTGCAGGCACGCGCATAGAGCGCCTCGGCACGTGTCGTATCGCCCAGCCGCAGCGCGCTGCCCCCGGCGCTGTTGAGCAGCCGGGGCTCCCTGGGTGCCAGCGCGAGCGCCGCATCGAAGAGGCCCTGCGCCTCGCCCGCGCGCCCCGCCTTCTCGGCGCTGAGCGCGGCTTCGCGCAACTGGCCGATGCGCGCCATGTCGAGCGGCGCGCTCACCGGTCGCGCAGCCAGCCGGTGATGGCCAGACGCCGTGCGGGCGCGAAGGGCGCGACATAGCTCACCATGTGGCTTTGCGGCACGCGCAGCAGATTGAGCGCGTTGAAGCGCGGGCGCCAGCCCTCGACCACATCGCCGTCCTCATCAAGGAAGTGGAGATAGCCACCCCAGTCGGGATGCCAGTCCGCTTGCGCAAAGTTCATCACGTAGGCGACGCGCCAGCCCTCGGCGACGTGGCTGTCGGTGTGGGGCCCCAGGAAGTCGCCCGGCGCGAACAGGGTCGCCTGCGCGTCGGCCTTGCGCAGCTCCGGGATGCCGCAGATATCGCGCGCCAGCTGCAGGAAGGGCGCATCGTTGATGTGTTCGAGCAGGAGCGCGAGCGGGCCGTTGCGGTCCCAGCCCTGAAGGTAGGCTTCGAGCATCGGGTAGTTGGCAAAGCGCACCGCGTATTCGCCCCGGGCCGCCGCGCCGTAGATCTTCTGCGCCAGCGCCTGCCGCTCCTCAGGGCGCATCGCCTGGATCTGTTCGGGGCGCAGCGTAGTGTGCGGCTCCTCCCCAGCCTGGCAGGCAAGGCCCCAGGGGGTCTCCCTTTCCAGAACGCCGCGGATCGTCTGCGCGGCCTCGGGCTTCAGGAAATCGCGCACCTGTACCCGGCCATGCTCCAGGAATTTCGCGCGAAGGGCCGCGCGGTCGAGCGCGGGATTGATCTCGAAGAGGGATAGCGTCATCGTGGCTCCGCAAGTAGCACAGGCACCGCGTCTTTCCCAAGCCGCCCGGCGATGTGCATTGATGGAAATCACAGACGAAGCCGCGCACCCGACCATGTCCCTGACCTCCACGTCCCTGACCTTCACGCTCAATCCCGCTCTCGACACGAAGGCGGCGGCCGACCAGTTCGCGCAAGGCGGCCACACGCGCCTCACGGACTTCCTGGAAGAGAGTTGCGCCGAGGCGCTCTGGCGCGAACTGCGCGCCCGCGAGGACTGGGTCCAGGTCATCAACAGCGGCGACAAGAGCTTCGAGCTCGACCGGCCCACCCGCAAGAGCTTCTCGCCCGAACAGGCCAAGGCGATGGACGATGCGGTCTACGCGGGCGCGCGCAGCGGCTTCCAGTTCCGCTACGAGGCCCTGCGCGTCCCCGACAGCGCCAAAGCGCGGGCCAAAAGCACCGATACGCTCGCCCGCTTCGCGACCTGGATGTCCTCGGCGCCCGTGCGCGCGCTGCTGGGCGCGGTCACCGGCGAGGGGGCGCTTACCTTCGCCGACGCGCAAGGGACCGCCTATGCGCCGGGCGACTTTCTGACCGCGCACGACGATGCGGTGGCGGGCAAACGACGCCATGCCGCCTACGTGCTGGGCCTCAATCCGGCCTGGCGCGCGGAATGGGGCGGGCTGCTGCTGCTCCATGACGCAGGCCAGAGTGGACGCATCGCCGTGCCTGCCTTCAACACGCTCGACCTCATCCGCGTTGGCCAGGCCCATTCGGTCAGCGAAGTGACCCGCGCGGCTCCCAACCGGCGCTATGCGGTCACCGGATGGGTGCGCACGGGAACTGTGCCCGCGTGACCGTTTCCGGCGCGTTTTCCGCGACATGATGCGCCTTTTCATTTTGCCCAGGCCGCTGCTATGCTCCTCCCAGGGCACCGCCACGCGTGCCGAGGAGACCTGAAGACCGATGGCTGCCAAGACCTCCCGTCCTGCCCGCACCAAGCGCCTGCCCACGCCCTTCGCGACGCCTGTCACGCTGGGCGCCGCGCTTGGCGCCGCCCTGGCCCTGACGCCGTTGGCCGCAGGTGCGCAGGAGAGCGCCGAGCCGCCCGCCGCACTGCGCGGGCTTGCCCAGTGCCGCGCGCTGGGTGACGATGCCGCGCGCCTCGCCTGCTTTGACAAGGAGAGCGCCGCACTCCTGGCGGCGAGCGATACCGGCGCGGTCGCCATCGTCGACGAGGACGAGGCCCGCCAGGTGCGCCGTTCGCTCTATGGCTTTGCCGTGCCCGAGATCGCGATCTTCTCCAAGACCCGCAGCGCCAAGGCCGAAACCGCCGAAGCGGACAGCGAGGAAGAAGCCCGCGATGGCGACGAGGACACCCTCGTCTCGACGATCACGAAGGTCGAGGGCCTTCCGCGCGGCTACTACCGCGTGACCATTGCCGAGGCCGATGCGGTCTGGGAGACCACCACCAAGCGCCGCAGCGCATCGGCCCCCAAGGTGGGCGACAGCGTGGAATTCGAGGCGGCGGCCTTTGGCACCTACTGGATGCGGCTCAACGGCCACATGGGGGTCAAGGCGCACCGCGTGCGCTGACGGGCAGCCGCGCGCGTACCTGGCGGGAGGCTGGCCGCCCATGAAGATTTCGCGCGCGTGCAACAAAACCCGTCATCAAACGCTCAGCGATGCGTAAAGTTGCACAGTTTGTACATTCAGAAACACAAAATGGGCAGTACAGCACACTGCCAACCACCCGAGTGTGGCAACTTTATTACACCACTTATGAAATGTTCTAAGTCAATTGTCTTAGGAGTTGCCCCGGAGCGCCATCGGCGCGATCCCTCCCCCGACGCTGCGAGGGGGTAGCCCTCCTACTCCGTTTCGCTTGCCGACCCAGCACCGCACGGTGCCGGCGAGCGCCCGCAGCGTATGTGTAAAACAAGGGGCAAACCATTGAAGACCAACATCATGCGCACCGCGCTGATCGGGGCGACGTGTCTGACGACCGTTGCGCTGAGCGCCACCCCCGTCCTCGCGCAGGATAGCGCTCCCGTCGCCGCCGACGAGAGCCCGGACAACGCCATCATCGTGACCGGCTCGCGCATCGCGCGCACCAACGCCGACACCTACGAGCCGTCGATCATCATCGACAGCGAGCTTCTGCAGAAGCGCGGCCTCACCAACATCGCCGACGCGCTGAGCACGGTTCCCGCCTTCGGCACCCCCGGCGCCAGCCCCACGGGCGGCCAGGGTGGCAGCTTCGGTTCGGGCCAGAGCTTCATCAACTTCTTCGGCCTGGGCTCGCAGCGCACGCTGACCCTCGTCAACAGCCGCCGCTTCGTCAGCTCGAACACCGCCTCGATCTTCGGCCCCTCCGCCGCCGGTTCGCAGGTCGACCTCAACACGCTGCCGACCCTCGCGCTCGACCGCATCGAGACCATCGCCGTGGGCGGCGCACCGATCTACGGCGCCGACGCGATCGCGGGCACCGTCAACATCCTGCTCAAGCAGGACTACGAGGGCATCGAGCTCAACGCGCAGACCGGCCTGTCCAAGCGCGGCGACGGCGCCAACCACCGCCTCGGCGCGCTGGCGGGCACCAGCTTCGGTGGCGGGCGTGGCCACATCGTGGGCGCGTTCGAATACAACCGCACCGAGGGCATGACCTACGAGGCACGCAAGCGCACCGCGGCAGGCCTGTTCTACACCTCGCCGATCGAGGATTCGCCCTACAGCCAGGTCATCATCGAGGATCGTCGCATCCCGGCGCTGAGCCCCTACGGCCTGCCCACCACCATCGACATCATCCCCGGTGATCTCGGCCCGCTCGGCGCGCCGGGCCAGAACTACGGCATCCTCGACGCGCAGGGCAACACGCTCGGCTTCGACCGCAACGGCAACCTTGCCCCGATCGACTTCGGCACCGTGCACGGCGCCACCGCGTCGGCCGGCGGCAACGGCATGAGCCTGGTCCCGCTCTCGAACCTGCTTTCGCCGGTCGAGCGTTACCTGGGCTACGCCCACGCCGACTACGAGCTGACCGACGGCATCAAGGCCACGGTCGACTTCAACTACGCCCGCTCGAAGGGCACCGAACTGCGCACCCAGCCGGTCTACAACACCTGGCTGTTCGGCGACGCGGGCGATCCCGACGGCAACCTCATCATCCCGCTGTCGAACCCGTTCCTCAACGACGCCGCGCGCCAGACCATCGCCGCGCAGCTGCCCGAGGGCCAGGACTACTTCTACCTGGGCCGTGCCAACACCGACCTCGTCTCGGGCCGTGGCAGCTCGACGGTGGAACTCTACCGCATCACCGGCGGTCTTGAGGGTGACTTCAACGTCGCGGGCCGCGACATCTCCTGGGAAGTGATCGGCAACTACGGCCGTTCCAAGACCAAGGGTTCGAGCCGCGAGCTGGTTCAGCAGAACTTCGAGAACGCGCTGGCCGGCTGCCAGGACGGCTACACCAACTCGCCGATCCAGACCGGTTCGGCCACCTGTGTCCCGTTCAACCCGTTCGGCAACCAGAACGGTCCGGAAGTGGGTGAGTACATCACCACGACCGCGCACCCCACCGCGCTCAACGAGCAGTGGATGGTCACCGCCGACATCACCGGCACGCTGTTCGACCTGCCCGCAGGCGGCGTCGGCTTCGCGCTGGGCTACGAGCACCGCAACGAGAAGTCGGACTTCGATCCGGGCGCCTTCTTCTACGGCGCGGTCGACCCCAACGATCCCGATGGCGCGCGCACCCAGTACGGCCGCTCGATCCCGATCGATCCGGTCCGCGGCAGCTACCACACCAACGAAGTCTTCGGCGAACTCCAGGTTCCGCTCATCTCGCCCGACATGAACGTTCCGTTCCTGTACTCGGCCGAGCTGCACGGCGCCGGGCGCTACGTCGACAACTCGCTGGCGGGCGGCGACCTCACCTGGACCGCAGGTGGTAAGGTCAACTTCCTCAAGGACTTCGGCATTCGCGGCAACTTCACGCGCTCGATCCGCGCGCCCGCGATCACCGAGCTCTACAACCCGACGAGCCAGATCTTCACCACCGCCGACGATCCGTGCGATGCGCGCTTCATCACCGCAGGCCCCAACCCGGCCAACCGTGCGGCGAACTGTGCGGCCGACGGTCTTCCCGCCGACTTCACCTCGAACATCGTCGACTTCACCTCGCGCGGCTCGCTTTCGGGCAACACCAGCCTCGAGAACGAGACCGCCGACAGCTGGACCATCGGCGGTATCTTCACCCCGACCTTCCTGCCCGGCTTCTCGCTCGCGGTGGACTGGGTCAGCGTGAACCTGAAGAACGCGATCGTCAGCGTCGATGCCGATGGCACGCTGGAAGCCTGCTACGATGCGACCAGCTTCCCGAGCTCGGCCTGCGACCAGATCGACCGCGACGCGGACGGCCAGGTGGAATTCATCCGCACCGGCTACCTCAACGCGGCCTCGTACAAGTACAAGGGCCTGATCGGCGAACTGCACTACTTCACCGAGACCCCGTTCCTGGGCGCCAACAGCGCGATCCAGCTGGGCGCCTCGTACCAGTACATCGATACGCTTGAAACGCGCATCGGCACGGGTGACCTCTCCACTTCGCGTGGCGGCATCGGCTACTCGAAGCACCAGTTCACGGTGAACGCCAGCTACATGAACGGGCCCTTCACGGCCTACACGCAGGTGCAGTACATCGGGAAGGCCGAGCGCGATCCCGACGCTTCGGCGAACACCTACGAGTACCCGACCCGTCCGGCGGTGGCCTTCGTCAACAGCTCGATCAGCTACGACATCAACGAGGACTACACCCTGCGCCTGATGGTCGACAACGTGTTCGACACCAACGCGCCTTACCCGGCACCCGCCGGTGGCGGCCTCGACACCTACTGGAGCGGCTTCATGGGCCGTTACTACAAGGTCGGCGTGACCGCGCGCTTCTGATAGCCGCGCCGCACGGCACAACGAAAAGGGCCCCGGGAGCGATCCCGGGGCCCTTTCTTTTGGGTCAGAAGAGAAAGGTGCGGTCGGCAGCCTGGGGGTCCAAGGGGCGATGGCCCCTTGAATCATCCTTCTTACTCAACCGTGATCGTCAACGCGCCGTCACCATCGCCGATGGCAAGCTGTGAACCGTCGGGGATCTCACCCGCCAGCAGCTTCTCGGCGAGCGGGTCCTGCAGGTACTTCTGCACCGCGCGCTTCAAAGGCCGCGCACCATAGACCGGATCGTAGCCCACCCGGCCCAGCCAGGCCTTGGCGGCGTCCGACAGGTCGAGCACGATCTTGCGGTCCTTGAGCAGCTTCTGCACCCGCGCCACCTGGATATCGACGATCGGTCCCATGTGGTCCTGGCCCAGCCTATGGAACATGATGACCTCGTCCAGGCGGTTGAGGAACTCAGGGCGAAAATGCCCGCGCACCACGTCCATCACCTGGGGCTCGACGCTTTCGACGTCCTTGCCGTCCTCGATTTGCGTCAGGAACTGGCTGCCCAGGTTCGAGGTCAGGATGATCAGCGTATTGGTGAAGTCCACCTGGCGCCCCTGCCCGTCGGTCAGGCGCCCGTCGTCGAGCACCTGCAGCAGGACGTTGAAGACATCGGGGTGGGCCTTTTCCACCTCGTCGAAGAGCACGACCTGGTAGGGACGGCGCCGCACGGCCTCGGTCAGGACGCCGCCTTCCTCGTAGCCCACGTAGCCCGGAGGCGCGCCGATCAGGCGGGCGACCGCGTGCTTCTCCATGAACTCGGACATGTCGATGCGCACCATCGCGCTGTCATCGTCGAACAGGAATTCGGCGAGCGCCTTGGTGAGCTCGGTCTTGCCCACGCCCGTGGGGCCGAGGAACAGGAACGAGCCGAGCGGACGATTGGGGTCCTGCAGGCCGGCGCGCGCACGGCGCACCGCCTTGGAGACGGCCTG
This sequence comes from Novosphingobium sp. MBES04, assembly GCF_000813185.1. Taxonomy (NCBI): domain Bacteria; kingdom Pseudomonadati; phylum Pseudomonadota; class Alphaproteobacteria; order Sphingomonadales; family Sphingomonadaceae; genus Novosphingobium; species Novosphingobium sp. MBES04. Next base: position 3,094,032 of record NZ_DF850488.1, on the reverse strand, counting down.
CACCGCCTGGCGCTGCCCGATCACGCGCTTGCCCAGCACTTCCTCCATCTTGAGGAGCTTCTCGCGCTCGCCTTCCAGCATCTTGTCGACCGGCACGCCGGTCCACTTCGACACCACGCCCGCGATGTCGTCCTCGGTCACTTCCTCGCGCAGGAGCGCGTTGGCCGACTGGGCCTGCGCCTCGGCCAGCTGGCGTTCCAGCGAGGGGATGGTGCCGTAGGACAGCTCGCCCGCACGGGCGAGATCGCCCGAACGCTGCGCCTGATCGAGGTCGGTGCGTGCCTTGTCGAGGCTCTCCTTGATCTTGCCTTCGGCGGCGATCTTGTCGCGCTCGTTCTGCCAGCGGGTGGTCAGCTCGCTCGACTGCTGTTCGAGGTTGGCCAGCTCCTCGCGCAAGGTGACGAGACGGTCGGCCGACGCGCTGTCGTTCTCCTTGGCGAGCGCCTGCTCCTCGATCTTGAGCTGGATGATGCGGCGGTCGAGCTTCTCGATCTCTTCCGGCTTGCTCTCCACTTCCATGCGGATGCGGCTTGCGGCCTCGTCCATGAGGTCGATCGCCTTGTCGGGCAGGAAGCGGTTGGTGATGTAGCGGTTGGAGAGGGTCGCGGCCGCCACCAGCGCGCCGTCGGTGATGCGCACGCCGTGGTGCAGCTCGTACTTCTCCTTGATGCCGCGCAGGATCGAGACGGTGTCCTCGACCGTGGGCTCACCAATGAAGACGGGCTGGAACCGGCGCTGGAGGGCCGCGTCCTTCTCGACGTACTTCTGGTATTCGTCGAGCGTGGTCGCGCCGATGCAGTGCAGTTCGCCGCGTGCGAGCGCGGGCTTCAGGAGGTTGCCCGCATCCATCGAGCCTTCCGAGGCGCCCGCGCCGATCAGCGTGTGCATCTCGTCGATGAACAGGATGATCTGGCCTTCGGCGCCCTTCACCTCGTCGAGCACGGCCTTCAGGCGCTCCTCGAACTCGCCCCGGTACTTCGCGCCCGCAATCAGCGCGCCCATGTCGAGCGCCATCAGCGTGCGGTCCTTGAGGCTGTCGGGCACGTCGCCGTTGGCGATGCGCAGCGCAAGGCCTTCCGCGATGGCGGTCTTGCCCACGCCCGGATCGCCGATCAGGACGGGATTGTTCTTGGTGCGGCGCGCGAGGATCTGGACGGTGCGACGGATCTCCTCGTCACGGCCGATGACCGGGTCGAGCTTGCCGTCCTTGGCGGCCTGCGTGAGATCGCGCGCGTACTTCTTCATCGCGTCATAGGCGTTCTCGGCCGAGGCGTTGTCCGCCGTGCGCCCGCCGCGCAGTTCGGTGATCGCCCCCTCCAGCGCCTGTGCGGTGAGGTTGGCCGAGGCCAGCGCCTTGCCCGCCTCGGTGGTGGCGGCCAGCACCAGCGCGAGCAGGATGCGCTCCACCGTCACATAGCTGTCGCCCGACTTGGTGGCGAGCTGCTCGGCCTGGTCGAGCAGGCGCACCGCATCGTTGTCGAGCCCCGGGGTCGCCTGCGCGCCCGAGCCCGACACGGCGGGCATCCTGGCCAGCGCCTTGTCGATCGCACTTTCCGCAATCTTGGGATTGCCACCGGCGCGCTGGATCAGCCCCGCGGCCATACCCTCGCCATCTTCGAGCAGAGCCTTGGCGATGTGCTCGGGGCTGATGCGCTGATGGTTGTTGCGGATGGCCACGGTCTGCGCGGCCTGAAGGAAGCCCTTCGCGCGGTCGGTGAACTTTTCGAGATTCATGGTCTGTTTTGCCTCCTGACACCCCGGATATGGTGTCGCAATTTTGCAACACAAGGGATGCCCCACCAAAATTTTCCATGGCTTTATCTGGGCGCTTTTCCGGCCAATTCAATTGCCCGGGATCAAATCAGCCAAAAGTTGGCCAGCCCGCGCCTCGCACGCCTCGCTGCGTGAGAAAGGTGCGCTGGACAGTTCGGGGGTCAAGGGGCGATGGCCCCTTGAAAATCCACTTACTACTGCCCGAGAACCCCGCGCAGCAAACCGCCCAGCGGCTTCAGGGGATCGGCCCGCAGGTTCGCCTCCTCGCGGCCGATGTAGGCAAAGATCCCGTCGAGCGCCTGTTCGGTCACCGAGCCGCCCAGCGCGTCGCGGGTGAGCCCGGCGCTTTTCACCAGCCGCGACGATGTCGTCAGGCGGTCGAGCTGGCGGTAGGCGCCGACCTCTTCGAGCCCATCATCGACGAGCGGGCGCAGCGCGCCGTGCAGCTCCTCGCCCGCGCTCGTGCGCAGATAACGCGTCGCCCCGTCGGAGCGCGAGGCGATGCCCGGAACGTCGGTCACGTCGAGGTCGCGGATCGCGGTGCGGAAGACCGGCTTGGCCGCCCCCGCCGCGACGCCCGCCGCATCGTTCACCGCGCGCACCAGCCCGCCGGTGAGATCGAGCGGGCTGCCCGCGCCCAGGATCGCGCCGACCCCCTGCCCGAAGCCGCCCCTGGTGCCGGATTTTCCGCCCAGGAGTCCGCCGATCAGCGGCAGGTCGATGCGCACGTCCGGGTCGTCGTAGAACGCGCCGGGCCGCGCCAGCTTGTCGAGCGAGCTGTCGCTGGCCTGGACCAGCAGCCCCGTCAGCGTCCCGCCGAGCCCCTGCGCGTTTGCCGGATAGGCCAGGCCCATACCCAATCCGGCTCCCAGGCCCGCAAGTCCCCAGCCCGCGCCCCTGCGCAGCAGCCCTCGGCGGTTCCACATCGGCGCCTTCGCGTCCCGGTCCATATCCACTCCTCTCCGGCCGCTGGGCCGTTCGTGTTGCCGTGCGCGAACGATTGCAGACCCGCTCCCACCCGGCAAGCGCGTCCTTGCGCGCGCACGCGTGCAAAAGAGGATGAATTCGCGCCCTTTTTCCGCACCGTATTTCGATTGCGCGGCTCGGCAACTTTGCTAGCTTCGCGGCCATGCGTATCGGAACCCGTGCGAGCCTTGGAGCTCTTGCCGCCGCCCTTCTCGTCACCAGCCTCGCGCAGCAGCCGCTTGCGGCCCGCGACAGGACCGAAGCCTCCGCGCCTGCCGCTACACCGGGCGCGGCCACCCCCGAAGAGCTCGTCGCCAAGGTCGACATCCCCTTCGAGAGCTTCCAGCTGGAAAACGGGCTGACCACCATCGTCCACACCGACCGCAAGGCCCCGATCGTGGGCGTCACGGCCTATTACAAGGTCGGCTCGAAGAACGAGCCGCGCGGGCGCACCGGGTTTGCCCACCTCTACGAGCACCTCTTCTTCGGCGGCTCGGCGAACGTGCCCAACTTCGACATTCCGCTCGAGGCGGCGGGCTCCACGCCGACCAACGGCTCGACCTGGTACGACCGCACCAACTACGTCGAGACCGTGCCGACCGGCGCGCTCGACCTTGCGCTCTTCATGGAGAGCGACCGCATGGGCTACCTGCTCCCGGCGGTCAGCCAGGAGAAGCTCGACCAGCAGCGCGGCGTCGTCCAGAACGAGAAGAGGCAGGGCGACAACCAGCCCTATGGGCTTGAAGACTATGTGATTTCCGAGGCCTGCTCCCCGTCGGCCATCCCTACCGCCACAGCACCATCGGCTCGATGGCGGACCTCGATGCGGCCTCGCTGACCGACGTGCGCGCCTGGTTCACCGACCATTACGGCCCCAACAACGTCGTGCTCGTGCTCTCGGGCGACATCGACGCGAAGACCGCGCGGCCGATGGTCCAGAAGTGGTTCGGCGCAATCCCGCGCGGCCCCGCGATCCACCCGGTGACGGCGGGCGCGGTGACGCTGGAGAAGAGCGCCTCGCGCGACATCACCGACCAGGTGCCGGTCCTGCGCCTCACCCGCACCTGGACGGGCCCCGGCCTCAACGATCCCGACGCGCCCGCGCTTGAGATCGGCATGCACATCCTGGGCGGCCTTGCCTCCTCGCGCCTCGACAACGCGCTGGTGCGCGGACAGGAACTGGCGGTCGGCGTCACCGCCGGCGCGCAGACCTACGAGGCGATGAGCCAGCTTTCGATGGCGATGATGGTGAAGCCGGGCGTCGAGCGCGCCAAAGCCGAAGCCGCCTTCGACGCGGTCCTTGCCACGTACCTGAAGGAAGGGCCGAGCGAGGACGAGTTGAAGCGCGCGGTCGTCTCCACCCTCTCGAACGAGATCGGCGCGCTCGAACGCGTCGGCGGCTTTGCCGGCAAGGGCGCGACGCTGGCCGAGGGCATGGTCTATTCGGGCGATCCGGCCTTCTACAAGACACGCCTCGAAGCCATGGCCGCGCTGACGCCCGAGAAGGTGCGCGCCGTCCTTGCCAAGTGGCTCTCGCGCCCGGTGTTCAAGCTCGCCACCGTACCCGGCGAGCGCACGCTCGATGGCGGCGCGCTGGGCGGTTGGGGGGATGAGGACACGACCCCGGCTCCCGCTCCCGACAACAAGGCCCCCGCCCCCGAACTGGCCCCGGCGCCCGAACGCACCGCGCCCCCGCTCGGCACCATCGGCGATCTCGCCTTCCCCGCGCTCGAACACGCCACGCTCTCGAACGGCGTGCCCGTCACCCTCGCGCGCCGCACCGCGGTCCCCAAGCTGCAGCTGACCATCGAGTTCGATGCGGGCACATCTGCCGACGCGCTCGATACGCCCGGCACCCAGGCACTCATGCTCGACATGCTCGATGAGGGCGCGAACGGCCTTGATGCGACCCAGCTGGCCGAAGCGCAGGAGCGCATCGGCGCCTCCATCCAGACCGGCGCCAGCACCGATGCCAGCGTGCTCAACCTCGTCGCGCTGAGCGACAACCTCGCCCCTTCGCTCGATCTCGCCGCCGGGATTCTGCTCCACCCGACCTTTGCCCCCGAGGACGTCGCGCGCCTCAAGGCAACCCGGCAGGCCGAACTGTCGCAGGCGCTCAGCTCCCCCAATTCGCTGGCCCAGCGCACGCTGGGCGCCGCGCTCTACGGCACCCACCCCTATGCCCAGCCCAGCGATGGCCTGGGGGACGCCGCTTCGCTCGCCGCACTGACGCCGCAGGACCTCAAGGCCGCGCACACCAAGTGGCTGCGCCCGGATCTGGCCCGCATCACGGTGGTGGGCGATGTGACGATGGCCGAGCTGAAACCGCTCCTCGAACGCGCCTTTGGCGGCTGGACGGCGCCCGCGACCCCGGCGCCCGTCAAGCACCTCGACGCGGCCACCCCGCAGGCGCGCGCGCGCATCCTGCTGGTCGACCGGCCCAATTCGCCCCAGTCGGTGATCATGGCGGGCCGCGTCCTGCCCATGGACGGCACCGCGAAGAACGGCGAGGCGCTCGACCTTGCCAACGACGTGCTGGGCGGCGGCTTCCTCTCGCGCCTCAACGCCGACATCCGCGAGGACAAGGGCTGGAGCTACGGCGTCAACTCGGGCGTCACGAAGAATGAAGGCCCCCGCGCCCTGCTCGTGCGCGCGCCCGTCCAGGCCGACCGCACCGGCGATGCCATCGCCGCAATCCGCGCCGACATGGCCGCGCTTCCGGGGGAGAAGCCGGTCACGGCCGAAGAACTCCAGCGCGTCACCGAAGGCGCGATCCGGGGCCTTCCCAACGAGTTCGAGACCAACGCCGCGGTCGATGGCGCGATCCGCATGAACCAGCGCCTCGGCCGCCCCGAGGACTACTACGCGACGCTCGCGCAGACCTACCGGGGCATCGACGCCGCGGATATCGGCAAGGCCGCGCAGGCCTACCTGCAACCGGGCGAGCTGACCTTCGTTGTCGTCGGTGACCGTACCGTGGTCGAGCCGCAACTCGAAAGCCTGGGCCTGCCGGTCGAGGTCATGCCTGCCCCCACCACGGACAGCGAATAAGCGATCAGGGAGAGAACACGATGTCGGTAGCCGGACGCTACGAATGCACCACGAAGACGCCGATGGGCACGCAGAAGGGCGTGCTCACCATCGTGCCGGAAGGCGACACCTTCACCGGCACGATCGCAGGCGACCTTGGCGCCATGGAGCTTGAGAACGGCACCATTTCGGGCAACACCATCGCCTGGAAGATGACGATGACCTCGCCGATGAAGATCGACCTCGACTGCAAGGCCAGCATCGAAGGCGACGACCTCACGGGCACGATCAAGGCCGGCTTCTTCGGCACGATGGAGCTGAAAGGCACCCGGATCGACTGACGTTGCAATCAAGGGGGCAGCCAAGGCCACGACATGATCGGCATCCCGGACAGCCCCCGGGCATTTCTTTAGTTAACAGACTGAAAATATTCTTGCGCGAATCCGCGCCAGAAAATAGTGATCTTGCGGGCACTCCGGGTGGAACAGGGAACACACCGGGCTCCCCGGGAGATACGTTACCTTGCCATCATCGCTTTTCGGGAAGGCGTTCGCCGCCTTCCTTCTGGCCTCGCTGCCTCAGACCGGCGGCGATGAGGCCATGTCCGGGTCCACGCCGACGACAGAAGCGCCGCCCGCCTGCACGCTCCATGTCTGGCCCTCCTCGGGGCTGCGTTCCAGCTACCATGGGTGGTTCCACGGCGGGCTCGTGGATGGCGCCGTGGATGGCCGCAAGGGCTATCGGCAGTTGCCTGAGGAACCGCTCACCGCGAAACACCAAGCCGACCTGCTGCGGGAACTGCCTCTTGGCGATCTGATCGCGGCCGAGGGCACGCCCTACCTCGTGACCGTTCACGAGGAGGCCCTGCCCAGCCGGATCGTGCGCCAGGCCCGTACGCCCGTGCAGGCCGGCGCGGGCGACTGCCACGCCGAGCTCTTCGTCGATGACATCTTCTTCCAGGAGGACATCGTCAACGGGCGTTTCATCAAGGCCCTGTTCCGCTTCCGCCGCTTCGATGGCGGGGCCATGACGCGCCAGTTCGGCACGTTCACGCAGGCCCGCCTGACCGCCTTTCCCGCTTCGGCACCCGGCGAGGACGATGCCGCCCGCCGCGATCTCGACGCGACCTATGCCGCCACCGTGCGCGAATTCGCCGCCGCACTGAACGCGCCTGCGCCCAAGCGGCGCTGATATATCCACGGGGTCCTTCCGCCCCGAAATTGCCTACCCACCCTACAATCTGGAGGTTCCATGAAGTCCTTTCGTCTTCTCGTGTGTGTGTGCCTCGCCAGCGCGTCCGCACCTGCCCTTGTCCACGCGCAGGACCTGACCGATGAGGCGGCCGCTGTGCCGTCCGAAGCCACGCCTGCCGCCGCTCCAGCGGCGCCGCGCGAGGGCCTTCTTCCCAGCGTGGCCGCCGATGGCTGCGAACTGCATATCTGGCCCGCCGAGCGGATGAACTCGGTGACAACCGGCCTCCTTGGCGGGGGGCTGCTCGATGCCGCGCTTCATTCGGGCAAGGACGCCAGCAACAAGTCGCTGCTCGCCAGCGCGCTCGACAGCCAGAGCCAGCTCGACGCGCTGCTCGCGCTGGACCTGCGCGAGGAGCTGGCGCTTTCGGAGGGGACGACGTTCGTGGTCCACGACGAGCCGCTCGAACGCAAGACGATGAACAAGGTCAAGACCCGCCGCTCGGATTCGCAGGCCGCCTGCTATTCCGAACTCATCGTCGCGGACGTGTTCTACCAGAAGGCCGCGATCTACGGACGCTCGCTCAAGACCCTGTTCATGCTGCGCAAGTTCGACGCTGCGCAGAAGATCGCCTTTGAATACAAGGCCTGGGGCGGCAACGGCCTCAAGCTCTTCCCCCCCAAGGAAGGCGAGGACACGATCGCCGCGCTCGACGAACTGGTCGGCGTGTTCAAGGCCAACTTCAGCGAATACGCGAAGAACGAGCGCACGACGGCAGCCGCGCGCGTCGCTACCAAATAAGGGGCTAGCTCTGCTCCCATGAAAAAGCCCCGGCGGATCGCTCCGCCGGGGCTTTTCGTGTTTGTCGGGTCGAAAGATCAGCCCAGCTTGGCTTTCAGGATCTCGTTCACGACCTGCGGGTTGCCCTTGCCCTTCATGGCCTTCATCGTCTGGCCGACGAAGAAGCCGAAGAGCGCGACCTTGCCGCCCTTGTACTGTTCGACCTTGTCGGCGTTGGCGGCGAGGACCTTGTCGATCTCGGCCTCGATGGCGCCGGTGTCGGATTCCTGCTTGAGGCCTTCGCGCTCGACGATTGCCTCCGCCTCGTCGCCGGTGTCGAGCATGATCTCGAGGACCTGCTTCGCGGCCGAGCCCGAAATCGTGCCCTTGGCGATGAGCGCCAGAAGATCGCCGCCCTTTTCAGGGGTTACGGGCGATTCCTCAAGGCTCGTGCCCAGCTTGTTGAGCGCGCCGAACAGTTCCGAGATCAGCCAGTTGGCGGCCTGCTTCGAGACCTCCGCGGGCGCCTTGCCCGACGCCTTGGCGGTTTCGGCCAGAAGGCGCTCGAACCACTTGGCGGTGTCGACGTCGGCGGTCAGTACCTGTGCGTTGTAGGCCGAGAGGCCCAGCTCGTTCTCGTAGCGCGCCTTCTTCGCATCGGGCAGCTCGGGGAGCGAGTTGCGGCAATCCTCGAGGAAGTCGTCTTCCAGGATCAGCGGCAAGAGGTCGGGATCGGGGAAGTAGCGGTAATCGTGCGCATCTTCCTTCGAACGCATCGAGCGGGTCGAGCCGGTATTGGGATCGAACAGGCGCGTTTCCTGCACGATCTTGCCGCCCGCCTCCAGCACGTCGACCTGGCGCATCGCCTCGTGCTCGATCGCCTGCATGACGAAGCGCACCGAGTTCACGTTCTTGGTCTCGGTACGGGTGCCCAGTTCCTCGCCCGGCTTGCGCACCGAGACGTTGACGTCCGCGCGCATCGAGCCCTGGTCCATGTTGCCATCGCACGAGCCGACGTAGCGCAGGATCGTGCGCAGCTTCGAGAGGTACGCCCCGGCCTCGGCGGGCGAGGTCATGTCCGGGCGGCTGACGATTTCCATCAGCGCCACGCCCACGCGGTTGAGGTCGACGTAGGACATCGTCGGGTGCTGATCGTGCATCAGCTTGCCCGCGTCCTGCTCGACGTGGATGCGCTCGATGCCGATGACCTTGTCTTCGGGGATCCCGGCCTTCTCGTCGGCCTCGATGACAAGCTGCCCCTCACCCACGATCGGGTGGTAGAGCTGGCTGATCTGGTAGCCCTGCGGAAGGTCGGCGTAGAAGTAGTTCTTGCGGTCAAAACGCGAGTACTTGTTGATCTGCGCGTTGATCGCCATGCCGGTGCGCACCGCCTGGCGGATGCACTCCTTGTTCGGCACGGGCAGCATGCCGGGCATCGCCGCGTCGATCAGCGCGACCTGCGTGTTGGGCTCGGCGCCAAATTCGGTCGCCGCGCCCGAGAACAGCTTGGCCTGCGAGGAGACCTGCGCATGGACTTCAAGGCCGATCACGACCTCCCACTCGCCCGTTGCGCCCTGAATACGATAGGTGCTCATATTACCACCACTTCTCCGGCTTGGCCGTAAACTGTGCGCGCTGTTCCAGCGCGAGACCGGCGTTGAGGACGCCCTGTTCGTCGAACGCCTTGCCGATGATCTGGAGACCCAGCGGCAGACCGTCCTTCGAGAGCCCGGCGGGCACCGACATGGCCGGAAGGCCCGCGAGGCTGGCGGGGACCGAAAACACGTCGTTGAGGTACATCGAGAGCGGATCGTCGACGTTCTCGCCCAGCGCAAAGGCCGGGGTCGGGGTCGTCGGCGCGAGGATCACGTCGCATTCCTCGAAGGCCTTCTGGAAGTCCTGCGAGATGAGCGTGCGCACCTTCTGGGCCTGCGTGTAGTAGGCATCGTAGAAGCCCGCCGAGAGCACGTAGGTGCCGATCAGAATGCGGCGCTTGACCTCGTCGCCGAAACCGGCGGCGCGGGTGGCGGCGTACATGTCCTGAAGGTTCGCGCCCTCGGGAAGGTCACGCAGGCCGTAGCGCACGCCGTCATAGCGCGCGAGGTTCGAGGACGCCTCGGCCGGCGCGATGATGTAATAGGTCGGCAGCGCGTACTTGGTGTGCGGCAGCGAGATGTCGATCACCTTCGCGCCCGCGTCCTTGAGCCAGGCCACACCCTGGTCCCACAGCGCGACGATTTCGGCGTCCATGCCGTCCATGCGGTATTCGCGCGGGATGCCCACGGTCTTGCCCGAAAGGTCTGCCGAGAGGAGCTCCTCCCAGTTGGGCACGGGCATGTCGAGGCTGGTCGCGTCCTTGGGATCGAACCCGGCCATGGCTTCGAGCATGATCGCGCAGTCGCGCGTGTCCCTCGCCATCGGGCCCGCCTGGTCAAGCGAGCTGGCAAAGGCGACGACGCCCCAGCGCGAGCAGCGCCCGTAGGTCGCTTGATGCCGGTGGTGCCGGTGAAGGCGGCGGGCTGGCGGATCGAGCCGCCGGTGTCGGTGCCGGTCGCGGCCGGAGCAAGCCGGGCCGCCACGGCTGCGGAGGAACCGCCCGAGGAACCGCCCGGCGCCAGCTGCGCGTTCGAGCCGGCCTTGCGCCAGGGCGAGATCACGTTGCCGAAGTAGCTGGTCTCGTTCGAGGAGCCCATCGCGAACTGGTCGAGGTTGAGCTTGCCCAGCATGCCCGCGCCCGCGTTCCACAGGTTCTGGGACACGGTCGATTCGTACTGCGGCTTGAAGCCCTCGAGGATGTGGCTGGCGGCCGTCGTCTGCACGTCGAAGGTCGCAAAGAGGTCCTTCATGCCGATGGGCACGCCGCCCATCTTGCCAAGGTCCTCGCCCTTCGCGCGCCTGGCGTCGGTGGCCTTGGCGGCGTCCAGCGCCTTTTCGGGAGTGGCGACGATGAAGGCGTTCAGGGCCTCCTGCGCGGCCGCGACGTTGGCGTTGAACGCCTCGGCCACTTCCACGGCGGTGAAGTCACCGGCTTTCACGCCGTCGCGGATCTGCGCGACGCCAAGTTCTGTAAGATCGGTCATTGGTTCTCACCTGTCGCCCGGGCGCGGAGGCGCGCCGCAGGGCAGATAGCAAGCGGGCTTCCCGCCTGTGCGGGAAGGACGAAAGGGTGGGCGGATGCCCGCCAGGTCACTCGATGACCTTGGGCACGCCGAAGAAGCCATGCTCGGCCACCGGGGCGTTGGCGAGGACTTCCGCGCGCTTGCCGCCGCCGGTCAGCGGGTCGGCATCGACCACGTCCTCGCGCAGGCGCAGCGTGTTGGGGATCACCGCGGTCATCGGCTCGACATTCGAGGTGTCGACCTCGCCGAGTTGCTCGACCCAGTTGAGGATCCCGTTGAGCTCGGGCACCATCGCCTCCAGCTCACCCTCGGTCACCTTGATGCGGGCAAGGCTCGCGATCTTCGCAACGGTTGCGGTATCGACCGACATGACGTTCCTTTTCGAAGGTTGTTCTCTTCACGGCGGCGAACACGCGCCGCGCAGCAGGCCAAAGCCGCTAGCACCGGCGGGCCCGCGCTTCAAGCGGGAGACAGGTGGAGCCGGAACAGGGGACGCCAGAAGGACACAACCACATCAAGGGGCCATCACCCCTTGCCCCCAAGATGGGCGACCTCACCTTTCTCAGCCAGGGCGGCGCGACAAAGGTGAGCTGGACAGTTCGGGGAGCCCGGGGGCGATGGCCCTCGGACCACCTTTTTTTTCCGATTGTTCGGCTTTTGTCACTTTCACCCGTAGGCGATGGAATGGCCTTACTTCTTCGGCTCTTCCCTGGCTTCCCCCTGCGCCGCCTCGATGCGCGCCCTGGCGGCGGCTTCCTGCTCGGCGCGGATCGCGGCCATCATCTCGCGGATTTCGTGCGGGGTCTTGTAGTCGATCAGCTCGACTTCGAAGATGAGCTCGGAATTGGGGGGGATCGGGCCGGACTGGCGCGCGCCGTAGCCCAGTTCCGGCGGGATGGTCAGGCGGTAGCGCCCGCCGCGCTTCATCTGCATGAGCCTTGCGCAAAGCCGGGGACGACGCCGTTGAGGTCCATGGGCACGCGCTCGTTGGCATCGAACACCGTGCCATCGGTCAGCATGCCCTTGTAGTTGACGAGCACGAAGGAGCCGGCGGGCGGCGGATCGCCCTCGCCGTCCTTCAGTGTCTCGACGACGACTTCGGGCTCGGCCTCCTCGGGGGGAACCGGGGTGGTCGCGGCCTCCTGGGCCCGCACCGCCGCGGCGCCGGCCGGAACGAACAAGACCGCCGCGGCCAGGGCGGCCACAGCGGTCGTGATGCTCTTCATCGCGGGAAGCTCCGACTTACTCGGAGGGAGCCTCGGGTGCGCCCGGAGCGCCGCCCTGCATCTGCTGCATCTGCATCATCTGCTGCATCATGCGCTGCTGCTGTTCGATTTCGGCCTTGCTGCGGAAGTCGAGCAGTTCGATCTCGAAGGTGAGGTCGGTGTTGGGCGCGATCTCGCCCTGGCCCTTGTCGCCGTAGGCCAGCTCGGAGGGGATATCGACGGTGTACTTGCCGCCTGCCTGCATCTTCTGCAGCGCGGTCGAGAAGCCGGGGATCACGCCGGTCAGTTCCATGGGAACCTGCTTGGCCTCGTCGAAGACCTTGCCGTCAGGAAGCGTGCCCTTGTAGTTGATGAGCACCATGTCCTCGGTCGTCGGCGAGGGGCCGTGGCCTTCGGTCAGGGTCTTGACGTGAACCTGCGCGGGCATCGCGGCATAGGCAACGCCAACGCCGGCCAGCGCGAGAGCAAGCGCGCCCACCCAGATCTTCGACAGGGAGCCCTTCTTGACGGGCTGGAGCGGGACGCGGGTGATCTCAGTCATCGTATCGTGTGGCCTCGTGACGAATGTGTGCCGCAGACTCGGCACATGTGCGCAGATAGCGCCCCCAAGCCTCTGCGCAAAGCCACCTTTTTGAGGGGTTGCCAGATGCACCAAGGGCGCGAACCGGTTACGGTCGCGCCCTCATGGCTCAAGCGGCCCCGGCATTCAAGTCCAAGGCCTGTATCGAGGTGCCCGAACGCGCACCCGATGGTGCACGTTCGGCAAACGCCGTCTTACTTGACGCCGTCACGCTCCATGCGCTTGCGCTCCAGCTTGCGGGCGCGACGCACGGCAGCGGCCTTTTCGCGGGCGCGCTTTTCCGACGGCTTCTCGAAGTGGCGACGCAGCTTCATTTCGCGGTAGACGCCTTCACGCTGCAGCTTCTTCTTGAGCGCACGAAGGGCCTGGTCAACATTGTTGTCGCGAACCATGATCTGCATAAAACTACCACACCTCAAAAATACGAACGAAGCCCGCCCCACACCTCCTACATGGCGAGACGAACCGCGAATCAAATGGAACCAAAAGCGCCGAATCCCGCTAAAGGTCCGACTGGGTTGGTGGCGCCAATATCAAAGTGACGCGCCCAAGACAACCCAAAGACTCCCCAAAACGCCCGAAACCGCCGATAACGGCGCTTTACCCGCCCCCGAAGCGGGGCAAGCAGCGATTGGAAATTGCGCGAATCGCGGGTAAGGCGGGCCTCTATGCCCCAACCATCCTTCCTTGCCGCCTCGCTTTACGTGGCGCTGGGCGGCGGAACCGGCGCCTGGCTGCGGTTTCTCGTCGGCCGCGCCTGGACTGCCGCGCTCGGCCCCGCGCGCGCGGGAGTCTTCCCATACGGCACGCTCACCGTGAATGTGCTGGGCTCGCTCTTCATGGGACTCCTCATCGGCGCACTTGCACGCTATGGGAGCCACGGCGAAGGCACCCGGCTGTTCATCGCAGTCGGCCTGCTCGGGGGGTTCACCACTTTCTCCTCGTTCAGCCTCGACTTCATCACCATTCTCGAGCGCGGGCAACCTGGCCTTGCCGCGCTCTATGTCGGCGCCTCGCTGCTTGCAGGGTTCGCCGGATTGTTTCTGGGCCTCCTTATCATGCGGAGCATCTAATTCATGGCCGGTAACGACGACATCGTCCGCCAGTTCACCGTCGGCCACGACGACGAGGGCGTACGCCTCGACCGCTGGTTCAAGCGCCACCTGCCCAAAGTCGGCTTCGCGATGGTCTCGCGCTGGGCGCGCACCGGCCAGATCCGCGTCGACGGCAAGCGCGCGGACGTGGACACGCGCCTCACCGCAGGCCAGGTCCTGCGCGTGCCGCCCGGCGGCGAGGCCCGGCCCGGCGGCCAGGCGCCCCGCCCCAAGCGCGAGCTGACCGAAGAGGAACTCGAACTCGCCGACCAGATGGTGCTGACGCAGGACCGCGCCGCCATCGTCCTCAACAAGCCGCCGGGCCTTGCCACGCAGGGCGGCTCGGGCATGAAGCAGCACGTCGACGGCCTGCTCGACGCCTATGCCCCCGACGGCCCGCGCCCGCGTCTTGTCCACCGCCTCGACAAGGACACCTCGGGCGTCCTGCTCATCGCGCGCACGCCGGGCAGCGCCGCCTACTTCTCCAAGCGCTTTTCGGGGCGCTCGGCGCAGAAGATCTACTGGGCCCTCGTCATGGGCGTGCCCAACATCGATGATGGCATGATCGAACTGCCGCTCGCCAAGCAGCCGGGCACCGGCGGCGAGAAGATGCACGTCGATGAGGAAAACGGCCAGAGCGCGCGCACCCGCTTCCGCGTGCTTGACCGCGCGGGCAACCGCGCCGCCTGGGTCGAACTGCACCCGCTCACGGGCCGCACCCACCAGCTGCGCGTCCACATGGCCGCGATCGGCCACCCGATCGTGGGTGATGGCAAGTACGGCGGGCAGGACGCGTTCCTGTCGGGCACGATCAGCCGCAAGATGCACCTGCACGCACGCCGCCTCATCATCGAGCACCCCGACGGCGCTCCGCTCGACGTGACCGCGCCGCTGCCCGAGCACTTTGCCAATTCCATGGAGAACCTGGGCTTCGACGAGGCCGACGGCGCCGAGCTGCCCCCCGGCCCCGCCCCCATCACCAAGGAAGATGAGAAGCGCGCCGCCAAGCAGCACTCCAAGCAGATCCGCAAGGAGCGCCGGGGTGAGCGCCGCACCCGCACGACCGGCCGTTCGGAGGAAGGCGGCCGGGGCCCGCGCGCCGGTGGCGGCAAGGGAAAGACGCCGGGCAAGGGCCTGCACAAGGGGCCTCCGGGCACCCGCGTGCCCAAGAAGTCCGGTCCCAAGAAGGGCAAGGGCAGCCCCGTGCCCAAGGGCAAGGCGCCCAAGCGCTAAGGCCCAGGTTCTGAGCCCAAGTGCCAAGGCCCAAGTCCTAAGGAAGGAAACGCGCTGATGAAACTGGCGGTCTTCGATTGCGATGGCACCCTGATCGACGGGCAGGCCGCGATCTGCGAGGCGATGGAGGCCACCTTCGCCGCGCATGATCTGACAGCGCCGCCGCGCGCCACGATCCGCCGCGCGGTCGGCCTCTCGCTGCCTCAGGCGATGCGCGCGCTGCTCCCCGAAAGCGACGGCGAGCAGCAGCACGCCATGGCCGAGACCTACAAGCAGGCGTTCCGCCAGGCCCGCACCGAGGGCCGCGTCTCGCAACCGCTCTTCGAGGGCATCCGCGAGACGCTCGAAGCGCTCAAGGCGGCGGGCTGGACGCTGGCGGTGGCGACCGGCATGTCCGACCGCGGCCTTGCCCATTGCCTTGCCAACAACGGCATCGCCGAGCTCTTCGTCAGCCTCCAGACCGCCGACCGCCACCCCTCCAAGCCGCACCCCGCGATGCTGGAGGAGGCCATGTTCGAGGCGGGCGCCAACGCCGAGCAGACCGTGATGATCGGCGACACCGCCTACGACATGGAGATGGCCAAAGCCGCCTGGGTGCGCGGCGTGGGGGTCGACTGGGGCTACCACCATCCCGAGGAGCTGATGAAGGCGGGCGCGGAATTCGTCGCCGAAACGCCCGACCAGCTGCGCGCGCACCTGCTGGCATGAACGCGCCCCCGCCCACCCCCTCCGGCGCGCCCGATCCCGCCGCCAGGCGCTTCTTCATCATCCAGGCCGTGCGCCTCCTGGGTGTCGCCTGCGTGGTCGTGGGCATCCTCATCGCCAGGGGCGGGCTCTTTGCCCCCGCCCCTCCGGCGCTGGGCTATGTCCTTGTCGCCAATGGCCTTGTCGACCTCTTCCTCATCCCCGCCCTCCTCGCCCGCAAGTGGCGCAGCCGACCGGGCGACCAACCAGAGAGCTGAAGTTTCGTGAAACGTTTCTACAAGGAAGTGACCGCCACCCCGCTCGAGGACGGCTCGGGCTGGTGCGTGCGCCTCGATGGCCGCGCGATCAAGACCGCCGGCGGCCGCCCGCAGGTCGTGCCGAGCCAGGCGCTGGCCGAGGCGCTGGCCGCCGAATGGGCCGCGCAAGGTGAAGAGATCGACACCGCCCGCTTCGTCACGCGCGACCTTGTCGACTTCGCGCTCGACGCCGTGGCGCCCCAGCGCGAGACCGCGCTCACCGAGCTGCTTCCTTACGCCGAGACCGACACGCTGTGCTACCGCGCCGATCCCGACGAAGCGCTCTACAAGCGCCAGCTGGAGGTCTGGGAACCGCTGCTGACCGCCACCGAAGAGCGCCTGGGCCTGCGCTTCACGCGCATCTCGGGGATCATGCACCGCCCGCACCCGGAGGAAACGCTCAGCCGGATCGCACAGGAACTGGCGCGCCACGATGCCTTCACCCTCGCCGCGCTCAAGATGATGGCGAGCCTGGCGGCTTCGCTCATCATCGCGCTCGCCGCGCTTGAGGACGATGCCGATGCCGCCGCGCTGTGGCGGGCAGCAAACCTCGAAGAAGACTGGCAGGTGGAACTGTGGGGTGAGGATGCCGAGGCGGCCGAGAACCGCGCCGCGCGCCTTGCCGCCTTCGAACTCGCCATGCGCGTCGCCAAGCTCGCAAAGGCGCACTGATCGCGGGGCCTTGCTCCCCTGCCCGGCGCGCATGAAGATCGTCTTCAGCCGCAAGGGCTTCGACACCACGGCGGGCGGGGTTCCCTCGCCCATCGTGGACGGCGCGCCTGTCTCGCTCCCGATCCCGACGCCGGGCCGCTCGGCCACGACCTATGCGCAGCGGGGCCTGGGCGCTCTGGTCGAGAAGGTGACGCGCGGGCGCCTGGCCGCCGATGCGCTGTGCCATGACGACCCGATGTTCGGCCTCTCCCCGCAGGGCGAGGCGCTGTGCTGGTTCGGGCAGTTCGGGGCCGCGCAAGGGCATCTGGCGAAGCACGGCGTCGGGGTGGGCGACCATTTCCTCTTCTTCGGCCTCTTCGCCGACCCGGAGACGGGCGAGCGCCACCACCGCATCTTTGCCCATATGCAGGTGCGCATGACGGGCAGCCCTCAGGAGCTGCGCGCCCGGCCCGACTGGCCCGAGCCACCGCTCCCCCACCCCCATGAGATCGGGGAATGGAGCGCCAACAACAGCTTGTGGATCGGCCCCGGCACCTGCGCCACGACCGCCGACCCGGCGCTGCGCCTGACCGCGTCAGGGGCCCGCTCAACTTGTGGGACGTGCCGCCCTGGCTCAGACGCCGCGGGCTGACCTACCACGAACGCCCCGAACGCTGGAAACGGGCCAGCGCCCGCCACGGCCCCCGCCTCGATTCCGCAAGGCGCGGACAGGAATTCATCTGCGACATCGGCCGCGCCGAGGCCCCGCGCGCGTGGCTGGCCGAGATCGTGGCGCGGATTGAGGGCAACGGGTGAAAGAAGGCAGAACCCTTCAAGGGGCCATCGCCCCTGACCCCAGAACCGGCAACCTCGCCTTCCTCAGCCAAGGCAGCGCGAGCACCCAAAACTCGACATTATGGGGAGCCCGACGGGCGATGGCCCTCGGATTCCATACCTTTTCTTCCCCTTCACCCATGAAAAAAGCCCGCCCCGGCATAACCGGAGCGGGCCCTCTTCTTGAGCCTGTAAGAAGGATCAGAACTTGGTGCCGACAGCCAGCACGCCCTGGTGGCGGCTGAAGTCCGAACCGTAGTTCGAGTAGCGGTATTCCGCCTTGATGAAGAGATTGCTGGTCACGTCGTACTCGTAGCCCGCGCCAACGCGGAAGCCGTTGAGCGTGTCGTGTGCGCCCAGGTCGCTGAAGCCGGCAAGGTTCTGGTCGAGCGTGTCGCTCTTGTAGGTCAGGCCGACGCGGGTGTTGGTGTAGCCGCCCAGCACGTAGAGCTTGTTGCGGGCACCGATCTGGGTGCCGAGACGGACGACGGCGGCCAGGTCGCGGCGCGCTTCGAGGCAGGCGCGGTCACCGACTTCGGCGATGTCGTGGACGCACGAGCGCGCGGTGCTGTCACCATAGGTACCCTGCACACCGATGAACATGCCGTTCGAAAGATCGTAGTCGTAACCGGCCGACACGCCGTACGAGAAGCCCGCTTCGGAATCGCCGCCCTGCTGGGCCACGTCCAGACCACCTTCGACCTGCACGAACGCCTGGGCGTTGGCAGCAGCGGGAAGGGCGAACAGTGCAGCACTGGCGGCGAGAAGAGCAATCTTCTTCATTGTAAACTCCTGAAAACCTGCCCTTATCTGGTCACGTGGCCAGCGGGCCGCCGCCACATACGCCCCGCAGCCCGCGGTGCAATGCCCAGCCCCTGTTTCCGCCCGGTCACCCCCGGGAACTGTGTCCTTGCGATCACACCTCGGCATGTGGACACATGTGCGCAGAGCGCAGCTTTCCGCCAAAAATGCCGCGCGCGCCGATTTCGCCCCGAGCGGCTGTAATTTTTTTGTCATGCAGGGTCTTTAATTCGCAGAATGAACTCCTATGTTTTTGATATTGCAGAACTTGCTGTTTACAATTCTGCAACATGGCGAATCAGCCACCCTCCCCCCACATCGACGGTTTTGCGTGATTCGGGTCCATCTCGTCCGCTTGCAGCGCCTGCACGCGCGTACGCAAACTGACGATTGGGAAATAATCCAGACACGCAGGACGGGAAGCGGAGCCTCAGGCGAAAGAAGGAAGGGTCCTTTTCCAAGGGGCCATCGCCCCTTGACCCCAAACCGGGCGACCTCACCTTCCTCAGCCAACGCGGCGTGAGAGCGTTGAGCTCGACTGGTCCGGGAGCCCGAGGGCGATGGCCCTCGGAACATCCCCTTTCCCCACCCCCAAAACGACAGAGGCCCCGCTCCTTTCGAAGCGAGGCCCCTGCCCTATCCTGTACGAAGGATCGTCGCGGCGGCGGTCAGCCGCCCTTGACCCAGGCCGCGACCTCGCTCGCCACCTGGTTGGCGGCCTGGTTGAGCGCGGGGCCCACTGCGGCGGCCTCGGCCGCGATACCCGGTACGACCGCCTCGAAGCGGCGGCGTTCCAGCTCCTCGTTGCCGCGCTGCCAGCGCACGGCGTCATAGCGCACGATCACCGAACTGGTCTGCGCGTCATAGCCGATGTCCCGCAGACGCCCGCCGATGAAGGTCTTGCCCTTCACCTCGTAGTCCGCGCCTTCCAGCACCATCTGGTCGGTATCCGCGCGGATCGTTTCGGCGAGAAGCGCGCGGAACAGGCGCGTGGGCTTCTCGATCCAGCCCGCACCCTTGAGATAGGCGATATTCGCCGGGTCGATGCGCACGGGCACGCGCAGCGCTTCGAGGCTGCGCTCGGTCTCGGGCTCGAGCACGACGATCGCATCGGAAAGCTTGCCGCGCGAGACCGAGCCGGCGGGCGCGGTGTGGTCGGCCGTCAGGCGGATCAGGGTATCGGGCACCTCGGGCGCAAAGCTGACGCAGCCCGCGAGCGCCAGGCTCGCCGCAGCCGCAGCCGCGCCGAGCCGCCCGCGCCCGAAGGCCAGGGCGCGTGCGGGGGAGGACATCCAGAACAGGCTTTTCATCGTCATCATCGTTTCGTCCTTGCCCGGCTCAGGGCTTGTAGTCGGGCAGCTTCTGGCCCTTGAGCAGGGCACCGGCCCCCTGTTCCTCGATCGTCTCGGTCACGCTGCGCAGCGCCCGGCTGGTCGCGCGAAGGTCGCGGATCGCGGATTCGGCGGCGGGCAGCGTGCTCTGCGAGACCTGGTCCAGCGCGGGCTGCGCGTGGGCCATCGTCTGGTTCAGCTGGTCCATCGATTCCTGCGCCGACTTCAGGGTCTTGCGCATCTGCTCGGCAAGCGAGGTGCCCTTCGAGCCGAGCAGGTCGTCGGTCTTGTTCGCCACGCCCTCGAAGGCGGCCAGCGTCTTGGTCGCCTGGTCGAGCGTGCCCTGCAGTTCGGCCATCGCGCCGCGCATCTGCGGGGTTGCCTGCGAAAGGTCGCGGGTCATCTTCTCGGTGTTGGCGAGAATGCCCGTGATCGAGCGGCGGTTGTCGGCCGACATCAGCTGGTTGAGGTTCTCAGTCAGCGTCGCGAGGCGCTCCATCAGGAGCGGCGCGTTGGCCAGCACCTCGGAGAAGCCGCCGCGCTTGGTCGGGATCACCGGCACGCCTTCGGGGCCAGGTTCCTCCAGCAGCGGAGCGCCCTTGACCGCGCCTTCGAGCTGGATGTCCGAGACGCC
The DNA here is from genome assembly GCF_000813185.1 of Novosphingobium sp. MBES04. NCBI lineage: Bacteria > Pseudomonadati > Pseudomonadota > Alphaproteobacteria > Sphingomonadales > Sphingomonadaceae > Novosphingobium > Novosphingobium sp. MBES04. The sequence goes on along the minus strand of NZ_DF850488.1, from coordinate 3,073,788 downwards.
CGTGAAGCTGCCCTGGATCGTGGCCGTGGTGCCCACCGTGATCGGCACGCGCTCGTTCACCTTGACGCGCACACGCACGAAGCTGGGGTCCTTGGGCCACAGCTCGATCTGCGAGATCTGGCCCACCGGCACGCCCGAGAAGTTCACTTCCGAGCCCAGCGCCAGGCCGTCCACCGACTGGGTGAAGAAGATGTCGTACTGCTGCTGGTTGCCCTCGTTGAGGCGCGCCAGCCAGACGACGAAGCCCGCCGCGAGCGCCAGCAGGATGAGGGTGACGGCCCCGACCCAGACGTGATTGGCTTTGGTTTCCATGGTTGTGCCTTATGCCCCCGCTTCTCGGGTTGTGTCACTCCCGCCCGCGTCCGCGCCTTCGGGCGCGTCCTCCACGGCGGCGTCGATCCGGGGGTCCTCCTTGCCGGCAAGCGCAGCGCGCCCGCGCGGGCCGTTGAAGTATTCCTGGATCCAGGGATGGTCGAGCGCGAGGAGCTCGGGGATCGTGCCCACCGCGATCACTTTCTTGTCCGCCAGCACCGCCACCCGGTCGCAGATCGCGTAGAGGGTGTCGAGGTCGTGGGTGATGAGAAAGACGGTAAGCCCGAGCGTTTCCTTGAGCTCGCGCGTGAGATTGTCGAACGCGGCCGCGCCAATGGGGTCAAGCCCCGCGGTCGGCTCGTCGAGGAAGAGCAGCTCGGGATCGAGCGCCAAGGCGCGGGCAAGCCCGGCGCGCTTCTTCATGCCGCCCGAAAGCTCGCTCGGGAACTTGAAGGCAGCCTCGTCGGGAAGGCCCGACAGGCGCACCTTGAAGCGCGCGATTTCCTGGCGCAGGTGATCGGAAATCTCGGGGTAGAACTGCTTGAGCGGCACTTCCACGTTCTCGCCCACGGTCAGCGTGGAGAACAGCGCGCCGCCCTGGAACAGCACGCCCCAGCGCGAGCGAATGTCGATGTCGTCCTCGACGCCGCCTGTCATCATGTCGTGGCCGAGCACCTCGACCTCGCCGGAAGACGGCTGTTGCAGGCCGATGATCGAGCGCATCAGCACCGACTTGCCGGTGCCCGAGCCGCCGACCACGCCCAGCACTTCGCCGCGGCGGACCTTGAGTTCGAGCTCCTCGTGGATGACATGCTCGCCAAAGGCGTTGGTGAGGCCGCGCACCTTGATCGGGTAGTCGCCCGAATAATCGTCGGTAAGGTGGGTCATTTCCAGCCGATCTCCGTGAAGAACACGGCGAAGAAGGCGTCGAGCACGATCACGGTGAAGATCGCGGTGACCACGGCCTGCGTGGTGCGCGTACCCACTTCTTCCGCGTTGCCCGAGACGCGCATGCCCTGATAGCAGCCCGCGAGCGCCACGATCAGCGCGAAGACCGGGGCCTTGATGAAGCCGATCCACACGTCGGTCAGCGGCACCACTTCCTGCGTGCGGCGCAGGAACGCGAAGAAGGGAATGTCGAGCGCGAAGTTCGAGATGAACGCGCCCCCGATGATCGAGCAGATCGCGGCGTAGAAGCCCAGGAGCGGCATCATGATCATCGCGGCGAGCACGCGCGGCAGGACCAGCGCCTCCATCGGCGAGACGCCGATGGTGCGCATCGCGTCCACTTCCTCGGTCAGCTTCATCGTGCCGATCTGCGCGGCGAAGGCCGAGCCCGAGCGGCCCGCGACCATGATCGCGGTCATCAGCACGCCAAGCTCGCGCATGGACAGGCGGCCCGTCAGGTTGATGGTGTAGAATTCCGCGCCGAACTGGGCGAGCTGCACCGCGCCCTGCTGGGCAATGACGATGCCGATGAGAAAGCTCATCAGGCCCACGATCCACAGCGCGTTGACGCCCACGTGCTGCATGTGGTGGACCAGCGCCTTGCCGCGAAAGCGCGAGGGGTGCGCGATGGTGGTCGCAAAAGCGCAGATCAGTTCGCCCAGGAACCCGACCGTCTGGCCAAAGCCCCGGCCCCAGCCGCTGACGAGGATGCCCAGCTCGCCCACGCTGCGCCGCACGAAGGGCAGGCGCTCGGGCCGGGCATCGGCACCGTCGACATCGCCGATGGCCGCAAAGAGGCGCTTGGCGCGCTCGCTCGCCCCGGTGATCTCGATCCCGCGCTCGTGCGCGAAGTCGAGCGCGATCCAGGCGCCGGTGGTGTCGATGTCGGTGAGGCCCGAGATGTCGAGGCGCGAATAGGTGCCGTCGAGCTCCTTCAGGCGCTTTTCCAGATCGCCGATGGCATGGACGCGCAACGAACCGCTCAACGCCAGTACCGGCGCCTTGCCCCCGTCGCTCTCCGACACCGTGAAATCAGCCCATTGTCGCATGTTATCTCGTGTGCGCCCGTAATGGGGAAGAACACCCTCCCCGGCAAGTGTTCCCGGCCTGCGACGGAATGCGCCGCCGAGGGCGCATACCGCTCTGTGATGGCCGCTATGTGGCAGGCCGATAAGGCAAAACTGCGGCAGTGGGAACCGCTTGCGGTTGCAATCGTGCAACTGGCCGCTTGCGCAAGGGGAAAGGCGCTGGCAAAGCCCGCCCCATGACCGAGACCACGCCCGAAACCACGCCGGAAAGCACCCTCGACAAGACCTTCGATCCCGCCGCGATCGAGGCCCGTTGGTACGCGCACTGGGAAGAGACCGGCCTCTTCCGCCCCGAGCGCCCCGACGCGCAGCCCTTCACCATCGTCAACCCGCCGCCCAACGTGACGGGTTCGCTGCACATCGGCCACGCGCTCGACAACACGCTGCAGGACATCGTGATCCGCCACGAGCGCCTCAAGGGCAAGGACGCGCTGTGGGTGGTGGGCACCGACCATGCGGGCATCGCCACGCAGATGGTGGTCGAGCGCCAGATGGAAGCGAGCCAGGACAAGCGTACCAACTACTCGCGCGAGGGCTTCGTCGAGAAGGTCTGGGAATGGAAGGCCGAGAGCGGCGGCACGATCACGCGCCAGCTGCGCCGCCTGGGCTGCTCGATGGACTGGAGCCGCGAGCAGTTCACCATGGACCCGCACTTTACAGAAGCCGTGGTCAAGGTCTTCGTGGACCTCTACAACGAGGGGCTCATCTACCGCGACAAGCGGCTGGTGAACTGGGACCCCAAGCTCAAGACCGCGATCTCCGACCTTGAGGTCGAGACCCGCGAGGTCAAGGGCGGCTTCTGGCACTTCAAGTACCCGCTCGCCGATGGCGTGACGCTCGACAACGGGCAGGACTTCATCGAGGTCGCGACCACGCGCCCCGAAACGATGCTGGCCGACATGGCGGTTGCCGTGAACGCCGAGGACGAGCGCTACAAGAGCGTGATCGGCAAGGAGATCCTCCAGCCGATCACCGGGCGTCGCTTCCAGATCGTCGCCGACGAGCACGCCGATCCCGAACTGGGCTCGGGCGCGGTGAAGATCACCCCGGGGCATGACTTCAACGACTTCGAAGTGGGCAAGCGCGCAGGCTTCAAGCCAGCCGAGATGCTCAACATGTTCGATGCCGACGCGAACGTCGTGCAGACCGAGGACGGCCTCGTCCCCGAGAAGTATCTGGGCATGGAACGCTTCGCCGCGCGCGAGGCAATCGTGGCCGAAATGAAGGAACTGGGCTTCCTCATCCCCCACGTCGTCACCAAGACAACCAAGGACGGCGAAACGGAAACCACCGAGATGGACGCGGAACCGCGCACCATCCAGACCCCCTACGGCGACCGTGGCGGCGTGGTGATCGAGCCCTGGCTGACCGACCAGTGGTACGTCGATGCGGCAACGCTCGCCAAGCCCGCCATCGCGGCGGTGCAGGACGGCCAGATCGAAGTCGTCCCCAAGACCTGGGAGAAGACCTACTTCAACTGGATGGACAATATCCAGCCCTGGTGCGTCTCGCGCCAGCTCTGGTGGGGCCACCGCATCCCGGCGTGGTATGCGCAAGATGGCAAGGTCTACGTCGCCGAGACCGAAGAGGCCGCGCAGGCGCTCGCGGGCGACGGCGTGGCGCTGACCCGCGACGAGGACGTGCTCGACACCTGGTTCTCCTCGGCGCTGTGGCCGTTTGCGACGCTGGGCTGGCCGGAGAAGACCGACCTCCTCGCCAAGCACTACCCCAACGATCTGCTGATCTCGGGCTTCGACATCCTGTTCTTCTGGTGCGCGCGCATGGCGATGCAGGGCCTGCACTTCATGGACGAGGTGCCCTGGAAGAAGCTGTACCTGCACGGCCTCGTGCGCGCCGCCGATGGCGCGAAGATGTCGAAGTCGAAGGGCAACGTGGTCGATCCGCTGGGCCTTATCGACCAGTACGGTGCCGACGCGCTGCGCTTCTTCATGGCCGCCATGGAAAGCCAGGGCCGCGACATCAAGATGGATGACAAGCGCATCGAGGGCTACCGCAACTTCGCCACGAAGCTGTGGAACGCGGCGCGCTTCTGCCAGTCGAACGGCGTTGTCGCCTCGACCTCCGTCGCCGCGCCCGCCGCGACCTCGGCGGTCAACCGCTGGATTATCGGCGAAGTCGTCGACACCGTGGCCGAGCTCGACAAGGCCATGGCCGACATGCGCTTCGATGCCGCCGCGAACGCGATCTACCACTTCGTGTGGGACAGCTTCTGCGACTGGTACATCGAACTGGTGAAGGGCAACTTCGACGAAGAAACCCGCGCCGTCGCCGGCTGGGTGCTCGACCAGATCCTCGTCATGCTCCACCCCTTCATGCCCTTCGTCACCGAAGAGCTGTGGTCGAAGATGGGCGCGCGCGAGGCCGACCTCATCGTCTCGGCCTGGCCCGCCCCGGACGCCAGCGTGGACACCGCCGCCAAGGCCGAGGTCGAGTGGCTGATCGCGCTGATCGGCTCGCTGCGCGGCGCCAAGGCGGAACTGGGCATTGCGCCCGGCGCGCGCCTCACCGCCTACATCGCGCAGGTCTCGGACGCGACGCGCGCCATCATCGGCGCCAACGCCACCGTGATCGACCGCCTCGCGCGCCTCGATGCGATCCACTTCGAGGCCGCGCCTGCAGGGCCGGTCCTGCAGGTGGGCGCGGGCGATGCGATGCTGGCCATTCCCTTGGAAGGCGTGATCGACATCGCGGCGGAAAAGAGCCGCCTCGAAAAGGCGCTCGCCGCCTCGCAGAAGGAAGCCAAGTCGCTCGACGGGCGCCTCTCGAACCCCAAGTTCGTGGAAAAGGCCAAGCCCGAAGCGGTCGAAAAGGCCCGCGCCGACCACGCCCACCACACCGCCGAAGCGCAGCGCCTCGCCGCCGCGCTGGAGCGTCTGGGCTAAGGGTAAAGTCCCATAAGATGCCGGAAGGCCCGCGAAGCTATGCCCGCTTCGCGGGCCTTTCTTTTTCGAAGAAGCAAAGGCGATTCAAGGGATTTACCATCCCTTGACCCTGTATACCGGGCCCCCGCAGTGGGTGCCGGACGCGGCAGGCGTGAACTGCGATAGACGGTTCTGGGAGCCCGAGGGCGATGGCCCACGGACCACTTCTTCCCTTTTCTTGGCCTCGCTTCGACGATAGGCGGGAGCGATGATGGACATTCCCTGGGACCAGCCCGCGACGCTCATCGATCTCGACGGCAAGACGCCGGTGATCGGATCCTTCCTCGAATGCGTGATGCACTTCTCGCTGTTCAAGCCCTTCGCCAAGGAGCAGGCGCGCATCCTCTTGACGCGCCCCGTATTCAAGCCGGGCCGCAAGACCCGCGCCTGGATCCTGAACCCGGACGAGATCGAGCTGATCGTCGACCGGCTCAACCGCGAGCGCGCCGAAGGCAAGGACCTCCCCCCGCACCCGGGCGGCTGAGCGCTCAGTTCAGTCCTTCGCGGTGAGCGCGTCCCAGCTCGTCCAGTCGATGGTGCGGCCCGGATAGGCGACGCGGGCGAAGGGCCAGTCCTTCGCCATCCAGCCACGCACGAAGGCGTAGAGTTCGTCCTCGAACCCGGCCTCGTATTCGGCCTTGGTCACCCACAGGCGCACCACCGCGTCGTAACCGGGGACGGGACTGGGCTGGACGTAGACACAGCCGCGTTCGCGCGTGCCATCAGGGGTGAGGACGGCGTAAGCAAACGAGGTGCGCGCGGCAAAGCGGGCCTGTTCGGTCTCCATGTCGGTCAGGGCCTCGGCATCGGTGATGCCCTCGTGCGGCCAGGCGGCGCTGCGGGTAAAGGTCTGCTGGAGGTGCGCGATCGAGGACATGTAGGCCGCCTTGTCGATCGCGGCGAGTTCGGGGGCGAGCGGGACGATCTGGAAGCCCTCCCCCACGACGCGGGTGGGGACCGCAAAGTCGGCGGGTACAAGGGATGGCTTGGCCGGTGCCTCGGCCGCCATGGCGGCGGTGCTGAGCAAGGGTGCCCCTGCACCCAGCACCAGCGCGAGTCCCGCCAGCGCCCGTCCCAGTCCCGCCATGTCTTCGCCTCCGCTTCACTATTACCAATTGCTATATTGGTAATATCGAAAGCTGGGAAAGCAAAAGCATTTTCCTACACGCGCCAAACCTGACACAGTCCCGGCCATGCTGCCCTGCCCGCGAATTTTCTTGCAAAACCGCGCAAAAGCGCCTCTTGGGCGGCCGTGCAGGTGCCCCCCTTGGACAGTGTCAACCGTGTCAACCTGCGCCACCCCGTAACCATCCCCTTTTCGCGACTGAAGCGCCTGCCATGCTGACCCTTGCCACCACCAGACCTGGAGAACCGGAAATCTTCGCCTCGCTGCAGGGCGAAGGGGCGAGCGTGGGCAAGCCCAGCACCTTCGTGCGCCTCTCGCGCTGCAACCTCGCCTGCCACTGGTGCGACACCGCCTACACCTGGCGCTTTTCGGGCGACAACCGCCCGCACACCGACGGCCTCGACTTCGCGCGCGAGGCGAACCAGGTGAAGCTGGAAGAGGCCGAGGTCGCGCAGATGGTCGCCGCGCTCAAGCCCGACCGGCTCGTCCTGACCGGCGGCGAGCCGCTGCTCCAGGGCGCGGCGCTGGCGCGCATGGTGGCGGCGCTCAAGGAGCTGCGCGGCGAGTTTCACGTCGAGATCGAGACCAACGGGTCGGTGGCCCCGCATCCCGCGCTCGATCCGCTGATCGACCAGTTCAACGTCAGCCCGAAACTGGCGCACAGCGGCAACCCGGCCAGCCTCGCGCTCATCCCCGAGCGCCTCGCCGCCTACGCCGCCGATCCGCGCGCCTTCTTCAAGTTCGTGATCGCCGAGCGATCAGACATCGAAGAAGTTCTTGGCCTTGTCGCGGCCCACTCCATCCTGCCCTCGCGCGTCTTTCTGATGCCGGAAGGGCGCGACAGCGCGACCTTGCGCGCGCGGGCACGCTGGCTCGGCGATCTATGCGCAGAGCACGGGTTCAACTTTACCGACCGCCTCCACATTCACCTGTGGGGCGACACGCGCGGCACCTGAGCGATGGCGCACCATCGCGCACCGGGCGCCGCATCTGGGATGGGACATATGAACGAAGCATCGCCGATACCCGAGGGGGAATGGGAACCGGGTGAGGACGCGGCCCACCCGCCCAAGGCCGGAGCGATGCAGGGGGACCTGACGCAGGGCCCGATCCTGAAGACGCTGATGCTCTTCTCGCTCCCGATGCTGCTTTCCAACGTGCTCCAGACGCTCAACGGCTCGGTCAACGCGATCTGGGTCGGGCGCCTGATCGGCGAGAGCGCGCTGGCCGCGACCGCCAACGCCAACGTCATCATGTTCCTGCTCTTTGCCGCCGTCTTCGGATTCTCGATGGCGACCACGGTGCGCGTTGGACAAAGCTTTGGCGCGCGCGACCTGGTCGCCGCGCGCCGCACTTTCGGCAGCGGCGTCGGCTTCTGCTCAGTGGTTGCCGCGCTCACCGGCCTCGCCGGCTGGTTCCTTGCCGACACCCTCCTTGACCTCATGAGCACGCCGGGCGCCAGCAAGGCGCAGGCACTCGCCTACCTGCAGGTCATCTTCATCACCCTGCCCTTCGGCTCGGTCTCGATGATGGTTTCGATGGGCATGCGCGGCGCGGGCGATTCGCGCAGTCCCCTCTACGCCATGATCATGGTCGTCCTGCTCGACATCGGTCTCAACCCGGTGCTCATCATGGGCGCGGGGCCGCTGCCCGAGCTGGGCATTGCAGGCTCGGCCATCGCCACGGCCATCGCGAACCTGGGCGGCCTCGTCTTCCTCATCTGGCGCATCTACCGCCACGACCTGCCGATGCGCCTGCGCGGCCCGGAACTGGGCTTCCTGCGCCCGCGCCGCGACGAGCTGGCCTATATCGTCACCAAGGGCCTGCCGATGGGCGCGCAGATGCTGCTCGTCTCCTCGGCCGGGCTCATCATGATCGGCCTCGTCAACCAGCTCGGCCTCAACGCGTCGGCGGCCTATGGCGCCTCGCTACAACTCTGGAACTACCTGCAGATGCCCGCCTTCGCGATGGGCACCGCGGTCAGCGCCATGGTCGCCCAGGCGATCGGCGCGGACAACCACGAACGCGTTGATGCCGTCGCCAATGTCGGCATGATCGCCAACCTCGTGCTGACGACCGCCATGGCCGCGCTGATCGTGGGCTTCGACCGCCCGCTGCTTTCGCTGTTCCTGGGCTGGGACAGCCCGGCCATGCCGATTGCCGAGCACATCCAGCTGATCTGCACCGCCTCGTTCGTGATCGTCTCGGTGACGATGATCATGCAGGGCACGCTGCGCGCCTACGGCGTCGTCATTGCCCCGCTCATCATCATGGGCATCGGACTCTACCCGGGTCGCCTGGGCTTCTACTACCTGCTCGAACCGCAGTTGGCGGGCGATGCGGTCTGGTGGTCCTTCCCGTTCGGCTCGGTGGTCACCGTCGCGCTCACCATGGCGTACTACCGCATGGCCAACTGGCGAAAGAACCGCTGAGAAACGCGAAAGGGCGCGCGAAGGGAAGTCCCTCGCACGCCCTGTCTCTTCAAGTGCGGATGGAGTCGAGAGGTCAGCGCCCCTGCGCGCGCCAGCGCTGGACGGTGCGCGCGACCATCTCCTCTTCGCCGCCCGCCTGGCTCCACAGATCGGTGAAGGACGGGTCGGCCGAGGCCGGACGCTTGTATTCCTCCAGATCATCGAAGCGCACGCGCATCGGGATCGCGGTGCCCTCACCGCAGATGATGCACTCGCGGTTGCGCAGGGCCGGGATCGAGTCGAGGAAGCCGCGCGCGCCTTCGGGCATCGCCGCGCGCACGAAGGCCTGGTCACGGTCGTTGTTGAGACGCATCGAGATGATCGTGCCGCACTGCGAGAGCACGCCCTCGGCAAGGTCGGACGGGCGCTGGGTGATGAGGCCCAGCGAAATGCCGTACTTACGCCCTTCCTTGGCGATGCGCGAGAGGATGCGCCCGACCGAGGAGCCATCCGCGTTGCGCTCGTTGGGGACGTAGCGGTGCGCCTCCTCGCAGACGAGGAGGATCGGGCGGGTCTGTTCATCGCGCGCCCAGACCGCGAAGTCGAAGACGAGACGCGAGAGCACGGCAACCACGGTGCTGGTGATCTCGGTCGGCACGCCCGACACGTCGATGATCGAGATCGGCCGCCCGCGCGAGGGCAGGCGGAAGATCTTGCCGATGAAGTCGGTCATCGTGTCGCCCACCAGCATCCCTGAGAACATGAACTGGTAGCGCGGGTCGGTCTTGAGCTCATCAAGGCGGTTCTTGATGCGCATGTAGGGCGCGCTGGAGTGCCCCTTGTCGAGCTTGCCCATCGCGTTGTTGAGGATGTTGGAGAGGTCCGAGAGCAGGTAGGGGACCGGCGAATCCACCGTCAGCTTGCCCAGCTTCTCAGCCAGACGGTTCTTCGAGCGGGCTTCCAGCAGCGCGCGGCCCAGGATTTCGGAATCAAGCTGGCGCTCGTCCCCGGTGGTCGAGAGGAGGATCTCGCAGTGCTCCTCGAAGTTCATCAGCCAGTAGGGCATCTGCAGGTTCGAGACATCGAGGATGATGCCCGAATTGCGGAACGCGGCCGAGTACTCACCGTGCGGGTCGACCATGATGATATGGCCTTCGGGCGCGTGTTCGCAGATCCGGTGGAGGATCAGCGCGGCGCTGGTCGACTTGCCGGTACCGGTCGAACCGAGGAGGGCAAAGTGCTTGCCGAGCAGCGCGTCGACGTACAGCCCTGCGCGGATATCCTTGGTCGGGAACACCTTGCCGATGCCGATGCTGGCACGCCCGTCGCTCGAATAGATCTGCTGGAGGTCCTGGCTGGTCGCGGGATAGACCGGCGCTCCGGGGATGGGGTAGGCCGTGACACCGCGGCGGAAGCCGTGGATGCGGCCGGTCAGGCGTTCTTCCTCGCCTTCGCCGAGGAAGTCGACGTCGGCAACGATGCCTCCACTGACCGAGCCGTCCTGCTTCTGGTTGCGCACGCTGGCCAAGAGCCAGCCGTTGCCCACGCGCACCTTGACCTGGCTGCCGACCTGCCCGGAGATCGAAACCGAAGGATCCTCTTCCTGCGCGATATCGGTAAGACGGCCGAGGTCGAAGGCGATGCGGCTGCCCGAACCGCCGATCTCGACGATGTAGCCGATCGGCTCACGCGCCGAGGAACGCGCCTGCGAGGCGGTTGCCTGCGGATTTGCCGCCTGCGCGCCGGCTCCGCCCGGGACCGCACCGAAACCACCCATATCCATCTGATTCATCGCACACCGAAAGCTGCTGAAGGCCGAAACCTGTATCGATTTCAGCCTAGAAGACAGGCGGTTAATGTAAGCCTAAACCGATGCCTTGTAGGGCCGCTTTCCAGCTCCCCCAGCCCCGGATCAGACCAGCGCGAAGAGGCGCCCGGCGAGCCAGCCCATGCCAACCGAAACGAAGACGGCCAGCAGACCATAGGCAAAGCCCCAGTTCTGGGAGAAGTCGGCAATCGCGCGCTCGATGCCAAGCTTGCGCACCTCGACATCGCTGCTCGCCGAAGCGACCACGCGCCCCTCGCTGATCGCGAAGGTTTCGGCGGTGTAGCGCCCGATGGGCACCTGCGAGGGCAGGCGGATGCGCGCCTGATAGAGGACCTGCTCGCTGACGCTGACGCCGCCCTCGTCCTCGCGGTAGAGCCCGGCATCAACGTTGCGCGCAACGAGACCAGCGGAAAAACGGGCCTGCTCCTCGGGATCGATCGCGCCGATGGGAGAGAGCTGCAGCCACTGCAGGCCCAGCTCGTAGATCGCGGCGGTCTTCTCATCGACGATATCGGCAATGGGCCGGGTCGAGGCGACGGCATAGTAGGACGGGGCCGAGCGCAGTTCCGTGCTCGCCGCGTTGACCCAGATCCCGGCGACCTTCTGCTTCTCGCGCAGCACCACCGACTGGGTCGGCCCCTTGAGCACGACGACAATGTCGTAGTCCTGCGCCGCGCGCGAACCTTCGGGCGTCAGCACCGCCCCGAAAAGCAGAAGGTCGGTGCCGTTGAAGCCCTGCTGCAGGTTGATCTGGTGCTGCGAGACTTCCGTCACGAGAATGGGATCGCGCGCGCCGCCCAGGAACACGAACGCGCACAGCGCCAGAAGGGAAACAAGCAGCCGGTTCACAGAGGCGCCACGGTGTAGATGTCGTCGGGAATGTAGGTGAGCCCGAAGGCCATGCGCAGCGCAACCAGCAGGACGATGACCGCCAGCACCAGGCGCAGCTTTACAGGGCTGCTCTTCTGAGCAAACTGCGAGCCGACCTGCGCGCCCGTGACCGAGCCGAACAGCAGCATCGAGGCCAGGACGATGTCGACCGCCTGCGTGGTCAGCGCGTGCATCATCGTCGTCGCGATGGTGGTGAAGAGGATCTGCCACAGGCTCGTGCCGACCACCACATTAGCGCTCATGCCCAGGATGTAGAGCATTGCGGGAACCAGAATGAAGCCGCCGCCAATGCCCATCAGCATCGTCAGGATGCCCACCGCGCAGCCCAGCAGCAGCGGGGCCAGCGGCGAGATGTAGAGCCCCGAGCGGTAGAAGCGCCAGCGCATCGGCAGGCTGGCGACCATGGGATGGTGGCGGCGCTTCTTCGCCGCGATCTTCGTGCCCGAGCGCTCGGCCCGGATCGCCTGGATGCTCTCCTTGGCCATGAGCCCGCCGATCGAGCCCAGGAGCAGGACATAGAGAATGCTGATGACGGTATCGATCTGGCCGATCCGCTCCAGCAGGCGGAACAGCAGCGCGCCGATCCCGGTGCCGATAATGCCGCCCACCACCATCACCGTGCCGATATGGTAGTCTACACCGCCCCGGCGCGACTGGAAGAACACGCCCGACACGCTGGCCCCGGTCACCTGGCTGGCCGCCGAGGCGGCCGCGACCGTGGGCGGAATGCCGTAGAAGATCATCAGGGGGGTCGTCAGGAAGCCGCCGCCCACGCCGAACATCCCCGAGAGGATACCCGTGAGTGCCCCCAGCCCGACGATGACGAAGCCGTTGACCGAAAGGTTCGCGATGGGAAGGTAGACGTCCATACCGCTTTTCTCGCTACCGCAGCGGGGCTTGCGTGAAAAGGCGCTTGTGCCCGGTCAGGTTCCCGAAAGGGCGATAAAGTCTCAGAAACCTGCCGACAGGGTTACCGCAGGGCCCGAGCCGGGCTCGGCATCGCCGGCCATGCGCTGGCGCCAGTTGAGCGCGAGGCGCCCGAACATCCTGTTGTTGAGCGGCATCGTGATCATCGCCGAGGGGCCAGCATCGACCCGCCAGGCTCCCTTCTGGGCGCCCGCCCAGACACCCGCGCCCAGACGCGCCTCGACCTTGCCGACCCTCACGACACCCTTGTCGAGCCGCGCCTGGCCGTCCCCGAACGCGGTCGCGTACCTGCCGGCCACGTAGCCTGCCTGGCCATAGGCCTCGGCTCGAAAGTCGCCGGGCAGAAGCAGTGGTGCGAAACGCGTGGTGACCAGCGCGGCGCCCTGGACCCGGTTGCCGCCGATCCCGTTGACCAGCCGCCCTTCCAGTGCCGCATCGAGAGGAAGGCCCGGAACGGGGCGTGCCGATACGCCCAGCGCGGCGGCGGTTTCGGACACCTCGCCCAGCGCCGAGGTCGTGCGCATGTAGAGCTGGGGCTGCCAGGCGCTCTTGAGCGCTAGGCGATAGCGAAGGACCGCGCCTGCCTGGCTCCCGCCATAGGTGGGAGGCAGCGGCGCGGCGCCCAGTCCGCTCGCGGATTTTCCGCGCACGAGAGCCCAGGCATCGGCCGACCAGCGTCGTGGCTTTGCCCGCCCCTCGCCCGCAGCGTCCTGACCTGCGCCGGGACGGGTGGCGACCTTCGCATCCGGCAAGGCATCGCCCGAAGGCGCCGGAGCGTAGCCGGGTGGCATGGGATCCCCCTCGCCAAACCCCATGCGCCCGGGCGCAAGATAGTATCCCTCCCCGCCGCTTGGTCCGAGCGTGCCACGCCCTGCCCTGGCGCCTTCCTCCTGCGGGAGCGCCACGCGCGCAGGTCCCCTTTGCGCGGCCAGCGTCACGCGGCGGGTGTCGAGCAGGACCGTGACGAGTTCGGCAAGGTCGATCCCGCCGGAGACCTGCCTCTCCCTCTCCGATCCGCCGAGCGCGGGATCGATCTGCGCAAACGACTGAGGCCCTGCCAGCCGCAGGGGCGCGCCCTCACCAACCGGTTGCGCCTCGGACACGGCTCGCTGGCCAGGGACCGGCGCCACCGTGCGCGGCACGCCCACTGCCAGGAGCGAGACCGGGTCCAACGCGGCAACACGTCCCCCCAGCCACCCGGCGACAAGCGCCACGAACACGACGAGCGGCTGCCCCCGGTTGCGCCGCGCCGCGGTCATGCGCGCGCTCTGCCGTGATGGGCCGCGTGCTCGGCGTGCTGGGTCTTGTCCCAGGTCGGCATGGTGCCCTGCAAACTGCGCACATAGGCAGCAAGGGCGCGGCGTCCGGCCATGATCGCAATCACGTTCGCCACCGGTATCCGGGCAATCGCGCAAAGCCCCTCGCCAAGACCATATTCGGACGCGGTGAAGGCGAACCGGTTGGCCACGCGCCAGGCAAACGCCCATAGGCACACGAGCAGCAGGCCCTCCAGAAGCGGCGGAAACGGCACGCGCGTATAGACGCCGCCCAGCCAGGCCCCGGCCAGAAGCGTCTCGGTCAGAAGCAGCGCGTAGGAACAGGCCAGCACGAGCGCGGACAGAGGCCCGCGCCGGTCACGCAGGACCATCCAGGCATCGCGCAGCCGCGCATCCCAGCCGAGCCGGTCCCAGCCCTGGAAGGCGATCCCCAGGATCCAGCGCGTCTTCTGCCGGACCGAGGCCTGCAGGCTGGCCGGAAAGCACGCCCGTGTCGCCACCAGTTCGCCATCGGCATCGCGCACCCGCAGGAACCGTGAACGCCCCCCCTCACGCTGCACGAGCAGGCCCATCTCGTAGTCTTCGGTGAGGCATTCGCAGGCAAAGGGGCCCTGGGCATCGGCCGCCATGCGCACCCTGGCGATGCGATCCAGCATTCCGCGTCCAAAAGCGCATCCCACACCCGCAGCCGGAATGCCCAGGCCCAGGGCATCGCGCACGACCATCCCCTTGGCATGCGATTCGGTGAACTCGTCGCAGTAATGGCCGCTGACCCAGCGCGACCCGCGCACCGGCTCGGGACGTACCGGCAACTGCACGTAGTCGGCCGTAGCCAGTGCCCGATCATAGACGGCGAGTTCCGCCGGATGGACCATGTCCTCGGAATCGTGGAGTACAAGAAAGCCAAAGCGCGCGCCGCGGCGCTGCTCGTCGAGGCACAGCGCGGCGTAGAGACGATTGAGGCAATCGGCCTTGGTGGTGGGACCGGCGCTGGCATGAATCACCACGCGCACGCGCGGATCGCCCCCCGCCGCCGCCATCGCCGCCGTGATGGTGCCCGGATCGTTCGCGTAGCAACCGATATAGAGGATATAGCCCTGTTGCGGCCAGGCGCCGAGCGCATGCCGGATGGTATGCGCGATGACCTGCTCTTCGTGCCAGGCCGCGATGAGGATGGCCGCCTCTGCGCGCAGCGGAGCACGGGCCTGCAGGGCCGTGATCGAACCCTCGCGTGCCTTGCCGCGAAGCTTGATCGCGATCCACAGGCCATCCACCAGAAGGTCATCGAGTGCGCCCAGCACGAACCAGAACGCGCAGAACAGCAGGAGTTCCCGCTCGAAGGTTGCGAGCCAGGCCACTACCGTGTTCACAGCTTCCAGTTCCGCCACGATCACCCCCGTCGCACGTTTGGGCACGTCGGCGCGCACATGCACCGCCCCCTCAATGCTTAGGGAAAAGCCTAGGCCAGACTGGTTAATATCAAACCCGTAATATGGGATATGAAGGAAAGTTAACCCTTAAAGAAAAAAGGGGAGGCGAAACCTGCTCGGCCGCCTCCCCTTTTCGGGCCCTCTATTACCAGGAGCCGGTGTTTTCCATGCTGAGCCAGGGTTCCTTCGGTTCGAGCTTGCCATCCTGCAGCAATTCGATCGAGATCCCGTCCGGAGTCTTCACGAAGGCCATCCAGCCATCGCGCGGCGGGCGGTTGATGGTCACCCCGGCATCCGCCAGCGTCTGGCAGGTCGCGTAGATGTCCTCGACCTGGAAGGCGAGGTGACCGAAATTGCGGCCACCGGTGTAGGTCTCGGCGGGCGTCCCATCCGCGTTGGGCCAGTTCCAGGTCAGCTCGACCTCGGTTTCTTCCTGCCCCTTGGGCGCGAGGTAGATCAGCGTGAAGCGCCCCTGCTCGCTTTCGATACGGCGGGTTTCCTCAAGGCCGATGAGATTGAAGAAGCGGATCGTGGCGTCGGGGTCGGTCACCCGGATCATGGTGTGGAGGTAGCGGGTCACGAGAAAAGCTATCCTTGGTCTGGAGGGAGGAGGGGCACGGAGCGTCCGAACAGGGCAAGCGTCACCTGCAGCTCGGGCCGCACGCCGCGCGCGCCACCTGCTCTAGCCAATCCCACGGCCACGACCAAGACCAAAGCCACCCAGGTGCGTCTTCGCGGCCACATGCCCGACACGTACGCCACTATGGATCGACCTGCTCTTGCCCCTCCCGGGCCGCGAACGTATCTATGTCGAGCTCATGCTTGGAAAACTTCGAAAACTCTTCGCCAATCCGACACCCGCGCAAAAGCCCTCGCTGCCGCATCGAGAGCGCGTCTACGCGATCGGTGACATCCACGGGCGCCTCGACCTGTTCGAGACGCTGCTCGAGACGATCAAGAATGACGAGGCCGCGCGTGGGCCTGCCCAGACGACACTCGTCCTCCTGGGCGACCTGATCGATCGCGGTCAGGACAGCGCCGGGGTCCTTGCGCGTGCGCGCCAGCTGAGCAGCGAGCGGCACGTCGAGATCCTTTGCGGCAACCATGAGGAAATGCTCCTGACCAGCCTCGAGGACAGCACGGCGCTGCGCAGTTTCCTGCGCTTCGGCGGCCTGGAAACGCTGGCCTCCTATGGGCTTGCCCCCGAGACGGTCGCGGACATGGAGATCGACGAAGTCCGGGACGCGGCGCGCCGGCACATTCCCGAGCAGGACCTCGAGTTTATCCGCAGCTTCCGCAAGCTCGTGCGCATTGGCGACTACATCTTCGTCCACGCAGGGCTGCGCCCGGGCGTCCCCATCGAAACCCAGCTGGGCAGCGACTGCCGCTGGATTCGCGAGCCCTTCCTCAGCCACACCGGCAACTTCGGGGGCTTCGTGGTTCATGGCCACACGATCACCGAGGAACCGGATGAGCGCGACAACCGCCTGGGCATCGACACCGGCGCCTACGTTCACGGCACGCTGACCGCCGTCGGGATCGAGGGCACCGAACGCTGGTACCTCACCGCCGAAGACGGGACGCACGAGAACCATCAGACAGGCGCCACCGTCGCGGCCTGAGACGACCTCGCATTCTCGGGAAAACCTCGTGTGCCGGGGAGCCTGTAAGCCGGGTTCTGTGCCTGGCGTGGTCTCCCTTTCAGGAGGGACCTTACGCCGCGGCGGCAGCCATTCCTCTAGGCGCACCCTTGCGGATGCGCTCAAGCAACCAACCCGGACTGCCTCGGTCCGAAACCGACCGGCCATTCAAGATGGCGCGCAGTCCCTATTCGGTCTTGCTCCGGGTGGGGTTTACCATGCCGCTTACCGTCACCGGCAGCGCGGTGCGCTCTTACCGCACCCTTTCAGCCTTACCTGTTCCCGTCACTCCACAAGGAAGTGGGGGTCATCGGCGGTCTGCTCTCTGTGGCACTGTCCCTGAACTTCGCACGGCCTGAAAACCGCACTCGTCCGGCGGGTGTTACCCGCCACCCTTGTTTCGTGGAGCCCGGACTTTCCTCGCGCAGGCGTTTCGATGAATCGATACGCCCACCCGCGGCTGCCCGGCTCCCCGGCACGGGCGCTCACCTAGCACGGCCGATGTCGCGCTCCAACAGGAGTTCGAACAGGATGCCCCCGATTTCCCCGTCAATCTCGCCGTCGATAAGCCCGGGGCGCCAGCGGCGCTGGAACGCGGTGACCGCCGCGCGCCCATCGGTGATATCGTATCCGAACCGTTCGAGCGCGAGATAGAACTTGCCCGGATTGTCGTAGAACAGGTTCATCCGCGCGGCCGGAATCTCGAGCGCGAGCCCGAGGTCGCCGAGCCGCCCCCAGTCAAACAGCTCGCCCGGATCCTGCTTGCGCGCGGGCGCGATGTCGGAATGCCCGACCACATTGGCGCGCGGGATATCGTGGCGTTCCAGAATGTCGGCAAGAAGCGGCAGCAGCGCATCCATCTGCGCCTCGGGAAAGGGGCGATAGCCCCACTCATGCCCCGGATTGACCAGCTCGATCCCGATCGAGGCGGAGTTCACGTCGCTTTCGCCGCGCCAGTACGAGCGCCCCGCGTGCCAGGCGCGGTTCTCTTCGGAGACGAGCGAGGTGACGATCCCCTCCTCGTCGATCATGTAGTGGGCCGAGACCTCAGCGGCCGGATCGCACATGCGCTCCAAGGCTTCCTCGGCGGTCTGCATGCCGGTGTAGTGCAGGACGACCATGCGGATCGGGCGCTTGCGCGCGTTCCAGTTGGGCGATTGCACGAACCTGTTGACCAGCCATCGGTTCATCGTCGCCCATCACTCCTTCGCACCATCACACCCGTGCCGCCCCCGAGACGCGCGCCACCCCGTTCGGGGCTCAGGCGTCGAACAGCACGGCTCCCAATATCAGGGCATCCTCCTCGATGGCAAACTGCATCTGCCCGCCCGCCCCTTGTGCAAGCTGATGCAGCATCGCGGCGGGGGCGGTGCGGCTGGACAGTTCCTCCTCGGGCAGCGTTCCTTCAAGGGCGCGGCCCACCGCCGCATCGAAAGCGATCCGCGGGCCCGCCGCGCGCACGACGATCTCGGCCACGTGTCCGCCCACCTCATCCGCCCGCCACTCGGCCGCGAGGTCCAGCGTACCGCCACGCGGCAGCGCCTCGATCCCGAACATCGCAAAGTTGAGCAGCGTCTTGATCGCGCTCTTGGGCAGCGCGTCGGAGGAGACCTGCCAGTTGACGGTGATGCGCGCGTTGCTGGCGACCAGCGCATCGACCAGCGCGCGCGCCTCGGCCACCGCGACATGCTCGCCGAAACCACCCGCTGCGCCATAGGCAAGGCGGAAGAACTTGAGCTTGTCCGCCGAGATCCGCGCGCTCTGCTCGAGCAGCTCGAAGCAGCGCTGGCGCATCTCCGGGTCCTTTTCGTCGGCGAGCAGTTCCAGCCCGTTCGACAGCGCCCCCACGGGGCTCAGCATGTCATGGCACAGGCGCGAACACAGCAGGCTGGCAAGGTCGAGCGAACTCGTCGTCATGATGATCGTCTTTCCGTTTTTGGTGTCGCGAAGGCGCAAGGGACATGATGGATGGTCCCTCCAGATGGAGAGGGCCTGCGCGAAGTAAAGAGCGCGGCCTCACACCTCCTGGAAGGCGAGCGGATCAAAGCCATTCCCACGATCGCGCCAGAAAGCAACATCGCCCCCGGCAACGATCGCCCATATGCGACAATCGCCGGTGGAATGTTCACAATCCGTGACGGATGGCACCGGTTTTCCCGTAGGATGCGAATGGTAGTAGCCCAGCACCGGAGGGCCTCCATGGCGCGCGGCCTTGTGCGCCTGCAGGAGAATCAAAGTATCAATCGCGAATCGGATTGCCGGGTCGGGATCGACATTGGCGCTTTCCCGAACGGCGACGATGCACTCCCGGCCCTCCCCCGCCGTCCGGCTGCCGGGCGCGCCCAGCAGCAGCCCGCAGCATTCCTGCGGATGCGCGGCCACGGCCAGCCTGTGGAGCGTTTCGAGCACCTCTCTTGTCACGTCGATATCCATGGCCGAAGGCTAGCGCCCATGGAGCGTGGCGAAAACATCCTCGAAGGACTTATCCCGCCGCCCGGAGGCCGCCTCGACAAGACGCTGGCCGAGGCGAGCGGCCTCTCACGAGAGCGCGTGAAGGCGCTGCTTGCCGAAGGCCATGTCACGATCGACGGCAAACCCGCGGGGCAAGGCTCGGTGAAGGTGGCCGCGGGAACACCCTTTGCCATCGCGGTGCCCGAGGCCGCGCCCGCCGAAGCCATCGCGCAGGACATCCCGCTCACCGTCGTCTTCGAGGACGAGTCGCTGATCGTCATCGACAAGCCCGCCGGGCTCGTCGTTCATCCCGCCGCGGGCAATCCCGATGGCACGCTCGTCAACGCGCTCCTGCACCATTGCCGGGGCCAGCTCTCTGGCATTGGCGGGGTCGCGCGTCCGGGCATCGTCCACCGCATCGACAAGGACACCTCCGGGCTCCTGGTGGTCGCCAAGACCGACCGCGCCCACGAAGGCCTGGCCGCCCAGTTCGCCGATCACTCGATCATCCGGGCCTATCAGGCGGTCGTCGCCGGACGCCCGATCCCACCGGCCGGCACCGTGCGCGGCGCCATCGCGCGCTCGAGCCAGAACCGCAAGAAGATGGCGATTGTCGAGGACGGACGCGGCAAGCACGCCGTCACCCATTACCGCACGCTGGAAAACCTTGCCCATTCCAGCCTGATCGAATGCCGCCTGGAAACCGGCCGCACCCACCAGGTGCGTGTTCACATGTCGTCAATCGGGCACATGCTACTGGGTGATCCTGTATATGGACGCACACCAAAGCCCCTCCGGGCTCTCCTCTCCCGACTCGCTTTTTCGCGGCAGGCACTCCACGCTGCGGAACTCGGCTTCGTCCATCCCGTTACAGGTAACAACGTGCATTTCGCGAGCGCTCTGCCCGACGACATGCGGACCCTGATCGACGAATTGCGACTCTGAAATCGGATTTGTGTGCTAGGATGAACAGGTGGCCGCAAGTTAAGATGCCTAGCGAAGGGTCTTAGACCGCGCGCCGACCGAAAAGAAGGACGGAAACTGTGAGCAACACCCAACGAAACCTACCGGCAATCCCGGCCCTGGGCGGGGAGCAGAGTCTCAACCGCTACCTCGCCGAGATCCGCAAGTTCCCGGTGCTCAAGCCCGAGCAGGAATACATGCTCGCCCAGCGCTACAAGGAACATGAAGATTCCGACGCTGCGGCCCAGCTCGTCACCAGCCACCTGCGCCTCGTCGCGAAGATCGCGATGGGATACCGCGGCTATGGCCTGCCCGTCTCCGAGCTTATCTCCGAAGGCAATATCGGCCTCATGCAGGGCGTGAAGAAGTTCGAACCCGATCGCGGTTTCCGACTTGCCACGTATGCCATGTGGTGGATCAAGGCCTCGATTCAAGAGTACATCCTGCGTTCGTGGAGCCTCGTGAAGATGGGCACCACCGCCGCGCAGAAGAAGCTGTTCTTCAACTTGCGCCGGATGAAGAAGAATCTCGATGCCTACGAAGATTCGGACCTGCGCCCCGACGACGTGACCAAGATCGCGACGACGCTGGGCGTGTCCGAGACCGAGGTCGTCAACATGAACCGCCGCATGATGATGGGGGGCGATGCGTCGCTCAACGTCTCCTTGCGTGAGGAAGGCGAAGGCCAGTGGATGGACATCCTGCAGGATGACAATCCGCTGCAGGATGAAATCGTCGCCGAGGCCGAGGAAAAGACCGTGCGCCACGACATGCTGGTCGAGGCGATGGACGCGCTCAACGAGCGTGAACGCGATATCCTCACCGAGCGCCGCCTGTCGGAAGATCCCAAGACCCTTGAGCAACTGAGCCAGGTCTACAACGTCAGCCGCGAGCGCGTGCGCCAGATCGAGGTGCGCGCCTTTGAAAAGCTGCAAAAGGCGATGAACCGCATCGCCACGGACAAGCAGCTCCTGCCCGCGGCCTGATCCGCAACAACGGCGCAGACCATCACATGAAAAAAGGCCGGGCCATCCCCCGGCCTTTTTTCATGTCCGCAGGTCAGGGTTAAGCCTGCCTTTACCTAGCCAACCCCCGGTCAAATGTGTACGTATTCTCGCAAGATGTTGACTATCTTGCGCATTCCCCGGGCGCTATGCGTAACCCTTCTGGCCGTGTTCGGCGCCGCACTGCTCGCGGGCCTGTCGCCCGCGTGGGCACAGGTCTTCAATGGTGCGGACCTGTGCCATGCCACCAGCCCTCAGCCAAAGTCCGCAGATGCCCTGCCGGCCCATTTTTCCTGCAAAGGCACACCGCAGGCCTACCAGGACGGCAGCTTGTGGCTGCGGATCCCCGCCCGGGACCTGCCCGCTGACATTGCCGAGGAACCTGCGCTCCTCGTCCACTATTCCCGTTTCGACCGGCTCGATGTCACCTTCCTCTACACAGACGGGACGCGTGCCCGCGAAAGCGTGCGCAACGGGGACTTTGCGGGACATTGGCGCATCGGCGGCCAGCTCGAGTTCGCGCCGCCGGTGCGCACGGCACCGCTTCAGGACATCGTCCTCCACTTCAACCGGCTGGCCAGCCAGGACATGCTGCGCCTGCGCCTGGTGGGGCGCGACGAGGCCGCCAGCCGGACGACCACGCTGGCCCTGTGGGTCGGCGGAGCGCTGACGCTGCTGCTGATCGGCACGCTCTACAACGCGGTCCTCGCCGTCTCGCTGCGACGCCAGTTTCCGCTCTGGCAGGCGGCGTGGTCAGGGGGAATGCTGCTGTGGGGCACGATCTGGTCGCAGGCGCACCTGATACTCGTGCCCGGCCTTGCCGGCGCCTTCTCCGCGCAGCTGTGCTCGGCCCTTGCCTGCCTTGCCATCACCTGCGCGACCTTCAGCGCGATCACCTCGATCGGCACGCGCGACGTCCCCCGCATCCTGCGCCGCACCGTGCTGACCCTGGCGACACTATGTTCCCTGCTCGGCCTTCCCATCTCCTTTATCCGCACCGGCCCTGTCGACCTGCTCGCCGCGATCATCGGCGTACTTTTGATGTCGACGATGCTGAGCGTGGGCGGCTGCCTTGCCTTCGCCTGGCGCAAGGGTTCGGCCGAGGCCCGCAACTTCGCGACCGCCTGGATTTTCCCGATCATCCTTCTCAGCACGGCCGATTTCGTCGGCTCGAGCACGCTGTTCAAGGGCGGCGGTCCGCAGCTCATGGTCATCTTCGCCGCCGCCTGGCAGACCTTGTGGCTGGCCGCGGCCGCGTCGCGCACCCACGCGCGGCTGCGCCAGGAGCACGCCGCCGCCCGGCGTGCCGAGGCCCAGGCCCGCGAACTGGCCCGCCGCGACCCGCTCACCTCGCTGCGCAACCGGCGCGGCTTCATCGAGATGATCGAACCGATCCTCGCCGAAGTCACCCACGGGCGCGAGGTCGCCGCGCTGCTGCTGCTCGACATCGACTTCTTCAAGCACATCAACGACACGTACGGGCACGACACCGGGGACGACGTCCTGGTCGCGCTCGCGCGCACCCTTGCCGCGCGTGAAAAACGCCCGTTGCATCGCGGCGCGCCTGGGCGGCGAAGAGTTTGCCCTGCTCCTGAGCGGGCCCGCAGCGCGGCGCGCGGCCATGATCGCCGAGGACCTGCGCCGCACCATCGCTGCCGCGCGGCCCGGTGCCCCCGATGCCGGGGGCACCGTCCTGCCCCCGATCCCCGGCCTTGCCATGACGGTGAGTATCGGCGTCTGCCCCGCCATCCCCGGGGAAGTCTTCCGCGATCTCTACCGCAAGGCCGACGCCGCGCTCTACCGCGCCAAGCATGAAGGCCGAGACCGCGTGGTCGTTGCCGCGCCGGGCAACGATGCCCCGCGTGATCGGGGCCAGCTGGAACCTGTCCCCGGCTAGGGCCAGCCCCTTGGCCTCGCACGCGTGGCGCTGGACGCTCCTGCACCGCGCGTTTATCACGCGCATTCGTTTCTCTCCCACGCGGAAAGCCCCTGCCCCGATGCGCCTGCTCCTCAAGATCGTGATTGCCTTCCTGCTGCTGAGCGTCGGGACCACGTTGCTCTACCGCTTCGTGCCGGTCCCGGTGACGATCACCATGCTCACCGACGCAAACGGCATCACCAAGGACTGGACACCGCTTTCCGACATCGACCGCAACATGGTCGCCGCCGCCATTGCGGCCGAGGACGGAAAGTTCTGCACCCACAACGGCTTCGACACCCAGGCCATCGAGAACGCGATGAAGCGCAACGCCGAAGGCGGGCGTCTGCGCGGCGGCTCGACGATCAGCCAGCAGACCGCCAAGAACGTGTTTCTGTGGCAGGGCGAGGGCTGGAGCCGCTATGCGCGCAAGGGCCTGGAAGTCTGGTTCACCTTCCTGATCGAGCACCTGTGGGACAAGCGCCGGATCATGGAAGTCTACCTCAACGTCGCGGAAACCGGGATCGGCACCTATGGTGTGGAAGCGGGCGCGCAGCGCTATTTCGGGAAGTCTGCGGCCAGCCTCACCCCGCTCCAGGCCGCGCGCATGGCCGCGGCCCTGCCCAGCCCCAAGACCCGCAGCGTCAAGAACCCGGCCGGCTTCACCCGCCGTTACGGCAACACGATCTCCGCGCGCATCGGCACGGTGCGCAACAGCGGCTTCGACGCCTGCGTCTACGAGTAGGGCCCTGATCGCGCAGTACGGCGCACCGCTCTTGGGCTAAAAAGACAAGAGGATAATTCCGAGGGCCATTGCCCTCGGGCTCCCCGAACCGGCGACCTCAGGGCTCTCCGGCCACCATCGCCGAGATGGGCGAGCTCGCCCATTTACGGGGTCAAGGGGCGATGGCCCCTTGCCTACCCTTCACTTTCAGCTGCCCCTGACAGGACACAAAAAAAGGGAGAGGCCCGAAAGCCCCTCCCCTTCTTTTCGTGCCGTCAGGCCTGATCGGGAAGATCAGAAGCCGACCGAGAGCGCCAGGCTGCCCGCACGCGGCGCGCCGATCTGGGCGAAGCTTTCGCCGTTGAGCGAGCCACCGAAGTAGCCGACGTAGTATTCGTCGAACAGGTTGGTGAGGTTGAGCTGCAGCGCAACGTCGCCGCCCGTCGGACCTTCGCCGATGACCAGGCGAGCGTCGAGGTCGACGAGCGTGTAGGACGGGACGCGCTGGGTGTTCGCATCATCAAGCCAACGCTTGCCGGTACGCTTGACCTGGCCACCCAGTTCCAGAGCGCCGAAGGCGATCTGGCCGCGGGCACCGTACGAGTAGTTCGGCGAGCCCGATTCCATGTTGCCAGCCGTCGCGACGACGCCGCCGTCGGACAGGATGTCATCCTTGATCTCGGAGTCGTTGTACGAACCGAAGATGTAGATGAGCGAGTTGTCGGTCGGCTGGTAGGCGATCGAGCCGTCAACGCCCCACTTGTCGACCGTTCCGAGGTTACGGTAGACCGTGGCGCCTTCGCCGTTGTTCGCGTTGGGATCGAACGCCGAAGCCAGGCGATCCTTGTACTTGGTGTACCAGCCGGCAAGCTGCGCGGTCAGGCGACCTTCGCGGTAACGGAAGCCGACATCGAAGCTGTCGGTCGTCTCGGGAACCGGACGGGCAAAGTCGCCGTCGGGCAGATAGAGCGAGTCGTACAGCGGGTCGGTGCCGGGCACCGACAGGCCCTTGGCGTAGTTCGCGAACACCGAGGCGGTCGGCAGGAAGTTGTACGTGAAGCCGACGTTCGGAAGCAGCTTGTCGTACGTGTACTTGCGCGACTGCGGACGGGCGTAATCGGGGTTGGCCGCCTCATAGGCGGTCATGTCCTGACCCGGAGCGGGGCAGTCGACGAAGCCGCTGATCGACGTGGTGTAGCAGTTCTGGGTCAGACGGCGCGTGAAGAACGGCGCGCGCAGGCCCAGAACGGCGGTGAAGTCACCGAAGGTACCGCGGTATTCACCCGAGACCTGGTGCAGGATCGCCCAAGACAGACGGTCGCGCTTGTTCACTTCCTCACCATTGAGGTCGAGCAGAGCATCATCGATCGCGAAGACGTCGGTGGGTTCACCGTTCGCCAGCATCGGGGCGATCTGGCCGGTCTGGCGGTGACGCGCACGATCCCAGGTGTAGGCAACGCGGACGCGGTGGTCGTCGTTGATTTCCCAGATCATGTTCGCGATCACGCCAAGACGGTCGGTGCGGGTCTGGCTGGGATCGATGCCGCCCACGCGGTCGAGGATGTCGCCGTCACCGTTGAGGTCACGACCAAAGTAATACCCGCCGTTGAAGGCGCCAGTGTAGTTGACACCATTGACCGTGAAGAAGCCTTCGCGAAGGTCGTCGGGGCCGCCACCGTTGGCCTTCACGTACTGGTAGCTCGGGTCGACCGTCAGGATCAGGCCGTCGGCCAGCGTGAAGCGCGAGGAACCGCGGATGTTGCCCGTGTCGGAGGGGTTGTAACGACGATAGAACGGAGCGCCGCAATCGCCCGAGGAGCTGGAGTCGCTGTAGCGCTCGCTCTGGCCATTGACGCCGCCGCCGCCGTACACGGTGCCTTCAGGCAGCGAGCAGGGATAGGGGAACTGACCGTCTGCGGTGTAGACAGTGAAGCGGTCACGCTTGCTGAACTCGTCGTTGTAGTAGCCGAGCAGCGTGTTGACGTTCTCCGAACCGGCAAAGTTGTTGCGGTTCTGGTTCCAGTGGCCCGCCACCGAGACGAAGTCGCCGTTGCTGCCCAGGTCCTGGTAGAGGCGGGCGTTGAGCTGGGTCTTGTCGACGCGGCCGTACGGATTGTAGGGCACGCCGTAGTTCTGGTAGCTCGCCGAGATGAAGGCCTTGGTGCCGACGCCAGTGAAGTCACCGGTGTCGATCATGCCGAACGCGCGGGTGTAGAGGCTGTCCGAGTAGCTGCCCGGCGACAGTACGTCACCGATGGTCATGGTGGTGAACAGGCCGAAATCATCGCCCGGGGTACGGGTACGGATGTTGACGGTACCGCCCGAAGCCGACGCGGTCGGGCTGTCGACGTCGGTCACGCCCAGGTTCACGTTCACCGATTCCAGGATCTCGGTGTCGACCTGCTGGTTGGTGTAGAGCGCGTAGTTGCCCGAGTCGTTGAGCGGCAGGCCGTCAAGGGTCTGCGACACGCGGTCCGCGCCGAAGCCGCGGATGGTGAAGCCACCGCCCATCGAGCCCCAGGGGTCGTTGTTCTGGAAGCTGACGCCCGGCACCAGATTGATGATGTCGTTGATCGTCTGACCCGGACGCGCGCGCTGGATCTGCTCGGCGGTCAGGACCTGCTTGGCCTTCGGGGTCGCCGGAATTTCGAGACCGGCAACATCTTCGGCACGCAGGCCGGTGACGACGATCGCGTCCTCTTCGAAGTCGACCGAACCGGTCGACTGCGCGAAGGCCGGTACGGCCAGGAAAGCAACACCGACGGCAATTGCGCTCGTCGCGGTGTTGAGAACAGAACTAAACTTCATCAGTGCCCCCTGAAGGTGTCAGACTGGGTAAATTCAACATGCGATGGGATTTGTGAGCCACTGCATGCGCTGCGGTGGCTATGCGCAGTGACATATGACAGCTTTCTGACGGTTGGGAGCCATTTGCTGCTGCAACGGCGCAATTTTGCAACGTGAAGCGCGTTATCATCCAAATGACCAACACAAGATATTGTTTTTTAATGGTTATTTTTTATCGTACATTTTTGCACTGCGGCAAAAATGTCACGAAGCAAGTTCTCTTATCCGTGCTCTGGAGAAAGCGGGAATTGTGAATGACATGTTACAACAACAGTTGAATCGCCCCGGCGTGGCATGAGAGACACATTTTCGATGGAAGACGAGACCTTAGCCACACCCCCGCACGGCCATGGCCACCACGGACATTCCCATAGTCACGATGATGGGCATGGGCATGGGCATAGCCACGGGCACGGGCACGGCCATCACCACCATCACGGCCCTCCCCCGGGCGGTGCGAACATGGCCTTTGCCATTGCCGTCAGTCTCAACGTGGTGTTCGTCGTGGTCGAGGCCATTGCGGGCTTCCTCAGCGGCTCCATCGCGCTTCTTGCCGATGCCGGGCACAACCTGACCGACGTGGTTTCGCTGCTGCTGGCCTGGGCCGCGGCCATCCTTGCCGCACGTCCGCCGTCCGAGCGTTTCACCTACGGCCTCAAGAGTTCGTCCATCCTGGCCTCGATCGCGAACGCGGCACTTCTGTGGGGCACGGTGGGCGCGATCCTGGTCGAGACCCTGCGCCGCCTGTTCGAGCCTGCCCAGGTCGCAGGCACCACGATGATGGTCGTGGCCGCCATCGGCATTGCCATCAACGCGCTCTCCGCGCTGCTCTTCGCCAAGGGCTCGAAGTCGGACCTCAACCTGCGCGCGGCCTTTGTCCATCTCATGGCCGACGCCGCCGTTTCGGCCGGCGTGGTCATAGCGGGCGGCCTCATCTGGGCGACCGGGATCGCTCTGCTCGATCCCGTCACCTCACTCATCATCACGCTGGTCATCGCCTGGTCGAGCTGGAGCATCCTGCGCGATTCGCTGCGCATGGGCATGCTCGCCGTGCCCGATGGCATCGACATCGCCAGGGTCCGCCGCCTGCTCGAAAACCAACCCGGTGTCAGCCATGTCCACGACCTTCACGTCTGGCCGATGAGCACCACCGAAACCGCGCTTACCGCCCACCTCGTCAAGCCCGATGGCCCCGCCGACGACGCGTTCCTGGCGGCCATCGCCGAGCAGCTGGCACACGACTTCGGCATCGGCCATCCCACGATCCAGGTCGAGACCGGCCACACCGAGGCCTGCGCGCTGGCAAGCCCCGACACGGTCTGACGCAAGGGCGGCCCGTCTCGTCGGCGCGGCATGGCACCGTGCCCGATCTGGCGCATTGCAGCTCCCATCCGGTTGCGCCATTCCGGCGCACCGATGCGCGATGCTGTCCAAGGAGCTGCCCATGCCGTTGCTTTCCGTAAAATCGCTGCTTGCCGGCGGCGCTCTTCTCGGCCTTGCGGTGCCCGCCGGCGCCAGCCTTGCCGCGACCTCCCCGGACACGCCCGCCCTGCAGGCCGACACGGCCCGCGCGCAACTTCAGCAGCGCTACGACGAACTCAGGCAGGCGATGGAGCAGCGCTCGCCCTCGGGCATCGAGGCCCTGCTTGCCCCCGGTTTCACCAGCACCGAACTCAGCGGACGCACGCTTGATGCCAAGGCCATGATCGCCGAGTTGCAGGACGCGCCCGCTGCCCCCGATCGCGACACCCGCACCACGATCAAGGCCCTTACCCTTGATGGCAACGAGGCCCGGGTGCGCCAGACGATGACCGCCAGCGCACAGGTTCGCGGCCACGCAATGGAGATGATCGCGCTGGCCGAAGACACCTGGGTCCACGGCGAGGACGGCTGGAAACTGAAGACCACGACCTCGCAGGAGATGACCGTCACGCAGGACGGCAAGGTCATCCGCCAGGCTCGCCTGGACGATGCCCCCGAGCCTCTTCGCGAAACGCCGCCTCCCCGCGCCGTGGCGATTGCCGGACCGCAGATGGAAGGGCGTTAAGACTCAGGAAGAAGAATGCTTTTCAAGGGGTCATCACCCCTTGACCCCGGAATCGGCCACCTCACCTTTCTCGGTCTGAGGTGGCGCGCGGGACGTAGGCTAGACGGTTTCGGGAGCCCGAGGGCAATGGCCCTCGGATCTGTGCCTTTTCCTACTCCCATGAAAAAAGGCCCGGAAAGATCCTGCGATCCCCGGGCCCCTTTTTCCAAGATTTCCGCTCAGGCGGGAGGCGTGCCGGTCAGGCGGCTTCCTCGGCCTTGTCGCCCTTGAGGACGCGGACGGGTTCCTTGCGGCCCGCCACCACGTCGCCATCGACGACGACTTCGGCGATGTTCTCTTCGGTCGGCAGGTCGTACATCGTGTCGAGCAGGAGCCCTTCGACGATGGAACGCAGGCCGCGCGCGCCGGTCTTGCGGTCGATCGCCTTCTGGGCAATCGCCTCGAGCGCCTCGTCGGTGAACGTCAGTTCGACGTCCTCCAGGTCGAAGAGCTTGGCGTACTGCTTGATCAGCGCGTTCTTGGGTTCCTTGAGGATCATCACCAGGGCGGCGATGTCGAGGTCCTCAAGCGTCGCGATGACCGGCAGACGGCCGACGAATTCGGGGATGAGGCCGAACTTGAGAAGATCCTCGGGCTCGCTCTTCTGGAGCAGTTCGCCCACGCGGCGCTTGTCGGGATCGGCAACGTGCGCGCCAAAGCCGATCGAGCGCTTCTGGAGGCGATCGCCGATGATCTTTTCGAGCCCCGCGAAGGCGCCACCGCAGATGAACAGGATGTTCGTGGTGTCGACCTGCAGGAACTCCTGCTGCGGATGCTTGCGTCCGCCCTGCGGCGGGACCGAGGCCGTGGTGCCTTCCATCAGCTTCAGCAGAGCCTGCTGCACGCCTTCGCCCGACACGTCGCGCGTGATCGACGGGTTTTCGGCCTTGCGGCTGATCTTGTCGATCTCGTCGATGTAGACGATGCCGTGCTGCGCCTTCTCGACGTTGTAGTCGGAGGCCTGCAGCAGCTTGAGAATGATGTTCTCCACGTCCTCGCCCACGTAACCGGCTTCGGTCAGCGTGGTGGCGTCGGCCATGGTGAAGGGCACGTCGAAGGTCTTGGCCAGCGTCTGGGCGAGAAGGGTCTTGCCCGAGCCGGTCGGCCCGACGAGCAGGATGTTCGACTTCGACAGCTCGACGTCGCCCTGCTTGCCCGCGTGCTTGAGGCGCTTGTAGTGGTTGTGGACAGCCACCGACAGGACACGCTTGGCGCGCTCCTGGCCGATCACGTAGTCGTTCAGCGTCTCGCAGATGTCACGGGGGGACGGCACGCCGCCATCCTTCTTGCCCGCGATCCCCGCCTTCGTCTCTTCGCGAATGATGTCGTTGCACAGCTCGACACACTCGTCACAGATGAAGACCGTGGGTCCCGCGATCAGCTTGCGCACTTCGTGCTGCGATTTCCCGCAGAAACTGCAGTACAGGGTGCTTTTCGCGTCAGATCCGCTCAATTTCTTCGCATTCCATCTAAAGGCCCCATCGCGGGCGACTCGACGAGTCTACCTTGGACGGGGGCGGTTTAGCAATCCTAGGCGGTCAACGTTGACAGGGGGTGAAGGGACCGATCCGCCAATTCCGGCCCCTCCCTGTCCACGCCCGGGAGGCGATCAGCCCTCCGGCTTGTCCGCGTCGGGACGGGTCTCAAAGACCTTGTCGACCAGGCCAAAGGCCAGGGCTTCCTCGGCCTCGAGGAACGTGTCACGGTCCATCGCCTTCTCGATCTCGTCGAGCGACTTGCCCGTGTACTTCACGTAGAGATCGTTCAGGCGGCGGCGCATGCGCAGGATCTCGCGGGCCTGGATCTCGATGTCCGAGGCCATGCCCTGCGCCCCACCCGAGGGCTGGTGCACCATGATGCGCGCATTGGGAAGCGCGATGCGCATGCCCGGCTCACCCGCTGCGAGCAGGAAGCTGCCCATCGAGGCGGCCTGGCCGATGCACACGGTCGAGATGCGCGGCTTGATGTACTGCATGGTGTCATGGATCGCCATGCCCGCCGTGACGACACCGCCCGGCGAGTTGATGTACATCGAGATGTCCTTCGAGGGATTTTCCGATTCCAGGAACAGCAGCTGCGCGACGATCAGCGAGGCCATGTGGTCTTCGACCTGACCGGTCACGAAGACGATGCGCTCGCGCAGGAGGCGCGAATAGATGTCGAAGCTGCGTTCACCCCGGCTGGTCTGCTCGACGACCATCGGCACGAGCGCGCCGGTCACGGGATCGGTGGTGAATTTTCCTTGAGCGCCTGACGCGCCAAACAGGTCGAGCATGGGATTCCTCATCTGGTTGCCTGCCTTATTTCGCGTGCCCTATCCCGATGTTCAAGGGCATAAACCCATCAATCGGTGTATGGATTGCGACAATTGCTCCACAATTGCCCAAACCACCCCGCTCCGTCCCGCACTCGGACGCCTGAAGGCGGGGAAATTGACAGGCCTGCGTGCACTCCCCACCACGGATGTCGCAGCCACCGAATCCGCGCAGTTCCCGGTCAATGTACCGCCCGGGCCGCCGGACCGGCCCCGGAGACAAGGCATGACCTCGAAATGAACGCGCGCGCCGCAGCAGGGCGCATCCCCTGGAACGCCCTGATCACGGCGAGCGCCTTTGCCCTCCTGCTTTTCGCGATCGCTGGGTCACCCGGCACCGGGGCCCCTGGTACGACGAATTCTACACCCAGGCGGTCACCCTGCCCACGCGCAGCTGGAGCGACGCGCTGCGCACGAGCTGGCTGCGCGACAACCATCCCCCCTTCTACTATGCGCTGATGCGCGCGAGCGCCTGGCTGGGACCTGTCCCGCGCCACCGGCTTGTCCATCTTGCCATCCTGGCCGCAGCCGGGCTTGCCGGGTGGGCCCTTGTCCGGCGCGACCCGCAGCTGCGCGCCAGCGCCCTTGCCGCCTTGCTCGTGCTGCTCGGTGCGCGCGCCACGATCCACACGGCGAGCGAGCTGCGCTCCTATTTCCTGTCGCTGTGCCTGGGCGCGGTGCTGGCGCTTTCCCTCCTGCGCAGCTGGACCGCGCCCGAGGGCCGCGACCGAGCCGCCCTTGTCTCCGGTTTCACCGCGACGTTCCTCGCCTTCAACACGCATATCGTGACGACGCTGCTGTGCGGCGCGCTCTACGTGCCCTTCGTGGGCGCGGCGCTGGCGCTGCGCGATGGCCCGCGGCTGCGCGCGCTCCTGCCAGCCCCACTGGTCGCGGGCGCGGTCTTTCTGGGGGTCACCGCCATACAGGCGCGCTACTGGGGGGCCAATACGGCCCATTTCTGGATCGAGGGAGGCCTGGGCCCGCTGCTGGACACGCTGCGCTATGCCCTGCAGCGCACGCTCGAGGCCAATCTGCTGCTGCTCGCCGCCGCCACGGGAGGCGGGCTCCTCCTCGTCCGCGAGACCTGGAGGACCCGCCGCCTCGCGCCCCACGCGGCAGGAAGCCTGCTGCTGGGCGGTGGGCTCGCGCTCGGCCTTCTCGTGCTAAGCGCGCTCCACCTTGGCCTGCGACCGATCCTGATCGAAAAGTACCTCGCCCCCGCCGTGGGCGTGCTGGCCGTCCTCCTGGGCCTGTGCGCCGCACGCCTGGTGCGCGCCTGGCCCACCCATCTTGCCAGCCTGCTCTTCCTGGCCGCGCTGGTGGTGGGCGGCCTTGAACTGCGCCACAACGCCCTGTGGGCGGCCGAGCGCGAGACCTGGAACGGGACCGGCCGGATCATCGCGCGCGTGCAGGCGGCCTGCCCCGGGACCCGGGTCTTCATCGATCCCTACTGGAACGCCGATCTCATCGCGATGCCCCCGGCCGACAACGCCCGCGTCGTGCCCTTCGCCTATCGGGAGGTTGCCCGGCACCTGGGCTTCACGCTTGCCCCGCAAGGCTCCCGCACCCTTTCGCGCGACTGCCCCAACCTGTTCTGGGCCGAACATGACCCGGACAGCCACTTCACCGCCGCCCGAATCCGGGCCCACCTGCGCGGCCAGGGCTTCGCGCTCGACACACTCACGCTGACGCGCGTGGGCTACGGCTGGATCGCCAGCGACCGTCCCCTCCCCCGTCGAACCAACTAAGCTGGAAGCCCGGAGACCGGACGCAAGAAGGCCCGGCATGGCGACCATGCCGGGCCTTCGTGAGCCGATCGAACGCGGAGCCGGGCTCCGCGAACGCGATCAGTCTTCCTTGGCAGCCGTCTTCTTGGCCGGAGCCTTCTTGGCGGGAGCCTTCTTGGCGGCGGGCTTGGCCTCGCCGTCCTCGGTCTTCTTGGCAGCGGCCTTCTTGGCCGGAGCCTTCTTGGCCGGGGCCTTCTTCTCGGCCGCTTCGTCACCGGCTTCGGCGTCGTCAGCCTTCTTGGCCGCGGCCTTCTTTGCCGGCGCCTTCTTGGCGGGCTTGGCTTCGGCCTTCTCGGCTTCGCTTTCCTCGGCTTCGATCGCGGCCTGAAGTTCCTCGCGGGTCACTTCACGCTCGGTCACTTCCGACTTCTCGATGAGGAAGTCGACGACCTTGTCCTCATAGAGCGGCGCGCGCAGCTGGGCGGCCATCATCGGGTCCTGCTGGACGTATTCCATGAAGCGCTGGCGGTCTTCCGGGCGGTACTGCTGGGCAGCCTGCGAGACCAGCATCGACATTTCCTGCGAGGTCACTTCGACGCCGTTGGCCTGGCCGATTTCCGACAGGAGCAGGCCAAGACGCACGCGGCGCTCGGCGATCTTGCGGTAATCGTCCTTCTCGTCCTCGATCTCCTTGAGCGCGGCTTCGGGATCTTCCTCGTTCGAGGCTTCCTGGACGAGCTGCTGCCAGATCTGGTTGAACTCGGCTTCGACCATCGAGGGCGGCACGTCGAAATCGTGACCGGCGGCAAGCTGGTCAAGCAGCTGGCGCTTCATCGCGGTGCGGGTGAGACCGGCGGTCTCCTGCTCGAGCTGGCCCTTGATGAGGCCCTGGAGCTGCTCGAGGCTTTCGAGGCCGAGCTGCTTGGCGAACTCGTCGTCGACGGTGCTCTCGACCGGCGCCTTGATCTCGTGGGCGACGATGTCGAAGGTGGTTTCCTTGCCGGCGAGGTGCGCGGCCTGGTAATCCTCGGGGAACGTCACGGTGATGACGCGCTCGTCACCGGCCTTGATGCCCACGAGCTGCTCTTCGAAGCCGGGGATCAGCATGCCCGAACCGATCGTGATCGGCTGCTTTTCGGCCGCGCCGCCCTCGAAGGGCTCGCCGTCGAGCTTGCCGGTGAAGTCGCAGATGACCTGGTCGCCGTCCTCGGCTGCACCGTCCTTGGTCTCGAAGCGCTGCTGCTGGCTGGCGATCTTCTCGACCTGCTCGGTGACGGCGTCCTCGGCGACGGGGACGGTCAGCTTTTCGAGCTTGAGACCATCGATCGAGGGCGTGTCGATCTCGGGGAGAATTTCAAGCGCGACGCTCAGTTCCGCGTCCTTGCCCTGCTCGTAGCCTTCGCCGAGCGAGACGTCGGGGTTCATCGCGGGACGCAGCGCGTTGTCGGCGACCAGCTTGTCCATCGCTTCGCGGATGACGTTGTTGAGCATGTCCTGGTGGATCGCGTCGCCGTGCATCTTGCGCACGAGGTTGGCGGGAACCTTGCCGGGACGGAAACCGGGCATGCGGACCTGCGGGGCGATCTTCTTGATCTCGCCCTCGATGCGGTCGGTGATGGTGGTGGCCGGGATGGTCACCGTGTAGGCGCGCTTCAGGCCCTCGTTGGTGGTTTCGACGATCTGCATCTCAATGCCTTCCTGTGCAATCCGTGGAGCCGTGCACGGCCAAATGCCGGGCGCGACCGATTCGCATGCCACATCCGGCCATGCGCGACGGACTGGTGCGGGCGAAGGGACTCGAACCCCCACATCTTGCGATACCAGAACCTAAATCTGGCGCGTCTACCAGTTCCGCCACGCCCGCATTCGGATGAAGCCTAAAACTCAAGGGACGTGCCCTTATAAGGCCACGGGCAAAAGGGCAAGCTCCGCGAGTCGCATTGCCCGGGGTGCATCTCCCGAAACAGGGGGCCTTGCAGGCCAAATCCCCCCTCCCCACTTCGAGGAGACAAGCCTCGCCGTGCGTGGCGAGGCCAACGCGAGGAGGTCCCGATGGCAACCCGTCCCGACGATACGCCCGGCCAGACACCGCCCGAAACCCCGCCCGTGCCCAGCGACCCGGGCCCTGCGCCCGTGCCCGACGAGGCCCCCTTTCCCGGGCCCGACACCGATGCCCCGGATACAGGGCCCGCCGAATTACCGGGCCTCTAGAAGCCCGCCTGCGCCCCGGCTGCGAAAAGCCGCAGCCAGCTGCCAAGCCCGCCTGATCCAGCGGAGCGGGCCGCCCCCGGCGCGCCGGAAACCGCGCCATCCACGGCCGTACAGGCAAGGCAGTAGGCCTGGATACCGCTGGTCCCGGCAAGCGCTTCGACTGCACGGCCCGCCTGCGCCATCCGACGCGCATGGACCCGCGCGGCCAGCGCGGCGTAGTCCGAGATCGCCGCCTCTTCGCCCGAAGGACGGGCAAGGACCTGCGCCAGGAGCGAATCGAAGGGATCGGCAGGCTCGGCGAGGTACTCCGCGTGCCAGGCCTTGTTGCCCACGCCGCCCTTCTTCGCGGCATAGGCGAGTGCGGCATCGAGGCCGCCCATTTCGTCGACAAGACCGCGTTCCATCGCCTCGCGCCCCGACCAGACCCGGCCCTGCCCCACGGCGTCGACCGCTTCGGGGGTCATGTCGCGTGCCTTGCCGGCAACGCCCAGGAACTTGGCGTAGGTCGATTCGACCGAGCCTTGCAGAAGCGCGTCCACCTCAGGCGAGAAACCGCCCAGGATGTCCGGTTCACCCGACAGCGGCGTGGTCTTCACCCCGTCCGATGTGATGCCCAGGTCCCCCAGCGTCTTTTCAAAGCTGGTGACGACCGCGAAGACCCCGATCGAGCCCGTGAGCGTGTCGGGCTCGGCAAAGATCCTCTCGCCCGCGGTCGAGACCCAGTAGCCCCCGCTCGCGGCCAGGTTGCCCATCGAGATGACCACCGGGATCTTCTTCTCGCGGTAACGCAGGATGGCCCGGCGGATGCGCTCGGAGGCCATGGCCGAGCCGCCCGGGGAATCGACCCGCACCACCAGCGCCTTGAAGCCCTTGTCGAGATTGTCATCGAGCAGGCGTGCGATGCGATCGCCCCCGGCGCTTCCCGGCCCCGCATCGCCATCGACGATGGTGCCCGCCACGGTGACGACGCCAATCGTCTCCCCCTTGGTGGGAGCCGGATTGGCGGTCAGCCAGGTCGCAAGCGCGGTGTGGCGGTAGCGCGCCGCGTAATCGCTCGTGTCCTTGCCCTTCGCCTCGCCGACGATCTTCGCGACGCGCTGTTCGAACTCGGTCCTGTCGCCGATACGGTCGACAAGCCCGGCCGCTTTCGAGGCGTCGGCCAGATCGCCCTTGCCCGCCGCAATCCAGGCCGCCGGGTCCTGCGTCATCTGCGCGACCGACGCCTTCGGGCGTGCCTTGGCGAGGTCGGCCTTCCAGCCCTCCCACAGCGCGCCGTAGATGTCCTGATAGTTCGCCTTCGCCGCCTCGGACATGTCCGCGCGCAGGTAGGGCTCCACCGCGCTCTTGTAGGTGCCCACCCGGTAGACATGGGCCTTGACCCCGAAGCGATCAAACAGGTTCTTGTAGAACAGGTGGTTGCCGCCCGGCCCCGAAACGAAGGCCGCGCCCATGGGATCGACCCAGACCTCGCTCGCATGCGCGGCCAGCAGCACCCCGTCATCGGCGTAGGCGTTGGCGAAGGTGAGCACCGGCTTCTTCGCCGCGCGCACCTTGTCGATGGCGGCGGCCACCGCGCGTTCGTGGACCTGTCCGCCACCGAGGAAGCGCGAGAGGTCAAGCACGACCGCGGTGATCCGCTCATCCTTTGCCGCGCTCTCCAGCGCGCGCACGACGTCGCGCACCGGGTACTCGCCCACCGGCGCCTGCTGCGCGAGCAGCAGCTGGAAGGGGTCGGGCGTGCTCTTCTCCTCGACCAGCACGCCGTCGAGCTGGAGCAGCAGCGCGCCGCCCTCCACCTTTGCCGGGCTTGGACGCAGGCTCAGCGCGGCAAACAGCACCGTAAAAAAGCCGATCAGCAAAAGGAGGACGAGCGCGTCCTTGATGCCGACCAGCAGCTTCCACACCTTGGAGGCGAATTGCATTGGAACTCCCGGATAAAATCGACCGAACCTAGCGCCCTGCCCGCAGCTGGGGAAGGCCCTCTTCGCCCGGCGTGCGACACGCACCGATCAGCGTCGTGCGAATGGGGCTTGAGTGGGACCGGGAGCGGGCCTAAGGCCCTGTCTTCGATGACAGCTCCAGAATATACCTATCCCGAAGGCCGCGCGGCGTTCCCGCACGACGGCCTTGTCGGTATCGCCGGCCTTGCGCCCCACGAGATCTGGTTCCTCCTCGACGAGGCGGAACAATGGGTCGAACTCAACCGGGGAGCGCAAAAGCGCCGTGACGTCCTGTCCGGGCTGACCATCATCAACGCCTTCTTCGAGAATTCGACGCGCACGCTGCTCAGTTTCGAGATCGCGGGCAAGCGCCTGGGCGCGGACGTCGTCAACATGGCCGTCGCCACCTCCAGCGTGAAGAAGGGCGAGACCCTCATCGACACGGCCATGACGCTCAACGCCATGCGCGCCGATGCCATCGTCATCCGCCACTCCAGTTCGGGCGCGGTGCAGCTCATTGCCGACAAGGTCGACTGCCCGGTCCTCAACGCAGGCGACGGGCAGCACGAGCATCCGACGCAGGCGCTGCTCGATGCGCTCACCATCCGCCACGCCAAGCGCGCCTTCAACGGCCTTCGCGTGACGATCTGCGGCGACATCCTGCACAGCCGCGTCGCGCGCTCGAACATCCTGTGCCTGACCTCGCTGGGCGCGGATGTGCGTGTCTGCGCCCCGCCCGCGCTCATGCCCGCCGACATCGAGCGCATGAACGTCAAGGTCTTCCACGACTTCGACGCCGCGCTGGCGGGTTCGGACGTGGTCATGATGCTGCGCCTGCAGATGGAGCGCATGGAGGGCCAGTTCATCCCCTCCCCGCGCGAATACCGCCACCTCTATGGCCTCTCGCAGGAGCGCCTCAAGCTGGCCGAGCCCGACGCGCTGGTCATGCACCCCGGCCCCATGAACCGGGGCATCGAGATCGAAAGCAACGTTGCCGACATGATCGACCGCTCACAGATCACCACCCAGGTCGAGATGGGCGTTGCCATGCGCATGGCCTGCCTCGAAGTGCTCACCCGCAAGGGCCGCAAGATGGAGGGTTGGGCATGAGCCAGCACGCACCGCTGACGATCCGCAACGGACGCATCCTCCACGCCGACGGCACCATTGCCGAGGGCACGCTGCGCGCCGAGGGCGGCTTCATCACCGAGATGGGCCCCGACGTCACCGCGCGCGAGGGCGACACCGTGCACGATGCACGCGGACGGCTCGTCACTCCCGGCCTTGTCGATCTGGGCGTCTTTGCCATCGACAAGCCCGCCTTCCATTTCGGCGGCATCACCCGCGCCGCGCTGATGCCCGACCAGCCGACCCCGCTCGACATTCCCTCGCGCGTGCGTTTCGCCGCGCTTTCGGGAAAGCCGGACTTCTGGGTCCACCCGCTGGGCGGGGCGACGCGTGAACTCAAGGGCGAATCCCTCGCCGAGATCGCGCTCATGCGCGAGGCTGGCGCGAAAGCCGTGGCGACCGGACGGCGCTGGATCGGCGATTCGGGCACGATGCTGCGCCTGCTCCAGTACTGCTCGATGCTGGGCATGACCGTGATCGCCCACGCCGAGGACGCCGGCATCACCGGCAAGGCCGTGGCCACTGCGGGCGAGATCGCCACGCGCCTGGGCCTGCCGAGCGCGCCGGCCGAAGCCGAAGCCATCGCCATCGCGCGCGATGTCGCCCTTGCCGAACTGGCGGGCGCGGCCATCCACTTCCGCAACGTGACCACGCGCGCCGGGCTCGACCTCGTGCGCGCGGCCAAAGACCGCGGCCTCAAGGTCACCGCGGGCGTGTCGCCGGGCTACTTCATGCTCTCGGACCTGGCCGTCGC
Organism: Novosphingobium sp. MBES04; assembly: GCF_000813185.1. Taxonomy (NCBI): domain Bacteria; kingdom Pseudomonadati; phylum Pseudomonadota; class Alphaproteobacteria; order Sphingomonadales; family Sphingomonadaceae; genus Novosphingobium; species Novosphingobium sp. MBES04. Next base: position 3,034,901 of record NZ_DF850488.1, on the reverse strand, counting down.
GCAGTTCCGCACCTTCGCCCACCTCTCGCCCCCGCTGCGCTGCGAGGAGGACCGCAAGGCCGTGATCGCGGCGATCGGCGATGGCACCATCGATGTCATCGCCTCGGGCCACGACCCGCGCGGCTCGGAAGACAAGCGCCTGCCCTTCGCCGATTCCGCGCCCGGTACCGCCGGGGCCGAAACGCTGCTCCCGCTCACCATGAACCTGGTGCGCGACGGCGTGATCGACATGGCGCGCGCCTTCGATCTCCTCGCCGCGACCCCGGCAAGGCTGCTGGGCGTGCCCGCCGGACGCCTCGAAGTGGGCGCCGAGGCCGACATCGCGGTGATCGATCCCGACCGCCCCTGGATCGTCGATTCGGACAAGATGGCCGCAACCGCGGGCAACACCCCCTTCGACAAGCAGCCCGTCCAAGGCCGCGTGCTCGCGCTGTTCAAGGGCGGCATGACGCTCAAGACCAAAGCGGCCTAAGTCCCTCTCCACGTGGCCGAACAGGCACGAAAACAGAAAAATTGATCCGAGGGCCATCGCCCTCGGGCTCCCCGAACTGTCGACCTCACCTTCCGCGCGCCAGGGTGGCCCAAGAAGGTGAGGTCGCCGATTCCGGGGTCAAGGGGCGATGGCCCCTTGAAATTTCTGCCCACTTCACCGCCCCAAAAAAGAGGCCACCGTCCCCGGGGGGACGATGGCCTTCAGGTTCACATGGAACTGGTTGAAACGGATCAGCGCGCGTAGCGCGGACCGCTTGAATTGCGAGCAAGGAGCGCGCCGGGCAGCGGGCGCGTCTCGGCGTAGGCGAAGCAGCCCCCGCCGCGGTTCTTCACCGCCGCGCACATCGACTTCGCGGCACGTCCATCGAAACCTTCCGCGGCAACGCGGAAATAGCGGCGTCCGGCGACTTCGGCCTCGGTGATGCGCATGGTGTGGTTCTTGAGACGCGGATCGCGCGCCACGAAGATTCCCCAGGCGCGCTCGGCACCTTCCATCGTGCGGAACGAGCCGAGCTGGACAAGGTGCGTGTCGTCGGTGCTGGCCGTGTCCGCCGACGCGGTGCGGACCGGAGCAGCGGCCTTGGCCGGAGCCTTCGCCGCCAGAGCCGAACGGCCCATGCGCACTTCGGGAAGGCGCTGGACGACAGGCGTCGACACGAAACGGACCGATCCGGCGGTTTCGGGTGCGACGGCAAGGACGGCCTCGGGCTTGGGAGCCGGAATGGATTCAATGTCAGCCTTGGCCGGCGTGCGCGGGGGCGCAGCCATCGGCGCGGCGGCCGCAAGAGCGGGAAGCTCGGCCTGTGCCTGGACCGGCGCATCCGTCATCGCCAGCGACTGCGGCACTGCGTCGGCCTTGGCGAACGCCGCGCCGTCGGAACGGCCGTTGAGCGCAAGCGCCACGGGCTGGCCGGGATCGCGCACATCGAGCGGCGTTCCGAGGAGACTTGCGATCCGCAGGCCGCTGTCGGCATCGCGCGCGCTGCGGGCCCATTCGCCCAGACGTGCGTCGAGCTGGTCGCCCGGAACGTCCTGCGAGGCAATGATCCGCGCCTGCGCCCACTGACCGCTCAGGGCATAGGAATAGGCAAGGTTCTGGCGCGACTTGGGGGTGTTCTCCCCGCCGCGCACGACATCGGTGAGGATGGCAACGCCCTGGCTCGGACGGCCTGCCAGCGAAACGGCCAGGCCAAGATCGCTGGCCGGGATGCGGTCGCGCCACTGCGCGAGGACACGCAGCGCGTCGGCATTGTGCCCCGCACCGATGCTGGAGAGGACGAGGCCAAGCGCGGTGCGCGGGTTTTCATCGCCCAGCGCAAGCGCGTCGCGGAAGGTGGTCTCGGCCGACTGGAAGCGGCCCGCAGCGAGATAGGTGTGCGCAAGCTCGCTGCGGCGCGAGGCCGATTCGAACGCGCGCTCGACCCGCTTCTCCGCCTTGAGGATGTCCTTGGAAACCTCTGCGGCGTAGGCCTCGCTCGACCCGGTTTCCGCCTCGCTGCGCGCAAGCGCGGCGTGGCTGACGAAGCCGCCCAGAAGGGACGCGGCAAGCGCGGAACAGACGGCAAAACCAGCCTGGCGCGGGGAAAGGTTCACTCGGGACATCCGGCAGCTCCTCGTCGATGGGTCGCGGGTGCGAGGGCTCTTACGAGCCCGCGACGCGGCGACCGAAGCCACCGACCGGACGGGCCATGCCCTGCGCCGGAGCGCTCTGGCCGGGCGCGGCAAAGACGGTGCGGCGGAAGTTCTTTTCCAGGCGGTCGGCGATGTAGTTCCACAGCGCGCCCACTTCCTGCGAGGAGCGTCCGTTGGGATCCACTTCCATCACCGTGCGCCCGTCGATCATCGAGGCCGCAAAGTCGGTGCGCTGGTGCAGCGTGACCGGGGCCACCGTGCCGTGCTGCGAAAGCGCGACAGCGGCTTCGGCGGTGATGCGCGCCTTGGGAGTGGCCGCGTTGACCACGAACATCAGCGGCTTGCCCGCGCGTTCGCACAGATCCACTGTTGCACCCACGGCGCGCAGATCGTGCGGGCTCGGGCGGGTCGGGACGACGATCAGTTCGGCCACCGAGATGACGCTCTGGATCGCCATGGTAATGGCCGGCGGGGTGTCGATCACCGCGAGCTTGAAGCCCTGCTGGCGAAGCACCTGAAGGTCATTGGCAAGGCGCGCGACGGTGGTCTGCGCAAAGGCGGGCAGTTCGGCCTCACGCTCGTTCCACCAGTCGGCCAGCGAACCCTGCGGGTCGATGTCGATCAGAACGACCGGGCCTGCCCCGGCGCGCTGCGCTTGAACCGCCAAGTGGCCGGACAGAGTCGTCTTGCCCGATCCGCCCTTCTGTGAAGCCAGTGCCAGTACTCGCAAAGTCGGTCCCCCACGAAAACCCCAAAGCGGGGTCTGAAGAATGTCGGGAACTGGAATCGCAGACCGTTCCTAATTTACCGTTAATCAGCGTAAATTTTGCACACTCGATCCGTGCAGCCGGGTATTTTCGCGGCTTTTGCAGGGGACTTTTTCCCTAACCCGGCCTTTACCGGACCCATGCAGATTGCGGGCAAGCACCTGCGACTCCGCAGGCGAGGACAAAAGTCGCGCGCCCTCCTATGCTTGCGCCATGAGATTCGCGAAGGGACCTGCCTTGATCCACTGCCGCCGCCCCCACCTGCCGCTTCGTCGCGCGTTCACGGGGGGATTCGCCGCACTGGCACTGCTCGCCGCGAGCCCGCCCGCACACGCGGCGCAGGACACAGGCGCTGCGGCCCGCGCAGACGTCAAGGCGGGCGTCGATGCCTGGTCGGCCGGAAACTACGCCGAGGCCGTCGCCCTGTGGCAACCGCTTGCCGCGAAGGACGATCCCGACGCCCTGTTCAACCTTGCCCAGGCTTACAAGCTGGGACGCGGCGTCCCCGAGGACCTGGACCAGGCGCGCAGCCTCTACGGGCGTGCCGCCGCGCTCGGCCACGTCCAGGCCGCCGACACCTATGGCCTGCTCCTCTTCCAGGAAGGCGAACGCGAGACGGCCCTGCCCTACATCAAGGCTTCCGCCCGTCGCGGCGATCCGCGCGCGCAGTACGTCCTTGGCATCGCCCACTTCAACGGCGACTTCGTGCCCAAGGACTGGGTCGAAGCCTATGCCCTGCTGACACTGGCGCGGCAGGACGGCCTGCCCCAGGCCACCAAGGCCCTCGCGCAGATGGACGGCTACATCCCGCTCGACCAGCGCCAGGAAGGCATCGCGCGCGCAGGTCAGCTCGCGCAGGAGAGCCGGGCCGAGCGCACACGCCAGGCCACGACGAACGAACTTGCAGGCCCTTCACAGGACACCGCTGCGGCGGTGCTAACCGCATCGCGCGAGGCCGATCCTCTCACGCAAGCTTCGACACGCGCTCGCGGTACAAGCGCCGCCGAGGCGGGCGCCGACTACGCGCGCCCAGCCCCTGCGGCCAACGCATGGCCAGCCCCCAGCGTCGCGTTCGGATCAGGCAGTTCCGCACCTACAGCCAAGGCCAAGGCCAAGGCGTCCCCGGCGGCGCGCCGACCGACCAGCGAAACCACGCCGCCTGCCGCGAAACCGGCCACACCGCGCATGACGGGGCCATGGGAATTGCAACTCGGTGCCTTCGGGGTGGAGGGCAATGCCCAGAAGCTGTGGAACAAGGTCCGCACCCGCCCCGAGGTCCAGGGTGCCATCCGACGCACCGAACCGGCCGGACGCCTGACCGTGCTCTTCGCCAGTGGCTATCCCTCGCGCAGCGCGGCGAGTTCGGCCTGCGCCAAGCTCAAGGCGGGCGGCTACGACTGCCTCGTGACCCGGAACTGACCCCATCGCGGACACCGCCCGCCCCAGCGCCTCCTCACCCGAGGAGGTCGCCGCCGGAGCGCGGCTCCTCTCGCTCGACCTGCTGCGCGGCGTCGCGGTTCTGGGCATCCTTGCCATCAATATTGCCGGGTTTGCAGGCCCGCTTGCGGGCACGATCAGCCCGGCCCTGACCCGCGCGCATACCCTGATCACCTCGCCCTGGGACAACGCCGCCTTCGCGGTCTCGCTCGTCCTGTTCGAGGGCAAGATGCGCGCGCTCTTCTCGCTGCTCTTTGGTGCAGGCGTGATGCTGTTCTGGCAGAGCGCCGAGCGGCGCGGGGCGGATGGCGATGTCCTGCAGGTGCGACGCCTCGCCTGGCTGCTGGGCTTCGGTTTCCTCCACTATGTTCTCTTGTGGTGGGGCGATATCCTCTTTGTCTATGCGCTGTGCGGCCTCGCCGCGCTGATGCTGCGCCCCCTGCCCACGCGCCCCCTGGTGATCGTGGCGCTCGCGCTCTTCTATGGATGGCACCTGTGGGGCCTGTTCGAACTGGCCCCGCTCGTGCGGGCCGAGACGGCCCTTCGCGAGGGCCACGCCAGCGCGGCGCAGGCCAAAAGCGTCGCCGCCTGGTTCGAGGCGGTCCGCACAGGGCTCACCGAGGATCTCACCGAGGCGCGTTACACCTATCTCGAGCTTGCCCTCGCCAAGCTGCGCGAGCGCCCGTTCTGGCAGGTGAGCATGACCTGGAACATCTTTTCCGAGACGCTCCCGCTCATGCTCCTGGGCATGGTGCTGGTGCGCAGCGGCTTCTTCGATCCGGCAAAGGCGGTAAAACTGCGGTTCTACGCAGGCCTTGCCTGCGGCCTGAGCGGCCTTGCCTTCAGCGCGACGTTCACAGCCTGGGCCCTTGTCCATGACTTCCCGCCGGTCGCGATGGAGGCGGCCCTGTCCTGGGGCCTCGCGCTCCCCCACCTCCTCACCGCGATGGGCTACGCATCGCTGCTGGTCCATGCCACGCCCCGCCTTGCTCCCACCCGCCTGGGGCAACGCCTGATCGCGACAGGGCGCATGGCCTTCAGCAACTACATCGCCACCAGCCTGGTCATGACCGCCATCTTCTACGGCTGGGGGCTGGGCCTGTTCGCCCGTTTCGGGCCCGCCGCGCAAGTGCCCTTCGTGCTTCTGGGCTGGGCGCTCATGTTGGGGCTGAGCGCGCCGTTTCTCAGGCGATTCCGGCGCGGTCCGCTGGAGTGGCTGTGGCGCTCGCTGGTCGAAAAACGCTGGCTCCATAACGGCTTCTAAGAATCGTTAGCAATACTATTGCGATCCATTCTCACATGCGTATAGTGGACCTCAACGAGGATTCGCTCATGTACGTATGTATCTGTAATGCCATCCGCGAGAAGGACCTGCGCTGCGCCGCCCGGCGTATGAACGGCGATGCCGAAGCCGTCTACGCCGCCATGGGCCGCAAGCCCCAATGCGGACAATGCCTCGACGAGGCCGAAGAGATCATCGCCGAGGAAGTGGAAGCCGCCAGCTACCCCGCGGCGGCCTGAAGTCTCTCCTATTCGGCTGAGAGACTGGCAAAAAGCCTGCCCGCATCTCGGGACAGGCGGGTAAAAATCGATTGCCTTGCCTTGCCCATGTGCGTCTGGGCGATCATACTCGCGCGCAAATTCCCAGCAGGAGATGCGCCATGAAGGGCGACGCACAGGTCATCGACTACCTGAACAAGGCCTTGTTCAACGAACTTACCGCGATCAACCAGTACTGGCTGCACTACCGCATGCTCGACAACTGGGGGATCAAGAAGCTCGCCGAGTACGAGCGCCACGAATCCATCGACGAGATGAAGCACGCCGACATCCTGGCGGACCGCATCCTCTTCCTCGATGGCCTCCCCAACTTCCAGGCACTCGGCAAGCTGCGCGTGGGCGAGGACGTCGAAGACATCCTCAAGTGCGACCTCGCGCTCGAGCATGACGCGATCCCGCTCCTCAAGGAAGCCATCGCCCACTGTGAAGCGGTGCGCGACTACGTCAGCCGCGAGATCTTCGAGCGCATCCTCGAGAGCGAGGAAGAGCACGTCGACTACCTGGAAAAGCAGTTCGACATGATCGCGCGCATGGGCCTGCAGAACTACTGCCAGCTCCAGAGCGAGGCCGCCCAGGCCTGAGCCGACACGAACCGGACGCACCGCGCGCGATGACGGACTTCTGCAAAGGCCTGGATCTTGCCCTTCCGCTGATCCAGGCCCCGATGGCGGGCACCTCGACGCCCGCCCTTGCCGCGCAAGTCTGCCGCGCCGGTGCGCTCGGCTCGCTCGCCATCGGCCACCTCGATCCGGCCGGAGCCGCCGCGGCGCTCGCGGACCTTGCCAGCCGCACCGACCGGCCCTTCAACGTCAACCTCTTTGCCCACGCGCCTGCCGCCGTCGACCTTGCCCGCGAGGCTGCCTGGCTTGACGCCTTGCGCACGCGCTTTGCCGCCTTCGGCGCCGCGCCGCCCGCAAAGCTCTCCACCATCTACGACAGCTTCACCGGCAACGCGGCCATGCTCGGCGTGGTTCTGGCCGCCGCCCCGCGCGTCGTCAGCTTCCACTTCGGCCTGCCCGAAGCCCCCGCCATTGCCGCGATGAAGGCCGCAGGCTCCCGGCTGCTGGCCAGCGTGACCTCGCGCGCGGAAGCCGAAGCGGCGCGCCGGGCCGGGATCGACATGGTGATTGCGCAAGGGTGGGAAGCGGGCGGCCATCGCGGCGTATTCGATCCCGAGGCGCAGGACGCGCAGCTCTCCACCGCGCAGCTCCTTGCCGATCTTGTCGCCTGGGGCGAACTGCCCGTTATCGCGGCGGGCGGCATCATGGATGGGCGCGGCATCGCCGACGCGCTCGAAGCCGGAGCCGCCGCCGTCCAGATGGGCACCGCCTTCCTCGCCTGCCCCGAAAGCGCGAGCGACGCCGCCTACCGCGCGCGCCTTGCCTCCGATGCGGCCTACGAGACGGTGATGACGCGCCTCATCTCGGGGCGGCCCGCGCGCTGCCTTGCCAATGACTTCACCGCTCTGGCGCAGATTCCCGGCCTGCCCGACGTGCCCGCATATCCGCGTGCCTACGACGCCGGAAAAGCGCTCAACGCGGCCGCGAAAGCCGCTGGAGAGACCGGCTACGGCGCGCAGTGGGCCGGGACCGGCGCCCCGCGCGTGCGCCCGATGGGCGCGGCCGATCTCGTCCGCACCCTGGGGGCCGAACTCGCCGCTATTCAGCGCCCGGCGTAGGCATCTGCGCGGTTCGGGTATCGGTGCGGTACCGGTCGAACCAGTCGAGGATCGCCGAGGCCTTTGCCGCCGACTGTGAAGGCCGCGCCGCGATCCCGCCATGGCTCGCGCCGGGCACCTTCACCAGCGCGGTCGGCACGCCCCGGATCTTGAGCGCGGTATAGTACTGCTCCGATTCGCTGACCGGCGTGCGGTAGTCCTCCGCGCCCACCACCACGAGCGTGGGCGTCGTCACATTGCCCACCAGGCTGAGCGGCGAGCGCTTCCAGTAGACCATCGGCTCTTCCCAGACCGGCTTGTCGAACCAGTGGTCGTGGTAGACCGGCGCGCCGTCGGAGGTCAGCGTGAAGCTGCCCCAGTCGATCACCGGTTTCTGCGAGGCGGCCGCCTTGAAACGGTCGGTCTTGCCCACGACCCAGGCGGTCAGCACGCCCCCGCCCGAACCGCCGGTGACGAACAAGTTGTCGGGATCGGCCACCCCGTCCGCAATCGCGGCGTCGACGGCGGCCATCAGGTCCTCGTAGTCGGGGCCCGGGTAGTTGCGGTCGATCAGCCGGGCGAACTCCTCACCATAGGACGTCGAGCCGCGCGGGTTGGTGTAGAGGACTGCATAGCCGTGCGCCGCGTAAAGCTGGTAATCGGTCGAGAAGGTCCCGCTGTAGGCCGACATCGGCCCGCCGTGGATCTCCAGGATCAGCGGCGCCTTTTCGCCCGGCGCGAGTCCTGGCGGCGTGACCAGCCAGGCATCGACGGGCCGTCCGTCGGGCGCGGTCACGGCCAGCTTGCGCACCGGCGCCATCGCCTTGTGGTCGATCCACGAACCATTGAGGTCGGTCAGGCGCTCGCCCTTTCCGCCCCCGCTGCTGACCCACAGGTCCGCCGGGCGGTCGGTGCCATTCGCGGTATAGGCGATGCGCCCGCCCTTCGAGACCGAGAAGCTGCCGCCCGTATAGGGCCGGTCGAAGTGCCCGCCCTGTGTCAGCCCCTCGACCAGGACCTTGAGCGATCCATCGAGGCCCACATTGCCGACCTTGCGCACGCCCTTCTCGTCGTAGAGCACGTAGAGCGTCGAATTGCCCACCCAGATCGCATCGTCGATGCTGAGGTCATGCGCACCCGTCAGCGAGCGCTTGGCGCTGCCATCGGCGTTCATCACGTAAAGCTCGGTGTTGGTGTAGGAGTGGAGCGCGTCGTCGAAACCGAAGTAGGCGATGCGCTGGCCATCGGGCGAAACCAGCGGCCCCGCATCGGGACCGAACCGGCTGGTCATCGCGCTCACGACGCCGCTGGCCACATCAACGGCGTAGATCTCGCCGTCGGAGGGCTTCACCTCCCAGTCGGCCTTGCGGTTGCCGGTAAAGAAGATGCGCGTGCCATCCCCGCTCCAGGCAAGCCCGCCCTCATCTGCAAAGTTTCCGAAGGTCAGCTGGCGCGGCGCGCCGCCCGTCGCCGGAACCACGAAGACATGCGCCGTGCCCGGCTTGACGTAACCGCCGCCATCGCTGCGGTAGGTGACCTTGTCGATGACTTCCAGCGGCTCGGCCCACTGCGCCCCTTCCGGCTTGCCCGAGGGGGCGGAGCCCAGTGAAAGCCCTTCGCCCGGAACCCGCGTCGCATAGGCAATCTGGCTCCCATCGGGCGACCAGGCGAGGCTGCCCGGACTGTCGGGAAGGCCCGTCACGGCGACATCCGCGCCCCCTTCCATCCAGAGCACATGCAGCTGCGGCGCGCCCTCGCCATCGCTGGAGATATAGGCCAGGCGCGCGCCATCGGGCGACCAGCGCGGCGCGAAGTGCGCGCCCTTGCCCGCCACCAGCGGGCGCTGCATGCCGCTTGCCACGTCGACCAGCCAGAGCGAGGGCACGGCGCGGTCGGTCATGATGTCGGCGGCCTGGCGCACGTAGACCACCTGCTTGCCATCGGGCGAGATCTGCGGATCGGTCACCCCCTGGAGGCGGAAGAGGTCGCTGGGCACGAAGCCGCGCTCGGGCCCGGCCTCTGCGGCGGCGGCGGCGGGAGCTTCCTGCGCCAGCGCGCCTGGCGCGTACGGGACGCCTACGGCCACGGCACTTGCCACGAACATCATCCAACGCTTTGCGGCCACGGTCTTTCTCCCCATACTTCGGACGCGCCAAGTCTTGCGCCTCGCCGTGAAAAAATCCACCCTCGCTATGACTTTCGCACGGCCATGATGGAAAGGCCGGCACTTTCATGGATGAGCACACGAAGCCGATGCCCCAGTTGAAAAAGCCCGCCTTTGAAGTCGAGGACGGCGGCTACGTCGCCCTCCTCGTCCTGGTGACTTTCGCCTTTGCCTATCTTGTCGCGCCCTTCTTCGGCGCCGTCTTGTGGGGCGTGGTCGCCGCGCTCATGTTCGAGCCGATGACGCGCAAGCTCGCAGGCACACTCGGCGGGCGCAAGAACCTGGCCGCCGCCCTGGTCCTGATCCTGCTGCTGGCGCTGGTCATCCTGCCCACCATCGTGCTCGGCATCAGCCTCGTGAACGAGGCCTCCGCGGTCTACGCCAAGATCAAGGCGGGCGACATCTCGATCCCGGCCATGCTCAAGCAGATCGAGGGGTCACTACCCGACAGCATACTCCAGTTCATCCGCCAGTACGGCCTGACCGACTTCAACACACTGCGCCGCATGTTCGGATCGAGCGTGACCACCGGGCTCCAGACCGTCGCCTCGCAGGCGCTGGTGCTGGGCCAGGGCGCGCTCAGCTTCCTCGCCGCGCTGGGCGTCATGCTCTACCTCACCTTCTTCCTGCTGCGCGACGGGCAGCGCTACACCGAGCTCGTGCGCGGCGCGATGCCGCTGCGCCCCAAGATGCGCGATTCGCTCTTTGCCCACTTCACCGTCGTCGTGCGCGCGACGATGAAGGGCACGGTGGTCGTCGCCGTCATGCAGGGGCTTGTCGGCGGGATCATCTTCTCCCTGCTGGGGATCGAGGGGGCGCTCCTGTGGGGCGTGCTGATGGGCTTTCTCTCGCTGCTTCCGGCCGTGGGCACCGGGCTCGTGTGGGTCCCGGTCGCGATCTATCTCCTTGCCACCGGCGCGGTCTGGCAGGGCGTGGTGCTGATCCTGGCGGGCATGTTCATCATCGGCATGATCGACAACGTCCTGCGCCCGATCCTGGTCGGTCGCGACACGCGCCTGCCCGACTTCGTGGTGCTGATCGCAACGCTCTCGGGGCTCCAGCTCTTCGGCCTCAACGGCTTCATCGTGGGGCCTGTCATCGCGGCCCTGTTCATTGCGATGTGGAACATCGTGCGCGAGCAGCGCGAGGAAGCGCGCCGTCCGCTCGACACCGCGCTCAGCGAGGAGGAGGCCGACGCCGCCCGCAGCGAAGCCGAAGCCCACCCGGGCTGACCGGCGGGCCCTACGCACGAAAAAGCCCCCCGGAAGCGCGGCTTGCGGGGGGCTTTTGCGTATGAGGCCTGCGCCCCTACTTCTTGGTTGCGAAAGGGTTCTTCGCGCTGCGCAGGTTGAGCCGGATCGGCACCGCATCGAAGCCCAGCTCGCGCCGGATCCCGTTGATGAGATAGCGCTTGTAGCTTTCGGGCAGCATGTCGAGACGGGTCCCGAACAGGACGAAGCCCGGCGGGCGGGTCTTGGCCTGCGTGATGTACCGCAGCTTGATGCGCTTGCCGCCGGGCGCGGGCGGCGGGTTGGCCGACAGCGCATCGTCGAACCAGCGGTTGAGCGCCGAAGTCGGCACGCGCCGGCTCCACGCCTCGCGGATCGAGAAGGCCGCCGTCATGAGCTCGTCGAGGCCCTTGCCGGTGCGGCCCGAGATCGCCAGCAGCGGCACGCCGCGCACTTGCGCCAGCCCTTCGTTCAGCGCATCGCGAATGCCGTTGAACAGCGAACTGGCGTCCTCGGCCACGTCCCACTTGTTGATCGCGATCATCAGCGCGCGGCCTTCCTCGAGCACCATCGAGGCGATCTTGAGATCCTGGTGTTCAAGCCCGCGCGTCGCATCGAGCACGAGCACGACGACTTCGGCAAAGTCGATCGCGTGGCGCGCGTCCTGGACGGCCAGGCGCTCCAGCTTCTCGGTGACCTGCGCCTTCTTGCGCATGCCCGCCGTATCGATCAGGCGCACCTCGCGGTCCTCGTCCGTCTTGGGATCGTGCCAGACCCAGTCGATCGCGATCGAATCGCGCGTGATCCCGGCCTCGGGGCCGGTGAGCAGGCGATCTTCCTTGAGATAGCGGTTGATGAGCGTGGACTTGCCCGCGTTGGGTCGCCCGACGATGGCCAGCTTGAGGGGGCCACGCAGCAGCGCTTCCTCGTCCTCTTCCTCCAGTTCGTCCTCTTCGGGCGGCTGGAGCGGCTCGAGATGGGGCAGCAGGCCCTCGAAGAGGTCGCCCATTCCCTCGCCGTGCTCGGCCGAGATCGCGACCGGATCGCCCAGGCCCAGCGAATAGGCTTCGAGCAGGCCCGATTCGCCCGCACGGCCTTCAGCCTTGTTGGCAAGGAGGATGACCGGCACCGGCGAGGCGCGCAGCCACTGCGCGATTTCCTCGTCGAGCGGGGTCAGGCCCGCGCGCGCGTCCATCACGAAGAGGGCAACGTCCGCCGTGGCGAGCGCGGCCTCGGTCTGCTGGCGCATGCGCCCGGGCAGCGTTTCGGCCTCGTCGTCCTCCCACCCGGCGGTATCCACGATGGTGAAATCGAGGCCGAGGAGGTGCGCATCGCCGAAGCGACGGTCGCGCGTCACGCCCGGCTGATCGTCCACAAGCGCAAGGCGCTTGCCGACGAGCCGGTTGAACAGCGTGGACTTGCCGACGTTGGGTCGGCCGATGATGATGACTTGTGGAAGCATGATTCCCACCCGATTGGGGACTTCGGAGCGGTTTGGCAAGAACTGTGCGCAGGCAAGGCAAATTCTTACCTGCCCGTTAACCGAACCTGACAGTCCATGAATAACTATCTCCGGGCAAACCCGGAGCCATGACGGAACATCGCACCGCACGGACATTCGCCGCCCGATCAGCGCTTTGCATGGCCTTCAGCCTCGCCGCCTGGGGTCTGTTCACGGCCCCTGCCGGGGCCCGCGCCGACATCAGCGAGGTGCGCGAGCGCGCGTCCTCAGGCCTGCTCGAATGCGTGCCCTTCGCCCGCGAAGTCTCCGGGATCCGCCTCTCGGGCGATGCCCATACCTGGTGGACGCAGGCCAAGGGGCGCTACGCGCGGGGCCATACGCCGCGCGTCGGGGCCGTGATGGCGATCCGGCCGCACGGCAATTCGCACAACGGCCATGTTGCGATGGTGAGCGAGGTGATCGATTCGCGCACGGTGCTGCTAACCCACGCGAACTGGTCCTACCCCGGCAAGGTCGAGCGGGACGTGGCCGCGCTCGACGTGTCGCCCAACGGCGACTGGAGCGAAGTGCGCATCTGGTACGGCCCGTCGCAGACGCTGGGCGCCGCGCACTGGCCGGTCGATGGCTTCATCTACAACGCCGCTCCGCACACGCAGCTTGCGCGCACCGGGACGGCATCGGCGAATCGGAGCGAAGACACGAGGACGATCAGGGCCGCCTCGTCGTCCCGGTCCGATCCGATCGGCACCATCATCGCCGGAGCCTTCTGAGGTCCGGCGAGGACAGCGCCTCACGAAATCCAGGAAATCAGGCCTTGGCCACCGGTGCGTCGTCGCCGAGGTCTTCGTACCAGGCTTCGACCGGGCCTTTCAGCTTGATCGTCAGCGGGTTGCCGTGGCGGTCGAGCGAACGGCCCGCCTGCACGCGCACCCAGCCCTCGGAAATGCAGTATTCCTCGATGTTGGTGCGCACGGTACCCTTGAATCGGATACCGATGCCGCGCTGCAGCTTCTCCGCATCGAAGTGCGGGCTGCGCGGGTTGATCGCGATGTGATCGGGCGGCACGTCGGGGCCGGCAGTGGTCTCTTCGGTCATGGGGTGCGATTTAGAGCCCCTTGCGCCCCTGTCAATCAAGCGATGAAAAAGAGGGCTTGCCAAGCCCATTTGGATCGCCTAGTGGCGCCTTCCGCACTTGGTAGCGGGCGCGTAGCTCAGCGGTAGAGCACACCCTTCACACGGGTGGGGTCACAGGTTCAATCCCTGTCGCGCCCACCATCCCCCCCCCCCGGATGGTTTCAACTTCGCACCAAGGCGATTTTCCCGACATTTGCAGATTGCGCGACATCAATAGGCGTTCGTGCGTCCTGGTGTATCTGCCTCCCATCATCCCCTGGGAGAGATACGCCATGTTCAAGGCCAATGTCGGCGGGATCGACCGCCTGCTTCGCATCGCGCTTGGTATCGTTCTGATCGCGCTGGTTTTTGTAGGACCCAAGACGCCGTGGGGCTGGATCGGCGTGATCCCGCTCGTCACCGGGTTCGTACGGATCTGCCCGCTCTATACCCTCCTGGGGATTCGCACCTGTCCCAGAGACTGACGCCAGCCCCGACAGGCGCGTTCTCCCGCTTGCGCCGGCACGGCTGAGGCGGCATAGCCCGCCCCATGCACGATATCCGTTCGATCCGCGAGAATCCCGCAGCCTTCGACGCCGGCATGGCGCGTCGCTCGGTAGAGCCGCAGTCCGCCCAGATCCTGGCCCTCGACGAGCAGCGCCGCGCGCTCGCCACCCGCGCACAGGAGGGCCAGAGCCGCCGCAACGAGGCCTCCAAGGCCATCGGCAAGGCGATGGGCCAGGGCGACACCGCGACCGCCGAGGCGCTCAAGGCCGAAGTCGCCGCGCTCAAGGAGAGCCTGCCCGCGCTCGAGGCCGAGGAAAAGGCCGTCACCGCCCAGCTCAACGAGCTGCTGGCCGCGCTCCCCAACATCCCCGTCGACGAGGTGCCCGAGGGCGCGGACGAGAACGACAACGTCGAAGTCGCCAAGTGGGGCACACCGGCACGTACGCCTTCACGCCCAGGGAACACGCCGACATCGGCCCCGCGCTCGGCCTCGACTTCGAGACCGGCGCGAAGATCTCGGGCGCGCGTTTCACGTTCCTGAAAGGCCAGATGGCGCGCCTCCACCGCGCGCTTGCCCAGTTCATGCTCGACACGCAGACCGCCACCAACGGCTTCATGGAATGCAACGTGCCGCTGCTGGTCAAGGACCACGCCGTTTATGGAACCGGGCAGCTTCCCAAATTCTCTGCGGACCTCTTTTTCGCGGCAGACATGAGCACACGAGACGAATTGTTCTGGGACGCGATGCCCAACAATTTTGAAGACCTGATGACCGAAGCACAACCTGGCCAGCACCGCCAGAAGCTCGAAGGTATGCTGCAAGAAGCCGATACGAAAGAGCAGTTTTGGCTTATCCCCACTGCTGAGGTCAGCCTGACGAACTATGTTCGCGACGAGATCGTCGACAACGCCGAACTCCCCCTGCGCATGACCGCGCTCACCCCCTGCTTCCGTTCGGAAGCGGGCGCGGCGGGGCGCGACACGCGCGGCTTCATCCGCCAGCACCAGTTCGAGAAGGTCGAGCTTGTCACCGTGTGCCGCCCCGAGGAGAGCGAAGCCGAGCACGAAAAGATGGTGGCCGCGGCCGAAGGCATCCTCCAGGCGCTCGAGCTCCCCTACCGCAAGGTCCTGCTGTGCAGCGGCGACATGGGCGCGACGGCGAAGAAGACCTTCGACCTTGAAGTCTGGCTTCCCGGCCAGGGCGCCTACCGCGAGATCAGCTCGATCTCGAACTGCGGCGACTTCCAGGCCCGCCGCATGAACGCGCGCTACAAGCCCGAAGGCTCGAAGAAGACCGAGTTCCTGCACACGCTCAACGGCTCGGGCCTTGCCGTGGGCCGCACCCTCGTCGCCGTGCTGGAGAACTACCAGCAGGAGGACGGTTCGGTGCGCGTGCCTGACGTGCTCAAGCCCTGGATGGGCGGCCTCGAGGCCCTCACCCCGCTCCGCTAAGAGAGGTGACGGGGCCCTGCACAGGCCCCGTCCTTTTCCCACCCGACCTGTCAACGACTGCCCTTGCGAGATTTCCATGCGTATCCTCCTCACCAACGACGATGGCATCAACGCCCCCGGACTCTACGTGCTGGAGAAGATCGCCGCCCAGCTTTCGGACGACATCTGGATCTGCGCGCCGAGCGAAGAGCAGTCGGGGGCGGGCCATTCGCTCACGCTCAACCGGCCGGTGCGCCTGCGCGAACATGCCCCGCGCCGCTTCTCGGTGACGGGCACGCCCACCGATTCGGTGACGATGGCGCTGCGCAAGGTCCTGCCCGGCAAGCCCGACCTCATCCTCTCGGGCGTCAACCGCGGCGCGAACCTGGGCGATGACATCACCTATTCGGGCACCGTTTCGGCGGCGATGGAAGGCGCGCTGGCAGGCATTCCCGCCATTGCGATGAGCCAGCTCATCACGCGTAACGATTCCGGCCACGACGTCAGCTTCTCGGCAGCCGAGGAATGGGGAGCCAAGGTGCTGAAGCCGCTGGTGGAGGCCGAGTTCGCCCCGCGCACCCTCCTCAACGTCAACTTCCCCGCGCTGCCGGGCAAGGACGTGAAGGGCGTGCGCGTCGTGCGCCAGGGCTTCCACGATTACGAACGTGGCACGCTTGTCGAATCGGTCGACCCGCGCGGCTTCCCCTATTTCTGGTTCGGCCTCCAGGGCATCGAGCACACGATCGGCGCCAACACCGACCTTGAAGCCACCTCGGAAGGCTTCGTTTCGGTCACCCCGCTCCAGCTCGACCTGACGCACGAGGCCTCGCTCGCCGCGCTTGCCCAGCGATTCGAGGCATGAGGCACCTCACCGGGGCGCTGGCCCTCGCGCTGGCGCTGCCCACTTGCGCAGTTGCTGCTCCCACATCGCAGGAAAGCACGCACGTTGTCGCGCCCGGCGAGACGCTGAACGGCATCGCCAACCGCGCAGGGGTTTCGGCCGATGCGCTCGCGCGCGCCAACGGGCTGGAGCCGCCCTATGTCGTGCGCCTCGGCCAGAGCCTGACGATCCCGCGCAGCGCCGCCACACCCAGAGCCGCGGCCCCCAAGGCCGCACCGGCTCGGGAGGCGCGCACCTACACCGTCACCTCGGGGGAGACCCTGAACGGCATCGCCAACCGCACCGGCGTCTCCCCGGCCGAGCTCGCCCGTGCCAACGGCCTTGCCGAGCCTTATGGGGTGCGCATCGGGCAGACGCTCACCATTCCGGGCACGCAGGCTCCCAAGGCGCAGCCTGCCCCCGCCCCGACCTCGCAGCCCGCCCCCGAATTCAAGGGCGAGACCTACCTGGTCAAGAGCGGCGAGACGCTGGGCGGGATTGCCCAGCGCACCGGTGTCGCGCGCGTCCTGATCGCCGAGGCCAACGGGCTCGAACCGCCCTACGTCGTCAAGGTCGGCCAGCGCCTCGCCATTCCGCGCACCCGCCGCCACACGGTCGCCAAGGGCGACAGCGGCTTTTCCATCGCGCTCAAATACGGCGTCCCTTGGGACGCCATTGCCGTGGCCAGCGGAATCGAACCGGACGCCGCCGTGCGTCCCGGGCAGGAACTCGTCATCCCC
This sequence comes from Novosphingobium sp. MBES04, assembly GCF_000813185.1. Lineage (NCBI taxonomy): Bacteria > Pseudomonadati > Pseudomonadota > Alphaproteobacteria > Sphingomonadales > Sphingomonadaceae > Novosphingobium > Novosphingobium sp. MBES04. The sequence continues at coordinate 3,017,830 of NZ_DF850488.1, read as the reverse complement.
TCGCTAGTCGCGGCCAAGGCCAGCCCAGCGCCTGCGCCGACCGCCACGGCGTCCAAGCCTGCCGCCCCTGCAGCCAGCGCCCGCTTCCTCTGGCCGGTAAAGGGCCCCATCAACAAGGGCTTCAAGACCGGGAGCGACTATCACGACGGGCTCGACATCAAGGCCGCCCGCGGCACGATGGTGCGCGCAGCCGCAGCAGGGACCGTGCGTTTCGCCGGGCTGGAAAAGGAGCAGTTCGGCAACCTCGTCGTCCTCGACCACGGCGATGGCTGGTTCACCGCCTACGCCTTCCTCAGCCGCATCACCGTCAAGAACGGCACCAACGTCGCCAAGGGTGAGCGCATTGGCCTCGTCGGCGATACGGGCGAGGCCAAGGGCAACGAGCTCCACTTCGAGATCCGCCACAACGGCACGCCGGTGAACCCGGTGGACGAATTGCCCAAGGCTCCCTAAGCCTTGGCCCCATGCTGAAATCACAGCGCCCCCGGCGACGTCCCCTTCCCGCCATGTTCAAGCCGCTGCGCCGCGCGCTCGCCGTGCCGGTCTGGGCGGACGTGGCGCTGCGCATCGGCGCCGCGCTCGCGCTGATCTCGATCGTCGTGCTGGTCCACTGGCTCGACCGCGATGGCCTGCGCGACAGCTTCGATGGCGAAGTCAGCTTCCTCGACGTCGTCTATTTCACGATGATCTCGATCACCACGACCGGGTTTGGCGACATTGCGCCGGTCAGCGACAAGTCACGTCTGGTCGAAGCGATCATCGTCACCCCGATCCGTCTGGCCGTCATCTACATCTTCGTCGGCACGGCCTACAATTTCATCATCAAGCGCAGCTGGGAGAAGTGGCGCATGAAGCGCATCCAGGAACGCCTCGAGGACCATATCGTCGTGCTCGGCTACGGCGTCAGCGGCTCCGAAGCGGTGGCCGAGCTGATCGCCCGCGACACCGATCCCTCGTGCATCGTCGTCATCGACCCCTCGCCTGCACGCCTCGCGCTGGCCGAACAGGCCGGGTGCAACGTGCTGGAGGGCGACGCCACCCGCGACGAGACCCTGAACGCGGTACGCATCAGCCGCGCCCGCACGGTCCTTGTCTCGGCCGGGCGCGACGACACCACCATCCTCATCATCCTGACCGCCCGCCACATGGCCCCCAAGGTCCCGATCACCGCCGTCGTGCGCGCGGACGACAACGAACTGCTCGCCCGTCAGGCGGGCGCGGACAACGTCATCAATCCGGTGCGCTTCACAGGGCTCCTGCTGGCCGGTTCCGCCGAGGGCAAGCACATCTCGGAGTACCTCTCCGACCTCGCCTCGGTGACCGGCCGGGTCCAGCTTGTCGAGCGCCCCGTCGCCAAGGACGAGATCGGCCGCCCCCTTGCCGAGATCACCACCGGCAAGGGCCTTCGCATCTATCGCGGCACCAGGGCCATCGGCTTCTGGCAGGACGAGGCGCACACGCTGGAGCCGGGCGATATCGTCGTCGAGATCACGTCCACGGGCTGGGAAGAGGACGATCCGACGCCCTGACAGGGCCCCGGAAAGTTCAGCCCAAGAGCCAGAACACCACCGCCATGGCCAGGTAGATCACCGGCCAGAACAGGCAGTCGGCCAGGAACTGGGGCGCCTGGGTGCGGTTGCGCGAATTGGTGATCCACACCGCCGGGATCACGAAGGCCAGCGCGATGCCGCCGGTCTGCATGAAGTAGAGCCAGGGCTTGGCCTGCAGCGTCGCCGCACCGATCCGGGCGAAAGAATGGCCGAACATGGCCGCGGCCAGGAAACAGGCGAGCGTGACCCCGACATAGGCCCCCACGCGGCGCGCCGGACGCGGCTGGAAGCGGCGTTCCTGCAGCGGAAGCCCATTCCACAGCAGGCCGATGACCATCGCCACGATCGTCGCCAGCACCACCGCCAGCCAGTTTACAGGACCCATCTCTTTCCTCGTTCTTCGGAATTGCCCTGTCCTTGCAGCCTGAGCCTTGAGAAACAAGGCCTTGGTCCTCGTGAACTCCACAGGTCGCGACCAAGCGTTCGTTTTGCGTGACTCCGCGCCGCAAAGCGCGTATCGGGCGCCCCATCCCATGGCTATTGAAATTCCCTCTCCGCCCAAGGTCGGCATGGTCAGCCTCGGCTGCCCCAAGGCGCTCGTCGATTCCGAGCGTATCCTCACGCGCCTGCGTGCCGACGGCTACACGATGAGCCCCGACTATGCGGGTGCCGACGTCGTCCTCGTCAACACCTGCGGCTTTCTCGATTCCGCCAAGGAGGAAAGCCTTGCCGCGATCGGCGAAGCGATGGCCGAGAACGGCCGCGTGATCGTCACCGGCTGCATGGGCAACGAGGCCGACGCCATCCGCGCGCGCTTCCCCGACGTGCTCGCCATTACCGGCGCGCATCAGTACGAGGACGTGGTGGGCGCCGTGCACCACGCAGCCCCGCCGGAGCTTTCGCCTTACGTCGACCTCATCCCGCAGGCGCGCGGCGGCGAATTCACCGCCGACAGCGCGGACGGCGGCATCAAGCTGACCCCGCGCCACTACGGCTATCTCAAGATTTCCGAGGGCTGCAACCACGCCTGCTCGTTCTGCATCATCCCTTCGCTGCGCGGCAAGCTCGCCAGCCGGCGGATCGATGCGGTGCTGCGCGAGGCGGAGAAGCTGGTCCAGGCTGGCACGCGCGAACTGCTCGTCATCAGCCAGGACACCTCGGCCTATGGCGTCGATGTGCGCCACGAGGAGCGCACCTGGAAGGACCACGCGGTCCGCACCCACATGACCGACCTCGCGCGCGAACTGGGCCAGCTGACCGACGCCAGCGGCCAGCGCCCCTGGGTGCGCCTGCACTATGTCTACCCCTACCCGCACGTCGACCAGGTCATCCCGCTGATGGCCGAGGGGCTGATCACGCCCTACCTCGACATTCCCTTCCAGCACGCCGCGCCGTCTGTCCTCAAGTCGATGAAGCGCCCGGCGAACGAGGCCAAGGTCCTCGAGCGCCTGCGTTCCTGGCGCGAGATCTGCCCCGACATCGCGATCCGTTCCAGCTTCGTGGTCGGCTTCCCCGGCGAGACCGAGGCCGATTTCGAGTACCTCCTCGACTGGCTCGACGAGGCCCAGCTTGACCGTGTCGGCGCGTTCCGCTTCGAACCCGTCGAAGGCGCGGCCGCGAACGACCTTCCGGGCGCCGTGCCCGAAGAGGTCAAGGAAGAGCGTTACGCGCGCATCATGGAGAAGACCGCCGCGATCAGCGCCGCCAAGCTCCAGGCCAAGATCGGCCGCGTGCTCCCCGTCATCATCGACGAGGTGGGCGCGCCCGACGAGGACGGCGATGTCGGCGCAACTGGCCGCTCGCAGGCCGACGCCCCCGAGATCGACGGCGCCGTGTACCTGCGCGACGTCGACCCGAATCTCGCTCCGGGCGACATCGTTGCAGTGCACATCGAGGACGCCGACGAGCACGATCTGTTCGGCGCCATCGCCCAGGCGTAATACTATAGTCGAACTTGGTAGGACTCCGCGCCCGGCGCGGGGTCCTTTTTCGTATCTGCGCGATACGCGATAATGGCGTATTTCCAGCATGTTAGCGGGTTAATATCGAGGAAAGACGCATTTCATGCACCATTCGATTGCGCAAAATGCAATTTTGCCAGCTTTTTTTCGCATTTGCAGCGAAGCCCGTCCCGGCGCATACAGAATGCGCCTTTCAGGCATCCTCTCCCAAAAAACTTCCATAGGCTGGCCTTCGGGCCGGCCTTTTTTTTGCCCTGCGATCAGAGCCACTTTTCGCATCGGGAATCAGCCCCTTGAGGCTGCGAGGTCTGGCCCCGTGCGCGCATTTGGCCTAGCGAAGGGACATGCCTACTCCTTCGCGAATCTACACGGCCGCCCTCGTCGTCATCGGCGATGAAATCCTCTCGGGACGCACGCACGACAAGAACATCGCGCAAGTCGCCACCTGGCTGCAGATCCAGGGCATTCGCCTGAAGGAAGTGCGCGTGGTCGCGGATGAGACCGACGCCATCGTCGAGGCCGTCAACACCCTGCGCGCGCGCAACGACTACCTCTTCACCACCGGCGGCATCGGCCCCACGCACGACGACATCACCGTCGATGCCATCTCGCAGGCGCTGGGCGTGCCCGTCATCGTCCACCCCGAAGCGCGCGCGATCCTCGAAGATACTACACCACCCGCGGCGGCCTCACCGAAGCGCGCCTGCGCATGGCCCGCACGCCCGAAGGCGCGAGCCTCATCCCCAACCGCTACACCGGGGCCCCGGGTATCCGCGCGGAAAACATCTTCATCATGGCCGGCGTCCCCAGCATCACCGCGGGCATGCTCGATGCGCTGACCGGCACGCTCGAAGGCGGCGCGCCGCTCCTCTCCGAGACCATCGGCTGCTGGGTCGGCGAAAGCGAAGTCGCCGAGCTCCTGCGCGAGACCGAAAAGGCCCACCCCACCTGCCAGATCGGCTCCTACCCGTTCTGGGGCGAAGGGCGCACCGGCGCCAACTTCGTCGTGCGCTCCACCGAAGCCGACGACCTCGCCGCCTGCACCCGCGCCCTCACCACCGGCCTCCAGGCCCTCGGCCGCACCGCCGTCTTCGGCGGGATCTGACCCGCCCGCTTCCTTCGAGAAGACCGGACAAAAAGTGATGTCCGAGGGCCATCGCCCTCGGGCTCCCCAAACTGTCGAGCGCAGTCCTGCCTTTTCACCTCAATCCATGAAGGATGGCCGCTGTATTCGAAGCGCCCTATCCGGAGTGCCATAGACGGGCGCAAGTCGGCCCTCTCCAGATCAGGGGTGCTGCGCGAGACCTATCAGGGTAATCCCCTATGCCATCGTCTTTAGAGGCGTGACAGCCTCCCTGTGCGAGACGCAGGCGCTGGCCTGCCTAGATGGGGCGATGACAATGAAATTCTTGGCAAAGGTTTCGACAATACTCATGGCATCCTGCAGCACCATGGGACTGTCCATCCCGGCGCAGGCCCAGGAGCCGGCCGAGCCGCTGGCCGCGCAGGACGGGCAGGTGACGCTGCCCTATGCCGAGAAGAAGTTCACAGGCGCGGTCGGAACGACCTATCTCAATTCCGACGCGCCGCAGTTTCCCGCACCGATCACCGCGCCCGAGGGGGCGCCCAATGTGCTCCTCGTCCTGCTCGACGACGTGGGCTTCGGACAGTTCAGCGTGACCGGCGGGGCAGTGCCTTCGCCCGCCATGGAAAAGCTTGCGGCGGACGGTGTCACCTACAATCGCTTTCACACCACCGCGCTGTGCTCGCCCACGCGCGCCGCCCTGCTGACGGGCCGCAACCACAACGTCTCGGGCACGGGCGTCATCACCGAGCTGGCGACGGGCTATGACGGCTATACCGGGATCATCCCCGCCGACACGGCCACCTTCGCCGAGACGTTGCACCAGAACGGGTATGTCACCGCCTGGATCGGCAAGAACCACAACACCCCGATCTACGAGACCAGCGTGATGGGGCCCTTCAACCACTGGCCCAACGGGCTGGGCTTCGACTATTTCTACGGTTTCATGGCGGGCGACACCAACCAGATCCGCCCCTATCTCTACGAGAACCAGACCGCGGTCGGCACCCCGACGCGGGATGACTACATCCTCTCCACCGACCTTGCCGACAAGACTATCAACTGGCTCCAGCAGCTGGAATCGGTGCAGCCCGACAAGCCCTGGCTGGCCTACCTTGCGCCCGCGGCCACCCACGCTCCGCACCAGGCGCCGCCCGAACTCATTGCGAAGTTCAAGGGCCAGTTCGACATGGGCTGGGACGCCTACCGCGAGATGACCTTCCAGCGGCAGAAGGAGATGGGGATCATCCCGGCCGACGCGAAGCTGACCCCGCGGCCCAAGAGCCTGCCTGCCTGGAACACTCTCGATGCCGACCAGAAGCGGCTCTACGCGCGGATGATGGAGGTCTTTGCGGCCTTCGGATACCAGGTCGATCAGGAAGTGGGCCGGGTCATCGACTACGTGGAAAGCCTACCTGATGCCGACAACACGATGATCATCTACATTGTGGGCGATAACGGCGCCTCGGCCGAAGGCGGTTTTGACGGCACGCTCAACGAGAACGCGTTCTTCAATTCCTACCTGATGACGCCAGACGACATGCTCGCGCGGATCGACGAGATCGGCACCGAGATGCACTTCAACCACTTCCCGGCGGCTTGGGCCTGGGCAGTCGACACACCCTTCCAGTGGACCAAACAGGTCGCCAGTCACCTGGGCGGAGTGCGCAACCCGATGATCGTGAAGTACCCGCGCGCGACTGCCGCCAAGGGGCAGGTGCGCGACCAGTTCGTCCACGTCATCGATGTCGCCCCCACGATCCTGGAGGCGGCGCACATCGCGCAGCCGCGCAGCGTGAACGGGGTCGAGCAGACCCCGATCCAGGGCAAGAGCTTCCTGCCCACTCTCAACGATCCCAGCGCCGAAGCCATCCGCAATATGCAGTACTTCGAGATGGTCACTAACCGGGCGATGTACCACGAGGGCTGGTGGGCGGCCTCGCTCGCCTTCGAACCCTGGGAGCCCGAGCGCGGTGAATTCGACCCGATGACCGCGAAGTGGGAACTCTATAACCTGGAGACCGACTTCAGCCAGGCGGTCGATGTCGCCACCAAGTACCCCGAAAAGCTGGAGGAACTGAAGGCGCTGTGGTGGGCGCAGGCGTCTGCCAACAAGGCGCTGCCGCTCGACTGGCGCGGGGCCGAGCGCTTCAGTGCGGAAGCCACCGGCAAGCCCAACCTGGCCGCGGGCCGCACCACCTTTACCTACCACGGGATCATGGCGGGCCTGCCCGAGGCCTCCGCGCCCGATCTCAAGAACAAGTCCTTCAGCGTGACCGCCAATGTGATGATCGATGCCAACGCGAACGGCGTGATCTTCACCCAGGGCGGCAACACCGGCGGCTGGGCGTTCTACCTCAAGGATGGCCTGCTCAAGGCGGCGCACAACTTTATCGACGTGGAGCGCTACGCGGTTGCCAGCACCACGCCGGTACCCGCGGGCGAGCACCAGCTGACGATGCAGTTCGCCTATGCGGGCGGCAGCGAGATGGGCAAGAACGGCACGCTGACGCTTTCGGTCGATGGCCAGCAAGTGGCCACAGGACCCGTCGCGCGCACCACGCCCTTCAAGTACTCGCTGTCCGAGAACCAGGACATCGGGACTGATACCGGCACTCCGGTGACGTACGACTACACCGGCCCCTTCACCTTCGAGGGTGTGCTCAAGGACGTCACCGTCAAATTGGGGAAATAGTGCTGGCCACTTTGTTCGCTATTCCCGGGAACTGTTTCGCGATAGTTCCCGGGTGCATTGGCAGCATATCACCGCATTATAGTGAAGCCGAGGCCTTGAGGCTGGGCCAGCCACGACTTACTAAATTGATGGATGCCGGAGCAGCCTGAACGGCAGCTTTCGGATAGGGCGCTAGCCGCGCTGAATGGCTAGAATGGGCGCCCAGCCGCCATAGCACCTATGCCCGCGAAACACAGGAAGCCAAGGGTGACGGCAGAGCGCCTATTCCTCGGCACGGCCTGCCCTCTCCGATTTCGGGAGCCCGAGGGCGATGGCCCTCGGAATCATCCTTTTCCTCTTCCATTTCAGATGCCTGTCGTTTGCCTAACGCCTTCCCTTGACCGCACGGTCTACCAAGCCCCTCCCATGCAATTGGCCCAAGATATTACCTTGCACAAGCGAGGTATTTTGAACTACAATCGCGCAACATAAAAACAGGGGCAGGATGATCCGGCGGCGCGGTGCCGGAAAGGCGCAAGGCTTTGAAGAGGATTGCGTTGTGACGGATACCCCTGTGCCCGCCGAGACCATGGACCGGCCCGAATTGACCCGGGCGCGTCAAGGGGCGATTCCCGATGGCACGCCGCACAGCCTGTTCGAGGACGTCTATGCGCTGTGCGTGGGCACGGTCCTGCTCTCGCTGGGCGTGGTCATCCTGCAGAAGGCGGAACTTGCCACGGGCGGCGTTGCGGGCATGGCGCTGACGCTGAGCTACCTGACCGGCCTGCCCGTTGGCGTGCTCTACGGCGTCCTGACGCTGCCGATGCTGGCCATTACCATCCGCTCCATGGGCCGCGCGTTTCTGGTCAAGACGCTGATCGTCACCTTCGGCGTCTTCGCGCTGACCGGAATCACCCCGCAGGTCTTCGAGATCGCCCGGATCAGCACGCCGGTGGCCGCCATTGTCGGGGGCACGGTGATCGGCATGGGCGCGCTGGCCCTTGCCCGCCACGCCGCCGGCTCGGGCGGTTCAGGCGCCATCGTCCTGTGGCTCTACCGCACGCGCGGGTGGAACGCGGGCCGTTCCCAGATGCTGTTCGATGCCTGCGTGCTCGCCTTCTCGCTCATCAGCCTCGACCTCACGCGCATGCTGTGGTCGCTCTTGGGTGTCGCGGCGACGGGCGGCATCCTTTACGTCTGGCACCGCCCGGGCCGCTACACCGGCTACTGAGCCGCGCGCACCGTCACGACAGTGCGGGGAAGTTGGGCTGGCCGTTCGAAGCGCTCACCCCGCCGTCGACCGGCAGGTTCACCCCCGTCACGAAACGCGCATCGTCCGAGGCGAGGAACGCGACGACATCGGCCACGTCCTCGGGCTCGCCAAAGCGCTTGATCGCCGCGCGCTGGTAGAAGGCCTCCTCGATCGCGGGGTTTTCCATCAGGTCGCCCGCCATCCTGGTGCGGGTCATCGCGGGGCACACCGCGTTGACGCGAATGCCATCCTGTCCCCATTCGAGCGCCATCGAGCGCGTCATCTGCGTCACCGCGCCCTTCGAGGCGGTGTAGATGACCATGTTGTAGTCGCCCCCGATCCCGGAGGCGCTGGAGGTAAAGACGATCGCGCCCTTGCTTTTCTTGAGCTCGCCATAGGCGCCCGCGCGCAGCGCAGCGATCCCTTGACGTTGATGTCGATCACCCGGTCGATGTCCTCATCGCTCGCCTCGCCGAACGCCCCCGAGGTCGCGACGCCCGCATTGGCGTAAAGCACGTCGAGGCCGCCGAACTTCGCCACCGTTCTGGCTACAAGATCGTCCGGAAACCCGATCTGCGCGATATCGCCTGCGACACACAGCGTTCGGGCGGGATCCAGATCGGCCGCGAGTGCTTCCAGGTCCTCGCGCGAACGGGCGTTGAGAACGACGTTGGCGCCCTCGGAGGCGAAGCGGCGCGCGGCGGCCGCGCCGATCCCGCTCGAGGCGCCGGTGACAATGACGGTCTTGTCGGTGAAGCGTTGCATGTGGGGTCCTTGGGTTTTTCAGGATGCCCGTCTGTCGGGCCAGATGCCCTTGCAACGCACCGCCCCCGCGCCCGGCTCCCTGCAATCCGCGCATGCGCACATGCACCACATAAAAGGAAAGCCCCCCGGCACATATGCGCCGAGGGGCCCTCCTGCATTCCCGAAGGAAACGCGATCAGAAGCCGGCCGAAACCTTGAAGACCACGGTCGAGCCGGAAATCACGGAGCCGTTCTTGCTCGAACGGAAGCCCGAGCCGAGGTAGTTCGATTCCGAGCGCGAGATGTCGGTGTCGACATAGGCGACGCCCAGCGTCAGCGGGCCGAGCGCGTAGTCCGCTCCCAGGCTCCAGTCGATGTACTCGCCGGTCGGCGCGAGGCTGGTGCCCCAGGGGCCGAGGCCTGCATTGCCGTTCGAATAGCCAAAGTGCGCGTTCAGCGTCAGCGGCGTGTCGGGGATCCCGGCGCTGAGGTCGGTGTGCAGGTAGAGGTTGTCGCCCTTGTCGCCCGGATCGTCGTAGCCGTCCGAGAAGCCGCTGTAGTACCAGGTGCCGAGCGCTTCCTGCTTGGGCGCATAGTTGATGCCCACGCCGATGTTCACAGGGCCCACGTCGCCCGACACGGTCGCGTAGAGTTCGGCAAAGTCGGTGGTGTCGAGGCCGCCGGGGAACATGATCCAGGTCAGGCCCGCATCGACATTGAGACCGTTACCCAGGTCCGTGCTGTAGCCCGCGAAGAGGTCGAGCTCGGTGTTCGAGCCGCCGAAGGTGCCCCAGCCCGAAAGGTTCGAGCCCCAGGTACCGGCGTAGAAGCCGCTTTCATGGGTAACCTGGATGCCCGCCTGGATCGCCATTTCGCGGTCGGTCATCGAGACGCCGCGATAGCGATAGTCGGTCACCAGGGTCGCTTCACCCGAGACGGTGAGGCCGGAATCGTCCTGGGCTGCCGCAGGGTTGGCGACGGCGAAGCACGAAAGGGCAAGGCAGGCCGCGCCTGCGAGCATACGAATCTTCATTTCTGGAACGTCCCTCATTTTTCATGTGGTTTTTACGTTCCATCCTGCGGCTCCCCCGCCGGGCCTTCACTTCGAGGTGGACCCGTTCCGAAACAGCAAGGCTCGGAATAAGCTTAACGCGGCCCTTTGCAAATCACTTCGTTTCACAAGTGATCACTTTGATCTAATATTGTTGCCTTGTTGCAACAAACGCATATTTGTCGTGCAAATAGCGCAATATTGGGACCGCAAACGAATTCGGCTCTCCGCCCGGCCGGACCGATCCAGCGTGGGCGAAGAGCCGCTTCGCATTGCAAAACTCAGGGTAATGATGCCTCAGGCGCGCATGGCGGCCATGATCGAGGCATCGCCCGTGACGCGGTCCTCGTGCCCTCCTTGGCGACGGCGCGCGATCCACTCCGCCAGCGTTTCGGCCGTGGTGTGATCCATGCCCTTCACGCGTTCGAGGTCGAGGTGAACCGGCTCGCCGTGGGGCTGACGCTCCAGCACGGTGTTGAGCTTGGTGAGGCCCAGGAAAGTCGCAGCCCCGTGCAGCTCGACGCGGCGGCCGTGTTCCTCGTCATGCTCATGCACCTTGAGACGGATGTCGCGAAGGTGCGGCAGCAGTTCGACAACCGAGAGCGCGAGGCCAACGAGAACGCCGGTCAACAGATCGGTGGTGACGACCAGCACGAAGGTCACCGCCCAGATCGCCGCAGGCAGGTAGCCGTGGTTCTTGTAGAGGTGCGTGACGTGCTTGAGGCTGACGAGGCGCCAGCCGGTGATCACCAGGACACCACCGAGCGAGGCCATCGGCACTTCGCGCAGGAGCCAGGGAAGCAGCGCGATGAAGCCCAGGATCCAGATACCGTGGAAGATCGTCGACAGGCGCGTCTTCGCGCCCGCCTGGACGTTCGCCGAGGAACGCACGATGACACCCGTCATCGGCAGCGCGCCGACAAGGCCGCACAGCATGTTGCCGATACCTTGCGCGCTCAGTTCCTTGTCGTACTTGGTGCGCACACCGTCGTGCATGCGGTCAACCGCCGCGGCCGAAAGCAGCGTCTCGGCGCTGGCGATGAAGGCGATGGCAAGCGCGGTGACGAGAAGCGCGGGGCTCGCGAGCGGAGCGAACCAGGCGGTGCTGGTGGGCAGCGCGAAGGCCGAGCCGATCGAGGCCGGAACCTCGATGCGCGCGACCTCGAGCCCCAGCCCCCAGGCCATCACGGTTGCCGAAACAACGCCGAGCAGCGCGCCCGGGACGAGCGCCATCGACTTGGGACGCAGCTTTTCCCAGCCGACCATCACGACGATGGTAAGGACGCCCAGGCCCAGCGCGATCTCGGTCGCCGCGACGCTCGAGAAATCGAGGCCGAAGACGCGGCCGGGGATCGCGGCGAGGTTCTCGACGCCGTTGGAGAGCGGCTTCTCATCGAAGAGGATGTGGAACTGGCCGATCACGATAAGCGCACCGATGCCCGCCAGCATGCCGTGGACAACCGCCGGGCTGATCGCGCGAAACAGGCCGCCCAGCTTTGCCCAGCCTGCCACGAGCTGGAGCACGCCGGCCAGCAGCAGCACCGGGCCGAGCGCCTCGAGCCCATGCTCGCGCACGAATTCGAAGACGATCACGGCTAGACCCGCAGCGGGCCCGGAAACCTGAAGCGGCGAACCTGCAAAGAGGCCCACGATGATGCCGCCGATGATGCCCGTCACCAGCCCCTTTTCGGGCGGCACACCCGAGGCGATGGCGATGCCCATGCACAGCGGCATGGCCACCAGGAACACCACGATCGAGGCGGTGAAGTCCCGTCCGAAGTGCGCGAAGAGGCCGGTGCGCCCTTCGGACGCCGGCGCGGTGGTGGAGGTACTCATTATTCGGCAGCCTCTGCAAGTTCGGTGGCGATGCGCGCCTTGGCGCGCAGGGCCACGGGAAGTTCGCGATCTTCGCGCAGCGCCACGAATTCGCCGGTCTCGCCATCGAGACCGAGAACCTGGCCGGCGTGGATGTCGACGAACCAGCCGTGAAGGGTGATTTCCCCGCGCGCGATGCCCGCCGCGACGGACGGATGGGTGCGCAGGTGCGCAATCTGCGCGATGATGTTCTCAAGTGTAATAGCGCGCACGCGCTCGGAGCCGGTCAGTTCGGGGTGGCAGGTCGAGACGATGTGCTCGGCCGCCGCACCGTTCCGGAGCCAGCCTGCGACGTTGGGCATCGCCTCCAGCCCCGTGGGATCGGCCAGCGCCTTCATCGCGCCGCAGTCCGAGTGGCCGCACACGATGATGTCGCTGACACCGAGCGCGACCACGGCGTATTCGACCGTCGAGGTGACACCGCCGTTGTGGGTGGAATAGGTCGGCACGATGTTGCCCGCGTTGCGGCACACGAACAGGTCGCCGGGCTGCGCCTGCATGATCTGCTCGGGCACGATGCGCGAATCCGCGCAGGAAATCATCAGCGCCTTGGGCGACTGACCATGGGTGGCGAGTTTCCCGAACAGCTCACTGCTGGCCGGGAAGATGGACTTCTCGAAATGGAAGACGCGACCAATGAGTTCGTTCACGTTTCGTCACCTCACAATAGGAATCGGGCAACCAGGCACACACAGGCGCCAAGATTGAGCCCAAATCTATGTCAGGCAGGTGTCCACGCATGTTCGTGAATGTAACGAAGTCTTGCTGATTGCATTCAGGGCAATATGCGTTGCAATTTCTGAAACAAAGTCAGGAACTTGGCGCAAGGGGAAGTCGCACCGTTGCGCGCAAGCCACCTTCGGCGCGGTTGCGCAGGTCGATCGTTCCGTTCTCCATGCGCACCGCGCGCTGGACGATGGGAAGACCAAGGCCCATCCCCGCCGTATCGCGTGCACGCGCCGAATCGAGCCGGACGAAGGGCTGCATGGCATCGGCAATGCGCTCTTCCGGGATGCCCGGACCATCGTCCTCGACGACGATCTCCACCCCGTCCCCGTCCTTGCGCAGGTGCACGCGCACGTTGCCCCCGTAATGCAGTGCGTTCTCGATGAGATTGGAGAGCGCGCGCCGGATCTGCACCGGACGGGCCCGCACCACGGCGTGGGATGCCCCCTCGTAGGTCGCATCCGCGCCGTGGTCGGCCTGGGTGTCGACGAGGGTCTGGGCCATGACGGCGACGTCGATGCGCTCGGTCGGGATCGCCTCGCCGCCGGTGTCGACATAGGCCTGGATCGATTCGATGAGCATGCGCATCTCGTCGATGTCGCGCGACATCCCCTCGCGCATGTCGGGTGCGAGGCGTTCGTCGTCGAGACGCAGGCGCATACGCGCAAGCGGCGTCTTCAGGTCATGCCCAATCGCCAGCATCGTCTGCGTGCGGTCCTTGAGCGACTGATGGATGCGCTCCTGCATGGCGTTCATCGCGCGGATGAGCTGGCGCATCTCGTCGGGCCCGCGTTCGGGCACGAGGCGCAGCGGTCCTGAACCGAACTCGTGGGTCGCCCCGATCACCGCGCGCAAGGGGCCAAGTGCGGCGCGCAGCAGCACCCAGGCCAGCAGGATCAGGAGCAGCGTGGGCAGGATCATGCTCGCCAGCCGTCCCGCCGTCAGCTTCCAGGCCGCGTTGGCGTGGGTGTGGAACTTCAGGACGCTGCTGTCGGCCAGCAGCATCGAGCCCCCGATATTGCCGCGCCCGGGCACCTCATCGAGATGCAGTTCGATGTCCGAGCGCACGAGCTCGGGCTCGAAGGCGACGACCTGCTCGCGCAGCTTGGCCAGCCCCACAGGCCCCCGATAGCGGCGGCTGGAGGGGATCCATTCGAGCGTGAAGCGCGAGGTGCTGAGCGCCTTGGTCACCTGCGGGCGCGCCTCGGGCGCCACCCGCTCCACCGCGCGCGAGGCCAGCAGCAGGTTCTCGGCAATACGCTCGGCATCGTCGCGCCGCAGCTCGAAGGAATTGGCGCTCTCGAACAGGAGCGTGTTGGCCGAGAAATCGACCAGCGCAACCAGCAGGAGCACGGCCAGCAGGCGCTCGGGCAATCCCAGGCGCCGGACGAAGGCCAGCCCCCGCTGAAGCATCAGAGACGGGTCACTTCGGCCCGGAACATGTAGCCCACGCCGCGCACGGTCACGATCGGCGATTCGCCGCCCTCGGCCTGGAGCTTGCGGCGCAGGCGGCTGACCAGCACGTCGATGCTGCGATCCGAACTGTCGCCGATGCGCGAGCGCGACAGCTCCATCAGCCGTTCCCGGCCGAGCACGCGCTGGGGATAGCCCAGGAACGTGGAGAGCAGGTCGAACTCGGCCCCGGTCAGGTCGACGATCGCGCCATCGGGCGAGCGCAGTTCGCGCCGGGCCTGCGACAGCTGCCAGCCATCGAAGGCAATGGTGTCGGCCGAACGGGTATCGCCCCCGAAATCGGAGACGCTTTCGCCCACGCTATTGCCGCGGCGCAGGACCGCACTGACCCGCGCGGCCAGTTCGCGCGTGCTGAAGGGCTTGGCAAGATAGTCGTCGGCGCCCAGTTCGAGGCCGAGTACCCTGTCTTCCTCGCTGCCGCGTGCGCTGATGAAGATGATGGGAATGTCGCTCTCGCGGCGCAGGCGGCGGAACAGGTCGAAACCGCTCGTGCCCGGCAGCATGATGTCGAGCACGACAAGGCTGACCGGGGATTCGCGCAAGGTCACCCACATCTCCGCGCCGGTGGCCGCGGTGAGCACGTTGAAGCCGCTCTGGCGCAGCGCGCGGGCGGTCAGCGTGCGCAGCGCGCCGTCGTCCTCGACCAGGAGAACGGTGGCGGGGCCGGACTGCGGCGGGCTGGAAAAGGTATTGGTGGAGGACACGTTCATCGGCTCAAGCATCTGGTTCTTCTCTGGCTATACCCCCACCCGATTCCGGACGCAAACGGGATGAGAGGAGTAAAGGACGGGAGGAAAACGAAATTCCCCGGGAGAGGCTCCCGGGTCCGCATCCGACGAAGGAAAACGGCCACCTTTCGCCAGGATAGCCGTCCCCGCGCGAGAGGATTTCACTCGGGCAGGCCAGCCACGTGCGGCTCCGGGCGTCCTCCCCGGCCCCGACGTTACGGCCCTGTCCGGCCCCTTTCCCCGGCAGCCGAAGCCGCCCCAGAGGCATGGAACGCGTGCCCCTCTTCGCAATGGGCAGGCGCATTTCTGGACACGTGCAGTGTCGAACCACCGTCCGAAATGTAACGAAGTGTTGCCGAATACCGAAAAAGAGATGTTCCGACCCATAACGGCGTCCGTTTCCCGTGGCCGCAAGGACTTGCCAGCCGCCTCGAGGCCCGCCAAGCGGAGCCATGCGCATTGCTCTCTACGAACCCGAGATTGCCGGCAACGTCGGCGCCATCCTGCGCCTGGGCGCGTGCCTGGGGACAGCCATCGACCTCATCGAGCCCATGGGCTTTGCCTGGGACGACCGACGGGTGCGCCGCGCGGCGATGGACTACATCGACCATGTCGACTTCACCCGCCACGCCGACTTCGCCGCCTTCCAGGGCGCGCATGCCGGGCAGCGGCGCGTACTCTTCACCACCAAGGCGACGATGTCCGCCTATGCCTTCGACTACCGCGCGGACGACATCCTGCTGTTCGGCAAGGAAAGCGCAGGGGTACCCGACACGGTTGCGCAGGTCTGTGATGCCCAGGTGCGCATTCCCCTGCGTGCGCAAGTGCGCTCGCTCAACCTGGCGACTGCGGCCGCGCTGGCGCTGGGAGAAGCGCTGCGTCAGACAGGCGCCCTTCCCGGCTGAGACGCCTCAGCGCACCGCGCTGGCCTCGGCTTCCTCGCCGTCGCCGTCTCCCGGACTATCCCCGTCCATGGCCGCGGCGACCCGGTTGCGCCCTTCGCGCTTGGCCCGGTAGAGCGCCGCGTCCGCGTCGTGGTAGAAATCGCGAAAGGTCGGCAGGGGCGCGAAGGTCCCCTCAAGCGTCCGGTCCTTCTGCTCCGACACGCCGGCAAGGCCGATCGACACGGTCACCTTGCTTCCCGCCAGCACGCCGGTGTGCTCAATTCCCTCGACCGCGCGCCGCACGCTGTCGGCAAAACGGCGCAGCGCAAAGCCCGACATGCCCGCCACGGCCATCGCAAATTCCTCACCGCCCAGGCGCGCGACCCGGCAATAGGGGCCCTCGCGCGCGGCGAGGACCTGCGCAATGGCAACCAGCACATCATCGCCGATGTCGTGCCCATAGGTGTCGTTGACCAGCTTGAAACGGTCGACATCGAAGAGCAGCAGTGCAAAGGAAGCCCCCTCGCGGTCCGCCGCCTCGAGCATGGGCGCGATGGCCTCCATGAAGCCGCGGCGGTTGCGCAGGCCCGTCAGCGGGTCGAGGCGCGCCTGGGCCTGGGCCTGGGCCTCGCTGCGCAGCGCCAGATCGCGCTCGATACGCACCTGCCCACTGGCCCGCGAGATCGCGACCGCCAGCAGGATGGTCTGCCAGGCCGCCGCGCACAGCACCAGGATCTGCGAGCCCGCGCCATAGAACCAGACGTCGATGTCGGCGAACTCGATGAGCCCGAGCGTCGCCATCGGCAGCGCCCAGGCCGCGGTGTAGAGCCGCGCCTTGCGGCTGCCCCGCCGCCAGGCGAGCGCAAGGCACAGCGCCACCAGCAGCAGGTCGAGGAGAACCGCCACGCCCAGCAGGTTGGAGATCGTCGCGATCGGTCCCGTGCGCAGCAGCCCCAGGGGAATGCCGACAAGCGCGATCAACCCTGCCAGGAGCAGTACGGCCCGGCGCAAGCCCCGGGGCAGCTTGCCCTCTTCCAGCGCCGTGACCGCGCTCAGGGTTGCCAGCGCCACGGCGAAACAGGACAGCATGGTGCACACCTGCGCCGCCGGAGCCCCGGCCATTCCCGGCCAGATGAACAGCGCCAGCTGCGACCACAGGCACCCCAGACGAACATCACGCCCGCCCAGCCACTCTGCCACAGCGCGAACTGGCGGTGCGCGGTCAGCGCCAGCGTCAAGTTGTAGATTGCCCCCACCGCGAGCAGGACCAACGCGCCCCCCACTGCAACGGCGAGCGCCGTCGCCTGCCAGTTCAGATCCTCGACATCGACCAGCCGCAGCCGCAGCAGGCGGGCGCTGGCGAGCCGATCGAAACGCACCACGATATCGGCAAGCGGCTGGTCGCGCACCGGCGGCTCGAAGGCGATCTGCCCCCCGGCGCGCCAGTGCCCACCAAAGTCACCCTGCACCACCGACTGGCGCCGGACTTCGCCATCGGCGTAGCGGAAATAGACCTCGAGGCGATCGAAACGCGAGGTTCCCACCATCAGCACCGGGCCGCCCTCTGCGGCATGGTTGGCGCGGTCCCACTGGGCCAGGCCGATGCGGTACCACAGGCTGGAACGCTGGTAACGGCTGCGCTCGGGCGCCCCGTCCGCACAGGTGAAGTGCGGGAAACCCGCTTCCGGCGCCCCGGGATGGGCCAGAGGCGTCACGGCATGGCACGTCGGGGCGAGTACATGTGACGTCGCGGCCGAAGCAGCGACCGGAAGCGCGAAGATGAGAAGGACAAGCAACAGCAGCAGTCCAGAAACATGCGTAGTTCTTTCAAAACGACGCAAAAAAGACATGCTGAGGCGAATCATTGCGCGTCCACTAATGCGATACTTTTACCTACGAAAGTCTTACCTGCACGGTTCTTGAGAGAACGTGGCGCGCAACAGCCCGCCTCACCCCTGCCTCGCCCCACCCCCGCACGCGCTGAATTCAGTCGGCATTCAGTCCCGCCCCGCTAGCCCCAGCGGCATCACGGCCCGCCGAACCCGCCGTATTTGGCCGGCACAGGAAGGGAGCTGAATTTGATGAAATCTGCGTTTCGAAACATTGGCTTGAAGCTGGGAATTGGCGCCGCGGCGGCGGCCGGTGCCCTGCTCGCCGCCACCCCGGCCATGGCCCGCGACCGGTACCGCGACGGCGGCAACGACGCCGCCATTGCCATCGGAGCGGGCGTTCTGGGGCTTGCCGTGGGCGCGGCTCTCGCGGACCGCGACGACCGCTATTACTATGATCGTGACTGGTACCCCTCGCGCCGTTACGTCACCGTTCGCGGACGCCCCGGCTACTATTACTACTACGCCGACCGCCCCAACCGGTATTACCGCGACCGCTACTACAGCCGCTACTACGCGCCTTATTACCGCAGCCATCGCCGTGACTGGCGTGCGCCCCGTCACCATGCCCGCCGCGACTGGCGCCGGGGTGGGCGCGACTGGCGTGGCGGGCGGCACCATTCGCGCCGTCATGGCCGGCACCACGATCGCGGCCGGCACGGCCATCACCGGCGCGGCCGGCGCTGAGCCAGGCAGGCGGCGGGCGCGGTTGCCACGCCTCGAGATGAGAGGGCGGCAACCGCGTACGCGCGCAAAGCGCGCCGCAGCCCCTCGCCAAGTCCGCCTGCGGGCGCTATGGGCCGCCCACCATGGATATTTCCGACCTTCGCATCGCCCTGTTCTCGGGCAACTACAATTACGTTCGTGATGGCGCCAACCAGGCGCTCAACCGCCTCGTCGACTACCTGCTCCGCCAGGGTGCGAAGGTACGTGTCTATGCCCCCGTCGTGGAGGAGCCCGCCTTCCCGGCGACCGGCGACCTTGTCGGCGTGGGCGCCCTGCCGATCCCGGGCCGCGCCGAATACCGCGTGCCGCTCGCCATTGCCGGCAAGGCGCGCCGCGATCTCAAGGCCTTCGCTCCCAACGTAGTGCATGTCTCCTCCCCCGACCCGGTCGGCCACCGGGCCGTGACCTGGGCGCGCAAGCGCGACCTGCCCGTGCTGGCCTCGGTGCACACCCGGTTCGAGACGTACCTGCGCTATTACAACATGGCCTGGGGCGAGCCGGTGATCGAGGCGATCCTGCGCCGCTTCTACCGCCGCTGCGACGCGCTGGTAGCCCCGTCCGAATCGATGGCCCAGCTCCTGCGCGAACAGCGCATGAACTACGACGTCACGATCTGGTCGCGCGGGGTTGATCGCACGACCTTCAATCCCGAACGCCGCGACATGGAATGGCGCCGCAGCCTGGGCATCGCCGACCACGAGGTCGCGATCGGCTTCCTAGGCCGCCTCGTCATGGAAAAGGGGCTCGACGTCTACGCCGACACCCTCGATGACCTGCGCCGCCGGGGCGTCCCCTTCAAGGTCATCGTCATCGGCGAGGGGCCCGCGCGCGAATGGTTCGAAAGCCGCCTGCCGGACGGCGCCTTCGTCGGCTTCCAGCAGGGCGCGGACCTTGGCCGCGCGGTGGCCTCGATGGACGTCCTGTTCAACCCGTCTGTCACCGAGACTTTCGGCAACGTCACGCTCGAGGTCATGGCCTGCGGCCTGCCCGTCGTCGCAGCGGCCGCTACCGGCAGCCAGAGCCTGGTCGCCGACGGAATCTCGGGACGGCTGGTGCCGCCGGGCGCGGTCAGCCAGTTCTCCGAGGCCATCCGCGCCTACATCGAGGACCCGGCCCTGCGCCGCGCCCACGGCCAGGCCGGGGCCCTGCGCGCCAACGATTTCGACTGGGACAAGATCAACCAGGCCGTCGCCGACACCTACCTGCGCCTCATCCGCCAGCGCGCGAGGGGCTAGGGCACGGAGGCCTGGCCTGTATCAGCGCAGCACGCCCGCCCGCAGCATCCGCAGCGAGAAGACCAGCAGGGCAAGTGCGATCAGCCAGATCGCGCCGCTGATCGGACGTCCGCGATGCTGCTCGCGGGTGCCTCGGCATCGCTCCACTGGTAGACACTTGTCACCGCAAGGCCCAGGAGCGAGATCCCGAAGGCCGACGCGGCCAGCCGCGCCCGGCGCAGGAGCAGCAGCGCCCCCGCCAGCCCGCCGCCCACGCCCAGCGCCCAGAACCCCACCAGCCACAGCGGCAAGGTGTCGAGGTAGGCCACATATTCGCGCGGGAACGCGGACAGGTACCCCGCGTTGCGGGTGACCGTCATGAGATAGTCCAAACAGCCAAAGCCGTTCCAGATGACGGCGAGGACCGCCACGGTCCAATACCAGGCCGGAACCCGTGCCTTATTCATCATACGCACCTCGCTCGCGGCCCTGACTTGCGCAGTTGACCAAATTCTGACGCAGCCGCCCCGTCTTGGCAACCCGCGGCGCGCTCACGCACTTTTTCGGGGTAAGGCGCTGTTTCGCCGCGCCGGGACCGATGCAATCGCGCGCGCAACGCGCTAGGGAACCGCCATGGCTGACCTGTTCGGAGATGATCTGCCCCCGCCCGAGAGCGAGGAACCGCTGGCCGAGGACGCCCCGCTGGCCGACCGCCTGCGCCCGCGCACGCTGGACGACGTGGTGGGCCAGGAGCACCTGACCGGGCCCGAAGGCGCGATCGGGCGCATGGTGGCCGCGGGCAAGCTCTCCTCGATGATCCTGTGGGGCCCGCCCGGCACCGGCAAGACCAGCACCTCGCGCCTCTTGGCCAAGGCGGTGGGCATGCGCTTTGCCGCGGTCTCGGCCGTGTTCTCGGGCGTCGCGGACTTGCGCAAGGCCTTTGCCGAAGCGGAAACGGCGGCCAGGGCGGGGCAGCGCACGCTGCTTTTCGTGGACGAAATCCACCGCTTCAACCGCGCCCAGCAGGACGGCTTCCTGCCTTTTGTCGAACGCGGCACGGTCACGCTGGTGGGCGCGACCACCGAAAACCCCAGTTTTGCCCTCAACGCAGCGCTTCTCAGCCGCGCGCAGGTGCTTGTTCTCAACCGCCTCGACGAGATGGCGCTCTCCACGCTGCTCGCCAAGGCCGAAGCGCTGGAAGGCCCGCTCCCCCTCACCGACGAGGCGCGCGCGGCCCTTATTGCCACGGCCGATGGCGACGGGCGCTTCCTGCTCAACCAGGCCGAAACGCTCTACGCCGCGCACATTGAGGAACCGCTGGGCCCGGGCCCGCTCGGCAAGTTCCTGCAGCGGCGCATGGCGGTCTACGACAAGGACCGCGACGGGCACTACAACCTCATCTCGGCCTTTCACAAGTCGGTGCGCGGTTCCGACCCGCAGGCCGCGCTCTACTACATGGCGCGCATGCTGGTGGCGGGCGAGGAGCCGCTCTACATCCTGCGCCGCCTCGCCGCGATCGCGAGCGAGGACATCGGCCTCGCCGATCCGCAGGCGATGGTCCAGGTCATGGCCGCCAAGCAGTCCTTCGAGTTTCTCGGCTCGCCCGAAGGCGAACTCCCGCTCGCCCAGGCGGTGATCTATTGCGCCAGCGCACCCAAGTCGAACGCGGCCTGCCTGGCCAAGGGCATCGCCATGGAGGTCGCGCGCGAGACCGGCTCGATCGCCCCGCCCATGAATATCCTGAACGCCCCCACCAAGATGATGAAGGACATGGGCTACGGCGCGGCCTACCATTACGACCACGACCAGCCCGACGCCTTTTCGGGCGACAACTACTGGCCCGACGGCATGCCCGCGCAGGAGTTCTACAAGCCCAACGAACGCGGCTTCGAGCGCGAACTGAAGAAGCGTCTCGAATGGTGGCAGAAGAAGCGCGTCGAGCGGCGCGGCGGCTGATCGCGGTGGTCCTCGCGCCCCCCGCCTTCGACCATTTCCTGGCCATCGACTGGTCGGGCGCGCGCGGGCGCCATCACAAGGGCATTGCCCTGGGCCTGTGCGGGCAAGGGACAGGCGCGCCCGCGCTGCTCTCCCCGCCCTCCCCGCGCGGCTGGTCGCGCGAGGCGGTGCTGCGCTACCTGCGCGAGGACCTGCCCGCGCGCACGCTGGTCGGCCTCGACCTTGGCATCGCGCTTCCCTTTGCCGATGCAGGCGCCTTCTTCCCCGGCCTTGCGCAAAGCCCGGAGACGGCCCGCGCGTTGTGGGCACGGATTGACCGCATCTGCGAGGGCGAGGAGGACCTGGGCGCCAATGCCTTCGTCGACCACCCCGATTTCGCGCCCTATTTCCGCCGCCATGGCGGCCGCGAGGGCGCGCGCTTCCATCTGCCCGGCAGCGACCACCGCCGCGGTCGCCTGCGCGTCACCGAGGCGGCGCAGGCACGCCTGGGCTGCAAGCCCTACTCCAACTTCAACCTCGTGGGCGCGGCGCAGGTCGGCAAGTCCAGCCTGACGGGCATGCGCCTGCTCCACCGCCTCACCGGAACCCTCCCGGTCTGGCCAATCGACCCGTTGCCTCCCTCGGGCAGTGTCGTCTGCGAAATCTACACCACACTCGCCGCCGTCGAGGCCGGGCGCCGCGCTGGCCGCGCCAAGATCACCGAGCGCGGCGAACTCGATACCGCGCTCGACGCACTGGGATCGCAGCCACGCGGCGAGACCGGCCCGATCGACGACCACAGCGCCGATGCGCTTGTGACCAGCGCCTGGCTGCGCGGAGCCGCGGCGCGGCGGGAACTGTGGCAGCCGCCCGAACTTACCCCTGAACTGGCCTCGCGCGAGGGCTGGACCTTCGGCGCCCTGTAATCCAGACGCACCTGTAGAGACAGCGGATGCGCCAGGCGGGACCACACCGCACCCGCGCCCCAAGGAGAGACGACCCCATGGATTTCGATTTCGCGACGCTGACCCCGCAGGAACGCTACAAGCTGCTCGGCTCCAGCATCACCCCGCGCCCGATCGCCTGGGTCGCCTCGCAATCGGCCGCGGGCGTCGGCAACCTTGCCCCCTTCAGCTTCTTCAACGCGATGGGCGCAAACCCACCGCTGATCGCGCTCGGCCTCATCACCCGCGCCGACGGCCAGCTCAAGGACACCGCGTCCAACATCCTGGAAACCGGAGAATTCGTCGTCCATCTCGTCAGCGAGGCGCTGGCACCGGCCATGAACATCACGTGCATGGACGCGCCCGCCGATGTGGACGAGGCCACGCTGGCGGAGCTGAAGACAGTGCCCTCCAGCGCGGTCGCCGTGCCGCGCCTGGCCGATGCGCCGGTCGCCATGGAATGCCGTCTCTACCAGGCGATCCCGGCGGGCAGCACCACCATCGTCCTTGGCGAAGTGCTCCACTTCCACATCCAGGATGACTACATCGACGCCGAGAAGCTCTACGTCGACACGGTTGGTCTCGACCTTGTCGCGCGCATGCACGGGGGCGGCTGGTACGCACGTCAGAGCGACCTGTTCGACATGCCCCGCCCCGTCTACGAGGACTGGCAGGCGCAGCGCGGGAAAACCTCCCAGGGTTAGGAAATCCGGCTTTTCCCCACCTTGGCGAAAATCCCGCTGGACCAAGTGGCCTTGAGCTTGGTAAGGGCCCCGTCTCTTGAGAGCGTGTGCCGGTTTAGCTCAGCTGGTAGAGCAGTTGATTTGTAATCATCAGGCCGCGGGTTCGACTCCTGCAACCGGCACCACCTTCTCCTTCCCCAGCCATTCCAGCGATCACGCGAACCGGCGGCTGAGCCGCGCGCCATGGCCGTTCAGGATCATCTGGACCGGGCGCTCGAAACCGTAGGTCGAGACCGCAGCCATCAGGACGCTCAGCGCCACGATGGCAAGGCCCAGCGCAAGGTCCGGGACCCGCCCCGAGAGCCAGGGCTCCAGCGTCCACATCACCGGCTTGTGCAGCAGGTAGATGGCGTAGGACACCGCGCCCAGCTGCGTGAACACGGGCCAGGCGAGATACCGGAATGGCCCGAGGCCGCCCAGTGCGGCCAGGAAGACGAGAACCGGCAAGCCGAAGGTGACGGGATCGATGAAGTTGGGCAGCATGGGAAAACCGGCCATGCGCCGCAATTCGGGCAGCGACAGCGGCACCAGCAGCAGAATGATCCAGCCAAGGCCCTGCAAGCCAGGTGCCCGTGTGGCCTTGAGAAAAGCCCGTGCATGGCGGTGCAGCAGATAGCCCGCGATCGTCCCCAGGAAGAAGGCGTGAAACCAGTAGGGAAGGAACTGGTTGCCGCGAACGGAGAGGCGCAGCGCAAGCAAGACAAGGAGTTGCGCGGCAAACCCCGCCGTGATCCAGACCCCGGCCGGAAAGCGCTTCGCCGCCGCCCAGATCAGCACGAAAACGAGATAATACTGCACCTCGACGGGAATGGTCCAAAGGACACTCGTGCCTGTCACGAGAGCCACCGGCCACACCCATTCCCCGCCGGACAGATCGAAGAACCGAATGGGGCCGCCCGCCCCCACGACCAGCGAAAGGGCAATGACGAGGTAGAAGAGCGGGAACACGCGGGCGATCCGATGGGTCGCGTAGCGCAGCACCTGCTCGCGGGTGAAGGCGCGCGGACCATAGAGGAAGGCCATGAGAAAGCCGCTCAGGAGGAAGAAGAGAAGCACGCCCATCTGTCCGGTTCCCTCTCCCAGGACATGGGGAAAGTACCCGGCGTTCGCGCAGTGCGACACCACCACGGCCATCGCCGCGACACCGCGCGCGCCATCAAGCGCGGGAAAATGGCGCGGGAGCTGGTGATCGGAAGCAGGGCTGGCGTCAGCGACCCGCTCCTCAACAAGGGACTGGCCTGCCGTCATCCGCCCTCCCCGACTGGTCACGCCATTCGCGAAACCTTCGCGAACAGGTGCCCTTGCAAAGCAGCGCAGCCCCGTGGCGGCAAGTTCGGCAAAGGGACTACAACCAATAGGCCCGACGTCTCTCGGCCGGGGCGCGGCACCTGTTAGCCAACGCCTTAACCTCTTGCGAAATCAGGCTAGGGGCTACTCCGCGTATTCGGACACGCGCGAAAGCGGGAAAAAGGATAAAAAGGGGTCCGAGGGCCATCGCCCTCGGGCTCCCAAAACTGTCGAGCGCACCTCTCGCACCGAGAAAGGTGAGGCCGCCCATTCAGGGGTCCAAGGGGCAATGGCCCCTTGAAAGGCATTTCACTTCTTACTCAGCCTTGCTGAATTGCACAGACAGGCAGGCGTTTACGATTCGCCTGCCATGTCTCGCACCGGCGCGTCAGCGGCGCAGCAGGCTGCCCAGCCAGGCGAAGAAACGGCCGATTCGCGCCAGAAGCGATTCGCTTTCGGGGGCGGAGACCTCTTCAGCCTGCATGCGCGCGCGCAGGGCATGGCCCGAGGCCGAACGCACCGGAGCCGGCTCGGATTCGACCTGCGGTGCAAAAACGGCTTCGACCTGCGGCGCGAAAACGGGCGCGGGCTCGGCCTCGACAAGTGCCGGGGCCAGCGGGGCGGGAGCAGGCTCGGGCATGGGAGCCGGACGCGCCGCAACCGGCTCGGGGGCAGGAGCGGGCGTCGGGACGGGCGTCGGGGCGGGCTGGGCGCTCGGCGCAGCCTTTCCGAACAGCGAACCGTAAGCGGCTTCGTCCAGGCCCTGCTCGTCCTCATCCTCGCCCTCGTCCTCGAAGGCCGCGTCCTCGAAGGCCGCCGGGAACGGATCGCGACCGAGGACCGAACCCTCGCCGCCCAGCGCACCGAAGCGCGGCGTCGGGCTGGCGGATGCCGGGGCATCCATGAATTCCGAGGGCATCGATTCCGAAGCCATCGGCTCTGCGGGGATCGGAGCCGCAGGCATATAGGCCGCGGGCTCGGGGGCCTGCGGGGCCGGAGCCTCGGGAACAGGGGTGTTCAGGCTGGCCGAATCGACCGCCTCGGCGGGTGTGAGGCCCTGCATGCGGACCGGACGTTCCATGGGAATCGCCTCGCCGAAGTCCTGGACCGCGACCATGTCGAGTTCGCGCAGCGCGTCGCGGCGCTCGCTGTCGTCGAGCATGAGCAACGGCTTCTTGCGCGGCCGCCCGCCGGATCGCTCCGAACGTCCCATCTTCATCAATCCTCCGTAAGAGTACCGATCCGAAGCGACTTCGGACTCGCAATCGTCGGTTTCCTGCGGCCCATCGAGGGGCGGCAGCAAGTCTTCCGGCGTGTAATCATCCACGCCGTCGTCCCAGTCGAACGTTGAAAAGTGCTGGACGTCCATGGTCCTCGTTCACGTAGCTAGCAAGGTGTAGACTCGTCTAGCGCCGAAGGTTTAGGATTTCCTTACAGCCTTAAGGTATTCGTATATAAGTGCCTTCCGAGGGCGGTGAGCCCCCCTCACGGTTGGCACACTTGCGAAAAAGGTTAAGTCATTTGTTAACCATTAAGTGCCAATCCCTAAGAGCACTTACAGGGGGCACCGCATGAGAGTTGACGCTTCAAACCTTCTGAATCGGCTCGGCCGTCAGGACTTCTCGTACAAGGAGTTCGAGGACCGATTCACCGAGCTGGAGCTGTGGCCGATGCTCGAGGCGCTGCTCAAGGACCCACGCCTGCTCGAACTCGACGGCGCGGCGGCCAGCGGCGCAGCTGCCCCTGCCCCGGAAAAGCTGCCGAGCGCGCCGGCCCCGGCAGCCGAGTTCGCCCCCACGCCCCCACGCCCGGCCGTGCCACCGGCTCCCGAGCCCGTGGCCACCGATTCGATCGGCGCCCTGTTCCGCCGCTACGAAGGCCCCAACGCGGCCGCGGCCCCTGCCCCGCCTGCCCCTGCGGGATCGGGCCAGGACGTGCGCGCGATGCTGCGCCACCTGTCCGAGCTGGGTTCGCGAGGAGAAATCTGATGGCCCTCATCGTCTGCCATTCGCCCAAGGGCGGCACCGGCAACACTTTCCTCGCCGCGCACATGGCGCTCGGGCTGGCCGAGGCCGGAGCGGACGTGACCGTGCTCTCCATGGCCGCGCACGACACGCTCCCCTTCCACTTCGCGCTGCCCCCCTCGACCACGCTGTCCGCGCTCCATGCCCCGAGCGAGGATGCGGTGGTGGTCTCGGGGATCGACCTGCGCCATGCGCAGAACGCGCCCAATGACCCCGACTTCATCCCGATGCTCAAGGACCTGGGCTACTTCCAGACCGGCCGCGAGCGCACGCTGATCCTCGATGTGCCCTCGTGCGAGCGCAACCTCGCGCGGCGCCTCGTCAACCACGCCTGCGCCCACCTGTGCGCGCTCGACACCGCGCCCGAGACGCTCGCGCTGCTGCCGCAGATGTTCGACGAGGCGGGCAAGGGTGGCCTGTCGCGCACGTCGTTCGTGATCAACCGGCTCGATGACACCCGCCGCCTCGCGCGCCACAACGCCGCCTTCGTGCGCGAACTGATGGGGCCGCGCCTGATCGGGCGCATCCGGCTGGACGAATCGGTGCCCGAATCGATCGCGATGCTCCAGACTCTGGCGCGCTATGCCCCCTCCAGCGCCGCGCTCGCCGACGTGCGCCGCCTGGTCGACATCGTCCTGCCCGCGCTCGATACCGACATCAGCATCTGGTCCGGCGCAAAGAGCTCGAGCTACGCCGCATGATCAAGGCGCTGACGTCGACGCGCGCGCTGCGCTACCTTGCCCTCATCCCCATCGTCTTCATCGCGGCGGTGGTGATCGCGGTGCCGCTGGACGGGACCGCACAGTGGGTCTGCGCCGGCGTCACGATTGCCGGCGCGGTGGCGCTGCGCCGCTGGAAGAGCCCGCGTGGCGGCCTTGCGCTGGGTCTCCTCGCGATCCTCGTGTCGACCCGCTACATCGTGTGGCGCACCACGCAGACGCTCTCCTTCGGCACGCTTCCCGAATTCGCCTTCGGCGGCGTCCTTTACCTGGCCGAGCTCTACGCCTGGGTCATCCTCATGCTGGGCTTCCTGCAGACCAGCTTCCCGCTCGAGCGCCCGGTGATCGAGCCCGAGGGCGATCCCGAGGACTGGCCGACCGTCGACATCTATATCCCGACCTACAACGAGAGCCTCGAGATCGTGCGCAACACCGTGTTCGCCGCGATGGATCTCGACTACCCGGTCGAGCGCTACCGCGTGTTCATCCTCGACGATGGCAAGCGCGCGGAATTCCGCGCCTTCGCCAAGGAAGCGGGCTGCGGCTACATCACGCGCGACAACAACCTGCACGCCAAGGCGGGCAACCTCAATGCGGCGATGAAGAAGACCGACGGCGAACTGATCGCGATCTTCGACTGCGACCACGTGCCTACCCGCGCCTTCCTCCAGCTGACCATCGGCTGGTTCCAGAAGGACAAGCGCCTCGCCCTGATCCAGACCCCGCACCACATGTACTCGCTCGACCCGGTGCAGCGTAACCTCGCTTCCACGATGGGCGACATGCCCGGCGAGGGCGACCTGTTTTACGGCCCCGTGCAGGGCGGCAACGACCTGTGGAACGCGACCTTCTTCTGCGGCTCCTGCGCGATCATCCGCCGCGAAGCGCTGGAAGAGACCAACGGCTTTGCCGGCGAGACGGTGACCGAGGACGCGCACACCGCGCTCAAGCTCCAGCGTACCGGCTGGAACACCGCCTATATCAGCGCGCGCCTGTCCGCAGGGCTCGCCACCGAGCGCCTTGTCCTCCACGTCGGCCAGCGCATCCGCTGGGCGCGCGGCATGACCCAGATCCTGCGCATCGACTGCCCGCTCTTCGGCAAGGGCCTCACCTGGCAGCAGCGCCTGTGCTACCTCAACGCCATGCTGCACTTCCAGTACCCGATCCCCCGGATCGTGTTCCTGACCAGCCCGCTCGCCTATCTCATGTTCGGCCAGAACATCATCCAGGCCTCGGCCTCGCTGATCTTCGCCTACGCCATGCCCCACCTCTACTGCTCCTCGGTCGCCAACGAGCGCACGCAAGGCTCGGACCGCCGTCCGTTCTGGGGCGAGGTCTACGAGACGATCCTGGCCTTCCACCTCGTCAAGCCCACGGTGATGACTGGTTCCAGCCGCGCAAGGGCAAGTTCAACGTGACCGACAAGGGCTCGCTGCTCGACAAGACCTACTTCGACTGGGCCATCGTCAAGCCGCACCTGATCTGCGTCGGGATCATCGTCGCAGGCATGCTCATGGCCATCAGCAAATGGGCCTTCTTCCCCTACATGTTCAACATCCAAACCGATACGCTGGTGCTGAACCTGGCCTGGGCGATGTTCAGCCTGATCATCCTCATCGCCGCCATCGCGGTCGCGCGCGAGACGCGCCAGGCGCGCCAGGACATCCGCATCCCAGTCAAGCTCCCGGTCAGCGCCTACCTCCAAAGCGGGCACGTGGTACCCGCCACCACCCTCGACATCTCGATGGGCGGCGCGGCGCTGGCCTTGCCCGAAGAATTGCCGGTGAAGGACCGTTCGGTGCGCCACATCACCATGTCGATGGGCAACGAAGTGCTGTGCATCCCCGTCGAGACGATGCGTACCCAGGGCGCGAACACCTATGTGCGCTTTGAAAAACTCGATATCTTGGCCGGTCGCCACCTCGTGCGCGCCGTCATGGGCCGGGCCGACGCCTGGCAGCCTGTTGCTCCCCGCGAATCCGTTACCGGACTTCGCTCACTTGCGGATATCATCTTGGTCGACCTGGTTACCCTAAAGCGCATGCTGCGCCTCAACTTCGCCGAACGCCGCGCGATGCGCCAGGCCGAGGCGGACAACGACAACCCTGCGTCGAGCGCCGCCGACGCGGAAAAGGACAGCGCGAGCAAGGCCGAGACAAAGGGCAAGGAAAAGGGCAAGGCAGCCCGGATCGCCAAGGCCGCCGCCATCACCGGGGCCCTGCTCCTGGGCACGGCGGGCATCTTCTTCGGCGCCAGCCAGAGCCATGCCGCCACGGCCAGCGCGCGCGAGGCCACCCCGGCCGCGCTTGAAGGCGATGGCCTCACCGACCGCCTCACCTTCGAGGACCTGCGCGTCACCACCCCGATCCGCCTGCTGGGCACCCAGGGCGAGATGGGCATTCCCTTCGGCATGCGCCAGGACCGCGTCGTCACCAAGGCCACGCTCGTCCTGCAGATGGCCTGGTCGCCCTCGATGCTCGACGACCTGAGCCAGCTGGTGGTGATGCTGAACGGCGAGGTGGTGGACACGCTGCGCCTCACCCGCGCCAACGCCCAGGGCCGGATCGTGCGCGTCGCGGTCAACCCGGCGCTGTTCCTGCCCGGCGACAACCAGCTCAACCTGCGCCTCATCGGCCACTACGCGCGCGACTGCGAGGACCCGTTCCACTCCGCGCTCTGGGCCAATATCTCGAACACCCGCTCGTGGCTCGATGTCGAATACGCGCGCCTGCCCTACAAGCCCGACCTTGCCCGCCTGCCGCTGCCCTTCTTCGACAAGGGCCAGAACATGCCGCTCGACATGCCCTTCGTCTTTGCCGGCGCGCCCGGCCGCGGCGAACTGGAGGCGGCCGCCGCCTCGGCGTCCTGGCTCGGCTCGCTTGCGAGCTACCGCGGCTTCACCTTCAAGCCGGTCATCGGCGCGCTGCCCAGGGGCAATGCGATCGTCTTCCTCAAGAGCGGCCAGTCGCTCCCCGGACTCGAGATTGCGCCCGCCCAGGGGCCGAGCGCGGCGGTCGTGCGCAACCCGGCCGATGCGGGCGGAACCCTGCTCGTCCTGATGGGCCGCAACAACGGCGAACTGCGCCTTGCCGCCTCCGCCGTGGCCATCGGCAAGGGCGTCTTTGGCGGCGCGCGCATGAGCTTCGAGGGCGTGCGCATCCCGGTCTGGGACCGCTACAGCGCGCTGCGCTGGGTCTCGACCGAGAAGCCGGTCAAGCTGGGTGAGATCATGGAGCCCTACGCGCTCCAGGGCATGGGCATTCGCCCCGGCCCCATCTCGGCCCGCTTCCGCGTGGCGCCCGACCTGTTCTTCTGGCCGCGCCAGGGGGGCCGCCTGAACCTGGGCTACCGCTACCCGGTCGCCAAGTGGATGGACCGCCGTGCCTCGCGCCTCGATGTCTCGCTCAATGGCCAGTATCTGAAGACGCTGGGCCTGGGCGGTGACTGGTGGGATGGCCTCCTGGGCCACGCCAGCGCCAAGAGCCACGATTCCGAGGCCACGCTGACCCTGCCGCGCTACACCATGTTCGGGCAGAACCAGGTCACCTTCGACTACAACATGATCATCGCCGACAAGAAGAAGTGCACCGGCACCCTGCCCGAGAACGTGCACGTCTCGGTCGATCCCAACAGCACGATCGACCTCACCTCGGCCTACCACGCGATCCAGATGCCCGACCTTGCGACCTTTGCCAGCGCGGGCTTCCCCTTCACCGTCAGCCCCGACCTGTCGCAGACGACCGTGATCATGGGCGAGAAGCCGAGCACGGCCGCGATCCGGGCCTTCCTCGAGCTGATGGGCCGCTTCGGGGATTCCACCGGCGTTCCCGCCACCTCCGTCACGGTGGCCACCGACGTCGATGCCGATGCCCTCTCCGCGCAGGACGTGCTGGTCGTGGGCGGCACCGCGCTTGCGGGCCACGAGGAGCTCTTCGAAGGCTCGCCGCTGCGCTTTGCAGGCGGCCGCCTCTCGGTCTCCGAGCGCTCGATGCTGCAGAACGTCGCCGCGCTCTTCGGTGGCACCGAACGCGACGATCCGATGGCCGCCGAACCCGTGATCTACAACGCGCGCGGCTTTTCCGGGATCGTCAGCTTCCGTTCGCCCTTTGCCTCGGACCGCACTGTCGTCGCGCTTCTGGCCGACAGCGGCCCGGCCCTGCCCCAGCTCGTCGAGGGCATGGCCGATGCCAAGATCAACGCCATGATCCAGGGCGACCTCTCGGTCACCGAGGGCGATGGCATGGCCAGCTTCGCGCTGGGCGAGCGGTACTGGAGCGGCTCGCTGCCGTTCTGGATGAAGATCGCCTACTGGATCAGCCAGCGCCCGCTGCTGCTCGGCGTCTTTGCCCTCGCGCTGGCCGTCGTGCTCGCCAGCCCCGCCTATCTCTACTTCCGCCGACAGGCCCAGCGCCGCCTCGGCGCCGAGGACGACAACGCATGATCGAGCCCCGTGTCCCCTTCCCGACGCGCAGTCGCGCCCTGCGCACGGCGGCCCTGGCCGCGCTGCTGGGGGGCTGCGCCGTGGGCTCGGTCCTCCCCGTCGCCGCCCTCGCGCAGGACGATGGGGTTGCCGCGCTGATCGAGCAGGCGAAGTACTGGCGCTCCAAGGGGCGCGAGGACCTTGCCCAGCAGGCCCTGCGCCGCGCGCGCGCCATCGATCCCGACAATCCCGCGATTACCGCCGCCTCCCGCGCCGCGCCCGCACCCGCGCCTGCCCCGCAGGCCGAGAAGCCTTCGCGCCAGAGCCAGTCCCCCGCCCGCACGAGCACGCCAGGCCCCGCGCGCAGCGCCGCACCGGCCCGCCGCGCGGCCCCGGCCCGGCCCAGCGCGGCCGACCGCGCAGGCCGTGCCCGTGTGGCCGGTTTCGAGGCTCTGGAAGCCGAACGCCTCGAAACCGCCGCCACCGAGTTCGAGAAGGCGCTTGCCGTCAATTCCCGCGATCCAGATGCGCTGGGCGGACTTGGCATCGTACGCCTGCGCCAGCAAAGGTTCGCCGAGGCGGCTGACCTGCTTGAACGCGCCTCGCGCGCCGGGAAAGCCAGCCAGTGGGCCGAAGGGCTTGCCTCGGCGCGCTACTTCGCGGGCGTCGCGGACGCGCAGGACCTGCTCGACCGGGGCCAGCTGGGCGCCGCCCAGGCCCGCGCCGAGGAACTGGTGCGGTCAAACTACTCCGAACCGGCCCCCGCGCTGGAGATCCTGGCCCAGGTCTACGAGCAGCAGGGCCGCTACGCCGACGCTGCCGACCTCTACCGCCAGGCCGCCGAGGGCGCCAATGCCGACGAGAACCGCCTGCAGATGCGCGCCGCGCGGGGCCGCGCCCTTGCCGCGGCCGAACGCGGCGATGACACCGGCGCCGTCCAGGAATTCCAGGCCGGGCTCATGGCCGATCCCGAGGACCCGTGGATCCGCTACGAGTTCGCCCAATACATGATCAAGCGCGGGCGCATGCCCGAGGCGGAATCGCTGCTGCGCGCGCTTGTCAGCATCGGCGCGCCCGACGCGCTCTATGCCGCCGCCCTCCTCAACGAGGACCTGGGCCGTCCTGCCGAGGCCGAGCGCCTGCTTTCGATGATCCCCGAGACCCAGCGCACCGCGCCGATGCGCACCTTCGCGATCGGGGTGAAGACCGACGCGGCGATCGCGCGGGCCCGGGCGCTTGCCCAGAACGGCCAGCGCGAGCAGGCGCTGGGCTCGCTGCGCCAGCTGGGCGAGATGCGCGCCATTCCCGTGGGCAAGCAGGCCGCCATCGCCAGCGCCCTGTTCGACCTGGGCGATCAGGCCGGTGCCGCCGAGGTCGCCCAGCGCGCGCTCAACGGCGAAGTGACCGACCTTGGCGAATACGAAGGGCTGATCGGCGTCCTCGTCCAGACCGGCCGCGACGACCTTGCCCAGACCGCCCTCCAGCGCGCCGGGCAGATGGCCGGCTCCTCGCCGCAGGGCCAGCAGGCGTATGGCCGGATGCAGGCGACGCTGATGATCGGGCAGGCCGACCGCGCGCGCCTTGCCGGGAGCTACGCCGAAGCCTTCGACATCCTCCAGAGCGCGTACAGTTCCGCGCCCGACAACGTCGAGATCCTCGCCGGGCTCGCGCGCCTGTACGAGAACGGCAACATGGCGCCGCGCGCCGCGCAGACCTGGCAGCTGTACCTGGCCAAGAAGCCGGGCGACAAGGACGGCCTGATCGGCCTTGCCCAGAGCGCCCAGCGCGCGGGCGACGGCAGGCTCTCCGACGAAGCGGCCGACGCGCTGCTGCGCTCCTACCCGCAGGACTACCAGGTCTACATGGCGCTCGCCGATGTCGAGCGCGTCGCGGGCAACGAGAGGAAGGCGGTGCGCTACCTCAAGCAGGCGCGCGAACTCTACGCCCGCCAGCACAACGCGACCAGCGTCGTGGCGCTGGGCGGCAATCCCTTTGCCGGGATGCAGGGCCAGGCCGGAGCCAACCCGTTCCGCAACCAGGGCCCGGCCATGGCCCAGCCCCAGCCGGTCAACCCCTTCGCGCTGGGCGGCGGCACACGCCTTCCCGCCCCCTCCTACGCCCCGCAGGCCCAGCCGATGGGCGGCTATGGTGCCTCTGCAAGCTATGCCGCGGCGAACGAGAGCTACACGGGCCAAGGGTATGGTGCCCAGGGCTACGCAGCCCAGGCCTCCAGTGCGCCGAGCTACGATGCGGGCCCCGATTATAGCCAGGGCCGCGCCGCCCCCGCCTACGCCAGCCGCAGCGCCTCCGCGCCCGCCGCCTTCGCAGGCAGCGCCACCGCGACGCAGAGCGCGGCCGGATACGGCGCAGGCGCTGCCCCCGCCCCCGCCTACGCCCCTGCAGGAGCCCCGCAGAGGGCAGGGACGAGCATGCCGACCCGCTACGGCGGCGACCCGATGCTCGCCCGGATCCAGTCGGAGATCGCCGAACTGGCGCAGGACACCGGCCCGCGCGGCGAAGTCCAGACCGCCTACCGGCGCCGTTCGGGCGAAACCGGCCTCAGCCAGCTTGACGAGATCAAGGGCTCGGCCGAACTCTCGACCGGCCTTGCGGGCGGGCGCGTCTACGCCAAAGCGGAAGCCAGCGTCATCGACGCAGGCCGTCCCACCGGCTCGGGCCTCGCCCGCTTCGGCGCGAACGGCGTGATCGAGGCGGCCGCGATTGTCGCCGAACAGCCCTCGCCGCTCGTCAATGCGGACAGCCAGCACGCCTCGGGCGTCGCGTTCTCGGCCGGGTACACCAACGACTTCGCGCAGGTCGAAGTGGGTACGACGCCCATCGGCATGGGCGAAACGAAGGTCACCTACCGCGCCGCGGCGACCCCCAAGATCGGGCGCGACGTGCGCGCCAGCGCCTGGGTCGAACGCAAGCCCGTCACCGATTCGGTGGTCTCCTATGCAGGCACCCGCGATCCCGTCACCGGGGTGCGCTGGGGCCAGGTCATGCGCTTTGGCGCAGGCGGCGGGCTGTCCTACGACCGCAACGGCAACGGCGTGTACGGCGAGGGCCGCTACTACCGCTTCACCGGCACCAATGTCGCGAAGAACTCCGGCTTCGAGGCCAACGCGGGCGGATACCTGCGCGCCTACCAGGGCCGCACGGACTCGGTCACGGTCGGCCTCAACGTGAACTACCAGGGCTACGACAAGAGCCAGAACTACTTCACCTTCGGCAATGGCGGCTATTTCAGCCCGCAGAGCTTCATCTCGGTCGGCTTCCCGGTGAACTACGCGATCGAGGACGAACGCTTTGTCGGCCGTGCCTCGTTCACGCCCGGTTTTCAAAGCTACAGCCAGGATCGCAGCTTGCTCTATCCGACCGAACCTCTCCTCCAGGGCCTGCTCGATGGCCTCAAGCTCGAGAACGACGACGTGCGGTCCTATTATGACGGGATCAGCGAGACGGGTTTCGCGTTATCGGCAGAGGGCGAACTTTACTACAAGCTGAGCAACTCCACCCGCATCGGGGGCGAGGCCAGCTACAACACGTTCGGTTCCTACGATGAATTCCGCGGCATGCTCGGCGTGCGCCAAAGCTTCGGGAGTACGAAGTAACATGAACTACCAGGCGTTTCCCTCCCGCAGCCGGTCCAGCGACGACACCGGGCTGGGCGGCCTTGCCCTGCTCGCGATCGCGAGCGCGACCGAGATCTGCGAGGCGGTACCCGAGCTCCAGGCCCGCGGCTTCTTCGCCGCGATCGGCCGGCGCATGGCCGCACTCGAAAGCCTCGATGATCTCTCCGATGCGGCCCTGCTCTCGATGCGCATCAACGATTTCTGGCGCGCGCTGGACTGGGGGGAAGCCAAGCTCGAACTGACCGATGAGGGAATTATCGTCCAGCACACCAATCTTCCGCGCGGCATCGCTCCCGATCCGCGCGGCCACTGGGCCACGATGCTCGCAGGCGTTCTCGAAGGCGCCTACGACAGCTGGTTCCGCACGCTGGGCAGCGGCCCGGCGCTCACCACCACTGCCGAATGGAAAGGGGATACGCTCGAGCTTCGCCATGGTCGATGATTACAGACGTATCGACAGGCGCACCTTCGCGATCGGCCTGATGGCCGCGCTTGCCGCCTGCAACAAGAGCCAGAAGAGCGAGGCCGCCATGCCCGGTATGCACACCGCGCCCCGTCCCACGCTTCCCGCCCCCAGCCCTGTCGCCACCTCGTTCTGGAACGCGTGGCGCACCCACTTCCTCGCGCCCGAGGGCCGCGTCGTGGACACCGGCAATGGCGACATCAGTCACAGCGAAGGCCAGAGCTACGGCCTGCTGCTGGCCTACCAGGCGGGCGAGCGCGACACCTTCACGCGCATCGCCGAATGGACAGAGGCCAACCTCGCGCGCCGCGACATGGCGCTCTACGGCTGGCGCTGGGAGCCCGCGGCGCGCGCGATGACCGACACCAACAACGCGACCGACGGCGACATCGTGATCGCCTGGGCGCTGGCGCTGGCCGGGGAACGCTGGAACGAGCCGCGCTGGACCGAACGCGCCCGTGAGGTCCGCGCCGCCATCCGCAAGCACTGCGTCATCACGCGCTACAACCGCCAGCTGCTGATCCCGGGCCTGCAGGGCTTCGTCGAGGACGCCGGCGTCACGCTCAACCCCAGCTACTTCGTGTGGCCCGCGCTCGACCAGTTCGCGAAAACCGACGGGATGGCGACCTGGGGCCGTGTGATCCGCGACAGCGAGGACCTCCTGCGCCTCTCGCGCTTCGGACGCCACGACCTTCCCTGCGACTGGATCCGGGTGACCGGCACGCGCAGTGTTGCCCCGGCCCCCGACAAGCCGCCGCGCTTCGGCTACGATGCGATCCGCGTCGCGCTGTGGGGCGCGCAGGGCAACCGCACCGATCTCACCGCGCCGGTTGCCAGCTACTGGCGCTCGTGCCTGGCCCAGCACCGCCCGATTCCCGCCTGGATCGACGTGGTGAGCGGCCAGGAAGCGGACTACGCCCTCTCCAACGGCGGCGCGGCAATTGCCGGGCGCCTGCTGGGAACGGCCTATCCCACCCAGCTTTCGAACGACTACTTCGCCGCCTCGCAGCAGATGCTCGCGCAGGTGTGAGGACGCGCGCGCCGGGGCTGTGACCTTCGCGTCAGCCCCGGCCCGCCTGCGCCTCCAGCACCAGCTCGAAGTCCTTGAGCGCGGCGCACGAGGTCGCGAGCGGTTCGGGTCCACCGCCCATTGTCAGGATCTCGCCCATGCAATCGGTCTCGACACGCAGGGCCTTGGTCTTGCCGGGAATATGCGCAAAGGCATGGTCGAGCGGATAGGTCCGCACCGCAACCGAGGCGACCGGCGCATCGCCTGTGCAGTCCAGCCGCCCGACAAGGCGCGGCACCTGCCCCTGCGCCTTCCAGAGCGCGACCCGCTCCGGCGTCACATCGCCAATCCCGGACACCGCGACATCCTCCAACGCCAGCCCGGCGTCGAGCCCGAAATTGGCAAGGATGGTGAGCTTGCAGGCGGTATCCCAACCCTCGATGTCGCGGCTCGGATCGCGCTCGGCAAAGCCGCCCGCCTGCGCCTCGCCCAGGGCCTCGGCAAAGGTGCAGCCACGCGCCATCATCGCGTTGAGAAGGAAGTTGGTGGTCGCGTTGAACACGCCCTCGAGCGCCAGCACTTTCGCCCCGCGCAGCCCCGTCTCGATCAGGTCGATGGTGGGAAGCGCGGCGGCCGTCGCCCCGCTGATGCGCAGCGCCGCGCCGCTCGCGCGCGCCAGCTCGCGCAGCCGTGCGCCCGAATGAACAAGCGCCCCCTTGGAGACCACCACCGCGTCGCGCCCTGCCCCCAACTGCATCGTCAGGTAGCCCAGCGCAGGCCCTCCGGTCGCAAAGTCGGTCGGCCCGGCCTCGATCAGCACATCGGGCGCGATTTCCGCCAGGAACTCGGGCCCCGTCCGCCCGTCCTCCAGCGCGATCCCGGACGCCTCGGCAAAACCCTGCGCGCTCGCGGCCCCCGTACGCGAGCCACACACCGCCACGAGACGCACATCGCAGCCATGGACCTGCGCGTAGCGCACGCGCCGCTCCAACAGCGTCACGGCCACCTGCCGCCCGATATTACCGTAGCCCGCAATCGCGACCGTGACGGGCCGCAGGGCCTCACTTGGCAAAGAGCTGCTCCATGTCGGCAAAAGCCTTGATCTCGATGGCGTTGCCCGCCGGATCGGCGAAGAACATCGTCGCCTGCTCGCCCGGCTCGCCCTTGAAGCGGATGTAGGGCGCGATGATGAAGTCGATCCCCGCAGCCTCCAGCGTATCGGCCAGCGCCTGCCACTTGGCCATGGAGAGGACAATGCCGAAATGGCGCACCGGGACCCCGTGGCCATCGACCGCGTTGGCCTTCACCGCACCCGTTTCCTCAGGCGCCAGATGCGCGACGATCTGGTGGCCGAAGAAGTCGAAGTCGACCCACTCGTCGCTCGAACGCCCCTCGTTGCAGCCCAGCACGCCCAGGTAGAAGGCGCGCGCGGCCTCCAGGTCATCGACCGGAAAGGCGAGGTGGAAAGGATGGGTGACGGCCATGGCAAGCTCCCGCTGGATTGTTGGTTCGGGTCTGGCCTCCCCTGTGCCGCAGGCATCAGGCAGGGGCAAGGAGAAGGAAAGGATTTGCCGAGGGCCATCGCCCTCGGGCTCCCCAAACTGTCGAGCTCACCTTACGCGCGCACCGGCGGCTGAGGAGGGTGAGATCGCCCATTTTGGGGGCCAAGGGGCGATGGCCCCTTGAAAAATCCTACTCGCTCCAGCCCAGCCCCAGCGCCTTGTTCACAGCGATATAGTCGATAGTGAGCTGCGCCTTGGCCTGCGCGACGTTGGAGGCGGCGGTCAGCGCCTGGCGTTCGATATCGAGCTGGTCGATCAGCGAGCTGGTCCCCGCGGCAAAGCGCAGGCGGTTGAGGTGCGCGGCGCGCTCGGCGCTCTGCTGCGAGGCGACCAGCCGGGCCAGCTGGCGCCGGGTCGCACCGAAGCGGGCGAGGCTGTCCTCGGCGTCCTGCAGGCCTTCGAGCACGCTCTGGCGGTACTGCGCCTCGGCCTGGTCGGCCTGCGCACGGGCCTGGCGCACCTGCGCGCCCGTGCGCCCGAAGTCGAGGAGCGGCCAGCTGATCTGCGGCATGAGGAGGGCGGCAAGGTTGCCCGGATCGAGCACGTCGCCCGGCTCCGTCCCGCCGATCCCCAGAATCCCCATGAACGAGATGCCGGGCAGGCGCTGCGCTTCCTTGACCCCGATCTGCGCGGTGCTGGCGGCCAGCGCGCGCTCGGCCGCGCGAATGTCCGGGCGGCGCGCAAGAAGCCCCGCCGGATCGCCCACCGCGACTTCGGCCGGAGGCAGCGGCAGCGCGCCTTCGTCCTCCAGCTCGCCATCGAGCGCGCCGGGTGCCTGTCCGGTCAGGACGGCAAGCGCATTCTTGTAGAGGAGAACCTGTGTATCCAGTGGCACGGTCTGCGCTTCGTTGGCGGCGAGTTCGCCCTGCAGGCGCTCCACTTCCAGATCGGACGCCGTACCCGCGCCCTGCCGCTGGCGGGTGAGTTCGAGCGCACGGCGCTGCTTGGCGACCGCCTCGCGGGTAAGCGCCAGGCGCGCCTGCGCATCGCGCAGGTTGACGTAGGTCTGCGCGACCTGTGCGCTCAGCGACACCTGCGCATCGGCGAGTTCGGCGTAGCGCTGGCCGACCTGCGCGCGCGAGGCCTCGATCCCCCGGCGCCGCGCGCCCCACAGGTCCGGCTCCCACGAGACGTTGGCGCCCACGTTGTAGAAGTCGAGCGAGGAGCTGCCGCCTGAACTTTCGCCCTCCGCGCCGTCCTCACCCTCTCCACTTCCCCCGATGGCCGAGCCCGGCAGGCGCGCGTGGACGTACATCGCATTGGGCGACACGCTGGGCATGAGCCCGGCCTTGCCTTCCGCGAGGCTGCCTTGCGCCTCGGCGATGCGCGCTGCGGCCAGGTCCATCGTGGGGCTGTGTGCGAGCGCGTCGTCGATGAGGCGGGTGAGCAGCGGATCGCTGAGGCTCTCCCACCAGCGGGCGAGCTGCGGCGCGTCGGCGCGCACGCTGTCGTCCGCGCGCACGAAGGCCCCGCCGTTGGTGCCGGGCGCGATCACTTCGGGCGGGCCTGCGTAGTCCGGGCCCATGGTGCAGGCAGTGGCGAGCGAGAGAATGGCGAGCGCGCCGACGGACGCGAGAGGGGTACGGGGGACAAACATCAGTGCATGGCTCCTGCGGAGGCATCCTTGGGCAGTGGCTTGAGCAGGAAGACCAGCGGAAACACCAGCACGGTCACCACGCTCATCGCGAAGAAGATATCGTTGTAGGTCATCGTCAGCGCCTGGCCCTGGATGGTCTGGCCGATGGCGCGAAGCCCGGCCTCGGGGCTGCCGAGCATCCGGCCCATGCTGGAGACGTAGTCCTGCACGGCCGGGTCATTGGCGTGCAGGCTCTCCTCGATCCGGCGCGAATGCAGCCAGACGCGGTTCTGCTGAAGGATCGAGATACCCGCCAGCGCAAAACTGCCGCCGAGGTTCCGCATCGCGTTGAACAGGCCCGAAGCATCGCCCGCGTCCTCAGGGGGAACCGACTGGACGCAGGCCTGGCTCAGGAACAGCATGCCCAGGATCGTGCCGAGCCCGCGCATCAGCTGGGACTCGGTGAAGTCCCCGCCCGTCGACTGGATCGTGAGGCTCGTCTCCAGGTAGGCCGAAAGCCCCATGATGAGCATTCCGAAGCCGACCGCGAGGCGGATGTCGACCTTGCGGATGAGGAAGGGCACGAAGGGCATCATCAGGATCGAGGGGATGCCCGAAAGCAGCACCACCTTGCCCGATTGCAGCGCGTTGTAGTCAGCAATCGCGGCGAGGAACTGCGGGATCGCGTAGGACGTGCCGTAGAGCACGACGCCCAGCGCAATGCCCATCGTCGCGACCGCCCCGAACTGGCGGTCGAGCAGCAGGCTGAGCTTGATCACGGGCCGCCGCGCGGTCGCCTGCCCCCAGAACAGGAAGCCGAAGCCGACCACGGTGACCAGCGCCATGTACCGGATCAGCTCGGAGGCGAACCACTCCTCGCGCGCGCCTTCCTCCAGGAACACGGTGAGCCCGCCAAGGCCGAGCGCGAGCCCGGCGATGCCGAACCAGTCGGCCTCGCGGATGAGGTGGAGGCGCGACTTCTCGGCCGGCAGCCCCACGAAAAGCAGCGTGAGCAGGACCGCCGAAATCGGCACGTTGAGGAAGAAGGCGTAGTGCCAGGAGACACTCTCGGTCAGCCAGCCGCCCACAAGAGGGCCAAGCAGC
Organism: Novosphingobium sp. MBES04; assembly: GCF_000813185.1. NCBI lineage: Bacteria > Pseudomonadati > Pseudomonadota > Alphaproteobacteria > Sphingomonadales > Sphingomonadaceae > Novosphingobium > Novosphingobium sp. MBES04. The sequence continues at coordinate 2,976,578 of NZ_DF850488.1, read as the reverse complement.
GGGCCGAGGATCGCGACAATGCCGAAGGCCGCCGTGCCGATCGACTGCTGGTGGCGCGGCAGGCGCTGGGCGATGATCGTCTGCGCGGTCGGGATCAGCGCCCCGCCGGTAAAGCCTTGCCCCACGCGCCCGAAAACCATCATCGAAAGCGAGGTGGAAAGTCCGCAGATCACCGAGAAGATGGTGAAAAGCGTGACCGCGATCAGGAGAAACCTGCGCAGCCCCAGCATCCGCTCCAGCCAGGCCGAAAGCGGGATGATGACGATTTCCGCGACAAGATAGGCCGTGGCGACCCAGGCCCCTTCGGTGCCGGTCGCGCCCAGTTCACCCTGGATCGTGGGAAGCGCCGAATTGACGATCGAGATGTCGAGCGTCGCCATGAGCGCGCCCATCGTGCCGGCCGCCACCGCCAGCCAGGCGCCCAGGTCCGCGTTGCGGCGCGGCTGTGCGCTGCCACCTGCGTTTGCATCGAGAGCCGCGCTCGCCATGTCAGCGCGTCCCGCGGGCCTTCGGCTGCGCGCGGCGGGCGACCTGTTCGTCGCTCGCCTCTTCGATCTGGTCCAGTTCGCCCTCGGCGCTGCGGGTGTCGACCGTGACCGTCACCGAGAGGCCGGGGACGAGCAGCTTGCGCGCGCTGGCGGGCGCCTCGATGGCGATGCGCACGGGCACGCGCTGGACGATCTTGGTGAAGTTGCCGGTCGCGTTCTCGGGCGGGAGCAGCGAGAACTGCGCGCCGGTGCCGGGCGAGACGCTGGCAACGCGCCCATTGATCTCGGTGCCTTCCAGAGCGTCGACCGAGATGCGCGCGGGCTGGCCCGGACGCATGAGGGCGAGCTGCGTTTCCTTGAAGTTGGCCGTCACGTAGAGCTTGTCGAGCGGCACCACCGACATGAGCCGCGTGCCCGCCTGCACGAACTGGCCGGTGCGCACGGTGCGGTCACCGATGCGGCCCGCGATGGGCGCACGGATGAGCGTGGCTTTCAGATCCACGTCGGCGGCATCGAGCTGCGCCTGCGCGCCTTCGCCTTGCGCGCGGGCCTGTGCGACTTGGGTTTCAAGCGTCGCGATGCGGCGCTGCTGCGCGGTGAGCGCGGCTTCGAGCTGGCGCACCTGCTCGGCCGACTGGGTGGCGGCAAGTTTCAGCTGGTCGAGCGTCTCGCGCCGTTCCGCGCCCGAGGCGACGAGCGGGGCGTAGCGGGCGACCTCGCCAGCATCGTGGCGGGCCTTGGCGCGCGCGGCGGCGAGCTGCGCGCGGGCCTGCGCGACGGCGGCCTGCTGCTCGGCAATTCCCGCACGCGCGTTCTCGACCGAAGCCTCGGCCTGCGCGATCTGGGCGCGGGCCTGCGCCGCGCGGGCATCATAGTCGCTCGCATCGATGCGCACGAGCGGCGCGTTTTTCGCCACGTCCTGGTTGTCCTCGACGAGGACCTCGGAGACATAGCCGCTGACCTTGGGAGCGATCGCCACCATGTCGACGTCGATCTGCGCGTCGTTGGTTTCCTGGAAGTACTGCCCGTAGGTTTCGTAGCGCATGAACCAGAGCCCGCCGCCGATCGCGATCAGGATCGCGGCGATGAGGAGGTTGCGCTTGGTCTTGCCGCTCAGGCCCTTGCGGCCCGTGTCCTTGGCCTCATCCCCGGCCCCGGCATCGCTGTTGCCTGCCGCCTGTTCAGATGCGTTCGCGGCGCTTTCACTCACCATTGCCAGTCTCAACTCCGTGTTGCGGGGCGCAGGTACGCCGCGCGTTGCAGGCCCTTCACGAAACCGCCCTCGCGATGGAGGACGCGGCCCACGCAGGTCCCGCGATTATCTTTTGCCTTGCCGCGAAAAGAGGCGCAAAATCGCATCAGAAAGAACAAGAACCGGGAGAGGTTCCCATGGAACGGTACGATCCTGCGATCAGCCAGTGTCCCTTCATGCTGCTGTGCGGCGCAAGTGCCAGTGCCTTGCTGGTGTTTGTCGGCGCCCTCCACGTGCTGGGCTGAACGGTTGCGGCGTGGCCGGACGGCCCGCCCAAGGCGAACGGCAAGTCATCGCCAATCAGTGACTTGCCCGTATCGGCATACGATTGCGTCCCTGTGAAGGCGCAAAGCCCGAACGCGTGCCCCGCCGATATACTTAGCTAGGTTATCTTGCAAGGGGCGTGAACGGATCGGCCGCCCGGCCCCGCTTTGCCGCGCCTGCGAAGTCGGTCCCGGAGCTGTACGAGCCCCGGTTCGCCGCGTTGCGCTCCACTCCGATCCCTCCGAGTCGCGCCCTGTCCAGCGCAGCACGCTCGACACACGACGGTCATTTACCCCGGTTAAGTCCCTATGGTTGAACCCTGTTAACGACCACGGACCACCCGCGCACACGATGGCCACGCTCAATTCCCCCCTGCCCGATCTCACCGCGTCCGGTTCCCGGCCCCGGCTTGCCCTGCCCAACATCGGCTTTGCCCTGCTGCTGGCGCTGAGCGGGGGCGCGTTCCTTGTCTGGGGGGCGGGCTACATCGGTTCGGGCAGCCTGCTGATCTTCGTTCTGGCGACCTTGTTCGGGCTGTTCATGGCCTTCAACATCGGCGGCAACGACGTTGCCAACTCGTTCGGCACCAGCGTGGGCGCGGGCACCCTCACCATCGGGCAGGCGCTGGGGGTTGCCGCGATCTTCGAGGTCAGCGGCGCGGTGATCGCAGGCGGCGATGTCACCGACACGATCCGCAGCGGCATCGTCGATCTCGGCGCCCTTGCGGTCAGCCCGCTCCAGTTCATCCGGGTGATGATGGCCGCGCTCGTCGCCGCCGCGTTCTGGCTGCTGTTCGCCAGCCGCCGGGGCTGGCCGGTCTCGACCACCCATTCGATCATCGGGGGCATCGTCGGCGCCTCGGTGGTGCTGGGCGTGAGCCTGGGGGGCACATCCTCTGCCCTCGCCCTCGTGCAGTGGGACGAGATCGCGCGCATCGCGCTCTCCTGGGTGATCTCGCCGCTGCTGGGCGGGCTGGTTTCCTATGGCCTGTTCCGCCTCATCAAGCACCATGTCCTGTTCTACAACGAACGCGCCGAGGCGCGCGTGCGCGCCATCCGCGCCGAACAGAAGGCGCTGCGCCGCGACCACCGCAGCGCGTTTGAAAGCCTGACCGAACTCCAGCAGGTCAACTACAACACGATGCTGGTGCGCGACATGGACGTGCTGCGCAGCGAGGACTTCCACCCTGAGGAACTGGAGACCGACTACTACCGCAAGTGGTACGCCATCGAGCGCCAGCGCGACGAGGTGGAGACCCACCATGCGCTCCAGCTCTGGGTGCCGCTGGTCGCGGCGCTGGGCGCGGCGGTCATCTCCGCGATGCTGCTCTTCAAGGGCCTCAAGCACATGGAGCTGGGCCTTGCGACGCTGACCAACTACCTCATCATGGCGATGGTCGCCGCCATTGCCTGGGCGACGACCTTCCTCTTCGTGCGCACCTTGCGCCAGGCCCCGCTCGAGCGCGCCACCTTCCTCCTCTTCAGCTGGATGCAGGTCTTCACCGCCTGCGGCTTTGCCTTCAGCCACGGCGCCAACGACATCGCCAACGCGGTCGGGCCCTTTGCCGCGATCCTCGACGTGCTGCGCACCGGCGTCATCACCTCCTCGGCCGCGGTGCCGCCGATGGTGATGATCTCGTTCGGCATCGCGCTTGTCGTGGGGCTGTGGTTCATCGGCAAGGAGGTCATCGCGACCGTGGGCCATGGCCTCACCGCAATGCACCCGGCTTCGGGCTTCTGCGCCGAGCTGGGCGCGGCCTGCGTGGTCATGCTGGCCTCAAGCCTGGGCATCCCGGTTTCCAGCACGCACATCCTGATCGGCGCGGTGCTGGGCATCGGCATCGTCAACCGCCAGACCAACTGGGGCCTGATGAAGCCCATCGCGCTGGCCTGGGTGGTGACGCTGCCCGCCGCCGGGATCATCGCGGCGGCGGCCTTCCTCGTCTCGGGGTACCTCTTCTAGGTCAGCCTTCCGAGAGCGCCTTCAGCTCGGCAATACGGATCGCCTTGCCCTGCGTGGGCGTCATCACCGCGCGCACCTTGGTGAGTTGGCGTGCGGTGAAGGTGAGCGTCGTCACGCCATTGGCGAGCGGCGTTGCCGAACCCAGTTCACGCCAGGCGCCGTCCTGCCAGCCTCGAGTGTGACCTTGCCCGGCGCGCGGATGTCCGCGCCGTTGTCGAAGAAGGCCAGCTTTACCGAGGAAACCGGCTGGGGCGCGCCAAAGTCGACCGCGTACCACTGCGCAGCCGTTCCCGCCGCGGAGGTCCAGCCGTTGGGAAGCTCAGGGTAGAACCAGAGGCGACCGTCGATCCCGTCGTGCAGGTTCTCCGCCTCGGCCCCGCTCGACGCGCTCGCCTTGGGGAAGTCGCCACGCACCAGTTGCACCGCGTGGTTGGTTTCGCGCACGATGGGCGCAAGCGCCTTACGGGCGAGCGGCACCTCGATCCGGCCCAGATCCGCGCGGTGGGCCAGCACCTTGCCATCGGCCGCGACGGTCAGCCCCGCACCCTTGCCATAGTGCGATCCATCCGCGTCCCAGGTCACCGAGATCATATGGCCGTGGTAGGGCACGCGCTCGACATGGAACCAGGGCAAGGCCTCGGGATCGCCCGCCTGGGGCAGCAGCGGGTTCACCTCCAGCACGTCATCGGCGCGCGGGCGGATGCCGACAACCCCGGTCAGGATCAGGTCGTTGTAGCCCGAGTGGAAATAGTGGTGGCTGCGGTCGAGCCCGACGATGGGCTTGCCCGTCGCCGGATCGTAATCCTCCTCCAGATCCAGTTTGTCGCCCTGGAAATGGAGCTGCGTGTACTGGCGCAGGAGGCGCATGTAGGTGCTGCGCGTGACCGGCCCCGTCTCCTCGTAGTGGTCGAGGAGATTGGCCATGCCGGTCAGCACCTGCGTCGTCTGGTAGGGCCAGATCGGACCGTTCCACTGGCACTCACGCGCATCGCCCAGATAGCGGTACTGGCGCATGTAGTATTCGTAGGACTGTTCGACCGTGCGCATCCCGGCCTCACCTGCCAGCATCTGGGGATCGAGCAGGTGCGCCCAGGCCTGCGCGTACTTGGCCTCGTCGGGCACGGCATCGAACATCCAGGGCAGGAAGCCGACAAGCTCGCGCGCGCGGATGAAGTCCCAGTAGGAGACGTGTTCGTTGTGGGTGCGGTAGCGGTCGGTGAAGTGCGCCAGCTGCGGGTTCCACAGGTCCGCCACCATGCGATCCTGCAGCGCCTTCGCCTTGCCTTCGAACTCCTCGGCCAGCGCTGTGTCGCCGGTCATCTCCGCGATGCGCGCAATCGCGCGGGCGTTGGCGATCATGTAGCTGTTGACCGAGGGACGGAACGCATGTCCGCCGCCAAAGCCGTCCTTGCCGCCCGAGGCGTCGATGGAGGAGACGGTGTACTCGGTCGCATCGAGCAGCGGTTCGACCCAGTAGAGCCCCTTGGACCAGTCCATGTGGTCTTCCCAGAGGCCGTAGATATGGCGCATCACCTTGAGGTGGCGGGTCACCGCCGCGCGGTCACCATCGACGAGGTAGCGCCCCCAGGTCGAGTCCGCCATGTGATCGGTGAAGTGGCGGTCGTTGCCGCCCTCGTACATGAAGTCGATGTAGTCGCTGACAAAGCGCCGGTCGTTGAGCCAGCGCCCCTCGGCGATGTGAAAGCCGCTCGCATCGTTGAGGCTGGCGTAGGGCTCACGCTGCCAGCCCACATCGTCGGCGAACTCGGTGGTGATGAAGCCCTTCGCGCCCAGGTCGCGCTGGTGCGCGCGGTAGATCGACCAGCGGTAGTACCAGACCGCGTCGATCTTGGGGTCCGCGCTTTCGAAGAAGGGGATGCGATCCTCGTACCAGGGCGCATCGTTGCCAAAACGCGCGCGGGCGATGGCCCGGGTGTCGAGCGCGGGGACGGCGGAGGGCGCGACGGTGGCTGCCGCCATGATCGGAGCCATCACCGGAGCCGCAGGCGGCGCGGCGCCCGCCAGAAGCGTTGCCGTTCCGGCCAGCAGCGCGCTGGTCCCAAGTGCCCGTGCCGTTCGTGCGATCATGCTCTGTGCCCCGTCGTCTGGAAGGAATGGTCCCTTGAAAAGGAAGAGGCGACCGTCCCCCCGGGGCGTCGGGAGAGGAGAATGTGCCCCGGGAAAACGGTCGCCTCATGCCGATCCCGGCCCCTCTCCCCTTCGCAGAATGGCAAAAGCGAGGGGCAGGTCCGGGATCGCCAAAGTGCTTACTGGAAGGTGAAGCGCGCGCCGATGGCGAAGGTGCGCGGAACCAGGGTAGTGCCCAGGTTCATCGTCTCCGCGCCGCCGGCCGCGCCGTACTTGTAGAAGCTCTGCTGGTTTTCCTTGGTGAGGTTGCGCGCATCGAAGGTCAGCGCGATGTCGTCCGTCACGTTGGCGGTCAGCTGGAAGTCCATGTAGCCCGAGGACTTGTACCACACGCCAATCGGGTTGGCGAAGAGACGCGCCTCGTTGTTGTGCAGGAAGCCCTTGCGCCACACGTACGACAGACGTGCGCCGATGGGACCGCGCTGGTAGGCGAGCGTCGCGTTGTACGAGAGCTTCGAGACGTTGAAGAAGTCCGACTGCGTGTAGCCCACGACTTCGCCCAGCTGGTTGGTCTCGGGGATCGTCTGGTTGGAGTCGAGCACCGTCAGGCTGCCCTGGAAGCCCAGGCCGTCCAGAACGCTGGGCAGGTAGGTCGGGAAGTAGGTCAGGCCCACTTCGACGCCCTTGAGCACGCCGTCCGAAGCGTTGGCCGGGCGGGTGATCGTGAAGTAGTCGGTCGCGCCCGCCTCGATGTCGTTGTTCGGGATGTACTCGTAGCTCGAGATCGGCACGACAAGCCCTGAGATCTCGCGGCGGAAGCCGGTGACCGTGATCGCGCTGTTGGGCTCGAAGTACCACTCGATCGCAACGTCGATGTTCTTCGAATGCGTCGGGTTGAGCGTGGCCGTACCGGCCGAACCGCTGCCGTAGCCCACGTTGGTGAGGTCACCCGTCAGCTGGTAGGTCGGGTTGACGTCGGTGAAGTTGGGACGGCGCAGGGTCTCACCGTAGTTGAAGCGCAGGCGCAGATCGCGGGTGATCTCGTAGCGCGCGGTGAAGCTGGGCAGGAACTTGGCCGACCCGCGCGAAACCGAGCTGCGCGCGAAGTTGTCGAGGCGGTCGTAGAAGTCGTAATCGGTGTCGATGTTGACGTAGCGCACGCCCGCCTGGAGATCGAGCGGGTTGCCGAAGATCGAGATCTGCGCGTCGGCCATCACGTAGCCCGACATCGTGGTTTCCTCGATGCCGAAGGTCTGGCCGAGCGAAAGCTCGTCGCTGGTGGGACGGCCATAGAGCCCGCGCACCATGTCCGCGTTGTCGTAGAGCCAGTTGCCGTCGATGTTGACCCAGCTGCGCGGCAGGTCGCCCTCGCCCTTGAAGAAGCCTGAGTTGGTGAACAGGGCCTCTTCGGGCAGGTCGGTCAGGTTACCACCCAGCGCCACGGCATCGCCGGTGCGGATGTAGCTGGCCGCCTTGCGACGGTCGACGCGAAGGCCCGCAGCGACGCGGCGCAGGAAGCCCTCGTAGAAGCCGTAGTAGCCATCGAGCTTGCCGGTGAGCGCGCTGCCCTTGTCCTTGTTGGCGTTGTCGTACAGCTCGCCCACGGCCCAGGTCGAGGGCTGCGTCAGCAGGCTGTCGTCCGAGAAGTGGTAGGAAGGAATGCCGCCGCCCGCGTTGAAGTCGGCAGTGATCTCGTCGGCCACGCGGCTCGTGCGCATCGCGATGAACGAGCTTTCGAACGTGCTGGTCTGGTAGGCGAGGTCGCTGGTGATCTTGCCATCGCCGTCGCCGACTTCCCACGCTCCGTTGAGGTGGTAGACGTAGCTGTCGGTCTTCGACTTGTTGAGGTCAGCCGAATTGAAGCCGTAGACATCGCCCACGGTGCGCGACTTGACGATGTTGGTGCCATCGTAAAGCTCGACCGCGCCGGGGTTGCCCCACCAGTCGACGAAGCTGAACTGGAGGCTGTTGAAGGTCTCGGAGCGGTAGCCCGTATAGAACATCTCGGCGGTGTAGACCGAGCTGGAGTTGGGCGCCCACTGCAGCGCGGCGTTGAACGCGGGGCGCTCACGCTTGCCGTAGAGGTCCGAGGAGAACACCGCGTCGCGCGACAGGACATAGGGCACGTCCTGGCCGTTGATGTTGAGCGTGGCGCCCGGATCGGTGGAGAGACCGGCGTTGAGGCCCGGCTGCCAGATGTTGCCGTCGGGATTGCCCGCGGTCACGCTGCGGCAGTCGCTGGGCTGAATCCGCTCGTAGGGGACCCAAGCCGCACCACCCGCGCAGGCGCCCGGCGCCGAGCTGACGGTGGGCAGGTTGCTGTCGGTGAGGAAGGGCACGAGCGCGCCCGCGGTCGCGCTTTCGGTGCGGTACTTGGCGCGGATGTAGCTGGCGTTCACAAGGACACCGATGCGCCCGATGCCCGTGTCCCAGCTGTCCGCGACCAGCAGCGCGCCGCTCGGATTGAAGGTGTCGGCGATCTCGTCATAGGTGCCGCGCGCCTGGCCCGACACGGCAAAGCCGCTGAAGTCGAAGGGACGGCGGGTCTTGACGTCGATCTGGCCGGCAAGGCCGGTTTCCAGCTGGTCGGCCGAACGAGTCTTGAAGACGTTGACCTGCTTCACAAGGTTCGCCGGGATGTCCTGGAGCGAGAAGCTCTGGCCCGATGCGGTGAAGACGTTGATGCCGTTCAGCGTGGTGACGGGGTCGTTCAACCCGCGAATGGTGACGGTCTGCGCCTCACCGCTCGCGCGGTCGGTGATCTGGATGCCGGTGACGCGCTGGAGCGCCTCGACGACGTTGTTGTCGGGCAGCTTGCCGACGTCTTCCGACACGATCGAATCGACGATCTGGACGTTGTTCTTGCGCACGTTGAGCGCGCCCAGGATCGAGGCGCGCACGCCCGTGACGATGATTTCCTCGGCGCTGGGGTCGCTGGCTCCATCGGCCTGCGGGGCGGGGGCGGCCTCCTGCGCGTTCGCCACGCCGGCGATGCCCAGGGCCAGAACAGAAGCTGTGCAGAATGCGAATGGCCGGAATGCCATGATCAACCCTCCCAATTTTAAGCGCGCAGCGGTTCCTGCGCCGTGTTCGTGGGGGCCTGATTATTTGTCGGAGTTATTTTGTGCAAGCGAAAAGTGCAAGCCTGCCTTACAATTCAGCAACTCGTAAGGGAGCGTGGCATCTTCGCATCACTGCGCGCCACACTCCCTCACAAAACCGCGCAAATCCGCGACATTATTGTCCGAGTTTTAGAACGAATGTATCAGTCCACGGTCCACAGCGTGCGCGGGTCCGAGAGCGGTGCCAGGGCGACCTTGCCGTCGATTGCGGCAAGCCCCTTTCCGGCCTGCGCCACCGACTCGAAGCGCACCTTGCCTTCCCCCTCCACCTTGCGGCGGAAGCGGTCGGCCCCGTCCTGCGCGCCGCCTTCGGCGCGCGGCGCCAGCGTGCAGGCGCCATCCTCGCTCACGGTGAGACACAACTCGCGCAGCAGGATCGGGGAGAGCTGGACGGTGCCATCCTTGACGGGAAGCGAACGGATCTGGGTCTGGGGCAGCGCGGGAGCCCCGATCACCAGTGCCTCGTCCTCATGCGCCAGGAACGCGCCGTCGGCGGCCTCGCTGATGAAACGTTCGGGCAGCGGGCCATTGCCCACCGGCACGCCGAAATCGGGGACGCCCTTTTCATCGAAATAGACGCGCTGGACGCGGGTGTGGCGGTCCGGGTTGAACAGCGGATCGCCCTCGATCTCCTTGTAGTCGCGGCCATGGTAGACGAGCATCGGCCGCCCCTTCTCGTCGACCGTGAAGTCGTTGTGGCCCGGGCCATAGACCGAGGTCGCGACGCTGGTCTGGAAGACCGGCTCGGGCGACTTGGTCCAGTTCTCGGCGACAAGGAGATCGGCCTCGGCGTCGATGGAGAGCATGCCCAGGCAGTAACGGTCGTCGGTCGCGCTGGCCGAATAGGTCATGTAGAGCTTGCCCGCGTTCTCCAGCACGGCGGCACCCTCGTTGACCTTGAAGCCCCGGATTTCCCAGTCGTAGGTCGGGACCGAAAGGCGGGTTGCCGGGCCCACCGTCAGCGGGCCGGTCATCTTCGCGATATAGAGGTTGGAATTGGTCTCGATGCCCGGCTCGCGCTGGGCCCAGGTGAAGTAGCGTTCCCCGCGGTGGACGAAGACCTTGGAATCAAGGTTGAAGCTGTCCCAGGGCGCCTTGAATTCGCCCTTCACCGACCACTCGCCCGTCATCGGGTCCTCGCCCGCGCATTCGACCGCGTAGGTGCGGATGCGGAAGACGTCCTCACCGCCGCCCGAAGGGCCTGCGGCGAAGTAGACGTACCAGCGCCCGTCGATCTGGTGCATTTCGGGCGCCCAGATGAATCCGGAGAGCGGCCCCTCCTCCTCGTGGCGCCACAGCACGCGCTCTTCGGCATCGGTGAGGCCCGCCAGCGTCTTCGCACGGCGCAGGACGAGACGGTCGTACTCAGGCACCGAGCCGGTCATGTAGTAGTAGCCGTCGGTGTGGAGGAAGATCTGCGCGTCGGCGCGGTTCTTGACCAGCGGGTTGACCGGAACGGCGGGGGTGGCGGCGCCATCGGCGTCTTCGCCGCCGGCAAGGACCGTGCGGCCCGCTTCGCTGCAGGCGATGGGAAGAAGCGCGGCGCCAAGGGCAAAAGTGCGGCGCGAAAGGGAAAACGGCATAAGTCCTCTCCGGTCTCTGGTCGGGCGCGAGGGGCCTCTCTTGCGGAGGCCGGATCGCGGCAAAAGCATCAAAAAACGGCCCCCCGCCCCGCGTGGATGCGGGGGGCCAGTTGGTGGTGTTCAGTACTGCGCCACGGGCCAGCCGTCCGCGTCCCAGGTCAGGGGCGCGATGCGCAGCGTGGGCGCGCCGTTCGCCTCGCGGTCGTAGGCGTGGTAGACGAGATAGGTGGTGCCATCGGTGTCGGTGAAGGCGCCGACGTGGCCGGGGCCGCGGAAGCGCTCCTTCTCTTCCAGGTCCGCGCGCAGCAGGATCGAGCCGCCGCCCTCCATCAGCTTCGAGCCGTCCTTGCCGAGATAGGGCCCCTTCACGTCGCGCGACCGGCCCATCACGGTGTAGTAGGTGGAGTTCACGCCCTTGCAGCAATAGTCGTAGCTGACGAGGAGGTAGTACCAGCCGCCGTGGTTGAGGATGAACGGCGCCTCGACCGGCGCGGGCGCCCCGGCCGGAGCCGGACGGCGCGCGATGGAAACAGGCCGGGTGCCCGCATCGACCTTGCCGGTCGCAGGGTTCACGGCGAAGAGCTTGATACCCGTCCAGAAGCTGCCGAGCGAGAGCCACTGCCCGCCCTTTTCATCGATCACCAGGTTGGGGTCGATGGCGTTGAAATCGTCGGCGTGGGTCGACTGGACGACAAGGCCCTTGTCGCTCCAGCCATAGTCCTTCGAGGCCGGGTCCAGCGTCTTGGCGGTCGCAAGGCCGATCGCCGAACGGTTCGAGCCGAAGGTCGAGACCGAGTAGTATAGGCGGTATTCGCCATTCACGCGCCGGATGTCAGGCGCCCAGATCCCCTCGGTGCCCGGGACCGCCTTCGTCGCCCACTCGGGAAGCTCAGCGAAGACCGAACCGGCCTCCTGCCAATGGACGAGGTCCTTCGAGGTCTTGATGCCGATGTAGCGGCCTATCGTGTTGAAAACGTAGTAGGTGTCGCCCTCGCGGATCAGGACGGGGTCGTGCGTGGGGGCGAGCGCGCCCGTCAGCCGGTCGTTCAGGACCGGAGCGTCGGCCTCCGGCGCCTTGGCCGAAACGCCCATCGCAAGCGCCAGCGCACCTAGGGCCAGAAATCGGGAGAATGTGCGGACCATCGCCCTCACCCCTCGCTCGCGGCCCAGGCGGCGACGAGCGCGCGCGCCTTTTCGCCCACCTGCGCGGGCGTGTCACCGGGCTTGTAAAGGCTGCCGCCCACACCGATGCCGAAGACCCCGGCCTTGCGGTATTCGGCAATGTTGGCCGGGCCCACGCCCCCCACGGCCCAGACGCGCGTGTCGCGGGGCAGCACGTCCAGAATCGCCTTCACGTAGGACGCGCCCAGGACCGAGCCGGGGAAGAGCTTGAGGTCGTGCGCACCTGCGGACACCGCCGCAAACGCCTCGGTCGGGGTGAGGAAGCCGGGCAGGACATCCATGCCCAGTTGCAGCGAATGGGTGATGACCGCGCGGTCGGTGTTGGGGGAGACCATGAAGGTGCCGCCGGCCCCTGCAAGATCCTCGGCCAGCCCGGTGGAGATGACGGTGCCCCCGCCGATGGCCGCGCGGTCTTCGAGCGCGGCGGACAGCGCGGCGATGGAGCCGGCCGGATCGGGCGAGTTGAACGGCACCTCGATCAGGCGCACGCCCGCGTCCACCAGCGCCTCGCCGATGGCGACGACTTCGTGGGTTTCGACCCCGCGCAGGATGGCCACTACCGGGACGGCGCCCTGCGCCAGAACGTCTGCGATCTTCATGCCTTCACTCCTGTGGCGAGCGCGAGGCCCGCCAGTACGGCCGCCTCGCCATCAATCCGCTGCGCCACGGCGGCGGAAAGGGGAAGCGCCTTTTCGTAGAGATCGACGATCTTGCCATCGCCGATGAGAACCACCGAGGCCCCCGCGTTCGCCTCGGCGACGACTTCGCCGCCGATCAGAAGCGCAGAGAGGTAGCCGTGCGACCACGCCTTGGAGCGGCCATCGAGCAGACGCCCCGCGCGCGCCTCGAAGAGAGCGCCGGTCAGCGGTTCGCCCGCGCGTTCGAGGCCGCGCGCGAAGCCATCCTCGAAACGTCCCTCCCCATCCGTGTCCGGGCCGGTCAGTGTCGAGTGGCCGGTGAGGAGCGCGAAAAGCTCGCCGGTGGGATGGGTGCGAAAGCCGGTCAGCACGCCGTCCGTCACTTCGACCCACTTGCAGTGGGTGCCGGGCAGGACGATCAGGTGACGCCCCTCACCCAGTTCGGGCTGGAGCGCGATGGCGCCGAAGATCTGCGTTTCCTCGCCGCGCATCACATCGGGCACCACGCCGCCCATGTGGCCGCACACGCCCGCCAGCACGGTGACGGGAAGTCCGGCCACGGTGGTGCGGGTGGGTCCGGCCAGCCAGTCGTCGCGACGGGCCGGGCACGTGACGTACCCGGCATCGACGAGCGCGCCCTTCGCGCCCGCCATGCCGCACAGCACCACGTCCTCGAGCGGGCCCTGCTCCTGCCACTGCGCCAGGCGCGCGGCAAGGATACCGGCGGGATCGGCGCTCAGCGCGCCGGGACCGTCGAGCCTGTCGGTGACACGCCCGTCCTCGACCCGGTAGAGCCGAAGGTGGGTCGTGCCCCAATCGCCAAGGACGCGCGCGCCGCTCATTGCAGTTCGAGCACCACGACGGACTTCGCCGGAAGGGTGACGGTGAGCGTGCCGCCCTTCACCCGCGCGCCGTTGAACGCGGCGGGCTTCACCGCCTCGGGGTTCTCGAAGGTGTTGTGCGCGTTGATCGCGCCCGCCGTCAGGATACGACCCGAGACCTTGCCCGCCTTCACGCCGTCGAGCGCGATGGTGACGGTGTTCGCCTCCTTCGCATCGGCGTTGGAGAGGCCGACGTGGATCTTGCCGTCCTTGCCCTTGACCGCCGAACCGCTGACGGCAGGAAGCGTGTAGTCCCCCACCTTGTAGGTCGGCGTCTGGATGTCGATCGGCAGCACGGTCGCGTCCTGCCAGGGCTTGTACATCTCAAAGACGTGGTAGGTGGGCGTCAGCACCATCTGGTCGTCTTTGGTGAAGATCATCGCCTGGAGCACGTTCACCATCTGCGCGATGGCGGTCATGCGCACGCGGTCGGCGTGCTTGGCGAAGATGTCGAGGTTGATCGCGGCGATCAGCGCGTCGCGCATGGTGTTCTGCTGGCGCAGGAAGCCGGGGTGCGTGCCCTCGTCCTGGGCATACCACGAACCCCATTCGTCCACGGCCAGGAACAGGCGCTTCTCGGGATCGTACTTGTCCATGATCGCGCTGTGCTTGGTGATCAGCTCATCCATGCGCCAGGCTTCGTGGAGCGCGTCGGCCCAGCCGCTCTCGTCGAAGTCGACGGCGGGTGCGCGCGGCGGCCAGCCCCTGCGGGGTGGACGTAGTAGTGCAGCGAGAGACCATCGAGCATGTTGCCCGCGATCTTCATCATCTGCTCGGTCCAGTTGTAGTCTTCCACATTGGCGCCCGCCGCGACCTTGAGGATCTTCGTGTCCGCAGGCGGCTTGATGAAGGTGGAGTAACGGCGCGTGACATCGGCCGCGTACTCGGGACGCATGTTGCCCCCGCAGCCCCACAGTTCATTGCCAACCCCGAAGTACTTGACCTTCCAGGGCTCCTTGTGGCCGTTTTCCGCGCGCTCTTGCGCCAACGTGCCCGCAGGCGCGGTCATGTATTCGATCCACTCGGCCATTTCGCGCGGCGAGCCGTTGCCCACGTTGCCCGCGACATAGGCCTCTGCGCCGACCTGGCGGGTCAGCTCGAAGAACTCGTGCGTGCCCACGGTGTTGGGCTCGGTCACGCCGCCCCAGTGGGTGTTGACCTTGGTCGGACGGTCCTTCCTCGGACCCACGCCCTCGCGCCAGTGGTACTCGTCGGCAAAGCAGCCGCCCGGCCAGCGGATGACCGGCACCGAGAGATCGCGCAGCGCGCCGACCACGTCGTTGCGAAACCCGTTGGTGTTGGGGATCGCGCTGTCCTCGCCGACCCACAGGCCGCCGTAGATGCCCTCACCCAGATGCTCGGCAAACTGGGTGAAGATGTCCTTGTCGTAGACCGGGCCCGGCGTATCGGCGTGGATCGTCGCGCGCGTCGGGGTCCCGGCGGTGTCGGCCAGGACGCCCGTGCTTGCAAAGACGCTCGCCCCCAGAAGCAGGGTGGCGGCGGTGTGGCGAAATGCCTTCATCATGTCTTCTATCCCCTCCCAGGGCGTTCTTAGTCGTGGAATTCGTCAACCGTCTCGCGCTTGCCGCGCAGGAAGGCGTCGGCGACCAGCCGCATCGGCGCGACATCGACGTCGCTGCGCCCGCCGCGGATGAGGTTGGCAAAGCGCGCGTAGAGCCCGGCGTATTCCAGGTCCTCGTTACGCTCGGTCCCGCTCGGCAGGGTCAGCACCGCGCCGCCGCTGGAGAGCTTGAGCTCGCCCGCGTCGGTCTCGACGGTGATGTCCCAGGACTGCGGGCCGGTCTGGCGCCAGTCGAGGTCCATGTGGATCGGCGCGCCCGCCGTGTCCTGGAAATCGATGTCGGCGGCAATCGGTGCGGCGCGGTTGGCCGGAAGGCTCAGCGTCGCGTCCTTGAGGAACATCGGGCGCGGCAGGATGTGGGTGATGATCGAGAGCGCGTTGATGCCCGGATCGAAGACGCCAAGGCCGCCCGGCTGCCAGATCCAGTCCTGCCCCGGGTGCCACACGCGCACGTCCTCACGCCAGACGATCTTCGCGCTCGTGACGGTGCGCTCGGCAAGCCAGGCGCGCGCAGGCGCAACACCGGCCGCAAAGCGCGAGTGCCACGAAGCAAAGAGCGTGACGCCGACCTTGTCCGCGCGGTCCTTGAGCGCCTCGACTTCGGCGAGCGTGGCGCCCGGCGGCTTTTCGAGGAAGACGTGCATGCCCGCCTTCAGCGCCGTGACGGCAATGTCGTAGCGCACCTGGGGCGGGGTGCAGAGCGCAACCGCGTCGACCGCAGGGCCCTTTTCCAGCAGCTCCTCGATCGAGGCGAACTGGGGGATGCCCTCCATCGGCGGGGAGTGCGGGCTCACGGTCGCGGCAATGTCGAAGTTGCCGTTGCCGCGAATGGCGGGGATGTGCTGGTCCCGGGCAATCTTGCCCAGGCCCACGATGGCAATGCGGATCGGGTCCATGGCTCAGAGCGCCTTGACGGTGACGGCGCGCTCGGCGGCGCGGGCCAGCGGGTTGGCGAGCGGCAGGGTGAAGGGCGCGGCCGCGATCTCGAAGACGTCGCCTTCCTCCGTCTGCACACCGTCGCTGAACGAAAGCGTCGCGGTGCCGTAGAAGTGGATGTGAATGTCGCCCGGGCGGCAGAACAGATCGTACTTGAAGTGGTGGTGCTCCAGGTTCGCAAAGCTGTGCGACATGTTGCCCTCGCCCGAGAGGAAGGGCTTTTCCCAGATCGTCTCGCCGCCGCGCACGATCTTGCTGGTGCCCTCGATCTTCTCGGGAACTTCGCCCAGCAGCAGCTCGGCGCCCAGTGCGGCCTGGCGCAGCTTGGAGTGGGCAAGCCACAGGTAGTTGTGGCGCTCGGTCACGTGGTCGGAGAACTCGTTGGCCAGCGCGATGCCCAGGCGATAGGGCTGGCCGTCATTGCCGATGATGTAGATGCCCGCCAGTTCGGGCTCCTCGCCGCCATCCTTGGCGAAGGAGGGCATGGTGAGCGCCTCACCGGGGCCGACCAGCTGCGAGCCGTCGCCCTTGTAGAACCATTCCGGCTGCTGGCCTTCCTGGCCCTCAGCGGGCTTGCCGCCTTCGAGGCCTTCCAAGAACATGCGCATGGAATCGGTGACGTTCTCGCCCGAAGCCGCGGCCTGGTGCATCTTGTTGCGACCTTCCGCCGAACCCAAGTGGGTGAGGCCCGTGCCGGTCAGCAGCACGTGGGCTTCGTCGGCATGGTCGATCGGCGCGATGAGGCGGCCCGCCGCCTGCTCGGCCGCGATGTCGATGGCATCGCCAATGCCGCAGGCGCGTGCGGTCGCGGCCAGCGAATTGCCTTCCTCGATGGCGCGCAGCGCGAGTTCGCGCACGGAGGCAACGCCGGTCAGGACGTGTGCGGCATCGCCCTCGGCGAGGATGACGGAACGGGTGCCGTCCTCGGCACGGTGCTGCAGCAGGCGAAGAGTAGTCATGTCAGGGGTCTCTCCCAAGGTCCGCAGCGCGCCTTCTTATGAGGTGGGCGCGCTGCGGGGCATGGATTGGATCAGTTGAGGGTGAGCTTGCCGTCGACGAGACGCGGCGCGCCGTCGCTGAAGGCCGCGTCGCGCAGTTCGGGCGCGAGCAGGCTCTGCGGCATGTTCTGGTAGCTCACCGGACGCAGGTAACGGTCGATGGCAAGGCTGCCGACCGAGGTCGTGCGCGCATCGGTGGTCGACGGGAACGGACCGCCATGGACCATCGCGTGGCACACCTCGACGCCCGTGGGCCAGCCGTTGACGAGAATGCGGCCAACCTTGCGCTCCAGCGTGGGCAGGATCTTGGCAGCCGCGCCTTCGTCGGCATCGTCCATGTGGATCGTGGCGGTAAGCTGGCCTTCGAGACCTTCGAGGAGGGTCTTGAGTTCGGCCTCGTCCTTGCAGCGCACGATCACCGAGGAGGAGCCGAAGACTTCCTCGCCCAGCGCCTTGTCAGCGAGGAACTTCTCGGCCGTGGTCTGGAACAGGACCGCGCCGCCCGTGGTGGCCGAACCGGCTTCGCCGCGCGCGACTTCCTCGATGCCCGGTGCACCTGCCAGCTTCTCGACGCCCTTGGCATAGGCGTCCGCGATGCCGGTGGTGAGCATGGTCTGCGGCTTGGCACCGCTGACGCCCGTGGCCGCTGCCTGAACGAAGTCGTCAAGGCCATCGCCCTCGACCGTCACGACGAGGCCGGGGTTGGTGCAGAACTGGCCTGCGCCCATGCACAGCGAACCGACGAAGGCTTCACCCAGCGCAGCGCCGCGCGCCTTGAGCGCTTCGGGCAGGATCACGACCGGGTTGATTGCCGACATCTCGGCGTAGACCGGGATCGGCACTTCGCGGGCCTGCGCCAGCTTGGTGAGGGCAAGACCGCCCGCACGCGAGCCGGTGAAGCCGACCGCCATGATGTTGGGGTCCTGCACGAGCGCGGCGCCCAGATCGTTCGAGGGGCCGACGAGGTGCTGGAAGACGCCTTCGGGCAGGCCCGAATCGGCGACCGCCTTGCTGATCGCCTGGGCAATCAGGCTGCCGGTGATCGGGTGGGCGGGGTGGCCCTTCACGACAACCGGGCACCCGGCGGCGAGCGCCGAGGCGGTGTCACCGCCTGCGGTCGAGAAGGCGAGCGGGAAGTTGGACGCGCCGAACACGGCGACGGGGCCAACCGGGATCATGCGCAGGCGCAGGTCCGGGCGCGGCGGGGCGCGGTCGGGCAGCGCGGGGTCGATGCGCATCTGCAGGAACTGGCCCTTGCGGACAACGTCGGCGAACATGCGCAGCTGGCCGCAGGTACGGCCACGCTCACCTTCCGAACGCGCGCGCGGAAGCCCGCTTTCGGTAAGGTAGGCTTCGAGCAGCGGTTCGCCGAGCGCCATGATCTCGTCGGCGATTCGCTCGAGGAACTTGGCGCGCGATTCGAGGTCAATCGCCCGGTAGGTGTCGAACGCAGCCGCCGCCTTGGCGCAGGCCGCAGCGACATCGGCGGGCGTGTTGACGGCAAAGGCGTCCCCGTGCGGCTCGCCGGTTGCGGCTGCGATGGAACGGAATTCGGTCATAGAAAAGTCTCCCTATTTACTCCGACATATTATGTGCGATCAGGAAACGCAATGTTTGTCATTCCTTCGGCACGGGATGGCGTGTAGG
Source organism: Novosphingobium sp. MBES04 (assembly GCF_000813185.1). NCBI lineage: Bacteria > Pseudomonadati > Pseudomonadota > Alphaproteobacteria > Sphingomonadales > Sphingomonadaceae > Novosphingobium > Novosphingobium sp. MBES04. The sequence goes on along the minus strand of NZ_DF850488.1, from coordinate 2,957,955 downwards.
TTGCACGTGGGAGGTGCGAATTTCTGTGACAACTGGGAAAAATATGAAGGTGGACGAAACGTCCAGGAAGACCGATGAAACGCGCGGACCGGGGCGCCGGCTTCATGGCGCGATTGCGCACCGTTTGGGCACCGACATCTTGTCAGGCAAATATGCCCCCGGCGACGTTCTCTCGGGCGAAGTGGCCTTTGCCGAGGAGCTGAAAGTCTCGCGCAGCGCCTACCGCGAGGCAATCCAGGTGCTGACGGCCAAGGGCCTTGTCGCGAGCCGCCCCAAGGCGGGCACGCGCGTCCTGCCGCGCGAACGCTGGAACCTGCTCGACCCCGACGTGCTGGGCTGGGCCTTCGCGGGCGAACCCGACATCGAATTCGTGCGCTCGCTGTTCGAACTACGCGCCATCGTCGAGCCCGCCGCCGCACGCTTTGCGGCAAGGCGCCGCGACAAGGACGATCTCAAGACGATGAAGGACGCGCTGGCCGCGATGCGCCGTCACACGCTGACGACCGACGCCGGGCGCGCGGCCGACCGCGATTTCCACAACGCCATCCTCACCGCCACGCGCAACGACGCGCTGATGGTGCTGAGCGCCTCGATCGGCGCGGCGGTCAACTGGACGACCCAGTTCAAGCAGCGCGCCCGCGCCCTGCCCCGCAACCCGATCCCCGACCACGTGCGCGTCTACGACGCCATCGCGGCGGGCGACGAGGCCGCGGCGGCCGACGCGATGAACGTGCTCGTCGACCTCGCGCTGGAAGACACCCGCAGCGCCATCGAGGACCGCGACGCCCCGCAGGCCCAGCCGGACGCGCTCACCGGGGAATAGAACCCGCCACCTGTACTCGCGCAAAAGGGGGCCGTGGCGCCCCCTTTTCTTTTGCCCGCACCGCATATGAAAAAGCCCCGCGGAACCTGACGAAGGGTCCCGCGGGGCACTTTGCTCACGGAAGGGAGAGCAAATTTAATCGAACAGCGCGTCCGGTTCCGGCTCCGGTTCCGGCTCGGCGTGCGTGGGCTTGGAGCCCCACAGCGCGTAGAACAGGACGTAAAGCTCGCAGGCCGCGGTCAGCAGGAAGGAGGTCTGGAGGTCATAGGCATCGGCAATCCAGCCCTGCACGAAGACCAGCGCGCCGCCTGCGATCGCCATGACCAGGAGGCCGGAGGCTTCCTCGGTGAGCGGGCCCAGACCCTTGATGCCCAGCGTGAAGATGGTCGGGAACATGATCGAGTGGAACAGGCCCACCAGGATCAGCGACCACATCGCGACATGGCCATCGGCAAAGCTCGTCACCAGCATCGTGAGGAAGGCGCCGACCGAGAAGACGGCCAGAACGTGCGCGGCATCGAAGCGGCTCATGATCGCCGAGCCGACGAAGCGGCCCACCATCATCCCGCCCCACAGGAAAGTCAGGTAGTGACCGGCCTGCTCGAGCGACATGTTGCCGATGTCGGGGCGCGAGACGAAGTTGATGAAGAGGTTGCCCACGCCGATCTCGGCGATGAGGTAGATGAAGATCGCCGGGATGCCGAACACCAGGTTGCGGTGCTTGAACAGTTCCGGGTTGATGATGTGCTTGCGCTTTTCCTTCGCGTCATCGCTTTCCGAGACCATCGCGGGAAGCGGGAACCTTGCGATGATGATCGCAAGGACCACCAGCACGCCTGCCACGAGCGCGTAGGGCAGGATGACCGACTGCGCGTCGGCCAGGCGCTCGGCCTGGGTGAGCGCGACCGCGCCCTCCGCCGCCGTGCCGCCCTTGGTGCGACCCAGGATCAGGTAGGCGCCGAACATCGGGGCCAGCATGGTGCCCATCGAGTTGAGCGCCTGCACCAGGTTGAGGCGCGCCGAGGCGGTCTCGGGCTTGCCGCAGACCGCGACATAGGGATTCGCCGCCACCTGCAGCAGGGTGATGCCGCTGGCGATGATGAAGAGCATCACCAGCGTCACGCCGTAGGAGGGGATCATCGCGGCCAGCATCATGCCCACTGCGCCCGCGGCCATGGTCAGCAGGCCAATGACCAGCGACTTCTTGTAGCCGACCCACTCGATCAGCTTGGCCGAGGGAATCGAGGCCACGAAATAGGCAATGAACCAGACCGATTCGATGAGAGTCGTCTGGGTGTAATTGAGTTCGAACACACTGCGCAGGTGCGGCAGCAGCGTGTTGTTGATGACCGTAATGAAGCCCCACATGAAAAACAGGCTGGCCAGCAGAGCCAGCGCGGGGCCGTACCGCACGCCCGCAGGCTGCGATTGCGCCACCGGGGCGCTGGGTGAAGTTCCAACTGAAGGCATGGTGATCCTCTCGTCACATCGGCCGGGTGCCATCGACGCAATCCGGCTTGCGCTCTATCTATTTGTCGGACTATATGCAGCCAGCGGCCACGTCAATGGCCGACGAAAATCACGCGAAAGTCAAAATTCGACTGCAGAATACTACGGGAGCCAGGATTGTGAGGTTATTGAGCAAGGCATTCATGTCGACCGCGGCGATGGCGCTTGCCGCCACGGGCGCGTTGCCTGCCCTCGCCGCCGAGGCGAGCCAGGACACCGCGGGCACGCTGGACGACGGCACCAAGGTGACTTCGGTCACGCTGACCGGCGCGGACGGCGTCTCGGTCACGATCCTCTCCTTCGGCGCGACCTTGTGGAAGTTCATGGCGCCTGACCGTGACGGCGAACTTGCCGACATCACGCTGGGCTACGACGACCTCCAGCTGTTCAAGGACAATCCCAACTTCTGGGGCGCCACGGTTGGCCGCTATGCGAACCGCATCGACCACGGCCGCTTCACGCTCGACGGCACGGCCTACCAGCTCCCCCAGAACGACGGCGAAAACTCGCTGCACGGCGGCGGCAAGGGCTTCGACGTACAGAACTGGAAGGTCGAGAAGATCTCCTCGGGCAAGGTCGCGCGCGCGATCTTCACCCGCACGAGCCCCGACGGCGAGGCCGGCTATCCCGGAACTGTCCAGGCCCGCGTGACGTACACGCTCGATGACCACGGCACGCTCCAGATCGCGTTCGACGCGACCACCGACAAGCCGACCGTGATCAACATGACCAACCACGCCATCTTCAACATGGCGGGCGAAGGTGCGCCGCAAGGCGCGATGGGCAACGTGCTGACGGTGCCCGCCAGCCACTACACCCCGGTCAGCGAGACCCTGATCCCGACCGGCGAACTCGCCGCGGTCGAGGGCACCCCGTTCGATTTCCGCGCGGGCAAGGCGATGGAAGAGGGTCTGCGCGACGGCACCGACCAGCAGATCGTCTACGGCCGCGGGGTTGACCACAACTTCGCGCTCGACAAGGGCCTCACCAAGACCCCCGAGCTTGCTGCACGCCTGTCGGACCCCGAATCGGGCCGCGTCCTCGAAGTGCTGACGACCGAACCGGGCCTCCAGGTTTACTCCGGCAATTTCCTTGACGGCACGTTCCTTGGCAAGCACGGCCACCTTTACCGCATGGGCGACGGCATTGCGCTTGAACCGCAGAAGTTTCCCGATGCGCCCAACCATTCCAACTTCGTCTCGGCCCGCGTCGATCCCGGCACGCCTTACCGGCATGTCATGGTCTATCGCGTTTCGGTCGAGCGTTGAGCAAGGCAAGACCCACCATGACCGATCAGACCAAACCCAAGCTGCGTTCGCGCGCCTGGTTCGACAACCCCGAGAACATCGACATGACCGCGCTCTACCTGGAGCGCTACCTCAACTTCGGCATCAGCTGGAAGAGCTGCGCTCAGGCAAGCCGATCATCGGCATCGCCCAGTCGGGCAGCGACCTGTCGCCCTGCAACCGCCACCACCTGGTGCTGGCCGAGCGCGTGCGTGAAGGCATCCGCGAGGCGGGCGGCATTCCCATGGAATTCCCGGTCCACCCGATCCAGGAAACCGGCAAGCGTCCGGGCGCCGCGCTCGACCGCAACCTCGCCTACCTCGGCCTCGTCGAACTGCTCTACGGCTACCCGCTCGACGGCGTGGTGCTGACGATCGGCTGCGACAAGACCACGCCCGCCGCCCTCATGGCCGCCGCAACGGTCAACATCCCGGCCATCGCCCTGTCGGTCGGCCCGATGCTGAACGGCTGGCACAAGGGCGAGCGCACCGGCTCCGGCACGATCGTGTGGAAGGCCCGCGAGATGCTGGCCGCGGGCAAGATCGACGATGAGGGCTTCATCAAGCTCGTCTCCTCCTCGGCGCCCTCGACCGGCTACTGCAACACCATGGGCACGGCGACGACGATGAACTCGCTGACCGAGGCGCTGGGCATGTCCCTGCCCGGCTCGGCCGCGATCCCCGCGCCCTACCGCGACCGCCAGGAATGCGCATGGCGCACCGGCAAGCGCATCGTCGACATGGTGCACGAGGACCTCAAGCCCTCCGACATCCTGACGCTCGACGCCTTCCACAACGCGATCCGCGTAAACTCGGCCATCGGCGGCTCGACCAACGCGCCGATCCACCTGGCCGCGCTGGCCCGCCACGTCGGCGTCGACCTGCCCCTCACCGACTGGGAGGAGAAGGGCCACAAGATCCCGCTGCTGGTGAACCTGCAGCCCGCTGGCGAGTACCTGGGCGAAGACTACTACCATGCGGGCGGCGTGCCTGCGGTCGTCGCCCAGCTCATGGGCCAGGGCCTCATCAACGAGGACGCGATCACCGCGAACGGCCAGACCATCGGCGACAACTGCCGCGACGCCACGATCGAGGACGACAAGGTCATCAAGACCTTCGACACCCCGCTCAAGAAGGAAGCGGGCTTCATCGTCATGACCGGCAACCTGTTCGACCAGGCGATCATGAAGACCAGCGTGATCTCGGACGAGTTCCGCGCACGCTACCTCTCGAACCCCGACGATCCGGAAGCCTTCGAGGGCCCGGCCGTGGTGTTCGACGGTCCTGAGGACTACCACGCGCGCATCGACGATCCCTCAGTCGGCATCACCACCGACACGCTGCTGTTCATGCGCGGCGCCGGCCCCATCGGCTATCCGGGTGCGGCCGAGGTCGTGAACATGCGTCCGCCCAGCTACCTCATCACCGAAGGCGTGGGCGCGCTCCCCTGCATCGGCGACGGGCGCCAGTCGGGCACCTCGGGCAGCCCCTCGATCCTCAACGCTTCGCCCGAAGCGGCAGCGATGGGCGGCCTTGCCCTCATCCAGACCGGCGACCGCGTGCGCATGGACCTTCGCAAGGGCCGCGTCGACGTGCTCATTTCGGATGAGGAACTGAGCCAGCGCCGTGCCGACCTCGAAGCGCGCGGTGGCTACCCCTACCCCGCCTCGCAGACTCCCTGGCAGGAAATCCAGCGCGGGATCGTGGGCCAGATGAACACCGGCATGATCCTCGAGGGCACCGAGAAGTTCCAGCGCATCCACCAGACCCGTGGTCTGCCGCGCGACAACCACTGATATCCGGGCCTGATCCAGGGCACGAACCGACACGAAAGGGGCGGCCTTCCACACCGGGAAGGCCGCCCCTTTTCGCGTTCACCGCAAGGGTGCGTTCAGGCCGAGATCACCGCGCTGATGCGGTGAAGGAAGGGATGGTGCGGCGTTGCGCCATGCTCCACCCGGGTAAAGCGCCCGTTGTCGATATGCGCCAGCTGCGCCTCGATGGCCGGGACGAGCTCTCCCTCGCGCACGTCGATATGCGCCTTGAAGGTGCCATCGAACTCCAGCAGAACGCTCTTCGCGCGGGGAAAGGCGGCACACAGACGCTCGCGGATCTCGGCGAGTTGCCCCGCGATCGGCTGGTTGCCCGGGCCCGGCTCGGCGCCCTCGGGTCTGGTGCTGCCTGTGTCCATGCCTGTCCTGCCTGCTCCTATCTGGAAGAGGCAAGAATAGCCGATTTCAGGGCTTTGGAAAGTGTGTTGCCCTGTAGCTCCCCTCAGGAATTCACCTGAGGGCCTGTCGCGCCGCTTGCACTCAGGGCGCGTAGCGGGTCGCCAGGTCGGCCGTGCCGCGCCGTCCCAGATCCTCACCATGCGCCGCCAGCCAGCTGTCCGCCGCGTCGCGTCCGGCATCGTGGAGGTGCTCCAGCACCTCGCGCACGGGCATCATCTTGGAGCCCGCGGGCATCGCGCCCAGCGTCGCCTCGTCGTGGATCTCGTGGACCCGCAGGCGCCGCAGGCGCGCCAGCAGGCCCTTGCCGAACGCCAGCGGGCCGACCTCGTTCTGGATCAGCACGAGCCCGCGCATGTCCTTGATAAGGGTCTGGTTGAACGAGAACTCGGTCAGCCGGTTGGAGATTTCCGCCGCGCTTCGCGGGGTGTCCGCGCGCGACATCGGGTTGATCGTGACCAGCAGCATGTCGTCGTTCGGACTGTTCTGAATCAGCGGAAAGATCGGCGGGTTGGCGCTATAGCCCCCGTCCCAGTAGTCCACGCCGTCGATGGTGACCGGCGGAAAGAGCAGCGGCAGGCAGGCCGAGGCCAGCAGCACGTCGCTTGAAAGCTCCTCGTTCTCGAAGATGCGCGCGTTTCCCGTGCGCACGTCGGTGGCCGAGATGAACAGGCGGGGCGCCTCGGGCCGGCGCAGCGCCGCAAAGTCGATATGCTCGGCAAAGACCTCGCGCAGGAGAGCCTGCGTGCGCGCCCCCATGTCGGGCGAACTGGGCAAGGTGACGTTGCCCAGCATCGTGCTCCACATCTGCGAGAGCGCCTCGAAGGTAGCCGGGAAGGCCTCCATCATCGGCAGCAGCGGCCCTGCGCTGCGTCCCGAGCGGTGGATCGCCTCCCAGAAACGCGCAAGCGCCGCCGCCGCGCCCTCACGCCCGCCGGTGACGAGCCCACTGGCAAAGACCGCGGCGTTGGCCGCGCCTGCGCTCGCTCCGCTCAGGGCCGAGATCCAGATGCGCTCCTCGGCCAGCAGGCGGTCGAGCACCCCCCAGGTAAAGGCGCCGTGCGCGCCTCCGCCCTGCAAGGCCAGATCCAATCCAAGCGCCCGCGCTGCGACCATTTCCTAACTCCTTCTTGCGGGCCCGTCGGTTTGGCGGCGAAGCTAACCTGTGCACCGCCCCCCCGGCAATCGAATGCACACGTGCATCCTGGCCAGGACCCTGCCAATTATGGAACTTTCCGGGGCCTTATCGGCTTTCCCCGAGGGGAACGCACGGGACTTTCCAACGCTCCGCAAATCTGTTTAGTGGGAATTAACTGCCCCAATGCGAAACGCCCTTATGCAAAACGGCCAACGTCTTTCGACTCATGTGGGCATCTGGCCTGCCCTGGTCGGCGTTGCCTATTTTGCCTGTGCGGCCATCGCGCTCAAGCTGACCGAAGGCACCGATGGGATCGCGACCGTCTGGCCCGCGAGCGGCATTTCGATTTCCGGACTGCTCCTGTGCCGCAATGCCCAGCGGCCGGCCATGTTCCTCGCCATCGCCCTCGCCAGCTTCGCGGCCAATCTCTATGCCCAGATCCCGGTCGTGGAGATCGCGGCCTTCACCACCGCGAACACGCTGGAAGCGGCCATCGGCTATTTCTGCATCCGGGAAATCAATCGCGAGCGCGAAACGATCTACAGACCCTTGAGCGTCGTGCAGTTCTGCATCGCCGCGCTCCTGACCGGCACGCTCAGCGGTGCCATTGCCTCGGCGCTGACGGGCGCGGGCCTGTCGATCATGTTCGTCTCCTGGGCGACCACGGTGAGCCTGGGCATCATGATCGTGGTGCCCCTCATCCTCAACATCGCCCACGGATATTCCGCGAGCCTGCTGCGCCATCCGCGGCTTCTCCTCACGCCGGTCCTGATCCTCGCGACCGTTGCCATCGTCAGCTATGTGGTGTTCCACCAGAGCACCTTCCCGCTGCTGTTCGTTCCGCTCATGGCGGTCATCATCGCGACCTACCTGATCGGCCCGAACGGCGCGATGACGAGCATCCTCATCATTGCCGTCATCGGCTCGAGCCTGACCCTGACCGATAGCGGGCCGATCCACCTGATGCGCGACCGCAGCCCCTTTGCGGCTACCTTGTTCATGCAGTTCTACCTGCTCGTACTGCTGCTTTCGGCGCTTCCGCTGGCCGCGCTCCTGGGCGCGCGCGACCGGGTCATCACCGAGGTCAGCCGCGCCAACCGCTGGCTGGAGATGTCCGAGCACTTTGCCCATGTCGGCCACTGGCGGCTCGATCTGGCCAAGCAGAAAGTGTTCTGGTCGGACGAGGTGTTTCACATCCACGGGCTGGAGCCGGGTCCCAACCCGCCGCTTGAGGGCGCGATCAACTACTACCATCCCGATGACCGACCCAAGGTGGAGGCCTTCCTCGCCAAGCTGGTGGAAACCCACGAGCCCTTCGATTTCCAGGCCCGCCTGTTCACCGTCCAGGGAGAGGAACGCTACGTGCGCAGCCGCGGCGATGTGGAGCGCAACGCGGCGGGCGATGCGGTGGGCCTGTTCGGGATCTTCCAGGATGTGACCGAGACCACGATTGCCAACCTGCGGCTGGCCGAGGCGCGCGAACTGGCCGAGAAGCAGGCGGACATGGCGATGCTCATGGCCCAGACCGATGCCCTCACCGGCATCGCCAACCGGCGCAGCGCGCTCAGCTTTCTGGAAACCGAGATGCGTCACGCGCTCGAAGACGGCACACCGCTCAGCGTCGCCATCCTCGACATCGACCATTTCAAGAGCATCAACGACCGCTACGGCCATGGCACGGGCGATGCGGTCATCCGCAAGACGGCCGCCCTGTGCAGCGGCGCGGTGCGCTCTTCCGACATGGCCGGACGCATCGGCGGCGAGGAATTCGTGCTGATCCTGCCGGGCGCCGACAGCGCCACCGCGCAGAACGTGGGGGAGCGGGTGCGCGTCTCCATCGAGACCGCGGACTGGGGCGCCGATGGCCCCGACACGGTCACCGCCAGTATCGGGGTCGCCACGCTCAAGGGCACAGAAGGCGCCGAGCAGCTTCTTGCCGAAGCGGACGGCGCCCTCTACCGGGCCAAGCGCGAAGGTCGCAACCTCCTGCGCGCCGCCTGAATTCAGGCGGTTTCGGCGACCTCGGGGCGGCGCATCTTGGCTTCCGCCTCACGGTCCGCGACCGCCGAGCTGGTCAGGCCTTCCGCCTCGGCCATTTCCAGAATCCCGGCCGTGCGCGGCCCGATTGCGAGCACGCGGCCGCGCACCTGGTCTTCGCTTTCGCCCAGGTATTCGGCGGCCACGTTGATGATGCCGCCCGCGTTCACGACGTAGTCGGGCGCGTAGAGGATCGAACGCGCTGCCAGCGCCTGCGCCATCTCGGGGGTGGCAAGCTGGTTGTTGGCCGCTCCGCACACGAGCCCGGCCTTGAGGCCCGCGACGGTTGCATCATCCAGCGCGCCGCCCAGAGCACAGGGCGCGAAGACATCGCAGGCGATCCCGGCAATGGTGTCGATCGAGGCCAGCTGCGCGCCCAGTTCCTCGGCGAGCGCCGACGCACGCGCGCCGTCGATGTCGGCGAGGACGAGCTTCGCGCCCTCTTCGGCGAGCAGGCGCGCGAGGCGACCGCCCACACTGCCCACGCCCTGCACGGCAACGGTCGTTCCCGCCAGCGAGCCGCCGAAGCGCAGCTTTGCCGCTGCCTTCATCGCCTCGAACACGCCCAGCGCCGTCCACGGCGAGGGATCACCGCCCGCAAAGCCGGGACGCGCGGTACGCCCGGCCACGTGCCGGGTGTTGGTGGCGATGGCTTCCATGTCGGCAATCGTCGTGCCCACGTCCTCGGCGGTGACGTAACGCCCGCCAAGGCGCTCGACCGCCTCGCCGAAGGCTTCGAACAGGGCCTTGCGGTCAAAGTCCCCGGCGGGACGGCGGATCACCGACTTGCCGCCCCCCAGCGGCAGTTCGGCCGAGGCATTCTTGTAGCTCATGCCTTCGGCAAGGCGCATCGCGTCGGCGAGCGCCGCCTCGGGGGCATCGTAGGTCCAGAACCGGCAGCCGCCCGCCGCGGGGCCGCGTGCGGTGGAGTGAATGACGATGTAGCCATCGAGACCGGCCTTGGGATCTTCGAGGCGGATGCATTCTTCGGGCACGCTGCGCGTGGCGGCGACAACCATCGTATCACTCCTTTGCTTGGGAGACCGCCTATAGCGTGTGCGCCACGGAAAATCTTTTCTCATTCCGGCCCTGCAGAGCCTCGCAGTGAATGGACCATCCCCCAGAAGGGGCTATATAGGTCAATATGACCGAGCTTGACGCCTATGAGCGAAAAATTCTCCGCGAGCTGCAACGCGACGCCAGCCAGACCACGGCGCAGATCGCCGAGAAGGTGGGCCTCTCCGCTTCGCCCTGCTGGCGGCGCATCGACCGGCTCGAACGCGAGGGCGTGATCGTGCGCCGCGTGGCCATCATCGACCGCGAGAAAGTGGGCCTCAACGCGCACGTCTTCGTCCAGGTCAAGCTCAACGCCCACGGCCGCGCCAACCTCGACGAGTTCGCCGCGCAGATCCGCGACTTTCCCGAGGTGCTCGACTGCTACGTGATGATGGGCTCGATCGACTTCATGATCCGCGTCGTGGCCGAGGACATCAAGGCCTACGAGCGCTTCTTCTTCGGCAAGCTCTCGCAATTGCCCGGCGTGCAGGAAGTGAACTCGATCGTGGCGCTCTCGCAGATCAAGTCGACGACCGAGCTACCGATCTGAAGAAGAAGGAAGATAGTGATTCAAGGGGCCATCGCCCCTTGACCCCAAAACGGGCGACCTCACCTCTCTCACGCCGCGGTGCGCGCGTAAGGTGAGGTCGACCGTTCGGGGAGCCCGAGGGCAATGGCCCTCGGAATCCTACTTTACTTCGTCCACCCACTCCCGGCGCAGAAACGGCCCGGCCAGCGCCATCAGCGTGGCGGCGACAAGGTAGAGTACCAGCGCGAAGAGCATCGACATGCGCAGCGCCTCGCTCCCGTAGACCGGCGTCAGCGCGGTCGAGAGCGCGCCCAGCGCATAGATCCCGCCGCCAAGCCCGATGAGGTTGTTGATCAGGAGGAAGAGCGCCGAAGCCGTCGCGCGTGCGGGTGGATCGACCAGATGCTGGATTGCCGAGGTCACCGGCCCCAGCCAGACGTAGGCCAGCGCCTGGGGCACGAGGAAGAGGAGAAAGGCCAGCGGCACGCTCGAGGTCCAGATCCCGGCGGCAAAGAGCGGCACCGCAACGGTATAGGCCATCGCCGGAACCCAGCCGTAGAACGCCCGGTCGGCCTTGCCCAGCTTGTCGGCCAGGATACCGCCCAGAAGGACGCCCACCGTTCCCCCGATCAGCAGCACCGCACCGATGAACCAGGAGGTGTGGACAAGGTCGAGCGCGAAGCTGCGCTGGAGGAGGCTCGGCAGCCAGAACGCGAGGCCATAGCCCAGCATCGAACTTGAGGCCGCACCGAAGCTCAGCAGCCAGAACGCCTTCTTGCGCGCGAGCACGCGGGCCACCGCGCCCAGGGTTGGTGCAGCCGGGCCCCGGTCCGCCACGGCGGGCTTGGGGCGGTCGCGCACCACGAACTTGAAGGCGGGCGCGATGAGGAGGCCGCACAGGCCCACCACCGCAAAGGCCGCGCGCCAGTCCACCGTCGCCGCGACATAGCCGCCCGCAAGGACGCCTGCCGCCGAACCCAGAGGAATACCCAGCGAGTAGATCGAGAGCGCAAAGGCACGCCGCTCGGACGGGAAGTGGTCGCCGATCACCGCGTAGGACGGCGCAACGCCGCCCGCCTCGCCGATGCCCACGCCAAGCCGGGCCAGAAAGATGTGCCAGAACCCCTGCGCCAGACCGCACATGGCGGTGAACAGGCTCCAGCATACGAGCGAGCCGGTGATCACCCAGGAGCGGCTCGTGCGGTCCGCCAGCGAGGCCAGTGGCACACCCAGCGTCGAATAGAGGATCGCGAAGGCGAGCCCGCCCAACAGGCCCATCTGCGCGTCGGACAGGTCGAGATCCGCCTGGATCGGCGCGGCGAGGATCGCCAGGATCTGCCGGTCCACGAAATTGAAGATGTAGACCAGCAGCAGCATCGCCAGCACCAGGTTGGGCGACGCGGCCTTGCGCTCCCCCGGAGCCGAAGCAGGTGCGGGTGGGGGCGCGGCGCGGGAGGTGTCCAGTGTGGCCATGTCAGCCCATGTGCTCCTTGCAGAAGGCGGTGATCGCGGCGCGCGCGGGCGCCTCGTCGAGGATCGGGGCATGGCCCACGCGCGCAACTTCCACCGCTTCATAGGGCCCGGAATGACGGCTGGCCATCTCGGCAACGGTCGCCGCGCTCAGGAGGTCCGAAATCGCGCCGCGAATGACCAGCACCGGGATCGCATCGAGCGCGTCCCACAAGGGCCACAGATCGGGCGGCACCACGGTCGCATCCTCGCCCGACACGCCCTTCGAGATCTCCGGGTCGTAGGCAAAGGAAACCGTCCCCTCGGGGTTCTCCACGCATGTCCGGCGCGCAAAGGCCATCCAGTCTGCCTGCCCGAAATCGGGAAAGGCCGAGGAATTGATCGCCCGGCAGCGCGCGGCGGCCGCATTCCAGTCCGCCATGGGACCACCCGGCCCGACATAGCCCTGGATGCGGGTCAGGCCCTCGGCCTCGAGAACAGGGCCAATGTCGTTGAAGACCATGGCCCTGGCAAAGCCCGGGCGCATCGCCTGCATGACCAGCGCCATCAGCCCGCCCATCGAGGTGCCGATCACGCCGCAGTCTTCAATGCCCAGTCCGTCGAGCAGCGCGAACATGTCCGCGCAGTAGACGTCGGGCCGGTATTGCGCCGGGTCCGGGTCCCACTGCGAGAGCCCGCGCCCGCGCTGGTCGGGCACGATCAGGCGGTACTCGCCTGCAAGGTAGGCCGCGACCGGCGCGAAGTCGGCGCTGTTGCGGGTGAGCCCGTGCATGAGCAGCAGCACGGGCGCGTCGGGGCGCGCGGCCGGATAGTCGCGCGCGACCAGATCCAGCCGCCCACAGGCGCTGCGATAGCGGTGGAGCGCGTAGTCCATCGTTGGGGTATCCTTTCCTGGCAAAGCCCGTCCCTCGTCCGGTCTGGTCCGGTCCGGCCGCGCGGCATGCCCCCCAGCATCGCCGCCCAGCCGGACCGGTAGGCCCTGCCTCTAGTGCGTGTCTACGTTCAGAATTCCAGCGACGCGGTCACGAAGACCTGCCGCGGGTTGCCATAGAACGCGGTCAGCGTGCCCTCGGTGCCCAGCGTCGGGGTCAGCGGGCTCGCCAGCGCGCCGGTCAGCGGATCGGCGGCCATGAAGGTGTAGCCCGAGGTCTTGTAGCGCTTGTCGGTCAGGTTCTTGCCGTGGACGCCCAGGCTCCAGTTCCCGCCGGGCGCGGTGTAGACGATGCTCGCATCGATGAGCGCGTAGGAGCCCTGGTCCAGGTAGGGGTTGGGCACCTCGAACTGGTAGGTCTTGCTGCGGAACGAGACGGTCGAACTGAACGAGAGGTCGCCATCGCCGACCGGCGTTTCGTAGCCCAGCGTACCGCTGCCGGTCCATTCGGGCGTGTTCTGGATCTTGCGGTAGTCCGAGACGTCGGTCGGAACGCCCGCGATGAGGCCCTCGTACTCGGTGTAGCGCGCATCGATCCAGCCCAGCGATCCCGCGAAGGTCAGGCGGTCACCCATGCCGAGGAAGTCGCGGGCAAGCGTGGCGTTGGTCTCCAGTTCGATACCGTCGATCTTGGCCTTGCCCGCATTGGTGATGACCCCGCAGAAGGTCGGAATGCCGCCCACCGTGCAGCCCGCCGAGCCCGGGATCTGGACGTCGCTGTAGTCCATGTGGAAGGCCGCGAGCGCCACGTAGAGATCACCGCCGAAGAGGTTGCCCTTGTAGCCGATCTCGTAGCTGTTCACCGTTTCGGGATCGAAGCTGAGGTAATCGGCGATCTCGCCGTCGCTGGGAATGCCGCTCGGGTTGCTGGTCGGCGCGTTCACGCCCACGCCGCGCGGGTCGAAGCCGCCGCCCTTGAAGCCCTGGCTGAAGCCGCCGTAGATATTGTGGTCGGGCGTGGGCTTGAACGAGAGCGAGACGCGCGGGGTGAACTTCTTGAAGGTCGCCGAGCCCGAGAAGTTGGTGCTCGCCCCGCCAAAGGGAATGCCCGCGCCGCCAAAGACCGGCGAGCCACCGCCCAGATAGTTCTGGCGCAGGATCGAGGCCGAGCGCTTGTCCCAGGTGTAGCGGCCACCGCCCGACAGGCTGAGCTGGTCGGTGATGTCGAGGGTGAAGTCGGCGAAGGCCGCCCAGGTGTTGGTGTCGACATCGGCCTGGGTGAAGGCGGTGAGGCCATCGAACGCGGTGAACAGGCGCACGTCGAACTGGGTGTCGGCGGTGGCGGTCAGGTAGTAGAAGCCGACCAGCGCCTGAAGCGCGCCGCCGTCATCGTACTGCAGCTGGAATTCCTGGCTCAGCTGTTCGTTGCGGTAGTAGGCCGGGACGTCGAGGTCGACCGCGGGCAGCGCGTCGAAGTCGATCGGCGAGGCGCTGGAATCCTTGCGCCAGGCGCTGATCGACTTGAAGGTCAGCGTGTCCGAGAGGTCCGCCGTCGCGTTCATCGAGAGCCCGTAGGCCTCGACGTACTGACTGGGGTCCATGAGGCCGCCGCGCGTATCGTAGACATCGTCCAGCACCGGCGCGCCGCTGACGAAGCCCGGGGTCAGACGGTGGCCGCCGCGCGCGTTGGAATTGTCCTTGGTGTAGTCGCCTGAGATCTTGATCAGCACCGGCTCGCCGTAGCCGCCGATCTCGAGGCTGGCGCGTCCCGCCCAGATGTCCTTGTTGTAGTTTTCCTCGCCCGTGGTGAGGTTGTCGCCAAAGCCGCCGCGCGAAAGGCGCGCGAACGAACCGCCCACGCGGACAAGGTCGGTCAGCGGCGTCGAGGCCGTCACCACCACGTCGGCCTGGTCGTAGGTGCCCAGCGTCCCGCGCACCTTGATCGAGGGCTCCATCGGCATGTTCCTGGTCACGTACTTGACCGCGCCGCCAATAGTGTTGCGTCCGTAGAGCGTGCCCTGCGGCCCGCGCAGGACCTCGATGCGCTCGACGTCATAGATGTCGAGGACGGCGGCCTGCGGACGGTTGAGGTAGACATCGTTAAGGTAGATGCCCACGCCCTGCTCGAAGCCCGAGACCGGGTCCTGCTGACCGATGCCGCGGATGAAGGCCGACAGCGTGGAGTTGGTCCCGCGCGAGGGTTCGAGCGTCACGTTGGGGGCCGACTGGGCGATCTCGGTGACATCGAGGGCGCCGGTCTTGGCAAGCTGCTCCCCGCTGAAGCTGGTCACCGCGATGGGCACATCGACGAGGCGCTCTTCGCGCCGGCGGGCGGTGACGATGATCGCGCCGCCGGTGGCCTCGGGCGGCGTTTCGGCCTGTGCGGGGGCGGCTTGCGCCTCCTGTGCGGTGGCCGGAGCCGAAAGGACCAGAGCCCCCAACCCAGCGAGAAGCGCCAGCGCACTCGCCTCACGAACGCGGAATCGCGCCTTGTTCATAGCATTCACTCCCAATGAACCAATTCTTGTTGGGCCCTGCTTATTGATACTTGAACCGGGTTTCAACTCCAAAGATTTGCCAAGGCTCGCAAGAGCCGATAGCTGTGGCTTCGTGAGCACAGAAAAGCCCCCCCTGGAGGATCCGAACGGCGCGCCGTCCCCCACCGAAAATGGCGCAAACCCGCCAGCGGACAAGATTCCGCGCACCGAGCGCGGGCGCAAGACGCGGCGCAAACTGCTCGACGCGGCGGCGATAGAATTTGGCGAAAGGGGCTTTCACGAGGCCTCAATCACCTCGATCACGCAGCGCGCCGGAACCGCGCTGGGCAGTTTCTACACCTATTTCGATTCCAAGGACGAGATCTACCGCGCGCTCGTCAGCGACCTCAGCGCGCGCGTGCGCGAAGCCGCGCGCGAGGCCCGGCGCACCGAGCTTCCCGCGCTGGAAGCCGAGCGCGTGGCGCTCACCAACTTCCTCAAGTTCGCGAACGAGCACAAGGAGATCTACCGGATTATCGACGAGTGCGAGTTCGTCGATCCCGCGACCTTCCGCGCGCACTACGAAGGCACCGCGAGCCGCATCACCGAGCGCCTCGCCGACGGAGTGCGCAAGGGCGAGTTGCGCGCCGACGTGGAGGAAGCCCACGCCTGGGCGATCATGGGCATGAACGTGTTCCTGGGGCTGCGCTACGCGGTGTGGACACAGGACCGCAGCCCCGCCGAAGTGGCCGAGATCGCGAACGCCATCCTGCGCGGCGGGATCACCGCGCACGGTGACGACCCGGCGGGGTAAGGCCCCTTTCCCGCTCCGGGACACCCGGCGCCAAGGCACTGGCGCACAGGCGGGCGATCTGCGATCAGGACCGGGTAGACAGCCCCCACACGAAGTGACCCGCCGACGTGAGTTCCCGCCTTCTCCTGCTTTCCGGCCTCGGCGCCATCGTGGTCATCGGCGGCGTGCTGACGCTTGCAGGCCGCTCGGATCCGGCGCCCGAGGCGACGCAAAGCCCGGTGGAGGTTGCCGGGGTCGAACCTGCGCCAGCGCCAGCCGGGCCCCCTGCCCCCGCGCCGGACGAGCCGTTCGTCATCAAGCGCATCCTCCCCATCGAAGGGCCGATCCGCTACGGCGAATGGCACTGGGACGAGGACGGCGTGCCCGATGGCCCGCTGGTCATCACCGTGGACCTCGACGCGCGCGTGCTCTCGGTCTTTCGCGGCGGCTACGAGATCGGGGCGACGGCCGTTCTGCTCGGCAGCCAGGAGAAACCTACCCCTACCGGCGTCTTCCCCATTACCGAGAAGGACATCGACCACGTCTCGAACATCTACACCGGCGCGCCGATGCCCTACATGCAGCGCCTGACGAACGACGGCGTCTCGCTGCATGGCTCGCAGGTGGAAAAGGGCTTTGCCAGCCACGGCTGCGTCGGCATGCCCGATCCCTTCGCGGCCAAGCTGTTCCAGATGACCAAGCTGGGCGACAAGGTCTACATCACGCGCGGCAAGCAGGTGGGCATGGGGGACAGTCTCGTCGAAGGGTAGGAATTGATTCAAGGGGCCATCGCCCCTTGACCCCAAACCGGGCGACCTCACCTTCCTCAGCCACCGCAGCGCGTGTAAGGCGAGCTAGATGGTATGGGGAGCCCGAGGGCAATGGCCCTCGGATATCCCTCTTCTATCTCTTCACCGCCCGGCGCGGCGCCTTGGCAAAGCTCCACCCCCCCGCGTTGGGCCGCACGACAAGATTGCCGATAGAGGCTGGCTCACCCGCGCACAGCGCGTCGAACAGGCGCGCAACGGCGCTTCCGCGCGGTTCCTGTCCGTCGAGTTCGGTGACGATCCGGGCGACCACGCGCAGGGCCACCGCGCGCGGGGCCTGCGGCTTGTAGCGCAGCCCCATCGGCTCCTTCTTGAGGCACGAGCGGTATTCGAGGTCCGCCATCCACGCGAGCGCGGCGTCCGCTTCGGCCAGGTGTGCGGCGCTTTGCGCGACCGCCGAAACGTCGATCCAGTCCGCCTGCGCCAGCGCGTTGCGCAGCCGCACCCGGTCGTAGCGCTCGTTCGCGTTGCTCGGGTCCTGCGCGGCCTCGATCCCGGCCGCCTCGACGATCTGGGCCAGCTCGCTGCGGCGCCAGCCCAGCACCGGGCGCAAAAGCGGAATCTGCGTTTCGGGTACCCGGCCGAGCGCACGCGTTCCGGCAAGTCCGGCCACTCCACTCGCGCGGTTGAGGCGCATCAGCAGCGTCTCGGCCTGGTCGTCGGCGTGGTGGGCCGAGAGGATCGCGGCCAATTCCCGCTCCTCGACCCAGCTCGCCAGCGCGGCGTAGCGCGCGGCGCGGGCCATGGCCTGCACGTTGCCCTCGGCCACGGTGACGGGAAGGATGGCGTGGGGCACGCCCAGCCGCGCGCAAAGCGCCGCGACATCGGCGGCTTCCTGCGCGCTTTCGGGGCGCAGGCCATGCTCGACGGTCGCGGCCTCGACCCGGCCCGGAAAGGCCGCGGCGGCGAGCAGCAGCAGCGCGGTGCTGTCCGGCCCGCCCGAAACCGCAAGGCCCAGGCGCATGCCCTCATCCGCCAGCGCCCAGCCCCACAGCGCGGTCAGATCGGCACGAAACCGATCGACCGCCTCGGGAGCCGGGACCAGCGCGGGATCAGTTGCAGTCGAGCCCATTGCGCGTGGTGGAATAGAGCGAGCCCAGACGTCCGGCCGCTTCGGAGGCGTAAGTCTCGCTGAATTCGGCCAGCGCGATGCAGGCGCGCTTGGTGTCCTTGAGCTGCTTCATCGCGATGCCCAGGTACAGCAGGCTGTCGGCCGCGCGTGCGCCCTGCTTGTCGGCCTGGTAGTTCTGGAGGAACCACTTGGCCGCTTCGGACGGGTTCTTGTCGTCGAGCCAGGCGCGGCCGAGCAGGTTGCGCCCGTAGCTCGCCATGCGGTGGTTGGGGTACTTCTCAAGGTAGATCTTGAGCTGCTGGCGCGCCTCGGGGAAGTAGCCCGCGTCCCACAGGCGGAAGCCGTAAGTGTATTCGTCCTCACCCGCATCGGCGGTCTGCGGCTTCACGATGGCCTGCACGCCCTGCGCGCGGGCGCTGGTGGCGGGTGCTGGCTGGGCCGGAGCAGGCTGGGCGGGCGCAGGCTTTGCAGCCGCAGCCGGGGGCGTCTTGATGACCCCGCCGCTCATCGCCGACAGGTTGTTCTGCGAGGCGCTGACCGGCTCTGCCTGCGGAGCGCTCTGGGGCGCGGGCGCTGCCGGGACCGAAGCCGAGGCGGCGACCTTTTCCTCCAGGAGGGCCAGGCGGTTGCTGTTCTGCTCGACCTGGGAGGTCAGGCGCGCCATCTGCGATTCCACCGCTTCCATGCGGTTCAGAAGATCGCTGACCGGCGTGCTCGTGGCCGTCTGGGGCGCCGGCGATCCGGCGGCGGGCGCGGTGATCTGGGGCTCGAAGAAGGTGCCGCTGCCGCCGGGGAAGACCTTGCGCTGGAGCGCGCTCACTTCCTTCTCGACCTTGCGCAGGCGCGCGTCGGTGCTGTCCTGCGCGGCCACCGAAACCGGGCTCACGCTCGCCACGAGCGCGACGGCCAGTGCGGCCAGGGCCGAGGTGCGCGGCAGGCGGCGGAGCACCTGTGTCTTGGTGGGATACGCAATCATCGCCTAATTCTTCTCCGTCTCTGGGCCCCTGAGGCCCGGCGGCTGCAACCATGGGCGCCCGGCATCGAACAGGGGATGAACCACGGGCGACAGGACCCCTGCTTGCCGCAAGGCACCTGCACCTGTCGAGGCTGGCTTATTCGGAAGTCGTGGATACCGCGGTCGGGTTCGGGCTCGGGCTTGCGTTGCCGGTCGGCAGGATCGAGACCGGGCCGCCGCTCTCCTGCGTGGCCGGCGCGCTCGGGCTCGGGCGGGCCGTGGCCGGGCGCGCGGCAGCCGTGCGGCTGGGCGCCGGGCTCGGGCGCGCCGTGGCCGTGCGGCTCGGCGTCGGGCCCGGACGCGAGCTGGCAGCCGGGCTGGCCGCCGGACTGGTGCGCGCGGTCGGCGTCGAGGTCGCGCGGGGCGCAGGCGTGCTCGCAGCCGTGGGCGTGGACGTTGGGGCGGGCGTGGCGGCCGGACTCGAGGCGGGCGCGGGAGCCGCGCTTCCCAGCAGATCACGCGGCGCGAGCGAAACCCCCGAGACGGTCTCGGGCTTGTCCGAAAGCGCGGGGACCGCGGTGCCGCCCACGGTGATCGCCAGCGCGTCGGGACGCGCGGTGCGCAGCGTGGGCGCGTCGGCATCGGCGGGCACGGTCCAGCTCTCGCCGCGCGCCAGCACCGTTTCCACCAGAGTGGCGCCGGTCCCGTCGGAGACGCGCAGCCAGACCTGGTCGGCATTGGCCGTCAGCACGACCGGGCCGGACGGGACCGCGGCCGAAGGGGATGGCGCGGCGACAGCCTGCGTCGGAGCGGGCGCCGCGCTCGGTTCGTCGCCGGGCAGAAGCGAGGGTAGTTCGCCTTCGGGCGAGAACACGCTGCTCCAGAAATAGAAGACGAGGCCGATCACCAGGACGACCGCGCCGCCCGCCAGCCAGGCGAGGCCGCTGGAGGGCACACGGGCGGGATCGCCGGGCTCGAAACTGGGCTGGGTGACCGGCGCATAGGGCTCGTGCGCGTCAAGCTGGGCGCGAACCTTCTCGGCGATGACCTTTTCATCGAGCCCCATCGCACGGGCATAGGCCCGCGAGAAACCAACGGCATAGGTGCGCGCGGCGAGGTCCTCGAAACGGTCCTCCTCGATCGAGAGAATATGGCGCTCGGCAACTTTGGTGCGCGAGGCGATGTCGGCGCGACTGAGACCGGCCTCTTCGCGGGCCTTGAGCAGGGTCTGGCCCGCAGTGAGGGGCTGCGAGGTCGGTTCGGGTGTTTCCACGTTATCCATTAGGCTCCGAGGGGCACGAGCGGCGATCAGAACACGGTCTGTCTGCGCGCGCTAACCAACCTTTACGACACGACAAAGTCAATCGAAGAGGGCCTCTGGAACCAAAAAGTTTTAACACCTTCCCACCATCGCGCGCCAGGACGTGCAATTTGCACGCCTGCCGTCCGCATTTCCCGCTCTTGCGCAGCGTGCGAGCCATTGCGACGCACAGGGAGCGCCCGGGATCAGTCGGTAAGAAGCCCGCGTGCCGAGGCCCAGGCGTGCATCGTCTCGCGAAGGTTGGCGGGCGGCTCGGCCAGCCAGCCGCGCATCGCGGTCTCGATCTCGCCCAGATCGGTCTTGCCGACAAGGTCCTTGATGCGCCCGACCGAGGCCGGGGTGATCGAAAGGCGATGGATGCCCAGCCCCAGCAGGGCCAGCGCCTCCAGGCGGCGCCCGCCCATCTCGCCGCACACCCCGATATCGACGTTGCTGCCTTCCAGCGAAGTCACCACCCGGCGCAGGAAGCGCAGGATCGCAGGGCTGAGCCAGTCGTAACGCTCGGCCAGCTTGGGGTTCGAACGGTCCGCGGCAAAGAGGAACTGGGTCAGATCGTTGGTGCCGATGGACAGGAACGAGATCTTGGGCGCGAGGATGTCGAGTTGCTCGGCCAGCGCGGGCACCTCCAGCATGACGCCGTAGCGGATCGCCTCGGGCAGCATGCGCTTGGTCTTGCGCAGGTACGCCAGCTGGCCCTCGAACACGGCCTTGGCCTCGTCGAATTCCCAGGGTTCGGCGACGAGCGGGAACATCACGTTTAGCTCGCGCCCTCCGGCCGCTTCGAGCAGCGCGCGCGCCTGGACCTTGAGCAGCCCCTCGCGTTCGAGCGCGACGCGCAGCGCGCGCCAGCCCATCGCCGGGTTCTCCTCCCCCTCGCCGTCATCATGGCGCAGGTAGGGCAGAGTCTTGTCACCGCCGATGTCGACGGTGCGGAAGACCACCGGCTTGGAACCCGCCGCATCGAGGACGTCGCGGTAGAGCCGCGTCTGGCGCTCGCGCGCAGGGAGCGTCGCCGAAACGAGAAACTGGAACTCGGTGCGGAAGAGGCCAATGCCGTCCGCGCCGGTCAGGCTGAGATTGGCGATGTCGTCGCGCAGGCCCGCGTTGATGCGCACCTGGATGCGCGTGCCATCCTTCGTGACCGGCTCGACATCGCGCATCGAGGCGTAGACCGCCTGCTTCTCGCGGTTCTTGGCAAAGCGCGCCTCGAACGCTTCGATCGCGCCCGGCGAAGGACGCACGGTCGCCATGCCCTGCTCGGCATCGAGCAGCAGCGTATCGCCCTCGCGCACATAGCCGCGAAGGCCTCGCACGCGGCCCAGCACCGGAATGCCCATCGCCCGCGCCACGATCACCACGTGGCTGGTGAGCGAGCCTTCTTCCAGGACCACGCCCTTCAAACGCCGCTTGTCGTATTCGAGCAGCTCGGCTGGGCCCAGGTTACGCGCGATCAGGATCGCATCGTTGCGCAGGCCCAGCGAGGCCGCCGTGCCGATCTGGCCCGAAACGATGCGCAGCAAGCGGTTCGCCAGGTCCTCCAGGTCGTGCATGCGGTCGGCGAGGAGCGCGTCGTCGATCTGGCGCATGCGCATGCGGGTGCGCTGCTGCACGCGTTCGATCGCGGCTTCGGCGGTAAGGCCGGAATCGATCGCCTCGTTGATGCGGCGCGTCCAGCCTTCATCGTAGGCGAACATGCGGTAGGTCTCGAGCACTTCCTCGTGCTCGCCGCCCACGCCGAACTCGGCCTGCCCGGCCATGCGGTCGATCTGCTCGCGCATCTTGTCGAAGGCGAGGATCACGCGCTGGCGCTCGGCCTCGGTGTCCTGAGCGACGATGTGCTCGATGGTGACGCGCGGCTGGTGGTAGACCGCCGTGCCCTGCGCCAGCCCCTTGACCAGCGGCAGGCCGCGCAGCTGCTCGGGCGCGTTGTGCGTGGGATCCAGCGAGGCGGCGTAATCGTCGTCGATGAGCCCGGCGTTGGTGATGAGCTCGGAGAGCACCATCGCCACGGTCTGCAGCGCCTCGATCTCCACTTCCTCGTAGCGACGCCGCTCGACATGCTGGACGCCCAGCACGCCCACGGCCCGCTCGCGCCGCACGATGGGCACGCCCGCGAAGGAGTGGAATTTTTCCTCGCCCGTTTCCGGACGATAGGAGAAGTCGGGGTGCGCGGCGGCCTCGGCCAGGTTGAGGGTCTCGATCTTCTCGGCAATCGTGCCGACGAGACCCTCGCCAATGGCCAGGCGCGTCACGTGGACGGCCTCCTGGGCCAGGCCGCGCGTGGCGAAGAGTTCCAGCATGCCCTCACGCAGGAGGTAGATCGAGCAGACCTCAGAATGGAGGCTCTCCCCGATCACTTCGACGACCGTATTGAGCTTGGCCTGCGCGTGTTGGCGCGAGGCCATCACCTCGTGAAGGCCGGTGAGGATGTTTCGTGCTGCGTCGACGGCTCCGCTGGTCATGGCTTGGGGAGTACCCCAAACGCGGGCGTTTGGAAACGCGGTTGGAGCGCGCAAATCGACCCAGCTATGGATAAGGCCTCCGTTTCCGGAGGAGCTTGTCCCAAAACAGGGCTGGAAACCGCCGCGTCACGCGCGGCGCGAGGCCCAGCGCGAAGCGTTCAGCCCCGGCCGATCTCCTCCTTGATCATCAGCTTTCGCTTCTTGAGGGCCTGTATCACCACGGCATCAGGCATCGGGCGGCTCAATTCGTCGTGAAGCCGGCGATCGATACCGGCGTGCTTGAGCTGCAGGGCGCTGACGTGAGAACTTTCCATGAATGGTGTCTCCTCTTTCGTGGATACGCGATCCCTCTTTCCGGTGGCCCGGATTGGCGACTCGGTTCTCAGGGAACGGCGCAATCGAAGGGAACCACATTCACAGCATCTTGCGAAGTCCGGGATTGCTACATATCGGTGAGTTGCGTGAAACCTGCGTCAGGCCGGATTCACCAATCGCACTGCACAAACGGGCCCATTCTAGCGTTCGAGGAATCCGCCGTGACCGAAGAGGAAATGCGTAAACGGCTGGAAATCCTGCGGATCGAGCACCGCGATCTCGACGCCGCGATCGATGCCCTGCGCGCGGCAGGCGGCACCGACCAGCTGCAGATCGCACGCCTGAAAAAGCGCAAGCTGGGCCTAAAGGACCAGATCAGCCACATTGAGGACTACCTGATTCCCGACATCATCGCCTGAGATGCTCCGCAATCCGGCGCGCGACTTTCGGGGCCCTGTGAAAAATCAGGGCAACGTGAAAAATCAGGGCAAATCCGCAATAAAGGTTAAAGCGCGTCAACCTTAAACCGTGCCAGTCAGGGACACATGCCCTGTCCAGCCGGCGTTTGCGTACCTTTCCCATTGCCCCTGATTCGCGCATGCGAAATAGCTGTTGGCCATGACCCACACGCTGGCCATCTGCCCCCGCATCGTGGAGGGCCTCTACCGCGAGGCGCTCGCGCTGTCGGAAGACGTGCGCGGGACTTTCTCCGCGTCCGGGCAGATGTCCGGCCAGCTTGCGCCCCCGGCCCGTCCGCCATCCGGCGCGAGGACACCCTCCACCGACGAGGACCGCATCCGCATCGCCTATTCGCGCGTGGGCCTCGCCACGACGACGCGCATGATGCACGCGATTGCCTGGCTGCTGCAGCACCGCGCCTACTTCATGGGCGAGATCGGGGAGGAGCAGCTCCGCCGCCACGGACGGCTGGCCCAGGACCTGCGCCATGCCCGCGAGGGACGCGCGGATGACGAGACTCTGCTCGATGCCGGGATCACCCGGCTCGTCGCGCGCACCCGCACCTTCTACGCGCGCCTGGAGCGCCTTGACGAGACCTGGAGCCTGTCGCGCGAGGAAGCCGCGGCGGCCAGCGCCATCGAGCGGCTGCGCCAGCGCATCGAGGGCCGCCTCGCCAGCTGAGTGCCCGGCGCGGCTCTTTTCGCCGGCCGACACGCCTCGACATGCGCGCCCCAAGCCCCCATAGCGCCTCCATGCAGAGCGACGCGGAACCCGAGCGGCCTTATGCCCTGGCCGAGACGATTGCCCCCAAGGTACGGCGCGTTCTCGCGCGCAATCCCTCGCCTTTCACCTACACGGGTACCCAGACCTACCTCGTGGGCGATGGCGCCGAGGTTGCCGTGATCGATCCCGGCCCCGCCGAAGAGGAGCACCTCGCCGCGATCCTCGACGCGCTGGGCGAGGCCCGCCTCACAGCGATCGCGTGCACCCACACCCACCGCGACCACTCGCCCGCAGCCGCGCCGCTGAGCGCGCGCACGGGCGCCCCCATCATCGGCTGCGCGCCGCTCACGCTGGAAGACGACGGCCCGCGTGCCGATGCGGCCTTCGACGCCGACTACCGCCCCTCCCGCGTGCTCGCCGACGGCGAGAGCATTTCGGGCGAGGGCTGGACGCTCACCGCGGTTGCGACACCCGGCCACACCTCCAACCACCTGTGCTTTGCGCTGGAGGAAACCGGCGCGCTTTTCACCGGCGATCACGTCATGGGCTGGTCGACCAGGTCGTCTCCCCGCCCGATGGCGACATGAGCGACTACCTCGCCAGCCTCGCGCGGCTCTACGAGCGTACGCAGGACACCATCTACTTTCCCGCGCATGGCCCCGCGATTACCAAGCCCCACCAACTCGTGCGCGGGATGCTCGGCCACCGCCGCAGCCGCGAGCGCCAGATCCTGCGCCAGATCGAAGCGGGCAACACCACCATCCCGGCCATGGTCCCTGCCATGTACAAGGGCGTCGACGAGCGTCTCTGGCCCGCGGCAGGCCGCTCCGTGCTGGCCCACCTCATCGACCTGGAGCGCCGCGACCTGGTCCTGCGCTGCGGCGATGCGTGGCGTTTGCCCGAGGGAATCGCTTGACAGCACCCCTGCGATAATTGCGAAAATGTAAAACAGGATTTCGTAAATCGCACGAGTTGACGTACCCTGCCCCCAGAAAAACCGAAAAACTGGGGGAAGACATATGGCAAGCCTGGCACCTGCCAAAACCAAGGCACTGAGCTTCTGGCAAAAAGTCGCGCTGGGAATCGCGGCGTTCGATCTCTTCGCGTTCCTGCAATTTACCGCGCGCGGATTCGCCGATGTCGGCGCCGCGCCGCTGTGGATCCATCTTCACGCCGCCGCGATGCTCGCCTGGCTCGGCTTCTTCGTTCTCCAGCCCACGCTGATCGCACGCGGCGATGTCGCCCGCCATCGCCAGACCGGGGCCATCGCTCTTGTCCTCGCGCTCGGCGTCGTGGTGCTGGGGGCCTACTCCACCTACATGAGCGTGGCGAGCCGCCACGTACCCGGCTTCTTTGCGCCGTCCTACTTCCTGACGCTCAACACCATCAACATCGCGACTTTCGGCGCCTTGGTGATGGCTGCGGTGGTGGCGCTCGGGCGTGACATCACGGCGCACCCGCGCCTGATCGTGGGGGCCAACGTGATGATCCTGGAGCCCGCGCTGGGGCGTCTCCTGCCCTTCCCGCTGATGCAGCCCTGGGGCGAATTTGCCGTCATGGTGCTGCAGCTGGGCGTCCTGGCGCTGGTCGCACGCCACGATCTGGCCCAGTTCGGGCGGGTCCACCGCGCCACGCTGGTCTCGCTTGGGGCCGTGGCCTTCTCGCACACCCTGGTCGAGATGATGGGCCGCCTCCCCGCCGTCCAGGCGCTGGCCGAGCGCATCGCGCAAGGCTAAGCCCTGACAGGAGCGCGTCCACCTGGCGGCCAGGTCGCCACCCGCCGCGCCCTTGCGCATTTTTCCCTTGGGTCCTTGCACACCCGCCCCTAAGTAGGCCGCAAAAGGGGATCGGACTGGCGCAGGCGCGCCGCGAACCGAGACGCCCGGACAAGGACCGAAGGGAAATCCGCCATGACTGCCATGCCTGATCGTGCCGATCTGAAGGGCCTCGATCTGCGGGCCGAGATCGAGCGTCTGCGCAAGGAGCGCAACGCCGTCATCCTCGCCCACTACTACCAGAAGCCCGAGTTGCAGGACCTGGCCGACTTCGTGGGCGACAGTCTGGAACTCAGCCGCAAGGCCGCCGAGACCGACGCAGACGTCATCGCCTTTTGCGGCGTCAAGTTCATGGCCGAGGTCGCCAAGATCCTCTCGCCCGAGAAGACCGTGATCCTGCCCGACATGGAAGCGGGCTGCAGCCTCGAAGACTCCTGCCCGCCTGAAAAGTTCAAGGCGTTCCGTGAGGCCCATCCGGACCACATCGCGCTCACCTACATCAACTGCTCGACCGAGGTGAAGGCGCTCTCGGACGTGATCGTGACCAGCTCCAGCGCGGAGACGATCCTCCAGCAGATCCCGGCCGACCAGAAGATCATCTTCGGCCCCGACCGGCACCTGGGCGGCTATCTTTCGCGCAAGTTCAACCGCGAGATGCTGCTCTGGCCGGGCGTGTGCATCGTGCATGAGGCCTTCAGCGAGACCGAGCTTCTGAAGCTCAAGGCGCAGCATCCCGGTGCGCCGATCGCCGCACACCCGGAATGCCCGCCGACCATCGTCGACCACGCCGACTACGTGGGCTCGACCAGCGGCATCCTCAACTACGCCAAGGCGATGGAAGGCGACACGCTGATCGTCGCGACCGAGCCGCACATCATCCACCAGATGGAACGCGCGCTGCCGGGCAAGACGTTCATCGGCGCGCCGGGTGCGGACGGCAACTGCAACTGCAACATCTGCCCCTACATGGCGCTCAACACCATGGAAAAGCTCTACATCGCGCTCCGCGATCTGGAACCGAAGATCGAGATCGAGGAAACCCTGCGGCTCGATGCCAAGAAGAGCCTTGATGCCATGCTCGAAATGGCCTCGGGCACGGTCGGCAAGGGCGACCTGGGCACCCGCTGAGACATGCCCGCCCGCCGCACCGTCCTGCGTGAAGGCGCCTTGCTGGGCGCAGGACTGGCGGCGGGCGCCCCCTTCCTTTCCGCCACGTCGCGCGCGGCTGTGCCCAGCGCCATCGCGCCCTACACGGCGGCCTGCGTGCAGACCCGCGTCCTTCCCACCTGGTCCTCCAGCGGCGCACCGCTCCCCGAAGCACTGGCGGCCAATGTCGAGACCCTCGCGGGCGCCATTGCACGCACGGCGGGCGAGAGCGGCGCGAAGCTCCTCGTCTTTTCCGAGTTCTGCCTGCAGATGCCGCTCGTGCGCCTCTCGCCCGAGCAATGGGAAGCGGGCGCGGTCGATCTTGCAGGCCCCGAGATCGCCCGGCTTCGCGCCGCCGCGCAGCGCGCGGGCGCCTACGTCGTCCTCAATCCTGTCGAGGCCATCGCCGCATTTCCGGGACGCTATTTCCTGACCGGACTGCTGCTCTCCCCCTCAGGCGAGATCGCGCTCACCTACCGCAAGCTCTACGACCTCACCAGCAAGACCCGGCCGAGCGACGTGCTGCCGCAATGGCGCGACCTCTATGGAGACGATTCGCTGTTTCCCATAGCCGACACGCCGCTGGGCCGGATCGGGCTGACGGTGGGGACCGACGCCAACTGGCCCGAAATGGTGCGCAGCCTGGCCTTGCGGGGCGCCGAAGTCGTGGCCACCTGCCTCGCCTCACCCAACGCGACGCCCAGTTCCCCGGCCATGCGCGCCGCCAACGCCCCCGATGCCAACGACCCGGCGCTGCCCGTCATGGCCCGGCGCCTGCGCGCCTATGAGAACATGGCCTATATGCTGACCGCGAATCTGGGCCCCGTGGGAGAGGCAGACGGCAATCCTCTCGGGGCCATGCAGCCCAGTGAAATCGTGGACTACCACGGCAACGTGCTGGCTGCCTCGAGCGATGCCGGTGCCCGCGCGATCACGGCCACGCTCGACATCGAGGCCCAGCGCCGCGCGCGCTGCACGCCCGGGCCTGCCAACGCGCTGCTCCAGCTCCAGAGCGGGCTCCACGCCCCCGACTATGCCGCCGCGCGCTTCGATGCGCCGCCCGCGCCGGGAGAGGATCACGCACAGGCGCAGCGCGCGCGCATCCGCGATCTTATCGCGCGCGGCGTTCTGACCGCGCCCGCCTCAGGGCTGCCCTGAGGCCGCTTCCTGTTCCAGCTGCGCGTCGAGCGCCGCCCCGAAATGCGCCGAGAGCGCTTTGCACGGCTCCGGCCCTGTCGCGCCCGCCGCCTGCGCATGGGGCGGATGCGCCGGCAAAACCTGATCGCAGGGCAAGGTCTTCAGACGTGCCAGCCCGTCGCGGAACGCGGCCAGCGCCCCGGCATTCTCGGGCGCGGAATAGCGGTAGGTGCCATCGGTGCGCGAGGTCAGGCTGGCCGCTGCGACAAGCGTGCGGCAGCCATCCGCGTTCGCGCAGCTCTGCCAGGACCAGGTGAGGCTGCCTGGCGTATGACCGGGCGTCGCGTGCGCGGTCAGTTCCAGAGCGCCCAGACGCACCACCTCGCCATCGCTAACCACCGTCACCTCAGGCACCGGAGCATAGGTGAAGAGCTCATCCAGTTGCGGATCGCTGCGGGTCGAATGGCCTGCGCGCAGCACCTCGGCCCCCGCCGCGCTTGCCAGCACCTTCGCGCCGCTGTCGCGGGCCAGTGCGGCAAGGCCGCTGGCGTGATCGTAGTGCGGCTCGGTGCTGAGGATCAGCTTCACGTCGGCAATGGCATAGCCGATCTGTTCAAGGTGCGCCTCGATGACCGGGGCCCACTGGGCAAGCCCGGCATCGATCAGCACCAGCCCGGCTCCGCTGTCGATCAGCGTGACCGCAAGCGTGGGCGAGCCCAGCGACCAGGTCGCCCCATGGACAAGACGCGGCGGCCCGGGCTCCCCGAAAGCTTCGGCATATTGCAGCGCGACGGGGCGGGTGAGCGGGTCGTCCCGGTCCTGGGCGAAAGCCGGGCCTGCGAGGACCAGCCCCAGAGCCGCGGCAAAGGCAACCCTTGCGCGCATCCCCCTCACGCTTCGCGCCATTCGCCGTTGGCGATGCCCTCAAGGCTCCAGTCCCCGATGCGCCAGCGCACCAGCCGCAGCGTCGGGTGGCCGACAGCCGCCGTCATGCGCCGCACCTGCCGGTTGCGCCCCTCGCGGATAGTGAGCTCCAGCCAGCAGTCGGGCACCGACTTGCGAAAGCGCACAGGCGGCGTGCGGTCCCACAACTCGGGCTCCTCGATCCGGCGCACATCGGCCGGGCGGGTCATCCCGTCCTTCAGCATCACGCCCTTGCGCAGCGCGGCGAGCGCGGCCTCGTCGGGCTCGCGCTCGACCTGGACGAGATAGGTCTTCTCGGTCTTGTACTTCGGGTCCGAGATGCGCGACTGCAGCCGCCCATCGTCGGTCAGGAGCAGGAGCCCCTCGCTGTCGCGGTCGAGCCGCCCGGCAGGATAGACACCGGGCACGTCGATATAGTCCGACAGCGTCGCGCGCGGACTGGGCGAGCGGGCATCGGTGAACTGCGAGAGCACGTCGAAGGGCTTGTTGAACAGGATGAGGCGCGCCATCGCGAAAAGGGGTCTCCGACCGGATTGGGGGGGAACAAGCGTGTGCTTTCGTGCACTTTGCCGGTTGGAAGGAAAACGTCAATGATCGCCCGCCTGCATTCGTACTGGTACGCGCTGCGCGCCAGCTACTGGTTCTACCCCGCCCTCTTCGCGCTGTGCGCCGTCCTTCTGGGCACGGTGATGGTGGAAGTGGACCAGACAGACCTCCTCGCCCGCTTCGTCGAGGACGGCTGGCTGCGCCCGATGCACGCCTCGGATGCAAGCGATCTGCTGGGCGTGGCGACCGGCTCGATGCTGGGCGTGGCGGGTACGGTGTTCTCGATCACGATTGCCGCGGTGGCCTATGCCAGCGGCAACTATGGTCCCCGCCTCCTGACCAACTTCATGGAGGACAAGGGCAACCAGCTCAGCCTCGCGACCTTCATCGGCACCTTCGTCTATGGCCTTACCGTCCTGCGCGCGATGCGCGGCGGCGGCGGGGGCGAGGCTTTCGTGCCCCAGATCTCGCTCCTTGTCGCCTTCGCCTTGCTGATCGTGACGACGGCGGTGCTGGTCTATTTCCTCCACCACATTCCCGCCAGCATCCGCATCGACACCGTGCTCGAAGCGATCGGTCGGCGCCTGCTGCGCCAGATCGCCACGCGCTATCCCGAGGAGGGTTCGCGCGACCCGGCCCGGCGCGCGACCCCGCAGGGTGAGGCCATCTGCGCGCAGGAGACCGGCTACGTGCGCGTCATCGA
Source organism: Novosphingobium sp. MBES04 (assembly GCF_000813185.1). Classification (NCBI taxonomy): domain Bacteria; kingdom Pseudomonadati; phylum Pseudomonadota; class Alphaproteobacteria; order Sphingomonadales; family Sphingomonadaceae; genus Novosphingobium; species Novosphingobium sp. MBES04. The sequence goes on along the minus strand of NZ_DF850488.1, from coordinate 2,927,374 downwards.
ACTCGACACCCTGTGCGAGGTCGCCGCGCGCCACGATCGGTTGGTGAACCTCGCCGTGCGCACCGGCGACTTCGTCTATCCCGGCGTCGTCCTCGCCCATACCGACGCGCGCCGCCTTGAAGGCTCGTTTGCCGGCGAAGTGCGCGCGACAATGGCGCTCGGCGCCTCGCGCACGGCCGAGCAGGACATCGAGTTCTCGATGGACGAACTGGTCGAGATTGCGCTGCGCGCGCTGTCGCCGGGAATCAACGATCCCTTCACCGCGATCACCGCGCTCCACTGGATCGGCGCGGCTACCGCCGATTTCGGACGCCGGGACCTTGCCTTCGAGACCTGGAACACGGGCGATCCGGCCTGCCCCGTCGCGCGCCTCCACAGCGATTTCGCGCACTTCCTCCAGCGCGGGTTTGTCGCCATGCGCAGCGCGGTGGCGACGAGCCGCCTTGCCGCGCTGATGGCGCTGGAGTCCCTCCACACCGCATCGCAGCAGGTGACCTCGGCGCACCGGAGCCGGTTGCTGCTGGACGAGATGGACCGGCTGGCCGAGCAGGCCGCCGAGCACCTCTCCGGCCCCGACATTGCCCTGGTGCGTGAACGGCACGCTCTGTTGCGCAGTGAAGGTTGAACAAGGAAGATGGATTCAAGGGGCCATCGCCCCTTGACCCCGGAATGGGCCGCCTCACCTTTCTCCGCCAGGGCAGCGCGCGCAAGGTGAGGTCAGCCCGAGGGCGATGGCCCTCAGGCCTTCTTCGCCCCCTCCCCGCGCGTCATCACCAGCGACCAGATCACCCCGCCCGCGATGAGGGCCACGGTCACGCCCAGGCTCAGGACCGGCGGGATCTTGGCGCCCGACAGCAGGAAGTCGGAGACGAAGATCTTGCCCCCGATGAAGACCAGCACGAGCGCGAGCGCGTACTGCAGGTAGTGGAAGCGGTGCACCATCGCGGCGAGCGCGAAGTAGAGCGCGCGCAGGCCCAGGATAGCCATGATGTTCGAGGTGTAGACGATGAAGGTGTCGCGCGTGATCGTGAAGATCGCCGGGACCGAATCGACCGCAAAGACAAGGTCGGCCAGGTTGATCACCACCAGCGCCAGGAACAGCGGTGTCGCGGCCCAGACCATGCGGCTCGCGCGCGTACCTTCGGGTGCCTCGGGATTGGCCGGGACCTTCACGAAGAAGTGCTCGGCGTGGTGCTCCTTGGTGACGCGAAGGTGCGTGGAGATCCAGCGCACGGCCGCGTTGTTGCCCACGTCCGGTTCGCTCTCGCCCGTCACCAGCATCTTGAGGCCGGTGAAGATCAGGAACGCGGCAAACAGGTACATCACCCAGTAGGCGCTCTCGATCATCGCCGCGCCGCCTGCAATCATGATCCCGCGCAGCACGATCACCGCGAGGATACCCCACAGGAGCGCGCGGTACTGGTATTTGCGCTCCACGGCAAAGAAGCTGAAGATCATCGAGATGACGAAGACGTTGTCGATCGAGAGCGCCTTCTCGATGAAGTAGCCGGTGTAGTACTCCATGCCCGCCGTGGGGCCCTTCTGGACCCAGATCCAGCCGCCGAAGATCATGGCGATGCCGATGTAGAAGACCGACAGCTTGAGCGATTCGCCGATGCCCATTTCCTTGTCGTCCTTGTGCAGGACGCCAAGATCGAAGGCGGTCAGGGCGATGACGATGGCGATGAACGCGAGCCAGAACCACAGGCTCGTGCCCATCCAGTAGGTCGATAGAAATTCCATGGATCAGGACCTGCTTGATACGGGAAAAAAGGAAGCGCCGGCGCGTCGGAGGGGGACTTACGCGCCGGCGCGGGAACAGGCCGTTGTCAGGCCGTCGCCATGGGGGATGGCAGGCGCTGGAGCCTGTTCCGAAGGGTTTCCTTTGCCTTTAGCAGGAGGGCGATCAGGGCCGGATCGGACGTGCGTCCGGCCTGCAGGCGACGAAGCCGCGAATCCAGTCGCGCCAGCGTCTCGAGCATTGCATACATCTTATCGGTCATCGGTCATTCCCTGTCGAACGCATGTGATAGTTCGATCGGTCGAGACGACGCTTGGTTGCATGGGGCGGTGCAAGTTTGCCCCTGAAACCGCAATTTGGACCCGTGGAATACATGCGCGACCCGGATCGTTGCATCGGTCTTTCCCGATGCGGTCCGACATCACGCGGCGATCAGCGCTCCGCATGGAAGAGGCTCAATCGCTCGCGCCAGAGGGGCCCGGCCCGCTCCATCCATATAAGACCAAAACGCTCTTGTTACAACCGCGCCGTCCCGCGCGTGTCCTCCTGCACCTTGACCTGCGCCGCAAAACGATATTAATATGATATCACTTTAACAGGGAGAGCCTATCGATGTCCGCCACCCTTCAGCCGATGAACGCCAGCCGCGAGCGCCCCGCGTCCGCCTTCAACGGCTACCTCATGCTGGTTGTGCTTCTGGGGCTGGCACTGCTTGCCCTCCTCAGTGTGGGGGCCGGTGTCGGTTCGGGCTCTCCGGTCTTCCTGCTCCTGCTGGTCCCCAGCGCGCTCGCCGCGCTGCTCGTGCTTCCGGGTTTCTACATGATCCAGCCCAACCAGGGCGCGGCCATCGTCCTGTTCGGCAGCTACCGCGGGACCGACCGCACGACGGGCCTGCGCTGGACCTGGCCGTGGATGATGAAGTCCAAGGTCTCGGTGCGCACCAACAACATCGTCTCGGAGAAGCTCAAGGTGAACGACCTGCGCGGCAATCCCATCGAGATCGCCGCGAACGTCGTCTGGCGCGTCTCCGACACCGCCCAGGCGCTCTACGATGTCGACGACTACCACAGCTTCGTCGACGTCCAGATCGAGGCGGCCGTGCGCACCATCGGCTCGCGCTACCCTTACGATGGCGAAGACGAGGACACGACGCTGCGCGGCAGCCACGAGGACGTCAACCGCGAACTGCGCGAGGAACTGAACGAGCGGCTGCGCGTGGCGGGCGTGACGGTCGACGAATGCGGCCTCACCCACCTTGCCTACGCCCCCGAGATCGCGGGTGCCATGCTGCGCCGCCAGCAGGCCGAAGCGGTCATCGCCGCGCGCCGCAAGCTGGTCGAGGGCGCGGTCTCGATGGTCGAGATGGCGCTGGCGCAGCTCTCGGAGAAGCAGGTCGTCGAGCTTGATGACGAACGCCGCGCGGCGATGGTCTCCAACCTCATGGTCGTGCTGTGCGGCGAGCGGGACACCCAGCCCGTCGTCAACGCCGGCTCGCTCTACCAGTAGTAAGGCGCTGCGGCGGCCCGTCATGCCCAGTTCCGCGAAGAAGGCCTTTCCCCTGCGGCTCGATCCCGAGCTTCACGCCGCGCTGGAGCGCGCGGCCGCAGGCGACCTGCGCTCGGTGAATGCCGAGATCGAGGTCCTGCTGCGCGAGGCGCTCGCCCGGCGCGGGGTGAAGGTTCCGGTCAGCCCGCCCTCGCGGCGTGGCCGTCCGCCTGCAACGTCCACGTCAAAGCCCGGGAGTGAGGAGACATGAGCACCCGCAATACGCGCAAGGCCCGCGAGGCCGCCCGCGCCGAACAGGCGAAAGCGCAGGCCGAGGCCCGCGCCTGGTTCGCCCCCAAGCGCTATGGCCTGGGCTCGGGCCTTCCGATCCGCTGGCAGGGCTGGCTGGTCTACGCCCTCTACCTCGCCGCCATCGCGGGCTGCGTGGTTCTTTTCCAGACGGGAACCACCGGCGCACGGGGCAGCGCCATCGGCCTGTTCCTCGCCGTCAGCGCGCTTGTCCTGCCCATCTGCGCCCACCACACGCGGGGCGGCTGGAGCTGGCGCTGGGGCCGCACCGACTAGGGCGGCCTGTACCGAAGCGGGACGGCGGCCTTTCGCGTTTACCCTTTGCGCCCCAACCGGGCGTAAGACCATCTGATGCGCACGACCCGACTCGCCCTTGCGGCCGCCCTGCTGGGAGCCAGCCCGCTCCTCCCCGCCGCCTCCTCCGCACAAGGGCAGGAGACGCCGTACACCGTCGTGGAGAGCCAGCGCAGCTACGCGCGCCTGCAGGAAGCGGTCGACGCCATCGGCGATGGCACGGGCACGATCCGCTTCGCCCCGCGCCGCTACGCCGACTGCGCGGTGCAGACGCAAGGCTCCATCACCTACCAGGCGCAGGTCCCCGGGCAGGCCGTCCTCGATGGCGTGACCTGCGAGGGCAAGGCCGCGCTGGTCCTGCGCGGACGCGCCGCACGCATCGAGGGGCTCGTCTTCGCCAACTTCCGCGTGCCCGAGAAGAACGGCGCAGGCGTCCGCCTCGAACACGGCGACCTCTTGGTCTCGCAAAGCTGGTTCCGCGACAGCGAGCAGGGCATCCTGACGGGCAGCGACCCGGACGGGCGCATCGCCATCGACAAGTCGACCTTCACGCGCCTGGGTACGTGCGAGGGGCCGGGCTGCGCGCACTCGCTCTACATCGGCGACTACGGCACGCTGACCGTCACACGCAGCCGCTTCGAGGCGGGCACGGGCGGGCATTACGTCAAGAGCCGGGCTGCGCGCGTCGCCATCCTCAACTCCAGCTTCGACGACACGCAGGGGCGCGCCACCAATTACATGATCGACCTGCCCGATGGCGCGACCGGCGAGATCGCCGACAACTGGTTCGTGCAGGGCCGCGACAAGGAGAACTACTCCGCCTTCATCGCGCTCGCCGCCGAACACCGGAACCACCCCTCGGCAGGCCTGTCGGTCCACGGCAACAACGCCCGCTTCGCGCCGGGGATCGAGCGGCGCAGCGCCTTTGTCGCCGACTGGACGAAGGAGCCCATCCGCATCGAGGGCAACACGCTGGGCGCAGGGCTCGTCCGGTTCGAGGCGCGCTGAGGTTCGCTACAGGGGCAGAAGGGAAAAGAGATATCCGAGGGCCATCGCCCTCGGGCTCCCCGAACTGACGACCTCGGGGCTCTCGCGCCACGCTGGCTGAGAAAGGTGAGGTCGCCCATGCGCCCCGCCAGCCGAGACCCCACACCTCACCGCAAGCGCGTTGCGTGATAATGTATCCTCGTATACACGGCGAGGCGATGAGCTTTGGTCTCACCTTCCTCCTGCGCATGCGCATTTGGGCGCTTCTGCTGCTGGCCGCGATTGGCCTTCAGGCGGCAGAGCCCATTCGTGCCCCGCTCGAACGCGCCCCGGGTTCGGCCTGGAGTTCGGCGACAAGCGACCTTGCGCTCTCGCCCTCGCGGCGCGGCGAGGACGGCGCGCAGGACACCGCTCCCCAGCCTCCCCAGCCGCTTCCCGAGCGCAGCACCGCAGGCTTGAGCCCGAATGCGCCGGCCGTGCTCGCGGCGCTTTCGCTGGCCCCGCGCGCGCAGGCTCCGCCGCCCCAGCGCCATCCCCGCACGCCCCCCGAACAGCACCGCCCCGCCCCGCGCCTGAACCGACCCCGGCCGGGTGCGCCCTTGCGCGCGCCCTCCCCCCGCTTCGTTTCAGGACACTCTGCATGCTGCCCATCGAGAACGCAGGCGTCGTTGCCGCCGAAGAGCGCGCCCACGTCGCCTATCTGCTGACACGCTATCCCCACGAACTCACGCTGCGCGAGACCGAGGACCTCACCAACTGGTTCGACCGCGTCGCCACCCCGGCCGACGTCCTCGCGCTGGCGCAGGACCCGACCATCGCCCCCCACTACCGCGCGTTCCGCGCCGCCCATTACGGAGTTTCCGGACCGAGAAGAATCGGCCGGCTGCTTGTCGTGCTTGGGACGGTCGCAGCCGTCGCGGGCGCGCTATCCCTCATGGCGCCCTGACGGCGGAAGCCGGGGCGCGTTTCCCCCCAAGCATCCCGCGCGCGCCCCGGCTTCCAAATTTTCCGATGAAGATCATTTCCGAGGGCCATCGCCCTCAGGCTCCCCGAACTGTCGACCTCAAGGCTCTTGCGCCACGCGGGTTGAGAGAGGTGAGGTCGCCCGTTTTGGGGTCAAGGGGCGATGGCCCCTTGAAAAAACCTTCCCTCTTCGGCTTAGAGAATGTGTCCGGTCCGATCCCGCTTGGTATCGAGATAGCGCGCGTTGTGGGGGTTCGCTGGCAGCTTGTGCGCCACGCGCTCCACCACATCGACGCCCACGCCCTTGAGCGCTTCGACCTTGGAAGGGTTGTTCGTCATCAGCCGGATCGCGCCGACCTTGAGCAGGTCCAGCATCCGCGCCGCGACGGGAAAGTCGCGCGCTTCGGTGGGCAGGCCCAGGCGATTGTTGGCATCGACCGTGTCGAGCCCCTGGTCCTGCAGGCGATAGGCGCGCAGCTTGTTGATGAGCCCGATCCCGCGCCCTTCCTGGCGCATGTAGAGAAGGACGCCCCAGCCCCCTTCGTCTGCCTCGGCCGCCATGGACCTGAGGGCCGCCTGGAGCTGCGGCCCGCAGTCGCACTTGAGCGAGCCCAGGATGTCGCCCGTCAGGCATTCCGAATGGAGCCGCACCAGCGGCACGCGCGCCTTGGACGGCGTACCGATCACCAGCGCGACGTGCTCGCGCATGTCATCGGCCGAGCGGAAGGCCACGATCTCGCTGTTCTCGCAGACTTCGACCGGCAGGCGCGCGCGCGAGGCAATGCCCAGGCGCGCGGTGTCCTTCCAGGCGTCGAGGTCGGCGACGGCGAGCGTCTGCGCGGCTCCGGCCTCGATATCCGGCGCAACGAGGAAGGCCGGCAGGATGCCCGCAAGGCGCGCCAGCTCCATCGCCACGCGCGCAGCTGCGCCATCGCCAAAGCCTTCCGAGAGAGGGAGCGCCGCGAAAGGCCCCTTCATCGGGTAGTCGAGATCGAGCGCGGGATCGGCGATCGCGCGCGCGGTCTCCAGCGTGAAGGGCTCCGCCGCGCGGATCAGCACCGGCGCCTCGGGCACCGCCGCCTCGCGCTGGTTCGCAAGTTTCAGCGTCACCGCGCGGGCCGAGGAAATCAGCATGCGCGGCGCGGCCGTACCCGGCGCAAAACCGGTCTCGGCAGGCAGAAGGACCTCGCCCTCTCCCACCTTTGCCCCTACGCGGATCGGCCAGCCATGGCGCAGCGCGTCGATGGCCAGCGCCACCCGGCGCGCCGGGAGGGAAAAGGCCGGCGCCGTGCTCAGAGCGCGAACTCCGTGATCAGCGGCACGTGGTCGCTGGGCTTCTCCCACTTGCGGGTTTCCTCGATGATGTGGTGCGCGCGCGCCTTGGCGGCGAGGTCGGGCGAGGCCCACATGTGGTCGAGACGGCGGCCCTGGTCCTTCTGGCGCCAGTAGCTGCGGTAGGACCACCAGGAGTAGTTGCGCTCGGGCGCGGGGATGAACTGGCGGCCCAGATCCACCCAGCCGTGCGCATCGCGGAACTTGCCCAGCGTCTCGACCTCGATTGGCGTGTGGCTGACGACCTTCAGCAGCGCCTTGTGGTCGTAGACGTCGCTTTCGAGCGGGGCGATATTGAAGTCCCCCACGATCAGCGTGGGGCGGTCAATCTTCGCCGCCCACTCGGTCATGCGCGCGAGGAAGTCGAGCTTCTGGCCGAACTTGGGATTGACCTCGCGGTCGGCAACGTCGCCGCCCGCCGGGATGTAGACGTTCTCGACGATGAGGCCCTTGCCCTCACCCTGCAGCTCGACGCCGACGTGGCGGGCCTCGCCGTTGTCCTGCCAGTCGTAGCGGCTGCACTCCACGAAGGGGACCTTCGAGACGGTGGCGACGCCGTGATAGCCCTTCTGGCCGCAGATCGCGCGGTGGGTATAGCCCAGGCGCTCGAACATCTCGTGCGGGAAGAGATGCTCGGCGACCTTGATCTCCTGAAGGCACAGGACATCGGGCGCCTGCTCGGTCAGGAAGCGCTCGACCTGGTCGATGCGCAGACGGACGGAGTTGATATTCCACGTGGCAATTTTCATGGGAGCCGCTTTAGGCAGCGCGTCGCCGAAAGGCCAGAGGGCGCGCTTCCCCTTTTCGCATGTGGCCGGAGGCCGGAGCGCATCCCCTCCGGGCAAACAAAAACCCTCGAGCCGGGGGCAAGGGCTCGAGGGTCCTGTCAGCGTTCGTCACGCTTGCCGGTCGGTCTCTTGAGAGGCATGGGCAACAGGGGGGAAACCCGCCTCGGACCGTTCCGACACCCCCTATGTAGGACGATTTGGCTGTCTGTTAAGTGAACAGATCGCGCGAAAATGTCGCCGTTTGTCGCAAGAATGTGCACACCCGCGACCAGATGCCGAATCCCGTCGACGAACCGCGCACGCAAGCCCATCCGCGCGATTCCCAGCCACACACGAAAAGAGGGCCCGGAAACGGTCCGAGCCCTCTTTGGGAAATCCCCGGTGCGACTGTGCGAATCGCGCGGCGCTCAGTGTGGCCTGCGGCGTTCAGTGTGTCCTGCGGCGCGGGCGCGGGTCCTTCCAGCGGAACGCGTCCTCGCCCACCGCCACGCCGTAGCGCTGGTTGGAAAGCTGGATCGTGGTGCGCGTATTCTGCGCATCGAGCGCGACCCAGTAGGCCAGTTCAAGACCACCCGGCGCGGACGCCTTGCGGGTGAAGATCAGGGTGATGATCCCGTACTCGGGATGCTCGCTGTCGCGCACTTCGACCGAGATCACGTCCGGATTTCCGGTGTCGCGCACGGTGCCGTATTTGGCGACATCGCGGCTGGGATCGAGCAGCGCGCCGAGCGGGCTGTTCTTGATCGGCCAGCGCTGGACCTGGTTGACCTCGTAGTCGATCATGGTCAGCGCCTTGCCGTCGCCCACGATCAGCATCGGCACGCTCTTCTCGTACTCGAAGCGGATGCGGCCCGGACGCTTGAGCGTCAGCGTGCCCTTCACCTGCCCGCCGTTGCGGTCGCGCTGGATGAAGTCGGCCTTGAGCGTCGTGATCGCGCGCAGCGCCTTCACCGCCTGGTCAAGCTTGGCGGCATTGCTGCTGGCGGGCGCGGCCAGAACCGGAGCGGGCGAAAGCGTGGCACAAACGCCAAGCGCGGCCGCTCCCAAGGCAATGGGGGCCGCCGCGCCGGAAATCATGCGGAAGGTCTTCGTCAGTGTCTTCATGGCAAGGGCTCCTGGGCCCAGCGCCTTGAACCGACGGTGAACCTTACTTGATCTTGGCTTCCTTGAACTCGACGTGCTTGCGCACGACGGGATCGTACTTACGGAAGTTCATCTTCTCGGTCGTGTTCCGGGGGTTCTTCTTCGTGACGTAGAAAAATCCGGTGTCAGCGGTCGAGACCAGACGGATCTTGACGGTTGCGGGCTTCGCCATGGCGGTTTCCTGTAATCTCTCGTTTCAGCCGCCCTGGCAGGCCGGCATCTGCGTTGAAAATGAAGCGGGTGGCTTTGCAGCGCCGCCCTTCAAGGTTGCGCCCCTTGCGTCATGGGTGCCCGAAAGTCAAGGCGGGCAGGCCACTCAAGGCACTTCATAGGGCGGAATCGGCTCGATCAGCCTGAATTCTTCCACGGCGGGCGCCTTTTCGAGCGGCTCGATGACAATTTCGGGGGGATCGACTCGGGTGTCGGGAAGCCGGTCGAGCAGATTGCGAATCAGCGTAAGGCGCCCAAGCTTCTGGTCGTTGAAGTCGACCAGGGTCCAGGGGGCGTGGCGGCTGTGGGTCGCCTCCAGCATCGCGGCGCGCGCCTTGCTGTAGGCCTCGTACTTGGCGCGCGCGGCCAGATCGACGGGCGAGAGCTTCCAGCGCTTGAGCGGGTCCTCCAGCCGTTCGCGCAGTCGCTCCTCCTGCTGCTCCTGGTCGCAGGTCAGCCAGTACTTGAAGAGGAGGATGCCGTCATCGACCAGCATGCGTTCAAACGCGGGGGCCTGGGCGAGGAACTGCTCGACCTGCGCGCTCGTGGCATAGCCCATGACCTTCTCGACGCCCGCGCGGTTGTACCAGGAGCGGTCGAACAGGACGATCTCGCCGGTGCTCGGCAGGTGCTGGACGTAGCGCTGGAAATACCACTCGCCCTGCTCGCGCGCGCTGGGCGGTCCCAGCGCCACGGTGCGACACTGGCGCGGATTGAGATAGGAGGAGACAGCGCGGATCGCCCCGCCCTTGCCCGCCGTATCGCGGCCCTCGAAGAGGACCACGATGCGCGCGCCGGTCGCCTTGGCCCAGCGGGCCATACCGACAAGTTCTTCCTGCAGCGGCGCGAGGGCGGCCTCGTAGTCCTTCTTCTTCAGCCGCCCCGCCACGCTCAGGCGCGGCCCAGCAGGAACAGCGCGAGGCGCCCGCGGCCAGGCGATACCAGGCAAACGGCGAGAAGCCCGAACGGCTGACAAAGGCCATGAACGCCTTGATGACGACCAGCGCGACGACGAAGGAGACGACGAAACCGATCGCGATCTCGCTCCAGCCGACAGGACCGGTGCCCGCCATCAGCTCCTCACGGTGCTTGACGACCGAGAGGAAGGTGGCACCCACCATCGTGGGGACGGCAAGGAAGAAGCTGAATTCGGCGGCCGTGCGGCGCTCGATGCCCATGGCCAGCGCGCCCATGATGGTCGCGCCCGAACGGCTGGTGCCCGGAACCATGGCGAGGCACTGGGCGAAGCCCACGCCCACGCACTTGGACAGCGGCAGTTCGGCCACGCCCGTCAGCGGGCCTGGCTTGGCCACCTTCTCGATGGCAAGGATGGCAATGCCGCCCACGATCAGCGCCCAGGCGACGACACTGGGCGAGCCCAGCAGGCTCTCGATCCAGTCGTTGAGCAGAAGGCCCAGCACCGCCGAGGGCATGAACGCGACGACGACATTGCGCACGAAGCGGATCGAGGTGGGGTTGAGTTCGAGCAGACCCATGCCGACCGCCCAGAAGGTGCGCCAGAAGTGGGCGATGACAGCCAGGATCGCGCCCAGCTGGATGACGACGTTGAACGTCGCCCATATCTCGGAATCGTAGCCGAATATCTGGGTGGCAAGGATGAGATGGCCCGTCGAGGAGACGGGCAGAAACTCGGTGAGTCCCTCGACGATGCCGAGGAGAATAGCTGTCAGTGTAAGGTCCATCGCGGACAAGGTTCATGCAGCACGCAGGGGGCAAGTCAACCCGCTGCGTGCTGCACTGCAATAATATGCCACGAAAAGGCGTTGAAGCGTTACCAGATACGGACGCGTTCTTCGGGCGGCAGGTAGAGGTCATCGCCCGGCTTTACATCGAAGGCCTTGTACCATTCATCGAAGTTACGAACGATGCCGTTGACGCGGTAGTGCGGCGGGGCGTGCGGATCGGTCATCAGCATCTGGCGGGCCTGCGCCTCGCGGGTCTTGCTGCGCCAGACCTGCGCCCAGCCCATGAAGAAGCGCTGGTCGCCGGTGAAGCCGTCGATCACCGGGGCCTCCTTGCCGCCCAGCGCCATCTTGTAGGCCCGGTAGGCGAGGCTGAGACCACCCAGGTCGCCGATGTTCTCGCCCATGGTGAGCTTGCCGTTCACGCAGGTCTCGCCATCATCGAAGGGGCAGAAGCTGTTGTACTGGGCTTCCAGCTTGTCCTGCAATTCCTGGAAGTTGGCCTTGTCCTGCGGGGTCCACCAGTCGCGCATGTTGCCCGTGCCATCGGACTTGGCGCCCTGGTCGTCGAAGCCGTGGCCCATCTCGTGGCCGATCACCGCGCCGATGGCGCCGTAGTTCACCGCCGGATCGGCCGAGAGATTGAAGAAGGGAGGCTGCAGGATCGCGGCCGGGAAGACGATCTCGTTCATCGTCGAGTTGTAGTAGGCGTTGACCGTCTCGGGCAGCATGGCCCACTCGCTGCGGTCGACCGGCTGGCCGATGCGGCCCATCTCGAAGTCGTTTTCCCAGGCCCCGGCGGCCAGGCTGTTGCCGATCGGATCGCTGGCCGAAAACTCCAGCCCCTCATAGGTCTTGAAGGTGTCGGGCGCGCCGATCTTGGGGGTGAAGGCGTCCAGCTTGGCCTGCGCCTCGCGGCGGGTCTCCGGGCCCATCCAGTCAAGCTCCTGGAGGTTCACCGCCATCGCCTTGCGCAAGTTGGCGACGAGGGCCTCCATCTTGGCCTTCTGCTCGGGCGGATAGTGGCGCTCGGCGTAGAGCTTGCCGACGAGTTCGCCCGCCAGCCCCTCGACCGCGCCGACGCCGCGCTTCCAGCGCGGGCGCTGCTCGGGCTGGCCCGACAGCGTGGTGCCGTAGAAGGCGAAGGAGGCCTCATCGATGTCGCTGGGCAGCATCGAGGCGTGGCCGCTGACAAAGCGCGCGGCGAGCCAGGCCTGCCAGGTGGCGACGGGCACCTCGTCGATCAGCCTGGCGACAACCGGCAGACCACCGCCCATCAGCGCCTGCGCCTGCGCGGCGTCCAGCTTGGCCGCGTCCAGTTCCTCGGCCGTGGCCGGGATCTCGCTGGCGATGACGTAGGAGGCCTGGTCGGCGCCCAGCGTGTCGAGGAAGGTCGAGAGCACGCCCGAGGAGCCGAGCGCCTCGTACTGCGCACGGGTCAGCTCGTTGTAGGTAAGGTCATCGTTGCGCGCGGCGACGCGGTCCCAGTCGGCCTCGGCAATGCGCGTCTCGAGCGAGAGCACGGCCTTGGCCGCTGCGCCCGGATCCTGGTAGCCGACCTTGCCAAGCAGGAAGGTCAGGTACTCAAGATAGGCGCTGCGGATCTTCTGCGAGCGCTCGTCGGTCTTGAGGTAGTAGTTGCGGTCGGGCAGGCCCAGCCCCGAGACGTAGCTGTGGAGCGCGTAGATATCGCTCTGCTTGGCGTCCGCCCCCACGTAGATCCCGATAGGCGAGGCATAGCCGGGCGAGGCGAACAGCCTGGCCAGGTCCTGCGGGCTCTTCGCGGCGAAGATGCGCTCCATGTAGGGCTGGATCGGGGCGAGGCCCTTCGCGTTGATCGCATCGACGTCCATGTACGCCTTGTAGGCCGCGGCCACGCGCGCCGCATCGCTGCCCGGAGCCGGGTTGGAGGCGAGCAGCTCGTTCATGATCGCGTGCATGCGCTGCTGGGAAAGTTCGCTCAGTTCCAGGAACGAGCCCCAGCGAGTGCGGTCGGCGGGCAGTTCCACGCTGTCGACCCATACGCCGCTGACGTAGCGGTCGAAATCGTCGCCGGGCTTGGTCGCGGTGTCCATCCACTGGGTCTGGATGCCGAAGTCGCCCCAGTCGTCCGAGGGCGTGAGCGGGGAAGCTTCCTGCGCGCTGGCCTGTTCCGGCGCGGCGAGGACGGGGGAAGCGAAAGCGATGGCGAGGCCGCTCGCCGCGAGAGCGAGGGCACGCCCCTTGAAGTTACGCATGCAATACCTTTGCTTGGAGGTTGGGCATCAGCGTCGATCTCTTACGGATCGATCAAAGCCCGGCAAGATAATTGCAATTTGACGCAACGCCAGCGCACAAGGGCGCCGCCCATGTCGTTAGCCGAGCGCTGTGGCCCGTTCGTCGAACTGGAGCGAGGCGAGGCGTGCATAGAGGCCGCCCGCCTGCGTGAGCGCGGCGTGTGTCCCCTCCTCGACGATTCGCCCGCCATCCATGACCACGATCCGGTCGGCCTCGCGCACGGTCGAAAGGCGGTGCGCGATGACGAGCGTGGTGCGGCTCTGCATCAGCGTGTCGAGCGCGTCCTGCACCAGACGCTCGCTCTCGGCGTCGAGCGCGCTCGTCGCCTCGTCCAGCAGCAGGATCGGCGCGTCGCGCAAGAGCGCGCGGGCAATCGCGATGCGCTGGCGCTGGCCGCCCGACAGGCGCGCCCCGTCCTCGCCCAGGAACGTGTCGAGCCCGTCGGGAAGCATGCCCAGGAAGTCCTCGGCGTTGGCCGCGCGCGCGGCCTCCCAGATCATCGCATCGTCCGCGTCGGGCCGGCCGTAGCGCAGGTTCTCGCGCGCGCTGGCGGCAAACAGCACGCCCTCCTGCGGCACCAGCGCGATGCGCGCGCGCACGTCGCTCGGGTCCGCCGAGGAGAGCGGCACGCCGTCGATCTTCACCACGCCCCCCTGCGGGTCGTAGAACCGCTCGGCGAGCTGGAACAGCGTGGACTTGCCCGCGCCGGAAGGGCCAACGATGGCGACCGTCTCGCCCGGCTCGACGGTCAGGCTGAAGTCGACCAGCGCGGCCATGTCGGGCCGGGTGGGATAGCGGAAGGTGACCTTCTCGAAGGCGATCTTGCCGCGCGGCGGCACGGGCAGCGCCTGCGGGCGCGCGGGCGGCGCGATCTCGGGCTCCTCGGAGAGCAGTTCGGCCAGACGGCTGGCCGCGCCCGCCCCGCGCACAAGATCGCCATAGACCTCGGTCAGCGAGCCGAACGCACCCGCCACGATACCCGCCGTGACGACGAAGGCGGCAATCGTGCCGCCCGTGATCGTGCCTTCGGCAACGCCGATGGCGCCGCGCCACATGATGATCGTGATCGAGCCGAAGATGAGGAACATCATCACCGCGGTCATCACCGCACGGATCAGGATGCGCTTGCGGCCGGTATCAAAGGTGCGCTCCACCGCGGCGCTGAAGCGCCCGCCCTCGCGCTCCTGCTGGTTGAAGGCCTGGACCACGCGCAAGGCACCGAGCACCTCGGCGGTCATCGCGCCGATATCGGCAACCCGGTCCTGGCTCTTGCGCGCGACGACGCGCAGACGCCGCCCGAAGACGGTGATCGGCACGATCACCACGGGGATCGCGACCAGAAGCCCCGCCGTGAGACTGGGCGCCAGCGCGAAGAGGAAGATCACGCCCCCCGTCGCCATGATCGCGTTGCGCAGCGCGACCGAGACGGTGGTGCCCACCACCTGCTCGATGATCGCGGTGTCCGCGGTCATGCGCGAGGCGATTTCCTTGGGGCTGTTCTCCTCGAAGAAGCCGGGCGCAAGCGCAAGCAGGTGGCGCTGGACGCGCAGGCGGATGTCGGCCACCACGCGCTCGCCCAGCCAGGACACCGAGTAGAAACGGATCGAGGTCGCGATGGCCAGGACCACCACCACGCCCAGCAGCATCAGGAACCAGGTGCGGATCACGTCGTGATCGGCCCCTTGCGCAAAGCCCTGGTCGATCACGCGGCGAAAGCCATAGGGAATCGCCAGCGTCGACATCGCCGAGACGACGAGCGCGGTGCCCGCCACGGCCATCCGGCCCGGATACTTGAAGAGTTCGCGCCAGACCATCGCGAGCGGGCGCAGCGAGCGCCGCGGGCGTGTGGGCGCCGCATCCTCACGGGACGCGGAGGTATCCTCCGGGGACGCAGGGGTCGCGATGCTCTCGGCCGGGCCGTCTGGGGCTTGCATGATCCAGCGCCTTACAAGGTCAAGGGGGCAAGGGAAAGGGCAAGACACGCGCCCCGACTTTCATTGCCTGTTCACCGTCACCTGCCAATATCCGGAAGGATACGAAGCGCTTAGCCGCAATTGCGGGGTCTTATCGCCTTTTCACCTTGGACTATTCGGTAATGCCGCATTGCACGGCCACGCTTTAGAGACCAGATAGCGCCTAGAAATGGCATGCCGCCTCCCCCCGGGCGGCCAGGAGATACCACTTGCTTTACAACGCCTACGAATTGCAGCGCACCATGCTCAGCGGCGCGGCGGCCTGGGCTTCGGTCGGCGCCGAGCTCCTGACGAATCCTTCCCTCCCCATGGGTTACATGGGCTTGGGCCCCTACATGGCCTCGGCCCTCGACGTCTTCGCGCACGCCGCCGCGCCGCGCGGCAAGCCCGCCTTCGACATCGAATCGGTCGAGGTGGATGGAACGCTCCACGCCGTTACCGAATCGATTGTCCTGCACCGTCCCTTCGGCAACCTGCTGCGCTTCGAGCGCGCCGGGCTTCCCAAGGACGCGCCGCGCCTCCTCGTCGCCGCCCCCATGAGCGGCCACTACGCGACGCTCCTGCGCGGCACGGTCGCGCGGATGCTGGAAAGCTGCGTGGTCTACATCACCGACTGGGCCGACGCGAAGATGGTGCCCGAAAGCGAAGGCCGCTTCGATCTCGACGACTATATCGACTACCTGATCGGGTTCCTCGAATTCATCGGCCCCAACACGCACATGCTCGCCGTGTGCCAGCCCTCGGTGCCCGCCTTTGCGGCCGCGGCCGTCATGGGCAAGCACAAGAACCCGTGCCGCCCGGCCACGCTGACCATGATGGGCGGGCCGATCGACACCCGCGAGGCGCCCACCAGCGTCAACGACGTGGCGATGAACCAGCCGCTGTCCTGGTTCAAGCACAACGTCATTGCCACCGTGCCGCTGTCCTATCCGGGCGCGGGCCGCGAGGTCTATCCCGGCTTCCTGCAGCTCGCCGGCTTCATGGCGATGAACCTGGGCAACCACATGATGAGCCACTACGGCATGTTCAAGCACCTCGTCGAAGGGACGGGGAAAGCGCGGGCGCGACCAAGGCCTTCTACGATGAATACCGCTCGGTCTGCGACATGACCGCAGACTTCTACCTGCAGACGGTCGAGCACGTCTTCCAGAAGCACTCGCTGCCCAAGGGCGAGTTCGTCCACCGCGGCGAGGTGATTGATCCGGGCGCGATCCGCGACACCGCGCTTCTTGCCGTCGAGGGCGAGAAGGACGACATCTCGGGGATTGGCCAGACCCGCGCGGCGCTGCACCTTGCGCCCAACCTGCCCGAGGCGAAGAAGCGCTACTACCTCGCCGAGAAGGTCGGCCACTACGGCATCTTCAACGGTTCGAAGTGGCGCGGGCGCATTGCCCCCGTGCTTGAGGACTGGATGCGCACGCACCCCACGGTCGAGCCCGCCAGCAAGGCGAGCAAGGCCAAGGCCTGACCGACAGGCCCCTCGCGTATCGGCACGGATCGGCACAAGGAGCCGGGGGAGGCGACAGGACGCCTTCCCGGCTCGCCGATCCGCACGCCTCCCCGCTGGCGCACGCGCGCCCGGCGTGGTATTTTGTCCATTATGAACCCACTGCTTGGCCGACGACATTTCCTCCACGGCAGCCTCGGCGCCGGACTTGCCCTGACCCTTCCGGGCCGGGCGCTCGCCGCAACTGCGCCCGCGACGGCTGCGTCCACCACCCCCTATGAGCGCCGCGTGCTCGCATCCGCACACGCGCAGGCCGCGCGCGTCGGCGATGCGGTGTGGCGCAAGGACATCGTGGGCATGGCCGATTTCGCCCTGCCCTCGTGGAAGCCGCGCCTGCACTTCGCCAACCTGGAGAACGGCACGGTCCGCTCGTTCCTGCTCGCCCACGGGCGCGGCTCGGACCCGGAACACAGCGGCTGGCTGCAATCCTTCTCGAACGCGCCGGGATCGCTGGCCACCTCGCGCGGGGCCTTCCTCACCTGCGAATGGTACAAGGGCAAGTACGGCACCTCGATCCGCCTCGTTGGCCTCGATGACGACAACTCCGCCGCGCTCGAACGCCTGATCGTGGTCCACCCGGCCTGGTACGCCGATGCCGCGATGCTCGACAAGTACGGCAAGCTGGGGCGCAGCGAGGGCTGCTTCGCGATGGGCGATGCCGATTTCAAGCAGGCGCTCTGGCACCTCTCGGGCGGGCGCCTGCTCTACGCGGACCGCATCGGCGAGGGGTAACCCGGGTCGGCGCGTTAAGGACTGGAAGGCCCCAAAATGCGGATATTCGGGCTGAAAGTTCGCTTGGCGACCATTCCTGCAATTAACCGGCGCGTTTGTTAGACACCTATCCGGTATAGTGATACGCGCCCGGGCATGGAGAAAAACCTCACGGCCCTCAAGCAGGAGGCACCCACCGACGCGCGTCAGGTCCGATCGCGCAAGGCGCTCAACGCGGCCTTGCTCGACCTGCTGGCCCAGCGCACCTTCGACGAGCTCACCATTCGCGAGATCACCGCGCGGGCGGGCACCGGCTACGCGACGTTTTTCCGGCATTTCAGCACCAAGGAAGCGTTGCTCTCCGACCTCGTCGTCGATCCCATCGACGAGCTGCTCACCCGCACGCTCGCCCTGCTCGACAGCCCCCGGACCCGCGAGGCACCGAGCGTGCGCGAACTGTGCGCCTGGGTCGCGGGCGACCGCGCGTTCTGGGCCCCGCTCCTCACCGGAGGCGCGGCCGGGCTCGTGCGTTCGGAGTTCCTGCGCCAGGCCCGGGAACGCGCCGCAGCCGGCCATGGACTCCATCGTGAAGACACCTGGCTTCCCGCCGACCTCGCGCTGATCCATGGGGTCAGCTCGGTTATCGGCGTGCTCACCTGGTGGCTGCGCCAGGGCGAGGACGGCAGCCTCGAGCAGGTTGCCATGATCCTCGAGCGCATGGTAATTGCCCCGATCACGCAGGACGCAGCTGTCGAGGCAGCGCTGTCCTGAGAACGGAACACCACCGGACAGACCACGGGCGCCACGCAAGCATGACACAAACCGAGATCGCGGCGCCCTTCGCCGAGATTGCCGACGCCGACTGGCCGACCTTCGGCTGGAGCGACGATATTCGCCCCGCGCTCGCGCGCGCGCTCGAGGCCGGACAACCTGCTGCCCTCGCCACGCTCTACAAGGTCGAAGGCAGCGCCCCGCGCGGCCCCGGCTCGCAGATGCTCTTCACCGCCCAGGACACCGACGCGGCGCGCATCGCCGCCAGCGGCTACTTCTCGGGCGACTGCATCGAGGGCGATGTCGCGAGCCACGCCACCGCCGTCCTGGCCGATGGCGAGCCGCGCCGCCTCCACTACGGCACCGGCAGCCCCTGGATCGACATTCGCCTGCGCTGCGGCGGCGCGCTCTTCATCCTGGTCGAGCGCATCGCGCCCGACTGCCCGGCCGCCCACGCGCTCCTCGACCACGCCCGCGCCCGCACCTCGTGCCGCTGGATCAGCGATGGCACCACGCGCCGGGTCGAAGCCGGACGCGGCCCGCTCCTGGACCTGGAAGACGCCGAGGCGGTGCGCCTGGCCCGCCGCTTTGACCCGCCGCGCCGCCTGATCGTCTCGGGCGGGGATCCCGGCGCGCTCGCTGCAGCACAGCTGGCCGCGCTCAGCCAGTTCGAGACCGTCCTCGTGCGGCCCGATGGCCCGGCCAGCCCGCCGCCCTTCCCGGTCTCGCAGTACCGCCGCGAGGACCCGGCCCGCGCGCTGGAGCAGCTCGGCCTCGACCGCTGGACCGCCTATCTGGGGGCCACCCACGAAGATCACCACGATCTGGGCGGCTGCCTCGCTGCCCTTCGCGGCAACGCAGGCTACGTTGCGATGATCGGGGCGCGTTCGCGCGCGCCTGCCCGCCTCGCCGCGCTGGAAGCAGCCGGCGCGAGCCCGGACGAGCTGGAGCGCCTGCGCCTCTCGCCGGGCATGACCGGCCTGGGCAAAGCGCCCTGGGAAGTCGCCACCGGGATCATCGCCGAGATCATGCAGGCGCTCAACCCGGCCGGAGAGCGCGCCTGAGCGCGGCCACCATCCCGCCCGCCCGCGCCGCGCTCGTCCTGGCGGCAGGCTCGGCACGGCGGTTCGGCTCGGACAAGCTCTCCGCGACCTTCGAGGGCGAGCCGCTGGTCCACCATGCCCTGCGCACAGCCTGCGCCGCGCCGGTAGACACGGTCCTCGTCGTCGCGCGTCCCGACCTCGACCTTTCGCGCTGGCAGGCGCCCGAGGGGGCCCCGCCCGTCACGATCCTGCGCGTGGAGAGCCAGGCGCTATCGACCACGCTCAAGGCCGGCGTCGCGGCCTTGGGCGATGTGGACGCGCTCTTCGTGTTCCTGGGCGACATGCCGCGCGTCCCGCCCGGCGAGGCCGCGCATCTGGCCCGGATCCTCGCGGACAACTTCGCCGCCTTGCCGCGCCATGGGGGCAAGCCCGGCCATCCGGTCCTGCTCTCGGCCCGCGCGCTGGCTGACGTTCCCACGCTGACAGGCGATGCCGGTGCCGGGCAGATCCTGCGCGGACGATCCGACGTCGTCTTTCACGAAACCGACGATCCCGCCGTCCGGCTCGACATCGACCGCCCGGAGGACCTCACGCGCCTCAAGGGCGGGGCCCAGGACTGACCCTCAGGCGTTGCCGGTCTGGCTGGCGAGAAGCCCCGGATCGATACCCTCGTGCTTCCAGGCGCCCGTCCAGCGCGCCTCGGGCGCGGTGTCGAAGAGCACCTCGCGGCTGCCTTGCGCGGCGTACCAGCGTGGTGGCGCATTTCCTCTTCCAGCTGCCCCGGCGCCCAGCCCGCATAGCCCAGCGCCATGACCCACTGGCTGGGCCCACGCCCCTGCGCAATCGCGCGCAGGATGTCCATCGAGGCCGAGAGCGCGCACAAGGGGCCTTCCTGGGTGTGCACCTCGATCGAGTCCCCGCCGCCCCAGTCGAGCGAATGCAGCACGAAGCCGCGCCCCGGCTCCACCGGCCCGCCGTTCAGCACCGCGCAGTCGGGCGCCATCGCGGTGTCGAGCCCCAGATCGTCGAGAATGGCGTGGAAGGTCACGCCCTCGCGCACCTCGCCCACGTTGATGCCCAGCGCGCCGTGTTCGTCGTGCACGCACAGCACGTTCACCGAGCGCTCGAAACGCGGATCGAACATGCCCGGCATGGCCAGGAGCATGCGGCCGGCAAGATACTGTCCTTCCATCACCCTTTCGGACTCTACCCGTCTGTCCGCGCGCGACAAGGTGCAAGTCCTCCTTTTCGCCCGCGCGGCGCGAATAAAGTCGCCCCAAGGGGTTGTTCGCGCCACATCGGCAATTAAGCCTGCCCGGGTCATGAAAAATACAATCGCACAAAGCCTGTTCGGCACCACCGCCCTCGTTTTCGGCCTCGTTGCAAGCAGCAGCGCGCTGGCCGCGGACGCCGAGGCCCCCACGGCGATGGAGAGCGCCGAGACCGGGCCCATCATCGTCACCGGCCACGGCCTTGCCGACAGCCCGGCGACCGTCGCCTACGATGTCGAGACCATCGCGCGCGACGAACTCGTGTCGAGCGCCTCGGGCCGGATCGAGGATGTCCTCGCCTCGGTCGCAGGCTTCCAGCAGTTCCGCCGCTCGGACAGCCGCTCCTCGAACCCGTCCGCACAAGGGGCGACGCTGCGCGCGCTGGGCGGCAACGCGTCGAGCCGCGCGCTGGTCCTCCTCGACGGCGTGCCCGTCTCCAACCCCTTCTTCGGTTACGTGCCCTTCACCGCGCTTGCGCCCGAGCGCCTGTCCTCGGTGCGCGTGACGCGCGGCGGCGGCGCGGGCGCCTTTGGCAGCGGCGCGATCTCGGGCACGATCGAGCTGATGAGCGCAGGCCCTGAGACGCTTGGCGCCTTTTCGGGCACCGCGCTTGTCAACGACAGAGGCGGCACGCAAGGTTCGGTGAGCACCGCCCAGACGCTGGGCAAGGGCTTCCTCGTCGCGGGCGTGCAGTGGGACCGGGGCCAGGGCTTCTGGACAACGCCCAAGGACCAGCGCGTGGACGCCTCTGCACGCGCGGCCTACGAGAGCCTTTCGGGCTCGCTGCGCGCGGTGGCCCCGCTGGGCGAGACGCTGGAGGTCCAGGCCTCGGCCCTTGTCTATGATGACCAGCGCACGCTGCGCTTCGAGGACGCCGACAGCTCGGCCTCGGGCCAGCAGGCAAGCCTTCGCCTCGTGGG
Source organism: Novosphingobium sp. MBES04 (assembly GCF_000813185.1). Classification (NCBI taxonomy): domain Bacteria; kingdom Pseudomonadati; phylum Pseudomonadota; class Alphaproteobacteria; order Sphingomonadales; family Sphingomonadaceae; genus Novosphingobium; species Novosphingobium sp. MBES04. The sequence continues at coordinate 2,905,946 of NZ_DF850488.1, read as the reverse complement.
CCGGGGCGAATGGCAGTTCGACGTGCTGGGCTATGTCCAGGCGCAGGACTTTTCCAACCGGGTGATCAGTTCCACCCGCTTCGTGCGCGCGCTCGAACAGATCAAGACGCCCACGCTCGCAACCGGCGGCAAGTTCGAACTGCGCCCGCCCCTGGGCTCGGACCACGTGCTGCGGCTGGGCGCGGATATCCGCCTTGTCGGCGGCCATCTGGCCGAAGCGCCCTACAGCACCATGACCGGCCTGCCGACCGCCTTTCGCCGCGCGGGCGGCGACCAGTCGGACCTCGGGCTCTTCCTGGAGGACGACTGGACGCTGGGCAACCTCGTCCTCACCGCGGGCGCGCGCGCGGACCGGTGGACCATCCGCAACGGCTTCTACCGTGAACTGGATAGCCAGGGTTTGCTCAGCCAGGACACCCGCCACCCTGACCGTTCGGGCTGGGACGGAAGTTTCCGGGGCGGCGCGCTGTGGACGGTGAGCCCGGCGATCCGCCTGCGCGCGGCGGCCTACACCAGCCTGCGCCTGCCCACATTGAACGAACTCTACCGCCCCTTCGTGGTCTTCCCGGTGACGACCAACGCCAACGCCGATCTCGCCCCTGAGAAGCTGCGCGGCTACGAGGCGGGTGTGGAGCTGACCCCGGCTGAGGGCCTGCGCCTTGCCCTCACCGCCTTCGACAACAAGGTGAAGAACGCGATCGCCAACGTCACACTCGATGCCACGACGCGCCAGCGCCAGAACGTCGATGCCATCCGCGCGCGCGGGATAGAGGCCACCGCGGCGCTCACCGTGGGCACCGTCAGCTTCGACGGCTCGCTCGCCTGGACCGATGCCAAGGTCGAGGCCCAGGGCATCCAGGCCGCGCTTGACGGGATGCGCCCCTCGCAGGTGCCGCGCCTCGCCGCGAGCGCGACGCTGGGCTGGAGGCCGCGCGCGGGCTGGCACCTGGCCGCCACACTGCGCCACGTCGGCAAGCAGTACGAGGACGACCAGGAGACCGATGCCCTTCCCGCCGCGACCACGCTCGACGCCTTCGCGCAGGTTCCGCTGGCAGGTCCGCTCGCGCTGATCCTGCGCGGCGAGAACCTGTTTGACGAGACCATCGTCACGCGCAACCAGTCGGGCTCGATGGACCTGGGCACCCCGCGCACCCTCTGGGCGGGCTTTCGCGTGGAGATTTGATGTCCCGGCACTGGTACTTGCCCTGAGAGGTCCCTAAATACACCGGCCATGTCCCGCCTGACCGTCAATGAGCGTCCCGTCGAATTCGACATGGACCCGCAGACCCCGCTGCTGTGGGCGCTGCGCGATGCCGCGAACCTGACCGGCACCAAGTACGGCTGCGGCAATGGCGACTGCGGCGCCTGCACCGTCCTTGTCGACGGGGCGGCGCTGCGCGCCTGCCTCATCACCCTGGCCGAGTGCGAAGGGCGCTTCGTCACCACCATCGAGGGCCTTGCGCGCGACCGCGCGCACCCGGTGCAGCAGGCGCTGGTGGCCGAACAGGCGATCCAGTGCGGCTTCTGCACGCCGGGCATCGTCATGGCCGCCGCCGCGCTTCTCAAGGGCAATGCCAACCCGAGCGAGGCCGAGATCGCGGCCGCCATTCCGAACCTGTGCCGCTGCGGGGTGACGCCGCGCCTCGTGCGCGCGATTTCGCGCGCCGCGCGCGTCCTTCGCCGCGAGGAGACGATCAGCGCCGCGCCCGCGCCGGGTATCCCCACAGATGCGGCGGCACGCAGCGTGCCCGCGCTGACGCCCGGCGAGGCGCCCCAGACCAATTCCCATCCCGCGGCCCGCGCCACAGCGGACCGCCCAGCCACCTGAGGAGAGATCCATGAAGGCCACCATCTGGCACAACCCCAAGTGCGGCACCTCGCGCAAGACGCTTGCCATCCTGGAAGAGACGCCCGGCGTAGAGGTTGAGGTCGTCGAGTACCTCAAGACCCCGCCGAGCCCCGAGAAGCTCGCCCAGCTCTACAAGGACGCCGGGATCACCCCGCAGGCGGGTCTGCGCACGCGCGGCACCGATGCCATCGAGCGCGGGCTGCCCGAGGCTTCGGACGCCGATGTGCTCGCCGCGATGGCCGCCGACCCGATCCTCATCGAGCGCCCGCTGGTCGAGACCGACAAGGGCGTGCGCCTGTGCCGTCCGCAGGAAAAGGTCTCTGAAATCCTGTAAGATCGAAGCGGTTATAAACCCGCTTCACCCCGCCCTGCCTTGCAATGCGACGGCTAATCTGCCACCGCAAGGCACATCCATGACACAGACGAACCACGAGGTTACGCGCCAGCATGTCCAGCACTGAGCTTGCCCGGGAGGCCCTGCCCCAAAGGATCAAGCGTAAAGTCAAGAACGCCCTAGGCCCCTGGGGCGTCTTCCTCGAAGGGTTCATCCGCCATCCGGTCATGGTCGGCTCGATCGTCCCCTCCTCGCGGTTCGTGATCCGCAAGATGCTGGCACCTGTCGATTGGGACAACTGCAAGCTCTTCGTCGAATACGGCCCGGGCGTGGGCACCTTCTGCCAGCCCGTGCTCGACCGCCTGCCGCGCGACGGCATGCTGCTGGTGATCGACACCAACCCGGACTTCATCGAGTACCTGCGCCGCACGATCACCGACAGCCGCTTTGTCGCGGTGCTCGGCTCGGCTGCGGACGTGGAAGACATCGTCAAGGCCCATGGCCACGAGAAGGCCGACTACGTGCTTTCGGGCCTGCCCTTCTCGACGCTCCCCGATGGCGTGGGCCCCGCGATCGCGGCGGCCACCCACCGCGTGATCCGCAAGGGCGGCGCGTTCCTGGTCTACCAGTTCACGCCGCGCGCGCGCGACTTCATGGCCCGCCACTTCAAGCGCATCGACAGCGGCCTTGAAGTGATCAACGTGCCGCCTTGCTGCATGTACTGGGGCTGGAAGGACGAGGACTGAGCCTCCCCGTCCCGCAAAGGCACCTCATACGAAAAGGCCCGCCCGACCATCCGGTCCGGCGGGCCTTTTCGTATGGAGGCCACGGGAAGTCTCAGTCGAAGAGGCTGGCCTGCCCGTCGGGCGTGGCGCGCGAAAGCTGGGCGTGCACACGCACCAGCACCGCGACCAGCAGCACGTTGCTGACCGCCCCGATCAGCCCGGCGACAACGCCAGCCAGGAAGTTCGTCACCGCGCCCGCCCCGAAGACGAGCGAGAGCGGGGTGATGAGGAGCAGCGAGACCATGAAGCTGATCGCCAGGTATCCCAGCATCAGCAGCGCGTAGAAGCCCAGGAGACGCGGCGTGTGCCCGCCCGTCAGCTCCCACGAACGGCGCATGGCCGCGACCGGGTTCGAAAGCCCCTCGCGCACGATCACGGGGACCAGCAGCGAGAGGCGCACCGCCGACCAGATCGACACGCCGAAAAGGCCGATCAGCATGACCACGCCGCCCAGCGAAGCCCCGGCCGTGCCCGCCACCAGCGAGCCGAGCGCGACCAGGAGGCCCAGCACGAAGGAAACCAGCGTGATCCCCACGATATACAGTAGCGTCGCCCCGATCAGCGTGGGCACCGCGCGCAAGGCCACCGAGATCGCCTCGCCCACACTCGGCCGTCCGCCCACGCCCAGGATCACCGCGACTGCGAGATAGCCCACGAACTGGACCAGCATGCCCCCGATCCCGAGGCCAGGATCGTGCCCAGGTTCGCCGAAATCAGTGCTTCCAGCCCCTCGCTGTCCTGCGCCAGCTCCATCATCTGCTGCTGGATGTCGGCCAGGAACACGCTGGAAAGCAGCGCGGGCAGCAGGAAGAAGACGCCCGCGAGCGCCATCAGCACGTCGCGGTTGGCGCGGACCCTGGCCACGGCCTCGTTCCAGGCCAGGTTGCTGTCGAACTGCATTGCCATCTCCTTCTCGCCCGCCGCGTGTTCGCGCCGGGGTCATCTCGCAATCGCGGTCTTAGGGATAGTTGCCTTGTGAATCCACTTGATATGAACGCACGGAAGGGCCACGCAGCGAGGCATGAACACCATCCAGACTCTGCCCGGGGACATCGAACTGCGCATCAGCGGTGAACCTGTCCCCTACCGTGAGGCGCTGGCCGAGATGACCGAGCGCAACGCCGCGATTGCTGCGGGCGAAGCGCGCGAACTGATCTGGTTTCTCGAACACCCGCCCGTCTACACCGCCGGCACCAGCGCGGCTGTCTCCGACCTGCTCGACCCCCGCTTCGAAGTCGTCGAGGCCGGGCGCGGCGGGCGCTACACCTACCATGCCCGGGCCAGCGCGTGGTCTATGTCCTGCTCGATCTGCGCAAGCGCGCGCGCGATGCGCGCGGCTTTGTCCACGCGCTCGAAGGCTGGGTGATCGACACCCTCACCGACTTCGGCGTCGAGGGCTTCCGCAGCGAGGGTCGCATCGGCATCTGGACCAGCGACATCGACGGGCGCGAGGCCAAGATCGGCGCCATCGGCGTGCGCATCCGCAAGTGGGTGACGATGCACGGCTTTGCGGTCAACATTCACCCCGACCTCACCCATTTCACCGGCATCGTGCCCTGCGGGATCGAGGAATTCGGCGTGACCAGCCTCAAGCGGCTGAACAAGGACGCGGAATTCGACGTGTGGGACAAGGCCCTGCTCGCACGGGCCGACGCCTTTCTGGGCGCGCTCGAAACCCGCTGCCCCAAGGAGACCCCGGCATGATCTGCATTTCGATGCGCCGCGCCGCCGCGCTGGGGCTTGCCCTGCCGCTCCTCGCCGGGCTGGCCGCCTGCAAGGACGATGCGCGCGAGGCTCCTTCTGCCGAGGCCGCGCAGGGTGCCGAGCTCCTGCCGCGCTCGGTCGACGATGCCATGCCCCTCTACGACCAGCGCCGCTCCCAGGCCCCGCTCGCCGAGCCGGAACTGGCCGAACCGAACCAGGGCTCGGCATCGGCTGCGCCGACGCAGGATGGCGAGGACACCGCCGGGGACACCACCGAGGACGGGGCTTCCGCAGCGCAGGAGCCCTCCGCACCGGAAGAGGACGCCGCTTAAGCGGGGCGCAGGATCGGCTGGCGGCGCAGGTCTTCCCCGCCCCGGCCATCGCGCTCGAACATCGCAATCGTGCGCCGCGCCAGCGCCAGGTGCGAACGGTCGATCATCCGTCCGCGCAAGGGCAGCGAACCGACATGCGGGTTGCCCTCGAAGGCGGCAACGACATCGCGCGCCTCGACCAGTTCCTCCACCGAGGGGGTGAAAGCGGCGTTGATCGTGGCAATCTGCGCCGGGTGGATCGCGAACATGCCCGAGAAGCCGTCCGCGCGCGCGCCTTGCGCCGCGATGTTGGTACCGGCCTCGTTGTCGAAATCGTCAAATGGCGCGTCGATGGCCATGACATCGCCGGCATGGGCGCTCAGCAGCGCCTGCACGCGCACGAAGCGGGCGGTATCACTCCAGGCGCCCTGGAGCGTGCGCACCGCCTGGCCGCCCATGGCTGCGCTCAGGCCCGCCGCATTCCAGGTGAGGCCGACGACACGCTGATGGGCCGACGAGGCGTATTCGGCAATCCGCAGCGCCGCGCCCGGCGTCTCGCCGACAACCGGCATGATCCGCGTGGAATTGGCGGCGACCCCCAGCGCCTGCTCGAACTCGTAGACTTCGCTGGCCAGTTGGCGCACCGTTTCCGGGCCTGTGGCCTTGGGCAGGATCACCCCGTCGGGCGCAAAGGGCATCACCGCGGCCAGATCCTCGCGCACATGGCCCGATTCCATGCTGTTGAGCCGCACCCAGCGACCCATCCGCTGCTGTTCGATGACGTGCTGGCGATGCGCCGAGAGCCAGCCTGCGGCAAGGTCGCGCGCGCGCGCCTTCTCGCTCACCGGTACGGTGTCCTCGAGGTCGATCACGACGATGTCCGCGCCCGTGCCGATCGCCGTGCCGAGACGTTCTTCGCTGTTGCCCGGAACGAGGAGCCAGGACCTCGATTTCATGCCCATTGGTATCTTTGCCGCCATGCCCCAAGCGCGCCCCTTACGCGCTTCGGGCCGCAGTCTAGCCTCGCACAGTTAACACTTCCTGCAGTCGAGCCTCTGCCGCGCGACGAAGGGCACCGGCAGGGAGGCGGCGAGAGCCCTCGCCCTCGCCATCGCCCTCCCCGAACGCGCTGCGATCAGAGCGCCTTTTCGTAGATCACGTATTCGCGGTTGATCTGGCTGTCGATGGCGTCGGCGATGGCAACCATGCCCTGGTTGTCATCGAGGATCCAGCCGATCTCGGCGCGCTTCGCCCCGAACTTGGCGGTGGCCGAGCGGCGGATGAACTCGATCATCATGAAAGCGAGCTGGCTGGCAAGGCGCGAGGACTGCAGCTTCTTGCGCACGCCCATCAGCGGCACGCGCATGTCGGCCGGGTTCGGGCGGCGCAGCCACAGGAGCAGCTTGATGAGGCCGAGCACGCCCGGCTTGCCCTTGCCCCCGTTCACCTGCTTCTGGATGCCGTTGAGGTCCGGCAGGGTCATCATGAAGGCCACCGGCTCGCCCTCGTACTCGGCGATGCGGATAAGCTCGGGATGGACCAGCGGCTTCAATGCCTTGCCGGTGTGCGCGATCTCTTCTGCGGTGAAGGGCACGAAGCCCCAGTTGTCCGACCAGGCATCGTTGAGGATGTCGCAGATGATCCCGGCGTCGCGGTCGAAGTGCTTGAGATCGGCGTTGCGAATCGTGATCTTGGCGTTCTTCTCGCCCGAGGCGACGATGCGCTGGACGAGCCGCGGGAACTCCTTGGTCACGTCCAGGTCATAGGTGTAGAGCGTCTTCGCGCGGGTATAGCCCTCGCCCTCGATCCAGCCTGGTAAGCCGCGTTGTGGTGGCCCATCATCACCATTGGCGAATGGTCGTGCCCCTTGACCAGGAGGCCCGGCTCTTCCCAGACCGAGAGGTTCATCGGCGCCAGCACGCGGGTCATGCCCTCGCGGCGCAGCCAGCCCTCGGCGGTGTCGATCAGCGCCTTGGCGACCTCGGCATCCTCGGCCTCGATCGCGCCCCAGTTGCCCGTGCCCGGTCCCATGCCCTGCTCGACCGGCTGTTTCAGCGCCAGTTCATCGATCTGCGCCGATATGCGGCCCACGACGCGGCCTTCACGGCGCGCCAGGAACAGCTGGTGGCGGGCATGCTCGAAAAACGGGTTCTTGCCGGGCGTGAACTTGGCGATCTCCTCCGAGCGCAGGTTCGCGACCCAGTTTTGATCTGACGCATTGAGTCGATAACTGCAATCGACAAAGGCAGCCCGGTCGGCCTTGCTCGAAACCGGAGTGATGACTAGTTCGGCTTTGGCCACGATCCTGCCTTTGTTTGCGTGTAGGAAATGGGAATGAATTGAGGCGAACTGCGACCGGAACCGGTCTCTTGTCAAGCGGCGTACACGGTGAGGCTGTGCACGCCAAAGACGAAAGGCGCCCGTTTCCGCCCCCGGATCGCCCCGACCTCGCGAAGGTCACAAGTGGAATTGATGAAATGAGTGCCCAGAAAGCCCTTGAAGTGAACCCGCAGCCTTGTGAAGGCGCCGCCGCCGCGCCCGCACAGGCGCGCGTGCGTGCCGTCGCGCCGGGAACGACCGGGAGCTGGCATGCCCAGATCCCCGAGGACCGCGCGATGCTGCGCGCCGCCGCCCAGCTGACCCGCGACATCGCCCGGGCCCGCCCCGAGATCTACTGGCCCGACATGCTCGGCTCGGCCGCGCTGGGCTACGCCGCGCTGGCGGGCGCGATCCTGGTGGAGAGCACGCCTCTGGCCGTGGCGCTGGGCCTGTTCGCCGCGATCGCGCTCTACCGCGCGCTCCTCTTCATCCACGAGATCACCCACATGCACCGCGATGCCCTGCCGGGTTTCCGCTTCGGCTGGAACCTGCTCGTGGGCATCCCGATGCTGATCCCCTCGTTCATGTACGAGGGCGTCCACGCGCAGCACCATTCGCGCAAGCGCTACGGCACCATCGCCGATCCCGAGTACCTGCCGCTCGCGCTGATGAAGCCCTGGAGCCTGCCGGTCTTTGCCCTGACCGCGATCCTGCTGCCGCCGGCCCTGCTCATCCGCTCGGCCATCCTCGTGCCGCTCGGCGTCATCATCCCGCCGCTGCGCACGCTGGTGTGGGAGCGCGCCTCCGCGCTGGCCATCAACCCCCGCTACCGCCGCGAGAAGCCCAAGGGCGACTTTGCGCGCATGGTCTTCTGGCAGGAGCTGGGCTGCTCTCTCTGGGCCATCGCCGTCCTTGCCGCCAGCTACAGCTACGGCTGGCGCCCGCTCATCATCGCCCTTTCGGTGGTCTCGCTGACCGCCTTCCTCAACCAGGTCCGCACGCTTGTCGCGCACCTGTGGGAGAACGAGGGCGAGGAGATGACCCTGACCGCGCAGTATCTCGATTCGGTGAACGTGCCCCCGCCGGGCTTCCTCTCGCCGCTCTGGGCGCCCGTCGGCCTGCGCTTCCACGCGCTGCACCACCTGCTGCCCTCGATGCCCTACCACTCGCTGACCGAGTGCCACCGGCGCCTGAGCGCCCACCTGGGCCTGGAATCGACCTACGAGAAGGCGAGCTACCCCGGCCTCCTGCCGCTGCTCGGGCGGCTCGTGCGCGGGACGATGTCGCGGCGCTGAGATACGAAAAAGCCGGCGCTGCGCCGGCTTTTTTTTGTGGCCTTGAAGACTGGCATGATCCGAGGGCCATCGCCCTCGGGCTCCCCGAACTGTCGACCTCACCGCTTTCAGCCACGTTGGCGCGCGTAAGGTGAGGTCGCCCATTTTGGGGTCCAAGGGGCGATGGCCCCTTTATCTTGTACTGCTTCTATTCCTCGGTCCGCACCAGCACCGCCTCCCCGATGAGGGCGAAGAGCACGAACGGCGCCCAGGCCGCGACCAGCGGGGGGTAGCCGCCGAAGTTGCCCATCGCGAGCGCGGCGTTGTCGAGCACGAAGTAGGCAAAGCCCAGCGCCATTCCCGCGATCGAGCGGATCAGGAGCTGGCCCGAACGGGCAAGTCCAAAGCCCGCGACAGCGCCCAGCAGCGGCATCAGGATCGAGGACATGGGCCCGGAAATCTTGTGCCACCAGGCCGCCTCGAGCGAGCTTGTCCGGCGCCCGGCGACGCGCAGCGCCTCGATCGAGGTGCTGAGGGTGAAGATGTCCTGCGAATTGGCATCGACCTTGGACAGCGTGACCTTGCCCGGCGTCACGTCCTTGGCGACGACAACCGCAGGGACCTGCGTGGTCGTGGTGGTCGCCACCTCGAAGACGGTCGCGTTCGTCATCTTCCAGCCCGGATTGGCGTAAGTCGCCCGGTCCGCGCGCACCTGCTGCACGATCATGTCGTTCTCATCGCGCGCGTAGAAGGTGACGCCATTGAGGATCAGCCCGGCACCCTCGCCCGTCATCGTGCGCGCGGTCATCAGGTTCTGCCCATCGGCAAGATAGATGTTGCTGCGCACGCCCGAATCCTCGGGCACGGGCCCGTAGTCGACCGAACTCCAGGCATCGAGCGTCGCCGTCGCGCGGGTCACCACGCGCTCGTTGAAGACGAAGCTTATGCCCGCAATCACCGTCGCGCTCATCAGGAGCGGCGCCAGGACCTGGTGCGCCGAGAGCCCGGCCGCCTTCATCGAGATGACCTCGCTGTTCTGGTTGAGCGTGGCCAGCGTGATGATCGTCGCCAGCAGCACCGAATAGGGCAGGAAGCGCGCGATCAGCTGCGGCACGCGCAACGAGACGTAATAGAGAAGCTGCGATTCGCCGTTGCTGGGATAAGCCAGGATGTCGCCGCTCTCCCCCAGGAGGTCGAGCACCTGGAGCACCAGGACCAGCATCACCAGCATGGCCGCGATACGGGTCACGAAGAGGCGTGCAAGATAGAGCGTCAGCGTGCGCGAGGGGAAGAATTCCAACTGCATCTCAATTCTGGTCCTGCGGCTCGGGCAGAACCGGGCCGTGGCTGCGACGACGGCGGCGCAGGAGCGACTTCAGACGCTTGGTAAGCACCTCGAAGCCCTTCTCCAGCCAGCCGATGGCCTGGCCGCCGGGCACGTAGGCCACGCGGTAATACATCCAGAGGATCAGCGCGGCGAGCACGAGGAACGGCCCCCAAAGGCCGATCACGGGATCGATCCGGCCCAGCGCGGCCACATCGCTCGCGTACTGGTTGACCTTGTGATAGGCGACGATGATCACGATCGAGACGAACAGACCGAGCGAGGAGGTCGAACGCTTGGGCGGGATCGCAAGCGCCACGGCCAGCAGCGGCAGCAGCAGCATCATCACCACCTCGACCATGCGGTAATTGAAGTTGGCCTGGCTGGAGGCGCGTTCCTCGGCGGTCTGCGGACTGTCCTTGTTCCAGCCCAGCTGCATCAGTTCGGGCAGCAGGTACTCGCGGCTCTGGCCGCCGCGCTGGCGGAAGTTCTCGATCGCGGGCAGGTCGATCGGCAGGTCGTGCCGGGTAAAGGACAGGACACGCGGCGCATCGCCGGGCATGTCCTGAATGATCTGGCCGTTCTCGAGGCGCAGGATGATCGTGTCGGGCGAACCCTGGAGCGCCATGAAGCGGCCCTCGCGCGCCGAGATCGAGAGCACCTGCCCCTTGGAGTTGGCAACGCGCGCGAAGATGCCCATGAGGCGGCGCCCCTCATCCTCGCTGGCATCGATGCGCAGGGCAATGCGGTCCTCCAGCGTGGTGAACTCGCCCACCTTGATCGAGGCGCCGAGCGCGCCCGACTGCAGCTCGTAGTTGAGCTCTTCGTAGTAGTAGCGCGAGAGCGGCTGGAGGTAGCCGACGATGGCGAAGTTCACCCCCACCAGCACCAGCGTGATCATGTAGGGCACGCGCAGCATGCGCGTGTAGCTGAGGCCCACCGCGCGCATCACGTCGAGTTCGCTCGACGTCCAAGCTTGCGGAAGGCGAGCAGGATGCCGAGCATGAGGCCGAGCGGGATCGCCAGGCTCGCGTACTCGGGCAGCATGTTGACGAGAAGCTTGAAGACAACGCCGACCGGCCCGCCTTCGGTTGCCACGAAGTCGAACAGGCGCAGCATCTTGTCGAGCACCAGCAGCGAGGCGGCGAGCACGAAGATGCCCAGCATCGGCATGAGCACGAGGCGCAGGATATAGCGGTCTATGGCGTTCAGAAATTTCACGTAGTCGTCATCACAGCGCCGGGTTCGCCATGGGCCTTAACGGCTCGTTCGCCTCGGGAAAAGCGAATTGTCGAGCCCGCCGCGCGCGCCGCGATGCGTTCGAGGCAATTGGGATGTACACGGGAGGCATGTCGGGAACCCCGAAAGGGAATGGACATGTCCAACGAACGTGCGCCACGCGCGTTCCCTGTCCGGACGCGCGAGGCCGAACCGTCCGGGGCCTGCACCCGTGGCCGCTCAGGCCTTTTCCAGGGTGCACTGGAGCGGATGCTGGTTCTGCCGGGCGAAATCCATCACCTGGTTCACCTTGGTTTCCGCGATCTCATAGGGGAATATCCCGCAGACGCCGACGCCCTTCTGGTGGACATGAAGCATCACGCGGGTCGCCTGCTCGAGGTCCATGTGGAAGAAGCGCTTGAGGACCATCACGACGAACTCCATCGGCGTGTAGTCGTCATTCAGCATCAGGACCTTGAACTGGCTGGGCTTCTTGGGCTTGGCGCGGGTCTTGGTGGCGATGCCGACCTGATCGTCGTCACCTGTACCGGGTCCGTCCTCCCCCGCTCCGGTGGCGACAAGAGGGGATACGCGGCGCAACAGGGAATCGTCGAAGGGGTAAGCCATAGAGCCTGAATATCGCAAAGGGAGCCTCTTTCTACAAGACGCTCCCTTGGCTGGGTCTGAGTATATGCGTCACGGCGAGAGGGGGACGCGGCCAAAACCCCATCCCCATCAAACCGTTAGCGAAAAGGGGTGATCAGGCCGAAGTGGCCTTGCGCGCCTTTTCCATGGCCATGCTGACGCGGCCCGAGAGCGGGGCGAAGGCATCGCTCATCAGCTTGAGCATGGCTTCGCTGTTCTTCGAGCTGGTCGCCACGGCGGTGTCGAAGTTCTTGCGGACCATGTCGCCCTGGAGCTTGAAGAAGTCGGTCGGCGACTTGGCGGCGGCGAGTTCCTTGATGTCACCCGACATGGTCTCGAACGCCGAGCGTCCTTCGGTGACCATTTCCGAACCGAAGCTCTGCATGCCCTCGGCAAAGATCTTGCCCGATTCCATCATTGCTTCGACGTTACCCTTGGTGAAATCGGATGCTTCGCCCATCATCGACGTACCCTTCTCAAAGGCTTCCTTGGCCTTGCTCTGGGCCTGTGCCATCGCGTCCTGGAAGCTGGTGAAGTTAGCGCTCATGTCCATTGTCGTATCCTCGAGCATGAAGTTGTTGAGTAGCCCGGCAAACGCGGGAGCAGTGGATGAAGGAGCGGTCTTGGGCGCCGCCTTGGGTTTCGCCACCTTCGGGCTTGCCCCGGCCTTCGCCGGCTTCTCTTCAGCCTTGGTGACAGTCGGTTTCGGCGCGCTGGGAGCGGCCGGTTTCTTGGGTGCGGGCGCGCTTGCCTTGGGAGCAGCTGCGGCCTTCGCCGGAGTTTTCGTCGCCGCGGCCTTTTTGGGGGCCGCCTTCCTGGCCACCGGCTTCTTCGCCGCGGGAGCCTTGGGGGCCGGAGCCTTCGGAGCGGGAGCCTTTGCCGCGACCTTGGGGGCCGGAGCGGGTTTTGCCGCGGGTTCCGGCGCCGCTACGGGAGCCGGTGCCGCCTTGATTTCGTCCGCCTTGGCCGAAGCATCGGCCTTGGGCGCATCTTCGCTTTTCGGAACTTCGTTTTCAGCCATCCCGCGAATCCAGCCTCTCGTGCAGTGTCACGTCCGGAAGATACTCAAAGCATTCGAAAAGCTGCCTTGAAGAGCGCGCCCGAACATCCTTTGTTGCAGTGCACAATACGCTTCAAGCCCCCTGCCGTCAAGGTCGACTGCCTCCAGTTCGCATGCAATCCATCGCATTGCAGCATGAATTGACGAAGGTGTCAGAAAGTTAACCTGCGACCCGCGCTCCTGGTTCCTTCACCCGGTGAACTGGCAGGCGCGGGCTCAGCGTGTCATCACGTAGCGGCCGGGTGCATCCTCGAGCACCGTATCCCCGCGCCCGCCCGGTCGGCGCTTGCCGCGTGCGGGAACTTCGCCTGGTGTACGAGCCTGCAGCCACGCGGCCCAGTGCGGCCACCAGCTGCCCTTCGTCTCCGTGGCCCCGGCGATGAAGTCGGAGAGGTCCTGCACGTCGCCCGCGTTGGTCCAGTACTGGTACTTGTTGGCCGAGGGCGGATTGACCACGCCCGCGATATGGCCCGAGCCGGCCAGCAGGAAGGTCCAGTCCCCGGCCAGGTAGCGCGTCAGCTTCCACACGCTCTCGGGCGGGGCGATGTGATCCTCGCGGCCCGCCTGGATGTAGCAGGGCGTGACGATGCGGTGGAGGTCGATCGGCTCCCCCAGCGCCTTGAGCGAATCCGGTACGACCAGCCGGTTGTCGCGGTAGAGATCGCGCAGGTAATGCTGGTGCCAGCGTGCCGGCAGGTTGGTCACATCCCCGTTCCAGTGGAGCAGATCGAAGGCGGGATGCTCCTCGCCCTTGAGGTAGTTCTTCTCAACGTAGTTCCAGATGAGGTCGTTGCCGCGCAGCAGGTTGAAGGTCGCGGCCAGGTAGCGCCCGTCGAGATAGCCCTCGGGCGAGAGCAGCGCGAGGTTGTCGATCTGCTGGCTGTCGACGAAGTTCTTGAGGTCGCCCGCCTCCTCGAAATCGACCTGCGCTGTAAAGAAGGTCGCGCTCGCCACCTTGTCCGCCTCGCCGCGCCGTGCCAGCAGCGCCAGCGTCGCGGCGAGCGTGGTCCCGGCCACGCAGTAGCCGATGGTGTGGACGGACGGCACCTTGAGGCGCGCACGCACCAACTCGATCGCCTCGATCTGCGCGGCGATGTAATCGTCCCAGACCACGTCGGCCATGGTCTCGTCGGCCGACTTCCAGGACACCATGAAGACGGTGATGCCCTGTTCCACCGCCCAGCGCACGAAGCTCTTCTTCGCGTTGAGATCGAGGATGTAGAAGCGGTTGATCCACGGCGGGAAGATGACGAGCGGGGTCTCCATAACCGCGTCGGTCGTCGGCGTGTACTGGATCAGCTGGAACAGCGGCGTCTCGTGGACCACCTTGCCCGGCGTCACCGCGATATTCTCGCCCAGCGTGAAGAAGCCGGTGTTGGAATGGGTCAGCTGGCCCTTGCGCAGGTCCTCGACGAAGTTCTGGAAGCCGCGCACCAGGCTCTCGCCCCCGGTGCGGCTGGCCTCGGTCATGGCGACCGGGTTGGTCAGCGGAAAATTGGCCGGGCTCAGCGCATCGACGAGCGCGCGCGTCGCGAACAGGAGCTGCGCCTTGCGCGCAGGCTCCATGCCTTCGGTCGCCTCGGCAAGGCCGATGAGCTCCTGCCGGAACATGAGGTAAAGCTGGTGGATGAGCGCGAAGAAGGGGGTGGAGCGCCACTCCTCGGCCCCGAAGCGCGCGTCGCTCAGCGGCAGCTCGGGCGCATCGCCAGCGCCCGCCTCGCTGGCGACGTGGGCGTGCTCGCCGATGCCGTAGCGCGCGAGCACGGCCTGCGCGAGTTCGAGCCCCTGCGTCCACAGACGCTGCTGCACCTCGGGCCGCGACAGGGGCAGGAGGCGCATGACCGATTCGAGCGTGCCGATCCACTTGAGCGGATCGCTGAAGTGCCCGGCATTGCTCTTGCCGCCGCCCTGGAACTGCTCGACCTGGTAGTCGGTCCAGATGGACTGCATACGCTCGGCGATCTGGGTCCAGTGCACCACGCTTTCGGCCTGCGCGCTGCCCTCCTGGGGCGCCAGGAGCCCGAACAGCTCGGTCATCCCCTTGGTCTGGTTCTGCAGGATCTCGCTCAGAAATTCAGTGGCGTCGTGCGCCATGCGGCCAGCTCCTTCCCCGTCTCTCGCGCTGCGCCCCTCGGGCACTGGGTCGCCCCTGTCTGCGGCATCGCAGCGGACCTGTCGAGGGGCTTTGCACGGGCGCTGCGGCAAACCGCCCCTGCGGCGCGCGCAACAAAATTTGCGCAAGAGACCCATTTGCGTAGGCTTCGTTATCCACTAGAGGGGCGCATAGGCATTCCCGCCGCCCACAGACAC
Organism: Novosphingobium sp. MBES04; assembly: GCF_000813185.1. Lineage (NCBI taxonomy): Bacteria > Pseudomonadati > Pseudomonadota > Alphaproteobacteria > Sphingomonadales > Sphingomonadaceae > Novosphingobium > Novosphingobium sp. MBES04. The sequence continues at coordinate 2,890,813 of NZ_DF850488.1, read as the reverse complement.
GGATTTTAGAAGATAGGTCATGGAAGACGAGTTCTACCGCATCAAGCGCCTGCCGCCCTACGTTATCGCCGAAGTCAACGCGATGCGTCACGCGGCCCGGCGAGCGGGACAGGACATCATTGACCTGGGCATGGGCAACCCCGACCTGCCGCCCCCGCAGCACGTCATCGACAAGCTGTGCGAAGTGGCGCGCAAGCCCGACGCGCACGGCTATTCGCAGTCCAAGGGCATTCCCGGCCTGCGCCGCGCCCAGGCCAACTACTATGGCAACCGCTTCGGCGTCGACGTCGATCCCGAGACCGAAGTCGTCGTCACGATGGGCTCCAAGGAGGGTCTCGCCAGCCTCGCCACCGCGATCACCGCGCCGGGCGACGTGGTCCTGGCCCCCAACCCCAGCTACCCGATCCACACCTTCGGCTTCATCATCGCGGGCGCGACGATCCGCTCGGTGCCGACCACGCCCGACGAGCACTACTGGGAGCAGCTCGACCGCGCGATGGCCTTCACCGTGCCGCGTCCCTCGATCCTGGTGGTGAACTACCCCTCGAACCCGACCGCCGAGACGGTGGACCTCGCCTTCTACGAGCGCCTCGTCGCCTGGGCCAAGGAGAACAAGGTCTGGATCCTGTCCGACCTTGCCTATTCCGAGCTCTACTACGACGGCAACCCGACCCGCTCGATCCTCGAGGTGCCCGGCGCCAAGGACGTCGCGGTGGAATTCACCTCGATGTCGAAGACCTATTCGATGGCGGGCTGGCGCATGGGCTTTGCGGTGGGCAATCCCAAGCTGATCGCGGCGATGAGCCGCGTGAAGTCCTACCTCGACTACGGCGCCTTCACCCCGATCCAGGCGGCCGCCTGCGCCGCGCTCAACGGCCCGCAGGACATCGTCGAGAAGAACCGCCAGCTCTACCAGAAGCGCCGCGACGTGATGGTCGAGGCCTTCGGCCGCGCCGGATGGGAGATCCCCAGCCCCAAGGCCTCGATGTTCGCCTGGGCCCCGCTGCCCCCTGCACTCAAGGACATGGGCAGCCTGGAATTCTCCAAGCAGCTCCTGACCGAGGCCGAAGTCGCCGTGGCGCCGGGCGTCGGCTATGGCGAGGACGGCGAAGGATTCGTGCGCATCGCCATGGTTGAGAACGAGCAGCGCCTGCGCCAGGCCGCGCGCAACATCAAGCGCTTCCTGAACAGCAAAGGCGTCAACAGCGGCGCAACTTCCTAGAAACGTGTACTTTCCAACTTCTACGTAGTCATACCTGTAATATTTTTGCAGTTGTTGCTCCCCCCCATCCGACCCACTGTGCCCTTGGAAAGAAACCGCAGTGAGACTTTGCGATTGGGGGGAAACACATGGCGCAGGCCCATAGTACGAAGGTTAACAGTAGAACATTCCGCTGGCTGGGCGCGAAGCCGCTTCCGGCCAGCCACGATCTGCGGATACGGGGCTGGCACCTCGTAACGAGCGAAGGTTCGAATGAACCCGATCAGGGCACCCTCAGCCTCATGGATCTCGCGTCTTACGAGACCATGTGCGAGAGCGACGCGGACGCCGCGTTGAGCTGGGCCTGCAAAAAATCGATCATGGTGATCGATGTCGTTTCGAGCCGGGCGCGCGCCGACCTGCTCCACGTCGGCATCGGCGATGCCATTCCGGCAGATGTCTGCCTCGAGGAACTCGACGCGCGCGGGCGCGTGCTCATGGAAGCGATCAAGAGCCTTCCGCGCGTGCGTCGCCTTGACCGCCTTCGCCTCGATCTGCTCGCGCGCGAGGGCTACCACGAAGACACGCCGCTCAATCTCAATCCGCGGGAATTTGCCCTGATCTGGCGGCTGGCGGAGAACATTGACCGGCCGGTCAGCAAGCAATCGCTGATCCACGATGTGTGGCGCATGGGATTTGTGCCGGAGACCAACAGCATCGCGGTGCATATGTCGCGCCTGCGCCGCAAGCTCGCGCATGTCGGCATCCGCGACCTGATCGAGACGATCCCGGGCGGCGGCTATTCGCTGCGCAACCCGCACACGCAGGGCCCCTCTCGCAACGAGAGCCGGAGCGTAGGCACGTACTCCAGGCCACATCCCATGGCGCAGGAAAGCCAGAGCCTGGCGAACTGACACCAGACCGTGATGCCGCTGTCCATGGGCTCCCCCCGGCCCCCTGGACGGCACATCAGCTACCTCGCACCCAATCCATCAGACAGAGCCTGCGCTCAGCGGCGCAAGAGCGCGGCCAGGTCCTCCGGCGTATTGACGTTGACCAACGGCCCCTCGCACGCAACCCCGCGCGCGCCGATGCTCTCGGCCAGGCGGCGCATCGAGTGACGCCCCTCTCCCATCAGGATCGCGTCTGCCGCCGCGAACGCCGCGACGGGCCAGTGCCCGATGACCGGTTGGTCCAGAAGGAAAGCCGGCGCTGGCGAAAGCCGGGCCAGCAGGTCCTGGGGCAGAAGCGGACAATCCACCGGCGCACTGAGGACGGAGGCAAACGCCTGCTCACGCCCATGCCGCAAGGCTCCGGCAAGGCCCGCCAGAGGCCCCATTCCGGGACGCGGCCAATCGGGAAGCACCGGCACGGGCGCGTCCTGTCGGCCCACGACAACGACCTCGTCGCACCACGCCTGCAACTGCGCGACCGCTCTTTCCAGCAAGCTTTCGCCCGCAAAGCGCGCGAGCGCCTTGTCCGTGCCGAAACGGCGCGACTGGCCACCTGCCAGCACCACACCCAGGATCATGCTTGCGCTCCTTGCCGCCTCCGCACGTCATGTGCCCCGCCACGATGGCGCAGCAGCCCCCGTCCCTGCAAGCCTCCCACTTCC
>NZ_DF850488.1:2880822-2887172 GCF_000813185.1 Novosphingobium sp. MBES04 | reverse complement strand
AAAGCATCCCAAAACTGGCTGTTTTCTGCGGTTTTTGAGTGGTATTATGGCTCCGTCAGGTTCGGGCCATTTCACTAAATCTCACCCAAATGATGGTAGATTTGATGGTTGTCCCGCCAAAGCGATCGGGAACTACCATCATGTCCTACGGAAACCGGCAGAAATCCGGGCTAAATGCGGCCTGTGTGTCGCGTGCAAAACCCAGGGACAAGGCCTACAAGCTCAGCGACCGCGACGGGCTCTATCTTCAGATCGAACCGAGCGGCACCAAGTCCTGGAGAATGAACTACCGCATTCTCGGAAAACAGAAAACCATCAACTTCGGCCGTTGGCCGGAGCTGCCGCTGGGTGAAGCGCGGACACGTCTGCTCGACGCAAGGCGCCTCATCGCCGATGGAACTGACCCAATCGAGCAGGCCAAGCTGGAAAAGATCGCGAAGACCCTCGCCGCCTCGCATACGTTCGAAGCGGTCGGGAACGAGTGGCTCGAAAAGATCGGCGCCGAGGGCGCAGCAGCGATGACGATCAAGAAGTCGCGCTGGCTTCTCGCCAAGCTCTATCCCGCGCTCGGTCAGCGTCCGATTGCCGAAATCTCCCCGCATGAGCTGCTCCTCGCGCTCAAGAAGATCGAGGCCTCGAAGCGGTACGACACCGCCAATCGCGCACGCACGGCGGCCAGCCAGGTCTTTCGTTATGCGATCGCGACGGCGCGTGCCGAGCGCGATATCGCTACGGACCTGCGCGGCGCCCTCATTACTCCGAAAACAAACCATCGGGCCGCGATTACCACACCGGTCGAGGCCGGCGCGCTGCTACGCACCATCGACACTTATGACGGCTACGCCCTCACCCGAACCGCACTGCGTTTGCTGGCGCACGTCTTCGTTCGTCCAGGCGAACTGCGCTGGGCCGAATGGAAGGAGTTCGACCTCAAGAAGCGGGTCTGGACGATCCCGGCCCACAAGATGAAAATGCGGCGCCCTCATGCCGTTCCGCTGTCGCTACAGGTGCTGGGCATCTTGGAAGAGATCGAACACGATGCCGATTACAGCCCCTTCCTCTTCCCATCATTGCGCTCTTTCGAGCGCCCGATGTCGGACAACACGATCAACGCCGCGCTCCGGCGGCTCGGCTACGGCAAGGACGAAATGACCGGCCACGGGTTTCGGGCGCTGGCCGCAACCCTGCTCAATGAAATGGGCTGCTGGAATCCCGATGCGATCGAACGCCAGCTTGCCCATGCCGATGGCAATTCAATTCGCCGCGCCTATGCGCGCGGCCAGTACTGGGACGAACGCGTTCGCATGATGCAGCACTGGTCGGACCATATCGACCAGCTGCGCGACGGGGCCACGGTTCTGCGACCCAAGTTTGGCCATAGCGGGTCATGAATAACCGACGTGATTGTGGCCTCGCTGTACGCACGATCCCGATTTAACAGTTGAGACGTTAAATAGGAGCGTAGTGTTAGAACGCACTGCTGAACTAAGGTCATACCGACGGCGGCGTCCCAGCCCTGACGGCCTGACCGCGCTCTACTTCCGCTGCCGCTCCAGCCGAGCCACCATGCGGCGTCTCGTCGGCATAGCCGTCACGATCGCATGACGCGTTCCGTCCCGCCCTGGACGGGCCGGTCGGGCTGCTCCTGGCATCCCGTCAATAGTCGCCGCGCGTGAGGCGCGGCGGCGTTGAGCCTTGGCGGCTCCGTGGTGGCGGGGGGCGTCGCGGCCCTCTAGCCCCGCCTCGACGGCGCGCAACCCGTTCGCTGCGCTGCCGGGTGCTCCTCTTCGTTTCGCCCCTTCGGGTGCGCCCCGCCTTTAGCCGGCGGGGCTTCTGGTCTGCTCCTGCCGCCCCCCGCCACCCTGGCGCCGGTCAATGGCGGTTGAGGAAAGGAGCAGGAGTTATGGCCGACCGTCAGAGCCTTTATGGCGAGGTGACCGCACGAGTGATCGCCGAGCTGGAAGAAGGACGCCTTCCGTGGGTGCAGCCTTGGGACAAGGCCCGGTGTGCATGCACGATGCCGCACAACGCAGTGTCCGGACGAGTTTATTCCGGAATTAATGTGCTGATTTTGTGGTGCGAGGCGGTGGAGCGGGGGTTCACATCGCAGCGCTGGCTTACCTACAAGCAGGCCGAGAAGGCAGGCGGGTATGTCCGGCGCGGAGAGAAAGGCACGGTCATTTGCTATGCCGACCGCTTCACCTCCAAGGACGAGGCCACGAAGGCCGCAGGCGAGGACCGCGAGGCGCGCACGATTGCCTTCCTGAAGCGCTTCACGGCGTTCAATCTCGACCAGATCGAGGGGCTGCCCGAACAGTATGCGGAAGAACCGGTGGCGCTCGATCCTGTCCTTGCGATTGCCGAGGTGGACAGGCTGATTACCGCCAGCGGTGCCGACTTCCGGGTCGGCGGGAGCGAAGCGTTCTATTCACCCAAGCAAGATTATGTGCAGGTGCCCCCGCAGGCCGCCTTTCATGAGCCGGTGAATTGGTTTCGCACGGCGCTGCACGAGCTTGGCCATTGGGCTGGCGGCAAGGGACGGCTGGAGCGCGATCAGAGCGGCAAGTTCGGTTCGGCCTTGTACGCCAAGGAAGAACTGGTCGCCGAAATGACCTCCGCCTTTGCCTGCGCGTCGCTGGGTATCGAGCCCACGGTTCGCCATTCCGATTACATTGGGGCGTGGCTTGAGGTCATGCGCGCCGACGAGAAGGCTATCTTCCGGGCGGCAAGTGCAGCCAGCAAGGGCGCCGACTACCTCCTTGCCTTCGGGGAGGATGCGGCATGATGCGGCGTTTCTACCAGCTGGAGCAGGCTATCCGCGAAGCGTTCCTGCGCGATGCCTTTCCCGAATACGAGGACCCGCAAGTGCGGCGAGTGGCGCGGGCGGTCCATTCGTTGCCGCGCTTCCACCGTCAGCTGTTCTGCCTCGTGCGCTATGATTGTTGGTCCTACGACGAGATCGCCGCGCGCTTCGATATCAGCGTGCGCCGGGTGGAGATCGAGATGGGCCGCGCAATTGCGATGCTGGGGCGGTCTCTAGATCGGCAGAAGCGCAAGGGCTGGTGAGCAAACGGGCGCGCCCGCTGCGGCGGGCGCGCCTGGCTGTTGCTGGTCTGGGTGAATGGCTCATGCCGGAGGGGGAAAGTCGTCGACCGAGTAGAAGATGGGATTGCGCATCCATTCCGTGACGGCGCTTTCTCGCCAGCCGCAGCATCGTTCGGCGAGGCGCACTTGCCTCGGAAAGGTCCCGCTCTGAATCTTGCGGTAGAGAGTCGCGCGGGAAAGGCCCGTACGGTCGAGCACATCGCCGAGGCGGAGAAAGCGGTCAGGGGGCGTCATCATGTTCATGTGGCATGTCCTCCGATTTGGTGAGGTGGACTGGCCGGCCACAAACAAGAATGGGCCAAAACGAGCCGGGATCAAGGGTATGCGGCACTGGCTGGAGCGCAGAACCTGGCGAAGTGAACGATCCGGGACGTCTAAGGACGGCTGGGGACGAGCGAAAAAATCTGCCGCCAGAATTTCCATTTTGACGTTTCGCTCGCCAACCGTCTCAACAGGCATCGGGAGCCAGCCGATATACCGAATATCTGGCCGAATCACTGAGCGTATCGCACCGATGGTTGGACGGCAGCGCTGCATTCGCACACCGCAAGACTGATTGTGATTTCGGGCCGATAGCCCACTTTTTAATGGCGTGTTGGGGCCGATAGGCGAATGTCGGGTTCAGAGAGCAGAAAGTGGGATAGCTGCCGCTCACACCCCGGCAGCAGCCGCTAACATCGGCCATTTCGCGCGTTGCGCCCCGTCGATCGCTTCCGCCTTGGGGAATAGCGCGCGGCTAGGAAAGAGCGTGCCTCCTCGTCCGGATCGGCTTGGCTTGCTCGGGACCGTGCATTTCGAAGAGCTCGACATCGGGTTCGGTTTCGACCTTGACCATAGCCTGCACACGCGCAATTGTTCCGACCTTAAAGACGACAGCGAAAGCGGTTGCCAGGCGCGTCCGAAGCACGCATTTCTGCAATATACCGCCAAGGTGTCCCATGTCCGGCAAGAACCAGCATTACATCCCGCAGTCCTTGTTGCGCGCCTTCCGGATCGGTCCTGGAAAAATCGCTCGCGTCTTCAAGTTTCAGGCGGAAGGAATCTTTCCGCTTCCCACCAAGCAGGTAGCCGCTGAAGACTGGTACTATTCGCATCTGTCCACAGACGGTAGCAAAACGCTCGATGACCTGATCACCGACCATGAGGGCGGGCAACTCACGGCAGATTTCGAAGCCCTGTACGCAGCACCTGCGGGTTCTATCGAGGCAGCGCTTGCTGCGCGGACGATCGGTCATCTGTATGGCCGGGTTGATCATGTCCGCGGTGTAGTGCGCACGGGCGCAGCGCTCCTTGCCGACATGATCGAGCAGTTGTTCGGCGGCGAAGACGAGCTTCGATATATGCTCGGCACCGACGGTCCACTGCCGGGCAAGCGCTTTCGCGAAGCCTTCGCCAACGCGATGAAAGACGAGACTAGCTTGGCTGCCTTTGGCCTGCCGGCACCTGTCCTTGAGTCAATCTCCTACATGATCCTGCGAGAGCAGTTCGCCTCTGGTATGACCGAGTTTAACGACCATGCCATGGCGCTAGCCAGCGTCTTTCGGGAGAATGCTTCTACGATGGCGCGGGACGCGCAGGTGAAAAGTCTGACCACATCTTTGCTTCCTAGCGCTCGCGTCAATTTGCTTGAATGCCTTGATTGGAGCGTCATCGATGTCAGCGCGCCCAGCTTCATACTGCCTGACTTCGTGGCCGTGGCGCGTAGTGCACTGGGTGAGACAGGAACGCTCCTCACCTTCGACAAGGAAGAGATCACAACCGTTCTGATGCCGTTGTCGCCGACGCGGATGCTGGTCGGAAAACGTGAGGACGAACCTGACGAGTTGGACCTTTTCAACCAGCGGGCGGCGCCCCATTGCCTCGCCTTTTTCGTCAGCTCGTTCAAAGACGAAGCCCTCGAGGCTTTGCAGGGTGCCATCGGCCAAAAAGTTTTCGACCCGATCCACGGGGCGTTGGCCGAGGCTGCTACAGACTTCCGGCGCCAAGTAGAAGATCCCGACAGTGCGACGACGGGAGCACCGACCGACTGGGATCCCGAATTGCCCGCATCGTTCACGCTCGAGATGAGCGGATATGACGATGCTTCACGGGAAGCCACGGGCGCGGTTCTGATGCGACTTGTCGCATGGGCCCGACTGCGCTTCGATGTCAGCAGGCTCATCCTTTTCGTGATAGCGGAAGATTATGAGCGCGCACTCAGCGAGCTGGATCGTGGCAACCTCGACACGGGTGAGCCAGTGGTCCCTTCGAAGCAGGGGTACAGCGTCGCCTATAATGTACCGATCGAGCGAGACGGACGCTTGGGGGTCGCGATTGTCCTGCGGCCTGGAATTCCAAACATGCTGCTCGGAGACGATGACGAGCATTACGCCGTCGCGGCTGGCATTGTCCTCGCGCAACTCGCCCGCCTTGGCGCGGACGCATTACTCGAAAAGGTCTATGCAGGGGGCGGGGTCGCTGGCGATGCCTGTGACCGGGCCATGGCACCACGCACGCAGGAGGTGTGGCGCAGCTATTTCATAGGCCAGTATCAAAGCGCGTTCGGCGAAGGCGTCCGCGAGGAATATCGCGCAAGCCTTCTCACGCATCTTGATGGAATGGAAGAGCGGCTGACGGAAGCGAGGCGCGCCTATCACTTGGACAACGATGCCGACGCGTTGATAGCGCGAGCGCTTCCTGACGCGATGGGCGCCGTCAGCCTCGCTGGCCTCGCCAGTGCTTACATGGGAACTGACCCGGACGAGATGTCCATCAAGGCCTTCCGGAGCGAGCTGGCCGCGCGAGGTCTTTTGAACTGGTTCGAGCTTTTGACGCGCGATTTTGCAGAAATCTGGAGCGTGGGCAATCCGTATCCGGATCAGGAGGCTTTTCTGGTAATCAACCGTCACGCTCAGCGGATGCTGTTGACAGGTCAGATTTTCTATTGGGAAAGCGAGCAGGGCATCAACGTGATGGCCTTAAACACACATGATGTCGAATGGCTTTCCATGGCTGGCAAATAACGCCTGCTCGACTCCGATTGTTTCAACCCTCAATGCCCGCCTGCCCTAATACACGGCCGGATCTGGTCCGAGGCAGAGGCCCACGGCATTGCGGATGACGAACCAGGCATTCAGCGCCTCGAAATCTCCTCCCGCGGCCAGCCATTTTCTTTCACGGCCGCTGCTTGCTGTCTTTCAGAACGTCCGGTGATCGGCTGAAAGCTGTCCTTTCGACGCAGGCCCGGGAACGACGGTTTTGTCCCA
>NZ_DF850488.1:2649502-2879800 GCF_000813185.1 Novosphingobium sp. MBES04 | reverse complement strand
TGTCCCAGCCCCGGTCATAAACGGACTGACCGCTCATTGGCAGGCCATTTTCCCACTCGAATGGCTTGGATGGGCGCGTAGCGGAATTTCGGCACACGCCCCGTTGCGAACATAAGTCGGTGTTGCGATAGGAGTGGCATGACCGCCTTCGCTTTTATCGGATCTGCCTTGGCTGAGATTGCAGGCTGCTTCGCGTTTTGGGCGTGGCTACGCCTGGGAAAGTCGCCGCTTTGGATTATCCCGGGCGTCGCGTCTCTTTGCCTATTTGCTTATTTGTTGACCTTACCATCTGCTGATCAGGCTGGCCGCTCGTATGCGGCATATGGTGGCGTCTATGTTGCTATGGCCGTGCTTTGGCTGTGGCTTGCGGAAGGAGCGAAGCCAGATCGCTGGGACTTACTGGGGGCTGTCGTTTGTTTGGTGGGTACGGCCATCATCTTCTTCGGCCCGCGCGCAGTGAACGGCAACTAGCCACCGATTCGGGCTACTGACCGAGCCGGACGGCAAGGGATAGCGGACGGGCCGCTGCCAAGCCCGCCAAATCGGCCATTGAGCGCCCGACAAGGGCGCCTGCTAATCACTCCTCCGCCCGCATTTTTCTCGCCAAGCGTGCGTGACCTGTCGCTGCGAATTCACTTGCCGTATATGACCCACTGGCTCGGCAAGCTCGTGCCATTGAACCATCTCAAGGAGCTCTTCCCTTGCGCGCCATCCACGACTTGTCCGGCCTGATCAAATATGCTGGGCGCGAACCCTGGAAGACACGGCTTGAGGGGTGTCTGAGCGAACATTTCGGACCGGCAGCCGACGAGCTCGATGTCGATTTCGACGAACTGCTCGACATCGTTGGCCCGCACTGGGAAGGTCCCTTGTGGGGCTGCGCGTTCGAAGACCTGATCGGGCGCGAGTTCGATGGCGAAAATCTCGCCGACGATTACCTGAAGCGGCGTGGCTGGAACGAAAAGGCCTCCGTCAAAGCCTATATCAAGGCCCTGCGTCAGACGCCGATGTCACTCTACGAAGTGAGCGACATCGTGCCAGGCAAGTCGATGCGTCTGCGCGACCTGCTTCAGGGCGGCGAGCCTGTCACCGTTGAGGAACGCAGCGCGAGCAGCAGCTTGCACAACTGGGACCGGATTGCCACGCGCCTGATCGTCAGCCGAAGCGGCAGCGTCATTTCCGGAGCCTTGCTGGCATTTAGTCCGGATGGCAGCGAGCAGTTGATCGATGGCTTTACGAAGATCGGCGCCCAGCCCGACCCGGACTTTGATTTCGACGTAACCGACCGCGCGGTACTGCTGCGCCACAGCGCGCCCGTGATCACCTCGACCTGGCTGCTGGACGCTGCCGGTGTCATGGGCCCGCCGATGCCCGATCTGGTCAACAGCGACGGCGATGATATTCTCTTCCATCGCCTGGTTTTCCCGTTGCCCAAAGGCGTGACACAAAAGCAGATCGCGGCCCGTTTCCAGACCCTGCCCACCTTGTCGCCCGCTTCCGCCAAATTCTGGAATTGGCTGGAAGACAAGCGCGTCAAATTCCAGCGGCCCGCGCAGCCCGGCGCGCAAGTTCTGGCATCGACCATGGACGATGGTTCGACGATCCTTGGAAATGCCGAGCTGGCGGGACGCTTCCTGACGATAGAGGTCAACAGCGCCGAACGCGCGCAGCGTGCCCGGGAACTCTTCATCCCCTTGCTGGGCGATCTGGTGCAGGCACCGTTGACCGAGATCCGCACCGTTGCCCAGATGATGGCGGAACAACGGCAGGAGCGCGACGAAGCTGCCGAGCCGGAGATCCCTGCCGCGGAGATGCAGCGCATCGTTCGCGACATGATGGACCGACAATACCGACAGGTCCTCGACGAACCGGTCCCCGCTCTAGGTGACAAGACGCCGCGGCAGGCGGTCAGGACCAAAGCCGGGCGCGCACAGGTGGTGGAATGGCTGAAGTACCTGGAGAACGGGACCGCCAAATCCGGCAACGAGCAGATGGCCGGTTACAGCTTTGCCTGGATGTGGGAAGAATTGGGCGTAGCCGACCTTCGGCAATGACCGGCGTGGCCATGTCGCACGCGCGGCAAAGCTTTGGATGTTCCCGGTTTGTCAGGCCAACTTGACTGTCAACGGACAGTTAGTGCAAGGGCGCAAAGCAGAACCGTTCCGCGCCTGTTTTCCCAGGATCAAGAAGGCCTGCCCCGTGCCCTTCCCCGCGATCGCGCATGCCCCGTCACATGGCACACATGATTTACGAGCCCGCAGACCAACGCACGAACCGTGTCCGGCGTAAATCCGCCATCGTCCGGTAGCTGCCCGCCAGCCACATTCTGCCGGTTCCATTTCCAGTACGGCGAAAGCACCTGCATCAACCGCTCCGTCTCAGGGCAATCATAGCCGAAAGCCGTGACGTTCGCGTAAGCCAGCGAACGGTCGACATGCAGGCCGACATGCCGCGCGCACCAACTGTCCGGAAAGCCCACATCGAGCAGATGCGAGGATAGTGCCAGCTGCGTCACGATCCCGGTAGTATAGAGGAAATACGGCCAGTCGCTCCGGCCATTGGGTTCGAGCCCGTGCATGAATTCCAGCGCCCGTTCGTAGCGCGCCCGGCTAAGGCTTCGGCCTTCCTGGGTGCGCAGCAATCGAACGGGCTGTGCACCGTAGATCTTCCAGAGCGCGGCGAGCGCGGAATTGTCATTTGGCAAGGAACGCAGCGCTGCAGAAACAGCGGCTATCTCATCGGGTGAAGCAACAGAAACAAAGCTGTCCATCGGCACCTCCGGGTCCGCATCTTGGCGGTGGAGCGGAAGAGACGAGACATCATGCGGACCAGTCCCGAACTCCCGCACACTGGCGCGGGAGCCGCCGGAGCTGGTAACATGCAGATCACATGCGCCGCCGCCTTTCACCCGAAGGTTTGGACATACGCGACGGCACCCCGGAAAACGATGTCTTCCGAGCTTGATCGATCTGCGGGATTACCAGTCCCGGCGCTGCCCTTTGCGCAGCGCCCTTGCACGATACCAGACGCGAATCTTTACGCCAAGGCCGGTTCAGTTGTGGCTCGTTTGGTGCGCGTCTGATGCCTACGTGATGGCGTCTTGGGCGAAGGCCCGCTTGCCCCTTCGCCGCCACAGCGTCAGCGCCTGCTCGCGATCCTCGCTCCGCAGCTTGGCGGCGGCTTCGACAAGCAGGCCAAGGATTACGGCGCGGTCATCGTCGGTCAGCTCGACAAGTCCGGCTTTCACGACCAGCCCGCCCAGCTCGATAAGCTGGCGGGTTCGTTCGCGCCGCTTCACCTGCCACTCGCGTGTGTCATGCCGCGCCTGGCCCATCGAACAGCGGTTGCGCGCTGCTTGGTTCCGCTGCAGCGCCGCGCGGCTCGCTGCCAGTTCGGTGGCGAGTCTTTGTCTTCCCTGCGCCTGAAAAGAATGCCGCGCCCCGTTTACGCCAGGCCTCCTTTTGGGTTGCCGCTGTGTTGTTGGCAGCATCGAGCAGAACGCCCGCCAGTTCTTCTGCCGAGAGAGCATCGGCGCCGGTCGCGGTAACCAGCTCACCGAGCTGCGTCACCTTGCGGCTTTTGAGTTTCTTCGCTTTGTCGGTCAGCGCCTTCAGCTCGGCATCGTAGTCTTTGGGTTTGCGCATGGTCCGTCCTTTCGTTGAGGAAGTCGGACCATTGCGCTATCGGGAGTCTCAGCCCCCCTCAATAGCGTGAAATCCTCTGGGATTTCGTGTTCCCGAGTGCGATGAAATCGTTCGAGGGCGCGCTTATACGTCGTGCCGACGTGCGCTTTCAGGGGTAATTGGTATGTCGCCATGGCGATCTACCACTTCTCGGCCAAAGTCATTTCCCGCGCCGCCGGATCGTCGGCCGTGGCTGCCGCCGCCTACCGCTCGGCCTCGCGGCTGCACGACCAGCGGTTAGAGCGCAGCCATGACTTCACCAACAAGGCCGGCGTCGTCCATTCCGAAGTCCTGCTCCCTGAACACGCACCCGACGAATGGCATGACCGCGAGCGGCTGTGGAACGACGTCGAGGCCGCCGAGAAGCGTAAGGACGCGCAGCTCTCGCGTGAAGTCGAGTTCGCCATCCCGCGCGAAATGAAACAGGCCGATGGCATCGAACTGGCGCGCGACTTCGTGAAGCGTGAATTTGTCGATCGCGGCATGGTCGCCGATCTCAATGTGCACTGGGACATGGGGCCCGATGGGCTCGCCAAGCCACACGCCCATGTGATGCTCGGTTTGCGCGAAGTCAGCGAAGAGGGTTTCGGCGCGAAGGTGCGCGACTGGAACCGGACAGAGCTGCTCACGCACTGGCGCGGAGCCTGGGCTGAGCACGTCAACACCCGGCTGGCCGAACTCGATATCGACGCGCGGGTCGATCACCGCTCGCTGGAGGCGCAGGGCATCGAGCTGGAGCCGCAGAACAAGATCGGCCCTGCCGCTTCGCGCATGGTCGACCAAGGCCTCGAAAGCGAACGCCTCGACGAGCACCACGCCATTGCACGGGCCAATGGCGAAAAGCTGCTCGCGGCCCCGCACATCGCGCTCGATGCCATCACCCACCAGCAGTCGACGTTCACCAACCGTGACCTTGCCATGTTCGTCCACCGCCACAGCGAGGGAAAAGAGCAGTTCGACCAGGTGATGGCCGTGGTGAAGGCCTCGCCCGAGCTGGTGAAGCTGGGCAAGGACGGGCGCGGCGAAGACCGCTTCACTTCGCGCGCCATGCTGGAGACCGAGCAACGGCTTGAGCGGCAAACCGTCCGGCTCGATGCCGAGCGCCATCACAGTGTGCCCGACCGGCATCGCGACCGCGCTCTCACGCGCGCCGAGGCGCGCGGCATGGTGCTCTCCCCCGAGCAGCGCGGCGCCTTTGAGCATGTCACCGATGCACGCGGGATGAGCAATGTCATCGGCTATGCCGGGACCGGCAAGAGCGCGATGCTCGGGGTCGCGCGTGAGGCGTGGCACTCGGCGGGCTACTCGGTCCAAGGCGCAGCGCTCTCAGGGATCGCAGCCGAGAACCTCGAACAGGGTTCGGGCATCGCCAGCCGAACGCTCGCCAGCCTCGAACACCAGTGGGGCCAGGAGCGCAAGTTGCTGACCAGCAAGTCCGTGCTTGTCATTGACGAGGCGGGCATGATCGGCACGCGCCAGATGGAGCGCGTCATGCGCGAGGCGGAGAAGCGCGGGGCCAAGGTCGTGCTTGTCGGCGATCCCGAACAGCTTCAGGCGATCGAGGCAGGAGCGTCTTTCCGCAGTATCGCCGAGCGGCACGGCGCGGTCGAGATCACCACTATTCGTCGGCAATCCGAAGAATGGCAGCGCGAGGCGACGCGTCAGCTCGCCACCGGGCGAACCGGCGAAGCGCTCGCCGCGTACGAGGACGCGGGCCATGTTCATGCCGCCGAGACGCGCGAAGCAGCCCGCGCCAATCTGATCGAGCGCTGGGACGCAGATCGGCACGCGCATCCCGATGCCAGCCGGATCATTCTCACGCACACCAATGATGAAGTGCGCGAACTCAACGAGGCCGCGCGCAATCGCCTGCGCGTCGCGCAAATGCTGGGTCAGGACGTGGGGCTGACAGTGGAGCGCGGCGAGCGGACATTTGCCTCGGGCGACCGGATCATGTTCCTGAAGAACGAACGCAGCCTTGGCGTGAAAAACGGGACGCTCGGCACCGTCGAACATGTCAGCGCCGCCAGCATGCGCGTGCGCACCGATGACGGGCGGTCGGTTGCCTTCGACCTGAAGGACTATGCCCACGTCGATCACGGCTACGCGGCGACGATCCACAAGTCGCAAGGCATGACCATCGACCGGGTCCATGTGCTGGCAACCCCAGGGCTCGATCGGCATGCTTCCTATGTCGCGCTGTCGCGTCACCGCACGCAGGTCGACCTGCATTACGGCAAGGACGACTTTGCCGAGCGCAGTCGGCTTGTCCGCGCGCTCAGCCGTGAGCGCGGCAAGGACATGGTCTCCGACTACACTCGCGCGCCCGAGCAGGCGCCTAAGCCCGAGCCAGTACCTGCGCCGAAGAGCGAACCCGAGGTTCGGCGCAATCCCTTTGCTGGGATGCGCTTCAAGGTGCAGCCGGAGCCAGCCGTTCAACACGCCCAGCCACTCGACGCCGCCGTCGCGCGCTACGGGCGGGCCCTGCGCGACATCGACCGGATGCAGCGCCAGCGGCTCAATCCGATTATCAGCCAGGTGCACGCCCTCGATCGCGCAGCCAAAAGCCTCGATGCCCAGCGGCCGCACGCGGCGGAGGACATGTATGCCGCCATGGGCAAGGACCCGTCATTGATCGACGAGGCGGCCCAGGGCAAAAGCGCGCGCGCCATCCAGGCCATGCGCCTGGAAAGCGAGATCCGTATCGCGGCCGATGAGCGCGCCGATCGCTTCATCGAAGAATGGCAGATCCGCACCCGCCAGTTCCTGCGCATGCAGAAGATGGGCGATCCGCTTGGTGCCGAACGGGCTGCCGAGCGAATCGATTATCTGTCAAAGAGCTTCCATCGCGACCCGGAGCTGGAATCCCGGCTCCACAGGAGATCTTATGAGCTGGGCTTCAAGCCCCGCGAAGGCAGTACCCTGTCTCGGGATATGCAGGATTGGATCAGCCGCTCGCGCTCACGCGGGCTTGAGCGGTAGCCTTCGCGCATGACACAAACCCACCCACCCGAAGAGCTCGACGCTGCCGAGGCATTCGAGGCCATGAACCGCCGTCTTGCCGGCATGTCGGCGGCGATCGATGGCTTTGCTGCGCGCTTCGATCACCTGCAGGAGCGCGACTACAGCGCGGATCTGGCCGGAATCGATAAGCGGATCAATCAACTCGGGAAGGAAGTCCAATCCCTGAAGGGTCAGCCTGCGATGACCTTGACGCCCGAACGTGTAAACAGCCAGATCAAAGCGGCTGCCCAAGAAGCGCGGCAGGCAGAGCAAGTCGCCTGGACCCGGGCACGGCAAGAGTTGAGCGTCGAGGCAAACTCGATCCGTGAAGTCGTCTATTCAGCTCGGGAGGCAGACAAACAGGAAAAGGTGCTCCTTTGCATGTTGGGTTCAGGCCTCGTGATAGGCGCGATACTGATGTTCTTTGCCCCCAGCGTCGCCCTGGATATCGTACCGGACCGTTGGCATTGGCGCGAAAAATCTGCTGTGGCAGCCATGAAGCGCGACGGTTGGACTGCTGGCGAGCGCCTTATGCAGGTCTACGATGAGAAGCGCTGGGAGGAAGTGGCTCACTTCCTGCGATTGCCGGACGAGGAGCGCGCTAAGTTCGCCGATTGCGCGACGAAGGCGGAGGAAGCGGAGAGCAAGGCCACCTGCCCTATCCACATGAGTTCGACGGACGGTAGATAAGGGCGGGCCTTGGGACATCCGCGACAGTCAGGTTCGGGGAAGCCGCCCGAGGAATGCGGACATTCTCGACGACACGCTGTGACGACCGCTTTGTTGGACGCTCCGGAATGTCTCCTTACGGGAGCGCTCACTGGGATAGCGGACGTTCCGGACGGCGAACAGGTATGTCAGCTTCGCGCCTTAGAGACGGTCATTGCGCGGGCGGCTGATGCGCCGGAAAGCGGAAAATGTTTTTTGGCCACCCTCAAGCTTTCGTTCCAAATGAGAACTGATGCCCGCTCACGAATTCGTGAAGCGGTCCGCGCGAAGTATGCTACAAGCATCCATCACATAAAAATCTTCCGAGCCATGTGTGACCGAGGGACCGACCGCGCCCCCGCTTGATGTGGGAGTGCGCACCATGTGCCTCAATCAAATCCTAGAAAATGAACAAGTTACGCTCATGCAGCACGCTGCAGCTAACAATGCGGCAAAGATCAAACCCTTGCGGCGGAAGCTGAACATGTTTCAAAAACTGCTCAAAGAACATCCATACGCTCACCGTCCCTATATCCATGCCAACAGTTCTGATGCCCAGATGGCGTCGGAAGCGAACGAGCCGTCTGGATTGATCCCCGGCCTGGCCGCTTGGGAAAACGAAGGCGGGCGTATCGAGATGGCCAAATCGCAGAAGCGCAGCAATCGTGTGATACGCAAACCCAAGGCCGAAAAGCCTAAAACTGGCCCCAAGCCGCCGGTATCTCCCGTCAGTGAGTTGATGAAGAAGCCGAAAGGAAAGCTGTGAGACGATTTTTCAGCGCGCTCACTCCGGATTGCATTTGTCGGTAACGCCCTGCCGCGCCGCTGCGGCATAGCGACATTCACGACTGACCTTGAACTGGCGCTCCGATCCTCGGCCGGAGTTGCCGAAACCGCCATTATCGTCATGCGCGACCCCGGAAGCGTCCATGACTACCCTCCTCGGTTCGCCTCGGGATCGACCAGGATGATCCGGAGCAATATCGCAATGCAGCCGAATTCATAAATCGGGAGGGTTTCGACGTCGTCTGCCTGCAGCACGAGTTCGGAATATTCGGCGGGGAAGCCGGCAAGCTCATTCTCGACTTCATTGCGGCGTTGAAGGTGCCGCTGGTCACTACGCTTCACACCGTTCTCGACCGGCCAAGCGATGATCAACGCGAGGTCACAGAAGCAATCGTTGCTGCATCGAGGCGCCTCGTCGTCATGGCGCGCAAGGGCAGGCACATCCTCGTCGAAACCTATCGCGCCGATCCCGGAAAGATCGATGTCGTTCCCCATGGCATTCCTGACGCACCCTTCGTAGA
The DNA here is from genome assembly GCF_000813185.1 of Novosphingobium sp. MBES04. Taxonomy (NCBI): domain Bacteria; kingdom Pseudomonadati; phylum Pseudomonadota; class Alphaproteobacteria; order Sphingomonadales; family Sphingomonadaceae; genus Novosphingobium; species Novosphingobium sp. MBES04. The sequence continues at coordinate 2,871,099 of NZ_DF850488.1, read as the reverse complement.
CACGCTGGGAGCGAAGCACAGGCTCGGTTTCTCGGGCCGCAATGTCATCTTGACCTTTGGTCTCATCAGCCCGAACAAGGGTATCGAAACGATGATCGAGGCGATGCCAGCGATCATCGCGCGCTCGCCCGATGCTCTCTATGTGGTGATGGGAGCGACGCATCCGCAGCTTCTGCGGGAAGCCGGGGAAGCGTACCGTGAAAGCCTTGTCCGGCAGGTCGAAGCCCTAGGGCTCAAAGATCACGTTGTGTTCCTGAACCGGTTTGTCGATCGCCCCGAACTGCTCGACCATATCGCCATGTGCGACCTCTATGTGACGCCGTATCTGGATGAGGCCCAGATGACGTCGGGCACATTGGCCTATTCCCACGGACTGGGCCGGCCCGTCATCTCTACCCCCTATTGGCATGCCGCCGAACTGCTCGAAGACGGCTCGGGAGTCCTGGTGCCATTCGGCGATCCGGCGAGTCTGGGCCGCGCTGTCGCTGGCCTGCTCGAAGACGTCTCAGCGCGTCTGGACATGGCAAAAAAGGCCTATGCGGCCAGTCGCCCAATGATCTGGGCGAATACGGCGCAGCGGTATGTCCAGTGTTTTGGCGCAGCGCGCCGGGCTCTGCCGACAACTCCGTTGGCAGACGTTTCGCCGCCGACGCATTTGCTGACCGCTAACTGCATGCTTCCGACAGCGTCTGCGCGGCATCTCATCGACATGTGCGACGACACCGGAATGTTCCAGCACGCAGTGTTCTCAATCCCGGATCGCCATCACGGCTATTGCATCGATGACAATGCCAGGGGGCTATTGCTGTGCTGCACTCCTGCAAACGGACTGGATGAGTCCTTTGCAGAAACCATGTCCCAGCGATTAGCTGCCTTTGTCCAGCATGCCTGGAACCCGGATGAACGGCGGTTTCGCAATTTCATGGGGTTCAACCGCCAATGGCTGGAGTCGGTCGGGTCCGAGGACAGTCACGGTCGCACGCTGTGGGCGCTCGGTGCCTGTGCCCGGCACTCTTCCGACCCGGGACGAGCAAGTTGGGCCAGGCACTTGTTCAGCGAAGCGCTGGAAAAGGTCATGGCCTTCACGTCTCCGCGGGCGTGGGCCTTCACGCTGCTCGGACTCGACCACTATTGCGCGGCTTGCCCGAAGGACAGGAACGCTGACACACGGCGTGGAGAATTGGGTCAGCGGCTTGAGCGCCTGCTGATTGCGACCGAAACGCCTGCATGGATCTGGTTCGAAGACCGGCTGACCTATGACAATGCCCGTCTGTGTGAAGCGTTGATCCGCACCGGCAAGGCGACGCGGATCACCCATTTCACCGAAGCGGGGCTCCGCAGCCTGCGCTGGCTGATCCAGGTTCAAACGGCTCCGCAAGGCCATTTCCGGCCTGTCGGCTCGATGGGGTTTATGCGGCAACGCGCGCCCCCCCATCTGTTCGACCAGCAGCCGCTGGAAGCCTGCGCAACGATTGCTGCATGCGTGGCTGCGAATGCAATCGATCCGGCAGCGCCGTGGCCGGAAGAGGCAAGGCGGGCATTCGCCTGGTTCCTGGGTGAGAACGATCTCGCCATTGCATTGGTCGATATCGAATCCGGGAGTTGCCGAGATGGCCTTCATCCCGACCGCGCGAATGAAAACCGGGGCGCCGAGTCCGTCTTGTCCTATCTGCTGGGGTTGGCGGACATGCGTGCCCTTGAAGCGATGACCCGCAGCGACACCGTGTCGGTCGGCCACAGCCCTGAACCCTCTGTTTGTCTGGACCGTGCCGATGCATGAAACGACCACGCGCACGACGCCGTTCTTCAATCGCCAGACGCTGCACCTGAGGCCGGATCCCGCGCGCGTGGTGCTGCGTCCATTCGAGCCTGCGCCCGAGCCCAGAGCCCTGAACCGGATCGACAAGTCGCGAGCTTGCCGCATCTTCGAGCGAATTCTCGCCCTCGATGAAACAGGCGTCGAAACCTTGCTGGCGGCAACGCTCGCGAACTTCAAAGGTAGACATCGGAACCTGCTCGACATCTTCGATCGGCGAGCGACAGAAATGTCCGGCGCATTTGCTTGCGATCCATCGTTATCCGAAGCGCGGCATCAGTTGATCGGCGCCTATTTCCTCAATGAATACAGCTTCGAGGCAGCCGCGCTTTTCAACCCAAGCATTGTTCCGCATCCAGACCAGTTAGGCACCACCGGAGGCCGATTCATCCTGAGCGCAAGGGCAGTGGGCGAAGGCCACATTTCGTCACTGACCTTCCGGACCGGCAATGTCGCGGCTGATGGTACCGTTACGATTGATGCCCCAGAGCGCCTTGCGAGTGTTCCCGAAATTACCGCGCGAGTTGGTGATCGGGTGGAGCTCGCCTTCGATCCCGCCAGCGAGATTACCGAGCGGGTGATCTTTCCCATCACAGAGCATCAGGCAAATGGTATCGAGGATGCGCGCTTCGTCGCCTTCCAGGACAAGGGCAAGACAACCTACTACGCGACCTACACCGCCTATAGCGGCCAGGCGATCAGGTCTGAACTGTTCGAAACCGAGGATTTCGTGTCATTCCGCATGGCGGCGCTCAAAGGTGTAGGCGCACGCAATAAGGGAATGGCGCTATTCCCTCGGAAGATTGGCGGGCGCTACGCGATGATAGCGCGCCACGACAACGAAAATCTCTACCTCATCTATTCCGACAATTTGCATGAATGGGGTCCTGGCCAGCCTATCCTCCAGCCTGCGCATGCCTGGGAGTTTATCCAGATCGGCAATTGCGGTTCGCCTATCGAACTGGACGAGGGATGGTTGCTCTTCACGCACGGTGTCGGCCCGGTCAGACACTATTCGATCGGCGCCGTGCTGCTGGATAAGGAGGATCCCTCCAAGGTCATTGGACGATCCCGCCAACCACTCATCCAGCCGGCGGCATCCGAACGCGAAGGCTATGTGCCGAACGTCGTGTACACCTGCGGTGCCATGCAACTGGAGGGCAGAATCGTGCTTCCCTATGCCATCTCCGACACCTTTTCGACCTTCGCAACCGTTGAGACTGCAGCGCTGCTCGAACTTCTGAAATCTTGAAAGGAATAAATATGACCGACAATCCAACAGCACACCCGATTGAGGACGCAAGCGATGCCGAACTGGAAGCAATGCAGCGATACGGCATCACGCGCGTGCCCGCTGCAGTTTATCTGGTTGGGCCTTATCGCTATTCGAAGCTCGCCGATGCGCTTGCCGAGGCGAAGCGAAGAGAGATCGCATTCTGAGGCGCTCCCTGGAACCTCTGATTGAAAGCCGGGCTGGCCAATTGTCGTGCAAGCGGCCGGGCCACTCGGCGCCAGACTTGCCATGAACAATTGAGTCCGATCCATGCTCACCGTCCAGGAAAGGACCTCCAATGGAACTTACATCCGACCAGTGCCGCGCACAGGAAGCCATTCAATGGGAACGCGCCCAGAGCGAGCCGCTCGAAAACGTCCGGATTGTGGCTCTGAGAGCTGCAATCGCCTGGGGGCATGAAGCGACGGCAGCAGAACGGCGGGAAGCTCGAAAGCGCCGCACACGCGCGATCGCCGAAATCATGCACGTGCGGCAGCAGCGGAGCGACGACCACGACCTACGAAGTTTCAGCGAGAATCCGGATCGCGGTTTCGCGGACGTTTGATAGCTCATGGAGGAACTGCTCATCAGGCATCGCACAAGCTACCACTATCAGGTGCCGGTTCAGCTCGGGCCGCACCGGCTTATGCTTCGGCCGCGCGAAAGCTGCGAGGTCCGCCTCAAGACATTCGATCTCACGGTCCTCCCGCAAGCTCAGGTGTCCTGGGCGCATGACGTCTTCGGGAATGCCGTCGCGACAGCGGTGTTCGCGGACCTGACCGACGAGCTCGTCATCGAAAGCTCCGCGCGCGTGCAACTCGAAGCGGCCGCATGGCCCGTGTTCGACATAGCGGCGTCCGCAATTTCCTACCCCTTCCTCTACGCTGACGACGAATGGACCGACCTCGGTGCCCTGACCGTGCAGAGTTATCCTGATCCGGACAGCAGATTGCGCAATTGGGCGCAGGCGTTCGTTGGTGGCAATCCGACCGATACACTGGCCATGGTCAAGGATCTGAGCGCTGGCGTGACCGGGTGGATCGCATACCAGTCGCGCGAGGATGAGGGTACTCAGTCGCCAGAGCAAACCTTGAACCGCGGCTGGGGCTCGTGCCGGGATTTTGCTGTGCTGTTTGTCGAAGCGGCCAGAAGCCTCGGCTTCGGGGCGAGGATCATTTCCGGCTATCTCCACAATCCGGATCAAACTCTGGACGGCACTTCGGGGGCCGGGTCGACGCACGCCTGGGCGGAAGTCTTTGTGCCGGGTGCCGGCTGGATAGCCTTCGATCCAACCAATCGCAGTGTTGGCGGGGCCAATCTCGTGCCTGTGGCAGTGGCCCGCGAAATCGGGCAAACGATTCCGGTCGCCGGAACCTATGTGGGCTTGTCTGGACTGGTGGATGCGATGAACGTCGAGGTCTCCGTCGCCTCGCCGGACATTCGCTCCTGATTTCGTCTGGACGTCCACCAGAATAGTATCAGCAGCCCAATGATCGCGGATGTCGCCGAGCCCACGAAGACACCCAGTTTGGCAGCCGACAGTACCGCCGACGGGAAAGCCAGGTTCGAAATGAAGATGGACATCGTAAAGCCGATTCCCGTCAGAAAGGCTCCCGCCATCAGAAATACCCAGTCTAGTTCGGCGCTGAGCGTCGCGACACGGAAGCGCACCGCCAACAAGGCAAACAGCAGCACACCTGCCGGCTTACCGACCACCAGGCCCGCGAAGATGGCAGCGGAGACCCGCTGGTCCAGATCGACTCTCGAAAATGCCACGCCGGCGTTGGCCAGTGCAAAAATCGGCATGACCGCAAACCCGACCCAAGGGTGCAGCGTCATTTCCAGGCGTTCCAAGGGTGAGAGCGATTCCTCGATCGCACGCCCGGTTTCCCTCAGATCAAGGCGTTCCGATGTGTCGCCGCTCCAATGCTCGCCAGTCGGGTAGGCCGTCAATTTACTTATGATGGAACGTAGACGCTCATCCTCAACCCACGCGCGGGCGGGGGTCATCAAGCCGAGAATTACGCCGGCAATTGTCGCATGAAGACCGGAGGCATCGAAGCATAGCCAGATGCCTCCGCCGAGCACAAAATAGACCGGGATGCTCCTGATTCCTATGCGAGCGGAAATCGCCACAACGCCAAGACCAAGCATTGCCAGGCCAAGCGCACCGAAGTTCAGTGTCTCACCATATGCGACCGCAACGACGGATATGGCGCCAACGTCATCGAAGATCGCCAGAGAAACCAGAAATATCCGCAACTGCGCAGGTATGGATGATCCAAACAGCGCAAGGCCGCCGATCACAAAGGCCGTATCGGTCGCCATCACGGTTCCCCAGCCGTGTACACCGGGCTGTCCGGTCATGAGGACGAGATAGATGGAGACGGGAACCGCCATGCCGCCGAGCGCGGCCAGAAAGGGCAAGGCCGCAGCTCTCGGATTGCGGAGCTCGCCCAGAGCGAATTCCCGCTTGAGTTCGAGCGAGACGACGAAAAAGAACAAGGTCATCAAGGCATCGTTGATCCAATGGTGCAACGAGCGGGTGAAATCCAGCTGACCCACCTGAAGGCCTATCGGCATCTTCCAGAAGTTCAGGAAAGGGGCGGACAAGGGCGAGTTGGCCAACACCAGTGCGACCATGGCGCAAAGGAGTAACAGTCCCCCTGCCGCAGCCTCAATCTTGAGGAAGCGCGCAAATGGCCTGGTTACGCGATCGGCGACTTCGATCGGAAGACCCTGGTTCCTGTTCTTATCGATAATGTTCCATGCCTCGTCGGAAGGTCAAGAGCGGAGGGCGCAATCAGTGAGGCACACCGCGAGCGATTTCCTTTTCGATCATCCTGACGAACATGTCGCCATATTGTTCGGTTGAACTGTAGTCTTGCTCGTATTCCCCGACGTTATGGCCGGAGCCGAAGGCTGACTTCAAGCGCTCGAGAATTTCGGGCTGGCTCTCTGCAAGAAAGCAGATCAACGACTGAAGAATCCGGGCATGCGCGAGTACTCTGCGCTCCAGCTCGGTTGTTTCGGCTTCCATTTTCGTTTCCTTTTCGTTCCTGGTGCGGAGACTGTCACTGAAACTGGCCTATCGGGCAGATCGCTGGCGCTGCAATTCAGCCTTTGCGAGCTCGAGGTCCGTATAATTGTAAGAACCGACCCGGTAGTTCGTCACGGTACTCGCTGTGATCCCGGCTGGGATATCCGGCTCGTGCGGACTGCGCGCGTTTCTTTCGACCGCACCTTCCCGAAATCCTTGTGGTCGGCTTGACGTAGATGTCACTGCCGGGGGATCTTGCTCGCGACAAACGGCAAACATGTCCTTCAACAAGGCAAGCTGATCGGAAATCCGTTCCAGCGCAGAGATCTCACGTTCCTGAAAGGTAAGTGCGGCGCGTCTCTCGACGAGTTCCGCCGGAGGTTCCGCATCGAAGGGAAAACCGGGAGATTGCTCTTTCATCGCCCGACGCCTCTCATTTCCAATGATATCGCGGGGAGGCCGGCGTCATGCCGATATTGGCGGATGCGCTTCGCATAATATTCCACCAGATCAAAGTAAGTCTGCCGATCTTCGGGCCCCTCCGACCGCCGCGCATTGACGAGGGCACGTTGATGGTTGGCGTAAAGCTGATTGAGATCCATCACTGCTCCTTTCCTGGTTGGAGACACCCAATGGGGGATTTCCCGCCGGGCGAGTTTACCTCTGATCAGGCCTTCTTCAGGTTCACGGCGCAAATTTCGCATCATGGTTAGATTGCGTATTGTACCCGTAGCGGTCATTCTGCTTCGGCAATTGAGCTTTGTCCTGGAGATCGGCCCACCTGAAAGGCAAGGGGCCGCCACCCTTCTCGGGTGCAATGAAGCCCGTGCCAGTTATATCATTGTAGTGGCTGACCTTCCCGTGCTGGGTCATCACGCGCATTCCTTCCGCTCTGGAAGATCCCTGATTGGCTGCATTCGCAGCTAAAGGCGTAAAAGAAGGAAAGAGGCGTTTCGCTTACGCCAGTCACCGTCGTTCGCGACAGGTAGCTATTGTGAAATGGAGTGCGCCGCCGCAAAAAACAAGGTCGGAGTGAGAATATTGAGACGATGGGGCGCCTTCTCCTACGAAGGGCTCGAATGGGCCATATTTCTCAAAGTTGGTATTTCCAGACCAGCAACACCGAAAGCGTGCCAATCATCAGCAGGACAAGGGGCAGCCCGGCGCGCACATAATCCCGGAAATGATACCCGCCCGCGCTCATGATCAGGATGTTCGTCTGGTAGGCGATGGGAGTGGCATAACACAGGTTGCAACCGAACAGCACGGCAAGAACAAGTGGCTCCTCCGCCGGTATGGCAAGCTTTTCGGCCAGGCTCACCGCGATGGGCGCGCCTACCGCTGCAGCCGCTGTGTTTGACGAGAAATTGGTGAGCAATGTCGCAAAGGCCATCATGATCGCCAGGACTACCGCTCCTGGAAAGCCCTGCATCCCAAGCGCAAGCGAACTGCCAAGCCACTCCGCTGCGCTCGTTTCCAGTAATGCCCGGCCAAGCGCGATGCTGGCAGCGACAAGCACGATAACCTTGGCGCTCAAGGCCTGGCCCAACCGATCGAACTTCACGCGTCCCGTCGCTAGCATGACGATCGATCCGGCAAGGGCCGCGACTGCAATGGGGACAAGATGCAGCGCCGCAAGCAGGACAACTCCCGCAAATATCAGCAAGGCAAGGCCAGCCTTCGCCGTACGCGGAATTTCCGCTGCGCCCTCGAGTATCATTGTGCCTTCGCTTATCTGGATTTGCTCCAACGCAGCGCTGCCGCCCTGTACCCACAGCACATCGCCAACTTCCAGGCGTTCAGCATCGGCCCTGGACCTGCCAGGGAAAAATGCTTGTTCCGGGTGATGAAGCCCCATGATTGCAACGCCATAACGGTCGATGACTTGTGCTGATCTTATAGTCTGCCCGATGAGCGAGGAATCCGCTCCAATGACGAGCTCCGCCATCACCTGGCCTTCACCCTTGTCTCCGGCAAAGGTCTCGATGGTCTCCATCATTGCCGGGCGCACTAGAGGCATTTTCATCGCCGAACTGAGTTCCTGCAACTCGGCGCTTGTGCCCTCGACCTCTATGGCATCGCCAAATTCTACAATGAACCTAGAATCGGTCTGCAAGCTGCCCTTGCGAACAGCTCCGACCACTTCAAGCGCCCCATCGAACCTTTAGCGCAGAGCCTGCAGGGATTGGCCGATTCCAGGCGAAGCTTCCCGTGGGAAGAGCATGGACCGAAATCGACGGGTCAACTGCTCGTCACTCGCACTGTGGGCAGGGAGCAGACGCGGCATGACAAGCCAGAGGTATGGCAGCGCAACCAGGGCGGCGAGAAGCGCCACATCGGTAAAATGGAATATGCCAAACCTGGGCAGGCCAAGATCCTCTGCGATGGAAACCACCAGCAGATTGGTGGAGGTTCCAATCGTGGTTGCCATTCCGCCGATGAGGATGGCGCAATTCATCGGCATCAGCGTTTTCGATGCGGGTATGCCGGCGCGGATGGCCAGGTTGATCATGATCGGCATGGTCAGGACGAGCACCGGCGTGTCATTCACGAACATGCTCATGAGGCCACCGACCACGAGCGAGAACAGAAGATGAAGCGCCCCGGGTTTTTCGGAGGCAGTTTGGTTTGAGTCAGGCGACCATATCGAGGGTTTCGAGGGCCGCATAGTAGTTTGCTTCTGCCTCGGCCGGTGGGATGTAGCCGATAGGGCCGAAGAGGCGGTGGTTGTTGAACCAATCCACCCAGCGCAATGTCGCCATTTCCACCGCAGATATGCTTGGCCAGGAACGCTGGCGCCAGATGACCTCGGCCTTGTAGAGACCGTTGATCGTCTCGGCCAAGGCGTTGTCATAGGAGTCGCCCACGCTCCCGACCGATGGGACGAGATTGGCTTCGGCGAGGCGCTGTGTGTAGTTCATGGCAAGATATTGAACGCCCCTGTCGCTGTGATGGATCAGACCATCGTCCGGGCCGGGCCTGCGGGCATGGATAGCTTGCTCCAGAGCATCGAGGACGAAGCCGGCGGTGGCCGACGTGCTGACCTTCCAGCCCACGATCCGTCGCGCATAAGCATCGATCACGAAGGCGACATAGACGAAGCCGACCCAGGTGTGGAGTGGAGTAGGAAGCGCATGAGCGCTTCCCCTCCCCGAACCGTACGTGCACCTTTCAGCGCATACGGCTCTCTATTCAACCTTGGCCCAAGGCCATGGCGACATCATGATAGCGAGAAGTGACGGTGTTTCGGAGTTCGTCCCGGAAGATGTAGGGATTTCGCTCCGGGTTTCGCCACCGGAACTGCAACTTCTGGCTGGTGACCAGTCGTCGTAGCGCCTTGCCGACGGCATTGCCCTGATTGCTTCGGCCGTAAACCAGCCACGTCTTTGAGTGGCCTATTTCCGGCACGCGGTACCACTTGCGCATCAAGGGCTTGATACGGGACCGGTATTTCCGCGCCAACCAGTGCGCCATTTTCCAGAACACGACCGTGTCGATCCGCCGGAATATGCGCGCCGTGAAGTCGGTGAACTTGTAGAACGCGGCCCAACCCGCCAGTTGGCGGTTCAGGCTGTCGATCATGTCCACCGTGGCAATCTCATGATTGCCGGAGAGGGTCTCGACCAATCGGCGAGCGAAGGTCTTGGCCTTCTCCTTGGGTATCGTCGAGACCACGGACATACGTCCGCTCGATCCCCGCCTGCGGATAATCCGGTGCCCGAGGAACACGAACCCATCGTCGACGTGGGTGATATGGGTCTTGTCCATATTCAGCGTCAGCTTCAGGTTGCCTTCCAGAAAGGCTCGGCATTCCGCGCGGATGGCCTCGGCATGTGCCTTGGTGCCCTTGACGATGACGACGAAGTCGTCGGCGTAACGGCAGTAGGCGACAGCAGGTTTCCATTGCCGGTTCTCGCGAACCGTGATGGGGCGTCCCTGCTGGATACCGAAGTTCCATGCCCAACGATCCTTTCGCGCCTTGTCGCTCAGGTATTTCGCCTCCAGCCACGCATCAAACTCATGGAGCATGATGTTGGACAGGAGCGGTGACAACACGCCGCCTTCCCTCGTTCATATGCTGGACTTTCACGCACTGGGGAGGCTGCCGGTCGCAGTCCTTGTCCTTGCGTCCTGCAAGTCGATGCCGATGCCATGGTCTGGCTGCGTTCTCTCCATGGCTCCATGCGGGCGAGCTACATGTACGACCGCATTCGGATGCCGCCGACATACGTGTCCGGCGCCATCATCAGCATTCCGCCTGTTAAGCCGTGTAGGCGAAGGCGACATTTCAGCCCTCGGATGCGGATTAACCGGTTCGTGTTCCTCAACCTTCCAGCGCTACAGCCTCGGGGACCATCTTGGCGTAACGGCTTCGCCTCAATCCCCTTTACCTGCGGGCTACGTCACCCTGCCAGTTGACAGCAGGTCACCGCCGCTTGGGCTCATGCCCCCTCACAGCAGAGGGCAAGGCATTCGCTCAATTCCTCCTTTCTCTTTTGCATTCCAACATACGCCTCCCGGACCACCCGGGACGAGGCGCACCGTACGTAAAATCGACCACCCACAAGGCATTGGGCCGCGAGACGCGGAACTCCCGATTGACCTTGTCCAGTGGGCATGGCGCCTTGGGATCGCTGATGGTGGTCACGGTCTTCTTGCCTCGCCGTATGCCAGCGAGCCCCATACTGCGCATGAGGCGCTCGACGGTGCACTTGGCAACTGCGATGCCTTCGCGGCGTAGCTGATGCCAGACCTTGCGCGCCCCGTAGAGGCTGTGGCTGTCCTCGTAGACGCGTTTGATCTGACGACAGATCTCTTCGTCCCGACGCGCACGCTCGGGTCGCCTGGACGGATCAAGCAGGCGTGCAGCATGTTCGTGATAGGAGGACGGGGCGACTGCCAGCTCTCGGCAGATCGGCTCGATACCCAGGTCCTGGCGATGGGCGTCTATGAACGCCATCATCATCTCTCGCGGCGGTCGAGCTCCGCCATCGCAAAATATGCAGACGCCTTGCGGAGGATCTCGTTGGCCCGGCGCAGTTCCTTCACTTCACGTTCGAGAGCCTTGATCCTGGCCTTCTCATCGGCGGCAAGCGCCGCTGGCCCCGCTCGTCGGCTCGCCTCCTCGCGGCACCAGCGGCGCAGCGTCTCGGCCGTGCAGCCAATCTTGGCGGCAATCGAAGACATCGCCTCCCACTCCGAACCGTAATCGGCGCGATGTTCGCCAACCATACGCACTGCACGATCGCGGATCTCAGGTGAAAACTTGTTCCGGGTTCTGCTCATCACGAAAGCTCCTTCTCATAAATCGGAGCCTCCGGAAAACCCGGGGCGCTTCAAGACCCAGCAATCTGCTGAACTTCCACAGACGCGTGAGCAAACGTCCTGCCGGTTCAAGTGCACCCGTAACAACCAGCTCGCGCCCGAGGATCATCAGGGCGCAAATGGCGATCAGCGCTTCATGGCCAAATCCGCCAAAGGCAATTTCCAGCCCGGTGTAGGGTCCGTCATGCTCGATCGGAAAAAAATAGGCGCTAATCGCGAGCACGGCGATCAGAACGAGCGAGACAATCTCTATCCGGACACGGCCGCTCGCAAAAAACCAGAACGCCGTTACCGCGATCAACATCGCTCCGATCGCATGTGGGGACGGAGCAATCAAAAAAACTCTCCCTGCTTGAATATCAACGGGAACCTGTAGGAACGCACTGTCGCCACGGCCGACGCGTTCCTGCACCATCACCGTCGTAGCCTGCCATTCGTCGAGAAATTCGCTGACGTGCTGTGCTGTGGACTTCGTTGACATGTGGCACGGGCTAGCACGCTTCGACATTAGCGGCGGGCAAAATATGCGAGCAACTGTGTCTTCGGTAAATCGCGGCCGAGATCAGTCAATCAGGCGCACCCATTAATCGATGAACGTAAGGCAAGTTTTGAAGGCCTCAGCTTCAGCCTTGAACGGCGGCTATGGCGGCGAAAGCCGACATGATCGGTGGACCTGAGCGCAGTCAGGACATGACGGCTAACTGGAGGCCGGAGACGGCCCGTGAGCGTCTCAGAAGGGTCGCTGTCAGGCGAAGAGCTTTGGGAAAAGCGTATCCTGAGTGTCACTTGGGAAACGAAGCGATCCCCTCCGGAGTATCGGATGCCAGCAATCCAGCGTCGGTTAGCTCCTTTAGGACACGTCGAGCACTGCGCTCGGGCAGACCCGTAAGGCGCGGTGCTGCGCCCCGCTCGAACTCGCCTCGAATAAGGGCCTCCTGGAGCAGCCAGTTACTTTCCGGAGACAGGCCATCTGTGATCAACACATGGCGCTCAAGCCGCTTTGATAGGGTGTCGAGTTCGAAGAGGCTCGACATGTAGCTGATTTGATCGAGGCAGACTTTGAGAAACCACTCGGTAAATCCGACCAGGTGCGCTTCGGAAAGGTTTCCCCGGCCGTCGCGGTCTCCCTGGCGCGGTGCATCGGCCGAGGCCATGTATTTGCGATATTCTGTCCGGCCAGCATCTCCCGGCCCCAGCCCTCGTGCAAGCCCTCGAGATACCGACCATAACCCGTGTGCGCCGATCCCTGCCTTGAGCGCCATGGCGTGGCTCATCAACCGACTAACCCGGCCATTGCCATCGGGAAAGGGATGAATCCAATTGAACCGGTGGTGTGCGGTTGCCAGCGCAAGGATACGCTTTGCCTTCCCAGCTCCCACTGCGGTCATGTGCATTCCATCCTTGGGTTCAAAGGCAAACCGCGAGAAGAAATAGCTCATGAAATCGGCCACTCTGGCCGACGATGGCGGGATGTGACGGCCAATCTGGACATCGTGCTCGGCCCTTGATCGCCATTCGCCCGGCGTCATGGCAAAGCTTCGCTCTCCACCGCGCACGGTGAGCATGTCGATCGAGGCATCCGCGTAGAAATCACGGTGCAACCGCAGGATAAAATCGGGGTCGGCAGGATCGGGAAGTTCGCCGTCAACGGCAGCTCGATCGATGGCTTCCTGCACGGGCTTTGATGATGTGACCGCCCCCCGACGGCCTTGATGTGCGAAGGTGGGTCTGGAACGATCCACATAGGAGAGCGGTCATGTCGGAGATTATCACGGTCGGGCTCGACTTGGCGAAGAATGTGTTTCAGGTGCATGGTGCTGATGCCGAGGGTCATGCTGTGCTTCGCAAGAGGCTGAGGCGAGACCAGGTCCTGACGTTTTTCAGTCAACTGCCACGCTGCAGGGTCGCGATGGAAGCCTGCGGCGGCGCACATTTTTGGGGCCGGGAGATTGGTAAGCTGGGCCATGAAGTGAGGCTCATCCCGCCTGCTTATGTGAAGCCTTTCGTGAAGCGGCAGAAGAACGATGCAGCTGATGCGGAGGCGATTTGCGAAGCGGCTACGCGCCCAACGATGCGGTTCGTGCCCGTGAAGAGCGAAGAGACGCAGGCGGCAGCAACGGTCTTCCGTATTCGCGAGCTACTGATCCGGCAGCGCACGCAGGCGATCAATTCCCTGCGCGGCCATCTCGGGGAGTTCGGGCAGATCGTGCCGCAGGGAGCTGCAAACGCAACGCGGCTGATCGCAATCGTCCAGGGGCCAGACAGTGGATTACCCAGCGATGCCATCGCCACTCTGCAGGTGCTGGTTGCAACCCTTACCCATCTCGAGGTCGAGATCGGCAAGCTTGATGCCGAGATTGCCCGGCGAGCGAAAGAGAACGAAGTCGCCCGTCGGCTCATGACGGTGCCGGGCATTGGGCCGCTGATCGCTACGGCCATCGCGGTTCTGGCCCCGGCTCCTGAGACATTCCAAAAAGGGCGCGACTTTGCGGCATGGCTTGGCCTGACACCTCGGCAGCATTCGACAGGAGGCAAGCAGCGCCTTGGGGCCACGACAAAGATGGGCGAGCGATCATTGCGGCGCCTTCTAATCATCGGTGCCAACAGCGTGATCATCAAACGCCATGTCCATGTCAGCGCCAGACCGGGGACATGGCTGGGCGGGATGCTGACCCGCAAGCCTCCCATGTTGGTGCGTGTGGCGCTGGCCAACAAGATGGCACGGATCGTCTGGGCCTTGATGATGCGGGGCACAGTTTACCAGTCTCCGGTCGCGGCTGCATAAGTCAGCCGTAGGTCGCGAGGGCGTCGGAGCGTAGGAGGGCAACGAGCAGTTTGGCGCAACGGTCGTAAGACGGGATCGGGAAAACCAGGGCGCAACAAAGTGCCTTCGAGCACGCGGCTTTGATCTGGACCCGACCTGCGAACACCATACGGGCCCGCGGCATCTACCCCGCCGCACACGAGGCCGGATACATGTCAGCACCCGACAACGCGTCAAAGCAGCTCAAATACCTCTTGCGCATGGGGCGGTTATACATGTTGCGCAAATCGGCCTCAGGGGAGCAGTTGGCCTTTGAAGGCATCCAATTATGCGACACGCTGAGTCTGAGGCCTTCCGAGCGCGGTGAAGCGGTTGAGGATGGCCGCACGGATTTGGATTTCAGCGACCTGGCGATCGAAGTCTCGAGCCATGATGCGTTCCCCCAGCAGCTTGAAACAATGCATTTTCGTCTCGACCAGACTGCGCTGGTGATATCCGCTCCATCGCTTCCAGATCGGCCGCCCGAACCGCCGGCTTGAGCGAACGATTTCATTGCGGGCGGCAACGCCCGGTGTGCTCCCGGGCCAGGCTTTTCCATTACTGCGGGCGGGGATGATGGCACAGGCATCGCGCGCGGCAATGGCTTCGTGACAGGCCCTGGTGTCAAAGGCGCCATCGGCGCTGACGGTCGCGATGACTTGATCGTGCGGGATCTGCTTCAGTAGTTCAGGCAGCATGGGCGCATCGCCAACCCGGCTTCCGGTCACTTCGATAGCGTGGATATCCAACGATCCGAGGTTCACACCCAAGTGGACCTTGCGCCACTGGCGACGTTTGGACGGGCCATGCTTGCGCCTGCACCATTCCCCGTCTCCAACGGCTTTGATGCCCGTGCTGTCGATCAGCAGGTGCAACGGCCCGGAACTGGGCTGACGAGGGATCTCGACAAGCAAGGTCTTCTGCCTCCGGCTCAAAGTGCTGAAATCCGGCACCGGCCAATCGAGCCCTGCCATCTCGAGAAGGCTGGCGACCATGCCAGTGGTTTGGCGCAAGGGAAGCTTGAACACGCCCTTCAGCGTCAGGCAGGCTTGGATCGCGGCATCTGTAAAGACAGGCTGACGTCCGCGCTTGCCGGTGGGTCGGGCAAGCCACTCCATCGCGGGATCAAACCAGACCTGAAGCGAACCTCTCTGCGCCAGCGCTGCGTTGTAGGACTTCCAGTTCGTCGTGCGGTAGCGTGCGCGGGGCGGTTTGCTCATCACCGCCTCCTAACCAACTGGATTCAAAAACGGAATCCCTTGGGCATTTGCGCAACAAAGCCTCCTGCACGCGGTAATGCGCTGCGGCTTCAGCCATGAGATCTCGTTGATCGTCATCGCGTTCGCCAGCCAGCGCGCGCTCGATATCCCGAGGACGGGTGCGGTGCCCCTCGATGAGGTTGCTGTAATAGGTATTCATCAATCGTACGAGGCTGGCGAGATGGAGTGCGGTCTGCGGATGAAGTGCTCGCCCGAGACCTTCGGCCTTGGCTGCTATTTCGGCGACCAGGTCGGGCAAATCGCCGGCCGGTGCGTCGATCCGTGCAGGCTCAATCTGGGTGGGGGATTCGACGTTCATTGCCACAGGTTTGGCCGATCTTTCCAGCAGTTTTCCGATGCTCACATTAGCCCAAGAATATCCGTTTTTCCAGTTTTATGCTTTGCTTTACGCTCTGTCTGATAGGCTATGAAGTGGCCATTTGGCCGATCTTCTGGCCGAAGTCCGCCATCCGTTACTGCGCCTCGCCTCGACGATACCTACGTTTCGGTCGCGCCGGACGTCCATTCCGCAACAGCAGGCAATCGAGCTGCGCTGATGCGTTCTACCTATGGCCATCACGGCCATAGGAGATGTGTCATGGGTTTATCAGAATTTGATCCCGCCGTTCACGAACGCGTTTCGTGGAACGCAGGGCGCAAAGTGGGACCTAACCGCTCTTATTCACCGGGGCGGGTAAATGGGTTGGCGGGAGTGGCGTAAGCCTCTGATCTGCATTAGAAACTGGGTGTCTACGCCGGCCCTGTTGCAGGGCAGAAAATGCCACAGGCCACACCCGCCATGAACGACGATATCGCAAGCTCTTTTGGATTCCCAGCTGTCATCGGCAAGAAGGTCACAGCCGCGTTCGACGGTGGCCGGCTGACCTCGGACGGAGGCGTGCTGTTGCTGGCGCAGGCCGAGCGCGCGATGGGGATTTGCCGGCGGCTTGCGGGTTGCATTGCCGATCCGCGTGACCCTTCCCGAGTGGTCCATCGCCTCGATGACATCCTGCGGGCCCGGGTATTCGCGATCGCCTGTGGCTACGAGGATGCCGACGACCTTGATGCTCTGCGCGATGTTCCGGGGTTCCGCCTGGCGCTCGGCAAGTTGCCGGGATCGGGCGCGGGGCTTGCCAGCCAACCGACGATGAGCCGGTGGGAGAACGCACCGACCACGCGGGAGTTGGCCAAGATGATGGTCGCGATGATCGGCGTCTACTGCAGCAGTTATCCCGCCTCACCGGCGACGGTGACGCTGGACATCGATGATACCTGCGATGTCGTGCATGGCTACCAGCAGTTGTCGTTCTGGAACGCCCACTATGGCGAACGCTGCTTCCTGCCGATCCACGTCTACGATACCGCCACCGGCCGCCCGGTGGCGATGCTGCTGCGCACCGGCAAGACGCCATCGGGTACCGAGGCCGCCGGCCACATCCGGCGCTTGGTCCGTCATATCCGCCAGTACTGGCCCGACACCGGCATCACCATCCGGGGCGACGGGCACTATGGCCGTCCCGAGGTCATGGCGTTCTGCGAGGCGGCCGGGGTCGACTTCGTGTTCGGCTTGCCGACCAACGCCGCGCTGCGCGCCGATCCGGCCATCGTTGCCGCCGCCGATGCCTGCGCGGTCAAGCGGGCCGAACGCCAGGCGCCGGTGCTGCGCAGCTATGCCGAGACCCGCTACGGCGCGAAGAGCTGGAACCGCCAGCGCCGCGTCGTCGCCCGGATCGAGGCCAGCACGCTGGGCATGGACATCCGCTACGTCGTCACCTCGCTGGCGCAAGGCTTGGCCGAGCACATCTACGACACGCTTTACTGCGCGCGCGGCCAGGCCGAGAACCTAATCAAGCGCCACAAGGCTCAACTCGCCAGCGACCGCACCTCGTGCCGCTCGGCCAACGCCAACCAGATGCGGCTGATCTTGCATACCGCTGCTTACTGGCTGCTATGGCGCGTCCAGCAGGCGATCCCCAGAACCACCGCGCTGGCCACGGCCGAGTTCGCGACGCTGCGCCTGCGGATCCTCAAGGTCGCCGCCCGCGTCATCGAAAGTGCCTCGCGCATCCGTGTAGCGTTCGCGTCAGCCTACCCCGATGCCAACGTGTTCAGAGCCCTCGCTACCAGCCTCCGGCCAGCACCGACATAGCCAGCGCGGCAGTGCCGCCCAAAGCCCGAACCCCCGTCCACCAACCTCGAAAAGCCCATCGATCTTGCCGCGGTGAAAAACGCCGCCGATGCCGCTCGCCCAAGCTACGCTGCCTGCATCAAATCGCAGCCCATCCAACCGGGGCCCGCAACCTCATGAATAACGTGGGCTAAGCGCGCGCTCAAACCGCGTCAGATCTGGGCGGTGCGTTTCTTTCTCGACCAGCACCGGCGCATTCGAGATCGGGCCCTTTTCGATCTTGCGATCGACAGCAAGCTGCGCGGTTGCGACCTCGTGAAGATGAAGATCGAGGATATCCTCTGCGATCGGAAGATTCGAAACCGCGCTACCGTGGTTCAGCAAAAGACCGGGCGACCCGTCCAGTTTGAACTGATGGATGATGCTCGAGCCAGTCTTCTCAAATGGCTTGAGCTCCGGAGCGGCTCTCTGGAAGATTTTGTCTTCCCAAGTCGCACGAACCACGCCACCCACATCAGCACGCGGCAATACGCGCGTCTCGTCGACGAATGGGTCACGGGAATTGGCTTGCCCTGCGAGGATTACGGCACGCATTCCCTGAGAAGGACCAAGGCATCCATCATCTACAAGGCCACGGGCAATCTCCGGGCAGTTCAGATCCTGCTCGGGCATACGAAGATCGAAAGCACGGTCAGGTACCTTGGGGTCGATGTGGAAGACGCCTTGGTTTTGGCGGAGGGCACCGAAATCTAAGATTTTCTGGCTCCCTGTTTAGGCGGGGAGCCAGAACCCTTCTGCTACGAGTAACTCGCCACGAATTGTACTCGGCTACACAGCGCCTACCAGCCCAGCTTTCGTATGCGGCAAGGATGAGCAGACCGTCCGCTCCTGAGGAGCGGAAATTGGCGTCTGAGCGACAATAATGGTGAAGGTTTTCGGGCGCTTGCGTACGAAAACCTCCCATGCAGGAACCCGCGGGCCCGATAGGCTGGGCTATGGGGATTTGCGCTTTAGTGTGGTCTGACGGTGTGAAGTGCGTGCTTTGATGGAGGCACGACAGCAGCGCAGTCGCGGGTGTCTGGATGCGTGCAAGGTGTGTTCGGGGCGCTGTCGAGGTTGATGCCAGGAGCAGACGCGGGTGCGGCGCACGCCGGCGGCAAGTCGGCCCTCTGACCACCGCGCGTTATGCGGGGCCATGGCGACTGGCGGACCATGCCGGGTCATGCGGTGCGCTCCCGGATTGGCGGGCTGGGCCTGGGCGGTGCGCGGGGCTGGCTCCAGCGTGGGAAGGTTTCGATGACGATCATGCGCCCGCCACAGCACGGGCATGGCGCACAGGTGTCGGGCTCGGCTTCGGGCTCTGGCGCCTCCGTCTCCGGGGTGACGGCAAGCAGGCGGCGGGCGAGCGCGAGATTGTCGTGGCGCGCGGCGCTGGCGAGCAGGCCGTAATGGCGGATGCGGTGGAAGCCGCGTGGCAGGACGTGGAGCAGGAAGCGGCGGATGAACTCGTTGGCGGTCAGCGTCATGACCCGCTGGCGTTCGGACCCATCGCGGCGATAGTCCTTATAACGCAAGGTCACGTCGTTCGCGTCGAAGGCGACGAGGCGCCGGTTCGAGATGGCGACGCGGTGGGTATAGCGCGAGAGGTAGGCGAGCACCGCTTCCGGTCCGGCAAAGGGCGGCTTGGCATAGACCACCCAGCGTTTCTTGCGCGCCGGGGCAAGGTGGCGCTGGAACGCCCGCCGATCTGCCAGATCGGTCAGGGAGCCGAAGAAGGCGAGCTTGCCGGCACCGTGCAGCGCGTTCAGCCGGGTGAGGAAGAGCCGCCGGAACAGCGCCCCCAGCACGCGCACGGGCAGTAGAAAGGCCGGACGCGAGAAGATCCAGCGACTTGCATCGGGCGCGAGGCCGCCGCCCGGCACGATCATGTGGACATGCGGATGGTGGGTCATCGCCGATCCCCAGGTGTGGAGGACAGCGGTGATCCCGATCCGGGCGCCCAGATGCCGGGGATCGGCGGCGATGGTCAGCATCGTCTGTGCGGCCGCCTTGAACAACAGGTCGTAGAGCAGTGTCGGTGCCGGACGTAATCTCCCCAAAAGTGGGCTCTCCCGCACTTTTGGTGCTGTTCAGGCCATCACGCGAGCTCGCAGGAGATCCAAGCCCGCGCGGCCATACATAGACCGCTTGATGAACTTGAGCTTGTTGATTTTCCCTTCGACTGGTCCCGTACTCCATGGAAGGTCGATCGCGGCACGGACAGCGTCTAAATCGCGCATGAGGCCGCGAGCGAAGGATGCGATGGGGCTTTCAAGGGCGGATGCCAACCATCCATCGAGTGTGTCAGCTTTGCGCTCGACCAGTAGGTCATGGAACTCGCGTCCGAGATCAGCAGCCTGCGCAATGGCCGGTGAGGCTGTGCGCAAGGCATTGATGAATACCATGTCGCTCGGGCGAACCGTGCCTTTGGCTGCGCTGAGTAGGCGAACTGTCTGCCGCGTGCTGGGCGGTTTCCAACGAGACGATGACGGTCGAGGAGCAGGGTCTTCAATTCCGTCACGGATTCGGATTTTCACCCACTGACGGAATCCTTTCACGCTGCCGGAATACCCACGCTCGCAAATCTCCCGGTAAAGCTGCGTGGCATTACGGCAGCCATCCGCCCACCGAGAGCGAATGAAGCCGTCGAAGGCGTTCGCAGGATGCCGGGATTTCCGCTCCCATTGTCCTGGTTTGCGATCCATGAGCCATTGTCGGATCGTTTTGCGATCTCGCCCAATTTCCTGGGCAATAGCCGATATGGTCCAACCCTTCTCGCGCAGGGCAACAACTGTATCGAACACGGCTTGTCGACGTTGGCGACCGTGGTTTCGTTTTTGAACGGCAGCCGTAGGCTCGCCTGGTCTTGTGCCGCTGTCCTGTATCCTGATCGCTGACATGTCATGCCCAAGCGATCGCCCGACCTCGCGTACGAGCCTGTAGCGCTTTTCCACTGCGGCGAGCACTGCATCCGAGCAATTGCGCAGCATGTGCCAGCGATCAGCGACCTGCCGCGCCAAAGGTGCCCCTTCACGAGCGCCCTTGGCGTAACTGCCGCCGCGATCGCGCGCGATGATTTCGGCTCCGGGATTGGACTTCAGCCAGGCAGCAAGCGTCCCACCTTCACGATCAGGCAGCAGGTCAACGACCTTGTTGGTTTCCAGATCGAGCAAAACCGTGCCGTAGCGATGACCCTTCCGCCACGCCCAGTCGTCGACGCCCAGAACCCGGGGCGATCCCGTCATCATCTGCCGGTCATTCCGGACTAGGCGGATCATCGTATCTGGGCTGGTTGGCATGCCAATGCGATCGGCAAGCCGCGCGCCAGCTTCGCCTCCAAGCGCCAGGCCGACGGTGCGCTGGATTTCGCGTAGCCGTATGGACCGTCTGGAGTGGCTGGTAACAATTTCATCAGCACGCTCGACGAAGATCCGCTGCCTGCAGTTCTGATTGGAGCAGCGCAGGCGGCGTGCTTGCATGAGCAGGGTTACGAACCTTCCCTGCCAGGGCAGGTCTGCGATGCGTCGCTCATATCGGCTATGCAGCCGCGCAGACTTTCGCCGACAAGTCGGGCAGCGCGATGCCGTCGATCGGGAACGGCACCAGATAACGACTTTCTCAGGGCTGAGCATCACACGCTCCACGACCAACTGGCGAGGAACAAGCGGCAGGACTCGTCTGGACACGGCTCGGAAGCTCCCATTTACGGAGCAATCAAGAATCCCTCAGATTCATGGTTTGTTTCATCGGCTGCACCAAAAGTGCGGGAGAGCCCACTTCTGGGGATTTTTGGGTCGGCGT
Source organism: Novosphingobium sp. MBES04 (assembly GCF_000813185.1). Taxonomy (NCBI): domain Bacteria; kingdom Pseudomonadati; phylum Pseudomonadota; class Alphaproteobacteria; order Sphingomonadales; family Sphingomonadaceae; genus Novosphingobium; species Novosphingobium sp. MBES04. The sequence goes on along the minus strand of NZ_DF850488.1, from coordinate 2,849,615 downwards.
TGACAAGCAGCGCCTTGTTCTGGAAGGCGATGTCCGCAACCTCGGCCGGCAGCGTGAAGACGACGTGGAAGTAGCCGACGGGAAGCAGGTCGGCCTCCCGTTCGGCCAGCCAGGTGCGCGCGGCGGCACCCTGGCATTTGGGGCAATGCCGGTTGCGGCAGGAGTTATAGGCGACCCGCCAGTGCCCGCAGTCCTGACAGGCCTCGACGTGCCCGCCCAGGGCTGCGGTGCGGCAGGTCTCGACCGCGGACATCACCTTGAGTTGGGCAAGACTCAGGTGCCCGGCATGGGCCGCCCTGTAGGCCGGTCCGGCCGAGCGGAAGATGTCCGCGACCTCGAGGTCGGAGCGCACTGGCTCATCCGGCGCCGTCTGGTCCTGTAGGCGGCTTGCCCTCTATCAGCGCCATCAGCTGGTCAAGCGGGCTCGACACGGCGTGGATCGTGCGGGTGGAGACCTTGGTGTAGAGCGCGGTGGTCTCCAGCTTGCTGTGGCCGAGCAGGACCTGGATCACGCGAATATCGACATCCTGCTCGAGCAGATGCGTGGCGAAGGAATGACGCAGGGTGTGTGGGCTGACGCGCTTGTGGATGCCGGCCACCTCGGCCGCCTCCTGGACCGCGCGGTGCAACTGCCGGGTCGAGATCGGATCGGTGATGTTCTGGCCCGGGAACAGCCAGCCATGCGCGATCAGCACCCCGCGCTTGTGGCCATCGCGCCACCACATCCGCAGCAGTTCGAGCAGCTGGGGTGAGAGCATCGCATTGCGATCCTTGCCACCCTTGCCCTGTTCGACGCGGATCAGCATGCGCGTGCTGTCGATATCGTCGACCTTGAGGTGGGCGACTTCGGACACGCGCAGGCCCGCGCCATAGGCGACACCCAGCGCCGCTTTGTACTTCATGCCCGGCGCCGACTGGAGCAGCCGCGCGGCCTCCTCGACGCTCAGCACTTCGGGCAGCCGGGGCACGATGCGGGTGACGACCAGGGCCCGCGCCAGATCGCGTCGCCTGAGCGTGACGTTATACAGGAAGCGCAGCGCCGACACCGCGGAGTTGATGGTTGATGGCCTGACCCCGCTCTCGTGCTGCATGATCTGGAAGCGGCGAAGATCCTCTTCCGTCGCCGTATCGGGAGGACGTCCCAGGAAGGCCACAAGGCGCTTCACGTGGCGGACGTAATCCTTCTGGGTGTGAGGCCCGAGCCCCCGCATCATCATGTCGTGCTGCATCCGCTGACGCAGCGGGCTGATCGGGCCGGTATTGATCGAGACAGTCATGGCAAGTTCCTCTCCGTTAAAGGAACTGCCAGCCTCTCCCCGCTAAAGGCCTACGTATACCACGCTACATCGCCCCACGCGCCCCTCCCGCGCGAGCGGGTTAGTGCATGGGTCGATAGCGGCGATGCCCTCTCCAACGCTCGTCGCCAGCTACGTGCTCAAGTCTAGATGGTAGCGGGTCGATTTCAGCGTGCCCGTCTGCCCCAATGCGCCCATGCTGACCAACTCTTGCAAATCGCGGGTGGCGGTCGCACGGGACGTCCCGGTGATGGTAATGTAATTGGCCGCGCTCAGCCCCCCGGTGAAGCCGTCCAATCCTTCGCGGAACATCCGGGCAATGACGCGGGCTTGCCGCTCGTTCAGCTGGTCCCGGAAACGGTCATAGTATCGCGTCTTGGCGATCAGAAAGTCGATCAGGGCGAGACTGTGCGTCTGGGCATCCAGCACGGTTTCGGCGAAATAGGTTAGCCAAGGGGTGATTTCGTTATGCTTGTTGGCGGCTTCCAGCGCATCGTAATAGGCGGCGCGCTTACGCTGGATGACATGCGAAAGGGCAATCAGGCTGGGCTGGCCGATCGCCTGTGACAGCACTTTCTCCGCTAGCGCGCGGGCCACACGACCATTGCCGTCCTCGAACGGATGGATCGATACGAAATAAAGGTGAGCAATCCCGGCCCGGGTCAGCGCTGCCAACGGCCTTGGTCCGTCAGGAGACGTCGCAGCGAACCACGCTAGGAAACTCTGCATTTCCTCTGGCACGTCCTTTGAGGGCGGAGCCTCGAAATGAACTTTCGGCTTGTGGCTGAAGCCTGAGACGACCTGCATGGCATCCGCGTGTTCGCGGTAGCTGCCGACAACCTCGATGTCGTGTCGCCCACTGACGACCATGCGATGCCAGGCGAACAGAGCCTCATCCGTGAGCGGCTCGGCAAAGGCGCGATAGAGCGCAATCATCATTTCAGCGATGCCGCGCTCGGCCGGCGGAATGCGATGGTCTCCGACTTCTAGACCGAACTGGCGGCGCAGCGAGCTTTGCACGCTATTGCGGTTGAGAAGCTCACCTTCAATCTCCGACGTCTTGAGCGCTTCGCCGGTCATGATATCGACGGTGACGGCGGCGCGGTCATCATCGGCAAGGTGCTTGACCGAGCCAATGAGAATACCGGACTGCTGTAGGAAGCGAGCTTCAAGCGCCGTCAAAAGGGCGCTTTCCCAACGAAATTCAGGCCAATCTGGCTGCTGCCAATTCCACTTCATGAGCTATAAATAGCCGCTTTATAACTCACTGAAAATCACTTTTTGAGGCAAAAATCCACAAATTATGCCTCACCCAACCATCGCTCACTAAATGTCCAAGCCGAAGCAAGCCGTCATGGCGACAAGAGGCGTGCCCTGAGACCAACAAAATTCGATCCCACCGCACACGGACACAAGGCCTCCAATCGCCCCACCTCCTCATGACCTAGATTGCTCAATTCAAGGGACCAGCATCCATTCGAAACAGGCCGATAAATGGAAACGGCGATTCGCGAATCACTGCCCAAAAACCGTTCGATTCCAGCTTTCGGAATAGAACCCGGATAAAAATAAAATTTGATGGTTTGAACGATGGACGACTTCATCCGAGTGGCAATTTTACGCAGACATCAAAGCTACTTACGACACCAATTCGATTCCGGCTCGGCCTCCACTACCGCCGATCGCAATTCCGATCGAGTTCGGTCCTGTGGCTTTCCTCTCCATCCCGGACATGACGAGCGGCCTGCCCGCTGGCCTGTCGTGGCCCCAAACGCCACGCAAACGGGCCGCGCAGATTGCCCTGCGCGGCCCGTGCGTTTTCTCGGAAAATAGGCCGAAGGCTCAGAGCGCGTTGGCGGACTCGCGCGCCTTCCTGTAGCTGGCGCGGCGGCCCGCCTCGATCTGCAGGCGGTCGGAAAGGCCCGGATCCTCGGGGTATTCGCGGAAATCGGCGAGGACCTCGTCGAAGACTTCGGCCAGCTCGTCCTGGAACTCGGGGTGGGAGAAGATGTAGAAGCGGTTCTCCTGGATCGCCTCCAGCGTACGCGCGGCGATCACCTCGGGCTCCATCCCGGCCTGGTGCAGCTTTTCGAGGTTGCTAACGAATTCGGTGTTCACTTCCTTGGCCCCGCCCTTCAGCGCTTCGGGCCGGATCGCGTCGCTCGCATAGATCTGGCTCTTCACCAGCCCCGGGCAGAGCATCGAGACGCCAATCCCGTGCGCGACGAGGCTGTAACGCAGGGATTCGCTGAGGCCCCGGACCGCGAACTTGGTCGTGTTGTAGATGCCCGGCGCCCCATTGCACAGGAACGCGGCCATCGAGGCGGTGTTGCACACGTGGCCGCCGAGGCCCCGCTCCTTCATGCGCGGCACGAAGGTCGTCACCCCGTTGATGACGCCGTGCAGGTTGACCCCCAGGAGCCAGTCCCAATCGTCGTACGAACTGTCGTCGATGGTCTGGAAGAGGTTCACGCCAGCGTTGTTGAAGAGGAGACTGACCGGGCCAAGCTCGGCCTCCACCCGGTCGGCCGCCTGCGCAAAACTTTCGCGCGAGGCGACGTCTAGTGGCACGCCCATCACGTGCTGGTTCTCCAGCAGCTTGAGCGCGGCCTCGATCGAATCCTCGCGCACGTCGGCGATGGCCACCTTGCACCCTTCGGCAAGGAGGGCGCGGGCAAGGCCCAGGCCCACCCCGTTCGCCCCGCCCGTCACGAAGGCCGTGCGGCCCGCAAGCTGTGTCATGCCCGCCCCCTTACGCGACGCCGGCTTCGGACATCTGCGCGGCGCGCAGGGCCTTCTGCCGATCGATCTCCTGGGTGATCGCCGAGTTGCGGAAGAGCACGCCGAAGGTGTTCTTGTACTCCTCGTTCTCGGGCAACTGGACCTGCACCGCCGCGGTGGTCGCCTCGCCGCGCTCCTGCACGCCGATGAGGAACTCGGCGTGGGTGAGGATGTAGAGTTCATCGTTGAGGATGCCCGTCAGCACGCGCTCACCGACCTCTTCCTTGGTCTGGTAGAGGTGGAAGAAACTGCCCCCCGCCTGGCGCCCCTTGTCGGCCTCGGCGTAGCCGGTCTCGGCCAGCGCGTCGGGACGGGTGCGCCCGGCTTCGGCAATGTTCGACTGCACCGCGCCTGGGCAGAAGGCCGAGCACACGATGCCGCGCGATTCCAGTTCGGGGCGCATGCATTCCATCATCGAGGTGACGGCGGCTTTGCCCGAGGAATAGATCGTGGTGCCCGGCGCGGGCACGAGCGCGGACATCGAGGCGGTGTTGACGATGTGGCCGCCCTCGCCGTGCTTCAACATGCGCGGCAGCATGGTGACGATGCCGTTGATCGTGCCGCCCACGTTCACGCCCATGACCCAGTCCCAGTCGGCGAAAGTCGCCATGTCGGTGGGGCCGACAACCGCAACCCCTGCGTTGTTGCACAGGATGTGGATCTTGCCGAACTTGGCCTCGGTGGCATCGGCGGCGGCGGCAAAGGCAGCGCGATCGGTGACGTCGAGCTGGAGCGCGAGCACCTTGTCGCCGCCGTCCAGTTCGGCTGCGGCGTCATCGAGATGGTCCTGGCGAATGTCGGCGATAGCAACGTTCATGCCCGCCCCCAGCAGGGCCTTGGCTATCCCCAGGCCAATCCCGCTGGCGCCGCCGGTCACAAAGGCGGTCTTCCCCGGTAGATCCTGCATAGTTCCTCACTCCTCTCCATCGATTTTTCAAACTTTTTCGGCCTTGAACCGAATCTCCTGTCTTTTTTTCACGAACAAGAGATTGTATGCAAGGCCAACAATAACGAATGGGAACGACCTGACAAGGCGTCCTGAGAGAGATGGGAAGAGAGACGCGATGGCAGTAGCGAGTGCCGGTATCGAGCCGTTCGAGCCTGCGGGCAGTGAAGCGCAAGGGGCCGCCGGTCAGGATGGCGCCGACTCGCGCGAATGGCCCACGCCCTCCAGCGCCTACTGGGCGCTGGCCGTGATTGTCCTGGCGACCTTTCTCACCTTCTTCGACCAGGTCGTGTTCGGAATGATGGCCGAGCGGATCAAGGCCGACTTCGGGCTCACCGATTCGCAGCTGGGCTTCCTCGCGGGGCCCGCCAGCATCATCTGCTACCTCTTCGTGGGCATCCCGCTCGCCCGCCTCGCCGACATCTTTCCGCGCAAGTACGTGCTCTCGGGCGGCGTTGCGGTGATCGGCCTTGTCACCATTGCAGGCGGCATCGCACAGAACTTCATCCAGTTCGTGGGCAGCCGCGTGTTCCTGGCCGCGGGCGGTTCGGCGCACGCGCCCGCTTCCTATTCGCTGCTCGCCGACATGTTCCCGCCCAAGAAGATCACCCGCGCCTTTGCCGTGCTGCAGCTGGGCTTCATCGGCGGATCGACGCTCGGCCCCCTTCTCGGCGGCCAGCTGATCGCGATGACTTCGCACTGGGAGCCGACCGTCTGGGGCTCCTTTCGCATCTATTCCTGGCAGTGGATCCTGATCTGGACGGGCCTACCCGCCTTCCTCTTCGCGCTCCTGTTCCTGACCGTGAAGGAGCCCAAGCGCCTTGTCATTCCGGGCATGATGAACACTGTCCCGGAAAACGCCTCGCTCTCGCGCCGCATCCTCACCTTCACCGGCCTTGATGCGGCCAAGGCGATCCACGCCAACCGCCGCGTCTACTACCCGCTGTTCTTCGGTCTTGCGCTGAGCGCGATCGAGACCTTCGGGCTTTCCTTCTGGCGCGTGCCCTTCATGATCCGCACCTACGGCTGGAACGAAGCGCAGATCGGCGCGGTCATCGGCGGCATGACGCTTGTCGCCTCGCTGCTCGGCCTGGTCCTGGGCGGCACCTTCGTCGAATGGCTGGCCAAGCGCCGCAAGGACGCCAACGTCTTTGCCGCCACGATCTGCTTTGCGGTCGTCACCGTGTGCTCGATCCTCTCGCCGCTCATGCCCAACGGCTATGCGGCGCTGGGCGTCGCCTCGTTCGGCGCGATGTTCGGGATTGCAGGCGCAGTGCCCCAGAACGCGGCGATCCAGCGCGTCGCGCCCAACGCCATGCGCGGGCAGGTCACCGCGATCTACCTGTTCATGTTCACCTTCTTTGGCGCGATGGGCAGCTTCGTGATCGGGCTTGTCGCGCAGTACGTCGTCGCCGACCCGGCCAAGCTGTGGCTGGCACTCGAGATTACCGCGATCGCCCTGCTGCCGCTCGCCACTTTCTGCATCTACCGGGCAATCCGCCCCTACCGCGAGGAGATCGAGCGTCTCGAAGCGCTGGGCCTGTGACCCTGCCCCCAACCCGACAACAATAATCCCAGGAGAGAGGAACCCCATATGACCGACACCGCCCGCATCGAGGCCCTGGAAAACCAGGTCGCCGATCTGGCCCGCCGCCTGACCGTGCGCGAGGACGAGCTGGACGTGCGCAAGCTGCAGCACCTCTACGGCTATCTCATCGACAAGTGCATGTACAACGAGACCGTCGACCTGTTCACCGACGATGCCGAAGTGCGCTTCTTCGGCGGCGTGTGGAAGGGCAAGGAAGGCGCGCGCCGTCTTTACGTCGAGCGGTTCCAGAAGCGCTTCACCCACGGCAACAACGGCCCGATCGACGGCTTCCTGCTCGACCATCCGCAGCTCCAGGACATCGTCACCATCGAGCCCGACGGCGTCACCGCGCACGCCCGCGCGCGTTCGATGATGCAGGCCGGGCGCCACAAGGACTACCTCACCCCCGACAATCCGATGATGGCCAACCCGCGCCAGTGGTGGGAAGGCGGCATTTACGAGAACACCTACAAGAAGGTGGACGGGGTCTGGCGCATCCACGTGCTCAACTACTTCCCGCACTGGCACGCCGATTTCGACAAGGGCTGGGCCTATACCGAGGCCGAATACGTGCCCTTCCCCAAGGTGCTCTACCCCGAGGACCCGAGCGGCCCGGACGCCCTGATCGAGGATCACTGGCTCTGGCCCACCCACAAGCTGCTGCCCTTCCACATGCCCCACCCTGTGACGGGCAAGGACATGGTGGCCGAGCGCTGGCAGGGCGACATCGACCGCGCTCAGGCAAAACTAGACGCCAAGGCAGGCGCCCAGGCGGCCGAATAGGCCCGCCTGCGCCCTGACGGCAGGGCTCCCTCGCGCCGCTTCGAACCCCTCTGGCGCGAGAGGGCCCTGCCCGATGGACCCTGCCTGAAGGCCCTTTACCCGATCCCTCCAGCCGCGCGGTGAGGCATGAGCGAATACCCTGAACTGTACCTGATGATCGACGGCGAGCGCCTCTCCGGCGCCGACCGCAGGACCCACGATGTCCTGAACCCGGCGACCGGCGAGACCATCGGCAAGCTGCCACTTGCGACAAGTGCCGACCTCGATCGCGCACTGGAGACGGCCGCGCGCGGCTTTGCCACCTGGCGCAAATCGACGCCGCAGGAACGCGCCAATGTGCTCAACGGCGCGGCGCGCCTGATGCGTGAGCGCACAGAGGACATCGCGCGCATCGCCGTCCTCGAACAGGGCAAGACGCTTGCCGAGGCGCGGATCGAGGTCGGCATGAACATCGGCCTGTTCGAGTTCTATGCGGGCGAAGTCTTTCGCATCTACGGCCGCACGCTGGTGCGCCCCGAAGGCATGCGCTCCACCGTGGTGCACGAGCCCGTCGGTCCGGTTGCGGCCTTTGCGCCCTGGAACTTTCCCATCGGCAATCCGGGCCGCAAGCTCGGCGCGCCGGTCGCGGCGGGCTGCTCGGTCATCATGAAGGCGGCCGAGGAAACGCCCGCAAGCGCGCTTGCCGTGCTGCAATGCCTCTATGACGCGGGGCTTCCCACCGAGGTCGCGCAGGCCGTCTTCGGCGTGCCCGACGAGGTCTCGCGCCATCTCCTGGCCAGCCCCGTCATCCGCAAGCTCTCGTTCACCGGCTCCACCGTGGTCGGGCGCCAGCTGGCCAAGCTCGCGGCGGAGGATTTCAAGCGCACGACGATGGAACTGGGCGGCCACGGGCCGGTCCTCGTCTTTGCCGACGCCGATATCGAGCGCGTGCTCGACATTGCCGTCGCGCAAAAGTTCCGCAACGGCGGGCAGGTCTGCGTGAGCCCCACCCGCTTCCTCGTCGAGGCGCCTGTCTACGAGGCCTTCCGCGAGGGCTTTGCAAGCCGCGCCGCGGCCTTGCGCATCGGCCCCGGCCTCGCCCCGGAAAGCCAGATGGGCCCGCTCGCCAACCCGCGCCGGGTGGAGGCCATCGACGCGCTCATCCACGAGGCGGTGGACGCGGGCGCACGCCTCCACACCGGCGGCGAGCGGCTGGGCAACCAGGGTTTCTTCTACCAGCCCACGGTCCTCTCCGACGTACCGCAAACCGCGCGCATCATGAACGAGGAACCCTTCGGCCCGGTCGCGCTCCTCAACCGCTTCGAGAGCGAGGAGGCGATGATCGCCGAGGCCAACCGCCTGCCCTACGGCCTTGCCGCCTACGCCTGGACGTCGAACGCCGCGCGCCAGAAGCGCCTTTCGGCCGCCATCGAGGCGGGCATGGTCGGCATCAACACACCCATGATCGGGGGCGCGGACAGCCCCTTCGGCGGGGTCAAATGGTCAGGCCACGGGCACGAGGACGGGCCCGAAGGCATCATGGCCTGCCTCGTCACCAAGGCTGTACACGAAGGATAACAAAGACATGACGGGAGAGCTCAAGACCGGCGGTGACAAGGGCTACCTTCGCATCGCCACCGAAGAGGCCTTCGCCACGCGCGAGCAGATCGACATCTACCTGCGCATGGTAAAGGACGGGAGCGCGGACAAGGGCATGGTCTCGCTCTGGGGCTTCTACGCCAAGAGCCCGAGCGAGCGCGCGATGACCATCATCGAGCGCCTGCTGGACCTGGGCGAGCGGCGCCTCGCGGACATGGACGCCCACGGCATCGACAAGGCGATCCTGGCGCTGACCTCGCCCGGCGTGCAGCCGCTGCTCGACCTGGACGAGGCCAAAGGCATCGCGCTGGCCGCCAACGACTACCTCGCCGAACGCTGCCAGGCCCACCCCGACCGCTTCATCGGCATGACCGCCGTCGCCCCGCAGGACCCGGAATGGTCCGCCGCCGAGATCCGGCGCGGCGCGAGGGAGTTGGGCTTCAAGGGCGTGCAGATCAACAGCCACACCCAGGGCGAATACCTGGACGCGGCCAAGTTCGATCCCATCTTCCGCGCGCTCTGCGATGTCGGCCAGCCGCTCTACATCCACCCCTCGACCCCGCCCGATGCGATGATCGACCCCATGCTCGAAGCCGGGCTCGACGGCGCGATCTTCGGCTTCGGGGTGGAGACGGGGATGCACCTCTTGCGCCTCATCACCAGCGGCATCTTCGACCGCTACCCGACCTTGCAGATCATGGTCGGGCACATGGGCGAAGCGCTGCCCTACTGGCTCTACCGGCTCGACTACATGCACCAGGCGGGCGTGCGCGCGAACCGCTACGCATGCATGAAACCCCTGAAGAAGACGATTGCCGAGTATTTCCGTTCGAACGTCCTCGTCACCAATTCGGGCATGGCCTGGGAGCCCGCGGTCAAGTTCGCGCAGAGCGTCATGGGCACCGAGCGCGTGATGTACGCGATGGACTACCCCTACGAAGTCATGCCTGAGGAAGTCCACGCCATGGACGCGATGGACATGCCCTTCGACGCCAAACGCCAGTTCTTCCAGACCAACGCCGAAAAATGGTTCAACCTGTGAAGGCCGACGTGACCCCGAGTGCCCCGCCGCCCACCCGCGAAGACAGGATCGGCAAGGCTGGCTGGCGCATCCTCACCCTGATCTGCGCGGCCCAGGCGATGAGCCTGCTCGACCGCCAGATCCTCTCGATCCTCGCCAGCGACATCCGCGCCGATCTGAACATCGGTGATGCCGAGCTGGGCCTCCTCTACGGCACCGTCTTCGCGCTTTTCTACGCGCTCTTCTCGCTCCCGCTGGGGCGGCTCGCCGATGGCTGGATCCGCACGAAGCTGCTCGCGATCTGCATTGCGATCTGGTCGGTCTCGACGCTGATGGCGGCCTTCGCCTCGGGCTTTGCGCTGCTTGCCCTCTCGCGCCTCGGCGTCGGGATCGGCGAGGCCGCCGCGCAGCCGACCGGCAACAGCCTCATCTTCGATGTCATCCCCAAGGGACGGCGCAGCTTTGCCATGGCCGCCGTCGCCATTGCCATTGCGCTCGGCCTTGGCGCCTCGATGATTCTGGGGGGCATTGCCGCGGACTGGTGGAACCACGCCTTTACCACCGGCGCGCCGCTCGGCCTTGCGGGCTGGCAGTTCGCCTTCGTCGTGGCGGCGCTGCCCGGCTTCATTCTCGTGCTCCTGCTCCTGCGCGAACCGGAACCCGAACGCGGCAAGAGCGACGGCATCGCCACGAAAAAGGACCCGGCCCCCTTCAAGGCCAGCCTCGCGCTCTTTGCCGCCGTTGCCCCCGTCACCAACTGGGTCATGCTGCACAGGCGCGGGGCGCCAGCGCGCAGCTGGATCGCCAACATCGTGGGCCTTGCCCTGATCGTGGCGGCCTGCACCACGATTGCAAGGCTCGCCCAGCACTTCTCGCCGCGCCCGGCCATCGATTTTGGCATCCTCGCCATCAACCCGCATGTCCTGCAATGGACCGTCGTCGGTTTCGGGGCCTTCGTGATCCTCAACCTGTTCCAGTCGCTGAAGCTCTCCGACCGCCCGGCCCACGCGGCCATCGCCTCGCCCACGCTGCTGCTGCTGATGGGCGCGGGCGCGCTGCAATACGCGATCAACTACGGAGTCATGGGCTTCACGCCGTCCTTCCTGATGCGCAGCTACGGCCTCTCCGCGCGCGAGACCGGGCTCAACTTCGGCCTCCTCTCGGCGGGCCTGGGCATGCTCGGCCCGCTGGTCGCCGGCCCGCTCGCCGACAAGGCCAACCGCTACCTGCCAGGCGCGGGTCGCATCGGCCTCACCCTCGCCTCGCTCGGCCTCTCGCCGCTCCTCGCAATCTGGGTCTACACCGCGCCCGAGGCGAGCAGCTTCTACCTGCGCTTCACGCTCTATTCGCTGGTGCTGACGATGTGGATGCCCCCGCTCTACGCGATGATGTACGACCTAGTCCTGCCCCGCATGCGCGGCGTGACAAGCTCGGCCTTCGTGATGATCTCGACGCTGAGCGGCCTTGGCATCGGTCCCTACGCGGTGGGCATGATCAGCGACGCCAACGGCGGGAACCTGGGCTCCGCGATCCTCTCGGTGAACCTCGTGGCCCCCGTGATCGTGGTCTGCCTCATCCTCGCCATGCTCTGGGTAAAACGCGACGAAAACAGCCTCGTCCCCCGCTGCCGCGCCGCCGGAGAGCCGGTCTGACGCACGCCCCTTCCGGCGGCTGCGAAGTGCTGAAGAAAGGGGAAATTCAAGGGGTCATCCCCCCTTGACCCCATACCCCGCAACCGCACCTCGCGCAGCCGGGGACGCGTCACGGCTGAAGGTCGGCAGTTCGGTCTGCCAAGGACCCGACCTTCAGCGCCGTCTTATGATCTATTCTAGTGGATTGACTCCAACGTTTGGAACCCTCGATTTCGAGCGGCGATGATGTCATCCGGATTGGCCTTCCAGATGAAGGGCTTGGGGTTATCGGCATTGTACTCCCGGATGAACCGGTTGATGGCAGCCTGGAGCTCGACGACGGAGTGGAAGACGCCGTGCTTGAGGCGCCGCCTGGTCAGCTTTGCGAAGAAGCCCTCGACGGCATTGAGCCATGAGGAAGAAGTTGGCGTGAAGTGGAAAGTCCAGCGCGGATGGCGGGCGAGCCACTCCTGGACCTTGTCCTTCTTGTGTGCGGCATAGTTGTCGAGGATCACGTGGATCGCCTTATCCTTGGGCACTTCGCGCTCGATCCGATTGAGGAAGCGGATGAACTCCTGGTGGCGGTGACGCTGCATGTTCTGCCCGATGACGGTTCCGTCGAGTACGTTGAGTGCAGCAAACAGCGTGGTCGTGCCGTGGCGCTTGTAGTCATGGGTCAGGGTACCGGCGCGGCCCTTCTTCATCGGCAGGCCGGGCTGGGTGCGGTCGAGCGCCTGTATCTGCGATTTCTCGTCGATCGACAGGACCACCGCATGGGCGGGCGGATCGACATAGAGGCCGACGATCTCGGTGAGCTTTTCGGCGAAAGCCGGATCGTTCGACAGCTTGAAGCTGCGCCAGCGATGCGGAGCAAGCCCATGCGCCTTCCAGATCGACTGCACTGTCGAAACGGCAAGCCCGACCGCTTTGGCCATCGCGCGCGCCGTCCAGTGGGTTGCCTCATGCGGCGGCGGTTCCTGCGTCAGCCGGACAATCTCCGCCACGCGCCTGGGCAACACTGGCGCCTTGCCGGGCGGACGGGACTTGTCGCGAAGAAGACCATCTACACCTTCGTGCATGAAGCGCTCCTGCCAGCGCCACACGCAGGTCTTCGACTTGCCTGTGGCCGCCATGATCGCCGAGGTGCCCAGGCCATCGCTGCTCAAAAGCACGATACGGGCGCGCCAGACATGTTTCTGCGGGCTCAAGGGAGCCGACACGATGTCGTCCAGGCGTTGACGGTCGGAAGCCGAAACGGTGAAGCTGATCCCATCGCGCATCCTCCGAGACTGGCACGCCTGCAAGCCGGTGGGAATCCCCAGACGGACTCTTTCGTTGCGGTCAATCCACTAGTTCGTTGGGAAGCCCCCCGCTTCGAAAGCCGACGCTACCGCGCGGGTCGCGCTCTGCCGAAGATCGGCGCACCCCTCAAAAACTCGAGAAAATAAAAATACAACAATTCAATTAACATAAAAAATTTGTCTGGAAAAAATTAACAAATGGCAGATCTTGCAATAAATTTAACTAAATTGCGAGACAATGCCATGAGAATACTATCGCTATGCGCAGTAATTTCACTAAGCGGGTGCGCCCATGTCGCGGAAATCATAGACAACCAATCGGTCGAAAGTAAGTCCATGATCAAGGACAAGCGCGAACTCGTCACAATAAACGGCACCAGCCGGCTCGTAAGGGCGTCAAGCACTGGCGGCGGCGGCAGGCCGTATGACAACGGCTCTCCTCTGCCATTCCCCGCGCACCGTTTAGGAGTAGATTCTGCCAAGGACGACCTTGGCGCCGACACCTTGAATCCAAACTACGACACAATGATGATATGCGCAGAAACACAAGCCGACGCGGTAAGCGGACGATCTACCAAGAGCGACTTTTCCATAGAGGACAAGGGTGCTCTCAACGATTCCATCTCCGAAGCCCTAACCCAGACGAATACCCGGCAAGAGATGTCTGACATTGTCCGCCAGCTGTCATGGCATGTCTGCAACAGCAGGGCGAACGGATTCATTACGAATTCGCAGTTCCACACACAAATGAACACAATAATTAATGGGTCACTACTCGTTTTCGAGCTACGCGCCATCACTGACGTCGACAAGCTTCAGAAAGCGCTCAAGTCACTTGCCACTCTTGAAGCCAAACTAGCCCGGTCTATTCATGACGAGGCTGCTGCGGGTTGATCCAGCCGCTCTCTTTCGGTGCCCAGGTAATCAGGGCGAGCGCCTCCGCCGGCGCTTTTCACCGCGACAGGATCGATGGGCTTTTCAAGGTTGATGGACGGGGCTTTGGCGTTCGGCGGCACGGCCGCGCTGGCTATGTTGGTGCTGGCCGGAGGCTGGTAGCGAGGGCTCTGAATACGTTGGCATCAGGGCAGGCTGACGCGAACGCGACACGGATGCGCGAGGCACTCTCGATGACGCGTGCGGCAACCTTGAGCAGCCGCAGGCGCAGCGTCACGAAGTCGGCCGTGGCCAGAGAGGTGGTTCTGGGGATCGCCTGCTGGATGCGCCATAGCAGCCAGTAGGCGGCGGTGTGCAGAATGAGGCGCATCTGGTTGGCGTTGGCCGAGCGGCACGAGGTGCGATCGCTGGCGAGTTGCGATTTGTGGCGCTTGATCAGGTTCTCGGCCTGGCCGCGCGCGCAGTAAAGCGTGTCGTAGATATGCTCGGCCGAACCCTCGGCCCGCGAGGTGACGACGTAGCGGATGTCCATGCCCAGTGTGCTGGCCTCGATCCGGGCGACGACGCGGCGCTGGCGGTTCCAGCTCTTCGCGCCGTAGCGGATCTCGGCATAGCTGCGCAGCACTGGCGCCTGGCGCTCGGCCCGCCTGACCGCGCAGGCATCGGCGGCGGCAACGATGGCCGGTTCAGCGCGCAGCGTGGCATTGGTCGGCAAGCCGAACACGAAGTCGACCCCGGCCGCCTCGCAGAAGGCCATGACCTCGGGACGGCCATAGTGCCCGTCGCCGCGGATGGTGATGTGCGTATCCGGCCAGTGCCGGCGGATATGGCGGACCAGGCGCCGGATATGGCCGGCCGCTTCGGTGCCCGACGGCGTCTTGCCGGTGCGCAGCAGCATCGCCACCGGGCGGCCGGTGGCGGTATCGTAGACGTGGATCGGCAGGAAGCAGCGTTCGCCATAGTGGGCATTCCAGAACGACAACTGCTGGTAGCCATGCACGACATCGCAGGTATCATCGATGTCCAGCGTCACCGCCGCCGGTGAGGCGGGATAACTGCTGCAGTAGACGCCGATCATCGCGGCCATCATCTTAGCCAACTCCCGCGTGGTCGGTGCGTTCTCCCACCGGCTCATCGTCGGTTGGCTGGCCAGCCCCACGCCCGATCCCGGCAGCTTGCCCAGCGCCAGGCGGAACCCAGGGTCATCGCGCAGGGCGTCGAGATCATCAGCATCCTCGTAGCCACAGGCGATCGCGAACATGCGGGCCCGCAGGATGTCATCGAGGCGATGGATCACCCGCATGGGGTCCCGCGGATCGGCAATGCAAGCCGCAAGCCGCCGACAAATCCCCATCGCGCGCTCGGCCTGCGCCAGCAACAGCACACCTCCGTCAGAGGTCAGTCGGCCACCGTCGAACGCGGCTGTGACCTTCTTGCCGATGACAGCTGGGAATCCGAAAGAGCTTGCGATATCGTCGTTCATGGCGGGTGTGGCCTGTGGCATTTTCTGCCCTGCAACAGGGCCGGCGTAGACACCCAGTTTCTAATGCAGATCAGAGGCTTAAGCTACTCCCGCCAACCCGCTCACACCCCTCGGTGAATAAGACGGGCTAGAGTGCGTAAAAAAGGCAGAAAGAAATGACAGCCAAGCCATAAGCAGATGCATCTCATAGCCGTCGCCCCACGGACCGAAGACTTCGACCTTTGAAATGAGCCCAAATTGCGTGCGCCTGCGGTATTGATCAGCCTTGTCGTGCCACGAATTTCCGGCCCTTGAACGGCCTATTTGGGCACGCAGCCTCCCAATCGCACTCGCCCCATTGCAGAGGTTCCGAGGGATCGTATGTTGCAGGAATGAAGGCCCGCACTCTCTCTCTCTCCCCTCATTGCAGCTTTCATCTTTGCTGCAACGCCTGCCCTTGCACAGGAGACAGACGCATCTGTGGGTGAAGAGATCATCCTGAATGCATGGAGCAATTCAGAGAATTGCAATCGCGATAACGCAAGGGAGGTTTCCTTCTACGAGGTCGCAGCGGATTCTGACGTACTGATCGGCCAGTGTGTCTCCCTTGCCGGTTACTGGTATGGCAGAGGAATTTTCCGTAGCGAGAAGGACGCTTTACGCAAAGGGTCTCTGTTTAAGCCGGAGATGCTCGGAAAGCGCATTGGCTTATACGCCAACTGAGAAATGATCGGTGATCCGCCTAGCGAGCCAAGATGGCTGCGGATTGTAGGTGAAGTTGGGCGGTGTGAGACGCAGTGGCCGGGCGCAATGATGGTGAGGGGATTTTGCCATTATTCCGGCGGACCAATTTTGCTGGTTTCCAAAGTCATTTCCGAAGACGAAAAGGAAGGCAGGTAGCTTCCCATCGACGCAAGGAGCCTGTGTGAAGCCAAGGCTGGCGGGAGGACGCGACCTTCGCGCAAGCACCTGCCCTCTCCGCTTCCGGGAGCGCGAGGGCGATGGCCCTCGCATCGGCCTTTTCTTAGCCCCCGATGCCTAGAGTTTTCACTTTCCTACAGGCGCGCGCTCGTGCGAAACTGAGGGAATGCTCGCTATCGCCATCTCCTTGAAATCAGGCACCTTGGGAGGATGACACGGGGGCCGGGGGACACCCTCTGGACTGTGTCACCTGTGTCAACCTGGGTGTCACCTGGCCCCGATGCGGCTAGGCGGCGAGGCCGATGTCCTGGGCGTCGACCCAGTTGCCGTGGAGGCCGAAGCGCAGGCGGATCGGGATGTGGACGGTCGCGACGGGGCCTTTGGCTATATCGAGTGCGTCGAAGATCAGAAGGTCGCTGGTGTGCTCTTCGAGGCGGTTGCAGACCTGGACGATCCAGCCGTCGCCTTCCTCGCCCTCGGCGCTGCGGGGCACGAAGCAGGGTTCCTGCAGGCTGGAAACCGGGCCGCACCACCAGTGCTGCTCCTCGCCGGTTGCGAAGTCCTTGAGGAACAGGCAGTTCATCAGAAGACCGCCTGCGCTGCCGCCGCGCAATTCGACGGGGCGCTTCATGTCCATCTCGAGGAACCAGCCGTAGCGGGTCTGCTGGCCGGTAAAGCGGTCGTCGATGCGCGGGAATTCGCAGGCCGTCTCGCTCAGCTTGGTGACCGCCTCGAAGGCGTCCTCGTTGCTGGCCATGTCCACCGTCCAGTCGGTCGGGTAGCTCATCGCCTCCATCCCGTTGAAGGGCTCGCCGTGGATGTCGGGAAAGAAGGGGAACATGTTGTTCTTCGCCTCACAGGTCAGGAAGTGGATCTTCGATCCTTCCTGCCAGGCGTTGAGGACGTGGCTGGCAAAGCAGTTGTCGCGGGTGAACCAGCGGATCTCGTCGCCCGAGACGCCTGCGCGGCGGGGGAGGACGCCCAGGTGCACCGGCTTGGTCGTGTCAAAACCGAAGTGGGGGAGGCCCTTCTCGAGCCGCTCCCAGCTGCCGATCGAGGGCACGATGTGGATGACGAGGTAGTCCTCGGTGATCGCGAAGTCGTGCATCATGCAGTAGTAGGGGACCTTGAACCAGACCTCGCGGATCAACTCTCCCTGCGGGTTGACCTCGTAGTAGGCGACATCGTCGGTGCACAGCCCCGAGGCGGCGTAGCCGATGGCGACCATGTTGCCGGTGACGGGATCGATCTTGGGGTGCGCGGTGAAGGTCTGGCCCTTCATCGTGCCGCCGAACGTCTCGAAGCCGGTGGTTTCCATCGTCACCGGGTCCATCAGGAGAGCCGGGCTGTCCTCCTTCATCGCCCAGAGCTTGCCCGCGTAGATCCACGCGTTGGTGTTGGCGGTGGAGCGGTACTCGCCCTTGACGGACGGGTCGTCGGTGAGGGGATTGCGGTAGGCCCCGAAGAGGGCCTTGCCCGCTTCGTGTTCCCGGTTCCACTTGTCGGTCCTGGCCCAGCGCTGGCGAAAATCGCACTGCCCGCCGTGGATGTGAAAGCGGGTGATCATGCCATCGCCGTTGAAGGCGATGTCATCGCCCAGCCGCGGCGGGAACTGCGGATCGGGCTGAACGCGGTAGAACGCGCCGCTCAGGGCTTCGGGAATCGCACCTTCGTGGGCAAGGTCGGCGATGTCGGCCTCGATGCGCGACGGTGTGTTGAACCCGGTGAAACTCGGGCTGTCGGGGAAGTGGGACATATCCTCTCCTGGATCAGCGAATCTCGTGCGTGGATTCGCCCTTGCGATATTGTATGCCTCACTCACAAATTTATCCAAGTCGCCGCTTGACGCAATGCAGAAATGATCGCAACTAGGGCCTATGAACGCCCCCCTCCCTTTGACCGAAGTGCCCACTGCGGCGAGCATCGATCATGTGCTTGACCTACATCTTCGCCTGGCGCAGGGCGCGGTACAACGGCGGTTTTCCGACATTTTCAGCGACCTGGGGATCACCCAGACCCAGCTTACCACGATGATCCTGATCCAGGAGAACGCAGGCACCTCGCAGAGCGATATCGGCCGCACGCTGCAGATGGACCGCGCCACGGTGATGGGCATCATCAACCGCCTCGAAGGGCGTGGACTTATCCAACGCGGCCAGTCGCCGACCGACAAGCGTCGCCAGACGCTCGCCATCACCGAGGCGGGCACGGCGATGCTCTCGATTGCGCGTGAGCGCAGCACCGAGCTTGGAAACTGGCTCAAGGAGCGCTTTTCCGATGCCGAGTTCCACATGCTCGCCGCCCTCCTGAAACGCATTCACGAGGTCGACATCAAGGCCTTCTGAGGCGCGCGGCCTGTCCCGCGCGCCTGTTCCGCCTCAATCTTCGACGAACGCCGCGAAGCCTTCAAGGCGACGTTCGCCCAGCGTTGCCAGTCGGCCCAGCGCTTCTGTGCGGGCCGGGAGTTCGGCCAGGTAGAAGCGCGCTGCGGCCTTGAGGCGTGCACCTGCCGGATCCTCGCCAGCGTCGCGTACCAGACGCCCCGCAATCCAGCCGCCGACACAGGCACCGCACAGGTCGAGGAAGGCCAGCGCCCCGGCATCGCCATCGCGCCCCGAACCTTCCATCTGCGCCATCTGCGCCGCGACGGCCTCAAGCGTGTCGAGGCTTGCGCCCAGTTGCGCGGCCGCTTCCGTATCGCCCAAATCGCCCTCACCCCGCGCGATCGCAAGGAAGTGGCCCAGCCCCTCCCCCTTCTCGCGCCAGAGACGGCGGTGGACCATGTCGATGGCCTGGATGCCGCTGGTGCCTTCGAAGACGGCAAACACGCGCGCATCGCGCAAGGTCTGCTCGACCGGCCATTCGCGAGTGTAACCCGCCCCGCCGAAAACCTGCACGGCCTCGCTCGCACAATCGAAGGCGAGCCTGGCCGACATGTCCTTGGCAATCGGCAGCAGGAACTGGGCGAGCGATGCCCAGCGCGCCTTTTCGGCGGGATCCTCGGCGCGTTCGCTCAGTTGCAGGATGTTGCCGCAGGCGAGCGAGACACCGCGCGCCGCCTCGATGCGCCCGGCCATGCCCAGCAGCATGCGCTGGACATCGGCATGCTCACGGATGAGAACGGGCTTGTCGGTCGGCGCCCCGCCCTGGCGGCGCTCTCCGGCATAGCGCAGCGCGCGGTCGAAGGCGTTGGCGGCGACACCGATGCCCTGCGGACCACACGAGAGGCGCATGCGCAGCATCATGTGGAACAGCGTCTGCAAACCGCGCCCCTCCGGACCAATCAGAGTGCCTTGCGCATCCTCGTAGCCCATCACGCAAGTCGGCGAGCCGTGCAGACCCAGCTTTTCCTCGATCCGGCGCACGAAGGCGCCGTTGCGCGTGCCATCCTCGAGGCTGTCGGGCACGAGAAAGAGGCTGAGGCCGCGCACGCCGGGCTGCTCATTCGAACGCGCAAGCATGCAGTGGCCGATGCGCTGGGTCAGGTCATGGTCGCCAAAGGAGATCCAGCATTTCTCGCCGGTGATCCGCCAACCGCCCGCGCCATCGGAGATCGCCCGGGTCCGAATGCGCCCGACGTCGGAGCCCGCATCGGGCTCGGAAATGCAGATCGTCGCGCCCCATTCGCCGCTGACGAGCCGCGGCACCCATTCGCCCGCGATTTCCGCAGGTGCGCTGGCCACCAGCATCTCGGCCGCCGTGCGCCCGGGAGTTCCCAGCATCGAGAAGGCCGGAGAGGCCCGGTTGAACAGTTCCTCGCACGCGTTCTGCAGGACGAGTGGCAGCGCCATGCCGCCCAGCTCCTCCGGCAACGGAAGGCCGATCCAGCCGCCTTGCGCGAACTGGTCCCAGGCATCCTTGTGGCCGGGCACCGTCTTCACACGCCCATCGACGACCTTGGCGCCGACCTCGTCCATGACCCGGTCCACCGGCGCGATGACGCCTTCGGCGAGCTTCGCAGCCTCCAGGAGGATCTGCTGCCATGTCTCCTGGTCGACCTCGATTCCCGTGGCGGCCAGCTCCTCCAGGAACGGCGCAATCTCCAGGTGACGGGCAAGGGCATCGCAATGCGGCTGGTAATCCAAGTTCGCTCTCCAAACGTATCGTTCTCTTGGAATCGAGATAGCTATGTTTGATTGCTATTTCGAGAGCAAAAGTAGAGACGTCCTCTCCACTCAGTCGCGCGGCTGGAAACGCAAGGCCAGAAGCGCGAAGGCCGCCGTGAGCGAGCCCAGAGCGATGGTGGTCGCGACCAGGGCGAGCGAGAGCCCCCACTCGAACAGCGCACCGGCGAGGATCGGCGAAAGCGCCGCCCCGCCGCGCCCGATACCGATGGCAAAGCCGGTGCCGGTCGCGCGCACATGGGTCGGGAAAACCCGCGCAAACAGCGTGTAGAGACCCGAGACCGCGCTATTGGTGAAGAGCCCCGAAGCGAAAGCCAGAGCGGAAAGGCCGACGAGCGTGTTCGCCCCCGCCGCGCCGAACAGCGCGACCATGATCGAAGCGCCGAACAGCATGGTGACGGTCGCCCCCTTCAGCGGCAGGCGCTGCACGGCAAAGCCGAAGATCGCCCCTCCCAGCACGCCGCCCATGTTGGCCCAGACGAGCACGCTCGCGGCCTCAGGCGGCGGGAAGCCGAGATCGACCACGATCTTGGGCGTCCACTTCAGGATGAAGTAGAAGCTGACGATGTGGGCGAAGTAGGCGAAGGTCACGAGAAGCGTCGTTGCCATCAGACCCGGGCGCAGGATGTCGGCGATGGAGGCCTTCTCCTCCTCTTCGCGCACCGGCGGGAGGACCGAGACTGCACCGTGCCCGAAGCGAGCGAGCAGGGCGTTGATCCGCGCCAGCGTATCGGGGTTTCGGTGCACGAGCGTATAATGGACGCTCTCGGGCACGAAGATCCAGACCAGCGGGATGAAGATGGCGGTGAGGAGCGCACCGAACCAGAAGATCGCGCGCCAGTCGAAAAGGACGAGAAGCTCGGCTGAAATGAGGCCACCGATGACCGCGCCCAGCGGGTAGCCGATGACCATGATGCCCATGGTGAGCGTGCGCCGCCGCGTACTGGCGAACTCGGCCGTGACCGCGTTGATCGAGGCCAGCATGCCGCCGATGCCGAGCCCCGTGAGGACACGCCAGATCGAAAGTACGGTCACGCTGGTGGTCTGCGTCACCATCGCCATGCCCAGCGCCATGACGACCAGGCACCCCAGGATCGTGCGGCGCCGGCCGATGCGGTCGGCAACGCCGCCCAACACCACCGAGCCCACGGCCATGCCGATGAGCTCCATCGAGAGCACCGCACCCAGCGCCACCCGGTCGATCCCCCACTCGGTCGCGATGCCCGGCGAGGCGAAGCTGATCGACAGCACATCGAACCCGTCGAGCGCGTTGAGACCAACCATAATGGCCACGGCAATGATCTGCCCCCGCGACATGGGGGCGTCGGAAATGATATCGCGCGGATCGCGCAGGCTGGCATCGACCGAGTTCACGGCGCCGTCTCTCCCAAGGCTTGCGGAAGAACGGGCCGCCTCTTACGGCTCCGTTCCGCCTCTCATTGTTTCGTTAGCATACAATAAGAGGCGGAACCAATGCGAAAATCGCGCGAAGGATCAGGAGGCCTGCTGCCCCGCCAGAACGGCGCCGAAACGCGGGTGCGCGAAGTGCATGGGCACGTCACAGCGGAACGGCCAGGTCGGGCGATGCTCGCTTTCAGGAAGCAGGCGGTCGGGGCCCAGCGGGTCTTCCGGGAAAGTCTTGGCAGCGGGCTGAAGGTGCGAGGTGGTGTGCGCCCAGCCGTCCTCGTAGTTGGACTGCCACTGCATCATGTAGTCGAGACGCTTGATCTTCCACACGCCGTTCTCGCGCACGTAGTCGTTCTCGTAGATGCCCGCTTCCATGAACTGCTGGGGCATGATCTCCTCGCGCGTGTCCTGGAAATCGTCGTGCCAGCCGCCGAACAGCATGCCGCGGAACCGGCCCTTCGCGGTCTGGCGATCGGGCGCGACGGTGATGATGTCCTGCATCTGGAAGTGATCCAGGAGCAGACCGTCCACCGGGCCGGGACGCCCGCCCGTGAAGCGCCCCGCGATCCAGTCGCCGTAAAGACGCTTCACACCGGCATGACCGACATATTCACCCGAAAGGAAAACGACGACGCCATCCTCGGAAAAGAGCTGCGCGACTTCCTCGGGCTGGTTGAAGTCGATGTAGTAGCCGTAGGCCCAGTGCAGGCGGCGGATGGCGTTGATGTCCTCCAGTTCGCCCACACGGTGTTCCAGCGCATCGAGGCGCGCGGTCGCGGCCTTGTCGAGCACGTCGGTCATGCGAATCTCTCCCATTGCACGATCTTGTTCGTTATAGTTTGCTACACCAACAATATTTGAAATCAAGGCGAGAGGAGAACTTCGCACCATGGGAGAGACGACAAAACGCCACGAAGGGCGGGTAGCCTTCATCACCGGCGGCGTATCGGGCCTCGGCTTCGGGATTGCGCGCGCCCTGTCGAACGCGGGCTTTCGGCTTGCCCTCAGCTACCGCAACGAAGATTACCGCGCGCAGGCGGAAGATTGGTTTCGCGAGGAAAAGCGGGAAATCCCCTTGTTCGTGAAGCTCGATGTCACCGACCGTGCCCGCTTTGCCGAAGTGGCCGAGGAAATCGAGACTGCCTTCGGCCGGCTTGACGTGCTGGTCAACAACGCAGGCGTCTCGGTGTTCGGGCCGACCGACACCGCCACCCACGCCGATTACGACTGGATCATGGGGGTGAATTTCGGAGGTGTTGCAAATGGTCTTGTCGCCCTCCTTCCGCTGCTGAAGCGCACCGGCAAGGGCGGTCACGTCGTCAATGTCGCCTCGATGGCGGCGTACCTGTCGGGTCCTCAGGCGGGCATCTACACCGCGAGCAAGTTCGCCGTGCGCGGCCTGACCGAGAGCCTGCGCTACAACCTCGCGCCCGAAGGCATCGGGGTCTCGCTGCTGTGCCCCGGGCTCACCCGCACCAACGCGTGGGACAGTGCGTTTCGCCGCCCGGACGCCTTTGCGCACAGCGGGTTCGAAGACATCGATCCCGAGGCACTGACCGAATTCGGCAAGGCTTTCGAGCTTGGCATGGACCCGCTTGAAGTGGGCGAGAAGACCTTGAAGGGCATCGAGGAGAACCGCGGGCTGATCTTCTCGCACCCCGAGTACGCCGAGGACTTCGAGGAGATCTACCGCACCTCGCTCGCCGCGCTGCCCGACGAAGAGGCCCCGCCCGAGCGCCTCGAGATCGAACGGCTGCGCCGCGAGGCCAACCGCGCCTCGGCCGCAGGACAGGCGATCTCGCTCGCCGACCTCACCTGAGCAGGCCCGAAGGACCCACGAAAAATCCCCCGGATGCGCGAGGCATCCGGGGGCGAAGTCACCTTCGGGAGGTGTCGAAGATCAGAAAGGATCAGGCGTTCTCGGGCACGTAGGTGCCGATCACCGCCTTGACCTCGAGGAATTCCTCCAGCCCGAACTTGCCGAATTCACGGCCATTGCCCGACTGCTTGTAGCCGCCGAACGGCATGTCCATGACCAGGCCGCCTGCGTTAACGAAGACCGCGCCAGCGCGCAGTTTGCCGACCAACTTGCTCGCCTTGGCCGGATCGCCCGCGATGTAGGCACCAAGGCCGTAGGGCGTGTCGTTGGCGATGCGCACCGCATCGTCCTCGTCCTTGTAGGGCATGATCACCAGGACCGGGCCGAAGATCTCTTCCTGCGCGATGGCCATGTCGGGCGTCACGTTCGAGAACACCGTGGGCTTCACGTAGAAGCCATGCTCGAAGCCCTCCGGGCGGCCGGTACCACCCGTGACCAGCGTCGCGCCTTCGTCGATGCCCTTCTGGATCAGGCCCTGGATCTTCTCCCACTGGGCCTTGTTGACGACCGGGCCGATGTGCGGGCCTTCGCTCATGGGATCGCCCACGGGCTTTTCCGCGAACATCTTGCCCACTTCCGCCGCAGCCTCGTCATGCTGCGAGACATGGACAAGCATGCGGGTCGGGGCCACACAGGACTGGCCCGAGTTCAGGAGTACACCACCCACGCCGCCGGGCAGCGCCTTGTCGAGCGGCGTGCCTTCTAGGATGATGTTGGGCGACTTGCCGCCCAGTTCCTGCGCCACGCGCTTGACCGTGTCGGCCGCGTTCTTGGCGACCATGATGCCCGCCCGGGTGGAGCCGGTGAAGCTGATCATGTCGATGCCCGGATGCGCGGCAAGAGCGGTCCCAACGCCCGGACCATCGCCCTGGACGAGGTTGAAGACACCGGCGGGAACGCCAGCAGCTTCCAGTACCTCGGCGAAGATTGCGGCAGAGCTCGGCGCTTCCTCGGACGGCTTGAGGATCATCGTGCAGCCCGCGGCCAGGCACGGGCCCACCTTGGCGACGATCTGGTTCATCGGCCAGTTCCACGGGGTGATGAGGCCGACCACGCCGATGGGCTCACGCACCACGACGTTGTCGCCCACCTGCTCGGAGAACTCGAACTTCTCAAGCGCGGCAAGGGCCTGGGCAAGGTGCCCCAGGCCCGAGCCCGCCTGTGCGGTCGAGGCGGTGGAGATCGGGCAGCCCATTTCCACGGCAATGGCTTCGGCAATGTCGGGGATGCGGGCCTTGTAAGCCTCGATCACCTTGCCCAGCAGTTCCATGCGCTCCTCGCGCGTGGTCTGGCTGAAGGTTTCAAAAGCCGCGCGCGCGGCGCTGACCGCCGCATCGACATCCGCGCTGGTGCCCAGCACGATCTCGCTCGCCGGGCCTTCGGTCGCCGGGTTGATGACGGTGTGCTTCACGCCCCCGGTGCTGTCGACCCACTTTCCATCGATGTAGTTCTGGAGATAGCTCTTCATTGTCGGCTTCCTGCTCTCACAAATAGGTGTTCGGTGTCCGGTCAGTGCGCTCAGGCGGGCACCGTGTCCGAACGGACGGTAATGCCCGGGATCAGCCCGAGCTCGGCATCGCTGGCGCCCTGCCCCCACTTGTCACGCGGCGGCATGGGCCGCGCGCGCCACGGCGGATCGAGGGTGAAGCTGGAGACGCTGCGCCCTTCGGGCAGACGTCCGTTTCCACCGCCCTGGGTGTAGTCGTAGTAGAGCGTCATCAGCTCGCGGTGGCCGTGGCGCGCCTGCACGACAGGTTCGGCCAGTGTCGCCTCGCGCCACAGAAGCACCCGCGTCAGGTTCTGCGGCACCTCGTAGTCCTCGTAGTATTCGAGGAACCACAGCCGCTTGAACATCGGCGCAAAGGCCACTTCGGCCCAGCCGAAACGGTCGAACAGGTAGACCCCATCCGGGCTGTAGTGCCGCAGGAAATCGTCGAGCCGGGCGTACTGCGCATCGACTTCGGCCTTCAATTCCTCGCGCCTGGCCTTGTCCCGGTTCAGGATCATGCGATAGCCCGCCCCGGTGTAGGCGCCATCGGTCGCGCACAGCATCGCCTCGAGGGCGTGCTCGTAGGGATCCTGGCGCGCGACCGGAACTTCGGGGAAGCGGTCCTCGATGTAGCGCATGATGACCATGCTCTCCTTCAAGGTCTCCCCGTTCTCCAGCTCCAGCGCGGGAAGCGAAGTCGTCCCCCGCGTCTTCTTCAGGAGCCAGTCCGGGCGCGGTTTGGAAATGTCGATCTCGTGGTCGACGAGGACATCGCCCAGCCCCTTGAGATCGAGCAACAACTCCACCCGCTCCGAGAACGGGCAGCCCGGGATCTGGTACATGCGCAAAGCGCCGCCTTCGGGTTCATCGTCCCATGCCATGTGCGCCCCCTCAGCTCGCCGTAGCCGGCTCGGCCGAGCCCTGGTTGACCGGCGCGGGCTCGATGCCAAGGCCGGTGCGGTCGAAAGGCTCTGGATCGCCCTCGCGCAGCTTCAGGCCGAACAGCGTGTGCATGCCCGGATGACGCCCCAGCCCGCCGTAAAGGTCGAAGCCGCGGTCGAGCCAGTCGCGTAACGGGTCATCCTCGGTGAGCGGCGGCGTGGTGCACACAGAGCCGGTCCACAGGAAGATGGCGAGCGCGGTGTAGTCCGCGTAGTTGGGTGTCGCACCGCCCAGCCAGGGCGTATCGCGCAGCAGCTGGCGCAGCGGCTCCAGCAACGGCGGCACGTGCGGAAGCCGATCCTCGCGGCCCGCCTGCACATCCTCCAGCTTCTGCCCGCCCAGGAACATCGTCTCGCGCGATTCGCGCACGTAGGCATGGTCCTGCGGCAACGACAGATCATGGTAGTCGAGGATGTAGCAGCGGAACCACGGCGCGATGATCGTCTTCCATAGCCAGGCGTCGAGGAACTTGGTGAGCACCTTCATGGAAGGGCCCTCGAACAGCATCGGGCGATCGGGATAAGTCTCATCGAGGTATTCGGCGATCTTCCAGCTGTCGAGCACCCACTTGCCATCGTCGACGATCACTGGCGCACGTTCGGAACGCCCGCCCGTGCGCTCGGCAATGCCGGTAAAGCCGCCCGGCACGATATCCATGTCGAAGCCCTTGTGCGCCAGCGCGTACTTGGTGCGCCACACGAAGGGGCTGATCGTGCAGCCCGAGGCAAGCTGCAGATCGTAAAGCGTTATGCGGTTGTCCTTGGCCATGCCGCGCTCCTCAGGCCTGTGCCTGCTCTTCGCTCTTGGCGAAGGGCTTGCGCGCGGCGAACTCGCTCTTGGACTTGGCGAACATCTCGATGCAGGCGGGACGCGCGTTGATGCGTTCGATCCAGGCGACGAGGTTGGGCGTAGCGGCCGTATTGACGATGTCATCAAAGCCCTTCTCCATGCCGTTGGCGATGGCGAAGTTGCAGATGTCGGCAAGCGTATAGTCCTCGCCCGCCAGCCAGGTGCTTTCGGAAAGGCGCTTTTCGAGACGGTCGATCGAGACGCGGATCTTGCGCATTTCCTCGTCCAGAACCTCCTTGGGGAAGCCGGCGCGGGCGCTGCGCCACTTGGCCTGCTGCTCAGGGATCGGGATGCGTTTGACCTTTTCCTCGAACTCCTCGTCCGACAGGGCACGGGCCATCGGACCGATGCCGCGCTCCCAGCCGATGGTGGAGACGCACCAGCAGAAGTATTCGTCCACCCACTTGGTCCAGACCCGCATCTCGGCGATCTGCACAGGGTCGGTGGGACGCAGCCGGGGCGCATCGGGGAAGGCGTCTTCGAGGTATTCGCAAATCACCGTCGATTCGGTGATGACGTTGCCATCGTGATCGAGCGCGGGAACCTGGCCGCGCGGGTTGATCTTCTTGAACCATTCCTCGTGATGCTCGAACTTGGTCGGATCGACGAAGCGCGGCGTAAATTCGAGGCCTTTCTCGTAAAGGGCCAGCAGGGGCTTAAGCGAATTGGCTCCGGGGCCAAAGCTGTACAGCGTCAACATCGCGTGGGCGTATCCTCTCCATTTGTGTCCTTGCGGATCTCTCGAATGGCAGAGTGCGTCGCCGCGCGGCCGGGGGGAAGCCCAGCAGCGATACTATTACAATAGCCAACTGTTTGCAGCCGCAGATCGGTTCGCACGCCCTAACTGTCACTTCCAATACTACTGTTTGCACTCTTCTTGCCCGCGAGCATCGCCTCTGCTTTCGTTCGTGCCACGAATGGCGCACCCTGAAGGCGAATCACGCACACGGCGCCATGGGAGAGAGACGTGCTGGAACTGTGGACTTCGGAAACACCGAATGGCTGGAAAACCACCATCATGCTCGAGGAGCTGGACGCGAACTACACGTTGCGTCCGATCTCGCTGACCAACCGCGAGCAGAAGGAAGACTGGTATCTCGCCCGCAATCCCAACGGGCGTATCCCCACACTGATCGACCATGAGGTCGATGCCGGGAACGGCGGTTTTGCGGTGTTCGAATCGGGTGCGATCCTGATCTACCTTGCCGAGAAGTTCGGCCGTTTCCTGCCAGCCGACACGATGGGCCGCAGCCGCGCGATCCAGTGGGTGATGTGGCAGATGTCGGGCCTCGGCCCCATGATGGGACAGGCGACCGTCTTCAACCGCTACTTCGAGCCCAGGCTGCCCGAGGTCATCGACCGCTACACGCGCGAGAGCCGCCGCCTCTTCGAAGTGATGGACACGCACCTCGCCGACAACGAATTCCTCGCGGGCGACTATTCGATCGCCGACATCGCCTGCTTCCCGTGGGTGCGCGGGCATGACTGGGCCTGCATCGACATGGAGGGGCTGCCCCACCTGCAACGCTGGTTCGAGACCATCGGTGAGCGCCCGGCCGTCCAGCGCGGCCTGCTCTTGCCCGAACCGCCCAAGGCGGACGAGATGGCCGAGAAGACGACCCGCCAGGGCAAGAACATCCTGGCCTGAACGATGAGCACACCTACCCCCCCCTTCCTCAGCCGCGAGTACCGCATCGAGTGGGGCCAGTGCGATCCGGCCGGCATCGTCTTTGCCCCGCGCTACATGGACATGTTCGCCGAGAGTTCGGTGCTGCTGTTCGAAGCGGCAGGCCTTCCCAAAAAGCGCGATATGCTGCGCGAGATGGGCGTTGCCGGTTTCCCGCTGGTGGACCTGTCGGCCCGCTTCCTGAAGCCTGCCAGCTACGGCGACGTGGTCACCATCGAGGCCGATGCCCCCGTCTTCGGCAACTCCAGTTTCACCATCGCGCACCGCATCCGCCTTGGCGATGCGCTCTGCGTCGAAGGAACCGAGAAGCGCGTCTGGACGATCCGTGAGAAGGACGGCAGCGGCCCGCTCAAGGCCGCACGCGTGCCCGACGACGTGCGCGCGCGCTTCGCGTCCGGGTAGACCGCCGGCAAGCCCGAGGGCCGCACCAAGGCGCCTGCACAGGACACGACAACAAGATCCGGCAGGCGCCCCATCCAGCATGGAGGAGAGGACAACCATGGACAGTGCCACCCTGTCGCGCCCCGGTGCGGCCATCGACACCGAGATCAAGTACCTGGTGCCGACCTCGCGCATCAACCGCCGCTTCTGGGCGCCGGGCGCGGAGTACAACACCGGGGTCTACGACTTCTACCCCGCAACGATCCGCAACGCGCGCCTGCGCGAGACGGCCCCCACCCTCGACGAACACGGCTTCTGCCTGGCCGAGCACCCCACCAAGGTGACCGACTTTGCCGATGCCGATACGCTCAAGGCGATCTATCCGGCCGAAGTCGAAGAGGTCGCCAAACGCCTGACGGGCTGCGACTTCATCCACCCCATGGGCGGCCAGTTGCGTTCCCCCGTCGTAGGTGCCGCTGGCGTACAGCCTCCCGCGGCCGAAGCGCACGTCGACTTCAACACGCCCACCGCCAACGCCATCGCCAAGGTCTTCTACGACCAGATGCGCCCCGATGGTCCGGGCTACGAGCGCTTCGTGTGCTTCAGTCTCTGGCGCACCTTCTCGCCGGCCCCGCAGGACTGGCCGCTCGCGCTGTGCGAAGGCCCCTCGATCGGCGAGGACGACAGCATCTCCAACTACAAGGTCGATGTCGACGAGATCCCGACCGGCGCCGATCTCTTCGCGCCGATTCCCGACGAGGAAAAGCTGCTCGCCGCGACGATCTTCAAGTACAGCCCCGGGCACCGCTGGTGGTACTATCCGGACATGACCCGCGATGAGGTCATCTTCATCAAGTTCCACGATTCCGACCACGCGCGCGCCTGGCGCAGCCCGCACACCGCCTTCCACGACACCACGCGCCCTGACGCAAATGTGCGGCGCAGCTACGAATTCCGGGCCATCGCCTATTTCGAGAAGAAGGGCTGATCCCCTGACGCGAGCCGACCACATTCCGGGGCCCATCCGCCTTCGGAGGCATATATGAGCGCGCCAGCGGACACCCGCCGCGCACCCGAGGCACCCAGCAGGGATGCGCCGCACGCCGACCCGCGTGCGGCCGCCATCCTTGTCGCTTTCGTCATGTTTCTCTCGATCCTCGAGGCGACGGTCATCGCGACCGCGCTTCCCGACATGGCGCGCGACTTTGGCGTTGCGGCGAGCGAACTGGGCATCGGCATCACCGCCTACCTCATGGTCTCGACCGCGTTCCTGCCTCTGAGCAGCTGGGTCGCGCTGCGCCTCGGGCCCCGGCGCGTGCTCACCGTCTCGGTGCTCGGCTTTGGGGTCGCTTCGCTCTTGTGCTCGCAGAGCCCGACACTGGGCTTCTTCGTCGCCGCGCGCGCCTTCCAGGCGCTGTGCTCCAGCCTCATGACCCCAGTCGGCAACCTCGTCCTGCTGCGCATCACACCCAAGCACCGCCTTGTCGAGATGCTCGCGATCAGCACCACGCCCGCGCTCATCGCGCCGGTCATCGGGCCGCCGCTCGGCGGGTTCCTGACAGAGGCTTTTGGTTGGCCCTCGATCTTTCTCATCAACCTGCCGCTCACGCTGGTCGGCGCGCTGCTGGCCCGGCGCCTGCTCCCGCGTCTTGCGCCCCAGCGGCTGCGTTTCGATGCGGTGGGCTTCGTGCTCATAGCCTCCGCGCTCTCACTTCTCATCTATGGGTTGGACCGGCTCGGCGCCCACCCCGATGCGCCCACGGTGCCCCTCATCCTGATGGGTACAGGCAGCGTGCTTGCCGTCATGGCCTACCGCTGGCTGCGCCGTATGCGCCACGGACTGGTCCCGCTCGACGCGCTGCGCCACCAGACCTTCCGCGCGATTTCCTATGGCCCGGGCATGCTCATGCGCATTCCCCACATGGGCCTCGCGCTGGTCCTGCCGCTCTATTTCCAGCTGGCTTTCGGGCTGTCACCGGGAATGGCCGGTGTATTGCTCCTCGCCAACAACCTGGGTGATCTTGCCGTCAAACCCTTCATCAGTCGCATCCTGCGCCGCGTCGGCTTTCGCAGCGGCCTTGTCGTGGGTACCGCGATGATGATGGCGGCGAGCGCCTCGGTCGCCGCGTTTACGGTCGCGATGCCGGTTTGGCTGATGGCGCTGGCCATGTTCCTCATCGGAATGGCCCGTTCGGTCCCCTTCACCGGCATGGTCAGCCTCGCTTTTGCGGATGTCGAGGCTGACGAACTGCCCGGCGCCAATGTCCTCAACGCCATTGGCAACGCGCTTTCGGCTGCCGCGGGTATTTCGCTCGGCGCGCTGTTCCTCAACCTTCCGCTCGGCGACGGGCTTGCCTCCGATCCCCTGCCCTACCGCGTCGCACTGCTTGCGCTTTCGGGAATCGGAACGTTGTCGGTCTTTCTGTTCCTGCGCCTTCCTGCCGATGCCGGAGCCAAGGTCACCGGCACCGCTCCGGACGTTACAGAGCCACCAGTTCGGGCCTGAGTTCGCGCAGCTTTTCCAGCTTGCGGGCGTCTTCCTCACCCTTGGGTGCAAAGAGGATCAGGCGCTGGCCGGGGGCCTCCTCGATGCCATAGGAGCTGTGCGTGAAGGAGATCTTGCCCACTTCGGGCACGCGCGCGTTGTTCTCGCCGCCGAAGTGGGCCTGGATCGCGCTGCACTCCCAGAACTCGCGGAAATGTTCCGACTTCTCGGTCATTTCCGCGATGAGTTCGTCAAATGCCTCGGGCGTGCCAGCCTGGCTGTAGTCCCATTTCAACCGCGCGGTCAGGCGCGAGGCCATCGCACGGAAGCTTTCCGGATGGCGCTGGTAGCGTTCGCCCAGCATCAGGATCTTGAACAGGTTGCGCTCGCCGCGCGGCATGTCCGCGTAGTCACGAAAGGCTGCCGTCACCATCCGGTTCCAGCCAACCACGGTCCAGTCCGCAACAATCACCAGCGCGGGCATGCCGAGGGTATCGAGCAGGTGACGCGTCGCCGGACGAATGTCCTCGTCCAGCCTGGAGGCGAGCGGCGGCGGGCGATGCTGAGCAAGGCCGAACAGGTAGTCACGCTCGGTATCGGAAAGCCGCAAGGTGCGTCCCAGTCGCTCGATCATGGGCGCGGACAGCTGGATCTCACGGCCCTGTTCGAACCAGGTGTACCAGGTGACGCTCATGCCCGCGAGCGCGGCCACTTCCTCACGCCGCAGACCCTTTGCACGGCGTCGCTCGCCTTCGGGAAGGCCCACTTCGGACGGTGTCAGCCGGGCCCGGGCCGATTTCAGGAATCGCGAAAGTTCCTCGCGATGGGACATCTCTCTTCCCCTTCTCTCTCTCCGACCTGTCACTTCCGGTACCTGTTACCGGGCGTGATAGGATATGTGCTGAACTATTCCGCCAGCCTCGATCTTGTAGTTTTGCCAGAGTGAACCCGAAATCAAACGGGCATGCAAGGTGAGAGGAGATCCAAATTGGCCAAGAAGGTCTACATTACGTGTGCGGTTACCGGCAGTTCGCCCATGCCGGACCACCCCAACTTCCCGTTCCGCCCCGACCATGTCGCCGCCGAAGCCCTCGCCGCCGCCGAGGCAGGTGCCTCGATCATTCACGTCCACGTGCGTGACGGGAAGACCGGCGAACCCTCGCAGGCGCTCGACGACTACCGCGAGGTCGTGGGCCTGATTCGCGAGAAGAACCGCGAGGTCATCCTCAACGTGACCACCGGACCCGGCTGCACCTGGATGCAGAGCGAGGAAGATCCCAAGGTGTGCGGCGAAGGCACGCTGATGTTCACCGCCGAGCGGCGCCTCGAACACATCCTCGATCTCAAGCCCGACATGTGCACCCTCGACATCTGCACCATGCAGCTGTGGGGCGGCGTCGCGATCAACCTCGACCCGATGATCACGCGCATGGGCCACATGATCCAGGATGCCGGCGTCATGCCCGAGATCGAATGCTTCGAAGCCGGTGACTTCGTCTTTGCCGACGACCTCATGGCCAAGGGCGCGATCCCCAGGA
Source organism: Novosphingobium sp. MBES04 (assembly GCF_000813185.1). NCBI lineage: Bacteria > Pseudomonadati > Pseudomonadota > Alphaproteobacteria > Sphingomonadales > Sphingomonadaceae > Novosphingobium > Novosphingobium sp. MBES04. Next base: position 2,816,633 of record NZ_DF850488.1, on the reverse strand, counting down.
ATGTCCCCTTCTCCTTCGTGCTGGGTACCAAGTACGGCCTGCCCGCCACCCCCGAAGCGATGATGTACGCGGCCAACCAGATCCCGCGCGGCGCGGCCTTCACCGGCTTTGGCGTCAGCCGCCATTCCTACCCGATGGCCGCACAGTCGGTGCTTCTGGGCGGGCATGTCCGCGTCGGCTTCGAGGACACGATCTGGCTGCGCAAGGGCCAGCTTGCCCCCGACAACGCCGCCCACGTGCGCTGGGCCGTCGACCTCGTCGACCGCATGGGCGCCGAGGTCTCGAGCGCGGGCGAGACGCGCGACCTGCTGGGCCTGGCGAACCACGCCTACGCCTGAGCGCGTCTGTCACCATCTGAGAGAATAAAGAGGGAGTGGAGAGGACATGACACAGGTAAAGGGACGCACCGCGTTCATCACTGGCGGCGGTTCGGGCGTGGCGCTCGGCCAGGCCAAGGTTTTCGCCAGGGCTGGCTGCAAGGTCGCCATTGCCGACATCCGCCAGGATCACCTCGACGAGGCCATGGCCTGGTTCGAGGCCGAGAACGCCAAGGGCGCGAACTACGAGGTGATGGCGGTCAAACTCGACATCACCGACCGCGAGGCTTACGCCAAGGTCGCCGACGAGGTGGAAGCGAAGCTGGGGCCCGTCGAACTGCTGTTCAACACCGCCGGGGTCTCGCACTTCGGCGCGATCCAGGATGCCACTTACGACGACTGGGACTGGCAGATCGACGTCAACCTGCGCGGTGTGATCAACGGCGTGCGCACCTTCGTGCCGCGCATGATCGAGCGCGGCAACGGCGGCCACGTGGTCAACACCGCCTCGATGTCGGCCTTCGTGGCGCTCAAGGGCACGGGCATCTACTGCACCACCAAGATGGCGGTGCGCGGGCTGACCGAGACTCTGGCCCTCGATCTGGAAGAGCATGGCATCGGCGTGTCGCTGCTGTGCCCGGGCGCGGTCAACACCAACATTCACGAAGCGCTGCTGACCCGCCCCAAGCATCTGGCGGACACCGGCTACTACCAGGCCGGGCCGGAGATGTTCGCGCATCTCAAGAACGTGATCGAATGCGGCATGGAGCCCGAGACGCTGGCGAACCACGTCCTGAAGGCCGTGGAGGAGAACCAGCTTTACGTTCTCGCCTATCCGGAATTCCGCAAGCCGCTGGAAGACATCCACGCGCGCGTCATGGCCGCCCTCGCCAATCCCGAGGACGATCCCGACTACGACCGGCGCGTGGCGCACGGCGTACCGGGCGGCGAGGCCAAGGAGGAGGAAAAGACGGCATGAACAGTCCCTTCCTCCAGTTCGAGACGCGGGTGCGAGCCCGCGTCGTCGCCCTCGACCACTTCTGCGTGGTTGCCGCGGACCTCGACCGTTCGGAAGCCTTCTACCGCGATGTGCTTTCGCTGGAATCGTGCCCTGCGCCCGCCCCGCTCACCCGCGAAACCGCGCGCTGGATCTACGATCACGAGGAGCGGCCGATCATCCATCTCAACGCGAAATCCGCGCCGCGCGCGATGGACCGCGACATGGCGAAAGGCCCGACCGGCGCGCTGCACCACATTGCGCTGCGCTGCGAAGGCTTCGACGACATCCGCGATCGCCTGGAAGACCGGGGGCTCACCTATGAGAGCAACCTGATCCAGTCGATCGGCCTGCGCCAGATCTTCGTCCACGATCCCGACGGAGTGCTGCTGGAGCTCAACTTCTTCGAGGATTGAAGAGAGACAAGCGACTGATTCAAGGCCATCGCCCCTTGACCCCGGAATGGTTGACCTCGCCGCTCTTTGTTAGAGGTTAGCTCGACAGGTTTGGGAGCCCGAGGGCGATGGCCCTCGGTTTCATTCTTCTGCCTTCCTTAAACAGAAAGTGTACCCAGCACCCCGCCATCGACCGCAAGGCTCTGCCCGGTCACGTGCGAGGCCGCGTCCGAGAGCAGGAACGCGGCCACCGCGCCCAATTCCTCGGCGCTTCCCGTGCGCCCCTGCGGCACGCGCGCGGTGATTTGCTCCAGCGCGTCGGGCGGGAGCGCGGCAAACATCTCGGTATCGATGAAACCGGGCACCACGCAATTGCAGCGAACGCCGTGGGGGGCCGCTTCGAGCGCGACCGCGCGCGCAAGCCCCAGCACCGCGTGCTTGGAAGCCACGTACGCGACGTTGTTCGCCATTCCGCGCTCGCTCGCAAGGCTGCCCGTCACCAGGATCGCGCCGCGTCCGCGTGCTTTCATCCCCGGCAGCACCTGCGCGATGGCGCGATAGGGGGCCGTCAGGTTGACGTTGAGAACCTGCGCGAACGCCTCCTCACCATAGTCCTCCACGGCCGCGAAGGAACCACCCGTTCCGGCATTGAGAAACAGGCCGTCAATCGGCCCGCCCGCCTCCACGGCGGCATCCAGCGCGGCCGCCTGCGCGGCTCCATCACTGACGTCGACCGCGAACCAGCGCGCGCCCTCGCCCAGCTCGGCGGCCAGAGCCTCCAGCCGTTCGGCCCGGCGCGCCATCAGCGTGACCGCCCCGCCGCGCGCGGCGATGGCCCTTGCCGTGGCCGCGCCGATCCCGCTCGACGCGCCGGTAACGATGATGTGCTTGCCGGTAAAATCCATGAGCCCTGCCTTTTTTGCCGTCTCAGCCCGCGAGCCCCAGAACCCGCGCCGCGTTGTCCTTCATGATGCCCGGCATGACCTCGTCCTTGAAGCCGATGCCCTTGGCCGCCTCGATCCACTTGTCCGGGCGGATCAGCGGGAAATCGGAGCCGAACATCATCTTGTGTTTGAGCTGCCCGTTTGCGTAGCGCACGATCTGTGGCGGGAAGTACCTGGGGCTCCAGCCCGAGAGGTCGATGAAGACGTTCTCCTTGTGGAGCGCCATCGAGAGGCTCTCATCCACCCAGGGCCAGCTGGGATGGGCCAGAATGATCTTCATGTCGGGGAAGTCCACCGCGACATCGTCGACCAGCATCGGGCGCCCATATTTCAGGCGCAGCCCCCCGCCCCCGCGCATGCCGGTGCCCATGCCTGAATGGCCGGTGTGGAAGATCGCAGGCAGACCATACTCGGCGATGACTTCGTAGATGGGATAGCCCACGCGGTCGGCCGGGTGGCAGTCCTGCATGATGGCGTGGAACTTGAAGCCGCGCACGCCGTGGTTCTCGATAAGATCGCGGGCCTCGCGCGCGCCCAACCTCCCTTTTCGCGGATCGATCGAGGCGAAGGGAATGCACACGTCGGAATTCGCTGCGGCAAACTCAGCCACCTCGTAGTTCGAAACCCGCTTTGCCCCCACTCCGCTCTCGCAATCGACCGTGAAGAGGCAGAAGGCGATGTTCTGCTCCCGGTAGATCTGTGCGATCTCGGGCATCTTGGGTCGTTCGCGCGGCGCCTTGAAATAGGCCGACGCCGCATCGAAGAACTGCGCCATCACCGGGTCCTCCGGATCGTGGCAAGATACCTCGGCGTGCACGTGAACGTCGATGGCGGCAAGCCGCGCGAGGTCGAACGTCACGGACGGCGGCCCGTCGCCTGCTGGTCTTTCACGATCTGCGCCGCCGCTTTGGTGGCCTCGCTGGCCGGAACACTGGGCGCGGCCTTGGGCGCCTTGCCCGACTTGGCCTCGAGCGCCTTGTCCTCGTTGGCGCGGTGGATGATGTACTGGCGCACGTCCTCCACTTCCTCCGGCTTCAGAGTGTCGGCGAAGCTGACCATGCCCAGGTCCTCAAGCGCCCCGTCATGGACCACTTGCTGGAAGGCGTCATGGTCCTGGATGAAGCCCGAGCGACGAAGGTCGGGCAGCACGCCGCCGCCGATGGCCGCATCGCCGTGGCAGGTGGAGCAGAAGCGTCCGAAGCGGTAGCCACCGCGCGCGACCTGCTCCTTGGTCCCGGCGAACGGCGGCGGGTCGAGCGGCAGTTCATCGAGCGTCAGCGGCTCCGAAAGCTTCGCCTTGCCATCGAGCTTGAAGACGAGCAGGCGGCTCACATTGCGCACCGGCCCGCCATCCTGCGAAAGGATGCCCGGCGCCAGCGCCCAGATCCCGCCCCAGCCCGCGACCAGAGCCACGTACTGCGTGCCGTCGATCTCGTAGGTGATCGGGGGCGCGACAACCCCGGTCTGGACCGGATAGGACCACAGCTCCTTGCCCGTGTCCGACGCATAGGCAACGAGATTGCTTTTCATGTTGCCCTGGAAGACAAGGCCGCCGCCTGTCGCCAGTACGCCGCCGTTGTTGACGCTGGGCAACGTGACCTTCCAGCGCGCCTTCTGCGCGACCGGGTCCCAGGCAATCAATTCGCCCTTGGTGGCATCGGCCGCCGCCTTGCGCACCGCCGGATCGGCCGGCATCGCGCCTGCCGACATGTCGACGCCGGTGTTGAAGCCCTTGGGCTTGGCCTTCCAGTCCTTGTCGGGGAAATACGGCAAGGAGGCGAGCTGGGCGGGAATGTAGACCAGCTTGTCCTTGGGGCTGTAAGCCATCGGGTGCCACGAGTGCGCGCCGCCAGCCCCCGGCGATCCGATGAACATCTTGCCCGTCTTGTAGTAGCGCGCCTCGGGGTTCTCGATCGGACGGCCCGTCTTGGGATCGAGACCCGTGGCCCAGTTCACCGGCACGAAGTTCTTGCCCGAGATGAACTGGCCCGTCTCGCGGTCGATCACGTAGAAGAAGCCGTTCTTGGGCGCCTGCATCAGCACCTTGCGCGGCTTGCCCTCGATTTCGAGGTCGGCGAGGATGATGCTCTGCGTCGCGGTGAAGTCCCAGGTCTCGCCCGGCGTCGTCTGGAAGTGCCAGACGTATTCGCCGGTCTCGGGGCGGACCGCGACAATCGAGGAGAGGTAGAGGTTGTCCCCCTTGCCTTCCGAACGAATGCCCTGGTTCCAGGGGGAACCGTTGCCGACACCGATGTACAGGAGGTCAAGCTCGGGATCGTAGGCCATCGAATCCCAGGCCGTACCACCGCCTCCCTCGGCCCAATATTCACCGTGCCAGGTCTTTTCCGCGTCCTTGAGGTACTTGGCCTCGTTCTTCCCCGGTGCATCGGGCACCGTGTAGAAGCGCCAGGCCTGCTCGCCGGTCTCGGCATCATAGGCCGTCACGTAGCCGCGCACGCCCATTTCGGCGCCGCCATTGCCGATCACGACCTTGCCCTTCACCACGCGCGGCGCGCCGGTGATGGTGTAGGGCTTGGTGGGATCGACCGTCTCCTTGATCCACAGCGGCTTGCCGGTCTTGCGGTCGAGCGCAACAAGGCGCCCGTCGAAGGTGCCCAGGTACAGCTTGCCCCCCCAGGCCGCGAGACCGCGGTTGACGACGTCGCAGCATCCCTTCACGCCCGCCGAGCCGGGCACCTCGGGGTCGTAACCCCACAGCTGCTTGCCTGTCTTCGCATCATAGGCGCGCACCTTGGACCAGGCGGTGGTGATGTAGATCACCCCGTCAATGACGAGCGGGGTCGACTCCTGCCCGCGCGAGGTGTCGAGGTCCTGCGACCAGGCCAGCCCCAGCTTGCCCACGGTCTCCCGATTGATCTGGTCGAGCGGGGAGTAGCGCTGCTCATCGTAGGTGCGCCCGTAACTCAGCCACTCGCTGTCCACGCCCTGTGCGATGAGCTGTCCATCGACGCCAGCTTCGCCACTGCCGTCCGCACTTGCCGTGCAACCGGCGAGGATCAGGGCGCCGGACATCGCAAGCCCGGCCAGCCAGCCTCGCCGGCCCCGAACGCGCACCTGCCTTGCTTGCGAATTTCCCTGCGCGCCCGTCAGCCTGATCATGTAAAAACCCAATCCTCTCGTTTGGCCCTAAGCCCCCCGCCTTGTTCCGGCAGGTGTGGCCCGGGACCTCTCTCAATCGTCGTTGGTGCCGAAGCTCAGCCCCAGCGGTTGATTTCGGGCCCGGGCGCCCAACTGCGCTCGGGGGCGTCCGTGGTTGCCCTGGCAAGTGCCGCCTGAACGCTCGGGCGCGCCTTCACACGCTTCATCCAGGCCTGGGTTTCGCTCTTGCCCTTGAAGGCTTCGGGAACGATCGGCTCCATGCCGACCAGCCAGGCGAAGGTCTCGAAGTCGGCAATGGTCAGCGCGCCCATCAGCCAATCCCGGCCATCGGCAAGCTGCTTTTCGCAGCGTTCGACGGCCTGCATGACCTTGGCCTCGCAGTCCTTGAGCTGCGCGTCGTCGGCTTCGCCGTCGCGCACCAGATCCCAGCGCACCTTGAGGTCGGCGCTCACGATGGGCTCCACCTGGGCGGCGAAGGCATCCTCGCTCAGCGCCTCGAGACGCTGGTGCGAGGTGGCCAGATTGCCCAGCAGGGAGGCCGCGGGGGACAGCCGCTCGGTGATCTGGCGGCACCACATCATCATTTCCCAGTGCGCATAGGCATCTTCGGGCTGGAGCGAGGTGCCGCCCCCGACCTCGTCGAAGAACTGGGCCAGAAAGACGGATTCGGTCATCGCCTCTCCGTCGATCACGAGGACAGGTCCCTCGCCTTCCACGCCCATGTCGCGGGCGAGCGGCTCGGTGACACCGGGCAGCGTATGCCGCTTGCCGCCCAGAAGATCGATGGCATGACACGCGATATCGAGTGCCGTGTCGGCGCCTGTCTCGGCCATGGCGGCGAGCACCGCCAGCGAGGGCCCGTTGGGCTCACCGTGATAGAGGATCGTCGCCATCAGATGCGCTCCTGTTCGAGAATGGTCACGCGCTTCACCATGTCGGTGCGCCCCAGCGCCCAGCAGTCCTTCACCGCCTTGCGCGCATAGATCGCGCGCAGCCAGCGCAGGAGATTGGGGGTCAGCTCGTCGTTCGAGAGCTCGGGCTGGCTCAGCGGAATGGCGTAGGCGAGGTTGAAGCCGTTGATATCGGCAAGCGAATAGCTGTCGCTGCCAAGCCATTCGCGCTTGCCCAGTTCCTTCTCCAGCATCGCGATGCCCATCGCCACCCGGCGCTGGCTCTCGGCGATCTCGGCCTCGGAGAACGTCCCGTAGATGGCCTTGCGCCAGGAGACGCGGCGTTCGGGCATGGGAATGCGCTCGATCGCGGCTTCGAGTTCGGCCGGGTCGCGCTGGCGGACGACCGGGCCGATGAAAACCGACCAGCCGATCATCGAGAAGCTGGGGGCGAGCCACTGGTCCATGAACTTCATCCACCAGCGCACGCGCCAACGATCACGCGCATCAGAGGGCATCAGATCGGGGCCCTCGAAGCACTCGTTCACGTATTCCATGATCGCGGTGCTCTCGACGAGGACCTTGTCGCCGTGGGTCATCGCCGGGATCGTTCCTTGCGGGTTGATCGCCAGATATTCCGGACGGTGCTGATCGAAGTTCAGCATGTCGATGTAGTGGCTGTCGAAAGGAACGCCCTTTTCCATCAGCGCCAGCATCGGCTTGCCCGAGTTGGCGTTGGGCTCCCAGTGGTAAAGCGTGACCTCGGCCATCGCGTCTCTCCCCCGTGCGTCTATCGTCTTGAAATGGGTGCGGCGGGACACGTCCAGGGACCTGTCCCGCCGCGAGGGGTGCGGATCGTCAGAACTTCTTCTGCACGGTGAAGGCCCACTCGCGCGGACGGCCCACGTTGGAGTAGGTCGTGCCGGCGCTGGCGTAGAGCGCGGCGAAGCGGATCGGCAGATAGTAGTACTTGTCGAAGAGGTTCTGGACCTCGAACGAGATCGCCAGGTCCTCGTCCGCGTTGCGCCAGGTCAGACGCGCATTGGCGATGGCGCGGGCCGGGTTGAAGTCCAGCTCACTGCTGCCCGGAAGGCGGCCCATGCCCTGCTTGCCGGTGTAGGCGATGTCGAAGCGGGGCGTGATCGTGCCTGCATTGTCGCCCAGTTCGCCGCGGTACTGGATGCCGAAGCTACCGCGCCAGTTGGGCGTGGTGAGCGGATCCTCGAGGCGGATGTTGTTGCCGACCATGGGGCCGATACGCTTCCAATTGCCTTCGATCCAGCTGACGGTGGCGTCGATGTCGAGGCCGTAGATCGGGCTCGCCTGGAGTTCGAACTCGACGCCGTACATTTCGCCGTCGCCCGCGTTGCTGATGGCCGCGCAGGGGAACGGATCCTCACCCGGCGGGAAACCGTCGAGGATGGCGCAGTCCGCGATTGGCAGCTGCATGTTCTTGTAATCGTTGTAGAAACCCGACAGGTTCATGCGCAGCGTACGGCCAAGGAGGTCGGTCTTTACACCCACTTCATAGGCAGTCAGCGTTTCGGGATCGAAGGTGCCGTTGACGGCCTGGGACTGGGTAAAGGGACGCGCGGTTACGCCGCCGCCCTTGAAGCCCGTGCTGACCGTGGCGTAGGCGAGGACCTCGTCGCTGAAGCGGTAGTCGACCGAGATGCGGTAGTCGATCCGGTCGCCATCGTAGACGGCGACAGTGCCATCGAGCGCCCCCACGCCGAAGATGTCGACCAGCGGGCCGCCGTCCCAGGCCTTGCGCACGAAGGTGTAGTCCTTGTGCTCCTTGGTGTAGCGAAGGCCGCCCGTGACGTTGAGGTTGGGCGTCGGGTGCACGATGACGGTCCCGAACACCGCCTTGCTGTCGGCGCGGACCGGGTCGTCGCCCTGGAACTGCAGGAACAGCGCCGGATTGCCCATGCCGATGTAGCGGATGTCCTGGCGGGTGAAGTAGACCGACTTCTGGTCGCTGTAGTAGCCGCCCACGGTAAGATCGGCGAAGTCACCCAATTCCGCGTTGACGCGCAGTTCCTGGCTGAAGAAGCGGAAGGTCAGGTCGTTGAAACCGCCGCCGCCGATGTTCGGGTTGGGCGTGTAATCGTCGTCCGTGCCATAGGTCTGCTGGTATTCGCGGTAGGCGGTGATCGACTTGACGTTGATCGAGTCCGAAAGGTTCACCGACATGTCGCTCGACACGCCCCAGCCCCAGAACTTGACCGAGTTGGGCATGTAGTAGGCCTGGCCCGCCTGGCCGCCGGCGGGCAGGTACCAGCTGGCGTACGTGCAGAACTTGCCGCAGCGGAAGTCCGCGCCGGTCAGGTCAGTGTTGTTCTCGGTGATGACACCGGCGGCCGCTGTGCGGTTCTCCCAGGTGTAGTCACCGGTCACGATCCAGTCGAAGCTGTCGGTCGGGTTGAAGCGCAGCGATCCGCGCACGCCTGCGTAGTTGCGCTCGCCCAGTTTGTCGACGACGCAGTTGGCCGGGGTTGAGGGATTTCCGGTGATGCCCAGTTCGTTGTCCGGGTTCACGCAGCCATAGTCGAGCTGGTCGACGTAGCCGTTCTGGTGCTTGTAGACACCCGCGACACGCGCATAAAGGTTGTCGGTCAGCGCGAAGTTCATGCTGGCGCGAAGGTCGATGCGTTCACGCGCACCGTAGACCACGTCCACCTTGCCGCTGCTTCCGGGCTCGGGCTTGACCGAGAACATCTTGATCGCGCCGCCGATCGAGTTGCGGCCGGTCAGAGTGCCCTGCGGCCCGCGCAGAATCTCGACACGCTCCAGGTCGAGCAGGTCCATGATGTTGCCGGTCAGCGTCGCGTAGTAGACATCGTCGATGTACATGCCCACGCCCGGCTCGTAGGCGGGGTTGAAGTCGTACTGGCCGATGCCGCGGATATAGACAGCCATCGAGGAGCCGAAAGCGCCGCCCATTTCGGTCAGTTGCACGTTCGGTGCCTGACCGGCGACCTGCGAAAGATCGGTCTGGTTGCGCGCTTCAAGGAGCGCGGCGTCGACTGCGGTGATCGAAAGCGGCGTGTCCTGCAGTTTCTGCGAGCGGAACTGCGCGGTCACGATGATCTCGCGCATGGCGGCATCATTGGTGGTCTGCTGCTGCGGCTCCGAAGTCGTCTCCGCGGTGTCCTGCGCCCGCGCGCCGGTAGCTGTGAAAAGCGTGGCCGCCGAAGCGGTTGCGAGCAACGCACAGCGCAGCCCTGATCTGGAAGTGATCTGCATATTGGCCCTCTCCTGAACCAGCGCCGGGGATTATGCGTCTCCGTGCGCCTTTCATGCCGTCGCGTTGTGCGACATGTTGTTTGTATGGCATACAATATGTGGAAGGCAAGCCCAGAGAGGCTCGGAGGCGACTTTTTTGAAAGAGATACAGTTGCCCAGATCACCTATAGGGAAACCGCGCAAGACCCACACAAGCACCAAAGAAATCGCAAAAAATAACAATCAAAGAAGGACTTGAGAGGGATGACCCAACTTGTAGGCACCATCAACTATGCCGCCCGGAACGCAGAACGCATGCTCTACCGGGCCAACGACCACACCCGCGACACCGTTCGCATAGCCCCCGAATCCATGACGATCGACGATGGCCGCACGCGCGAATCCACGCTGGATTGCAATGGGTACCAAATTGTCTCGGTTGTTATGTCACCCGGTACCAGTGGCCATCTCGAGCCTGCAACCGACGCCGCCTGCGCGCTGATCCGCGATCTGTGCGGCGCTGACCGCGTGGTGGCAACCGCCCCTCCGGTCCACCGCTTCGGCGAACGCTCGGACCTTTCAGGCCAGCTCGACAACTCACGCCCCGCGCGTTTTGCCCATGTCGACGTCTCGGACACCACCGCCCTCGCCTTCTCCATACGCTCCTGCCCGAACGACCTCGGCCACTATCGCCGCAGCGCGCACTACAACCTGTGGTGCGTCACCTCGCCCCCGCCGCAGGACGTGCCGCTGGCGCTGTGCGATGCCCGCTCGTTCGCGCGCGAGGACCTCATCCTGGCCGACGCCGTATTCGACCGGGACGGCGAGGACCTGTGGACCATGGAAAGTTTCGTCCTGGCCCACGCGCCCCAGCACGAATGGGTCTGGTTCCCCGACATGCAGCCGGGCGAGGCGCTTCTCTTCAAGACCTTCGACAGCGATGCCGAGGCGGCAACCTGCGTGCCCCATGTCGCCTTCGACAACCCGCTTGCCCCGCCCGGCACGCGGCCTCGCAGCTCGGTGGAACTGCGCTTCATCGCCTACTGGGCCTGAGCTTGGCTGCGCGCAGCCCCCGCGCTACCCTGCCTGGATGAGCGATTGCGGATGCCGCCCGACGGGCCTCGAAACCACCTCCCAGCGCCGCGCCCTCGTCGTGGCGCTGGGGCTAAACGCGGTCATGTTCGTGGTCGAGACCGCTGCAGGTCTCCACGCCGATTCGGCGAGCCTGCTCGCCGATGGCCTCGACATGGCCACCGACGCCTCGGTCTATGCCGTCGCACTCCTCGCCCTCACCCGCAGCGCCCGCTTCAAGAAGGGCGCGGCGACGTGGAGCGGCGCCCTCCTCTTTCTCGTCGGCGTAGGCGTGGTGCTCGAAACCGTGCGCCGGGCCTTTGCGGGCGCCGAGCCGGGCGGCCTGTGGATGATGGCAATCGGCCTCATGGCCCTGGCGGTGAACACCTATGTCCTGCGCCTGCTTGCACGCCAGCGCAGCGCCGAAGTCCACATGCGCGCCGCCTGGATCTTCACCCGCGCCGACGTCATCGCCAACGCCGCCGTCCTTGTTTCGGGCGCGCTAGTCTGGGCGACCGGCATCGTCGCCTTCGATCTTGCCGTCGGCTTGGCCATCGGCGTCTATGTCATCAAGGAAGCCTTCGAGATCCTGCGCGAAGCGAGAGACGCGAAGCCCTGATGGCCGCATCTGCTGCGCACAAAAGAAAAAGGCCGCCCGGATCGAAATCCGGGCGGCCCTTCTTCATCGGGAGAGCGAAAGGATCAGGCGTCGGCCTTCACGGTGCGCCAACCTTCCTGATAGCTTTCACGCGCGACGCGCGAGTAGGGAACCGGCGAGACGATCGCGCGCACGGCAAGCTGCTTGTGCGGCTCGACGGTCGACTTCCTGGTGCCGCCGTTCTCTTCGCCCCACAGCACGGTGACTTCGTCGCCGATCTGCGTTTCGGGATCGACGGTCGCCAGGCTCAGAGCCTGCTTCTCGTTGTAGGAGAAGCCGGTGAACATCGAGTAGCCGATGGTCTTGCCCGAAGCGTCGCGCACCGCGTCGTAGTTGGACGAGGCGTAGTTCGCGAGCGGCACGTCGAAGAACTTGTAGCTTCGCCATCCGGATCGAACATCGAGGCCATGATCTTGGCCATGTCTTCGGGATGCCAGGCGAGCGTCACCTTCTTGCGCTGCTTGGCCGGGTCGAGCGCTTCGAGCGCTTCACGGCCGATGAAGTCATGGTCGAACTTCACGAAGTTGCCGTAGCCCAGTTCCCACGGGTTGAGGTAGTAGTCCTCGATGTCGTCCGACACGAACGAACCGCCGATCGAACCGGTGGCCTCGTAGCTGTTCGCACCGAGCCACTCGCGGAAGCCCTTGAGCTTCTCGCCGGTGTAGATGGCCGGGAGCGGCGAGGGGATCCAGCCCGATTCCAGCGTGTTCGAAGGGTACGCGCGGCTGCCGCAGGGAATCAGGCCGAATTCCTTGCCCGCTTCCAGAATGGCGGCGCGGATTTCTTCCTGCTCTTCATAGGGGCCCCAGATCTCGAGACCCGGCGCGCCCGACATGCCGTGGCGCAGCGTGCGCACGGTCTTGCCGGCAATGTTCATGGTGCTCATGTTGAAGAACTTGAGCTTCTCGAGCGGGCCGCCGTGCAGCTTCTCGATCACGTCCCAGGCCTTGGGGCCCTGGATCTGGAAGCGCCATTCCTTGCGGCTGACGGGCTTGCCCATCGGGCGCATCGGCGAGCGGTCGTCGAGCTCGATCTCGCAATCGTAGCCGCCGGTCTCAGCCTGGTAACGCAGCCAGTTGGACGCAGGCGCGCGGCCGACGTAGGTGAAGCTTTCCTCTTCTTCCCAGAAGATGATGCCGTCGCCGATGACGTGGCCGTAGGGCGTGGTCGGGACGTACTGCTTGGCCTTGTTCACGGTCCAGCCCTTGGGGCTGTTGATCATCGTGTCGGTGAGGAGCTTGAGCGCGTCCTTGCCGCGGATGTAGAGATTGACCATGTGGTGCGACTGGTCGAACAGGACGGCGCTGTGCTGCCAGGCCCACTGCTCCGAACGCCAGTTGGAAAATTCGGGCGCCACAACGGGGTATACGTAGGCGCCAAGCTGCGAATTGCGCAGCATCTCAACGATATTGCCGGTCCCCTGAAGAACCTGCTCGAGATTGTCAGCCATCTCACCTCTCCAAAAAATTCAGCCGCAGCCTCGCTGCGTGCCTGCTGAGAGTATCGCGGCCCCGAAATCCGCACAAGAGAAAATGTTCGTGGAACGAACCAATATCTAGCAACATATTGTTATAAAGCATTATTTTTTGTTTTCATGCGATGACTTGCACGATTTGCGCGACGGGCTAAGCATGAGCGCGTGGGCACGAACGAACCAAAATCCGAGACACCCGGCGCCGCTGCGCGGACCGGGGGACACGGCGATCTCGACTCGATCCTGGGCTTCCATATCCGGTTGGCCCATGGCGCGGTCTATCGCCATTTCACCGAGACCTTCACCGATCTGGGCCTGACCCAGAAGCAGGTCTCGGTGCTGTGGACGGTGGCCGAGCAGCCCGGGCTGTTCCAGGCGGACCTGGGCCAACAGCTGCAGATGGACCGCGCGACCACGACCGAGATCATCAACCGGCTGGCCGCGCGCGACCTCCTGCGCCGCGAGCCCTCCCCGCTCGACCGCCGCAAGAGTTCGCTCCACCTCCAGCCCGAGGGCGAGCGCGTGCTCGAGGAGGCCCGCACGTCCATTCTCGCGCACGAGACCTGGCTCAAGGAGCGCTTCACCGACGCCGAAGTGGCGACGCTCATCGGTCTGCTCACCCGCATCCACAGCCTGCCGCCCAGCGACTGAGCCGCCTTGCGCCTGCGCCGCGTTGACAGGCGCCCGCACCTCCTGCAAAGTAACGAACGTTACTAATAAGGTGGCAGCCAGCCCGTGCGCTTCGCAGGCGCATGACTTGGCTTGCGACAAGGTGGAGAGCGATGGTTTCGAAACGTGCGCAGGGGCCCGACCCGGCCCGCATCCGGCAGGCGCGGGCCGCCTTCCAGGCGGCGCTGGGCGCCGACAACGTCTTTTTCGGCGAAGAAGACGCCGCCGCCTACAACGACAAGTTCGCGGTGGACGACACGCTCCACCACCCTTCGGGTGCCATCGCGCCGGGCAGCGCACAGGAAGTCCAAGCGGCCCTGCGCATCGCCTCCGAGGTCGGCATCCCGCTCTGGCCGATCAGCCGGGGCAAGAACCTGGGCTATGGCGGGAGCGCACCGGTCCTGGCCGGCTCGGTCATACTCGATCTCTCCCGCATGAAGAAAATCGAGTACGACGAGGAAAACGGCACCGTCCTGCTCGAGCCTGGTGTGGGCTTCTACGATCTCTACGACTTCCTCAAGGCCCGGGGCATGAAGCACTGGCTTTCGACGCCCGGAAATTCCTGGGGATCGGTCGTCGGCAACGCGCTCGACCGGGGCGTGGGCTATACCCCCTATGGCGAAAACACGAGCAAGATCTGCGGGATGGAAGTCGCGCTGGCGGACGGCTCGCTGGTGCGCACCGGGATGGGCGCGCTCGAAGGATCGCCCACCTGGCAGCTCTACCGCTACGGCTTCGGCCCGGCCTGGGACCAGCTCTTCGTGCAATCGAACTTCGGCGTCGTCACCAAGATGGGCCTCTGGCTCATGCCCGAGCCCGAATCGCTCATGGGCATGGATGTCGAGTTCGACAATCCCGAGGACCTCGGCCCCCTCATCGACACGCTGGCCCCCTTGCGCCGCGAAGGCCTGCTTCAGCAGTCGCCCACCATCGGCAACTGGCTGCGCGCGGCGGCCGTCCTCACCACGCGCTCGGAATGGACCGACCAGCCCGGCGCGCTGAGCGACGAGGTGATCTCGGCGATCCGCACGAAGTACCGTGTAGGCTGGTGGGGCGTGAGCCTGCGCCTCTATGGCCGCGAAGAGGTGAACAAGGCCGCCTATCCGATCCTGGAAAAGGCCATGAACGACCTGAAGCCCCTCTCCATGCGCCCTGCACAGTGGAAGCGCGGCGAGCCGCTGGAAAATTCGGGCTGGACCGGCACGCCGATCAGCTTCCCGATGCAGAACGCCAACTGGCACGGCGGGCGCGGCGGGCACATCGGCTTCTCGCCGGTGCTGCCCCAGTCGGGCACGGCCGCCATGGCGCAGTTCAAGCGAACCTATGACCGCTACCGCGAATACGGCATGGACTACCAGGCCAGTTTCGCCTTCGGCGAGCGCCATCTCATCAACGTCAACGCGGTCCTCCTCGACAAGGACGACCCGGAGATGATGGGCCGGGTCGATCCCTTCCTGCGCCAGCTTGTCGCCGACGCGAAGGCGCAAGGCTATGGCGAGTACCGCACCCATCTCGACTACATGGACCTCGTCGCCTCGACGTACGATTTCAACGACAACGCCCTGCTCAAGCTGAACGAGCGCGTGAAGAATGCGCTGGATCCGGCCGGCGTCATCGCGCCCGGCAAGAGCGGCATCTGGCCCGGTGCCAAGGGAGGAACCTGCGCATGAGCACACTTTCCAAGTCAGCGCTGACCGGTGCCTGCACGGCCGTATTCATCGCCGTCGCGGCATGTGGCACCGGAGCCCCGGCCCAGGACGCCAAGGACGCGCCACAAGGCGGCCCGCCGCCGATGCCCGCGCCCGTTACGCTCTCCTCGCGCCCCGACGCGGGCCCGGGCGAAAAGCTCTTCATCGAGAAGTGCGTGATGTGCCACGGTCCCAACGGCATGGGCACCGGCCTTCTTGCGCGCCGCATGGATGTGGCCCTGCTTGAAGAGCGCGAGGACCTTCCCGCCGACTACGTGATCCAGGCCGCGCGCATGGGCATCGGCAACATGCCCGCGATCCCGCGCGGCGAAGTGAGCGATGCCGATATGCAGCAGATCGCCGACTACCTCGCAAGCAAGACGCCCAGGGACATGGGTGGCACGATGGAAGGGGACACCCGATGACGGCTCTGGCCCGGCGCGAATTGCTCGCGCTTACCGCCGCAGGCGTGCCGCTTGCGGCGCTCGGCTCCACGCTCTTCGCCTCCGGAGCGAATGCCACCACGACGCCCACCGCCCTCCTGCATGACGCTACACTTCCCGACGCGCGGCGCTTTGCCGCCCGCGCCGCCCAGCTTGGCCAGACCTCGCAGGCCCTCGCCGGAGACCCCGTGCGCCAGGCCCAGGCGCTCTTTGCACGCCGTCCGCAGGTCGTGTTTGGAGTTAGCCGGGCCAGCGACCGCCTGCTCTTTGCCGAGGTCGCCCGCGAAGCCGGTTACGAGGAACTCGTCCAGATCGCCCAGCGCGCCGGATGTATCCATGAGAGCCGCTGCCGGAGCGGCGCCGAAGCCTTCGCCGCCCTCGCCCGCGCGAGTGGCCCCAACTGGCCGCGCGCCTTCGCCGAACTGGCTCTGGGGGCCGCGCCGCTGACGGACGCCCTGGAGATACAGGGAGCGGATGCGCCGACCAGCTTCAGCTGGGTGCTACGTCGAAAGGGGTGATCTTGCCCACAAAAAAGCCCTTCCGGAACCGCCGTTCTGGAAGGGCTTTATTTAAAAGATATTCCGAGGGCCATCGCCCTCGGGCTCCCCGAACCGGCGACCTCTCGTCCCGCGCGCCAGACTGGCGGAACAAGGTTAGGTCGCCGAGTCTGGGGTCCAAGGGGCGAAGGTCCCTTGAATCCTCTTCTTCTTCGTCACTTACGAATGATGAGCGATTCCGGCCGCTTGCGCGGCACCCACTGGCCACGTCCAGGGAACTTGCTGAGAACTTCACCGTCCCAGAGGCGTACGGTGCGGCGGTGGAAGCGCCAGTTCCCGTCTTCGCAGCGCACCGCGTGGTCGTCGTACCAGCCGGTAAAGCGCAGGAGATAGGGCGGCTCGTCCTCGCACTCGGTCACGAAGGCGAAGCTGCGCATCTTGACGCTGCCATCGTCCTGCGGGCGGAACTGGGTCTGCGTGACGTGGTGCTGACGCCCCGGAAAGCCCGGTGCGTTGCGGTAATGCTCGGCAATTCCGCGAATACCCTCGTGGCCTTCCCAGATATCCGGGTCCTCGAACACTTCCTCGACCATCCGCGCATCGGGCGTGAAGCAGGCGACCAGCGCCTCCACGTCGCCCGTGTCCAGCGCCCAGCTGTAGTCCGCAATCAGATCCTGCAGCGCAAGACGGTCTTCGATCGGCAATTTCGGCAAGGTAAGTCTCTCCCATGTTCGCCCTCGCCGCCCGCATCGCGTTTCCGGGCCGGTACGAGGTGCCTTGACGCAACCGTAACACTCGTTACTTTCTTCCACAAGAACTCCGGGCTGACTCGGAGCGAAATCGGGAAGAGAGAGGACCCTTGGGCAAGATCATTGTCACCGGCGCATCGGGCGCCTTCGGCCACAGCGCAGCGCAGCTTCTTCTGGAAAAATGCGCGGCGGACGACCTCGTGTTCCTGACACGGACCCCGGACAAGTTGAAACACTTTTCGGAGGCTGGCGCGCACGTACGCGCAGCCGACTTCGACGATCCCGCAAGCCTGCCTGCCGCGATGGAAGGCGGGGAGCGCATGCTGCTCATCAGCACCGCGCGCGTGGGCACCCGCGTCGGCCAGCACCGAAATGCCGTCGAGGCCGCCGTGGCCGCTGGCGTGAACCATATCGTCTACACCTCGCTCATCGCGGCCGATGCGCCCGACAACCCGGCCATCGTCAAGCTCGACCACCGCGCCACCGAGGAGATCATCGAAGCCTCGGGCGCGGCCTGGACGCACCTTCGCGACAGCCAGTATTCCGAAGCCATCGCGGGCGCCATGGTCATCCCTGCGCTGATGGCAGGGCACAAGCCCGACAACTGCGCGGACGGCAAGGTCGCCTTCGTCAGCCGCGACGACTGCGTGGCCTCGGCGGTTGGCGTGCTTACCCAGGACGGGCACGCGAACACCGCCTACACCCTCACCGGCCCCGAGCTCATCTCGATCCCCGAAGCGCTTGCGATGGCGAGCGAGATCGCGGGCAAGCCGATCGAAGTCGAGCATGTCGATGACGAGGCCATGTTCGCCTACTTCGATTCGCTGGGCGTGCCGCGCCACGCCTCGGACATCGTGCCCGACGGGCCGATCCCCTGGTCGAGCGACGACATGGTCACTTTCGGGCAGTCGATCCGCGAGGGCTTCTTCGACCTTGCGACCGACCACGTCGAGAAGCTGACCGGGAAGCCCCCGCGTAGCTTGCGCGAAGTCATGCTGCAGCACTGCGAAAGCTGGCCGAAATGAAGGTACTTTCCGCAAGCCTGACCGTTGCCGCAGCCCTGCTGCTGAGCGCCTGTTCCGGGGCGACCGGCTCGTCCGACAGCGCCGCGATGGGCGATGACTGGACCACCCCCAAGGGCGGCGCAAATGCGGCCCATTTCTCGCGCCTCACCGACATCAACCCCGGCAATGTCGGGCGTCTGGGCCTTGCCTGGAGCTATGACCTGGGCTCCTCGCGCGTGCAGGAGGCGACCCCGGTCGTCCTCGACGGGGTGATGTACACCTCGGGTAACCTGGGGCGGACCTACGCGCTCAACGCCGCGAACGGCGAGGAGCTGTGGACCTTCGAGCCCGAAGTCGACATGCAGGCCAACCGTGGCGCCTGCTGCGACCAGGGCAACCGCGGCGTTGCTGTCGCGAACGGCAAGGTCATGGTGGCCGCGCTCGACGGCTGGCTCTACGCGCTCGACGCGAAGACCGGCAAGGTCGCCTGGAAGGCTGACACGATCACCGATCATTCGCGCGGCTACACCATCACTGGCGCGCCCGAAGTGGCCGGAAACCTCGTCCTCATCGGCAATGCGGGCGCGGAATACGACGCGCGCGGCTATGTGACCGCCTATGATATCGCCACCGGCGAACAAGCCTGGCGCTTCTACACCGTGCCCCACGATCCCGCCCAAGGACCTCAGGAAAACCCGGAGCTGGAAGAGGCGGTCAAGACCTGGTCGCCCGAAAGCCGCTGGGACATCGGCGGCGGCGGCACCGTGTGGGACGCGATCAACTACGACGAACGCTTCGGCACGGTCATCATCGGTGTCGGCAACGCCGGGCCCTACAACCTGGAGCGTCGCTCACCGGGCGGGGGCGACAACCTCTACGTCGCCTCGCTCGTCGCGCTTGATGCCAGGACGGGCCGCGTGAAGTGGCATTACCAGGAAACGCCGGGTGATGCCTGGGACTTCACCTCGACCCAGCCCATCGTCTTTGCCGACATGGACGTCGAGGGCGAGATGCGCCCCGTGCTCATCCACGCGCCCAAGAACGGCTACATGTTCGTGCTCGACCGTGAGACCGGAAAACCCATCGCGATCAACGCCATCGTGCGCACCAGCTGGGCCGACGGCTACGACATGAAGACCGGGCGTCCCAAGGAAAAGCCCGACAGCGCCCATTACTGGAAGGGGCCGAAGATCATCTTCCCCGCCTCGCCCGGCGCACGCAACTGGTACCCGCCCGCCTATGACCCGGACCGCGAGCTCTACTTCGCCTCCGTGCTCGACATGGGCAACCTCATGTTCACCACGCCCCCGCTCGACCCGGCCGATCCGCACCGCAAGAAGGCGCTCAACATCCAGACTGCGCTGCTCTTCACCGCCGATCTCGACAAGTCGATCGCCACCCTGCCCCCGCCGCTGCAGGACATGGTGAAGGCCCTGCCCGAATGGCAGTGGGTCAAGGACAAGCCCTATTCTTCGCAGATCCGCGCCATCGACCCGATGACCGGCAAGGCCAAGTGGGCGGTCGACACCGAGGGCTGGCAGGACCGCCCCGGCGTCATGGCGACGAAGACCGGCATCGTCTTCCACGGCAGCATCGACGGGCGCTTCATCGCGCGCGACGCCGAGACGGGCGCGATCCTCAAGGAAATCGACACCGGCACCGCGATCATGGCCGCGCCCATGACCTACCGCGTCGACGGCGTGCAGTACGTCGCAGTCCAGGCGGGCTTCGGCGGGGGTGGCTGGGGCTTCGTCCCGCGCTACTCCGCGCCCTATAAATACGGCAACGCCAACCGTCTGCTCGTCTTCAAGATCGACGGCGGCGAAGTACCCAAGCCCGATCCGCTGCCCGCTCCGCAAGTTGCGCCCGAGCCGCCCGCACAGCTTCCCGGCGTTACCCCGGCGACGATCGCACGCGGCCAGGCGGTGTTCTTCGGCAACTGCGCGATCTGCCACTCGAACCAGATCATCTCGGGCGTGCCGGACCTGCGCCGCATGCAGCCCGAGATCCACGAAGCCTTCGACCAGATCGTGCTGGAAGGCGCATTCCTGCCGATGGGCATGCCCCGCTGGGACGATCTCATCAGCAAGGAGGACGCGCATGCGATCCACGCCTGGCTGATCGACGAGCAGGCCAAGGTGCGCGCGCGTGAGCTCAAGCTGAAGGCCGCGGGCAAGCCGCTCGACGCGCCCAGCCTCACCATCCTGTCCAGCTACTGACGAAGGAGAGACAGGCCATGGATACCCCTGACATCATCGTCATCGGCGGCGGTTCGGCCGGCGCGGCAATGGCCGGACGGCTCGCCGAAGGGGGCACGCGCGTGCTCCTGGTCGAGGCCGGACGCTCCGACAAGACGCTGAAATCGCGCGTCCCTGCCCTTACCAGCTCGGTCGTCCAGAACCCGGACTACGACTGGTGCTACAAGGTCGAGCCCGACCCCTCGCTCGGCGGACGTGCCGACGTATGGCCGGCGGGCAAGCTCCTGGGCGGAGGCAGTTCGCTCAACGGGATGATGTTCATCCGCGGACACAAGTGGGACTACGACCACTGGGCTGACCTGGGCGCGGCAGGCTGGGACTACCAGAGCGTGCTCCCCTACTTCCGCCGCCTGGAGGACAACGAGCGCGGCCCCGACGCCTGGCGCGGGACGGGCGGCCCCATCGGGGTCTCCGAGGTCCGCGCGCGCTATGCCATCACCGACGACTGGATTGCCGCGGCCGAAGCTGCCGGAATCCCGCGCTCGGAGGACCTCAACGGCAAGAGCGCCGAAGGCGTCGACTACGTTCAGGTCTCGCAGCGCGGCGGCCTGCGCTGCTCGACCGCGCGCGGCTATCTGGAGGGGCGCGACTACGACGGGCGGCTCAAGGTGGAACTGGAGTGCCAGGTCCTGCGCATCCTCATCGAGGAGGGCCGCGCCTGCGGCGTGGTCGTGCGGCAAGGCGGCGAGGAACGCACCTGGCGCAGCACGCGCGGCGTGGTCCTGAGCGCGGGTTCGATGAACACGCCGCGCCTGCTCATGCTCTCGGGGATTGGTCCGGCCGAGCATCTGCAGGACATGGGCATCCCCCTCGTGCGCGATCTTCCGGGCGTCGGGCGCAACCTGCAGGACCATGTCGGCACGCACCTCGTCAACACGGTTTCGGGCACGACGCTCAACACCGATGCGCAAGGGTTGCGCGGCGCGCTGCAACTGCTCAAGTTCGCCGCCTTGCGCACAGGTGCCCTCACCACCGGGATCGGCCATGCGCAGGCCTTCGTCCATGGGCGCCCGGGACTGCCCGCACCCAACCTGCAGATCTCGTTTGCCGCCTTCGCTTTCGATTTCGACGAGCAGGGCCGCCTCATGCTGCGCAAGGACGCGGCGGTCTCCACGCTGATCGGCCTCATGCGCCCCTCCGCGCGCGGGCGCATCACCCTGCGCTCGGCCGATCCGCTGGCGCCGCCGGTCATCGCGCACCAGCAGCTGGGCAGCGAGGACGACATCGAGCAGATCGTCGAGGGCATCGCGATTGCGCGCAAGATCATGGAGGCCGCCCCTATGGCCGCCCAGATCACCGGCGAAGTCCGCCCCGGCGCCGCGCTCGACGCGCCCGAGGCTCTGCGCGAATACGTCAAGCTCGCCTCGATCCCGCTCTACCACCCTGTCGGCACCGCAAAGATGGGCGCGGCCGAGGACCTGATGGCGGTGGTCGATCCCGACCTGGCCGTCAACGGCGTCGAGGGCCTGTGGGTCGCCGACGCCTCTATCTTCCCGAGCCTGCCTGCCGGCAACACCAACGCGACCGCGATCATGGTCGGCGACAAGGGCTCGGACCACGTACTCAAGGCCCTGCGCGCGAACCGCTGATGGAACGCGTGACACAACAAACCGGGGTCCCCGGGGAGACACCACCCAAAACAGGTTCTGGATACATTCTGGAGAGGACGTCACTGTGACACAGTTCCCGCACACCATCCATTTCACCGGCACCAACACCCCCATCGGGGTCGAGTGGTCGGCCCGCAATCTCGACGTCATCGGCACCATTCCCGAGGAGATCGACGGCGCCTTCTTCCGCGCCGTCCCCGACCCGGCCATGGCCCCGATCTTCGAGGACGAGGTCGCGCTTTCAGCCGATGGCATGGTCGCCAAGTTCGACATTCGCGGCGGCACCGTCGACTACGCGATCAAGTACGTCGAGACCGAGCGCTACCTCCTGGAGAAGGAGGCGCGCACCGCGCTCTTCGGGCGCTACCGCAACCCTTACACCGACGATCCCAGCGTTGCGGGCAAGGACCGCACCGTCGCCAACACCACGCCTGTCTGGCACGGCGGCCGCCTGCTGATGACCAAGGAAGATGGGCTTGGCTACGAGGTCGATCCCGAGACGCTCGAGACCATCGGCCGCTTCGATTACTATGGTGCGCTCAAGTCCGAGACCTTCACCGCCCACCCGCGCATCGATCCCGAGACGGGCGAGATGTTCTTCTTCGGCTATGAGGCAGGCGGCCTTGCCAGCCTCGATGTGGCCTATGGCATTGCCGACAAGGACGGCAACCTGATCTCGGAGCAATGGTTCAAGCAGCCCTACTGCTCGACCATCCACGACTTCACGATCACCGAGACGTACGCTGTCTTCCCGATCTTCCCGACCACCGCCGATCTTGACCGCCTGAAGGCGGGCGGCGCGCACTGGGCGCACCAGCAGGACCTGGAATCCTGGGTCGGGATCATGCCGCGCTACGGCAAGGTCGAGGACATGCGCTGGTTCAAGGGGCCCAAGGGCGTTTCGGCCTTTCACTTCCTCAACGCCTACGACGATGGCGATCTGGTCCATCTCGACGTGTGCCTGTCCGACACCTGTGCCTTCGGCTTCATGCGCGAGGCGGGCGGCGTCGAGCGCCCCCAGCAGAGCATCCAGGGCGGCATGACCCGCTGGACCTTCGACATGTCCAAGCCCGGCGAGGAATTTGAATCGCGCGTCATCGGCCCTCCGGGCGACATGCCGCGCATTCCCGACGCCAGCCAGGGCCGCATGCACCGCAAGGGCTGGTACCTCACCATCAACCCCGAAGGCGGCCCGCCCGTCCTTGGTGGCCCGGTCGGGGTCTCGTTCAACATGCTGGTGCAGATCGAGCCGGGCAATGGACGCATCGAAGCGATGCCGCTCGAACCGGGCATGGCCATCAACGAGCCGGTCCATGTGCCCTCCTCCGATCCGGACAAGGACGGCTGGCTGCTGATGGTGGTCGACCGCCAGACCGGCGAGAACAGCTTCGATTCCGAACTCTGGGTGGTCGAGGCCGACGCCGTGGGCAAGGGTCCCATCGCCCGGGTGCCGATGCCCCTGCCCATGCGCGCGCAGGTCCACGGCTGGTGGGTTTCGCGCGAACAGCTCGACAAGGCCAAGGCCCGCAAGGCGCAGGCCGCCGCGGCCTGATGCGCTCGAGCTGAGGCGCGCTGTCGGGACGTCGTCCGGAAGGAGAGAGGAGGCTCCTTTCGGGCGACGAAATCGATTGACACATTAATAACGATCGTTACTAATTTACCCCAGCTGGTAGTCCGGCTGACAGGGGCACCGCTGCCCGGGTCCAGACTGCCCTTTGCACAATGACGAAGTCACCAACGATGGACCGTTGGGGCAGGGAGAACGGTGGCCGCAAGGAATGCCCGGCAGGGCTTTTCACGCGACCATGAAGGGTGAGAAAGGACCGCCAGCGTCCTCCATCCGCCTGCCCGATCCGATGGTCGAGGGAGAGGAAATATCATGGCACGAGCCCCATTCACCTGTCGTCGCACGGCCAGCGCCGTGATCGCCCTGGCCACGGGCCTCACCGGCCTGACCCTGAGCCCTGGCAGCGCCCATGCGCAGGACGACGCACAGGACAGTGCGCAAGTCCACGCCCCCGAGATCATCGTGACCGCGCAGTTTCGCGAACAGCGCCTGCAGGACACGCCCATCGCCATCACCGCGACGAGCGGCGACCAGCTGGCCGCCAAGAGCGTCGACAGCGTCACCGACCTCACCGCCATCGCGCCCAACGTGAACCTGTCCGAAGCGACCGGCCTCAACGGCAGCGCGGTGCAGGCCTATATCCGCGGCATCGGCCAGAACGATTCCAGCTTCGCGCTCGAACCGGGCGTGGGCATCTACATCGACGATGTCTATTATGGCACCACCTTCGGCGCGATCCTCGACCTCAACGACCTTGACCGCGTCGAAGTCCTGCGCGGGCCGCAAGGCACCCTCTCGGGCAAGAACTCGATCGGCGGCTCGATCAAGCTGTTCAGCCGCAAGCCCGACGAGGTCAGCGATGGCTTCGTGGAGGCAACCACGGGCAGCTACGGCCGCATCGACCTGCGCGCGAGCGCCGGTTTCACCATTACCGATGGGCTTTACGCGCGCATTTCAGGTGTCTCGAAACACACCGACGGCTTCTTCAAGCTCTACGACTACGGCTGCCTGAACCCCGATTCCGGCATTGCGCCGACAGTGGGTGGTGGCGACTGCCAGACCGGCACCGAGGGCGGCGTCGATGTCCAGGGCGGGCGCCTTGCGCTGCGCTATGCCCCTGTCGGATCGAGCCTCGAGATCAACCTCATCGGCGACTACGCGATGAACAAGTCCGAGCAGGTTGCCACCAAGCTGATCTATGCGAACAGCAACGATACCCGCTCCTACGACGCGGCCGATCCGCTGGGCGGCGTCCCCTTCGACAGCCGCTTCCTGACCGGGCCGAAGTCCTATTCCAGTTACGCCAACTACGCCTCGGGCGGCAACTACACCACGATCTTCGGCACGCCGCTGCAAGTCGCCCCCGGCACCTTCGACACCAGCCCGCAGAGCACCGCCAAGAGCTGGGGCGTGGCCGGTACGGTCGACTTCGAGTTGACCGACTTCCTCGCCGTCAAGTCGATCACCGCCTACCGCGAGGCGAGCGGGACTTCCGGCATCGATCTCGATGGCTCGCCCCTCTCGGTGCTGGTCCAGGAGTTCGACTACGAGCACGCCCAGTTCACCCAGGAACTGCGCCTTTCCGGCCAGGTCGGCACGCTCATCGACTTCACCGTGGGCGGCTACTATTACGATGCCGACGACAACATCGCCGGACGCTCGCTCATCCCGACCGCGATGTTCGACTTCGTGCAGGACGACCCGATCTCGAACCGCTCCGTGTCCGCCTTCGCGCACTCCGAGTTTCACCTGACGCCCGACCTCAACGTGATCGCGGGCATCCGCTACACCGACGACAAGAAGACGTACCAGTTCACCCGGCGCAATCCGGACGGCACACTGCCCTCGGGCATTCCGCTGACGACGAACTTCCTCGTCGCAGGGCTGGACGGGGAAGTGGGCCTCTTCAAGGGCACGCGCACCGACTATCGCCTCGGCGTCAACTACCGCTTCATGCCCGAGCTGATGGTCTATGCGCAGATCGCGACCGGCTACAAGGGCGGCGGCATCAATCCGCGCCCCTACACGCCTGACCAGATCGTGCCCTTCGATCCCGAGACGCTGACCACCTACGAGGCCGGCTTCAAGTCGGACCTTTGGAACAACCGCATCCGCTTCAACGGCACGTTCTTCTTCAACCGCTACAAGGATCTGCAGATCAACCGCTACTTCTGCCCGGAAAGCGTGAGCCCGACCTGCTCGCAGCCGGCCAATGCGGGCGATGCGGACGTCTGGGGCCTGGAGGCCGAGCTCTTTGCCGAGCCCATCGACAACCTCACCATCGACGGCGCGATGGGCTACCTCAACTTCGACTATACCCGCGTCGATCCCACGACTTTTGTCGAAGAGGACATGGTCGCCCCCTTCAACCCCAGCTGGCAGCTGAGCGCCGGGATGCAGTACAAGGCACAGCTAGGCGATGGCATCGGCACGCTCACCCCGCGCGTCGACTGGACCTACCAGTCTTCGTTCTACTTCAACTCGGTCAACAACCCGGACAACCAGATCGGTTCGCGCAGTCTCTTCAACCTGCGCCTGACCTACGCCTCGGACGACGAGACCTGGCAGGTCAGCACCGGCATCACCAACCTGTTCGACAAGTTCTACTACACCGGCGTCAGCGAGAACGTGCAGAACTACGGCGTGAACACCGGCTCGGTCGGCCGTCCGCGCGAGTGGTTCCTCTCGGTCCGCCGCGCGTTCTGAGCGCGGACCTTTCCGGCACGTTTCCAGGACGAGAGGACGACACGATGCGCGCGCTCTATCACACCAGCCGCTGGATCTTCGGATTGTGGTACCTGTTCTCGGGGGTGGAGTACTTCACCCCCTTCGAAATCCAGCCGCTCGGCAATACGCCGCTGGGCCAGGAATTCACGCTGGCGCTCATCCACTCCGGGCTCTTCGCCTGGATCAAGGTGGCCGAGATCGCGATTGCCGTCCTCGTCCTTGCCGACCGCATGATGCCGCTCGTTGCGGCCGCAGCCGTGCCGCTGACGGTCGTCATCGCCTACTGGAACTTCGCGCTGGAATGGGGCGTCGTCGAAGTCGTCTTCGGCGCGCTGACGATCCTCTTCAACGCGGTCCTGCTCTGGCCCTATCGGGCCTATTACCGACCCACGCTCACCGCCTGGCGCGGGGAACGGGATTTCTCGCTTTCACTCGACTGAGGCGCGGGACGCGCGGCCCGTCGCACGACGGGCAGCAGCATCGTGAGGCCCAGGCACAAGGCCACCGGCAGCGCGGCAAAGGCGAAGAACAGCGCAGCCCCTACATCTCCCTCGATGACCGCAGCGCCCAGCAAGGGGCCGCCGATGGCGCCGATCCGAGCCACCGCCACGGCAAGGCCAATGAGGCTGGAGAGCAGGCGCGGCGGGACGAGCCCCGAGGCCACCGCCAGGATCGCGACGTGCACGCCCGAGATGCCGCCACCTGCGATCAGCAGGAGGATACCCCAGCCCAGCCGCGTGGGCGGGACGAGGCCAAAGGCCAGCAGCGCCAGCCCTATCGCGCCGTAGCTTGTCGCCAGCACCACCGTCACCCGCCCCCCGTCAAGCATGCGGGCGAGCAAGAGCCCGATGACCATGCCTCCGAATTGCAGGAGCGAAACCGCATGGGCCGCCGTCTCCAGCGTGAAACCAGCGTTCGGCAGGACCGTGGGGACCCAGGAATTGATATAGTAGAGCGCCGCGGCGTTGACCCCGTAGAGCACGCATATAAGCGCGGTGACGTAGAAGATGGGCCGATGCAGCAACTGCACCAGTGGCGCTCCTGAACCTGCCCCCTCCTCGACATCACCCGCGACCGCCGGGGATTCGGACAAGGCCATCCAGAGGAGGCCCAGAAGCAGCAAAGTCACAAGCCCCGGAAGGATGAAGATCGCCTGCCACCCGAACGCAGCGACCAGCGGCGAGACCACCAGACCCGATCCCGCCGCGCCGAGTGGAATGGCCATCGAGACAATCGTCATCGTGCTCGCCCGCCGACCGGGTAGCGCCAGTTCCGCGCTGAGCGCGGTGACGTTGGGCAGGCACGCGCCGAGGGCAAGGCCGGTGAGAAGCCGCCAGGCGGTAAACGCCTCGACGCTCTGACCCGTGGCCGTCCCGAAAGTCGCCAGCGCCAGCACAGGCAGGACGAGGAGGATCACACGCCGCCGCCCGAACCGATCGCCCAGCGGCGCAAGCCCCACCGCGCCAAGCCCCAGCCCCAGCAGAACGGCGGAAAGCGCGAGACCAAAGGTCTCGGGCGCATGGCCATAGGCCTGAACCAGGTGTGGCACGGCCAGCGGCATCGCGGTCAGGTCATAGCCGTCGAGCAGCATGACCGCGCCGCACAGGATCAGCGAGGTCCAGCGCGCGCGAGCAGAAAGCGCGGGCGCTGCATCCGGCAGGACGGTCGCGCTCATCGCCCCTGCCCCTGCGCGTCCCAGGGCGAGGGCATGTGGTAGGGCACGGTGATGAAGTTCGCCTCGACCTGGCGGATCGCGCCAGCCTCGATCTTGAAGACTTCGGAGAGATAGAACGTGTGCGGGCGGCGGATATGCGATTCCACCTCGGTCCCGTCGGTCAGGGTATAGCGCTCCAGCACGCCGCGATGGTCGATGAAGCCATGGGCCATGACCAGCCCGCGTTCCACGTCGACAAGCGGGAAGCGGCGCGCGCGCAGGCGATCGTCGTAACGGTACCAGCCGAGGCGAAACTGCGCCTCGCAGCCCAGCTTCGCAATGGGCAGCATGAAGGCCGGGTTGTTGGTCGTCTGTGTCCCGTTCTCGACCCTCTGGCAGTCCGGGTGAAAGGCGGTGAAGAGCTGCCCGTCGTTCTGCTCCAGTGTCGCGAAGTAGCCGTTGGCCAATGTCAGCAGCCGTTCGCGGGTCATCCGCTCGGCCTCGGGCACAAAGGCGTCCATGACCGGCTTGGCCTCGAACCTGGGATCGGGGAAATGCAGGGCCTCGTCGCGTTGGCGCACGACGATCATTTCGGCCTCGCAGACCTCGCCCGCCCCGCTCACGCCAAGGCGCAGCGCGGCGGCGGATTCGTCGCCGCTCTCGATCACCGTCGTGAACAGGCCGATCTGCCCCGTCTCGGGATCGCAGAAGCGAAAGTCGTAGGTACCCCGGCCGGTGATCGTCGCCCACAGCCCATCGCCCGGAAGCAGCGCGACGTTGTTCTCGGTGTGAAGGACATCGCGCGCCCAGGAGACCTGCGTCGGATCACGCGCGTCAAGGGCGGCCAGATAGCGGTCGAGCACGGCGTAGAGCGCGGCGCGATCAAGCCTGACGACAGGCCGCTCACGCCCCCGTCTCCACCGCCCCATCTCCGTAATGAAAGGGCGGCACGAAGACCTCAGGAAAGGCTTCGTACTCGACCGTCGGGGGCAGATCGGGCTTCAGCCCGTCGATCTTGCGCAGAAGCGGGATGCCGCCCTCGTTCAGGCCCTTGTCGTACTCGCAATAGAAGGTGATGAAGCCATGGAGCGAGGCGATGCGCCAGGCCCCGTCCTCGCGCACGTAGCTGTTTTCATACGTCGCCTCGCCCCAGCGCGCGATCCCGCCCAGCCAGGCGATCTGGATGAAGGTGCGCCAGCGCGCCTTTGCCGTATCTCCCTCGACGTGGATCACGGGCTGGAGCTGCATGTGGTTGAACAATGCGCCGCGCTCGTAGGGCGGCAAGGCATGCAGGTAAGCCCGCACCCGCTCACGCCCGACATAGACGCCGCGCCCTGCAATCTCGAGCGTACCCTCGCGGGCGAACAGGTCCGCCGCCTTGTCCCACAGCCCCTTGTCGACATAGTATCCGTACATCGCCTGGAGGTTGGCGATCTCGGTCCAGTCGCGCGCGGCGCGTGCTTCTTCGCGCAGCTGCGCCACTTCGGCCCGCAACTGGGCAATTGCCGGATCCTGATCCATGCAGCCTCTCTCCTCTCCCGAGCCCTCTTCCCGCGGCCGGAGAAACCAGATCGGCTCCCCTGAAACGCGTTTTGGGCGTTGCGCACCATCGTAACGTTCGTTATCGTTTTGGCAAGAGACGCGCACCCTCCGGCATCATTGCCGGATCGCAAGCCGTGCGCACATGGAAGAGGACACCTGCAATGACCCCTGAAGGCGTGGATATCCGCAACCCCGAGAAACTCTACATCGGTGGCAGCTGGATCGAATCAACCGGCACACAGCGCTTCGAACTCGTCTCGCCCAACAGCGAAGAGGTGATCGGCGTGGTTGCCGACGCCACCGCCGCGGACATGGACAAGGCCGTTGCCGCCGCGCGCGAGGCTTTCGACACCGGCCCCTGGCCGCAGATGAGCCCGGCCGAGCGCGGAGCAGCCGTCCTGCGCTGGGCCGAGGAACTGGAGAAGCGCGAAGCGGAACTGTGCGCCTGCTGGACCGCGCAGGTCGGCGGCCTTTCCAGCTTTGCCCCGCAGATGCACGGCGGTGCGACCGCCACGATCAAGTTCATCGCATCGCTGGGCAAGGACTTCGAGTTCGTCGTGCGCCGCCCCAGCCAGATGGTCGACACCGCGCTTGTCGCCTACGAGCCGGTTGGCGTTGCCGCCTGCATCGCGCCCTGGAACGCGCCTTACGGCATTCTTTCCAGCAAGGTCGCCTACGCGCTGGTTGCCGGCTGCACGGTCATCATGAAGCCCTCGCCCGAAACCCCGCTCGAAGCCTATATCATGGCCGAGGCGGCGGACGCGGCCGGCATTCCGGCGGGCGTCGTCAACCTGGTGTGCGGCGGGCGCGACGCGTCCGACCACCTCGTCAACAACCCCGGCATCGACAAGGTCAGTTTCACTGGCTCGACCATCGCGGGCAAGCGTATCGGCGAGGTCTGCGCGGGCCGCGTCGCGCGCTGCACGCTCGAACTGGGCGGCAAGTCGGCCGCCATCGTGCGCGACGACTTCCCGATCGAGGCCGCCGCCGCGATCCTGGGCAACACCATCACCGTGATGAGCGGGCAGGTCTGCGCCATGCTGAGCCGCGCCATTATCACCAAAGCGCGCCACGACGAACTGGCCGACGCCATCGCCAAGGTCATGCAGGGCGTGAAAATCGGGGCCAGCACCGCGCCCGATACCCAGCTTGGTCCCCTTGCCATGAAGCGCCAGCTCGAACGCGTCGAGGACTACATCGCCATCGGCAAGGCCGAAGGCGCCGACCTCATCACCGGCGGCAACCGCCCGACCACGATGAACAAGGGCTACTTCCTCGAGCCCACCCTCTTTGCCAACGTCGACAACACGAGCCGCATTGCGCAGGAAGAGATCTTCGGCCCGGTCCTCAGCCTCATCCCGGCCGAGGACGAAGAGGACGCGATCCGCATCGCCAATGAAAGCGCCTTCGGCCTCAACGGCTCGGTCCTGACCAACGACCACGAAGCGGCCTACCGCATCGGGCGCAAGGTGCGTGCGGGTGGTTTCGGCCAGAACGGCATGCGCCTCGAATTCGGCCTGCCCTTCGGCGGGTTCAAGCAGTCGGGCATCGGCCGCGAGGGCGGCGTGGAAGGTCTCTGCTCCTTCCTCGAGAGCAAGACGATGCTGCTCGACGGCATGCCCTCGCAGCTGTGAGCGCTTCGGCCGCGGCGATGCCGTTGTGCGAAGCGGACTACATTCGGTACGTGGAGGCCTTCAACGCGCGCGACTACGCCGCGTTGGAGACCTTCTTCACCGACGACTTCGTGCTGGAAAACGCAGGCTTTGCGGTGCGCGGCAAGCCCGCGTTCCGCGCGTTCTACGCCTTCTTCCACGAGTACTGCCGTGAAACGGTCGACTTCCGCGGGTTCTATCCCGGCGCCGAGGGCTTCGTCGGCCATGTCGTCATCACCTTCGAGGGGCTGAAGGACCTCTCCCAGAAGGTGCTGGAGGCGCGTGGATTTTCCGGCATGTCGCTGGTCCCTAAGGGGGCGCGGGTCGAGGTCGAGTTCCTGATCCTCTACAAGGTCGACGCGGCCGGCCTCATCCACCACATCAAGGGCGCGGTCTGGGAGCCGGAACGCCCCTGAGCCGAGACCGATGCCCTGCGCCTGCGCCTTGCAGGGCGGACGCTCCATGACCACATCCTGCCGCGACAGGCTCCATCCAGGGGCTTGGCGCGGCTTTGTTTTCCCGCACACCAGGGCCGTCACGACCACCCCGAAGAAGCGGGAAAGGAGCGCGACATGGCCCGCATTTTCGTCACCGGATCAACGCAGGGGATCGGTCGCAACGCCATCCAGACACTGATCGGCAACGGACACGATGTCATCCTCCATGCCCGCTCGAAAGAGCGTATCAACGCCTTTGGCGCGCTCGCCGACGTCAATACGGTCCTGACCGGCGATCTTGCCAGCCTCGAGGAGGTCCGCGCACTTGCCCGGGCGCTCAACGAAACGGGCCCTGTCGACGCGATCATTCACAACGCCGGGGTCATCGACTCGACGCGTGAGGTAACCCGCGAGGGCCTCCTGCGCGTCCTGATGGTGAACGCGATCGCCCCCTACATGCTCAGCCTGCTCGCCGAACGCCCTGCGCGCCTGATCTTCACCGGCAGCTCGATGCACTATGGCCACGAGGAAGCGCTCGACGACATGGACTGGCGCGAACGCCGCTGGTCGGGCCCGAGCGCTTATGGCGAGAGCAAGATGCTGCTGACGGCCATGGCCAACGGCCTTGCCCGCCATCTTCCCGACATCGCGTGCCACACCGTCGATCCGGGCTGGGTGCCCACCCGCATGGGCGGCGAATCGGCCAGCGATCCCTTGGACGAAGCCCACCTCACCCAGTGCTGGCTTGCAACATGCCTGGACGGCGAGGCGGGAACCAGCGGAGGCTACTGGCACCACATGGAGCGCCGCGAGCCCGATCCCAAGACACTCGACACGAAGGTCCAGGACGCCGTCCTCACGCGCTTCGCCGCGCTATCGGGCGTCGCCATGCCCGCCGCTGCGTCGCGCCCATGACTGCCCCCTTTTCTAGTTAACGCGAGATGCTTATAGGAGTGACTCAGATACTTCGCGAAGCCAAGACCTTAGCCCGTCCTTAAGTATTCCAGGATACTTAACGCACCTCCACCACTCCTACGGTATTCGACCTCTCATTGGCCCAGGCTGTCCCTCCCTTTTCCATCTCGCGGGCCGCCTTCGAGGCGATCACCCGCAGGGATTCGTGTGCGTCCGAGGGCGACACGCAGAGTGACGGCACGCCCGTAGCGATCGGAGCCTTTTCGTGCGATCTGAGCGATCAGAGCCTGCGCTGGAACGAAGCGACTTTCGAGCTTTTCGGGTTCGCCCCTGGCGAGAAGGTCGACCGGCGCGAGGTGCTCGACATGTATGCCCCCGAATCGCGCCGCCTCCTTGAGGTGCGGCGCGCGCAGGCCATCGAAGTGCTCGGGGCCTTTTCTCTGGAGGCGCAGATATATACCGCCGAGGGCGAGGAGCGCTGGCTGCGCATCCATGCCCATGTCGAATCGCGCAATGGCCAGGCCCTGCGGCTGCACGGCACCAAGCAGGACATCACCCACGAGCGGCTCCATTTGCGCAAGCTGGAAGAACTCGCCTTCACCGATCCGGTCTCCGGGCTAGGCAACCGCGCGCTGTTCCACGCCGCCTTTCTTCAAGCGCCCCACGCGCCTTCCTCGCCAGCCTCCCGCAACATGGCCTCGGCCGGCGCACTGGTGCTGTTCGACTTCGACCACTTCAAGGCCGTCAACGACGCCTTCGGCCACATCGCAGGGGATGCCTGCCTTGCGCGCTTCGGTGCGCACTTGCGCAGCGCCTTTCCCGAAGCCCTGCTGCTCGCCCGCATCGGGGGCGACGAGTTCGCCATGGTGCTTGCGCAGAACCAGGACGAGGACCAGTTGCAGCAGCGCCTGAACGCTGCCCTGCACATGCTCGCCACGCCGTTCAACTGGGAAGGAACGTCCCTCTCGATCCGCGCCTCGTTCGGTCTCGCCCTGCCCCGCGCCGGAGAGCCGTCGTCTCCGAACGAGCTCTTCCGCCGGGCCGATGCGGACCTCTACCGCTCGAAGGAGCGCCGCACGCCGCGCGCGTCTAGTCCAGACGTTGCGAGTTGGGATCGGTCCTGAGCATCGCCGCACTCCTGATCGCCGGGTCCCAGTGCTCGGCTATCCGGCCATCCTGAATACGGAACAGATCGAACCAGCTGGTGTGGTAGGTCTCTCCATCCTCACCCGTTTCGGTGCGCACGAAGGCCATCGTCACCATGTCCCGCTCCGCCACGATGGAGACCAGCGGCAGCTCGATGGTGGGCCGGACCTCGCGCGCCGGGCGCGAACCGCGGATGAAGCTTTCCAGCGCGGCGCGCCCGCTGACGACGTTGGGATTGTGCTGGATATAGCTTTCGGCGATGAATTCGTGCGCGCGGTCGGCATGGCCGCCCTGCAGCACGATGCGGTACATGTCGTAGCAAAGCCGCTTGTTCGCCGCGAGAACGGGATCTGCGCTGGCGAGCAGCTGTGCATGGTCGGCCGCCACCATCGGCGGGGTCTGCCCCTCGGGCACACTCGCGCCGGGGACCAGCTGTGTGGCCATGTTCATGAGCGCTCTCCCGGCTGTTCCTCGGCCCAGGAGCGCGCCCATTTGCGGGTGTCGTCCCAGTGTTCGACGATGAGACCATCCTCCAGCCGGTACATGTCGAAGGCGTGCCCGGGGTAGGTCTGCCCTGGCCGCGCGGGATCGGGCTGGTCCTGGTTCCAGATCACCACGACCGTGTCGTCCTGCGCCACCGTGCGCACCAGGTGCTTGGTTGCTGGCGGCACGAAGCCCTCGGGCGGATTGCGGATAAGATCGGTCAGGTGCAGCAGTTGCTCGCGCCCCGAAGGCAGGTTCACCGCATGCTGCACGTAGTCCGGGTGGATATAGCGCAGCACGGCCTCGCGGCTCCCCTCGCGGATCACGCCCTGCCACATGTCGAGAACAATGCGCGTGTTGCGCTGCTGGAGCGTCTCAGCTTCGGCCATGACGCACCTCAGGTCAGCGCGTAATAGCGCAGCAGGTTACCGTCCGCGCGCCGCTCGCCCACGCCGATGAAGACGTGCTTGGTCAACCAGTCGTGCTTGCCCACCGGGCATTCGAAACTGGGGTTGCCGCGTAGGTAGTATTCCTGCTGCTCGACCGGTTCGCCCCCCTTGAAGGCCCAGTCGCGCAGGCGCTCCATCGTGCCGGGCTTGCGCCCCCACAGGAAGCCCCGGTTGTTGAGCAGGATCAGCGTCCCATCGTCCTCCTCCAGCATGTAGCGCGCGTCGAACACGGCCACATCGTCGGGCCGGAAGGTGGCGTAGTCACCACCCGAGCCCGGCACGGCTTTGCCTTTGAGGTGCGGCCCCTCGAACGTCCCGCCATCGACATAGACCGCGCTGCGGTTGCCCCCCATCGGGGTGTTGGCGATCATCTGCACGCGCGGGAAGGTCAGGCGCACTTCCATCGCGAATTCGAGGCGCGGGTTGTCGAGCGTCGAGAAAGGCCCGGCAAAGGGCGTGGTGTCGTTGTGGGTCATGCCATCCTCATCCGATTTCCAGCGCGCCGCCATCGACCATCAGGTTGGCCGCGGTCACGAAACTTGCCTCGTTGGAGGCGAGAAAGAGCACCGCATCGGCCACTTCCTTCGCCGCGCCCATGCGCTTCATCGGCACGGCCGCGATCATCTGTTCGCGCATCGCCTCGACCGCCGCCTCGTCCATGCCGGGATTGCGGTAGAGGAGCGGCGTCTCGATGGGGCCCGGGCTCACCATGTTGACCCGGATCCCGCGCGCGACATACTCGCCGGCGAACTGGCGCATGGCGAGCGCAAGGCCCGCCTTGGCCGCGCCATAGGCCGCGTTGCCGGGCACGAAGGCATGGCCGCCGATAGATCCGGTGACGACAATCGCGCCCCCTTCGCCCATGAGCCGCACCGCCTTCTGCATGGCAAAGACACAGCCCCTGAGGTTGATCGAATGGACCTGGTCCCAGTATTCGCTTGTCATGTCCTCGATCAGCGAAAAGCCGCCCATCCCGGCGTTGACCATGAGGACGTCGATGCCACCCTCCTCGGCCGCCACCGTCTCGTAGAAGGCGTCCATCGCGGCAAGGTCGGAGATGTCGACCGCGTTGCCCTTCGCCCCGGGAATCGAGGCGACGGCGCTGGCGATGGTCTGCGGGTCCCGGCCAGTGAGGCGCACGCCCGCGCCTTCCTCGGCAAATCCTTGTGCGCAGGCCAGGCCGATGCCGCTGTTGCCGCCCAGGACAACCACCCGCTTGCCGGTGAAGCGATCCGCGCGCGCCATCTCAGAACGGTCCGATCGGGTTGGGACTGTCCGCCGGGACTTCCATCATCACGTCCCAGTGCTCGACCACCATCGTGTTCTCGAGCCGGAAGATATCCATGATCGCGTAGCCCGTATCCCCCGGCCAGCGGCGCAGGTGGTAGTGCGCGATGACATGGTCGCCATCGGCAAAGATGCGCTTGATGTCATGGCACGGCTCGGGCGAATGGACCTTGGCCTCGCGCAGGAACTGCTTGAGCGGTTCGGTGCCCTGCCCCACCATCTGGTTGTGCTGGATGTAGTCGGGCACGATGAACCGGTCGACCGCATCGGGATCGAGCGCGTCGAGCACCTCGCGGATCATCGTGCGTACGTGGTCGATGTTCGCCTGTTCCTGCGCGGTATAGACGCGCGTCTCGGGCTCTGTCGTCGGGTGCAAGCTCTCTCTCCCTTCGCTGCATCGGGGCAGTCGTTGCGCACAATCGTAACGCTCGTTATCAATATGTGCAAGGCGGAGCGACACGCCATTTCGACGAGAGAGGAGCTGCCCGATGACCCGCGAGGACTACGACCGCTACGCCGCGGCCTTCAACGCGCGCGACTACGATGCCGTCTACGATTTCTACGCGCCCGGCGCGCACCTCACCTTCTTCGGCGTCGACCTCGCCACGCGTGAGGCGTTCCGCGACTTCTACGGCTTCCTGCACGACCACGTGGAGGAAACGCTGACCATTGAACGCTTTGCCGCCAGCGACGAACTCGTTGCCCTCGAAGGCGTGATCCGCATCGAGGCGCGCAAGGACCTGACCGCAGAAGCGCTCGCCGCGCAGGGGCTCGACCAGTTCTTCCCGATCCGCAAGGGCGAGGTGCAGGAACTTCGCCAGTACATCCATTACCACGTGACGAATGGCCTGTTCACGGGCGTCTCGTGCGCGCTGATGGATTGAGCCCCCATCGATCCCGGTCGGCCATCCATCGAGCGCGCGCTTGAGCGCGGCAGGTCGCGCGCTAGCATGTCGCACATGATCCGAGTTCCTGCCGCGGCGCTCCTGGCCGCCACCTGCCTCAGCGCGCCCCTGTCCGCCCAAGCCCAAGCCGCGCAATCCAAAGCGCCGCGCCCGTGGGAGGAGGCTGGTCCTGTGCAGAGCATCGCGCGCAGCGATGGCTCCACTGATCCCGCCGTGCGCGGCATCTGGCGTTCGCGCGGGTATGGCTGGCTGCTCGAGATCGACGAGGCTGGCGTCATCCGGCACCAGGAGGGAACGACCTGCTATCGCCCGCCCTTGGCGCGGGGCACGCAAAGCGAGATGGACAGCGCGCGCTACCGCTATTTCCGCGCGCTTCCCGGCAGCAAAGCCGCGATCTTCCAGTTGCTGGAGGGGGACACCAACGTCGTCTTCGACCGCCTCCCCGCCTTGCCCGCAGCCTGCAGCGCGCCGACCGATCGCACGCCCGGCGCCGTAGCCGCGGCCTTTCTCGACCATTTCGAACGCCACTACGCCTTTTTCGACAGACGCCCTCCCGGGTTTGCGGCGCGCCGCGCGGCGCTGCGCGCGAAGATGCATCCTGGCATGGACGAGGCCCAGTTGTGGGACGCACTTGCCGCCTTCATGGAAGGGCTCTCCGACAGCCACACCAAGCTGCTGGGTGAAGTCGACGGAGAACGCCGCCGCGTGCAGGACGGCCAGGGCGAGACCCTCCCGCGCATCCGTGCCCGCGAGGGTGGCGAACCCGCCTGGCTCGGCGCGCTCATCGCGCAGACCACCGCGAAGCTGGGTAAAAGCGCGCGCACGGCCGGAGGCGGGCGCATCGTGTGGGGCGTGATCGACGGGCGCGTGGGCTATCTGCAGGTCTTCGTCATGGGCGGGTTCACCGAGCGCAGCGACTTTGCCACTCCCGAATGGGCCGAGGCGGAAATGGCGGCATTCCAGGATGCACTCGAACAGGCCATGTCCGACTTTGCCGGGCTCGACGGCGTGATCGTCGATCTTTCCAACAACCGGGGCGGATGGGACCAGATCGCCAAGGCCCAGCCCGCCCGCTTCCTCGACACCGTGCAGACGGGCTTTACCACCCGCGCCCGCGGATCAGGCTTGCTCCGTTCCCTCATACCATCACGCCCGCCACGGGTGCGCGTTTCGCAGGGCCGGTCTACGTGATGACGAGCGATGTGACGGTCAGCGGCGGCGAACTCGCCACGCTCGCCTTTCGCCAGAACCCGCACGTAACGCAGGTCGGCACCCGCACGCGCGGCGCCTTCTCCACGCCTCTTGCCAAGCCGCTTCCCAACGGCTGGCTGCTGGAACTCGCGAACGAGACCTTCGCCGCGCCCGATGGCACGGTCTACGAGGAGACCGGCCTTGCGCCGGAGATCGAACTGGAGATCTACCCCGAAGAGGCCCCCGTCGCCGGCCACTGGAACTCGGTCGAGACGGTCGCCGCGATGGTCCCCCGCGCCGAGGCTCTCCCCGCTCAGGCCCGGTAGCGCGCAGGCCAGATCCCCTGCTTGCCCGGCGCCAGGATGCCATGGGGATCGAGCGCATCCTTGAGCACGCCGTTGAGGCGCCCCATCGCGCCCACCCCGGAGGCGTCCGCGCCGTAGTTCTGGGTTGCCGCCACCGTGTCCATGGCATCGATATGGGTGCGGTACTCGCCATAGCCATGCTTCGCCGCGTCTGCGATCAGCGTGTCCATCAACTGGGGCACCGCGCGCGCCATCTGCGCGTTGTCGCGGTCGTAAAGGATCTCGTTGATATTGATGATCGCCCGCGCGCCTACCGAAAAGGCCCCGTAATAGTCGATGCCCGCCGCCTCGAAGCGGGCCCGCGTGCTTTGGAACTGCGTTTGCGCGCGCGCGCCATCGGCAGGCAGGATCGGGGAGAAACCCAAGGTGCCCCCCGCGCCCGCCGTACCAGTCGATCATAGCCATGTCGCGTGTGGAGGGAATGCCCGCATGGCTCGCGCCAAAGTCGTCGCCCTGGCGCCACAGCCGGGGCTCCGGACGCTGGCCCAACTGCGCCGCGAGCGCGTCGGCGACAACCTCGAACTTGGCCCGGATCACCTTTTCGGGCCCATAGAAGTTGAGCTGCGAATTCCACCAGCCGATGCCCAGCTGGCTGCGGATGCTTGCCCCCACGTCCTCGGGCAGAAGGCCCTCGCCCTCGTACCATTGCGCGCGGGGCCCCACGAACGAGGCAATGCCGACATAGCTGACCCAGGCCGGGTCGTGATCGATCAGCCCGCGCTGGCGCAGCGGATAGAGCGCATCGACTCCACGTGCGAGATCGCTGGCGTCGGGCAGCGCATAGTCCACGGACAGTGTCGCCTCGGGCGCGGGCATGAGCCACAGGCCAAGGCGCGTCACGATCCCGAAGTTCGACTGGCAGAACATCTGGTCCCAGGCCGGGCCGTAGGTGTCGCGCGACAGGTGCCAGGTCGCCGAGCCCTCCATGGCCCCGGTGCCCGTGCGCACCAGCGATCCGTCTGGGAGCATCACCTCCAGACCGCAGATCTGCGCGCCATGATCGCCGTAGGGCTGCGGCCCCTTGCCGCGTTCGAGCGCATTGCCCGCCACGCTCCCCCAGGCATTGCCCGGCACCGAGAGCCAGAGCGGATGCCCGCGCCTGGAGAGTTCGTCGTAGAGATCGTAGAAGCCCACCCCCGGCTCGACCACGCAGACGCCGCGCTTCTCGTCGATCTCGTGAATGCGCCGGAGCCCGGAAAGGTCGACCACCACCGCCCCCGCCTGGACCGGTGCAGCGCCGCCATAGCCGAAGTTCTTGCCGCGCGAGATCGGCCAGAGCGGGACCTTGTGCACGTTGGCGGCCAGCACCACTTCGCGCAGTTCCTCGACCGAGCGCGGGGCCACCGCGCCCGAAGGTTCATGGCGGGCAAGATCGAAGCCCATCTGATCGCTGTAGGCCTGCCGGTCCTCCTCGCCCGCATGGACGCGGTCGGAACCGATAACCTGCGCAACCGTTTTCAGGAACGCGGCGACCTCGTGCCTATTTACATTCACTCGGCTGTGCTCCACGGAAATTTCACTCCTCATCCCTCCGGCGATAAGTAACATTCGTGATTATCTTGACAACCAGCAAAGCTCCTGCCCAAATGTCCGCCAATGGCTGACACCGATCAGGAATCCTTGGAAGATGGAGCTGACAGCGGCGCGCTGGAGGCGATGGAAACATCGAGCCCACACGCGGAGATTCTTCATCGCCTGCTCAAGCTGTCAAATCGGTTGATGACACCGTTCTCGGTCAACCTGGAGCACCAGTACAAGATCAGCATCAACGAGTTTCGCATGCTCATGCTGATCGGGCGCTACCCGCATTCGGCCAGCCACGAACTGGCCGAACGTACCGGCGTCAACGCAATGAGCGTCTCGCGCGCGGTCTCTGCTCTGGAGAAGCATGGCCGCGTCAAGGTTGAGCGGGACGAGACGAATCGCCGCCGCAAGCGGCTTACACTGACCGAGGAAGGCGAACGCCTCTACACGATCATGCGCCCACAGACCGAGCGCGTGGCCGACTATCTCCTGTCCGATCTGAAGCCCCACGAAGTGGCGATGTTCGACCACATCCTGAGCACGCTGATCACGACCCTGGAAGCCACCGACGCGCAAGGGCAATCGCTCTTCCTCGAGCGCACCCGCCCCACCGACGAGGCCTGATCGCCGGGCACCGCAGGGCCTTGCCAGGCAGGTAGCGCGCCTCCTCCATTCCGCTCCCCCCCATGCGCCGCCGCGTCATCGTGGCTGCGAAGCGTGCACGTGCGCCTTGCCTCGTTGGCCCCACATACTATAACGTTCGTTATTATGATGATCGACGCGCGCACGCACCGAACGGCCGGGACGACGGCCATATGACCTCCCCCATCCCCCCAGAACCCAGCCGCCCCGGCGAGTGGAAAACCCACGCTCGGCTTCGGCATCGCGCTCGGCTTCCTGTCCGCCCTCGGCCCCTTCGCCATCGACCTCTATCTCCCGGCCATGCCGGAGATGGCGGGCGCGCTTCGGGGCAACGAGAACGCGGTGCAGCGCACGCTCTCGGCCTTCTTCTTCGGCCTCGCCTTTGCCCAGATTCCGATCGGCGCGCTGGCGGATCGCTTCGGACGCCGCACGCCGCTGATCTTCGGCCTTGCACTCTTCATACTCGCCTCCTTCGCCTGCAGCCTCGCCACGAGCCTCGATCAGCTCGTGGCGCTGCGCTTCGTGCAGGGCATGGGCGCCTGTGCCGGCACCAGCAGCGCGCGCGCAATCATCCGCGACCTGCACCGCGGGCACCACGCGGCACGGCTGATGGCCTTCACCTTCCTCATCATCGGCATCTCGCCCATGCTGGCGCCGCTCCTGGGAAGCGGCCTCCTCCAGTTCGTGTCCTGGCGCGGGCTCTTCGTGATCCTCTCGGGCGCAGGTCTGCTCGCCGCGATCTGCGTGGTCCTGTTCCTGCCCGAAACGCTGGCGCCCGAGAACCGCGCGCCCGACTGGAGCGGCCTCCCCCGTGCTCTCGCCGCGCTGCTTGGCAACGGGCGGTTCGTCGGCTGGGCCGTGGTCGCGGGTCTTGCCACCACGGTCCCCTTCGCCTTCGTGACCGCCGCCCCGTTTGTCTACTCGGGCGTCTATGGCCTCGCTCCTGTCTGGTTCAGCGTGTTGCTCGCGGTGAATGCAGGCATGTCGATCATTGCCACCCAGATCGCCCCGCACCTGCTCAAGCGCCTGGGGGCCAGCCGCCTTGCCCTGCGCGCCGCGCTGGGAGCGCTGGCCATCACCGCCGCACTTGGACTTGCCTCGACGCTTCTGCCCGGCCGCGTGCCGCTCGCCGGGTTTCAGCTTTTCTCTGTGCTGCTCTTCATGGTCGCAGGGCTCGTCCTGACCCCGGCGGCGACGAGCGCTCTCGATTCGGTGCGCGAAGGCATTGGCGCGGCGGCCGGGCTCCTGGGCACGATCCAGCTCGCCGTCACCGCCCTCGCCAGCGCGGCGGTCACCCTCTGGCCACCGGTATCGCTCCAGCCGCTGACGCTCGTTCTCGGGTCCGCATTCGCGCTGATGCTGGTGATCGTCCTTGCCATTTCGCGCAGCGCCGCTCCCGAGCAGGGCTGACAACAAACCCCGACACGGAAGAGGAAATCCATGTTCACCCACGTCTGTTTCGGCAGCAACGACCTTGCCTAGTCAAGGCGTTCTATCACGCGTCCCATGACGCACGGTGATGGTTTCGCTTGATCCCAGCTTCCGATATTGTATCCTGAGGATACATAAAAACGTCAGGCCGGGAGAGCCTGCAAGGAAAGGAAGACAAGGATGAGTGAAGAGCAAGCCGAGACCGTCACCTACACGGTCGAGAACGGCGTCGCCTGGGTCTATTTCTCGCGTCCGGCCAAGCGCAACGCGATGAGCCCCAAGCTCAACCGCCGCATGATGGAAGTGCTCGACGAGCTGGAATACCGCGACGACGTGGGCGCTCTTGTGCTCGGCGGCGAAGGCACGGCCTGGTCGGCGGGCATGGATCTCAAGGAATACTTCCGCGAGACCGAGGCCAACGGCCTTCGCGGCATTCGCAAGTCGCAGTCGGAAAGCTACGGCTGGTTCCGCCGCCTGCGCTGGTACC
Organism: Novosphingobium sp. MBES04; assembly: GCF_000813185.1. Classification (NCBI taxonomy): domain Bacteria; kingdom Pseudomonadati; phylum Pseudomonadota; class Alphaproteobacteria; order Sphingomonadales; family Sphingomonadaceae; genus Novosphingobium; species Novosphingobium sp. MBES04. Next base: position 2,774,217 of record NZ_DF850488.1, on the reverse strand, counting down.
AGAAGCCCACCATCGCGATGGTCAACGGCTGGTGCTTTGGCGGCGGGTTCGGTCCGCTCTTCGCCTGCGATCTCGCGATCTGCTCGGACGATGCCAAGTTCGGCCTGTCCGAGATCAACTGGGGCATCCTGCCCGGCGGCGGCGTGACCAAGGTCGTGGTCGACCTCCTGCCGATGCGCGATGCCATGTGGCTGACGCTGACCGGGGACCTCATCGACGGCAAGCAGGCCAGCGCGATGCGCCTCGTCAATGAGAGCGTGCCCGCCGACCAGCTCAAGGCCCGCACCGCCGAGATCGCCAACATGATGCTGGAGAAGAACCCGGTCACGCTCAAGTTCGCCAAGGACGCCGTGCGCCGCGTGGGCCTGATGACCTACGACGAGGCCGAGGATTACCTCGTGCGCATGCAGGAAGCCTGCAACTTCCACGACAAGACCGAAGGCCGGAAGGAAGGCATCCGCCAGTTCATCGACGAGAAGAGCTACAAGCCGGGCCTGGGCGCCTACGACAAGGACCGCGCCAAGGCCGACAGCTGACGGCCTCCTGCAATAACGGAAAAGCCGCTCTCCCTATGGGAGGGCGGCTTTTTCGTTTGTAGGCAAGAAGAAGAGATTCAAGGGGCCATCGCCCCTTGACCCCAAAATGGGCAACGTCACCTTTCGCAGCCACCGCAGTGCGCGCAACGTGAGGGCGACAAGTTTGGGGAGCCCGAGGGCGATGGCCCTCGGAATCTCTCTTCTCTTCTTACCCTGAAATCAGCGCATCAAGCGCCAGCGCCCCTTCCCCTTCGGGCAGCACCAAGACCGGGTTGAGATCGAGCTCGCCGATCTCGGGGGTGCCCCGCACGACAGCGCCCAGCGCTTCGACCGTGGCCGCAAGTGCGTCGAGGTCGGCCATGGGCGCTCCGCGGAAGCCTTCCAGGAGCGGCGCCATGCGCAGTGTGCGGATCTTCGCCTTGATCTCCTCGCGCGTGAGATCCGGCGCGAGCAGCACCGCATCGTGCAGCAGTTCGGCCGCCACGCCGCCAAAGCCGACGAGAAGCACCGGCCCCCAGCTGGGATCGCGCTTGGCGCCCACGATCATCTCCACCCCGCGCGGCCCCATACCCTCAACGAGCAAGCCATCGAGTTTCAGACCGGGACGGGCCTTGGCGACATCGCCCTGCATCTTGCTCCAGGCCGCTTCCAGCGCATCGCCATCGGCAATGTTGATGATGACGCCGCCCGCATCGCTCTTGTGGCTGAGCGCGGCGGCCTGCGCCTTCAGCACGACCGGGTAGCCGATCCGCTCGGCGATGGCGCGCGCCTCGGCCGCGCTCGTCGCCAGTTCGCCGGGCGAGAAGAGCACGCCGTGGGGCGCGAGAAGCGCCTTGGCGCGGTATTCCGGGATCACCTCGCCCGGCGCCGGGCCGTCGATGCGGATGGGAGCCGGTGCGCTTCCGCTGCGCACGCCGGTGCGGCTGTGGGCCAGCCGCGCGAGCGCCTTGAGCGCGCGTTCGGGGGTCGGGAAGTAGGGGACACCGAGCTTGCGCAGCGCTGCGATATCGTCGTCAAGGACGCCGCCGCCCTCGTCGACACCCGCCACCACGACCGGCTTGGCCCCGCCCAGTTCGCCCACGGCCTGCGCCACGGCGGCGAACTTGATGTGGCTGGTGTGGGTATCGGTCTGGATCAGCGGCACGAGGATCGTGTCGATCCGGTCATCGCTGCCAAGCGCGGCCAGCGTGCGGTTGTAGAGCGTGGAATCGACAAGCCCCTGCGCCGTGATGTCGAGCGGATTGCTGACCGGCACGAAGACGGGAAGCGCCTCGCGCAGCGCCGGACTGTCCGCGTCCGTCAACTTGGGCAGCGGCAGGCTGAGCTTTTCCGCCCCGTCGAGCATCATCGCCTTGAGCGCGCCCGATTCCGAGACCACGGCAAGGTCGGGGCCCGGAAGCGACGGGCAGCGCAGCGCGATCTCGGCCACGTCGCCCAGTTCCTCCAGGCCTTCGACCATGATGACGCCCGCATGGGTGACCAGGGTCTCCATCACCGCATGGTCGCCCGCCATCGCCCCGGTGTGGGTAGCCGCGCTCTCGCGCCCGGCCTCGCTCGAACCGGGGTGCAGCAGGACGACGGTCTTGCCCTTGGCCCGCGCGCGTTCGACGGCTTCCAGGTGCTCCATGGGCTTGCGGAAATGCTCGACGATCATGGCGATGACCGCGGTATCCTCATCGCCCGCGAGATAGTCGAGATAGTCCTCGACCCCGCTCGCGGCCTCGTTGCCGGTCGAGATATAGCAGGAGAGCGGCACGTCGCGCGCGATCATGGTGGTGGCCAGCACAGCGGCCATCGCGCCCGATTGCGAGACCACGCCCACCTTCTTCGCGCCCTTGGCGCGGGCGGGCGGCAGTTCCACGAACGTCAGCGCGACGTTGGCGTCGAAATTGACGAGGCCAAGGCAGTTGGGCCCTTCGATGACCATTCCCGCCTCGCGCGCCACGCGGGCCAGTTCTTCCTGCCGGGCGAGCCCTTCGGCGCCATCCTCGGCAAACCCGGCCGAGAAGATCACCGCCGAGCCGCAGCCCCGCTGCGCCAGCGCCTTCACCGCATCGAGCACCGCACCTTGCGGGATCGCGAGCACGGCGGCATCGATGCCCTCGGGCAAGGCCGAGACGTCGGGTACGCACGGGCGCCCGCCGATCTCTTCGCGCTTGGGATTGACGAGGTGGATATCGCCCGGAAAGTCCGCCTCGACCAGGTTCTTGAGGACAGACGCCCCCAGCGAGCCCAGACGGTCCGAGGCTCCGACGATGGCGACACTGCGCGGGTTGAGAAGGCGGTCGATCGCGGCTCTGGCGACACGATCCTGTACGGCGGCTTCCTGCACGGACACTCTCAGCTCTCCCATCTGGTTCACGCGCCGCACCATCGGCACGGCGCACGGCTTCCGGTCCTTTCCGGCAAGCCTCAGCTTTGTATCCTAGGGATACATAGCGCGCAAGCCGATTGCGCGGCCCCTTCCCCCTCGTGCACGTAACGAATTATGGCGCGCGCTGGTGCAGCCGCTGCAGCATTTCCAGGAGCGACTTGCGCTCCGCCACGCTCAGGACACCGAAGAAGCGCCGCTCATTCTCTTCCAACGCCACGTCGACATCGGCGGCAAACTGCTCGCCCTTGGAGGTCAGTTCCAGCGCATGCGCGCGCGGGTCCGCGCTGGGTGCCCGACGGATCAGGCCGCGTCCCTCGAGCAGGTCGACGATCTTCATCGCGCTCGACCGGTTGACGTTGAGCGCGCCGCCTAGCGCCGACTGCGAGCACCCCGGATTGGCCCGAATGAGCAGAAGCGCGGTCGCGCGCGCGGGCGTGATTTCAAGGTGCTCGAGCGCGGCACGCGCGGCTTCATGCGCCATCGGATGGACCAGTTGAACCTGGTATCCCAACTGCCCGGCAAGATCGCCTCCCACCTTCATTTCCCGTTCACCCCACACCTTGCCATCTTTGTATCCCAGGCGTACATAAAGCCGCGCCCGAGAGAAAGGGACTTCGCGTCAATGCGCCTGACAGCGGGAAAAATTCCCTGTAGCATCGACGCTAAACAAGGAGAGCGATCGTGAAAACCGATTTCAAGCTGCTGATCGACGGCAAACTCGTCGATGGCGTGTCTACGTTCGACGTCGTCAACCCGGCGACCGAAGAGTCCTTTGCCCAGTGCCCGCGCGCCAGCGAAGCCATGCTCGACGAAGCCGTGGCCGCAGCGAAGGCCGCCCAGCCAGCCTGGGCCGCGCTCAGCGCCGACGAGCGTCAGGCCTATCTCAACAAGCTGGCCGACGCGATGGAAGCGCGTCACGAGGAATTCGGCCGTCTCCTCACCACCGAACAGGGCAAGCCGCTCGACCAGGCGATGTACGAGATCGGCGGCAGCATCTACACCATCCGCGCCATTGCCGCGATGCGCCTGCCCGACCAGACCATGCGCGATGAAGGCGGCAACACCATCATCGAGCACCGCACGCCGCTGGGCGTGTGCGCCGCGATCACGCCCTGGAACTTCCCGGTGATCCTGCTCGTGGGCAAGATGGCGCCCTGCCTCATCACCGGCAACACGATGGTCGCCAAGCCCGCGCCGACGACCCCGCTCACCACGCTGCTCCTGGCCGAACTGGCCGCCGACATCCTGCCCGCGGGCGTCTTCAATGTCGTGTGCGACCAGAACGAGCTTGGCCCCAAGCTCACCGGCCACCCGGACATCGCCAAGGTCTCGTTCACCGGCTCGACCGCGACGGGCAAGAAGGTCATGGCGTCGGCCGCCGAAGGCGTGAAGCGCGTAACGCTCGAACTGGGCGGGAACGACGCCGCGATCGTGCTCGATGACGTCCCCGCCAAGGTCGCCGCCGAGAAGGTCTACAACGGCGCCATGGCGAACGCGGGCCAGATCTGCGTCGCGATCAAGCGCGCCTACGTGCCCACCGCGATGTACGATGAATTCTGCGCCGAGATCGCCAAGCTGACCAAGGCCGCCGTCGTCGACGACGGCTCCAAGCAGGGCGCGACCGTGGGCCCGGTCCAGAACAAGATGCAGTACGACAAGGTCCTCGCCATGATCGCGGATGCCAAGGCCAACGGCACCCTCATCGCCGAGGCCGCGAAGCCCGACAAGGCCGGCTACTTCATTGCGCCGACCGTCATCGGCGGCCTTTCCGATGATGCCCCGCTGGTGGCCGAGGAACAGTTCGGCCCGGTTCTCCCCGTCCTCACCTACGACGACATCGAGGACGTCATCCAGCGCGCGAACGACAGCCCGTTTGGCCTGGGCGGTACCGTCTGGGGCATGGACCAGCTGCGCGCGATGGACGTCGCCCGCCGCATCAATTCGGGGACGGTCTGGGTCAACCAGCACCTCGCCATCGACCCGAACATTCCGTTCCGTGGCTCCAAGCAGTCGGGCCTGGGCTCCGAGCACGGCACCGCCGGCCTCATGGAATACACCCAGGCGCACATCATCAATGCGGTGAGCCTCGAAGCCGAACCGGCCTGATCCACCGCCTTCACCAGTATGAAGAAAGGGCCGCCCCGGAAGGAGCGGCCCTTTCTCGTTCGCATTTGCGAAGAAGAGGAGCCCTCACCTTTCGCGCGCCACGTTAGTGGAGAATGGAGAGGTCGTCGATTCCGGGGTCCAAGGGGCGATGGCCCCTTGAATCGTCCCTTCCTCTTAGCTTTCTTCCGAAATCCGCAGCACCGGCTTGATGACCTCGCCGCTCTCGCTCGCCGCGATGGCCGCGTTGATATCCGCAAAAGCAAAGTGGCCGATCAGGCGGTCGAAGGGGAAGCGCCCCGCACGGTAGTGCTCCATCAGCTCGGGCAGGAAGGTCGCGATGTCGCTGTCGCCACCCAGGATTCCCATGACGCGGCGCCCGCCACCCATCAGCTCGGCCTCGTTGAGAGTAAGCGTATCGGCCGGGTCGGACGCACCGACCAGGCCCAGGATACCCATCGGCGCAAGCAGGTGGAATGCCCCTTCGATCAGCGTGTTCACGCCGGTCGTATCGAAGGCGTAGCCCAGCCCCTGCGGGCACAGTTCACGGATCTGCGCGGCCACGTCCTCGCGCCCGTTGATGGTGTGGGTCGCTCCGAGTTCACGCGCGATTTCGAGGCGGGAATCGTGGATGTCGATGGCGATGATGGGGTCCGCGCCTGCAATCTTGGCGGCCATGATCGCGGCCATGCCGACGGTTCCGGCCCCCCAGATGGCAATGGGCAGACCTTTGCGCACCTGCATCGAGCGCAGCACGGCACCCGCGCCCGTCATAAGGCCGCAGCCGATGGGGGCGAGCACGTCGAGCGGCACCTCGCCCATCGTCTCGGGCACCTTCACCACGTTGCGTTCGTGCGCAATGGCGTGGGTGGCAAAGCTCGACTGGCCGAAAAAGTTGCCGTGGAGCGGCTTGCCATCGCGGAACAGCGTGGGGCTGCCATCGGCGCGCGCGCCCGACCAGTTGTGCGGGAAGAAGTCGTAGCAATAGGTCGGCGCATCGACCGCGCAGCTGGGGCATTCGCCGCAGGAGTGGAAGCTCATCACCACCCGGTCTCCCGGCTTGGCGACGGTCACGCCCTCGCCCACGGCCTCGACGATGCCCGCGCCCTCGTGCCCGAGCACGATGGGCAGCGGCACCGGCAACTGGCGGTCGCGCACGGCAAGGTCGGTGTGGCAGATCCCGCAGGCGACGATGCGTACGCGCACTTCGTCGCTGCGCAGCGCATCCAGCGTCACATCCGCGAATTCGAACGCGCTACCTTCGCCGGTGCAGATCGCGGCCTTTGCCATTTCGGTCATGATTTCAATATCCTCTCGCAGTTTCCCGCCCTCACTGCGGCGGACATAGTATATTTCATGGATGCGAAGCTATACACATTTGTGAAAAAATGGCATGACCTCACAGGACCGAGAGGAGCCAACAAGGAGAGCCCCTGATGACGATCGACACGACCCACGTCGGCAGCCTGCCGCGCGGGAGCGAACTGACGCCGCTGCTGCTCGCCCGCGACAAGGGCGAGGCCTATGACGCTGCCGAATTCGACCGCGTGGTGCAAGCCGCCGTCGACGAAGGCGTCCGCAAGCAGGTCGAATGCGGCGTCACCATCGTCAGCGACGGGGAACTCGGCAAGGTCGGCTACTCGACCTACATGATCGAACGCCTGACCGGCTTTGGCGGACACATCGACCGCAAGCCCGCCGCCGACCTGGCCGCGCACCCGGACCTTTCCAAGAAGCTCTCCGCGATGATGGGCAGCCAGGAGTTCACCCGCGCCTCGTGCATCGGGCCGGTCCGGCTCAAGACGCTCGAGCCGCTGCACGAGGACATTCGCCGCTTCCGCAACGCGCTCGACAAGCACGGCAAGCCGGGCGTGCGCGGCTTCCTCAACGCGGCCTCGCCCGGGCTCGTCACCGCCTTCCAGGTCAACCGCCACTACCCCAGCCACGAGGCCTACCTCGCCGACCTCGTCGATGCGATGAAGCCCGAGTACGAGGCCATCGTCGCGGCCGGCTTCGACATCCAGCTCGATTGCCCCGACCTCGCGATGTCGCGCCACACCGGCTACCAGGACCAGGAGGAAGCCGAGTTCCTCAAGACCGCTGCGGCCAATGTCGAGGCGCTCAACGCGGCCACCGCCAACATCGCGCCCGAGCGCCTGCGCATGCACGTGTGCTGGGGCAACTACGAGGGCCCGCACGACTGCGACATCGACCTTTCCAAGATCATCGACACGGTAATCGCCGCACGCCCCGCGACGGTCCTGTTCGAGGCGGCCAACCCGCGCCACGAGCATGAGTGGAAGGTCTGGCGCAATGCCAAGCTGCCCGACTACAAGCTGCTCGCGCCCGGCCTCATCGACACCTGCTCCAACTACGTCGAGCACCCCGAGCTGATCGCCCAGCGCCTCGAGCGTTACATCGGCATCGTCGGCGTGGACCGCGTGGTCGCCAGTACCGACTGCGGCTTCGGCACCTTCGCGGGCTATGGCAAGATCGACCCGGACGGACCTGGAAGAAGCTGCGCGCGCTGCGTGAAGGCGCCGACATCGCCGAAGCCCGCGCCGGGGTGGCCGCATGAGCGCAGACCTCACGCCCGAAGCCGTGCGCGCGATCGAGCACGACTGCGCCAAGCTCGTCGCCCGCTACGCCAACCGCAACGACGCGGCGGACTGGGAGGCGGTGGTCGCGCTCTATGCAAAGGACGGGCGCATGGCGCGCCCCTCCGCTCCCGACGACTGGATCGAGGGGCAGGAGGCGATCCTTGCTGCCTTCACCGCGCGTGCCGCGCGCACCACGCGGCACGTGTGCTCCAACGTCGAAATCACCGTCCTTGATGCCGACACCGCCATTGGCGAGAGCGCGATGCTGCTCTTCACCGGCGAAAGCGTGCCCAAGGTCGGCTCGTTCGAGGATCGCTTCGTGCGCACGGCAGACGGCTGGAAGTTCGCCGAGCGCCGCGGCCTGATGACATTCTGAGATAACGCGAAGGAAAGGTAGACCCACAATGGCCACCACAGGGGGGACGGGCTCGGGCGGCGCCGTCAAGTCGGCCATGCGCACGCTCGACATCATCGAATATGTCGTGGCCCATCCCACCGGCGTCGTCGCCCAGGAAATCTCGCAGGCGCTCTCGATCCCCGTCAGCAGCCTGTCCTACCTCCTGGGCACGCTCGTCGACCGTCAGTACCTGGTGCGTGCAGGGCGCCTCTACCAGCCGGGCTGCGGGCTCGACCGCCTGCGGCTTGCTCCACAAGGGCTGCCGCTGGTCGAGCGTGTGCGCCCGCTGGTGCGTACCTTGCGCATGCGCCTGGATGAAACCTCCTCGTTCTTCGTGCGGCGCGACTGGCAGATCGAGGCGATCATCACCGAGACCGCCGAACACACGCTGCGCTATTCCATTGCGGTGGGCGCGCTGACGCCGATGCACTGCCTCGCGGCGGGCAAGGCGATCCTCGCCACGCTTTCCGAAGACGAACTTGCCGCCTATTTCGCCGGAACCCTGCGCGCGCAGTTCTCGGCCAACACGATCATCGACGAAGGCCAACTGCGTGAGGAACTGGCGCGCACCCGCGAACAGGGATTTGCCGTCACCCGCAACGAGTACACGCCAGGCATCTGCGGTATCGGACGGGTGCTGCGGGACGCAGGCCAGGTCGTCGGCTCACTCGCCGTCGCCATCCCCGTGGTGCGCTGCGACGCCAATGTCGAAGCGAGCGCGGGCGAAACGCTCAAGACCATCGCGGAGAGTTTCTCGGCGTGAAGTAGGCAGAAGAGAGATTCCGAGAGCCATCGCCCTCGGGCTCCCGGAACTGTCTGGCTCACTTTTCGCGTGGGGCCTCAGATGCAGAGCGTGAGGGCACTTGCCCTTGGATCAAGGAATATTGCTCCCTTGAGCAATTACCTTCATCCGGCCCAAGCGAGTTGCGCAACGCTCACCTCTGTCTCTCTGAGCAGCATGGCCAATGACAAGCGTCCGGTTCCGACCCCTTATGGATATTCAGGTTCGACCGGCTCAATATCTGACATGGCGGAGAAAGCAGACGTCAAGCCTGGCGCATTGATCACAACATGCCGACAATGACGACACGGCTGCCCCCTTCACTTGGGATGAAACCTACGAGAGTGTCGGTTACCGCAGAGGGCCAGAAAAGAAAGACTTCCTCACCGTTTCGAGACTTACGCGTTTCATGATATTTCAATTCGCCGACCAATTCTGGATGCCGCAGATTAAGGCAATCGAAATTAAATCGACTGCTATCAACCCGTTCCTGCGTCTCGTGGCTTGTAGAAGTCTTAATAGGGAAGCGGTCTTCTAACTCGGCAAACCAGATATTTTCAGATACGAACGAATCGCAATGCGTTGGCTGGCTTGAACAGCCAGTAAGAAGAACCGCAAACATCATAACTTGAAACTTGTGGCATTGACCCATTGAAAAGGCTTTGTTGCGCAAATGCCCAAGGGATTCCGTTGGTGAATCCAGTTGGTTAGGAGGCGGCGATGAGCAGACCGCCCCGCGCCCGTTACCGCACGACGAATTGGAAGTCCTACAACGCAGCGCTGGCGCAGAGAGGTTCGCTTCAGGTCTGGTTTGACCCCGAGATGGAGTGGCTATCCACTCCGACCGGCAAGCGCGGGCGTCAGCCGGTGTTCTCGGATGTCGCGATCCAGGCCTGCCTGACGCTGAAGGGCGTGTTCAAGCTGCCCTTGCGCCAGACCACCGGCATGGTCGCCAGCCTTCTCGAGATGGCCGGGCTCGATTGGCCGGTGCCGGATTTCAGCACGCTGAGCCGAAGGCAGAAGACCCTGCTTGTCGAGATCCCCTGCCAGCCCAGTTCCGGACCGTTGCACCTGCTGATTGACAGCACGGGCATCAAGGCCGTTGGAGACGGGGAATGGTGCAGGCGCAAACATGGCCCGTCCAAACGTCGCCAGTGGCGAAAGGTTCACCTGGGTGTGGACCTCGGATCGTTGGATATCCGCGCTATCGAAGTGACGGGAAGCCGGGTTGGCGATGCCCCCATGCTGCCCGAACTGCTGGACCAGATCCCATACGATCAAGCTATCGCGAGCGTCAGCGCCGATGGCGCTTTTGACACCAGGGCCTGTCACGAAGCCATTGCCGCACGCGATGCCTGTGCGATCATCCCTGCCCGCAGTAATGCGCAAGCCTGGCCGGAGAGTACGCCGGGCGTCGCGGCCCGCAACGAAATCGTTCGCTCAAGTCAGCGGTTTGGCAGGACAATCTGGAAACGATGGAGCGGCTATCACCAGCGCAGCTTGGTCGAAACCAAAATGCATTGCTTCAAACTCCTGGGCGAACGCATCATGGCACGCGACTTCGATCGCCAGGTCGCCGAAATGCAAATCCGCGCCGCCATCCTCAACCGCTTCACCGCACTCGGAAGGCCCCAAACTCAGCGTGTCGGGTGATCGATGCCTTCAAAGGCTAACTGCTGCCTTGGATCTATTTATGCAACAAAGCCCATTGAAAACACCATTTCCCATATCCGGCCGAGTTTCATTCGCCCCGCAATTCGTCGTTAGCTGACATTGGGCAATGAAAATGGCAATGCCCGCAGCACCCTAAGCAGATGGCCCACGTAGCGACAAATTTTACCCCACCCCCTCAGCGCAGCGTCACGAAAAAGGGGCCACCGGTGTCCCGGCAGCCCCTCCTCTCTCACTCGCGTCAGAGTGTTCGGGTGTTCGTTCAGGCCTTGGCCTTCGTGCGCCAGCCGTCGGCGTAGTTGTCGCGGGCGACTTCCGAATAGGGAACCGACGCGACGACCGCCTTGATCTGGGTCTGCTCGTGCGGCTCGACGGTGGGCTTGCGGGTGCCGCCATCGGGCTCGCCCCAGACCAGCGTCACTTCGGTGCCCGGCTCGGCGATGCTTTCATCGACCATGGCGAGCGAGAGGAAGCGGCCCTCGTTCTGGGTGTAACCGATCCAGGTCGAGATACCGGCCATCTTGCCGTCGGCGTCGAGCACCATGTCGTAGGGGTGCATCGCGTAGACCGCGCTCGGGTAGTCCATGTACTTGGCGCGCGGCGCGCCCTTGGTCAGCATCGAGGACTGGACGCGCATCACGTCTTCGTTGTCGAGCGCGAGCGTGACCTTCTTGCGCTTGGGCTGGTCGACCATCTTCTCGAGCGCTTCGCGGCCGATGAAGTCATGGTCGAACTTGACCATGATGCCATAGCCCAGCTCCCACGGGTTGAGGTAGTAGTCCTCGATGTTGTCCGAGACGAACGAACCGCCCAGCGAGGTCATGCCCTCATAGCACTTGGCGCCGGCCCATTCGCGGAAGCCCTTGGAGCCTTCGCCGGTGTAGAGCGCGGGCAGCGGCGAGGGAATCCAGCCCGATTCCAGAGTGTTCGAGCTGTAGGTACGGCCGCCCGAGGGACGGATGCCGAATTCCTCACCCGCCGCCAGGAGCGCGGTGCGGACCTTGTCGTAGTCCTTCCAGGGGCCGAACAGTTCGTAGCCCGGCTGACCGGCCATGCCGTGGCGCAGCGCGCGCACTTCGACGCCGTCGATCATGACCGGCGCCATGTGGAAGAACTTGAGGTCGGGCGGGGTCTGGCCCATCGCCTTTTCCAGCGTCTTCATGGCGTTGGGGCCCTGGAGCTGGAAGCGGTAGTTGCGGCGGTAGCCTGCTGGTCGGCCGGACGCGCGGCGGTGCGCTCGTCACGCTCGACCTTGACGTTCCACTTGCCGGTCTGGGCCCAGTACTCGACCCACTCGATGGTCGGCGCGCGGCCGACGAGCTCGAAGGTCTCTTCCTCGAGGTAGAACAGGATGACGTCGCCGATGACGTAGCCTTCGGGGGTAACCGGCGCGAACTGCTTGGCGCGGTTCGGCTTGAAGCCCTTGAAGCTGTTGGGCGCGAGGTACGAAAGCATCTCGAAGGCGTCGGGGCCGGTGACCAGAAGGTCCACCATGTGGAAGCTCTGGTTGAAGAGCACGGCCGTCTCGGCCCATGCGCGCTGTTCGTCGCGCCAGTTCGAGTATTCGCCCGGAACGCCCGGATAGACGTTGGGACCAGTCTGCTGGTTACGCAGGAACTCGACGATATCTCCCTTTTCGTCGAGCAGCTGCTGAAGGGTTTGTCCGGTCATGTCAGCTATGCCTTTCAGGTTGGTTGGTTATTGTTTGGGTTCGGGTGTGAACTTCAGGCGGCGGACGGCGCGTCGACGCTGGCCTTGAGCCAGCGGCGCAGCGCCGCGTTGAAAGCCTCGGGCGCCTCGGCCGGAGCCATGTGGCCGGCCTTGGGGATCACCGTCAGCGGGCACGGATCGGCCCAGTGGGGCGCGATGGTATCGGCAATGTCCTGGTGCTGCGACGGCGGCGCCCAGGCATCGTCCTCGCCCACCATCAGCGCGACGGGGCAGGTAAGCGAAGTCAGCACGTCCTCGACATCCGGACGGTGGAGGAGCGCCTCGATTTGCGCTTCAAAGATCTCCTGCCCGGCGCGCAGGCACATCGTGCGCAACGCCTGGTAGAGATCGGCGTCCTCGCGGCGCTCAGGCCCGATCATCGGGGGAAGCCAGGCGTCGACGAGCGCGCCGAAGCCTTGCGTGCGGCCGATATCGCGCAGCGCGTGGCGCTTGGCGGGCTCACCTTCGCGCACGGGATGGATGCCCGTGTCGGCCAGCGCCAGGCGTACGACGCGCGTGGGCGCCATACGGCAGACCTCGAGCGCGACGCGCGCGCCCATGGAATGGCCAAACAGCGATACGCGCGGAGGAATACGGTCGAGCACGTAATCGGCCATGGCTTCCAGGCTGCTGGCCCCGCCATAAAAACCATCGATTACCATCGCTTCGGGAAACGCGTCGAGCTGCGCGCCGAACATCCCCGAGTCGCACAACAGACCCGGCAGAATCACGAGCGCTTCGGCGCCCTCCTCTTCCCATTTTTTCGTATCCATGAATTTTCATCTATACGAAGCGAGCGCGCTGCGCTAGAGGGTAATGCAACAAGACTGAGAAGGGAGAGAGAATCGGTGAGCACTCCGATCATCCATCCGAACTGGGCGCGTCCGGCCATCAACATGGTGGAAGGCTACTCGCTTGAAATGACCGCCAAGGACATCGAGTCGCTGCGCGAAGCCGCTCCCGGCATTGCGCCCGAGACCCCGATTGCCGTGACCTTCCTGCCCGGTGAAGCCTTCGAGGCCCGCATTGCGGCGGCCCGCCTCGTGCGCGAGCTCGGCTTCGAACCGATGCCGCACTTCTCGGCGCGCCGGATCGTCTCCGAAGACGAATTCCGCGAGTACCTGAAGGCGGTGACCAAGGAAGCGGGCGTAAAGCGCTGCTTCGTCATCGCAGGCGACCCCTCAGAGCCCGAAGGCCCCTTCGCGGACAGCTCCGCGCTGATCGCGACCGGCGCCTTCGAAGATGCCGGGATCACCGCGATCGGCATCGGCGGCCACCCCGAAGGCCACCCCAACATGTCGGACGAGGAATGCTGGAGCGTGCTCCAGACCAAGTGCGACGAGATCGAGAAGCGCGGCATGGCCCCGCTGATCGTCACCCAGTTCGCCTTCGACGCGGGCGCTGTCCTGTCCTGGCTCGCCGAACTGCGCAAGCGCGGCCTCTCCGCGCCGGTGCGCCTGGGCATTCCGGGGCCTGCCGGCATCAAGACCCTGATGCGCTTTGCCGCGCGCTGCGGCGTAGGCGCTTCGGCCTCGGTGCTGACCAAGTACGGCATCTCGATCACCAAGCTGATCGGCACCGCGGGCCCGGACAAGCTGGTCGACCAGATCGAGAAGGGCCTGACCGAAGAACACGGCGCGGTGCGCCTGCACTTCTACCCCTTCGGCGGCCTCACCAAGACGGTGGGCTGGATCAACGACTACGCCAAGTCCCACTGATTTTCCGCCCGTCCCCCGCAGCGCGCGGGGACGGGTATCCGCGTGCCGCCCGACCAGCGCTGGCGCGCCAAGCAGAACAACAATATCTCTAGAGAGGAGTCCCACCCCGTGAGCACGACCTATTCGTTGCGCCTGCAGTGCCAGGACAAGGCCGGCATCGTGGCCGCCGTTTCGGTATTCCTGGCCGAACGCGGCGGCAATATCGTCGACGCGCAGCAGTTCCATGACCAGCTTTCGGGCCGGTTCTTCATGCGCATCGAATTCATTCCTGGCGAAGACCAGACCGTCGAGGGCCTGACCAAGGGCTTTGCCGAGAAGGTCGCGACCGAGGACATGGAGTGGGGCCTTCGCGACAACGCGGTGCCCAAGAAGGTGCTGCTGATGGTCTCCAAGTGGGACCACTGCCTGGGTGACCTTCTCTACCGCAACCGCATCGGCGAACTGGGCATGGACGTGGTCGGCATTGTCTCCAACCACCCCAAGGAAGTGCTCCACACCTCGCTGATGAACGGCCTGCCCTACCACCACCTGCCGATCACCAAGGACACCAAGCCCCAGCAGGAAGCGCAGATCAAGCAGGTCGTGAACGAGACCGGCGCCGAACTAATCGTGCTCGCGCGCTACATGCAGATCCTCTCGGACGATCTTGCCGCATTCCTTTCGGGCCGCTGCATCAACATCCACCACTCGTTCCTGCCCGGCTTCAAGGGCGCCAAGCCTTACCACCAGGCCTTCGACCGGGGCGTCAAGATGATCGGTGCGACCGCGCACTACGTCACCGCCGACCTCGACGAAGGCCCGATCATCCACCAGGACGTGGAGCGCGTGACCCACGCCGACATGCCCGAGGAACTGGTCCGCAAGGGCCGCGACATCGAGCGCCGCGTGCTGGCTGAAGCCGTGCGCCTGCATCTGGATGACCGCGTCTTCATGAACGGGGCCCGCACCGTCGTCTTCAAGGACTGACGCGATGGCGGAGCGTATCGACGGCAAGGCCATGGCCCGGGCCATGCTCGCCGAGACCAAGGCCGCCGTGGCCGACCTCGAGGCGCGGGGGATCTCCCCCGCCCTCGCCGTCGTCCTCGTCGGCGCGGACCCGGCCAGCGAAGTCTATGTCGGGCGCAAGGTGCGCGAGTGCGAGAAGGCGGGCATCCGCTCGATCGAACACCGCCTTGCCGCCGACACCGACGAGGACGCGCTGATCGCGCTCATCGACGAGATGAACGTGGACGGCGCCATTCACGGCATCCTCATCCAGCTGCCGCTGCCCGCCCACATCAACGCCAGCCGGGTCCTTGACCGGATCACGCCGGGCAAGGACGTCGACGGCTTCCACCCGGTCAATGTCGGGCGCCTCTCGACCGGTACCGGCGGCCTTGTCCCCTGCACGCCGCTGGGCATCATGAAGCTGCTCGACTCGGTGATCGAGGACTACCGCGGCCTCGATGCCGTGGTGATCGGCAAATCGAACATCGTGGGCAAGCCCGTGGCGATGCTCCTTCTTGAGCGCGAGGCGACGGTCACCGTTACCCACATCGAGACCAAGGGCCTGCCCGACATCGCCCGCAAGGCCGACATCATCGTCGCCGCTGCAGGTGCCCCCCACCTCGTTCGCGGTTACTGGGTCAAGGAAGGCGCGGTCGTCATCGATGTTGGCATCACCCGCGTCACCGACCACGATGGCCATACGAAGATCGTGGGCGACTGCGCCACGCACGAGCTGGAGCACGCCCGCGCGGTGACCCCCGTGCCCGGAGGCGTGGGCCCCATGACCATCGCCTGCCTCCTTGCCAACACGGTGAGCGCGGCGCGCGCCACTCTCGAAAGCGAACCGGCATGAACCAGATTGCACCGCAAGGCTTTACCGGCGTCACCACTCATGCGCTCACCACCGTCAGGGTGCGCGACCTGGAGCTTCTGGCCGACATAGGCATCAACCCCGACGAGGTGGGCCGGCGCCAGCCCCTCGTCCTCACCGTCGAGCTGGAGCTGACCGGCACGGGCATCATCGCGATCGACGAGACCGTCGACTACCGCCGCGTGGTGGCCGCCGCCGAAGCGCTCGCGCTCGTCCACATTCCGCTGATCGAGACCTTCGGCCAGCGCCTTGCCGAGGAATGCCTGGGCTGGCCCTGCGTCCAGCAGGCGCGCGTCAGCATCGACAAGCCCTTTGCCCTCACCCGCGGCATGGCGGGCGTCGAGGTCATCATGACAAGACCGGTCCGCTTCCCCGGGCCCAATGGAGAGGAGACCCGCCCATGACCCGCGTCACCGACGTCGCGTCCTACCTGGCCGAATTCGACGACATTCCCGGCACCCGCGTGTTCATCGCGAAGCGCGCGCGCGCCGGATACCACCTCAACCAGTTCGCGATGAGCCTGATGAAGCCGGAGAACCGCGAACGCTTCAAGGCCGACGAGCGTGCCTATCTGGATGAGTGGCCGATGAGCGAGGAGCAGAAGGAAGCCCTGCTCGCGCGCGACTACAACCGCCTGCTCGATCTTGGCGGCAACGTCTACTTTCTCGCCAAGGTCTTCTCGACCGACGGCCTCTCCTTCGTCCAGGCGGTCTCCACCATGACCGGCATGAGCGTCGAGGAGTACCAGGCGATGATGGTGGCGGGCGGCCGCTCGCCCGAAGGCGCGCGCTCGATCAAAGACAAGACCTGAAGTTTCCAAAGGAGAAATCCCGATGGCCCGCATCACCGCCGGAATCGGCTGCAGCCACGTCCCCGTCCTGGGCTTTGCCCATGACCACAAGAAGACCCAGGAACCGATCTTCAAGCCCGCCTTCGACGGGTTCGACTGGACCCGCAAATGGATCAAGGACGAGGCCAAGCCCGACGTCGTGATCCTCGTCTACAACGACCACGCCAGCTTCTTCGACATGAAGATCATCCCGACCTTCGCGATCGGCTGCGGCGAGCGTTTCGGGATCTGCGACGAAGGCTTCGGCCCCCGCCCCGTGCCCGATGTCGAAGGCAGCCCGGACCTAGCCTGGCACATCGCCCAGAGCCTGATCCTCGACGAATTCGACATGACCATCGTCAACGAGATGGACGTCGACCATGGCCTGACCGTTCCGCTCACCATGATGTACGGCGATGTGCCGGAATGGCCGGTCAAGGTGATCCCGCTCGCGGTCAACGTCGTGACCTACCCGCCGCCGTCGGGCAATCGCTGCTGGGCGCTGGGAGAGGCCATCGCGCGCGCCGTCGCCAGCTTCCCCGAAGACCTCAACGTGCAGGTCTGGGGCACGGGCGGCATGAGCCACCAGTTGCAGGGTCCGCGCGCGGGCCTGATCAACGCCGAGTGGGACAACCGTTTCCTCGACAAGCTCACCGGCGACACCGACGAACTGCGCATGATCGAGCACGTCGAGTACCTGCGCGAAACCGGCTCGGAAGGCATCGAGATGGTCATGTGGCTGATCATGCGCGGCGCGCTCGGCAAGGCGACCAAGGCGCTCCACCGCCACTACCACGTACCGGTCTCCAACACCGCGCTGGGGCACATCGTGCTTGAGCCGACCGGCTGACGAAGCCCTCTCCCGACACACGAAAAGGCCCGGTTACGCAGGTAGCGTAACCGGGCCTTTTTCATGCCTGCTCGTAAGGCGCCCTCCCCCGGAAGGGAGGCCAGGACACTCTTAGCGGCGGCTGGCGAGGCTGCGGTTGAACCACAGCGCGAGCAGCGTCGCGACCGCACCCGAGAAGAGGTAGGCGCCCGAAGCCATGAGGCCGAAGTTGGCCGAGAGCAACAGCGCGACGAGCGGCGCGAAACCGGCACCGAAGAGCCAGGCAAGGTCGCTGGTCAGCGCCGAGCCGGTGTAGCGGTACTCGGTCGGGAATTCGGAGGAGACAACGCCCGAGGACTGGCCGAAGGCGAGGCCCAGGATGATGAAGCCGATGACCATGAACAGGATCTCGCCCATGGCGCCGCCATCGAGGAGGAGCGGCGCGAAGCCCGAGAACACGGCAATGGCGACCGCGCACGAGCCGAGCAGCGTGCGGCGGCCGAACTTGTCGGCAAGGTAGCCCGAGGCGAGCACGGCGACGACGCCGAAGGCCGCGGCCATCGCTTCGATCAGGAGGAAGCTGACCGGCGTGTCCGAGGTAAACAGGAACACCCACGAAAGCGGGAAGACGGTGACCATGTGGAACAGCGCGAAGCTGGCGAGCGGGGCGAAAGCACCCAGAACGATGGTCTTGCCGGCCTTGCTCAGGGTCGAGCCGATGCTGGTGGCCTGCAGGTCACGGGTGTCGAACAGGTGCTGGAATTCTTCGGTTACCACGATGCGCAGACGCGCGAAGAGCGCGACGACGTTGATCGCGAAGGCCACAAAGAACGGGAAGCGCCAGCCGAAGGCGAGGAAGTCCTCGGCCGGAAGCGCGGTCACCATGTAGGCGAACAGCAGGCTGGCGACCATCAGGCCGAAGGGCGCGCCAAGCTGCGGGATCATGGCGTACCAGCCACGCTTTTCCTCAGGCGCGTTGAGCGCGAGGAGCGAGGCAAGACCGTCCCAGGTGCCGCCGAGCGCGAAGCCCTGGCCCAGACGCAGCAGCGCCAGCGCCCAGATCGTGCTCGCCCCGACCGTCTCGTAGGCAGGCAGGAACGCGATCGCCGCGGTCGATCCGCCCAAGAGGAACAGCGCGATGGTGAGCTTGGTGCCGCGGCCGTAGGCGCGGTCGATGGCCATGAAGAAGACCGAACCGAAGGGGCGGGCGACGAAGGCCAGCGCGAAGATCGCGAACGAGTAGATCGTGCCCGTCAGCGCATCCACGAAGGGAAAGAACAGCGAAGGGAACACGAGCACCGAGGCGATGCCGTAGACGAAGAAGTCGAAGAACTCCGAGGTACGCCCGATGATCACGCCGATCGCGATCTCGCCGGGCGAGGGTTCGTGGTGCCCCTTCAAGGCTGGGAGCCCCAGGGCTTCGCGGGTCGGACTAAGTGTGCTCATTGCAATACTGCGGCCTTCATCTGTCATGACTGGTTGGGCCCTATCGGACCGGCAGGCACGAATCATTTTTCAGGCGCCACGCGGAGCGCCCGGATCGATACCTGTGGCCCTATCGTCATTGATACGCATCAAGTGGATTGGACAAAATGTCCTATGTTCGCTCTCGCAGCATAGTCCTAGGCGCAGCGCCATGCGCTCTCCAGAGTCCCGAACGATGCCGCGCCGTCCTGTAGCGCCGCCCCGAGCCCCAGTCACCCGCATCGCCGCCGCACTGGCGCTGACGGGTGCCCTTTCCGCCTGCAACACCGTCGTGCTCAAGCCGGCGGGTGACGTTGCGCAGCAGCAGGGGGACCTCGTCGTCATATCGACCCTCCTGATGCTGCTCATCATCGTCCCCGTCATTGGACTGACGCTGTTCTTCGCGTTCAAGTACCGCGCGTCGAACAAGGAGGCGAACTACCAGCCGGACTGGGATCACTCGACCCAGCTCGAACTGGTCATCTGGGCCGCACCGCTGCTCATCATCATCTGCCTGGGCGCCCTGACCTGGGTGAGCACGCACCTTCTCGATCCCTATCGCACCATCGGGCGAATCGATCCCGAAACCCCGATCAGCGCGCAAGCTGAACCGCTCGAGGTCGACGTCGTCGCGCTCGACTGGAAGTGGCTGTTCATCTACCCCGAGCAGGGCGTGGCGACGGTCAACGAACTGGTCGTTCCCACCAACCGCCCGCTGCACTTCCGCATTACCGCGTCGAGCGTGATGAACTCGTTCTACGTGCCCGCGATGGCCGGCCAGATCTATGCCATGCCCGGCATGGAGACCCGCCTCAACGCGGTCATGAACCGTACCGGTGACGATTTCATCGGCTTCTCCGCCAACTACTCGGGCGCAGGCTTCTCGGGGATGCGCTTCCCGGTCCGTTCGGTCGACGATGCCGGCTTCGCCGCATGGGTCGCGGACGTGAAGGACGGCGGCGAGAAGGCGGCCGGCACGCTGGATGCGCCCAAGTACCTCGACCTTGAAAAGCCCAGCGAGAACGTTCCCGCGATGCACTTCGCGAACGTCGACGCCAAGCTCTACGGCCGCATCGTCGACATGTGCGTCGAGCCCGGCAAGATGTGCATGAGCGAGATGATGGCGATCGACGCGCGTGGTGGTCTGGGCAAGGCCGGCATCCACAACGTCGAGATGCTGACCTACGACAAGCACGGCCGCGAGGCCGCCCTCGATGCGACCCGCAACCCCGACGCCGCGCTCACCCGCGAGCTGGCCTGGGTGCGCGCCCTGTGCGAGCAGGAAGCCGGAGCCGTCATCGACAACACCGTTGTGGCGCCCGCGGACAAGAACTCGCTGACCGGGTTCGGCCTCTCGGCCCCGCAGTCGCTCTCGCTGGCTGGCCAGAACGACTCCCAGAGCACGCCGGCTCGCCCCTCCAAGACTTCCCGGAACTAAGACCATGGCAATCGAAGCCGTAGATCATTCGCACTGGAGCCCGCTATTGGGCCGCCTGTGGTGGGACGCGATCCCACCCGACCCGATCGTGTGGGCCACTTTCGCCGGCGTGATGCTGGGCGGTATCGCCCTCGTCGCCGCCCTCACCTACTTCAAGGTCTGGGGCTATCTCTGGAAGGAGTGGTTCACCAGCGTGGACCACAAGAAGATCGGCATCATGTACATGGTGCTGGGCCTTGTCATGTTCATCCGCGGCTTTGCCGACGCGATCATGATGCGCCTCCAGCAGGCGCTCGCCTTCGGGGGCAGCGAGGGCTACCTCAACGCCCACCACTTCGACCAGGTCTTCACCGCCCACGGCGTGATCATGATCTTCTTTGCGGCCATGCCGTTCGTGACCGGTTTCATGAACTACGTGGTTCCGCTCCAGATCGGTGCCCGCGACGTCAGCTTCCCGTTCCTGAACAACTTCAGCTTCTGGATGACGACTTCGGGCGCGGTCCTGATCATGGCCTCGCTGTTCATCGGTGAGTTCGGGCAGACCGGCTGGCTGGCCTATCCCCCGCTTTCGGGCATTGCCTATAGTCCCTACGTGGGTGTCGACTACTGGATCTGGTCGCTCCAGATCGCCGGTGTCGGTACGCTGCTCTCGGGCGTCAACCTGATCTGCACCATCGTCAAGATGCGCGCACCGGGCATGAACATGATGAAGATGCCGATCTTCACCTGGACCGCCCTTTGCACCAACATCCTGATCGTGGCGGCCTTCCCGGTCCTGACCGCGGTGCTGACCATGCTGTCGATGGACCGCTACCTGGGCTTCAACTTCTTCACCAACGACCTTGGCGGCAGCGCCATGATGTACGTGAACCTGATCTGGATCTGGGGTCACCCCGAGGTCTACATCCTGATCCTGCCGATCTTCGGCGTGTTCTCGGAAATCACCGCCACCTTCTGCGGCAAGCGCCTCTTCGGCTACACCTCGATGGTCTACGCCACGATGGTCATCACCATCCTGTCGTACATCGTGTGGCTGCACCACTTCTTCACGATGGGTTCGGGCGCGAGCGTCAACTCGTTCTTCGGCATCACCACCATGGTGATCTCGATCCCGACCGGTGCAAAGCTGTTCAACTGGCTCTTCACCATGTACCGCGGTCGCATCCGCTTCGAACTGCCCATGATGTGGACGGTTGCCTTCATGGTCACCTTCACCATCGGCGGCATGACCGGCGTGCTGCTCGCCGTTCCCCCGGCGGACTTCGTCCTCCACAACTCGCTGTTCCTGATCGCCCACTTCCACAACGTGATCATCGGCGGCGTCGTCTTCGGTGTCTTTGCCGGCATCAACTTCTGGTGGCCCAAGGCCTTCGGCTTCAAGCTCCATGAGGGTCTCGGCAAGATCTCGTTCTGGTGCTGGGTGGTGGGCTTCTACCTTGCCTTCATGCCGCTCTACGTGCTCGGCCTCATGGGCGTTACCCGCCGCATGCGCGTGTTCGACGACCCGAGCCTGCACATCTGGTTCATCGTTGCCGCCGTCGGCGCCGCGGTGATCGCAGCGGGCATCGGCGCCTTCGTCCTCCAGGTCGCCTTCTCGATCTGGAAGCGCAAGGAACTGGCCTGCGACGGCGACCCCTGGGGCGGCCGTACGCTGGAGTGGTCGACCACCTCGCCCCCGCCGCACTACAACTTCGCGTTCACCCCGGTCGTCCACGACATCGACGCCTGGGAAGACATGAAGCGCTGCGACGTGGCCGCGCCCAAGTCGGGCTTCCTGGACATCCACATGCCCAAGAACACCGGCACCGGCATCATCCTGGGCGGGATCGCCACGGTCTTCGGCTTTGCCATGATCTGGCAGATCTGGTGGCTGGCCGCGATCACCTTCGTGGGCATGATCGGCTACTCGATCGCCCATACCTTCAACTACAACCGCGACTATTACATCCCTGCCGATGAAGTCGCGGAAACCGAAGCGGCGGCCCATGGCCAGCCCCTGCCCGCAGGAGCCTGAACCATGACCGCCACGACACGGGACACCATGACCAACTCGACCGCGACCGCGGCAAGCCCCGAAGCGCGCACCGCCGCCTTCTACGAGCTGGAGCCGCACCACCATCCCGAAGGCGCCAGCACCATGCTGGGCTTCTGGATCTACCTGATGAGCGACTGCCTCATCTTCGCGATGCTCTTCGCGGCCTACGGCGTTCTCGGCGGCAACTTTGCCGCCGGGCCCGGCCCCAAGGACCTGTTCGAGCTGCCGCTCATCGCAGTGAATACCGCGATGCTGCTGTTCTCCTCGATCACCTACGGCTTCGCGATGCTGGTGATGGAAAAGGGCAAGGTCCGCGCGACCCAGGGGTGGCTGCTGGTCACCGCCGTCTTCGGCGCGTGCTTCCTCGCCATCGAGCTCTACGAGTTCTCGCACCTGATCCATGAAGGCGCCGGCCCCTGGCGCTCGGGCTTCCTCACCGCGTTCTTCTCGCTGGTGGGCACCCACGGCCTGCACGTCACCTTCGGCCTGATCTGGCTGTTCACGCTCGTCGTGCAGCTTTCGAAGAAGGGCCTGACCCCGGCCAACCAGCGCCGTCTGCAGTGCCTCTCGCTGTTCTGGCACTTCCTCGACGTCATCTGGATCGGCGTCTTCACCTTCGTCTACCTGATGGGAATGCTGTGATGAGCGACCACTCCAACCCCCACGCGGAAGATCACCACGACGACCACGGTGCCGGCCACGGCACCATGCGCGACTACGTGATCGGCTTCCTGCTCTCGGTCATCCTCACCGCCATTCCCTTCTGGCTGGTGATGACCGACGCGATTGCCGACAAGGCGACCACCGCCATCGTCATCATGGCCTTCGCGATCGTGCAGATCGTCGTGCACATGATCTACTTCCTGCACATGAACACCAAGTCCAACAACGGCTGGACGGTCATGGCCCTGATCTTCACGATCATCATCGTGGTCATTGCCCTCTCCGGCTCGCTGTGGGTCATGCATCACCTGAACACCAACATGATGCCGATGCCCCACGACATGGGACAGTTGCCCTGACCCGGCCTGTGGCCGACATGGACACGCAGAAGGAAGCGCGGCGGCCCTGGGGGCTCGCCGCGTTTCTCCTTCTGGCCGCTGTCCTCTTCCTTGCGCTCGGCATCTGGCAGGTCCAGCGCATGCACTGGAAGCACGACCTGATCGCCCGCGTGAACGCACGTGTCACTGCCGCGCCCGTCACGCTCCCCACACCCGATGCGCTCAGCCGAATGCACACGGATTCCTACGAATACCTGCGCGTCGAGATCGCCGGGCAGTACCGTCCCGCCGCCACCGCCCTCGTGCGCGCGGCCACGGCCCTTGGCACCGGTTACTGGACGATGACCCTTCTCGAGACCGGGGAGGGTCGCAAGGTCTGGGTCAACCGGGGCTACCTGCCCTCGGGCACCGACCTTGCCACCGCCCGCGCCAGCGCGCCGGAAGGCCCCGTCCGCGTGATCGGCCTCGTGCGCCTCTCCGAACCCGACGGTAGCCTCCTGCAAGCGAACCGGCCCGCCGACGAGCGTTGGTACTCACGCGACCTGGCTGCGCTCTCGGCAGCCCGCGGGACGGGCCCGAGCGAACCGGTCTTCATCGACGTTCAAGAGGAGAAGGCTGAACGCCCTGCCACGGGCAAGGCGCCTGTTCCCGGCCTCACCGTCATCCAGTTTCCGGACAACCACCTCGGCTACGCGCTGACCTGGTTTGCGCTTTGCGCACTCTCGCTTTTCGGAATTTTCCTTGCATGGAGGCTCACAGGCCGCTCATTGGCCTGATGCACCTCATGGCCCCGCCCCCCGCGACCCGCTCGGAAAGCTGGCGCAACGTCTACCTGCTGATGCAGTTGCGCTGGATCGCGGTGATCGGCCAGCTCGTGACGATCGTGGGGGTGGCCCAGCTTTTCGCGGTGCGCCTGCCGCTCGGCCCGCTCCTGCTGGCGCCGCTGTTCCTGATCGTCCTCAACTTCACGATCGCAGGCGTCCTTGCGCGGCGCACAAGCTTCCCCCAGCCCGAGCTGTTTTCCGCGCTCCTCATCGATGTCGGCGTGCTCACCTGGCAGCTCTACCACTCGGGCGGCGCGACCAACCCCTTCACCTTCCTGTTCCTGCTGCAGATCGTCATCGGCGCGGTGATCCTGGAGAAGCAGTGGAGCTGGGCCATCGCGGCCATTGCCAGCCTCGCCGTCTTTGCCCTGACCTTCGTCTACATCCCACTCGAATTGCCCGCCGAGCATCTCGACAATCCCTTCGGCCTCTACCTCCTGGGCAGCCTGTTCTGCTTCATCCTGACCGCCGTGCTGCTCGTCGTCTTCGTGATCCGGCTCGACCGCAACCGCCGCGACAGCACCAGCGCGCTCGCCGAGCTCCAGCAGCAGGCGGCCGAGGAAGACCACATCATCCGCATGGGCCTGCTCGCCTCGGGCGCGGCACACGAACTGGGCACGCCCCTTTCGCTGCTCTCGGTCGTGCTCGGGGACTGGGCCCGCCTGCCCCGCATCGCCGACGATCCGGAGCTGAGCGAGGACCTCACCGCCATGCGCACCGAGCTCGAGCGCTGCAAGACCATCGTTGGCGGGATCCTCATGTCGGCGGGCGAGATGCGCGGCGTGAACCCGGCCGTCACCACCGTACGGGCCTTCTTCGAGGACCTCCTTGCCGAATGGGATGCCCGCCGCGAGGGCGAACTGCGCTTCCTCGACGAGATCGGCGAGGACATCGTGATCGTCGCCGATCCGGGGCTTCGCCAGGTCATCGGCAATGTCATCGACAACGCACAGGAAGTCTCGCCCGAACTCGTCGTCCTGGCGCTCGAACGTCGCGGCGAGGACATCATCGTCACCGTGACCGACCGGGGCCCCGGCTTCACGCCTGAAATGCTGGCGCGCGTGGGCCAGCCCTATTCCTCGACCAAGGGGCGTCCGGGTGGTGGCCTTGGCCTGTTCCTTGTCGTAAACGTGGTGCGCAAGCTTGGCGGACAGGTTCAGGTCGCGAACCTGGAAGCCGGCGGCGCCCGCGTGCGCCTGACCCTGCCCCTCGCCGCGCTTGCCTACACCAAGGACGACACGCCATGACCACCTTGCCCGAAGACGGGCCAGCCCCCACCGAGCCCCCCGCCCCCAGCCTGCTTATCGTCGAGGACGATCCAGCCTTCTCGCGCACGCTGGCCCGCTCGTTCGAGCGGCGCGGCTACCGCGTGGCCTGCGCGGCCAGCGCGCAGGAAGCCGCCGAGCTCGCCCGCGCGGACCACTTCGCCTACGCGGTCGTGGACCTGAAGCTGGGGACCGATTCCGGCCTCACCGTGGTGCAGGACCTGCACGAGCACGATCCCGACACCCACATCGTCGTCCTCACCGGCTTTGCCAGCATCGCCACCGCCGTCGAGGCGATCAAGCTCGGCGCCTCGCACTACCTCGCCAAGCCCAGCAATTCCGACGACATCGAGGCCGCCTTCGCCAGCAAGCAGGGCGACGCCAGCATCCCGGTCGAGGGACGCAAGACCTCGATCAAGACGCTGGAATGGGAATACATCCACCAGACCTTGGTGGAATGTGACTTCAACATCTCCGAAGCCGCCCGCCGCCTTGGCCTTCATCGCCGCACTCTTGCCCGCAAGCTGGAAAAGCGCCGGCTGTAGCGCAGGCATCGGACAAGCAAGGAAGCTGCCTCCTCCCGCGGCCCGGATTTCCACGCGAGAGAAGATCCCGGCCTGAGGTTCACCTGGCACGCCCCGATTGAAATCCCGGCCAAGACAGGAAAATGCTTCCGAGGGCCATCGCCCTCGGGCTCCCCAAATTGTCCAGCCCCCATTCTACACGCCACCTTGCCCGAGAAGTGTGGGGACGCCCATTCGGGGGCAAGGAGTGATGGCCCCTTGCAAGGTTCACTGCGTTTTCCACTATGTCCGGCGTGTGATCCACCAGCACATATACCGCCATCAGGCGACATGCCGTGGCGCGTCCCGACTGCAGCACCTTCGCATGCCTTTTCTCCGCACAATTGCGGATAGGGCATTTCGCGGGTTCAGCCCTAACGCCGCAGCAGCCCATTTCGTGACAAGACGGTCACCATGCGCGAAACCGATCCCTCCGATTGCCATGTACGCCGCAGGACCATCAGCCGGGCCGCGCTCGAAAACCGTCCCGAGGTGCCCTCCGGACGTCGTAGCCAGAGCCGCCTGCGCGTTCGGCTACCCGCACGGATCGAAACCCTGGCCGAAGACTTCCAGGTCATTCTGGCCGACCTTTCCGGCAACGGCGCCCGCTTCCTGACCGACGCCCGGCTCCCCCCGGGCAGCGAAGTCGTGCTCGCCTGGGGCCGCCACGAAGCCTTTGGCGAGGTCGTCTGGTGCGCCCACAACCAGTGCGGCCTTGCCTTTGTCGAACCGCTCGATCGGCGCGTCCTTCTCGACACCCGCGCCCTCAACGATGCAGCCCAACTGCCCGACGATCGCGCCATGCTCAAGCAGATCGCCTCGCAATGGGTGCGCGGCGTACGGCGTCTCTAGTTCGGCTTGCCAACTCACCGGGCTCCTCCAGCTGGATCCCTCACGTCCCGCCCGCCGCCTGGGCCGAGACAGCCGAGGTTTCCGATTCCGGTGTCAAGGGGCGATGGCCCCTTGGAAAAATTCTCCCTTCTTCATGTTATAGGCCCCTGAGGCCAAACTCCCCACGCTCAAAGCGGCATCGCCCCAGACAGTTCGAGCTGCGCGAAATAGCGTGCCATGGCGTCCTGCGTGGATGGGGACAGCGCGATGAAGGCCCGCCGCCGGTCGCTGTCATCGCACACGCGCACGAACAGCCCGGCTTCTACCATCTGGCCAATCCAGCGCAGCGCCGTCGTCGGGGGTACGCCTGAGGCGATGCACAGCGATGTTACCGAAACACGTTTCCCCTCCCCTTGCGAGGCGGTGAGATCGAGCAGCATGTCCCACGCCGGATCGGCAAAAAGATCGCCTTCGAAGAAGCGCCCGCGCTGCTGGCGCTGGCGCAGGATCCGGCGCACCAGCGCAGCCGGGGGAAGTTCAGGGGGCGTATCGGCCTTGGCGGCCGCTCCTGGCTTCGTCTCGACCCTTTGGCCGAAGTCGAAGACAGGACCATTGCCCACTGCCCCTGCTCCCGATCCGGGTCCCAGCCGCTGGATCTGCCCGGCGATCTGGCCGACCTGTTCGGTCAGCCGCAGCAGCATCAGGCGGTCATCCTCGGACAGCTCGCGCAAACGCGTCTGGCCAAAGCTTGCCATGACCCGGCCAAGCGCGAGCACGCGTTCCGCCCGGTCGGGATCGACCAGCAGGATCGGATCGGACTGGTCCATGCACGAAAAGACGCAGTCGAGCGCCTCCACCGATGTCGATACGATGAGCCGGGTGCCCGAACGCCGGGCCGTCTGATCGAGGCGCGCCAGCATGGCGGTGCCGCGCGCATCCACCTGTGGACAATCGACAAGAACGATGTCACCCAGCGGGCGGACATCCTCGAACGCGAGGTCCTCCAGGCTTCCCGTCGCGGTAACTTCCAGCCCGGCGGCAACCGCGTCTTCGCGAACGCCCGCGCGCAGATTGGGCCTGTCCGCGTAGATCGAGAGCCGGGTGCGTGCCTGTCCGGTCTCCCCATAGGCGAAATCCCCGTGCGAAACGTCCGTCCCTCGCATCTGCCCGACTCCGTAAAATTCCGATGGAACAGGAGTAGAACAAAGAAGAATGGCGTCAATCGCGGGGCCCGGTTAAATTCCTGTCACCATCCACCAAGTTCCTGACGAACAAGAACTTCCAGCATCTCGATGCCGATGGGCTTGGCGTTGAGGCAGGTCAGTGTCGCGAAGTCCTGGCCTCCCGCCTCCTCGAACTGTTCGCGTCCGCGCAGGGCCAGTTCTTCGAGTGTCTCCACGCAATCGGCCGAGAAACCCGGAGCCGCCACCGCGATCCGCTTCGTGCCAGCCGCCGCTTCCTTCGCCAGGACCACGTCGGTCGCCGGCTCCAGCCACTTGGCGCGCCCGAAGCGCGACTGGAAGCTGGTTTCGACCCGCAGATCGGGCAGGCGCCGGGCGAGGCGTTCAGAAAGCAGGCGCGCGGTCTTGCGGCATTGGCAGTGGTAGGGATCGCCCAGGTGCAGTGTGCGTTCGGGCATGCCGTGGAAGGAGAGCAGCAGCACTTCGGGCACGAACGCCAGCGCCTCGATCTGTGCGGCGAGGTCCTCTTCGAGCGCCGCGACGTGGGCGGGATGGTCGTAGTAGGGGGGCAGCGTGCGGATCGCCGGTTGCCAACGCATACCCTTCAGCGCCTCGCCCAGCTTGTCCATGACCGAGGCCGTCGTTGCGCCCGAATACTGCGGGTAGAGCGGCGCGATGAGGATGCGGTCGCACCCCTCGTCCTTCAGGGCCTGGAGCCGGTCGGGGATCGAGGGATTGCCGTAGCGCATGGCCCAGTCGACCCGGACATCCTCGCCCAGGCGTACCTGCAGTGCCTCGGCCTGGTCGCTGGTGATGGCGGCCAAGGGCGAGCCCTTCTCGGTCCAGACCTGGCTATAGGCATGTGCGGACTTGGCCGGGCGCGTGCGCAGGATGATGCCGTGCAGGATCGGCTTCCAGGCGAGCGGCGGGATCTCGATCACGCGCGGGTCGGACAGGAACTCGGCAAGATAGCGGCGCACGGCCGGCGCGGTGGGCGCCTCGGGCGTGCCCAGGTTGACCAGCAGAACACCGATTCGCCCCACAGGGGCCGCCGGATGAGTGTCGGGACGCAGCATCACAGTTCCTCGGAAAAAAGCGGCAAACGCCGGAAACGAAGCCCGGTTGCCGAGAAAAGCGCATTGGCAAGCGCGGGCGCCGCGACAGCAACACCCAGTTCGCCCGGATCGACCGGCTCGACATCGCTGGTGACGAAGGCGACCTCGATCTCGGGCGTGTCGCGCAAGGTCGGCAGACCCAGTTCGCCCAGGGTCTCGAACTGGGGGCGGCCTGTCACGTAGCGGGTGCTGCAGCCCAGGGCGAGGCCGAGCCCGAACAGCAAGCCGCCTTCGATCTGCTGGCGCGCGATGTCGGTGTTCACGATCCGCCCAATGTCGGCCACCGCGCTCAGCCGTTCGACCTTCACCCCGCCTTCTTCGCGCCGGACACTGGCGATGGCCGCAATGTAGCCGCCGCCCAGCGCATGGCAGGCGAGCCCCTGCCCGCTCTGGTCCGCGCCCCCGTCCCACTGCGCCAGGGAGGCGACACGCTGCAGGCATTCGGCGAGGCGCGGCGTCTGGCCGAGCAACGCCATGCGCAGCGCCAGGGGCTCCTTCTGATGGCGGTGGGCCATCTCGTCGAAGAAGCACTCGGTAAAGAAGGCGGTGTAGCCATGCGCGTTGCCGCGAAGGCGCCCGGTAGGCAGCGCAATACGCGCAGGCACATGATCGATCTCGATATGCGGAATGGCGTAGACCGGCACCGCGCCCTCCAGGACCAGCGCATCCTCTTCGCCGTCAACCGCCGCGATGGCCTGTGCCGATGTATCGCCATCGATCAGGCGGCGGCCGAACTCACGCGCGCTGGCCGGCACCGCGATGCGCGCGCGCCAGGCCCCGATGCCGCCATTGGTGTCCGGGCGCCCAGCCATGACCGCGACGGCGGGCGTACGCGGAAAACCGGCGCGATGCTCCTCGGCGCGCGACCAGACGAGCTGGACGGGCCGTCCCGCCTCCCGCGCAAGGCTCGCCACCTGGCCTGCAAGAGCGACTTCGAGCCGCCGGTCGAAACTGCCACCCAGCGCCATCGGGTAGAGGACGACCTGCGAAGGCGAGAGCCCGGCGGCCTCGGCCGCCATGCGCTTTGCAGCCTCGGGCGCTGCGTCCCGATCCACAGTTCGAGGAGGCCGTCTTCAAGCCGCGCGGTGGCCGCCGCCGTCTCGATCCCGGCGTGCAGCGCGGGCGTCACTTCGTAGCGCAGCTGAACCGGCAGTGCGCCGCCGGTAAGATCCATGTCCCCCTGTCCGAAGACACGGCGGGCGTGGCCATCACGAAGGGCCGTGTCGAGCGCGGTCTCGACCTCGGCGCTGTCGACGCCCCCGGCAAAGCGGAACAGCGGCTGCATGCGTTCCAGCGCGGTCTCGGCCGCCCAGCCGTTGCTGGCGAGCGCGGCCACCCAGGCAACGCCCTGCGTTTCGCCTTTCACGATCCGCTCGAAGCCGTGCACCTCCTTGCCGCGGGCCTCGTCGATCGTTTCGAGACGGCTCGACGCTGCGATGGGGCCATGCCGGATCGCGGCGTGGAGCATGCCGGGCAAACGCACATCGCCTGCAAAGGTCCACGAGCCATCGACCTTGGAGGGGAGATCCAAACGCGGGAAGGCAAGCTCGGCGCCGGGCGGGAAGTCGCTCGGGTCCTCAGCCGGCGCCACGGGCTGGAGCGGGGGCACATCGGGCGGGTCCAGACGGCTCGCCGCCTCTGCCAACGCGCCGAAGGGCAAGGTCTGCTCCCCGTGGCGGACGAGACCATCGGCGACGGTGCATTCCTCCCACGCCACGCCCCAACGCTCGGCGGCGGCCTGCATCAAAAGCGCGCGGGTGGATGCCGCCGCGGCGCGCGCGGGCGCTTCGTAGGCGGCGAGCGCGGTGCCGTCGGCAGTGACGTTGAAGCGGTTGTCCTCAGCCCAGCGACGGGTGACGAGGTCCTCGGGCTGCTCGACCAGGCGCGGCGCGGCGGGCAGCCACATCTCGCCCCAGCGGGCAGCCAGGACAGTGTTGGCATAGTGCGCGCTGACCGGCGCGGGCTCGACCGCGACCTGGCGCCAGTCCGCGCCCAGCTCCATCGCGACGATCTGCGGCAGGAGCGTGGTAATCCCCTGCCCCATCTCCACCTGCGGGACGGCGACGGTGACGACGCCCTGGCGCGAGATCTTGATCCAGGCGTCGAAGGCCTGTTCGTCGGGGCCGGGCTGGAGCGGCAGCGGAAAGCTGCGCGGGCGCAGCAGCCAGCCGACGGCAAGTCCGCCGCCGACAAGTCCCCCTATCAGGATGCCCCGACGCGTGACGCGCATCAGTTGCTCTCCGCGCCCGCCGTGCTGTCCAGCCACGCGGCGACCTGCTGGCCCAGCGCGGCAAATGCCTCGGCCTGCCTGCCCTCACCGGCCGCAGGCGGCGTTCCGGCATCACTCTGCGTGCGGATGGCGATGTCGAGCGGGATGCGCCCCAAGAAGGGGACGCCCAGCTCCTGCGCCGAGGCCTGCGCCCCGCCGCACCCGAAGGGATCGCTTTCCTCGCCGCAATGAGGACAGATGTAGCCCGCCATGTTCTCGACCAGGCCCACGATCGGTACGCCGCCCTTGGTGAAGAGCTCGATCGCGCGGGTCGCGTCGATCAGCGCCAGATCCTGCGGGGTCGAGACGATGACCGCCCCTGCCGGCTTGAACTTCTGGAGCATGGTCAGCTGCACGTCGCCCGTACCCGGCGGGAGGTCGACGACGAGCACGTCCGCGTCCTCCCAGTGGGCTTCCAGGAGCTGGGTCAGCGCGCCTGCCGCCATCGGCCCGCGCCAGGCGATGGCCTGCCCGGGTTCGGAGAGGTGCGCCATCGACAGCACCGGCACGCCCCAGGGGCTTGCCACCGGAACCAGCCGCTTGTCGTGGGCGACCGGCTTGATGCCCTCGGTGCCGAGGAGACGCGCCTGCGAGGGGCCGTAGATATCGGCATCGACGAGGCCGACCTTGAGCCCCTGGCGCGCGAGGGCGACAGCCAGGTTGGTCGAAAGCGTCGACTTGCCGACCCCGCCCTTGCCCGAGCCGACCGCGAGAATGCGCGGGGCTGCCTTGACGGCACCGGCGTCCTTGTCGGCCATGAAGGCGATGCGCACTTCGGCGATATCCTCTTCGCGCAGCAGCGCCTTGCGCGCCGCGATCTCGAGCGCGGCGCGATCCCTTGCGGAAAGCCCGGAGGCCTCCAGGATCAGCGTGACCGTACCTTCGGCGCAGCGCAGCGATTGCAGGCGCTCGCGCGCCTGGGCGGGAAGAAGCGCGCGCAGCGCCTCGGTATCGGGAGTGCTGTCGGGGGT
Source organism: Novosphingobium sp. MBES04 (assembly GCF_000813185.1). Taxonomy (NCBI): domain Bacteria; kingdom Pseudomonadati; phylum Pseudomonadota; class Alphaproteobacteria; order Sphingomonadales; family Sphingomonadaceae; genus Novosphingobium; species Novosphingobium sp. MBES04. Next base: position 2,741,854 of record NZ_DF850488.1, on the reverse strand, counting down.
GCTCATGACAGGGGCGTCGCTTTGCGGAATTGTGAGCGGTTCATGGCGCTCAGGTGGCCCAGCGAAGGAAAAAGGGCAAGAGTGGCCCTGTTTTTCGGTGCAAGGGTGTTTTTTGGCACAAGCCTTCCTATAGATAACGCCATGAAAGCGATTGGCGATGCAATTACGCGAGCAGGCCTGAAGATGGCCGGACGCAACAGCCCCTGGGGCTCGGGCGGCGGCTCATCGGGTGAGGATGGCACCGGATCGGGGCAGGACGGCAGCGGCGCGGACGACGCCTCGAGCGGCGGTTCCGACGATGGCGATGGTGACAAGGGTGGCTCGGGCGACAGCGCGGGCCCGCGCAATCCCTGGCTTCCCAGCGGCAATCCCCCGCCGCGCCGTTCGGCCAGCATCGAGGACATCTTCCGCTCGCGCGATCCGCGCAAGGGCGGTGGAGGCGGCGGCCCGCGCGGCCCCGGCGGTGGTTTCCCGCAGATGCCGCGCCGTCCCGACGGCTCCTCCTGGATGCCCTTCCTCATCGGCGGCGTGGTCTTGCTGTTCCTCTTCCTGTCGAGCTTTCACCAGCTCGATCCGGGCGAACAGGGCGTCGTCACCCGCTTCGGGCGCTATTCGCGCGTCATCGATTCGGGCATCACCCTGACCGCCCCCTGGCCTATCGAAAGCGTGAAGGTGGAGGACGTGCGCTCGTTCAACGTCGACACCATCCCGGAAGGCAGCGGCGAGAAGCTGATGCTCACCAGCGACAAGAACCTGGTCGACCTGACCTACCTCGTGCGCTGGAACATCAAGGACCTCAAGAACTACACCTTCCGCCTGGCCGATCCGCAGGAAACCGTGCGCGAGGTCGCCGAGACCGCGATGCGCGCCTCGATTGCGCAGATCTCGCTCAACGATGCCATCTCGGGTGACGGACGTGCCCGCGTCGAGCAGGACGTGCGTGAGCGCATGCAGACGCTGCTCGACTACTACAAGTCGGGCATCGCCATCCAGGGCGTGGAAATCAAGAAGTCAGATCCCCCGTCCAAGACCCGCTCGGCCTTCGAGCAGGTGACGGTGGCCCAGCAGGACGCCGAGCGCGACCGTTCCGAAGCCCGCGCCTGGGCCCAGCAGAAGCTGGCCGAGGCGGAAGGTAACGCCTCACAGTTCGACAAGGTCTACGAGGAATACCGCCAGGCCCCCGAAGTGACCAAGCGGCGCATGTACTACGAGACGATGGAGCGTGTCCTGCGCAACAACGACACGGTCGTGGCCGAGGCCGACGGCGTGACCCCCTACATCCCGCTGCCCGAAGTGACCCGCAGGGCCGCGCCGGCCGCCAGCGCGGACGGGAATGCCAACGCGAAGGGAGGCCAGTGATGAGCGCCTCGATGCAGAAGTACACCGGCCTCCTGGTCGCCGCAGCCATCGTTCTCGTCGGCCTGTGGATGAGCGTGATCATCGTGCCCGAGGACCAGCAGGTGGTGATCGTGCGCGGTGGTAAGCCCAACCGTGTCTACAACGCCTATGTCGCAGGCGCGCCCTATGGTGCGACCGATGCGGGCATCCACTTCCACATTCCCGGCTACGAGCGCGTCCAGCGCATCGACAAGCGCCTTCTCTCCGTCGACATGAGCCAGGAACAGGTGCTCTCGACCGACCAGCAGCGCGTCAATGTCGATGCCTATGCCCGCTACCGCATCACCGATCCGGTCAAGATGATCGAGACCGCGCGCACCAGCGAGAACGTGACGCAGCAGCTGATCCCGATCCTGTCCTCGAACGTGCGCCAGGAACTGGGCAAGCGGACCTTTACCTCGCTACTGACCGCCGAGCGCGGGCAGGCGATGGCCAACATCCGCGACCTGCTCGACAGCGAGGCCCGGCAGTACGGCGCGCGCGTGGTCGACGTGCGCATCAAGCGCGCCGATCTTCCCGACGGTGCCCAGGAAAGTGCCTTCAACCGCATGGTCGCCTCGCGCCAGGAAGAGGCCAAGACGATCACCGCGCGCGGCCAGCGCGATGCCCGCATCATCCGCGCCGAAGCCGAAGCGCAGGCGGCGGGGATCTATGCCGAGAGCTTCGGCAAGGACCCGGCCTTCTACGACTTCTACCGCGCCATGCAGAGCTACGACGTGTCGTTTGCCAAGGATGGCGAATCCGGATCGAAGACCCTGTTGCTTTCGCCGGACAATGCCTACCTCAAGCACTTCCGGCAGCCCTGAACGGCCCGGATTTTTGGACAGATACCAGCCCGAGCCCCGCACCATTCAAACCCGGTTAAGTTGCGCCGCTTCATCCGGGGGGGCGGGGTCGGAACAAACGGTGCCGTGACACCGTTGCAACGGAGGAATCAAAGGACGTGAAGCCCGTGCGATACGCTTATGGATTGACCACCGCCCTCCTTCTGGGAGGCGCCACCCTCTCGCTGGCGACCGGATATCCCGCCGGGGCGCAAGTCGCCCAGAACGAAGCCAGCCAGATGACGCATGTCGTGCCGCGCTCCGGCGCGCCGGCCAGCTTCGCCGATCTCACCGAACAGCTGGCCCCTGCCGTCGTCAACATCTCGACGCGTCAGCGCATCCAGGTCCAGCAGCAGGCCAACCCGTTTGCCGGCACGCCCTTCGAGGGCCTGTTCGGCAACCGCGGCGGCTCGCCCCAGACGCGCGAGGCGCAGTCGCTGGGTTCGGGCTTCGTGATCTCGGCGGACGGCTATGTCGTCACCAACAACCACGTGATCACCGCGGACGGCAAGGGCGAGGTCGAATCGATCACCGTCACCATGCCCGACGGCACCGAGTACCCGGCCAAGCTCGTCGGCAAGGACGCTGCCTCGGACCTGGCCGTGCTCAAGATCGGCCGTGACAAGCCCTTCCCCTTCGTGAAGTTCGGCGACAGCTCGAAGTCGCGCGTGGGCGAATGGATCATCGCCATCGGCAACCCGTTTGGCCTGGGCGGCACCGTCACCTCGGGCATCATCTCGGCGGTCTACCGCAACACCGGCGGCGGCGGCGCTTATGACCGCTACCTGCAGACCGACGCGGCGATCAACCGGGGCAACTCGGGCGGCCCGATGTTCGACATGAACGGCAACGTCATCGGCATCAACAACGCGATCTTCTCGCCGACCGGCGGCAGCGTGGGCATCGGCTTTGCAATCCCGGCCGAGACCGCAGCCCCCATCGTCCAGAAGCTCATCAAGGGCGAGGCAATCGAGCGCGGCTATCTGGGTGTGCGCATCCAGCCGCTCAACGACGATCTCGCCGAAGCGCTGGGCGTGGAAAAGAACAAGGGCGAATTCATCCAGGCGGTCGAGCCGGAAGGCGCGGCAGCCAAGGCCGGGATGAAGGCGGGCGACGTCGTGATCTCGGTCGACGGCAAGGAAGTGAACCGCGAGCAGTCGCTGTCCTTCCTCGTCGCCAACACCGAGCCGGGCAGCCGCATTCCGCTGGTGGTCCTGCGCGATGGCCGCAAGATCACGCTCAACGCCACGGTCGCCAAGCGCCCTGGCGAGGACGAACTGAACCAGGCGTTCAACCCGGACGATGAATCCGACTCCAACCCCTTCGACAACCGCGGCCAGGAAGACACCCAGGGCGTGATCGAGGAGACCCTCGGCGTCTCGGTGATCGACATGAGCCCGCAGATCGCGCGCCAGCTGGGCGTCAGCGATCCGTCCAAGGGCGTGGTCATCGCCGGTGTCGACGCCGCCTCGGACGCGGCCCAGAAGGGCCTTCGCCGCGGCATGATCGTGCTGCTGGCCGACGGCAAGGAAGTGAACTCGAAGGCCGAATTCGCCAAGGCCGTCGAAGCCGCCAAGTCGGAGAAGCGCTCGGCGATGCTGCTGCGCGTCCAGCCGCGCGGCAACCCGCCGATCTTCATCCCGGTGCGCCTGCGCTGAGCGCCTCGCCCCCGATGACACGAAAAGCCCGCCGGTCACCACGGCGGGCTTTTTCGTTGATGACTACATCCTTCACAAACTTGCCTTTTAGGCCGGAACACAGATCATTTTTGGAGGTGTGGTTTCCAGCGTAAATATTGTACCACCATCAGGTAGCACTTCCGGAGGCGGCAATCTCGCATTGTCTTTCGCCACAGCTTGCAGAATTGCGCGCCGAGCGGCTTCGCAGCGCGCGATACTCAGAAAATCTGTAACGGCAACCCCTTGATTGTGAAATAGGATCATTTTCGCCGGGTCAGAGCCTTGAGCCAAAGTAGGGCCGGAACAGGTAAGCGCGACCAGCGCTGAGAGAAAATACTTCACGTTGGCTTCTCCAACTTTCGCGACCCACCAAGGCAGCCGACTACAGAGCACTCCAGCTTCATCGAATTCTAACTCGCGGGTGAGCGCCTTCAACTTGTCAGACTATCTCTTTCCGAACCTTGATGGATTACATTCTCGCTTAGTCCTGAAGTCTTCAAACTTCATCACATGTAAATGTGAAAGCTAATTTCCTCACGAAGAAGTGCGAAGCCCTAAAATTATGAGTGAGATATCACGTTCTGCCGCACGTACCACACGCCGCGCTGGCTAAGAAAGGTGAGGTCGCCCATTCTGGGGTCAAGGGGCGATGGCCCCTTGAAATCGCTTCTTCCTCTTACTTTCCCTGTTCGATGACGGATGGCGTCACCCCAGTCGCCTCAGCCCTGCGCCGCCTCCTCATGCAGCCAGGCCGCATGGCGCGGCGCGCGGCGGGTGCGGCTCCATTCCTCCAGCATATCGTCGGCCACGGCCTTGAGGCGTCCCATCTGATCGGGTGTGCCGAACTGCCAGGCCAGTTCCAGCCGGTGGCCATTGAGGTCGAAGAAGTAGATCGACTTGAACACCCCGTGGTGAACCGGCCCCACCACGTCCAGCCCGCGGGCCTCGAGGCGTGCCTTGGCCGCGAGCAGATCGTCCTCGCTGTCGACCTTGAAGGCGATGTGCTGGACCCATTCGGGCGTCGCGCGGTCGCGATCCATCGCGGGCGAATTGGGCAATTCGAAGAAGGCCAGCACATTGCCGCCCCCGCAATCGAGGAAGACGTGCATGTAGGGATCGGGCGCGCCGGTAGAGGGCACCTTGTCCTCCGCGATGGCGAGCTGGAAATCCATGCCCAGCACGTCCCGGTAGAAGTCCACGGTCTCCTTCGCATCCCGGCAGCGGTACGCAACGTGGTGGATGCCGCCAAGCGACGGTGCAGGAAGTTGGGTCATGGCATTCTCTCCCGGTGTCTCATGTGGGGGCGTGCCGGACCTCGCCCCGGAGGAAGGGAGGTCCGGCACGCGGCGGAGGCGGTGGCTCCCTGAACGGTCCACCTTCCCCCGTCTGTCTCAATCCTTCGAGCCGTTTTCCTCGACGTGGAGGACGCCGCGGCGGACCTGGTCACGCTCCATCGATTCGAACAGCGCCTTGAAGTTGCCTTCGCCAAAACCATCGTCGCCCTGGCGCTCGATGAATTCGAAGAAGACGGGGCCCACCTGCGCCTCGGCGAAAATCTGGAGGAGAAGGCGCGGAGCGCCCCCTTCGGTCGTTCCATCGAGGAGAATGCCGCGCGCCTGCAGTTCGCCCACGTCCTGGCCATGGCCGGGCAGGCGCTCGGCCAGCATCTCGTAGTAGGTTTCAGGCGGCGCGCTCATGAAAGGTACGCCCAGGTCCTTGAGGCGGTCCCACGCGGCGACAAGGTCATCGGTGATGAGGGCAATGTGCTGGATCCCCTCGCCGTTGAAGGCGCGCAGGAATTCCTCGATCTGGCCCTTCCCGCCCTCGCCCTCTTCGTTGAGCGGAATACGGATGCGCCCATCCGGGGCCGTCAGCGCCTTGGAGGTAAGGCCTGTGTACTCGCCCTTGATGTCGAAATAGCGGATCTCACGGAAGTTGAAGAGCTTTTCGTAGTAGTCCGCCCAGTAGGCCATGCGCCCGCCGTAGACGTTGTGGGTGAGGTGATCGATCGTGTTGAAGCCCGCGCCCGCCGGATGGCGCTCGACCCCGGGCAAGTACGCGAAGTCGATGTCGTAGATCGAGAGAGCCGCCGGATCGGACGCGCTTTCGTAGCGGTCGACGAGATAGATGATCGAATTGCCGATCCCGCGGATGCCAGGCAGGCGCAGCTCCATCGGACCAGTCTCGACATGAACCGGCTCGGCCGAGCGGCGCAGCAATTCCTCGTAGGCCGCGCGCGCGTCCTTGACCCGAAACCCCATGCCGCAGGCCGAAGGGCCATGCTCGCGCGCAAAGAACCAGGCCGGGCTGTGGGGTTCATAGTTCGTGATGAAGTTGATCCCTCCCTGGCGCCACAGCTCCACATCCTTGGAGCGGTGGCGCGCCACGCGGGTAAAGCCCATCGCGGTGAACACAGGTTCGAGTAGGCCCTTCTCGGGCGCGGAAAACTCGACGAACTCGAAGCCGTCAAGGCCAATCGGGTTTTCGAAAAGGTCGGTCATGCAGTCTCTCCCAGATTATCAAATGTCGTCTCGCCCGGCAGGCACGCGCCCGGGGCAATCGGCGGCGTGTGGCGCCAGCGCGCATAGAAAGGCGTAAGGTCGAGCGCGACGAGCCGCTCGACGAGTTCAGGCAGGCTATCGAGGACGAAGTACGTCTCCTGGAAGGCGTCGATGCGGTAGCCCGTGCGCATGATCCGCAAGGGATCGAAGGGCAGGCGCAGCACGTCTGGGTCCGTCACCGAGAAGCGCGTCTCGCCTGCCGAAGACAGGATGCCTGCGCCAAACACCTTGAGTTCGCCGTCCTCGCGCACGAGGCCGAACTCGATGGTGTACCAGTAGAGCCGCGCCAGCATGTCGAGCGCGCCCAGTTCCATCGCCCGCGCGCCCGCCGTGCCATAGGCCTGCAGGAAATCGGCGATGGCCGGGTCGAGCAGCATCGGCACGTGGCCGAAGAAGTCGTGGAACACATCGGGCTCCACCAGATAGTCGAGCTCGTGCTCCTCGCGCAGCCAGCGGGTCACCGGGAAACGGCGGTGGGCCAGATGCTCGAAGAAAACCGCGTCGGGGATGAACCCGGGCACGGCGACGAGCCGCCAGCCGGTGGCCGGTTCCAGCACGCGGTTCGCGTCCGAAAAGCGCGGAATAGCCTGCGCGCAATCGAGCCGCGCCAAACCCTCACCAAACGCGCGACACCCGTGCCGGCGCGTCAGTTCGGCCTGCGCCTGGTAAAGGCGGCGCCACCTGTCGTGCATCGCGGGCGTATAGGCATCCCACTCCTGCGCGGCGGTGTAGTCCGCGCCCACCTTGCCATACTCTCCACGAAGACCACTTGCGCTTGTTGTCGTCTGCGGTGTCTTCATGAGGGAGATAGTACCACAGGCCCCGCGCCGGTTTCGTGCGCACTGCGCTCCCCAGAAGGGCCTTCATGGTGTATTCCACCAAGAAACAACCTGGGATTGGATGATTCATGCCGCTGGACGAATTCGACCGGAAGATCCTCGCCGCGCTCCAGGAAGATGCGCGCATGCCCGTGGCGCAAGTGGCCGAACACGCCGCGCTTTCGGCGACGCCGGTCAGCCGCCGTATCCGCAAGCTGGAAGAAGACGGCGTGATCCGGGGCTACCAGCCCGTGCTCGATCCGCGCAAGCTGGGGCTTGAGCTCAACGCCTACGTGCTCATCAACCTCGATGCCCATTCGGACGTCAATATCGAACGCTTCGAAAGCGCGATCCAGGACAACGCCTATGTCATCGCCTGCCATGCGGTGACCGGCGACATGGACTACCTGGTCCATGTCATCGCGCGCGATGTCGAGCATCTCTCGCAGATCACGCTCAAATCCCTGCTGCGCATCCCCGGCGTACGGGACGTGAAATCGATCATCGTGCTCGAGACGATCAAGCCACCGCTCAAGCTTCCGCTGGGCTGAGGCCAAGCCCACTTCATCCGCCAGCCGGATTGCTGCAAGTGCGAAGGATTGCTTTTGACCGCACCTGCGCGCAGAGCGGGGAGATCAGCCCTCTCCCGCACAACAGCGCCGGAACCCGCGTGACCCTTCTTCCTTCGCACCCGCAGCGCTGGCTTGCTCTCATCGCCCTCTCGGTGGTGCTGGGCGCGGGCGGAAACCTCCTTCACATCCCGGCCAGCCTTATGCTCGGCCCCATGTTCGCGGCCATCGCGTTCGCCTTGCGCGACTACGAGATGAAAGCGGACCCGGGCCTTTTCGCAGCCGCGCAGTCCATTGTCGGCTGCCTCATCGCCGCCTCAATGGGCCCCGAAGTCGTCGCGCGCTTTGCCGCCGACTGGCCGATCTTCATCGGCGGCGCGCTCGCCACGCTCTTCGTCGCCTTCGGCACGGGCATTCTTCTGGCGGCCTTTCGCATCCTGCCGGGCGCCGTCGCGATCTGGGGTTCGGCGCCCGGCCTTGCGACCGCATGGTGCTGATGGCGCGCGACAGCGGCGAGGACTTCCGCATGGTCGCCTTCATGACCTACGTCCGCGTGGTCATGGTCACGCTGGGCGCCTCGGCGCTGGCGATGACGCTGGGCGAGGAAAGCTCCGCCCACGCGGTCACCACCGCCTCGCAGCCCTGGTTCTGGCCGGTCGCTCCCATGCCCATGCTGGCGACGCTCGCTACGGCAGCGGCGGGGCTGTTCCTCGGGCGCCTCGTGCGCCTGCCGGCTCCCAATATCCTGGGACCACTGGTCCTGGGCACCATTCTCCATGCGAGCGGCCTCGTCGAGAGCTTCGCGGCCCCGCGCGCGCTCCTCGCCGTCGCCTACATGGTGGTGGGCTGGGGCATCGGCTCGCGTTTCACGATCGAGACGATCCAGCGCGCCCGCACGGTCTTTCCCGCCGTCCTCGTTGCTATTGCCGCGATGATGGGGACCTGCTTCCTGCTGGGCCTGGGCCTCTCGCGCATCGCACACGTCAGCATCGCCACCGCCTACCTTGCGACGAGCCCGGGCGGTATGGACTCGATTGCCATCGTCGCGGCGTCCTCGCCCGTCGACGTGGGCTTCGTGATGACGCTCCAGACCGCACGCATGGCCGCGATCCTGCTGCTCGGTCCCTGGCTGGCCCGCACTATCGCCAAGCGCTTCGTCCACCCGCCCGCAGCGGGCCAGCCCAAGGACTGACCCGCCGCGTACGAGGCACGCTCAGCGCTTGAGCAGGTTGCGCGCCTGCACCGCGATCTGCGCGAGCATCGCGGGCGTATGAGTGCCTGCTTCCTCGGCCCGGCGTACGACCGTACGGAAGGCCGAGATCGCCGCCGCATTCTCGCGCGTCCACTGTGCGGTCGCGCCGTCGAGATCGTCCTTGCCCGCCTTGGTGCGCACGAGCGCCTTCAGGAAATCGAGCCGCATCTGCTGGAAATCGCGGGCAAGTCCCGCCACCAGCAAGCGCTCCCAGGGGTCGGTCGGCGTCATCAGGGCGGCGCTCGCCTGCGCCCAGTCGAGCCCCAGCCCGGCGCCCAGCGAGGTAAAGGCCTCCACCAGTTCGCGCGCCGCGATCTTCGTCTCGGCGGCAAGGTCGGAGATGCCGACCGCGCCATCGAGGTCGAACAGGCGCGTCACTGCGCGGGCCTGCTCCTCGGGTGCGCCAAGCTCGCGTAGGCTCTCGAAGATGCGCTTCGACTGCCCCTGCGCGTGTTCACCCAGGAGATCGTAGACGTCAGCCTTCAGGATCTTCATGCCGCCCTTCAGACGGTCCTTGAGCTCGCCCGGCGCCACGCGTCCTGCCCCGGCCCGCAGGAGGTCCGCCATGTGCGAGCGCATTGCGCCCGCAGCCCGGTCGAACAGCGCAAGACGCGCCTCTTCGGGCATCTCGGCGGTCTCGAGCTGGCTCCACAGGTCGCCCAGATCAAACATGTCCTCGGCCAGCACGAAAGCCGCGGCCATCTGCCCCAGCGTCGCCCCCTCTTCCTCGGCCACCTCGAAGGGATGGACGAGACCCAGGCGGTTGACGATGCGGTTGGCAAGCTTGGTCGCGATGATCTCGCGCGCGAGGCGGTGTTCGCGGATGAAGGTCGTGTACTTGGCCTGCATCGGCTCGGGGAAAGCCCCGACCAGCATCGGCTCCAGAGTCGCGCCATCGGGCAACGAACTGTTCTCGATGGCGGCCTGCAGGACCAGCTTGCTGCTCGAAAGGAGAACGGCGAGCTCAGGGCGGACCAGTCCGCGCCCGTCCTGCCCGCGCCGCACCAGCGTCTCGTTCTCGGCCAGCCCTTCGGTCACGCGGTCGAGGTTGCCACCTTCTTCGAGCATTTCGATGAGGCGGATGTGCGAGTGGACCGTGTCCGCTCCGCCGCGCCCGGCAATCGAAAGGGCAAGCGCCTGGAGGCGGTTGTCCTCGAGTACGATCTCGGCGACCTCGTCGGTCATGTCGCGCAGCAGCGCCACGCGCTTCTTCTCGGTAAGCTTGCCCGCCCGGCGCGCCGCGGCGAGCGCGATCTTGATATTGACCTCGTTGTCCGAGCAGTCGACGCCCGCCGAGTTGTCGATGAAGTCGGTGTTGATGCGCCCACCACGGCCCGCATCGCCCTTGAGCGCAAACTCGATGCGCCCGGCCTGCGTGACGCCCAGGTTCGCGCCCTCGCCAATGACCCGCGCGCCGACTTCGTTGGCGCTGACGCGCAGCGCGTCGTTGGCAGGATCGCCCACGGTCGCGTTGTTCTCGCTCGAGGCTTTCACGTAAGTCCCGATGCCGCCGAACCAGAGGAGGTCGACCTTGGCCCACAGGATCGCCGAAATCAGCGAATCCGGGTCGAGCGCCTCGACTTCGACGCCCAGCGCCTTGCGGATTTCCGGGCTCAGCGGGATCGACTTCATCGAGCGCGGGAAGACCCCGCCGCCCTTGGAGATGAGCGACTTGTCGTAATCATCCCAGCTTGAATGGGTGAGCTCGAACAGGCGCTTGCGCTCGTCCCAGCCGGTCTTCGGGTCGGGATCGGGATCGATGAAGATATGGCGGTGGTCAAAGGCCGCCACCAGCTTGATCGCCTTGGAGAGCAGCATGCCGTTGCCGAACACGTCGCCCGACATGTCCCCGCAGCCCACGACACGGACCGGGTCGCTCTGCACGTCGATCCCCATTTCGAGGAAGTGGCGTTGCACCGAGACCCAGGCGCCGCGCGCGGTAATGCCCATGGCCTTGTGGTCATAGCCGTTCGAGCCACCGCTGGCGAAGGCGTCGTCGAGCCAGAAGTCCTTCGATTCCGCGATACCATTGGCCACATCGGAGAACTTGGCCGTGCCCTTGTCGGCCGCGACCACGAAGTAGGGGTCCTCGCCGTCGCGGATCTCGACGCATTCGGGATGGACGACTTTGCCCTCGACTATGTTGTCGGTGACCGAGAGCAGGGTTGCGATGAAGATCTCGTAGCTCGCCTGCCCCTCGGCCGCCCAGCCTGCGCGGTCGCGCGTGGGATCGGGCAGCTGCTTGGGATAGAAGCCACCCTTCGCACCAGTCGGCACGATCACCGCGTTCTTGACGCGCTGCGCCTTCATCAGGCCCAGGATCTCGGTGCGGAAGTCGTCGCGCCGGTCGGACCAGCGCAGGCCGCCGCGTGCGATCGGCCCGGCCCGCAAGTGGATGCCCTCGACCCGGCGCGAATAGACGAAGATCTCGCGCCAGGGCAGCGGCTTGGGAAGCCCGGGAACGCCTGCGGAATCGAACTTGAAGGCCAGCGCCACCTGTGCGTGCGGGGCAAAGGCATTGGTGCGCAGCATGGCCAGCACGAGGTCGCGGTAGGCGCGCAGCAGACGGTCATCGTTGATGGCGCCAACCCCGGCCAGGCCTTCGCGGATGGCTTCTTCCGCGCTCCCCTGCGCGGCCTTGCGGTCGCCCTTGAAGTCAGGCTGGTGGAGCGCGCGGAACAGGTCGACAATGCCCAGTGTCACCTTGGGTGCGCCGAGCAGCGCCTCGACCACGGTCGCGATGCCAAAGTGCATGCCGCCCTGGCGCAGGTAGCGGTAGAAGGCGCGCAGCCAGTTGGCCTCGCGCTTGGAGAGGCCAAGGCCGGGGACGAGGCGGTTGAAGGCGTCGTTCTCCCCCTCGCCGTTCAGGACCGCGCACAAGGTGTCCTCGATCATGGGCGCGAGACCCAGCACCGCATGGGGCTCGGTGCCTGCGGGAAGTTCCAGCGTGAAGTCGTGGATCGTGCCGATGCGCCCCTGGTCGAGCACGGTCGGCACTTCCGCCAGGACGCGGAAGCCGAAGTTCTCAAGCGCCGGTACCGCATCGGAGAGCGGCAGCTGGCCCGCAGCCTGGTAGATCTTCAGGCGCAGGTTGCCCTCTTCGTCCTGTTCATGGGCGTAGAGGCGCGCGTCGCGCTGGCCCGTGGCGCGTGCGGCCTCGCCCGCCTCGCCGACCACGATCTTGCGCATATGGGCGATGTCGATGGCGGCTTCGGCCGGGCCGTATTCGCTGCGGTAGCCAAGCGGGAAGCCTTCCGCATAGCGGCCCGCGATGGCGTTGGCGCGCGCCGGTTCAAGCTGCTGGGCAAGGACGGCGGCGACCGCCTCGGTCCAGCCGCGCAGCAGCACCTGCAGGCGATGGTCGAGTTGGGCCTCGTCGGGCTCCTGCGCGCCTTCGCGAATGTCGAAGGTGTAGCGCAGCATGGCCAGGCTTCCCGATTCCACCACCAGCGTCCAGTCGAGCGCGGGCGCGTTGGCCGCTTCCTCGACCAGTGCCTGAATGCGGTGGCGCATCTTGGTCGAGACCAGGTCGCGCGGCAGCCAGATGAAGGCGAAGAGGTGACGCATGAGCGGCGCGGTCGCCAGCAGCAGGCGCGGCCGTGGCCGGTCGACGAGGCCGGTCATCGTGCCCGCCAGCCGCTCGACATCGGCATCTTCCAGACCGAGCACCAAGTCGTGCGGCAGGCTGGTCAGCGCATGCGCCAGCGCCTTGCCGGTGTGGCTGCGCGGATCGCAGTTCATGTTCGAGGCAATGCGCGCAAGCACTCCGCGCAGGCGCGGTACGCGGTCGGGCGGCGAGGCCAGCGCCTCGCTGGTCCAGGTGCCGGCATGGACCGAAAGCGCGGTGACCTTGCCCTCTTCCACGAGAGGCACGAGGAACAGGTCGAGCGGGACGCGGCGGTGCACGCTCGACACGCGGTTGGCCTTGATCACCATCGGCGCGGTCAGCTTGCCCTCGGCAAGCTGGGCATCGAACGTGGCGAAGGCGCGTTCGTAGCTGGCATCGGAGAGAAGCGTCTTCACCCCGCGGCGGCAGATGCCCAGGCGCTTCGAATGGCTTTCATCACGCCCGCGGGTGACGTGCCCCAGGATCGTGAGCATGCCTGAGGCGAACCACTCCAGCAGGGCGGCGCCTTCGCGGTCCGCGATGGTGGAGGCGTCCTCGTGGAGCGCATCGACCATGCGCGGCCAGTCCGCGACCGCGCTGCGCACGTCGGCCAGCATCGATTCCAGAGTGCGCTTGAGTTCGCCGCGCTGGCGGGCATCGACGCGCGCCATCTCGATGTAGATCATCGATTCGCGGGTGAAGGCCTCGTCATGGCCATCCGGGCCAAAGCGTGAGAGCGTCCCGTCCGCCTCGCGCGCGACATTGACGATGGGGTGGACCAGCCGGTCGATCACGAGGCCCAGCGCAGCGAGCGCGGCCGCGGTCGAATCGACCAGGAAGGGCATGTCCTCGTTGATGAGCGCCACGCGCAGAACCGGGCGTTCCTCGCCCGCCGAGGCCACTTCGACCACGCTCTCGCCATCCTCGCGCGTTTTCGCCGCATCGAGCAGGAACGCCGCGGCGTCCTCGATCCAGGGCTCGTCCTTCGCGCCGTCACCGGGCAGGAGTCCGGCGCGGATCTGATCGGCCAGAATCTGCGCCAGATCATCGCTTCCGCGCGATGTCTTGGCCGACTTGGTGGCCTTGGCCTTCGAGGTGGTCTTGCCTTCACTCATCATCGTCTCCGCCCAATTGCCGCGTCTTGCTTCGGCCCTTGCCCCTGCCTGGGGAACAAGGCCTGCGCGCGCTTCGGGTTCCCTTCTTGCAAAGGGTTTGTTTCCGTTCGACTTGCGCAGGCCCCGGCACTTGTCCGAGATACCCGGCGCAAAGCCGTCCGATGCCCCGTGGTAACGCCGGTTCGACGCCGAACCAAGAGCTTCACCACGCCCGACTCCGCACGCAAATTAGCGCACGACGCGAAATTTACGTAGACGTTGTTATAATTTTCGTTCGAGCGCGCGCAACGGACTTGAGTTGCATTTTTCGCGCGCAGCAAAAAGGGCGGCGAAACCCCTACTTCGCCGCCCTTCCCGATACTGTGTTCCTGGGTCTTTCGCCTCAGATCGCGAGCGGCTCGTAAAGCCAGGGCTGCGCGGCGCGCTGGCCCTCCTCGAACGTCGAGATCGCGGTGCCCCAGCGACTCTGGATCATGCCGGTTTCGTCCCAGCCCTTGAGCAGGCGTTCGCGCGCATTGTCCGAGATCTCGAAGTCGAGGACCTTCTCGCCCGCCGTGATCGTGCGCGCGACGAGGTCGACGCTCAGTTCGCCCTCCTTGCCGAAAGCGGCAAGTTCCTCGACCGTCGCGGGATCAAGGACGATGGGCAGGACCCCGTTGCGCAGACAGTTGGCCTGGAAGATCTCGCCAAAGCTTTCCGCGATCACGCAGGTGATGCCGAAGTCCTTGATCGTCCAGACCGCCTGTTCGCGGCTCGACCCACAGCCGAATTCGCGGCCCGCGATGAGGATGCCCGCACCGCGTTCCTTGGCCTCGTCGATCGGATTGGCGATCGCGTTGCCTTCGAAATCGACGCGGCGGTCGGCGCAGAAGTGCTGCCCCAGCCCCTCGCGCTGCATGATGAGCAGGAAGCGCGCGGGGTAGATGATGTCGGTGTCGATGCGGTTCTCGCGCAGGAGCAGAACCGGGCTGGTCAGGCTTTCAAAAGGCTTCATGCCACGATCTCCTCGAGCGTGCGGACATCGGCGATATGCCCGGTCACGGCCGCAGCCGCGGCCATCGCGGGGCTCATCAGGTGGGTGCGTCCGCCGCGACCCTGGCGGCCCTCGAAATTGCGGTTGGAGGTCGACGCGCAGCGCTCGCCTTCGGCGAGGCGGTCCTCGTTCATCGCCACGCACATCGAGCAGCCCGCCATGCGCCAGTCGAACCCGGCCTCGGTGAAGATCGTGTCGAGCCCTTCCGCTTCGGCCTGTGCGCGCACGGCCATCGAGCCGGGCACGACAAGCGCGCGCACGCCGTCGGCCACCTTGCGGCCTCGGGCGACCGCGGCAGCGGCGCGAAGGTCCTCGATGCGGCCATTGGTGCAGCTGCCGATGAAGACCACGTCGACCGCGATGTCGGTGACGGGCATGCCCGCTTCGATGCCCATGTAGGCCAGTGCCTTGGCGTGCTGGCGTGCCGCTTCGGCGTCCTCGGGCGCGGCCGGAACCGTGCCATCGACGGGAGCCGCGTCCTGCGGGTTGGTGCCCCAGGTGATCTGCGGGGCGAGCGCGTCAAGATCGAGCGCGACGGTGCGGTCGTATTCCGCCCCCGGGTCGCTGGCGAGCGTGCGCCAGTAGGTCGCGGCCTGCTCGAACATCTCGCCCTGCGGCGCGAGCGGACGGCCGCGCAGGTAGTCGATGGTGGTCTCGTCCGGGGCGACGAGGCCGATGCGGGCGCCCGCCTCGATCGCCATGTTGCACAAGGTCATGCGCGCGGCCATCGACATGGCGCGCACCGCCTCGCCGGTGAACTCGACCGCGCAGCCAGTAGCAAAGCCTGCGCCGTAGCGCCCGATCAGCGCCAGCGCGACGTCCTTGGACGTGACGTGCGCGCCCAGCGTGCCGGAGAGTTCGACCTTCACGGTCTTCGCGCGGCTCTGCACGATGGCGTTGGTGGCGAGCACGGTCTCGCAGTCGCTCGCGCCGATGCCGAAGGCCAGCGCGCCAAAGGCCCCGTGGGTCGAGGTGTGGCTGTCGCCGCAGGCAAGCGTGATGCCGGGCAGCGTAAAGCCCAGCTCCGGGCCCATGACGTGGACGATGCCCTGGCGCGCATCGTCGAGCGGTACGTAGGGAATGTCGAACTCGGCGACGTTGGAGGCAAGACGTGCAACCTGCGCGCCCGCCGCGCCATCATCCTGCGCGATGCTGAGGCGATCGAGCGCGGTCGAAACGGCATGGTCGGGCACGGCCAGGTGGGTTTCCCGGCGGTGGACCGTGCGCCCGTTGCTGCGCAGCGCCTCGAAGGACTGGTGTGTGCTGCATTCGTGCAGCAAGTGGCGGTCGACGTGGATGAGAGCGGCGCGGCTTTCCTCACCCTCTCCTTGCGCTCCGGGCACGACTTCGATGACGTGGCTGTCCCAGAGCTTGCGATACAAGGTGCGCGGGGCACTTGCGGTTGTCACGCGGTCTCTCCGATCTCGATTATGACACGCCCGACATCGCGGGCTTGGGGTCCGGCCAGCAGGGTAAAGGCCTCGGCCACGTCATCCAGCGCGAAGCGCCGAGTGATCGTAGGGCGGAGGGAGAGGTCCCCACGGGCGATGAATTCCAGGACTTCGACCTGTCCCGGCCCTGCCTTCACACCGAGGATCTCCAGCTCGCGCTCGACGATCTGCCAGTTGCTGACGGGAAGGTCGCCGCCGCCGGTCAGCGCGACACGCGCGCCCGGCGCGGCAACGGCGAAAGCCTCGTCCATGCCCCAGGCCGAGGCGGTGGTCTCCATCACCGCGTCCAGCCCTTCCGGGAACGCGCCAAGCACACGCTCAGCGACGCTTTCACCATGGGCGGCAATCGGGAAGAGGTGGGCTGCGCCAAGCTCCCCGGCGAGATCGGAGCGGCGCCCGCTCCCCCCGATGGCGACGACCTCGAGCCCCAGCGCCCGCGCCATGGCGACCGCGCCCAGCCCCATGGCGCCCACGCCCACGATGCCGACGCGCTGCCCCGCCTCCAGCCGCATACGGCGAAAGGCGTTGAGCGCATCGACGGGCCCGGCCAGCATCGCGGCATCTTCAAAGCCGACCGCATCGGGCAGGACCGCGAGCTTGCGCGCCGAAACAAGCGTGTATTCCTCGCAGCAGGTCTGCCGCGCCGGGGTCCGGAACGCCGGATCAAGACACAGGTTGTGGCGGCCCTTCGTGCAGTTGGCGCAGGCCCCGCAGTGGTCGAGCGCGAGCGCGCTGACCCTGTCGCCAGGGGCCAGCCCCTCCACGCCCGCGCCAAGCTGGGCGACGATGCCGGAAAAGTCCGCGCCGATGCCGACCGGATAGCTTTTCACATAGCGCCCACCCCGGTTGAGGTAGGTCCCCACGTCCGTGCCGTAAGGCGCGTAGGCCATGACCTGGACGAGAACCTGTCCGGGGCCCGGCTCCGGCCTGGCGACGTCCTCGACGCGGATGTCACCCGGGGCGTGGAGCCGGGCGGCCTTCACGAAGCGGCTCCGAAGGTCCAGACGAGGATACGCGCGCCCTCGAGACTGGCGGTGGCGCCCAGCAGCGGGGTGTCGGACGCACCAACGGTATAGTCGCCCGCGCTCCAGGTCTCGCCCGCGCCTTCCAGCGCGCCGTCCAGAACGTAGGCTTCCCAGCTCACACCAAGGGCCGCGGCCTCGCCCTGCCAACCGGCCGGAACGAGCGCCTCGAACGTGCGCGCGCCGCTGCGCGGATCGGTGCTGAAGGTCTTGCTCGTCCAGCCTTCGGGCAGCGCGGGATCGGGCCGGGGCGCGACATCGGCGATGGCCAGTTCGAAGACGTGACCTCGCGCATCGTCGGCGGCGGGCAGCGGATACTCGATGGGCTGCTCAGGCTCATGGATCAGCTGAAGTGAGAGCAGCCCGTCGCTGCGCACGAGAGCCAGCGCGCCCTCCTCGGAGCGTTCATCGTGGCCGTGCACGATGTGGCCCGGGCGATAGAAGTAGACGCCCTTGCGAAAGTAGTGGTTGCCATCGAGCGTCACCGAACCCTCGAGCATGTAGACTTCCTCGAAGGCATCGTGGAAGTGCGCAACGCCCCCGCCCCGCCAGCCTTCCGGGATGTAGACGAGGTTGGTGACATGCCCCGTCTCAGGATCCTCGCCCAGCTTGCGCCGCTTGAGGCCGTGGGTGCCCAGCATCTCCCAGTCGAGCGTGTTGCCGCGCACGTGGTCGAGTGGGCCCGCTGCCTTGCGCAGCGCCGGCTCGGTGATCGGTCCTGTCATGCGATTTCCCTTTCCTGTGCAAGGCTGGAGAACATGGCCTGGCGCAGCAGGTAGGCGCGGCGCGCGTCCGGATCGGCCTGGACACGGCGCATCTTCTCGCGCTTGGCGGCGAGCGCGGTCTGGTCGGTCTCGCCCATGTTCTCCATGTTCTCGATGGTCTGGGCCTGGATGAACGAGCGCGTGACAGCCTGGCGCTGGCGTTCGAACTTGGCAAGCGCCTCGAAATCCGCGTCCTTGCGCAGGATCATCCAGAGCTTTTCGGCGAGGTTCCAGCCATCGTGGATGCCGCTGTTCATGCCAAAGCCGCCCAGCGGATTATTGAGATGTGCGGCATCGCCGATGATCGCCATGCGCCCCTCCACGAACTTCTTGGCGACGCGCTGGTGCACGCGATAGATCGTGCGGTGCGTGGTCTCGACATTGCCATGCCCCACGATCCGGTTGAAGATCTGGTCGGCGTTGGCGTCGCTGATGAGGTCCTCGTCGCTGACATCGCCATCGCCGGGCACAAGCACGCGCCAGATGCCCGGGACCTTGAGCAGGACCAGCCATTCGTCAGGATCGCTGATGTAGTTCACGTAGTCGAGGTCGGGGATCGCCTTCTCGATCTCGAGCCGGGTCGACATCGAGACGAACTTCTCCTCGTAGGTGAAACCATCGAATTCGGCCCCGATGACCTTGCGCACGACCGAACGCGAGCCATCCGCGCCGACGAGGAACTTCGCGGCGATTTCGCGCTGGACGCCGTCCTGCTCAACCGTCGCGACGATGCCTTCGCCGTTCTGGCGGGCATCGATGAGGCGGCAGCCGAAATGAACGTCCATGCCGTCGGCTTCCTGCACCTTGGTAGCCAGGTGCTTGGCCAGGTAGTGCTGCTCGCACTGGAGGCGGAAGGGGAAGCGGGTGAGGTCGGACAGTTCGGTCAGGTCGAAGCGCAGGGCCTCGCCGCTGCGGCGGTCGCGCATCTGGTAGATCGGCGCCTTCAGGCCCATGCCGATCAGCGGCTCGGCCGCGTCGATCTCGTCGAGCATTTCAAGCGTCGAGGCGTGGATCGTCGAAGCCCTGAGGTCGTGGGCGCAGTCCGGCTCCTGTTCGATCAGCGTCACCGAGATGCCCATTGCCGCAAGGCGCGCTGCGCAGGTCGCGCCGACAGGGCCCGCGCCCACGACCAGGACTTCGCATCTATTCATGATTGCCACGTACTCCGTTGTGCGTTCTCCCGGCGGCCGCATTGGTGCCGGGAGCCAAGGTCTTGCACCCGGGGCAGACAGGTAAAACGACAGGCCAGCGCACCATCCGTATCGCGGCATGGGCCGAACGGCAGCGCGCCAGCCACGCGCGCCAATGTTCGTGGCATGGAGATTCTCTCTCGCCAGGCGGTGGATCGGCTTGACTCAAAGTCGCTTTCGGCAAACTTTTTTGATCCAGATCAATGCAGCAACCGCGAGATGCCCGTGCCTGAATTCGTCGCTTCGCCCGCCGCGTCCCCCGCCGGAACCGAGCCCTTCCGGGGCAAGGACGTGATCCAGTCGCTCTCGCGCTCGATCAACGTGATCCAGGCCATCAACCGCTACGGATCGCTGGGCCTCACCGAAATCTCGAGCGCGGCGGGTATTCCCTATCCGACCGCCTATCGCATCGTGAACACCTTAATCGAGGAAGGCCTGATCGAGCGCGAACCGACCCGCAAGCGGTACCGCCCGACCGCGCTTATCCAGACGCTCTCGTGCGGTTTCCAGAACCATGATCGCCTGGTGAACGTGGCGCGCCCCTTGATCCAGGGCTTTACGCGCGATCACCACTGGCCGCTCAGCGTCGTGACCCGGGTGGGAAGCAAGATGGTGGTGCGCGATTCGACCAGCACGCAGACCACGCTCACCTTCAACAACTACTACCCCGGCTGGCAGGTGCCTTTGCTGGCGTCGGCCTCGGGGCAGGTCTTCTTCTCGTTCTCGGACGAGGCCGAACAGGCCGAGCTGCTCTCCCAGTCGCAGCGCATCCACGAGCCGCTCGACACCGTGATCCTGCGCGACTTCCAGAGCGGCAAGGCGCAGGTCCGCATCCGCGAATGCGGCTATGCAGCGGTCGCGCGCACGCCCTATTCGGCGACGCCGGGCAAGACCTCCTCGATCGCGGTGCCGATCTTCGATGGGTGCGGCGATCTGCTGGGCGCGCTGGCCTTCGTCTACTTTGCCAATTCGATGCCGCTCAGCCAGGCCATCGAACGCTACCTGGAACCCATGCTCGGGGTCTCAGCCAGGATCGCCGACGGGCTCTTCGCGATGGGCAACGGCATGCCCGCCTTCGACGAGGCGGCGGAATAGGAAGGCTGCCAGCGCTGCGCCGGCAATGAGCGCGGCGCAGATCAGAAAGCCCGGGCGGTAGCTGCCGAACAGGTCGAACAGCCGCCCCGCCACGAACACGCCCGAGCCCGACGCGATCGATTCAAAGACGATGAAGGCGCCCGTCATCTGGCCCAGCCGTGGTCCGGCAAACGAATTGGCGATGACCACCTGGGTCAGGACGTAGCACCCGGCCCACCCTGCGCCGAGCAGCACCAGCCCTACAAACGCGATCATGGGCCCGCCAAGGCTGAGCAGCAGGGCGCCTGCAAGCAGCAGCATCTGCTGCGAATTCCATACCCGGTTGGTCCCCCAGCGCTCCGCCGCCGCGCCCACCAGCACCTTGCCGAACAGGCCAGTCAGGAACACCAGCGTCATGCCGAGCGCCGCCATGCGCGCGCCAAGACCGATATCCTGAAGGTAGAGGAAGAGGTTGAGCAGGAACGCGGTCGAGGCGAAGAACGTCCCGAACGTCGCCACCAACAGCAGCGCCAGCGCCAGGCGATGGCGCGGAACCTGCGCGAACGCGCCGAGCAGCGGTCCCGACCTCGCCGCCGCAACCGGCATCTCCTCATGCCTGTTCGGCCTCGGAGAACGCACCAGCACGGCGGCCACCGGCAACAGCGCGAGCGGGATGATGGCCGCCGCGCGCAGGACACTGCGCCAGTCCGCCTGCTCCAGTGCGAAGACCGCGAGCGAGGGGAAGATCGCCGCGCCGATGCTCGTGCCCGAAAGCGCAATCGAGGTTGCCAGTGTGCGCAGACCCAAAAACCGCGCGCGCACCATCAGCACCACGATCACCACGTGCGAGGAGGCAAAGGACAGCCCCAGCAGCCCATAGAGCGCATAAATCTGCCCGATGCTGCGCGCATGGCCATAGGCGGTGAGCGTAATCGCCAGGAGCACGAGGCCCGCCAGCACGATCCGCGAGGGGCGCACACGCGCGGTCAGAAAACCGATGGCCAGCCCCGACACCCCGGCCGAAAGCAAGAAGATCGTCTCGCGCAGCTTGAGCGCGCCGCGGCTGATGCCAAGGTCCGCCAGAATCGCGCTGTCGAGCGCGGGCAGGTCCGAGGTAATGATGCCATGGCACACGGTCATCACCATGAGCAGCCCGGCAATGAGGGCCCAGGCCCCGGCATCGGGCATGGCGTCAGGCTGCACTTGGGGCGCCTGCGTGCCGTCATTGGGGACAACGCGCGAAACAGGGACGGGCTTCTGGGTCATGTCCGGAGCGTGCCGCGCACGGCCGCCCTTGACCATCGCGCGCGTCCCGTCTCATCCGCAATACGGATAGACTGCCCTATCCCGGTTGTGGCGCATCCTGCGAAACCGCAGCCGAAGTGCAAAGCCACGCCCCTGTTTCCTGCCCTCGCGCCGTGCCCTTGCGTCGTGTCCGGGCAGAGCGAAGATAAAGGAAGACACGATGCAGGACACCCGCCTCTACGACATGGTCAAGTCCGGCCAGTTCGTCACGGCCCCCGGCATTCAGGACATGATCACCGCCGTCATCGCGCGCAAGGTCGGCTTCGATGCCGTCTACGGCAGCGGCTACTGGCTGACCGCCAGCGGCCTGGGCCTGCCCGATGCGGGCATTGCCTCGGTCACGCAGATGGTCGACCGTATGGAAAAGCTGGTCGAGAGCGCCAAGACCCCGGTCATTGCGGACGCCGACACCGGCTTTGGCGGCCTGCTCAACGTGCACCACACCGTCCTTGCCTATGAGAAGGCGGGCGTTGCCGCGATGCAGATCGAGGACCAGGAATTTCCCAAGAAGTGCGGCCACACGCCCTTCAAGCGGGTAATCCCCGTCGAGGACATGGTCGAGAAGATCAAGGTCGCCTGCGACGCGCGCAAGGATGAGAAGTTCCTCATCATCGCGCGCACCGACGTGATGCAGAGCGGCGGCTACAACGCCGTGGAAGACCGCATGGGCGCCTTTGCCGAAGCGGGCGCGGACATCCTCTTCCCCGAGGCGCTGACCAACACCGACGACATGCGCCGCATCTGCCAGACGATCGACACGCCGATGCTTGCCAACATGGCCGATGGTGGCCTCACCCCGATCCGTCCGGTCAGCGAGCTGGAAGAGCTCGGCTTCAAGATGGCGATCTTCCCGGCCATGACTTCGCTGGTCGCCGCGCGCGCGGTCGAGGTTTCGCTGCAGCGCCTCAAGGAAACCGGCACCAGCCTCGAAGGCCCCGAACTCTTCGACTTCAAGGAGTTCTGCGAGCTGATCGGCTTCGACAAGGTCTGGGAATTCGAACGCAAGTGGGCAAAGGACTGAGCCTGACCCCATAGTTGCGGACGAAGTCCGAACACGAAACGCCCCGGCCACCCCGCCGGGGCGTTTTCGTTTAAGCCAGGTGCAGGTCCCAAGGGCCGTCGTGCCATTCCAGGAGCATGCAGCCCCCCTCGGTCCGCTCATTGAAACCGTGGATCGAGCGCGCCGGGTTCCACAGGAACGAGCCCGCCTTCATGGGCCGGGTGTCGTCGGGCTGGATATCGCCCTCGATGCAGAAGATTTCCTCCTCGACCGGGTGCCAGTTGCCCCCGCCCACGCCGCCAAAACGCGGCGGCACCTTCAGGAGGCGCGTATCCGCCCCGCTGCGCGGGTCGAGCCAGAGGACGCGGCGCTCGAAGCCATCGAGCCGGCGCCCCTCGATCACCGGCACGAACGGATCGATCGCGCGGCAATCCGCGTGCAGTACCGGTTCGGGCGAGGTGCCTTCGACGGGCGCATCGACGATGACGATCCACTCGCTGTCGGCCAGCACCTCCACGTCCAGCGGCCGGTCGCCGGGCAGCACCGCGAAGCCGCAAGGCCCGAGCAGGCTCTTGCCAATGCGGACCTGCCCCTCGAGCACGAAGAGCTGGGTCAGGGCCCCATCGGCCCGCGCGCTCGTCGCCTGCCAGCCCTGCGCGGGTGTGGCCAGCGCGCTGCGCAGGCTCCCGTCGGCCAGACGGCGCAGGACCAGGCCCGGCAGCGCGGTCCCATCCCAGAGCGCCAGGGCCTCAGGCACGAGGTCCGCGCGGTGGACGCACTGCGAGATATCGTAGGCGAGTTCGGGGGTGTCTTCAGCGCTCACAGCTCAATCCTTGCACAACCGGATGGGACACGCGAGACTGCCCGCGGCATGGCGCAGGCCCCAACCCCTGCCCCGCGGACATCCGCCATGCGGAGGCTCGCCCGGCCCTTGCTGGAGGGCGCGCCGACGATCTGAAACCCTCCCACTCTGAACACGCTTTTCAAAAAGGGACCGTCATGAGGCCACGCGTAGTCGATCTGAGGGTGGACGAACTCGACTGGGAACCGCTCGGCCCGCCCGGGCTCTATTCCCGCCTGCTCAGCCGCGATCCGGAGACGGGCGCGCGCACCGCGCTCCAGCGCATGGTTCCGGCCGATGGTTACACCGCGCCCGATACCGCCCACTACCACCACACCTACGAGGAGCTGCTGGGCGTCTCGGGGCGCTTCAGCTTCGATGGGCGCAACTGGGTCGAAGCAGGCGCCTACCTGTTCCACCCGCCGCGCACCGTTCACGGCTTTGCCAGCACCGTACCTGAGGAATCGACCTTTCTCTCGCGCGTCGGGCGCCAGCTCGACTTCAACTTCGTGCCCGAGCCTGAGCAGGACGACCTCTACCTTGCCGAAGGTGCCTTGCCCCCACGTGCGCCTGTCGCGCTGGAGAAGGGCGCCGCATTGCAAGGGTTTGCGCCCAGCCGGTTCCTCGGGGCGGACGTGGAGGCTCGCGTCCTCAGCGTCGATCCCGAGACCGGTGAGGGCAGTGCCTTCGTCCGCCTTCCGGCAGGCTGGCAATCGACAACCACGGCCCTTCCCCACTACCTGGAAATCTTCGCGACTTCGGGGGGCATCGGCGTTGACGGCGCAGCGACCGCGCCCGGCCGCACCTATTTCTTCTACCCGGCCGAAGATCGCATCAACACGCTGGAGGCCGCAGAGCCGACGCTGGCCTACGTCAATTTCGGCGGTCCGGTGGGCCTGTGAAGAAGGCCCTCATTCTCAACGCCGCGAGCCCGGAAGGTGCCCACGCGGCAACCGCGCTTGCCGACCATGACCTCACCATCCTCGACACGGGCCTGCCCGACCAGGCGGCCTGGGAGGACTTTGCCGCGAAGGCCGAGGCGCAAGGACTGCGCTTCGACACCATCGTTCATTGCCCGCGCGGCGGTGAAGGCCTGGACGGTGTCGAAAAGGAAATCCTCTCGGCCTGGCTGACCGCGAAGTTTGCCAACCGGATCTGCGCGTCCGGCGAACCAGCGCTCATCTCCCTCCTGCGCCGTGCGGACGGCCCCGCCGCCATCGATACCGATGCCGCCGCGAACGGCATCCGCTACGCCACCTGGTCGGCCATGCTCGATGCCTCCCGGCGCGGTGTCCACCTGCGTTCGAACCGGCTGACCCTTTCGCCGGACACAGCGCCTGCGCAGATCGTCGCTGCGCTGCAGATGCTCACCGATACGCGCGCCAGCTTCGTTGCAGGCGCCGACATCGCGCTGGAACCCGCACCCGATGCGAAGGCCACGACCTCGCTCGCCGGGAAGGCCATTCTCGTCACCGGGGCGACCTCGGGCATCGGGCGCGCCAGCGCCATCGAGATCGGACGCCAAGGCGGTTTCGTCTTCGTGGGCGGGCGCAAGCCCGACCTTGCCGAGGAAACGCTGGCCCTCGTGCGCGAAGCCGGGGGCGACGGGGCCTTCATCCGCCTCGACGTGACCGACGCAAACGCCTGGGAGGCCGCCGCTGCGACCATTCGCGAGACGCAAGGTGCGCTTCACGGCCTCGTCAACAATGCGGGCGAGGCCAAGAACCTGCCCATCGAGGACCTTGACGAGGACGTGCCGCGCTTCCTTGTCCATCTCAACTACGGCGGGTGCCGCAGGGGCATGGACGCCCTGCTCCCACTTCTCGAGGCAGGACATGGTTCGGTCGTCAACGTGGCGAGCGTTGCAGGGATGCGCGCTGGCTTTGGGGGATCGGCCTATGGCGCCTCGAAGGCCGCGATGATCGGCCTTAGCCAAAGCTACGACCAGGCCATTGCAGGCCCCCGCAAGGTGCGCGTCAACGCCATCCAGCCCGGCCTGATCTGGAGCGAGAGCGTCACCGATTCCCTGGGCGAGGACGGCGCGCGCCAGTTCCGCGCGATGATCGAGGGCAAGACGCCGATCGGGCGCGTGGGCACACCCGACGAGGTCGGGCGCTTCGTCGCCTTCCTCGTCTCCGATGCCGCCGCCGGGATCCACGGCCAGGCACTGCCGGTCTCGGGCGGGCTCGAACTCGTCCACCCCTGAGCGGGACACCCTGTCTGCACGAAAAGAGGGGCGCAGAGTCATCAGACGCTGCGCCCCTTCGCACGTCCCGATCCGGCCCGGGGAGGGACATGGTCCCGGGCCGGAAAGAGAAACTCAGAAGTTCTTGATGAAGCGGATGCCCCCGGTGCGGCGCGCGGGTGCGGTGATGTATTCGCCGTTCGAGGTGGAGGGGTTGAACAAGCCCCAGAAGCGGCTGAAGTCGGGCGTCAGATCGTTGAAGATGTTGTTCACGTAGACAAGCGCGGTCCAGCTGCCGCCCTTGAGGCCGATCTGCGCGTCGGCGGTGAACTTCTGGTCCAGCTTCACGCGGTTGTCGAAGCGCGCGAAACGCGAACTGCGGTAGTTGCCCGTGCCCTCGATGAAGCCGTCGAGTTCACCCGTAAGCGGCGCCTCGATGTGGACCATGCCCGTTGCCGAATGGCGCGGCACGAGGGGGACGCGGTTGCCCCCGAACTGGCGATCCACCCCAGCGGGCGAGGGGAATACGTCACGCGCGGCGAAGTCCTTGAACTTGGAATCGGTGTAGGCGTAGCTGCCGCTCAGCGTCAGCCAGTGGAACGGGGTCGCGTTCACGCCCAGTTCGGCGCCCTTCACCTCAGCCTTGTCCGCGTTGATGATGTAGTTGAGCGTCACGGCCGAGGAATTGGGGCATTCCGGCTCGGGCCCCTGCGCGCTGAGCGAGCCATAGCACACGGTCGTCACCTGCAGGTCCGACCAGTCCGAATAGTAGACGTCGGCCTCAAAGTTGAGGTCGCCATTGAGGAGACTACCCTTCACGCCCAGCTCGTACGTCCAGATCGATTCCTGGCCGAATGGGCGCAGATCGTCGCGCACCTGGCCGGTGTTGAAGCCGCCCGGCTTGGAGCCCTTGGCCGCGCTTGCGTAGATGTTGAGGTCGGGCGAGACCTTCCAGGCTGCGCTCACACGCGGAAGCCAGGCATCGAAGCTGGTCTTGCCGCGAAAATCGATCTCGTTCGCGCCGGTCAGGAACAACAGGTTGACCCCGGTCGTCGCGGCGGCCGAGATGACCTCGTGGTTGTAGCGCAGTTCGCCCGTCACCGTCAGCGCGCGGGACAGGTCGAACTCGACCGAGCCGAAACCGGAATAGGTGTTGGTGTTCAGACGGTTGACCCGCCCGGGAATGTCGGCGCGGGTGCTGGTGATGAAGGGACGCGCACCCAGGAAACGCGAATAGTCCACTTCCTCGTAGTTCTCGTCGAAGACATAGCCGCCCACCATCGCGCGGATCGGCCCGCCATCGTAGCTCAGGCGCAGGTCCGAGCTGATCTGCTGCAGGTCATTGTCGAAGTCGAAGATGCCCACGCACACCATCGAGAGGCAATTGACCAGTCCGCCGCCCAGATCGACGCCCTGCGGCTCGTTCTGCGGCTCCTTGTCGAAATCGAACTCCAGCCGTCCCTTGGTGCGGTTGTAGCCCGAGAGCGAGTTGAGCACGAAGCCGTTGCCGAAGTCATACTCCAGGTCGAGCACGCCGCGGTAGGTCTCGGAATTGTTGCCGGCGTAGCGGTGGTCCGAGGACATGTTGACCTCGTCGGGGTCGAAAGTCTCCTCGGTGATCGTGTTGACGCCGTAGAGCGAGGTATCGGGGCGCTGGATTACATACCCTGCGCCCGGTCCGGCGTTGCTGTTGAGATAGCTGCCCCGGATCTTGCCGGTGAAGGCGCCGCTCTCGATCAGCACGGTGCCGCCCACGCCGTAGTTGCGGCTGGCATCAAGCCCCTGCCCGTTGCCCGGATTCTTGTAGAAACCGGAAAAGTTGCTGTAGGTCGCCGAAAGCTTGGCCGCGACAACATCGCCGATGACGGGGCCGGTGACGTGCGCGGTGGCTTCCTGCTGGCCATAGGCGCCCAGGCCGAAGTTGAACGTGCCGCCCGGCGTGAACTCGGGGTCCTTGCTCACGAAGCTGATGGCGCCTGCAAAGGCGCTGCGCCCGAAGTAGACTGTCTGCGGGCCCTTCACCACCTCGATGCGGGCGATATCCATGAGCGCGGTCGCGTTCTGGTTGCCGCCTCCGCCCACGGTCGTGTTGAGCGATACGCCGGTGGTGTCGATGCCATCGACGATCATGGCGACGTTGGAGCGCCCCTCGATCAGGGCAATGCCGCGAAGGCTGGGGCGGATGTCGGCGGGCGAGGCACCGGTGTCGAACTGGAGCCCGGGGGTCATCGCCGCGACGCTGTTCATGTCGCGCACACCCTTGCGCGCGATGGTGTCCTGCGAGACGACGTTGATCGCGACCGGAATGTCCTGGAGCGATTCCTCGCGGCGGCGCGCGGTCACCACGATATCGCCGCCCGCCGAGGCGCCTGCCGGGCGCTCCTGCTCCTGCGCCTGCGCGGAGGGCGCCAACAGTGCGGCCGCGGCCATCGAGCCGAGAGAACATGTCTGGAGAAGCTTGCCGATCATCGTGAGAACCCCCTGGGCAGATTTTTGTGTCGGCCGCGAGGCTAGGTTCCCAATCACCAGTCGGACAATTTCGGCAGGTCAAAGCATCCGCATTGCGGCAAGGCAATTCAGGTCTGGGTCGCAGATTACGAAGGAAAGCGGGGGATGATCTGTCCGCATCGCGGATATCGCGGTCTGCCTGCCCGGTACTCCAGAACCAAAAGAGGGCGCGGCCCCTGTGGAACCACGCCCTCTCCTGGATACCAGACCGGCCCTTGCAGGCCAGCAGCCTCAGTCCGCGAAGCTGACCTTCGCCGCCTCGGTAATTTCGCAAAGACCGCCGAAGGCCTGGAGTTCGGCTTCGTGCGCCTCGAGCGACCCGGCCGAGCAAGCATCCGCGATGACCTTGACCAAAAGGCCGCGATCATGCGCCTCGCGCACGGTCGAGCTGACCGCCAGCGTGGTCGACAGGCCGGTCACGTAAAGCTCGGTCACGCCGTGCTTTTCCAGTTCATCATCGAGGATCGTCTTCCAGAATGGGCTGATCTGGTGCTTGAGGATGATGGCTTCGCCCTCGGCCGGGGTCAGCGCGGACACGAAATCGACACCCGGCGTCCCCAGCTGGAGCGCGCCCGAACCCTTGAAATTGGCGAAGAGCGGCGAACGCTCGGGTGCCTCGGGCAGGTCGGGGGCGCTGAACGCGACCCTGACGTGCCCGACCGCAATACCGGCCTTGCGCGCCTTCTCCAGAACGCTGGCCGCATTGGCCACCACGTTGCGGCGGGCCAGCTCGCCCGCCATCGGGTCATGGCTGGTCAGGTCGTTGATGAAGTCGATCAGAATCAGATATTTGCTCACGTGGACGTCCTTAATAGCTGAACCTCACCGAAACCTTCCAGGTCCGCGGATCGCCGGGGCTGCGGATGCCGTAGGCGCCCAGCACGTTGCCGTAGACGTAGTAGTCTTCCTTGAGGAGGTTGGCGACCGAGAAGCGCAACTCGATATCGCTGTCAACCGGCGGCGCCCAGCCGACATAGGCGTTCACGAGTTCATAGTCGGGCATGTAGGTGATCGGCGCATTGGTGCCGCCAAGGTACTTGCCGCCCATGTAGGAATAGTCGGCGCCAACCAGAAGGTCGCCCAGCTTCTCGTCCGGCACCCGGCCCGAGAAGCCTGCACTGCCCTGCCAGTGCGGCACGTTGGGCAGGCGCGTCGCGCCCGAGGACGCTGCCGAACTCGCCGGATCGATGTCGAGATACTTGTCATCGTTGTAGGAGCCCGAGGCGAACAGGTTCCAACCCGGCAGCGGCGAATAGGAGAACTCACCCTCGATCCCCTGCACCCGCGCCGTGCCTGCGTTCTGCGTCAGCGAGGAGCCCGCCACGATCACGTTGGTCTGGATATCGCTGAAATCGTTGCGGTAAGCGGCGAGGTTGAGGTGTCCGCGCCCGTCCAGGAACGAGGTTTTGAGACCCACTTCATAGGCCCACACGGTCTGCGGGTCGAAGCCGTTCTCGTAGTTGGTCGGATTGGCGAGCGCGAGGTAGTTGAACCCGCCCGCCTGGAAGCCGCGCGAGACGCTGGCATAGGCGAGGATATCCGGGGTCGCCTGCCAGTCGAGGCCGAACTTGGGCGTCCAGGATTTGGCCTTGCGGGTCGCGTCGATGGCGCCGTAGGTCCGGTCCTCGGGCACCGTCGTCAGGTTGTTCTGCTGGTAACCTTCCACCGACTTGGTCTCATGCGTATAGCGCAGGCCCGCCGTTGCCGAGAGCGTGGGTGTCAGGTCGTAGGTCAGCTGGCCATAGGCGGCGTAGCTGGTGGTCTTCATGTCGACCAGCTGGGGCATCAACTGATAGAGGTTCAGGAGATAGTCGCTCCGCCCCTGATGGCCCTTCTCGCGGAAGTAGTAGAGCCCGGCGATGTAGTGCAGCCGGTCCCCGACCGCATCGCCCAGGATCTGCAGTTCCTGCGAGATCTGGGTGCGCCCGGCTTCCGATTCCAGCCGGTCGAAGCCCAGCGCATAAGGACCATCAACGGTGTTGGTCGGCTGCCCGGCGGTGGTGTCGGCCAGGAACTCCTGCTCGTTGCGCACGACGCCGGTGATCGACTTGATCGTCGCCCCGCCCACATCGTAGCTCAGCGTGAGATCGCCGCCATAAGTCTCGACATCGCCGTAGCCATCAATCGGGCCGACATACGTGTAGGGATCGGAGGCTGCGGGCTCGAGCGTCACCGGGTCGGTAGCCAGACCCACCGATCCATCGTTCTTTGCGCGCGAATAGAAAGCCGAGGCGTTGAGCCCGAACGGCCCGCCCCCCGTATAGGCCAGCGCCACGCGCCCGCCGTACTCGGTCGCCTTGCCATAGTCGTCGCGGCCGAGCGCCGGGGCGCTGAAATAGCCATCACGGTCGTAGAAATTGCCGCTGGCAAGCACCGCCCAGTCGTCCGACAGTGCGGTCGAGACCGTGCCCTTGAGCCGCACCATGTCGTAGGCACCCGCCTCGGCCTGCAGCGAGCCGAAGCTGGTGCCGTCCGGCTTCTTGGTCACGTACTTGATCGCGCCCGTCAGCGTGTTGCGGCCATAGAGCGTGCCCTGGGGCCCGCGTAGCACCTCGATGCGTTCAAGGTCCGCCAGGTCCAGGTTCGCGCCCGTCAGGCTCGCGAAGTAGAGATCATCGATATAGAGGCCGACCGCGGATTCGTAGCCCACCCAGGTGCCCGCGTTCTGCCCGGCGCCGCGCATGAAGATGGTGAGCGTGGTGGGATCGACGGTGCCCTGCGTCACGCTGAGGCTGGGCGTCACGCGCTGCAGGTCGGCCGTGCGCTGGATCTGGAGATCCTGCAGCGCCTGTTCGCCAAGCGCCGTCACCGAGATCGGCGTTTCCTGGAGCGAGCTTTCGCGACGCTGGGCCGTGACGACGATGTCATTGCCATACGCGCTGGTTTCAGCGGGCGGTGCCTGTTCCTGTGCCAGCGCGGGCGATGCCGCCAGCATCGCGGTTCCGGCCAGCAGCCATCTGGAAGCCTTGGTCATGTCTTTCTTCCCCGAAGTCATTATCTTGATAGTTTTGCTGAAAGTGGGGCCCTCAGTGCCCCGGCCACTCAATGACCAGGGATGTCCTCGAACAGGACCATCCCCAGCAGCGGCTCGGTCTTGCGGATGCGCCCGCCTTCCGGATCGACGCGCACGTCGATGAGGCTTGGGCCCATGCGCGCCAGCGCCGCGGCGAGCGCGGCATCGAGCTCACCCTTCGTCTCCACGCGTTCCCCATGTCCGCCAAAGGCACGCGCAATCGCGGCATAGTCGGACTGGCCAAGGTCGGTGTTGATCGCGCGCCCATAGGCCAGCGTCTGGCCGTGGTATTCGGTGCCCCACTTGCCGTCGTTCGAGACGAGGACGAGGAGCGGCAGAGCCGAGCGCGCCGCGGTGTCCAATTCGGCCAGGAAGAAGCCCAGCGACCCATCGCCTGTCACCAGCGTGACGGGCACCGGATCGCGCGCCTCGCGCCGCGCGGTTTCGGCCTCGGCCGCGGCCATGCCGATGGCCAGTGGAAAAGCCGCTCCCATCGCGCCGAAAGGCAGCAAATCGGCGTAGGAACGCGGGGTGTGGACCCGCATGCAGGCGTGGGTGAAGTTCATCGAATCCGCGCCATCGCAGACAAGCACCCGCTCGGGCGGCAGGACGCGATCAAGCGCGGCGCCGATGGAGGCAGGATGGAGGTCCTCGCCATAGTCGGCGAGCAGGCCCTCCACGCACGTGGCACGGGGCTCCAAGGCCTGCGCGATCCAGCTCGGATCGCGGCGGAAATCCTGCGCCTGCAAGGTTTCGCCAAGCGCTGTCAGCGTGCGCGCCGGATCGGCCAGCACCGCCAGTTCGACAGGGACATTGCGCCCAATAGCCTCGGCGCTGGTGTCGAGATGGATGAAGCGGGCCTCGGGCGCGAAGCGCGGCGCCAGGCCATAGCCGAACCACATGTTCATCCGCGCGCCGACCACCAGCACCAGGTCCGCCTCGCACGCGGCGCGCTGCGCGTAGGGCCAGGGATATCCGGTGGGGGCGATCTCGGGGACGAGCCCGCGCCCGAGGCCATTGCCCAGAACTGGAACGCCCATGCCTGCCAGCGCCTGCAGCGCCTCCCCGCACGGCGACAGGGCCGCCCGGTTGTCCGTCACGATGATCGGACGGCGCGCCTCGGCCAGCATCTGCGCCATCGCCGTGATCTGCTCGTCCTGCGCGCCGGGCAGCGTGGGCACCGTGACCGGCGCGCGCGGCGCGCTCGTGGTCTCACGGGTCAGGAAATCGAGCGGCAGCACAAGCAGGGCCGGACCGGGCACGCCTTCATTGGCCGCCTTCATCGCCGCGTGGAAATACTCGCCCAGCCGGTCGGGTGAGGGTACCGTGCGGCTGAACTTGAGATAGGGGGCGGTCATCTCGTGACGGTCGACGGCATAAGGCACGGAGGGTTCGACCCAGCTGTCGGGAAAGCGCGTCGCGATCACGACCAGCGGGCTTTCGGCCTGCGCGGCGGTCATCAGCGCGGTCATCGCGTTGGCCAGCCCCTGCTCGGCCACGATCAGCGCAACACCGGTGCGGCCCGAGCGGCGGGCATAGCCATCGGCCCCGCCCACGGTCCCGCTTTCGTGCCGTCCGCCAACGATGGAAACGCCCCGCTCTTCCAGCGCGAACAGAAGCGGAGCGTGAGTCGCCCCGGCGAGGGCAAACACCGTTTCGGTGCCGGATTCGCAAATACCCTGGGCCAGGTATTGGGCGCAGGTCCGGGCCGGTTCGGGCGTGGAGGAGAGGTCCTTGGTCATGCCTCCAAGAGACCGCAATGCCGGGAAATGATCGAACCTCGGACAGACCTTTGTTCGGATCGCGGATGTTTTGCCCGGTCAGGCTCGTCCCACAAGGTAGCTCAGGTAGCCTCCCTGCCTGCCGAACGGTGGCCCCGCCACCTCTGCCCCCCGGGGAGACACCCCGCTCACACACGGCCGACAAGGGTGAAGTTGAACAATGAATAGTGCGGAACACCAAAGCTCCGACGCACAGCCAGGCAGCCTCGCCGAATTCCGCGCAGGGTGGCGGCCTCTGGTCGCCTGCGCCTTTGGCCTGGGCCTGGGCCTCTCCCCCATCGCGCCCTACACCTCGGGCATCATGGCGACCGCGCTCGAAGGTGAATTCGGATGGTCGCGCGCCGATATCCTGGGCACGCTGATGCTCGCGCCCATCGCGCTGGTCTTCCTGGGCGCCTATGTCGGGCGTCTGGTGGACCGGCTGGGGCCGCGCAAGGTCGCGCTTGTCTCGACGGCAGGCCTGGGCCTTGCCCGGCTGCTTATCGCGCTCATCGGCGGCCAGCTCCTGACGTTCTATGCCGCCTGGGCGGTGCTCGCCGTCATTTCGCTGGGCACCCTGCCGATGACCTACGCCAAGGTCATCAACGCCTGGTTCACGCAGTCGCGCGGCCTGGCGCTGGGTCTCGCGCTCGCCTCGACCGGTGCCACCGGCGCGGCGATCCCGTTCCTGCTCAACGCCGCCCTGGAGGCGTTCGGCTGGCGCGGGGGTTACCTGCTCCTCGCTGCCCTGCCGCTGGTGTTCGCGCTGCCAGTCCTCTTTGCCTGGCTGCGCCTGCCCGAAGCGCGGGCCCGCGCTGCCAGCAAGGCCCTTCCCCAGACCGGCATTGCCGTTCGCCAGGCCCTGCGCGGCTATCGCTTCTGGGTTCTGGCTGTCGGCTCGATGGCCCTTGCCTTCGGTGTCAGCGGCCTTCTGCCCAACCTCTTCCCGCTCTTGCTCGACCGCGGCGTGGACAATTCCACCGCCGCCTCCGCGCTCGCCGCACTGGCAATCAGCGTGACGGCGGGCCGTATTCTCTCGGGCTTCCTGCTCGACCGGATCTGGGCGCCGCTGGTCTGCGCCCTGCTCGTCATCCCGGCGACCTTCGCCCTCGTGCTGCTCGCCAATCCGGGGCTCACCGTGCCGGTCATGGTCGCCTCGGTCGTCACGCTGGGCCTGGTGGCCGGTGCCGAGTTCGATCTGGTTGCCTACATGACCGCCCGTTATTTCGGCCAGAAGCACTTCAGCGAGCTCTACGGCATCCAGTACGCCGCCTTCGGGCTTGGCGCGGGCTTCGCGCCAGCCTTCTACGGCGCCATGTACGACCGGTTCGGAAGCTACCAGCCCGAGATCATCCTCTCGATCGCACTGCTCCTGTTCTCGGTCGCGATTACCTTCGCGCTCGGCCGTTACCCGACCTCGTTCACCCCAGCCCCCGAGGCTGCGGAGCCCCGGGCCTCGGCCCACCCGGCAGGGGAACCCCGGACAGCCTGAGCCGCCTCTCCCCGGCTTGGATGCACCCCGAGTGCCTTTCCAATTAGGGGTTAACGCGGATTTTTATTCGCTGTGCGGATTTTTTGGAGCGCTATACTGGTTAGCGATCACACCCGCCGGTAGGCCGTCATCAGTTTCTGAAATTCCCTCAGACTCTGACGACCTTTTCAGCCCCTGCAGCGCCTTTGCGCCGCGGGGGCTTTTTTTGGCCCCCCGTGCAATCGCGCCAGGGCTCCCTACCTTGAGGGGACCCCACCCGCGCCACCACCAAGGAGCCCATCCCCATGAAAACCCGCATGGAAAGCGACAGTCTCGGCGAAATCGCCGTGCCGCAGGACGCCTACTGGGGCGCCCAGACCCAGCGCAGCATCGCCAACTTCCCCTTCGGCGAGACCGAGCGCATGCCCATCGCGATCGTCCACGCCATGGCGCTGGTCAAGCAGGCCGCCGCCCGGGTCAACCGCCGCCATGGCCTCGACGACGCCCTCGCCGAGGCCATCGAACAGGCCGCCACCGAGGTTGTCGCAGGGAAGCTCGACGACCAGTTCCCCCTCGTCATCTGGCAGACCGGCAGTGGCACCCAGACCAACATGAACGTCAACGAGGTGATCGCGGGCCGCGCCAACGAGATCCTGACCGGGACGCGTGGCGGCAAGAGCCCGGTCCACCCCAACGACCACGTCAACAAGGGCCAGTCCTCGAACGACAGCTTCCCCACCGCCATGCATGTCGCCGCCGCGCGTGCGGCCCACGACACGCTGATCCCCGCGCTCGAGACACTGGAGGGCGCACTCCTCGCCAAGGCGGAGCGCTGGTCGGACATCGTCAAGATCGGCCGCACCCACCTCCAGGACGCGACGCCCGTTACGCTGGGGCAGGAATTTTCCGGCTACTACACCCAGCTGCGCCTTGCCCGCACCCGCACCTTGCCGATGATCGAGCACGGACTGTGCCGCCTCGCCATCGGCGGCACGGCGGTTGGCACCGGCCTCAACGCGCCCGAAGGCTTCGGCAAGGACGTCGCGGCCGAACTTGCCGAGCTGACCGGCCTGCCCTTCCACGCCGCGCCCAACCCGTTCGAGGCGCTGGCGAGCCACGACACCCTCGTCGAGTTTTCGGGACGCCTCAACACGCTGGCGGTCGCGCTCACCAAGATCGCAAACGACATCCGCTGGCTGGCTTCGGGCCCGCGTTCGGGGCTGGGCGAGATCGAGCTGCCCGCCAACGAGCCCGGGAGCTCGATCATGCCCGGCAAGGTCAATCCCACCCAGTGCGAGATGCTGACGATGGTCGCCGCGCAGGTCATCGGCAACCACCAGGCGATCACCGTGGGCGGTCTGCAGGGCGCATTCGAGCTCAATGTCTTCAAGCCCATGATCGGGGCGGCGGTGATGCGCTCGCTTCACTTACTGAGCGTGGGCATGAAGAGCTTCACCACCCGCTGCGTGGAGGGGATCGAGCCCAACCGCGCACGCATCGCCGAACTGCTGTCCAACTCGCTTATGCTGGTGACCGCGCTGGCCCCCGAGATCGGCTACGACAAGGCCGCGAAGATCGCCAAGCACGCGCACGAAAAGGGCCTCACCCTGCGCGCCGCCGCGCTCGAACTCGGCCTTGTCGATGCGGAAACCTTCGACCGCGTGGTGCGCCC
Source organism: Novosphingobium sp. MBES04 (assembly GCF_000813185.1). NCBI lineage: Bacteria > Pseudomonadati > Pseudomonadota > Alphaproteobacteria > Sphingomonadales > Sphingomonadaceae > Novosphingobium > Novosphingobium sp. MBES04. The sequence continues at coordinate 2,705,742 of NZ_DF850488.1, read as the reverse complement.
CGAAACGATGGTCTGATCCGGCCGCATTCCCTCTCGCCTTGCAGCGCCCTTCGGGGCTAGGCTGCGTCCTGTGACAGGCCCACGAAGGGCCGCACGCGGGGTTAGAGGGGAGCGGCAAGGGTGAACAGCCGGACAATCGGACGCATCGCAGGACCGCTTCTGTTTGGCGCGGTCCTCATCGCGCCGCCGCCCGGCGGCATGGCGCAGGCCCCCTGGATCGTGGCCGGACTCGTCGTCTGGATGGCGACCTGGTGGATGACCCAGGCCATTCCCCTCACCGCCACCGCGCTCCTGCCCTTCCTGGTACTGCCCTTTGCCGGGATCATGAGCGCGGGGGAGACAGCCTCGGCCTACTACTCGCCCACGCTGTTCCTGATCCTGGGCGGGGCCTTCCTGGCGCTTGCCATCGAGCGCACCGGACTGCACCGGCGCCTTGCGCTGGCGCTCCTGGATCGGCTCGGCAGTGGGGGCGGGGCGCAGCGCCTGCTGCTGGCCTTCATGATTGCCGCCGCGCTCCTTTCCATGGCGATTTCGAACACCTCGACCACGCTCATCATGATGCCGATGGCCGTGGCCGTACTGGAAGCGGGCGGCATGAAGAGCGAGGACACGCGCGGCCTGTCGGGCGCGCTGCCGATGGGGATTGCCTTTGCCGCGTCCATCGGGGGCCTCGGCACGCTCGTGGGATCGCCCACCAACGCGATTGCCATTGCCCTTCTCGATTCGATGATCGGGGTAAAGATCAGCTTCGCGACCTGGAGCCTCATCGGCGTGCCCGCCGTGGTCCTGGGCATTCCGATGGCCGCCTGGATCATCGCGCGCGTACAGGGTGCCTCCACCGGCACCTTTCGCATCGGCGCGGCGCGGCGTGCGATTGCCGTGGAGCCCCGCTGGTCGAGCGCCGAGCGCCGCCTCCTCCCGCTTGTTGCCCTCGCCTTCACGCTGTGGATGACGAGCCCGCTGCTGCGCCCCTATCTGCCCGCAGGAGCGCTGAGTGATGGCACCATCGCCATCGGCGTCAGCCTGCTTCTCTTCCTCCTGCCCGACGGCGCGGGACGCGCGCTCCTATCCTGGGAAGAAGCCAACCGCGCGCCCTGGGACGTCATCATGATGTTCGGCGGGGGCCTGGCCCTCGCCGCCGGGATGGGCGCCTCCGGGCTCGACGACTGGCTGGGGCGTTCGCTCCTCCCGCTTTCGGCGGTCCCGCTTCCCCTCGTGGCCCTTGCCATCACCGCGATGGTGATCCTCATCACCGAATTTGCCAGCAACGTCGCAACGGCAAGTGGCATCATGCCGGTCGTGGCCAGCCTCACCGTCGCGCTGGGCGCCGATCCTCTGCTGCTGGCAATGCCTGCCGCGCTTGCGGCCAGCTGGGGCTTCATGCTGCCCTCGGGCACGGGGCCCAACGCGATTGCCTGGGCGACGGGACGGATCGCGCTTCCCAGCATGGTGAAGGCCGGCTTCTGGCTCGATCTCGCGGGCGCGCCGATGATCGTGGCCGTGGTCTGGCTGGTCCATGCGCTGCTGCGTTGAAAGGCACAGGTGCAATACCTAAGTCTGCGGCATTCCTCCCCCTTTTCCCGACAGACAGGAACGCCCCTCGTGACATCTACCGCGCCGACCGATGCGCCCTCGCGCCTGCCCGAAGCTCCCTTCCGGCCCGAGGCGATCATCTTCGACATGGATGGCACCCTGCTCGACACCGAGAGCCTCTACCGCCGTTCCCAGCGCGAGGCAGCCCATGCGCTCGGACATGACCTGCCCGAGGACCTCCACCGCCAGTTCGTGGGCGTCCACCGCGAGGTCAACGACCTGCACCTCCAGCGCCTGTGGGGCGAGGACGCTGACGTCGCCGCCTTCAACGCCCACGCCGACAAACTGTTCAATGAGCTGTGGCGCGCCGATCTTCCGCTGCGCCCCGGTGCCCGCGAACTGCTCGAGGCGCTTACCGAGACCGGCCTCCCGCTGGGCCTGTGCACGTCGACGCGCAGTCCGCTCGCGCAGGAGAAGCTGAAGGTCGCAGGATTCCTCGACCTCTTCGCCTCGATCGTCACCCTGAACGATGTCGCGCAGCCCAAGCCCCATGCCGAGCCCTACCTGCTGAGCGCCCGCAATCTGGGTGTCGATCCGCAGCGCTGCGTGGTCGTGGAAGATTCGCCCAACGGCCTTCGCGCAGGCGCAAGCGCGGGCATGACCGTCCTGCTCGTTCCCGATCTCCTCGCGCCCACGCCCGAGACGCGCGCGCTTGCCCACGCTGTGCTGCCCGATCTGCACTCGGTGAAAGAGTGGATAATCGCGGCCCTGTAAACGACAGCCGCGTCCACGCCCCGGCAAAGCCGCAAGTCACTTCCTGTCGGCAGCGTAGGGGGCCAATGTCACCCCATGCCTTTTCAGGAAATCCGTGATCGACTGATCGATCTCTCCGGATTTTTCGATGTACCCATCTGAATCAGGGGCAAAATAGGTCTTTTCATCCGGCCTGACGATCTCGATCCTCGGCTCCGAACCATCGATGGTAACCTGCTCGACCTCGCCGCGCCGCTGTGCCGCGCGTGAAATGGACGCCTGTTCTTCACAGAACAGATCTACCGACGAAGGGCTGATGGCCTTCCTCTGCGAGGAGACGACCTTCTTTGACGATTTTTCGATCTGGATAAGCGCAAGGGAGGCATCCGTGCCATCCGAGTGCACATTCAGCCTGTACGCGTATGAAGAGTGCGCGGGATGGAATTCAGATGTGTATGTACACGAATCCACATCCTGCGCGCAGGCAGGCACCATCAGGAATGATGAAAGCGCCGCCACGACCACGCTCGTCTTCATGTGCCCCTCCCCGCAGACCTTGGCATTGCGCTTCTGGGCAGCACGGCGCCCAACAGTTTGAGCTCGACAGTTTCGGGAGCCCGAGGGCGATGGCCCTCGGAAATCGTCTTCTTTACCTCTTCACCCCTGCCACTCGCGCCGCTCTTCCGCCGCGCGCAGGACCTCGTAGGCGAGCTGGTAGGTCTGGAAGGCCTTGGCCGCTTCCGCATCGCCCGGCTTCACGTCGGGGTGAACTTCCTTGGCCTTGGTGCGCCAGGCCTTGCGCACCTCCTGAAACTCGGCGTCGGGATCGAGGCCGAGGACTTCAAGCGCGCGCAGTTCGTCCCGGCTGCGCGTCCCGTCACCCGAGCCACCCCAGCCGTAATGCGCCGATTCCTTGTAGCCGGCAGTCTCGGTCCATTCCTCGGACTCGCGCTTTTCGGCCTCTTCCTTGTCGAGCCCGGCAAAGTAGTCCCAGCCCGAGTTGTATTCGGCCGCGTGCTTCTGGCAGAAATACCAGCGATCCGGGCTGTTGGGACTCTTGGGCGCGGGGCAATCGCCGCGTTCGGTGCAGCCATGACGGTCGCAGATGCGCACTTGCGTCGCCTCGCGCGAGCTGCCGTAGCCGCCCCAGCGCGGGAAACCCCAGTTGTCGGATCGTTTTGCACGGGCCATTTCCCAGCCGTTACGCCTTCTCGCGGGCGCGATGCAAGTCTCTTGCGGCCGAGCCACCGGGCGGTGGGCACGAAAAAGGCCCGCCCGGCCCCGGCGTGCGCCGAAGGTCGGGCGGGCCTCTTCGCAAGACGCCTTCGCAAAGGCGTGCAGAGAAGCCGGGCCGATCAGTCGATGGTGACGGTCACCGCACGGCGGTTCTGCGCCCAGGCCTGCTCGTTCGAGCCCAGCGCCACCGGGCGCTCCTTGCCGTAGCTGAGCGTGGTGAGGCGGCTCGCCGCAACGCCCAGGCTGATCAGGTAGTTCTTGGCCGAGTTCGCACGGCGCTCACCCAGCGCGAGGTTGTACTCGCGCGTGCCGCGTTCGTCCGCATGGCCTTCGATCGTCGCACGCTTCTCGGGGTAGGTCATCAGCACTGCGCCTGCTTGGCGAGCGCCTGCTGGTCCATCGCGTCGATGTCGTACTTGTCGGTGTCGAAGTAGATCGTGTCATCGCCCATCATCTGCGCGGCGAAATCGGCCTGGCTTCCGGGACGCGGGCCCAGCGCCTCGCCCGAATCGGGCTGCGTGGTGGTGCGGGCCGGGCCGGGTTCGGGCGGCAGTTCCTTGGGCGCCTTCGAAGCGCAGGCGGACAGCGCCAGCGCACCTGCCACGAGAAGCAGGGTCGAACCGCTCTTCAGGTTTCGCGACATCGAGAGGGAAGAAGGCATTAAGGCAGTCTCCTGTGGTGCTCAGCCCATGAGCGGGCGGCGAACGAAGGTGGTGGGATCCTATCCCGGGCGCTGTCAACCGGATTGCGATTGCAAGGAGACAACGCCCTGGGAACAGAAAGGGTTCAGCGGCGGATCGGCCCCCAGGCCGGGTCGGACGCGCCCACCGGGGTGGGCAGCTTGCGTTCGTTGCGGCCGGTAAGATCGACCTGCCAGATGGTCGCCTCGCCCGAACCACGCTGGGTGCGGAAAAACTGGACGATGCGGCCGTTGGGCGACCAGGTCGGAGCCTCGTCCTGCCACGAATCGGTGAGGTAGCGCATGTTGCGGCCCGCAGGGCTCATCACCGCCACGCGCAGGTTGCCTGCAATATGGGTGAACGCGATGAGATCGCCGCGCGGGCTCCACTCGGGCGTCGCCGAGCGGCCGCCGAAGAAGCTGATGCGCTTCTGGTTGGTGCCGTCCGCGTTCATCACGTAGACCTGCTGCGAGCCCGAACGGTCGCTCTCGAAGACGATCTTGCTGCCATCGGGCGAATAGCTGCCGCCGATGTTGATGCCCGGGCCATTGGTCAGGCGCTCGGGCGTACCGCCACCGGCCGAGGTGATGCGGTAGATGTCGGTGCGCCCACCCTGCGACATCGAGAAGAGCACCCACTTGCCGTCGGGCGACCAGCGCGGCGCCATCGTCGGGTTGGTGGTGCGGAAGATCAGCTTCTGCGAATTGGTCGTCAGGTCATAGGCATAGACGCTGGGCTGGCCGTTCAGGTACGAAAGATAGAGGATCTTCGAATAGTCGGGCGAATAGCGCGGGGTCAGCGCCATGGCCTGCCCGCTGGTGAGGTAGCGGTGGTTCGCCCCGTCCGAATCCATGACCGCCAGGCGCTTCATGCGGTGGTCCTTGGAGCCGGTCTCGGCGATGTAGGCGATGCGCGAATCGAAGAACGGGCTCTCGCCCGAGAGGCGCGAATAGACCATGTCCGCGCACTTGTGTCCGGCCCGGCGCCAGTCCGACGGGGCAACCTTCCAGCCGCCCTTCTCCAGCGGCTGACCAAGCGCCACGTCGTAGAGGTAGCACCCCACGGTCAGCGTGCCGTCATTGCCTGCATGGACATAGCCCTGCACCAGCATGTCCGCGCCATTGCCCGACCACAGGCGGTAATTGGGCGCGCTCACCTCGCCGAACGTGGGGCGCGGCAGGCCGTCCGGCCCCGAGGGCTTGAACAGGCCATTGTTCTTGAGGTCGCCCGCCACCACCTGCGCGATTGCGTGGCCCAGTTGCCCGGTCGTACCCGCAGTGGTCTGCGTGGGCACATCGGCATCGGTCGCAAAGGTCGTGATGGCAATACCCAGGTCCTGCCATTCGCTGTCGTCCGAGACCGTCACTTCCAGGCCGTCGCTCTCCTGCGCCTCCTGGGCGGGCGCGGTGATTTCCGGCGTGAACGTCCCCGAGGACTGGGCCAGTGCCGGCCCCGAGGCGCAAAGCAGGAGGCCAAGAGCAAGAGCGGAAAGGGTCTTCATGGCTAGAGCCTTCTGTCAAAATTGGTGGTGACGACCTTCCACCCTTCGTACAGGTCGTCGGGAAGATTGAAAGGCGCGGCCAGCTTGACCGCGCGAATGGCCTGCTCCTGGTGGCGCGAGACCTGCGCCGCATTCGACGCGGTCTTGCCGCTGGTGGAGACAATCTGCGGTTCGCCGTCCAGCGTCCCGTCGGGCTTCAGGCGGAAGCGCACCTTGGTCACGAGCAATTCGGCATCGGCACCTTGCGGAGCCTGCCAGTGGGGCTTGAGCTGACGGCGAATCGCCGCGCCTAGCGCCGAGACCTGCTTGGGACCGATCGCGGCGGCGGGCGCCCCGCTCCCCGATTCCGAGGTACCACCCGAAACCCCGTCGAGGAAATTCGAGCTGACGCGGCTACCCCCCGCCTTCTTGGGTTCCGAAGTGGCCTTGGAACTGGAGGCGGTGGAGGGCTTTGCGCTCGGCTTGGAGACGATGTCGTCGATCGCGCTCGACTTGCGGCTGGGCGCAGCCTTGGGCTTGGGTTCGGCCTTCGCCGGTTCGGGCTTGGGCTTCGCCTTGGGGGCCGGCTTTGGCGCAGGTTTTGGCTTGGGTTCGGGCGCGGGCGGCGTCGGACGCGGCTCTTCGGGTTGCGGGGCGGGAGCCGGCTCGGCCGGTGTCTCGGGCTCAGGCAGCGCTTCGGGTGCGGGTTCGCCGAGCGTGGGCGCCATATCGGGTGCGGCCTGGCTGAAGGGATCGGGCGAAGTCGAGGTCATCCCCACCTCGTCGCTGATCGAGACCTCGATGCGTTCGGGGCGCGGCACGATCTCCTCGGGTGCCGGGCGCAGCAGCAGCACACCCAGAAGCCCCGCGTGGAGGACAACCGCCACGACGAGACCAACGCCTTCATCCTTTCGCAGTGCAAGCGATGCCATGGCCCGTGAACCTACGTCAGCTTCCTGAACCGCCGCTGACGTCGGTCACCAGCGAGATCGAGGTGAAGCCAGCTCGGTTGAGTTCGCCCATGACCCCCATGACGCGCCCGTAGTCGAGCGCCTTGTCGCCGCGCAGCGAAACGAGCGGCATCTTGCCGTCCGCGCCCGGCTGCACCGAAGCCAGGCGCTCGCCCAGTTCGCCCGCAGCCAGTTGCTGATCTTCGTAGAAGATGGCCCCGTCACGACGCAGGGTAATGGTGATCTGCTGGGTTTCCTCGGCCATCGCCTTGGCGCGGCTCTGCGGCAGTTCGATCGGCACGGCGGCCTTCAGAAGCGGGGCGGCCACCATGAAGATGATGAGCAGCACCAGCATGACATCGACCAGCGGGGTCACGTTGATCTCGGCCATGGGGGCGCGGCTGCGCCCACCCCGGCCGCGCCGTCCTCCGCCGCCGTTGAGGCCCATCGCCATCTCAGCGCGACTCCAGCTGGCGGGTCAGCGCGGCGTGGAGCTTGTCGGCAAAGCGCTGGAGGCGCGATTCGACCATGTTCACGCGGTGCGAGAAGCGGTTGTAGGCGATCACGGCAGGAATGGCGGCAAAAAGGCCGATGGCGGTCGCGAAGAGCGCCTCGGAAATGCCGGGAGCCACCACGGCGAGCGAGGAATTCTGCTGCTGACCGATCTGGAAGAAGCTGTTCATGATGCCCCAGACCGTGCCGAACAGGCCCACGAACGGCGCGACCGAGCCGACCGTTGCCAGGAAGTTCAGGCGGTTGGAGAGGTTCTCGGCCTCCTCGCCGACCGACGAGGTCAGCGCGAGCGCGATACGCTGGCGCGCGCCCTCGGCATCGAGCGTGGGAACCTGCGCGTTGCGGCGCCACTCGGCCAAGCCCGAGCCCGCGACCTTGCCCATCGGCACGTCGGCGCGGCGGCGCTCCTTCTGGAACGCCTCGAAGTTCTGGGCCTTCCAGAAGCCGTCCTCATACTCATCGCAGGTGCGGTTCACGCGGCCGATGCGGAAGGTGAAGGTGACAATGATGGTCCAGACCCAGACGCTAGCCAGGATCAGGCCCAGCATGATCGCCTGCACGACGATATCGGCATCGAGAAACAGGGTCACCGGATTGAGCCGGTCGCTGTCACCGGCAAAATCAAGCGTGGGGGCGAGCAGGTCGAGGATCATTCGTGTCCTTCCGGAGCGGATGCGGGCGTAATGGGGTGTACGGGTGAGAAAGTGGCGAAGGCCTGTTGCCAGCCTCGGGTTGACGGCGCGGTCGTCCATCACGGCCGATGAACCCGACCTTTACCACGCCCTCGGCCAGCTTGGTTTCCCCGCGCCAGGCGGTCTGGTGCAGGGTGCAGCGCACCTTGCCGACCTGCTGCGCGGTGGTGACGATGATGACGGTGTCCCCCAGCCGCGCGGGCGCGAGATAGCGGACATGGACTTCGGCCACGGTGTAGAGCCCCGAACCATCTTCCAGCGCGGCGCTCTGGTCGATGCCGAGCACCTCGAGCAGGTCCGAACGCGCGCGCTCGAACCAGGCGACGTAGTTGGCGTGGTAGACCACGCCGCCCGCATCGGTGTCGTCGTAATAGACGCGCAAGGGATAGTGGTGCGAGCCGCTGGCATCCTCGTTGCCGGAAGGAACGATGGTGCCGTTGACGGGCGCAAGCGAAGTCAGGGGAGGAGGGCTGGTCATCGTGCGCGGAGCAATAGCGCTCACATGATGCCCTGCAAAGAGAAGCTGCGTGTCACACGCGGCCTGAAGGGCAGATTGTGGTTGAAAGAGGCCCCGGCGTCCGGCCAGTCGCCCCCTTGCTGCGACGGCGCGTGCCGGGCGGTCCCGGCACGCACCGCAGAACGCGTCAGTCCGCGATCATCTGGAAGAACTGGCGGCCGCCGAAGATGTGGACGTGCAGATGCGGCACTTCCTGGTGCCCGGCCTGCCCCATGTTGACCATGAGGCGGTAGCCCGGCGTGTCGAGCTCCAACTGGCGCGTCACATGGCCGACCGCCCGCATGAAAGCCGCGATCTCGGCGTCGCCCGCCTTTGCGGTGAAATCGTCCCACGAGACATAGGCGCCCTTGGGGATCACCAGCACGTGGACGGGCGCCTGCGGGCGGATGTCGTTGAAAGCGAGCGAAACCTCGTCCTCGTAGACCTTGTCGCAGGGCAATTCGCCGCGCAGGATCTTGGCGAAGATGTTGGCGTCGTCGTAGGGCTGCTTGGGATCGATGGGCATGGACGTCTCCGGCGTGGAACGAACGTGAAAAGTATCAGTCCTGGGCGCGCGCGGCCTTTTCGGCGATCCCCGACACGCCTTCGCGGCGGTCGAGTTCGGCCAGGACATCGGCGAACGGCACGCCCTTGGCGTTGAGCAGGACCATGAGGTGGAAGATCAGGTCCGCCGCCTCGCCCACCAGCGCAGCCTCGTCCTCGGCGAGCGCGGCAATGACCGTCTCGGTGCCCTCTTCGCCGACCTTCTGGGCGATCTTCTTGATGCCCTTGGCGTTTAGCCTGGCGACATAGCTCGACGACGGGTCGGCCTGGCGGCGCTGCGCGATGGTGGCTTCAAGGCGGGCCAGGGTATCGGATGGTGTATCGGGTGCGCTCATGGTGCGCCTGCCATGCGGTGCGCGGCCGCGCCGGTCAAGCCCGCTGTTCGGCGCAGCTCACTCCCCCTTGCGGCCTCGCGAGAAGCGTCGCCCCAGCGCCACCCCGGCAATGCCCAGACCCAGCAGAAGAAGCCCGCTTGGTTCCGGCAGGCTCACGCCGTCCGCCGCATGCGTCGGAAGCGCGCCGAGCAAAGCTCCGCCAAAGGCAACGCACACGACCTGGAACAACATCGCCCTCTCCCCAATGGCGCGGATAGTGACTTTGGCCATTCCCGTAAGCGAGGCCTGTCTCAAGCCCTGAATACGTAATTGTCCTGGAATGAGCCACACCAGTTCAGACCAGCCCGGCGCGGTAGCGCCCCGGCTCAACCGTGGTGGAGCGACTGCCCCCGCGCCGGAAGCCCGGCCGCGCGCAGCGCCGCATGGGCCTCGGCGATCGAATGGGTGCCGAAGTGGAAGATCGAGGCTGCTAGGACCGCGCTCGCATGCCCCTTGGTGACGCCCTCGACGAGATGTTCGAGATTGCCCACGCCCCCGCTTGCGACGACCGGCACGGACACGTTGTCGGCAATCGCGCGGGTCAGGTCGAGGTCATAGCCCTTCTTGGTACCATCGCCGTCCATCGAGGTGACGAGCAGTTCGCCCGCGCCCAGACTTGCCAGCTTCGCGGCGTGCTCCAGCGCGTCGATCCCGGTCGGGCGGCGCCCGCCGTGGGTGAAGATTTCCCAGCGCCTGGGGCCAGTGCCGTCATCGACCCGGCGCGCATCAACCGAGGCGACGATGCACTGCGCGCCAAAGCGCGCGGCGATGTCCGAGACGACTTCGGGCCGGGCGACCGCAGCCGAATTGACCGCCACCTTGTCGGCGCCTGCCAGCAGCAGCGCGCGCGCGTCCTCGGCGGTGCGCACGCCTCCGCCCACGGTCAGCGGCATGAAGCACACCTCGGCGGTACGGCGCACGATGTCGAGCAGCGTGCCCCGGCCCTCGTGGCTGGCCGAAATGTCGAGGAAACACAATTCGTCGGCTCCGGCCGCATCATAGGCGCGCGCCTGCTCGACCGGATCGCCTGCGTCCTTGAGGTCGACGAAGTTGACGCCCTTGACCACGCGCCTTCGGCCACGTCGAGACAGGGAATGACACGGACGCGAACGGTCATGGGCTCAGTCCCTTTCGGCCATCTGGATCGCGGTGGCGAGATCGAGGCGCCCATCGTAAAGCGCGCGGCCGGTGATGACGCCCTCGATGCCGTCCTTCTCATGCAGCTTGAGCATGCGGATGTCGTCGAGCCCCTTCACGCCGCCGCTCGCGATCACCGGCATCTCAGTCTGGCGTGCAAGGTCGACGGTCGCCTGCACGTTGCAGCCCTTGAGCATGCCGTCGCGGCCGATGTCGGTGAAAAGCAGCGAGGCGACGCCCGCATCCTCGAAGCGGCGCGCAAGGTCCACGACCGACACGTCGGAGACATCGGCCCAGCCCTCGGTCGCAACCATGCCATCGCGCGCGTCGACGGCGACAACGATGCCGCCCGGGTATTCGCGCGCCATGTCCTTGACGAACTGCGGGTCCTTGAGCGCGGCGGTGCCCATCACGACGCGGCTGACACCCAGGTTGAACCAACCCGCGACCGCCTCGGGCGTGCGGATGCCGCCGCCCAGCTGCACATGACCCTCGAAAGTCTCGAGAATGGCCTCGACCGCCTCGCGGTTCTCGGCCTTGCCCGCGAACGAGCCGTCGAGATCGACGACGTGCAGGAACTGCGAACCGGCCTCGGCGAAGAGCGCAGCCTGGGCCGCCGGGTTGTCCCCGTAGACGGTGGCGCGCGCCATATCGCCTTCGGCGAGACGCACGACCTGGCCTTGCTTGAGGTCGATGGCGGGAAAAACGATCATGTCAGGGCTTCCAGTCGAGGAATCGGGTCAGGAGGGCAAGGCCATAGGCCTGGCTCTTTTCGGGATGGAACTGCACGCCCACGACGTTGTCCTGCGCGACCGCGGCGACGAGGCCACCGCCATGGTCGGTCATCGCGGCAATCGCGTGGCCCTCGTCGGGCACGAAGTGGTAGGAGTGCAGGAAGTAGGCTTCACCGGCTGCGATGAGCCCCTGCGCGGGATCGTGGCGGCCTACGCCCACATCGTTCCAGCCCATGTGCGGAACCTTGATGGCCGGGTCGTCGCGCTCGATCCGGCGCACCTCGCCCGCGATCCAGTCGAGCCCGGGCGTCGTGCCGAACTCGAGCCCGCGCGAGGCGAGCAGCTGCATGCCCACGCAAATGCCCAGGAACGGCGCGCCGCCGATCTGCACCCGCTCGTGCAGGGCATCGACCATGCCGGGAATCGCCCAGAGCGCATCGGCGCAGGACTTGAACGCGCCCACACCCGGCAGCACGATGCGGTCGGCCGTGCGCACGAACATCGGGTCGGCCGTGATCGTGACCTTCTCGGCGCCTGCGGCTTTCAGCGCATTGGCGACCGATTGCAGGTTGCCCGCGCCGTAATCGATGAGGGCCAGCTTCTCGGCCATCAGAGCGACTTGGCCCCGAGGATACCCTTGGTCGAGGGGACCGCCCCGCCCTTGCGCGGGTCCAGCTCGACCGCCGTGCGCATGGCGCGCGCAAAGCCCTTGAAGATGCCCTCGCAGATGTGGTGGTTGTTGGTACCGTAGAGCAGTTCGATGTGCAGCGTGATGCCGACCGCCTGCGCGATCGAGTGGAACCAGTGCTCGACCATCTCGGTGTCGAACTCGCCCAGCTTGTCCTGCGTGAAGCCCGCCTTCCAGACTAGGTAGGGACGGCCCGAAATATCGAGCGAGACCCGGCTCAGCGCCTCGTCCATCGGCGAATTGACGTCGCCATAGCGCCCGATGCCCGCCTTGTCGCCCAGCGCCTCGGAAATGGCCTGGCCGATGGCGATGGCGCTGTCCTCGGTCGTGTGGTGCTGGTCGACGTGCAGATCGCCCTTGATGCGGCAGGTGATGTCGATCAGCGAATGGCGCGAGAACTGCTCGATCATGTGATCGAGAAAGCCGATGCCGGTCGTGACATCATATTGGCCGGTGCCGTCGAGATTGACCTCCACATGGATGTCGGTCTCGTGAGTCTTGCGGGTGATCGAGGCTGTACGCATGAAATGGGCCTATAAACCTGTGCGAGCGGGAATCAATCGCATGCGTTGTTCGCGCCCACTTTCCGATTGCATCCGTGCGGCCAGCGGCAGCCTGATGTATTTTCGACGCGCGCGCGCACGGAATGGTGCAAAAATGAGTCCATTGTGGCTTGACCCCAAGCCCAACGATGCGCACCTAGAGCGCGATGAACGATACGCCACCCGATAGCCTGATCCCTTACGATGAAATCGTGCAGGAAGCCCTGCGCGCCGTCGTGGGACGCGTGCTGGGCCAGGTCGAAGCCACCAATGGCGTCCTGCCCGGCAATCACCACTTCTACATCACGTTCAAGACGGGCGCTCCGGGAGTTTCCATTCCCCCGGAACTGAAAGCCCGCTTCCCGGACGAGATGACCATCGTTCTGCAGAACAAGTTCTGGGACCTTGCCGTCAGCGACGACAGCTTCACGGTCAGCCTGAGCTTCAACCAGATGCCCTCCAAGCTCGACATTCCTTTCTCGGCGATCACCGCGTTCGTTGATCCGGCGGTCGATTTCGGCCTCCAGTTCCAGGCCATGGAAGGCGACGAGGACTTCGACGACACGCTGCCGGCCGAGAACGATCCGATGGAACGCGACATTGCCTCGCGCGTTACCCCCAGCGAAGACGGCTCCAACGTCGTCTCTGTGGATTTCGGCAAGAAGTCGTAATCGGCCCCACGTGGCCGCCTGCACTTCAAGACGCGGCCCTGGCGCCGCACCAGGATGGAAACGCGCACGATGGCAGGCAGGAAAGAGGCAGAACCGACCGCTCCGCTGACGGTGGACGTGGATCGTCCATCACCTCTGCCCCTCGATGCGCAGCAAGCCCAGGTTACCCCGGGCCTCAGCCCGGGCCTGCGTTACGTCAAGCGCGCGGACTCCAAGCTGCCTGCCGCGCGGGTGCTGGGGCCCAGCCCCAACCCTGCAACCAACCTCGCCATTGCCGACATCGCCCTGCGCGCCACCTCGTTGATCGCGCGCCAGGCGGTGGAGCGCGCGCTGCTCGGCCGCGCCTATGCGCCGCGCAAGGCCCGCCAGATCCTGCGCGGCCGCTCGATGGCGCAGGTCCTCCTGCACCGCTCGATCGCCAAGGTCGCCATGCGCTCGATCCCCGGCGCGCTGGTGGTGGGCGGAAGCCTCATCGCCAAGACCTTGTATGACCGGCATAAAGAGCACAAGGCCGCGGCCTCGGGCGCAAGCAAGCTCGCGGAAATGGCCGAGGACGGCGCCCAAGACTAGGCCCGTCTCAGGCCACCTGCACCTTCCCGAACCGTGGAGGTTTCGCCGTTTGCGGGCCAGTTCCGCTTGATTTGCGCAAGGTCTGCCTGCATCGGGAGGCATGCCCAGCGACACCTCCTCCACACGTTCCGCCCATGACGAAGGCAACGCGCTCGACCGGCGCGGCCTCATGCTGATCCTCTCCTCGCCCTCGGGCGCAGGCAAGACGACGATCTCGCGCATGCTGCTCGAACACGATCCGCACATCCGCAACTCGGTCTCATGCACCACCCGCGCCCCGCGCCCGGGCGAGGTCGATGGCCGCGATTACCACTTCGTCAGCCAGGACCAGTTCGACCGCATGGCCGAGGATGGCGAGTTCCTCGAATGGGCCCACGTCTTCGGCAAGAGCTACGGCACCCCCAAGGCGCAGGTGAAGGCCGGGCTCAAGGCCGGGCAGGACTACATCTTCGACATCGACTGGCAGGGCACCCAGCAGCTTTACCAGAAGCTGGAACGCGACGTCGTGCGCATCTTCCTGCTGCCCCCCAGCATCGAGGAACTGCGCCGCCGCCTGACCGGACGCGGCACCGACAGCGCCGAGATCATCGCCGCGCGCATGGAGCGAGCCCGCTCGGAAATCAGCCACTGGGACGGCTACGATTACGTCGTGGTCAACGATGACATCGAAGCCTGCTTTGCCAAGGTGAAGCAGATCCTGGCTTCCGAACGCCTGCGCCGTGCGCGCCAGACCGGCCTCATCGGCTTCGTGCGCGGCCTCATGGAGCCCGACGACGAACTGGGCTGATCCCCTGGCGCTGGAGGCGGGCGAAATATTCGAACACGCTTAGCCCCACCGCAATCCTTTTTCTTGTTCAACGCGCCCCGCCGCGATAGGCGCAGCGCCGAAACGTACCTGCAACCCCTCTTTTCCCGGAGACACCCCAGATGTCCGATATCGAAACCGCGATCGAAGCCGCCTTCGAAGACCGCGCCAACGTGACCCCTGCCAGCGAGGACGTGCGCAAGATCGTCGACGAGGCGCTCGGCCTGCTCGATTCGGGCAAGGCGCGCGTGGCCGAGCCCGACGGCGAAGGTGGCTGGACGGTCAACCAGTGGCTCAAGAAGGCGGTCCTCCTCTCGTTCCGCCTGAACGACAACGCGCCGATGGAATACGGCTCGGCCGGCGCACCCGCGTTCGACAAGGTGCCGCTCAAGTTCACCGGCTGGACCGAAGCCGACTTCAAGGACGCGGGCATCCGCGTGGTTCCGGGCGCGGTCGTGCGCCGCAGCGCGCACATCGCCAAGGGCGTGGTCCTGATGCCCTCGTTCACGAACCTGGGCGCCTACGTGGGCGAAGGCACGATGGTCGACACCTGGGCCACCGTCGGCTCGTGCGCGCAGATCGGCAAGAACGTCCACATCTCGGGCGGCGTGGGCATCGGCGGCGTGCTCGAACCGCTCCAGGCGGGTCCCGTCATCATCGAGGACAACTGCTTCATCGGCGCGCGTTCGGAAGTGGCCGAAGGCGTGCGCGTGGGTGAAGGCGCGGTCCTCTCGATGGGTGTCTACCTCGGCGCCTCGACCAAGATCGTGAACCGCGCAACCGGCGAAGTCCACGTCGGCTACGTGCCGCCCTACTCGGTCGTCGTGCCCGGCACCCTGCCCGGCAAGCCGCTCCCCGACGGCACCCCCGGCCCCTCGCTCTACTGCGCGGTGATCGTGAAGACCGTCGACGCGCAGACCCGCTCGAAGACCGGCATCAACGACCTCCTGCGCGACTGATCGCGTACGGCCTGCGATCCACGCAGGAACATATCGGCGCCATGTCGCGTTCCTTTTCGGATAAGCACATTATCTGCGGAAAGGATGCGACATGGAACGCCCCCCTACCGAAACGCACATCGACGAGGATGCCGCCCGCGGCGGCGACACGCCCCATATCGTGCGCTACGTCCTTGGTATCAGCCTCGCGCTTGCCATCATCGGCCTCTCGCTCGCCTGGATGACCGGCGCGCTGCTCTCCGGCGAGGAAGCAGAGACTTCGGCCTCTGGCGCAAATGCCGAAAACGTGATGCAGGCCCCGAACGAGGCCGCCTGAAACCGATGGCCACCGACTTTGAAAAGGGCACCTGCGTGCGCTGAAACTGGGGGGATGCCTCGGCCAGCGGCACGGTCACCGAGCGCTTTGAAAGCCGCGTCACCCGCACCATCAAGGGCAGCGAGATCGTCCGCAACGCCAGCGCCGACAACCCCGCCTACCTGATCGAACAGGAGGACGGAGCGCAGGTCCTCAAGAGCGCCTCGGAACTGAAAAGGGCCTAGGACCCTCCCGCCCCCCGTATCCCCGCGGACACGAAGGGGGACAGGACCCGCACCACCCGCTCAGAACGCCGTTGGCGATTCGATGGCGGGATCCTGAGCGTGCGCCTTGGCATAGGCTTCCGCGGCCTTCAGCACGCGCATCATGTTGCGGCTGGAGATCTTCTCCAGGTCGTCCTGCGCGAAACCCCGACGCGCCAGTTCGGTGAAGAGCGCCGGATAGGCCGAGACATCGGGCATCCCCTCGACTCCCACCGATCCCCCATCAAAGTCGCCGCCAAGGCCGATGTAGTCGGTGCCGATGCGCTTGGCGATGTACTCGACGTGATCGGCGATCTGCGCCACGGTCGCGACCGGCTTGGGGTGCGCCGAGATCCAGCTTTCCATGCCCGCTTCAGCCGTCTCGGGCGCGTTGGGATAGAGCGACTTCAGGCGCGCGGCCTCACCCAGCCGGCTCGCCTGCCACTGGCGCAGTTCCTCGCTCACGTAGCTGGGGTAGAAGTTCACCATCACGATCCCGCGATTGGCCTTGATCCGATCGAGGATCGCATCGGGCACATTGCGCGGATGCCCGTCCACGCCTTGCGCGCCCGAGTGGCTGAAGATCACCGGCGCGCGCGCGACGTCGAGCGCATCGGCCATGGTCTTGGGCGAGACATGGCTAAGATCGACCAGCATGCCGATGCGCTGCATCTCACGCACCAGATCCTTGCCGAAGTCGGTCATCCCGTCATGTTCGGGCGCGTCTGTGGCACTGTCGGCCCAGGGGGTGTTCTTGAAGTGGGTCAGCGTGAGATAGCGCGCGCCCAGCTCGTACATCTGGCGCACGACGCCCAGCGACGAGCCGATCGAATGCCCGCCTTCCATGCCGATGAGCGAGGCGATCTTGCCCGCCTTGCGCGCCGCTTCGACCTCGGCCGAACTGGTCGCGTACATCATCTCGTCCGGGTGCGCGGCGATAATCCGCTTCATGACGTCGATCTGCTCCATCGTCGCCTGCACCGCCTGCTGCTCGTTCAGCATGGCCGAGACGTAGACCGACCAGAACTGCGCCCCAACCTTGCCTTCACGAAGACGCGCCAGATCGGTCTGCATCGGTCCCTTGCCGCTCTCCGGATCGGCCGTGTTCATCGTGTCGGCAAAGTCGAAGCCGGCCAGGAGATCCTGGCGCCGCTCGCGCAGCTGCTCGGGCACGTCGTTGTGGCCGTCCCAGACCGGCGCGTTGCGCAGCGCGGCAGCCGCGACATCGGCGGGCGATGACGCCGCGTGCCCGCTCACCGGCCACGTCACGGCGGTGGCAAGAACAAGGGCGAGCAGCGAAGGGCGGGACATAGAGGAACACCTTGTAGGAATGGGGAGAAGGCCAAGGTGGCGCAGCCGCCCTCCCCCACGCAAGAGCCAATTCACCGGAACCCAAGGTATTCACGAGAAAAAACCGCTACCGTACGCACGGTTGCCCTTGGCGCCCACATCGGCGATCCTACCCTGGCTCCCTTGCCAACCACCGGAAGGACACTCCATGCACGCTCCTGCAAGCCCCGCGACGCTCATCGAGCGCCTTGGCCTGATCCCGCATCCTGAGGGTGGCTGGTACAAGGAAACCTGGCGCGCGCCTGCCCCGGACGGGGAGCGCGCGGGCGCGACGGCGATCCATTTCCTGCTCGAAGCGCACCAGCGCTCGCACTGGCACCGGGTGCTCGATGCGGACGAGATCTGGCTGTGGCATGCGGGCAGTCCGCTCGCCCTGGCCCAGTCCGAGACCGACGCCGGGCCGGTTCGTCAGGAGATCCTGGGCGGGGACATCCTCAATGGCGAGGCGCCGCAACTGCGCGTGCCCAAAGGCTACTGGCAGGCAGCCTGGCCGCTCGCGCGCGGCGCGCCAGGCTGGACGCTGGTCAGCTGCATCGTCACCCCCGGCTTCGATTTTTCGGTGTTTGAGCTGGCTGCGCCAGGCTGGGCTCCGGGGGACTGACGGGAAACGGGCAAAAAAATAGCAGGGCACTGCAGGTCTTGAGCCTGCTTGCGCCCTGCACGGTCTCCCCTCCCTCGGTGTCCGTTCGTGTGTTCCTGCGCCGTTCGTCAGTTCAAGGCGAGGTCCATTCGTTCTGGTCGGTCCGACTTCGTGGCCGGACCGTACCGGCCTGCACGACCTTGGGCCGCGCAGCTTCTCCTCAAGCTTCACATCCCCGAGACGATCTGCCTCTTTCTCCCGGATCACCTGCCCCACGCCGCTTCTATTGGCGTGTTTTCAACGTGGGTCAGACGGTCCGCATCGGTGAAAGGGCCAGATCGTCCGCTCGGGGGTCAGGGTGGGCGCACAGGGGGTGAACAGTGCGCCCAAGCTCTACAAATCCAGAAGCGGCTCCGAACGTCCCGTCATCGACAGGGCGTATACGATCAGGCCCGCGTTAAGCATTGCCAGAAATTGCTTCATGACACGCATCCTCTTCCCGAAGACGTCCCGACTTTGCCGCGAGATCATCTTCTTTTCCCGTAGACATCGTCTAGCAGAATCAGCCGTTGAAGAAAAGCAGTTTGCGCAATTTTCGATTAAAAAACAGATATTTTGCAATGCAATAGGATTTCCGAACCGGGAAGTACTGCTATTTCTCCAGCACAAACAAGGCGCATGGCACATCAGGGCGGCGATGCCTGATGGAACCATCTTGCCCCTGCGGCATTGAATTTGCGGAAAGGGGCAAAGGAGAAACTTCGTGCCGTATACCAAGCCACTGGTTCTGGCCGTGTCGGCCTCGTTCCTGCTTGGCGGCCTGACCGGTGCCGTTATGCCCACGCGGATGAAGGCCCCGATCGGCCCCGACTGGCGCGACACCTACAACGCCCCGCTCCAGCTCGACGGCCCCAGCTTCTATGTGGAACCGGGTCCGCAGGACCTCACCCCGGCGCGGGCCGAGGTCGACGAACCCATCGGCATCAGCCCCGCTGTGGCCATGGACACCCCAGCAGCGCCGGTCGAGACAACTCAGCTCGCATCGCGATAGGGTTTTGCCGCACTCCAGGCGCAGCCTGGCGGGTCGCCACGCCGTCCGCCAAGGTTGCCGTGAACGGATAGCTGCGGTCCGACATGCCGTCGCTGCACACCCCTTGCGTGATCGCCAGCGTCCAGACCTTGCCATCCCGTTCGCCACTGAAGGAGAGGCCTCCGCGCCCCGCAAAGCGCGTGACCGCGATCTCCTGTCCTTCCGGCAGATCGGGCGCGGTGTAGATCATCTGTCCACGTTCCACCCGCACACTCCAAAAGGGCTCGGTTCCGCTGGCCTGCACGGTTTCATCCGGCGCGATGGCGCTCCAGGGACGCGAATCATCGACGTCGCCGGGCACCGACTCGGAGTTCGACTGGCATCCTGCAAGAATCAGTGCCGCCAGACAGCTCACAAAGACATGTTCGACATACGCACGACGCATTGGCATTCCAGATGATCCTCCAAACCGGGTTCGCGCGTCTCCCTCTGCCCGTTCCGATCGCGAAGTGCAAAAAGGTTCGAGGGCGACTTTTTATCCGACAGGCGAATATCAATGCGCGATAGCCATCGCACTTATGAAATCTCGAGTGTCGTTTCGCGCTAAATCTCATGGATTTAACCCGACTGTTGCGCTTTGTGCACCATTTGGTTCCGAAATCTGCATTGCGTGCAAGGGCGATTCTGCGGATGCTGCATCGCAACAAAGACAAGAGGTGCCAGGGCAAGTCCTGCAACCCCAACCACATAAGGATTTTGCCATGTTCAAGTCGATTTTCACCGCCGCTGCCGTTGCCGCCGTTGCTCTTCCCGCCGCGGCCCAGGCCAGCGAAGCCCGCAACTTCTCGCACGAGGGTGTCGATTACGCCTACACCTCGCAGCAGAAGGGCAAGATCACGGTCATCGAAGGCAAGGCCGAAGGCCGCGTCCCCTTCCGTCTCTACGTCAAGGGTGACCGCGTGACCGGCATGTACAACAACCGTTACGTCAGCTTCACCAAGGACGAAGTCCTGCACGACAACGTTCTCGCGGACTGATCGCAGGCCGCGCGAACGGGACCTTTCCTCCTCTCTCCCAACCCCGTTCGCTGCAGAGCCAGCGCGTGAAGGGCGCCTTCCCCGTGGAAGGCGCCCTTTGTGCGTCCGCCCTGCTCCGGTTATGACGAAGTGCGAAGGCGCCCTCGGGATGCGGACGCGCCGAACACGACACGAAATGGATGAGCAATGCGCGTACTGACCTGGTTCCTGGCGATTGCCGGCCTCGCCTTTCTTGGCGGAGTGCTGGCCAGCAGCGACCTTGGCCGCTCATTGCAACACTACGGAGCAGGCGAACCGGACACGATTGGCCAGGCCCCCGGGCTCCACGAGCCATTCGCCGATCTGCCTGACGCCGAACCAGCCCCTTATGAAATCTACCAGGCGCCCGAGACCTTGCCTGGCGATGCCCGTGATGACGAGAGGAATGCCGCAGGCGCGCACGCGTTGCCGGACTGGTTGTTCCCCTCGCCCGCGGACGACTCCGCCCCTGCCCCGGCGGCACCCTACGCGCAGGCTCCGCGCTCCGAACGATCGGAGCGCCGCCCGGGGGCGATAAAACCTACGCTCGATGACGCCGCGCGGCGCGCGCAGGAGGCCGCCCAGGCCGTCCGCGATGCCGAGAATGCGCTGAACTGACCCTTACCATCCCGAGCCATGCGATTCGGGCTCAGTGCTTCAGGCGCGACTCGCGGCGTCCCGGCACGATCCGGATCTGGAGTTCGCCCCCGGACGCGGCGACATCGTACTCGGCACTGATCTCCTGCATCTTCGTGCGGATCCACGCCTCGTCGGCATCCATCGCGATGGGATAGCGCGCGATCACCATGCCATCGAGCGTGTCGACCACGCAGAAATGTCCGGTCCGGGACTGCTCCTGCAGGGCATCGAGATCGATACCTTCGGCCAGGTCCCATTGGCCCCGGTCGCGCGAGCGGATGCGGCGACCGCAGTGGCGGCAGGTGCAGGTCACGACCCCGTCGGCATCGCGGCTTCGCGCTCCCGCCGGAACATGGCGCCGGGTGTACCAGCACGGCGCGAGAGTCGGGGATGCCCCACTTCGGCTCAGCATCTCGGCGTCTCCTCCTTGCGTAATTTCCCTCTATGCCAGGATAGGATCGAAACGCCTTCGGGGCGTAAACATCGCACTACGCAATCTCCCGCGAGACAGTGCGCGAATGTGGCAGGACGAGGAGATCGATGGTTACGGCACAGCGTTAAGCAAGGGTAAGAAAGATTTCCGCCTCGATGACCCAGCCGCCGGGCCCCTCGCGCCACTTCGCGACGTAGCTCCCCGAGGCCGCCGGCGCATCGGCGCCAGTTACGGTCCCGTGCCAGGCCCCGTACTCCATCGCGATGGGCGCGACTGCGGACACCTCGATCCGATCGGGAAGGCGCGCGTAGACCATCCGCCCGGGACTCGCGAAGTCGCGCTTCCATACCTTCACCTGCGCCATGCGCCCGGCAATGACAGCGCTGTCGGTGCCCGTGAGCATCACGCAGTCGCGCGCGAGAATCGGACCGATCGCCGTGGCATTGCCTTCGCGAATCGCGGTATTGAAGGCCGCACGGCGTGCACGGATGGCCAGTTCGGTCGATTGGTCGGTCATCGGGGCGGTTTTCTCCTTGCACGGGCCGGGACTGTATGTGTGCGCATCTAGCCCGTTTTCCAGCGGAACCAAACCGACAAGGCGCCCTCCGAACCATGCCACGAAAGCCTGGCTAAACAGCTGCAATCAAATT
Source organism: Novosphingobium sp. MBES04 (assembly GCF_000813185.1). Classification (NCBI taxonomy): domain Bacteria; kingdom Pseudomonadati; phylum Pseudomonadota; class Alphaproteobacteria; order Sphingomonadales; family Sphingomonadaceae; genus Novosphingobium; species Novosphingobium sp. MBES04. Next base: position 2,684,070 of record NZ_DF850488.1, on the reverse strand, counting down.
CTATTTGAGCATGTGAACAATTTGCAACAACGCAGAGCCCTCTTCCCTTGCGGCCCGACGCATGAGTGCTAGAGGGGCGAGGCAGCCAGCGGGATCGCTATCCAGCAGGCGGGCACCGTAAAGGGCGTTTTTTGTCGATGCGACAAGCTCCCTTACGATCTGCCCTACGGCCTTTCCCAAAAGGCCACGAGCTTTCATGCGAGCGCGTCGAACCTTGTCGTTTCCGCCTCGCACGGTCCGGCGTGACCGCTCCTGTTGGCTTTCGGGTCGCAGGAGCGCGGAGCGGGGACAGGAGCGACGTGTCCCTCTCTCCTGTCCCTGCTTCGCAACCTGCGGCCCACGTTTTTACGCTCCCAATTTGCCGTGCACTCTGCCATGGCCCGGGCCTTGCCCGGAAGGATCCCGCATGAGCGACGACGAAGATTACGTGTACGATGAAGAGAGCGGCGAGTGGATGCCCGCCAGCGAACTGGCGGCCAAGCGCGCGGCGCAGGACGCCGTCGAGGTGCGCGACGCGGTAGGAAACCTGCTGGCCGATGGCGATGCCGTCACGCTCGTCAAGGACCTTGACGTGAAGGGCGCGGGCCAGACACTGAAGCGCGGCACGCTGATCCCTTCGATCCGCCTTACCGGTGATGCTCAGGAAATCGACTGCAAGTATCCGGGCATCAAGGGCCTGGTCCTGCGCGCCGAATTCGTCAAGAAGCGGTCCTGACGCGCCCATGCCCCCGCTGCAGGCGCCGCGTCAGGCGCCTGCGGTTGGCCGCCACGCGCGGCGAATAGACCGCCAGCATCGTCTGCATCACCTGTTCCGGCGCCATCGGCCCTGCCCGCGCGAGGCGCTGCGAAAGGCTGAAGGCGGCGGCCAGCTTCTCGATCACCATCCGCTCGGCCTCGCGCCCGTGCCCCGGCCGCTCGAAGGCGATCATGGCGGTACGCATCGCGATCACGCTGGAAGCCTCCGCCCACATCCACCAGGCTTCACTGGCCAGTTGCAGCCAGTGCAGCGCCGCAGTGGGCGGCGCATTCGAAGGGGACGTGGCAGCGGGCATCGGGACGACTCCTTGGTGGGCGAGCGAGTATCCTCTCAAACCATGCTGCAGTGCAACAAGTTCCGCACCCAAATCCGCCATCCGGGGAACTACGCGTAGCCTTCACGCGCTTGGGAGACAACCACCCAGCAAAGGAAGGAATGCCCCAGATGAGCGTCAACATCGCCACCGCCCGCTACGAAGGTCTCGGCAAGGAGGGCAAGGGCCATGTCACCACGAAATCCGGCGCGCTCGACGCGCCCTACGGTTTCCAGACCCGCTTCGAGGATGCCGCCGGCACCAATCCGGAAGAGCAGATTGCCGCAGCCCATGCCTCCTGCTTCACGATGGCCACCAGCTTCGCACTGGCCGGCGAAGGCTATACCGATGGCAGTCTGGAAACGACCTGCAAGGTGACTCTCGAGAAGGATGGCGACGGCTTCAAGGTGTCCAAGAGCGCCCTTTCGCTAAACGCGAAGGTCCCCGGCCTCGACAAGGCGAAGTTCGAGGAGATTGCCGCAGGGGCCAAGGCGAACTGCCCGATTTCAAAGCTCCTCTCCTGCGAGACAACGCTGACGACTGCGCTGTCCTCCTGAGAAACCCCGGCTTCGACGCCCAAGCACACCTTGGTCGCGTCGAAGCCCATCCGGCGGGGGACACCCCCACGAAAAGGGTCTGCAGGGCAGCACACCCGCCCCCCCCCCGGGACGCAGGCTTTGAACTTCGCCGAAGAAGATCGCTTTCTCCATCATTCACCAGACAACTTAGCCTCCAACCAGGTTGACCTGTCGGTTCCACGAATTGGGCTCACTTCTGTCGATCTTGACAAGTCGGAAAAAATATGGAACATAAGGTGAACTATCAGTTCGCCGCGATTGCCTCGATCTGACATTTCCCCGCATACTCCACTTATGCATGGCAACGGCCTAGTCTGCGTCTGCGTGTCTGTTTCGCACACATCAGCATCATTTCCAGTTATCTGACAGTTCGGGGGAAAAACCCGAGGCCGGTAGTGCAATGCCGCGCGCCAGACGGCGCCGGCACCTTTGCCGGTCACGCTGAATGCGGCTCGCGAGACAGTCTTCGTTCCCTCCTCACGGAACGGCAGTAGTCGCCACTGCCAGGCGTCCTGCGAAGCGGTTCCGCCCATCAGAAAAATCGCCGCGTCCTATCCAGACTCGAGACAGTCGCGGCACAGTCATCGCGTGGGACCGGCACTTCCTCCAACAGCGCGGCTGCGCTGCTGCAGCCAACGCAGCTCAGCAACCAGCCCACTCCACGACGACACGTTCCCTCCATTCCCGCTCCCGAGAGGAAATTGAACCATGGCATTTGAGTTAAATCTGACCGCCTTCCGACATGCCTCCTGGGGTGGTTCGAGCGGCCTCGCCGATTTCATCAGACTGCATGACGACTGGTCCGGGGCGTCCTTCACATGGGCCTTCTCGCAAGGCCCGGGAGGCCCAAACGCTATTACCTTGAACAACGCCTCCGAGGGACTCCAGGGCATTTCGGCCTCGTTCGAGCCAGGCTACCTGCATCCTGTGAGCGGTGAAGCGGTCGGCGGAACAATTATCCGTCCCCAGATCGACCAGACCACGCTGGAGAGCGTCAACGTCCTCTCCCCGACCCAGAACGTTATTCCCTTGCATCACACGCTTTACGTCATTCCCGAAAATGAGCCTCGACGCGTGGTGTGTTTCGGAGATTTCACCATCAAGCAGGGAGCACCTAGCGCATGAGCCGCATCATTACCGCCTACGAAGGGCCCCTCGCCATCTCCGAGACTGCCAACGATCAAACCCTGATCTACTCTGGTGAAAATACCTACGAAGCACGTCGCCTCGCGGAACTCTCCAAGACCTGGGCTGAAGGCCTGGCATCGCCGGGCGATCCTGGTACGAGAAGCGCAAAGAGCTGGGCGGGAGCAGCACAGCTATCCGCAGGAACCGCCGAAGCTTTCGTGGGCCCGACCTATGGCAGTACGCAAGATGCGCTAGACCAGACGAACGATGGCGATTTCTTCGCCATCCAGACCGAGGGCCTGGTTTCAATCTATCGCAACGAAGCCAATACCGCCGTACTTCAACGCACGGTAGCGACCAGCGATTTTCTTGGATCTCCGCAAGGGGCAATGGCCGTCACCGTCGCCAACGGTTTTACGGTCCAGCAGAACCTTACCGATCTTCAGGCTGATGACATGCGGCGTATCGACTTGCGAGAGTATCGAGCCGGCGTCGGAATCGGTGATGAAACAGCCGATACCGATGCTCTCAAGGCCGCCTTCGCCGATGCAGCCGCTTTGGTCGGCGGCCAGAATGGCTCAGCAGCTCCGATTTACCGTAACAAGATTTGGCTGCCGAAAGGGAATATCCTGCTTGGCGAAAGCCTCAAGAGTACCGGCAACTTCGCCGTCTTCTTCGAGGGGCAAGGACGCGATGCGACCCGCATCCACATTCCGGACGGCGAGTACCTGCTCGACTCGGACCACCGATCTTTCGGCATCAGTTTCCAGAACCTCCAGACACGCGGCGGCAAAGGTGTATTCCGACGCAGCGGGCTCGCTCCTGCCATCGGTGGCGCTTCAGGGGGAATTGGTCTGCTCGTCGATGGTTGCGCATTCTATGACTACACCGAGTGTGCGCTTGGTTCATCCTCCAATGACGATCCCTTCTGGCGGATCTCTCGCAGCAAGTTTACCGGATCTGTCGGCTCCAAGGCGATTATGCTCCCGACTGGCGGTGGACATGATATACGCAGCAACTGGATAAATCAGTACAAATACGGGATCTGTCTTCGCAACGGTTACGACGTCCTCATCGACGGCAATCGGTTCGGAGGGCTCACGAACGGTCCCGTACGCACCGATATCTGGATCATCCCAACCAGCAACTCCTCGGGCTCGGGACTGAAAATCAGCCGCAACTACCATGGGAACGAAAACGACAGCCCCGAAGACCGTTCCGTCCTGATTGCCGCAGCCGATACGAGCAGCAATGCAGACCATGCGACCAATCCGACATGGGAAGCTTATGAGGAAAGCAACGCGGCCGTAGACAGCTCGTATATCGTCGGGCAGGTCAGTTTTCACGACAACCTGCATGCACTTGACAGTGGCCGCTCCAGGGGTCTCATCTACTCACGTACCACGAACCTGCGAAGCTTCACGTGGCAGGACAAGATCTTCGGCGCCGCCCCCTACATCTTCGAGTTCGACAATGCGCTTTTCACGAGCTTTGACAAGAACAACCGCTGGGCGCAAACGAACACCGTCACGGTAGACTCCGATGTCTTCGCCGGAGCGGCGCCATCGACCGACGCTGTCTGCAACCTCCCAGGCTTCGGGCAAATCGACAGCCCATCCGGGCGAATGTCGGGCCAGGCGGACATTCCACTAGCCGCTGCGCCTTTTGCCGCAGACTGCACCACTCTGTTGGACTCCACGACGTCGATTGCCTCTTTGCTCACGGTTTCGGGGGCAAACATCACTCTGGGTCAATCCGACGCTGTCAACGGCAGGGATGCTGCCGCGGTTAACCTCACCGCGGGAAGCGGAAGCGTTCGACTCCCCCTCGACCTGACGAATGCGCAAGAAGGACGGCTCTGCCATCTCGAGATCGACCTAGCGCAAGCCCTCACCCAGTCGTTGCCGGGGGTCTACATACGCATCGGCGAAGGCGTCAGCAGCTATTTCAAGTCGGTCTATGTTCCTCTCAACCCCACGTGGCGAACCATTCACGTTCCCTTTGTCCTGCCCAATGCGCAAGCATCAACATTTCGCGTGGTAATCTGTGCCCATAGCTCGGACTTCGCGTCCGGCGTATCCGACACCTTTCACGTCGGACGCATTTTCGTCTACCAGGCGCAGCATCGTGTCAGCTCACTGCAAGTGCCCGGATGTTCAACAAACAATGACAGCACCAGCAAGACCCTCCATGTGAGATCCAGCAAGCCCACTCAGGTCTGGGACAGCCCCCTCCTGCAGGATTGCTCGGTATCCTTTTCCACGGCGGCGGCGTATCCGGGGGCACGTTTCCGCATCGTGCGCGGACCGGGAGCCTCAGGAAACCATGCGCTTCTCTTGGGCGATGGTCCATTCAAGACCTTGGACCTTCCTGGCAGCTGGTGCGAAGTCGAGTATGACGGGACATCCTGGCTAAGTGTGGGCGCAGGATTCCTCTAGCCGCTCTTATTCACCGGACATGTTCTGAAGGGTTGGCGGGAGTGGCGTAAGCCTCTGATCTGAATTAGAAACTGGGTGTCTACGCCGGCCCTGTTGCAGGGCAGAAAATGCCACAGGCCACACCCGCCATGAACGACAATATCGCAAGCTCTTTCGGATTCCCAGCTGTCATCGGCAAGAAGGTCACAGCCGCGTTCGACGGTGGCCGGCTGACCTCTGACGGAGGCGTTCTGTTGCTGGCGCAGGCCGAGCGCGCGATGGGGATTTGTCGGCGGCTTGCGGCTTGCATGGCCGATCCGCGCGACCCTGTGCGGGTGACCCATCGCCTTGATGACATTCTGCGGGCCCGCATGTTCGCGATCGCCTGTGGCTACGAGGATGCTGATGATCTCGACGCCCTGCGCGATGACCCTGGGTTCCGCCTGGCGCTGGGCAAGCTGCCGGGATCGGGCGCGGGGCTTGCCAGCCAACCGACGATGAGCCGGTGGGAGAACGCCCCGACCACGCGGGAGTTGGCCAAAATGATGGCCGCGATGATCGGCGTCTACTGCGACAGCTATCCCGCCCCACCGGCGGCGGTGACGCTGGACATCGATGATACCTGCGATGTCGTGCACGGCTATCAACAGCTCTCGTTCTGGAATGCCCACTATGGCGAACGCTGCTTCCTGCCGATCCACGTCTACGACACCGCGACCGGCCGCCCGGTGGCGATGCTGCTGCGCACCGGCAAGACGCCGTCGGGCACCGAAGCGGCCGGCCATATCCGGCGCCTGGTGTGCCATATCCGCCGGTACTGGCCGGATACGCACATCACCATCCGGGGCGACGGACACTATGGCCGTCCCGAGGTCATGGCGTTCTGCGAGACGGCCGGGGTCGACTTCGTGTTCGGCTTGCCGACCAACGCCACGCTGCGCGCCAATCCCGCCATTGTTGCCGCCGCCGATGCCTGCGCGGTCAAACGGGCCGAGCGCCAGGTACCAGTGCTGCGCAGCTATGCCCAGATCCGCTACGGCGCGAAGAGCTGGGGCTGCCAGCGCCGCGTCGTCGCCAGGATCGAGGCCAGCATCCTGGGCATGGACATCCGCTATGTCGTCACCTCGCTGGCCGAAGATTCGGCCGAACACATCTACGACACGCTCTACTGCGCGCGTGGCCAGGCCGAAAACCTGATCAAGCGCCACAAGGCCCAACTTGCCAGCGACCGCACCTCATGCCGCTCGGCCAATGCCAACCAGATGCGGCTGATCCTGCACACCGCCGCCTACTGGCTGCTATGGCGCGTCCAGCAAGCGATCCCCAGAACCACCGCGCTGGCCACGGCTGAGTTCGCGACGCTGCGTCTGCGGCTGCTCAAGGTCGCCGCCCGCGTCATCGAAAGTGCCTCGCGCATCCGTGTCGCGTTCGCGTCAGCCTGCCCCGATGCCGACGTGTTCAGAGCCCTCGCTAACAGCCTCCGGCCAGCACCGACCTAACCAGCGCGGCCGTGCCGCCGAACGCCAACGCCCCGCCCATCAACCTTGAAAAGCCCATCGATCCTGTCGCGGTGAAAAACGCCGCCGGAGGCGCTCGCCCTGATCACCTGGCCTCCGAAAGAGAGAAGTCGGATCAACCGGGAGCAGTCCCGTCATGAATAGAGCGGGCTAGAAGCTTGGGTCCGGTGCCTCTGCATTCGCAGAACCACCGGACCAAGACCTCAGTTTCAATCGTGCTCACGCTCTACGCGCCCTGTGTAGAGCTTCGAGCCGGTCTCCTTGAAGACCTTGCTCATCTCCTTCATTCCCATCTGCGCCTCCTCCGCAGCGAGGAAGCCAGTCGGAGGCTGGTTCTGCTGGAGAGCAAAGTCGCGCACTTCCTGACTGATACGCATCGAACAGAACTTGGGGCCACACATCGAGCAGAAGTGCGCGGTCTTGGCGCCTTCGGCGGGCAGCGTCTGGTCGTGGTAGAGTTCGGCCGTGTCGGGATCGAGTGACAGGTTGAACTGGTCGCGCCAGCGGAACTCGAAACGCGCCTTCGATAGCGCATCGTCGCGCACCTGCGCCGCCGGATGGCCCTTGGCGAGATCGGCGGCGTGGGCGGCCAGCTTGTAGGTGACGACGCCCACCTTGACGTCATCGCGGTCGGGCAGGCCAAGGTGCTCCTTGGGCGTCACGTAGCAGAGCATCGCCGTCCCGTACCAGCCGATCTGCGCCGCGCCGATACCGCTGGTGATGTGATCGTAGCCGGGCGCGATGTCGGTGGTAAGCGGCCCCAGGGTGTAGAACGGGGCCTCGCCGCAGCTCTCCAGCTGCTTTTCCATGTTCTCCTTGATCTTGTGCATCGGGACATGGCCGGGGCCTTCGATCATGACCTGAACGTCCTGGCTCCAGGCCTTCTTCGTCAGTTCGCCCAGCGTGAAAAGCTCGGCGAACTGCGCTTCGTCGTTGGCATCATAGATCGAGCCGGGCCGCAGGCCATCGCCGAGCGAGTAGGCGATGTCGTAGGCCTTCATGATCTCGGTGATCTCGTCGAAGTGCTCGTAGAGGAACGATTCCTTGTGGTGAGCAAGGCACCACTTGGCCATGATCGAACCGCCGCGGCTGACAATGCCGGTCAGCCGCTTGGCGGCAAGCGGCACGTAGGCGAGCCGAACGCCGGCATGGATCGTGAAGTAGTCGACGCCCTGCTCGGCCTGTTCGATCAGCGTATCGCGGAACACCTCCCAGGTCAGATCCTCAGCGACACCGCCGACCTTCTCCAGCGCCTGATAGATCGGAACGGTACCAATCGGCACGGGCGAATTGCGGATGATCCATTCGCGCGTGTCATGGATGTTGCGGCCCGTCGAGAGGTCCATGACGGTGTCCGCGCCCCAGCGGATCGACCAGACCATCTTGTCGACTTCGCTGGCGACGTCCGAGGCGACGGCCGAATTGCCGATATTGGCGTTGACCTTGACCAGGAAGTTGCGCCCGATCGCCATCGGCTCACACTCGGGATGGTTGACGTTGCTGGGGATGATCGCACGGCCCCGGGCCACTTCCTCGCGCACGAATTCGGGCGTCACGTAGTCGGGGATCGAGGCGCCGAAGCTCTCGCCCGAGCGGGTGTACTCGGCCAGCCGCGCGCGGCCCAGGTTCTCGCGCTCGGCGACGTATTCCATCTCGGGGGTTATGATGCCGCGCTTCGCATAGTGCATCTGCGAGATATTGCCCCCCGCCTGTGCCCGCAGCGGCTTTCTCAGCGCGGTCGGAAACGCTGGCACGCCGCCCGAACGATCCGGCCCGGTCATGCCGTTATCCTCGGGCTTCACCTCGCGCGGCGCGTACTCTTCGACGTCTGCGCGGGCGAGTTGCCAGTCGCGGCGCAGCGCGGCCAGCCCTGCCGAAATATCGATGGTGGCGTCAGGGTCGGTATAGGGCCCCGAGGTGTCGTAGACCCGAACCGGCGGCTCTCCGCTGGAGGGTTCGAGGTCGATCTCACGCATCGCGACCCGGATTGCGGAGTTGCACTGCGCGGGAACGTGGATCTTGCGCGAGCCCCGGATGGGCCCGGTGGTCACACCGATTTCCAGTTTGCTGTTGATGTCGGCCATACACGCTTCTCTCTGATCGAGGGCGTGAGAGATGAAGTACGGATTTCCGGCGTAGAGCTCCGGGCACACCGTCCACTCCCTCCGCCCGTATTAACGGGTTCAGGTTCGACGGGTCTTGTGGAGCATACCCACAACTCTCAGCCGGTGGACGCGAACGCCCTGCTGGCTCCCCGGGGATACGTGTGATGGTAGGGACGCTTTGCAGATGCGTCCAGAGGGGCGCGGCGAGATAGCGCCCGTGCGAAAAGGCTCAGGCCTCGTCGCGTGCGCTGGCGGCGGTTTCTTCACGCCGACGGCGGGTTTCTTCGGTCTTGAAGGCCTGCGAGGCCATCGTGCGCCAGGCGGTTTCGGACCGCAGCGCGCGCTCGCGGACATTGGCAAGAACCGCCTCGTCAGCGGCCTTCGCGGCCGCGTCGGCCTGCTCGGTGGCGAACTTGTAGCTTACACTCATGCTCCGGATTTCCTCGGGTTGGAATGGCAGGTCGGAGCGAAAACCGGACCGGCGCGAAGGCCGGTCCGGGTTACGTGCAAGCCGATCAGGCGAGCGCGAGGTTCACCGCGGCCTTCTTGCCGTTGCGGCCGGTCTCGACCTCGTAGGAAACGCGCTGTTCCTGCTCGAGCGAAGCCAGGCCCGAAGCCTGCACCGCGCTGATGTGCACGAAGCTGTCCTCGCCGCCGTTTTCCGGAGCGATGAAGCCGTAACCCTTTTCGGTGTTGAAGAATTTGACAGTGCCGATGGGCATGGTGATGTCCTTAATGCAATAAGTATGGGTTCCCGGCGTGCCACATGCACGCGGGAGGGTGCGTCAGTTCATCATTCGAATGGAAATTCGTCGCCCAAAGTGCGCCATGATCCTGCCCGTGCAGTTCCGCACGGGCCCGGACTCGGGCGCCTATCAACCGGCAAAGTCCGTCACAAAATTCGACGTCGCGCGGATGCTGTACCACACAAGGCCCCATTCACCTAACGCAGCGTTGCACGCCACACCTTGACCCGTGCACATGAAGGGACGATGCGCCCGTAGAACATGACCATGCTCTATCGCCTCGATGCCCCGGCTGCAGCCGTGGGCCGTGCTTTCGGGACCGACACGCGCGAGGACCCTTGGGCGGGCGGCCATGTCGGCCCCGGACAATTCGCGCCCGTCCTTACCGCGGGACGAGAAGCAATCGCGGGCCCCATGCCCCGCACCCGCCAGCCGCGCCGGATGATCCCGCGCCTGTGGGGCGTCATGCCCCCGCAATCGGCCATGGACACCCGCCCGCATGGCATCCTGACCGCGCGCAATCTGGACAGCCCGTTCTGGACAGGGAACCTGCGCAATCCGGAATTTCGCTGTCTGGTGCCCGCGACCGCCTTCATGGAGTGGGGGCGCCCCTCTCCCGTCGACGGCACGCGGCGCCAGCTCTGGCTCACCTGCGCCGACCAGCCAATCTTTGCCTTTGCCGGGGTCTGGAAGGACAGCGAGGTGCCCGCCTTCGCCCTCCTTACCTGCGAAGCCAATGCCGCGCTGCGCACGCAGGGGCGCGAGACGATGCCGGTGATCCTGCCGCCTGATCCGCGCGCCCACGAGACGTGGCTGCGCGCCGGGTGGGACCGCGCCCAGGCGCTGATCCAGCCCTATTCCTCTTCCCTGCTCAGCTGCTCGGAAACACACCGAAGTGGAACAGCCCCGCCGCGATGAGCGCGAGGCCGATGATGATCGAACAGGTGCACCACAGGCGCGAGAGCGGGCCGAAACGGCGCAGCCAAAAAGCCATGTAGACGTCCGAAAAAGCCAACACCATGAGCGCCTCAATGCACATAAGCCCGCCGACCACGCTCATCGTGCTCGACAGCCAATCGGGTGAGGCCCAAGGGTTCGCAAGGTAAATCACCGCGCCCAGGAACAGTTCCAGAAGGCCCGTCACCATCTGCAGCGCGGGCGAGCCGACGATCTCGCCGATCAGCTTGTGCCAGTGGCCGGGCTGGCGCAGCTCACCGATCCCGGCGAAGAGCGCGAAGAGTCCCAGGAAAATCGCCGTCCAGGCCGGCGCGAGTGCAAGATCTGGCATCGTATGCGCATCTCCCCCTTTGTCTTATTGGGGAAGAGACTGAGCCAAGCGCACGCGCCTGTCCAGAGCTAGTCGGCGCGGGCAAGCTCCATCAGGTCGCGCCGGCCAAGTCCGGGACGTTCGAGCACCGGGGCGATGCCGCCGCGCGCCTCGTGCCAGGCCGCGGCAAGATATTCCGCCTTGCGCAGCTTGGATGTGGAGACACGGTGGTCCCAGGCATGCGCGCCCAGCCGCTCCACCTCGCGCCCGATCCCGCCGTAGATGTTCGCGGCGGCGAGGATCGCCCAACGCTGGCGGAAGGGCAGACGCATCGCCCCGGCGCGCGAGGATTCCTCGTATCCCCGCGCCAGCGCGCAGGCGCGCGCAACAATCGTGACCAGCCGTGCGCGGTAGTGCGGCTTGGTGTGCTCGCCGGGAGGGATATCGGCCTCGACCAGCCATTCGACGGGCAGGTAACAGCGCCCATTGGCATCGTCCTCCCAGACATCGCGCACGATGTTGGAGAGCTGGAAGGCCAGGCCCAGATCGCAGGCCCTGTCGAGCGTGTCCGCCGCTTCCGGGTCGCTCTCGTCGCACGACACCCCCATGACCGCCGCCATCAGCACCCCGACCGCACCGGCCACATGGTAGCAATAGCGCAGCATGTCGCTTTCCGAGCGCGGCCGCCACTCGCGCGCGTCGAGTTCGAACCCGGCGATCACGTCCTCGAGCATGACCTGGGGGATCGGCACTTCGTAAAGAAGCTGCCCCAGGGCATCGAAGGCCCGCGATCCGGTCTGTTCGCCCGCAATGGCCAGCTCGGTAAGCGTGCGGATCGTGGCGAGGCGCGATTCGGGATCGAGCCCGGCCTGACCACTGCCCTGCTCCGCGTCCACGCCTCGGCCCCGGCCACGCCCGTGATCCTGGTCATCCGCGATATCGTCGCAGGCGCGGCACCAGGCGTAGAGCAGCCAGACCCTCTCGCGCGTCTCGCGGTCGAACAGGCGGCTGGCGGCGGAAAAGCTCTTCGAGCCCTTGCGGATCGACTGGTGGGCAAAGCGCACCAGCGCCGCGCGGTCGTAAGGCGAAGGGCGGGTCATGCCAGGGTCATGGTCCTGCAACGGATAAGGGGTCTCACAGCGTGCCCGGATCCATCCGCACGATCGGAACGATGGGTTCGTGCGCGCGCATGCGCTCAAGCAACAGGTCGAGCTCGGTCTCGGCCAGGATGATGCCCTGGTGGGCGGGCCGCACGAAGCCGACTTCGGCCATGTGACGGTTGAAGGCGAGCAGACCATCGTAGAAGCCGAAGGCGTTGAGCACGCCGACCGGCTTGTCGTGATAGCCCAGCTGCGACCAGCTGACCGCCTCCCACAGCTCGTCCATGGTGCCGACACCGCCTGGCAGGACGATGAAGCCGTCCGACAGGCGCGTGAAGGCGGCCTTGCGCTCGTGCATGTCCTTGACGATGTGCAATTCGGTGCAGTCGTGGTTGGCAACCTCGCCGCCGCGCCCGTTGGTGGCCGTCAGCGCCTCGGGGATCACGCCGATGACCTCGCCGCCCGCCTCCAGAGCGCCCGCCGCGACCGCGCCCATGAGCCCGAGGCGTCCGCCGCCGTAGACCGTGCCAATACCAAGGCCCGCCAGCGTGCGCCCGACGTCACGGGCCAGTTCCATGTAGCGCGGGTCCTGGGGCGTTGCCGAGCCGCAGTAGACAGCAAGACGTTTCATTTCAGTCGGTCACCTTGATGCGGACATGCGCCCCTTCGGGCAGGTCCTTGATCTGGTCGGCAAGATCGCCGGTCATGCGAATGTAGGCGGCAAGTTCCACGCACACCATGTTTTCCGGCGCGTAGTCCCCGGCAACGAGCGCCTGCGGGGTGAAGCCGTAGACCTCGCCCACGCGCGGAGCGCCCAGGCGCTTGTCAGCGGCTTCGACGTGGGCATCGGCGCGCCAGATCGCCTGCGTCTCGCCCAGCTCCATGTGCATCTTCGCCGCCGCCTCGTCGCCCAGTGTCTGCACGCCCAGGATTTCGGGATCGACATAGTGGAACGTGCCCACCCGATCGGTGACGAGCAGGTGCCCGAAGAGCGAGTTGGCGACGATCTCGGCAAATTCGATCCCGGTCCAGCCCCAGCCCTGGCGAAGAGCGGCCAGTTCGCGCGTCCTCACAGCAGGTTTTCCAGCATCAGCCTGGCCGTCGCCTTGGCGCTGCCGACGACCCCCGGGATGCCCGCACCGGGATGGGTGCCCGCGCCCACAAGATAGAAGTTGCGCAGCGTGTCATCGCGGTTGTGCCCACGGAACCAGGCGCTCTGCGTCAGGATCGGCTCGAGGCTGAAGGCGCTGCCCTTGTGGGCGGCAAGATCCGACTCGAAGTCGGTCGGCGCGTAGTGGAAGCTTGTGATGAGGCGGTCCTCGATGTCGGGCACCAGGCGGCGGCCGACTTCGGCAAGGATACGCTTCTCCAGCACCGGGCCCACCTCGTCCCAGTCGATCGGCAGCTTGCCCATGTGCGCGACGGGAACGAGCGCGTAGAACGTGCTCTTGCCCTCGGGCGCCATCGAGGGATCGGTGACGGTCGGGTGGTGGAGGTAGATCGAGAAGTCGCGCGGCAGGACGCCGTGCTCGTAGATGTCGTCGAGCAGGCCCTTGTAACGCGGCCCGAACAGGATCGTGTGGTGCGGGATGCCCGGCCAGGTGCCCTCCAGCGCGAAATGGACGACAAAGAGGCTGGGCGAGAAGCGCTTGGTCGAAAGCTGCTTCGCCACCTTCTTGCCCCTCGGATTGTCGGAGAGGAGGTCGCGGTAGGTGTGCATGATGTCGCCGTTGCTGGCGACCGCATCGAAGCGTTCACGCCAGCCGCTCGCGCATTCGACTTCGGTGGCCATGTCGCCCACGGTGTGGACCTGCGTCACCTTGTCGCCCAGCCGCACGGTGCCCCCGATGCGTTCGAACAGTGCGACCATCCCCGCAACCAGACGGTTGGTGCCGCCCTTGGCCCACCACACGCCGCCATCCTTCTCCAGCTTGTGGATGAGGGCGTAGATCGCGCTCGTCGTCATCGGGTTGCCGCCCACCAGCAGCGTGTGGAACGAGAGCGCCTGGCGCAGGTGCTCGTCCTTCACGAAGCTGGAGACCATCGAATAGACCGAGCGCCAGGCCTGGTAGCGCGCCAATGCGGGCGCGGCCTTGATCATCTTGGAGAAGTCGAGGAAGGCCTCATGGCCCAGCTTGACGTAGCCCTCCTGCCAGACGCCCGCCGCGTAGCGCTGGAACTCGTCGTAACCGGCCAGGTCCTGCGGCGCGATGCGCGCAATCTCGCGGTGAAGCGCGGGCTCGTCATTCGAATAATCGAAGCTGACGCCGTCGGGCCAGTTGAGCCGGTAGAAGGGCATGACCGGCATCAGCGTGACGTCATCGGCCATGTCCTGTCCCGCGCCGATCCACAGCTCGCGCAGGCAGTCGGGATCGGTGATGACAGTGGGCCCGGCATCGAAGGTGAAGCCCTCCTTCTCCCAGTAATAGGCGCGCCCGCCCGGCTTGTCGCGCGCTTCAACCAGGGTGGTCTGCACACCGGCGGACTGGAGGCGGATGGCAAGGGCGAGGCCGCCAAAGCCCGCTCCGATCACGCAGGCGCGGTTCATGCGCGCTCTCCTGCAGGGCTGAGGTCCGCGAGCGGGCGCCCTGGCCCGCAAGAGCGGCGACGGCCGCGCCGACCGGCACTGGCGGCTTTCCGGCCAGCACCCGCGCCATGTCGGACAGCCGCGACTGCCCGGCGTAGAAACGCTCGATCAGCGGCTCGGGAAGCCGGTAGAAACGGGCGAGCATGCGCCAGCGGTCTTCGGGCGCGCCTGCGCCAAACAGCATCGTCGTCAGCATTCGGTAGAAGCGCCCCTCGCGCCAGTGATGTGCGGCCCAGTCATGACAGATCCTTCCTAGGGCCTCCCCAGCGATGTTGTCGAGGCCGGCGAGATGGACGGCGAATCGTACAGCATCGGGAAGGGAGTACGATGTCAAAGGATGCACGAGCGCGGCCCTTGTTCCCGCGCGGGCAGGAACACTCTCGGGATCGGCGTTCCAGAAGGCCGAAAAATCGCCCCTGGCGATCACGGGAAGCGCGCCTGTTTCCTCGTAGAGGACCTCGCGATGTCCCAGCCCTGCCCGGCGGCATAGCGCGCAATCCGCGCCCGCAGCGCCTCGCGCTCGATTGCCGGGGTGTCGGCATAATAGGTATCCTCGATGAAGAGCTGCGAGGGGCCGAAGGGCAGAACGTAGACGAAGCGATAGCCGTTCACCTGCTCCACGGTCGCATCCATGACGATGGGACGGGTCAGGCCATGGGGCTGCGTGGTCGTGACCATCTGCCCCAGGAACGTCTGCCAGCCGCCCGCCATGTGCTGCAGCCCCCTCGCGCCGCGCGCATCGAGGACCGCGCCTGCCGTGATCGAGGCCCCGTCCTCCAGCTCCACGCGCTGCGCAGTGGCGCGGGCCACACGCGCACCGCACAGCAGCGCCTCTGCAGGCAGGGCTTCGCGCAGACGCGCGTCGAGCCGCTCG
The DNA here is from genome assembly GCF_000813185.1 of Novosphingobium sp. MBES04. Classification (NCBI taxonomy): domain Bacteria; kingdom Pseudomonadati; phylum Pseudomonadota; class Alphaproteobacteria; order Sphingomonadales; family Sphingomonadaceae; genus Novosphingobium; species Novosphingobium sp. MBES04. The sequence continues at coordinate 2,668,681 of NZ_DF850488.1, read as the reverse complement.
CTGGTGATGCTGGCGTAGCGGGTCGAAAGATCGCGGGCATATCCCGGGAAGCGCACCTCGTACCCCTCCCAGCGCGCCGCGATCAGCGGATCGAGGAGTGCACGCGCCGCCGGATCGACGTCGGTATCGAAGAACGACCAGACGTGCTCGCCGCCGAAACGCGCGCCCTGCTCGACAAGGCACAGACGCAGGTCAGGGCGCGCGCGGGCGAAGGCCAGCGCGGTCAGCCCCCCGGCCAGTCCGCCCCCCAGAATTGCCAGATCACACGTGCGGTCAGCCATTTATAAAGCGCCCAGTACTAGGAGACATACAGTACAACTTGGCAAAGTTGCGACCTTGCGGCATTGTAACACCGATGACAAATGACGAACTGACAGTCGAGGAGGCCTCCGCAAAGGATGCCCAATCGATCACCGAGATCTTTTCGCATTACGTGCTGAAAAGCACCGCGACATTCGAAACCGAGCCGCCAGGCTGCGACGCGGTTCGTCAACGCATCGCCGACCTGACCCAGTCCGGTTACCCTTATCTGGTTTCGCGCGACGCGAACGGCAAGGTCCTCGGCTTCGGTTATGCCCAGCGCTATGGCCCCCGCGTGGGCTATCGTTACAGCGTGGAAACAACGGTCTACGTCCGCGCGGACTGTGTCCGGCGCGGCATCGGCTCGGCCCTTATCAAGGCCCTCATCGACGAGTGCGAGGCCCGCGGATTCCGCCAGGCCTTCGCGGTCATCGCCTCTTCCGAACCCGCCTCGGTGATCCTGCACGCGCGCGCAGGGTACCGACCGGTGGGCACGCTCGAGGGGGCGGGCTGGAAGCACGAACAGTGGATCGACGTCTTCCTCATGCAGCGCAAACTGGGTGAAGGAAACGACACGCTGCCCGAGCCCCTCATCCCCCGCAGCTGACAGCAAGGCAGGCCGTTCCGGCACGCAGGCCTTCCCGAACCGGAGCAAACCTTCGGAAACGTTTGGGCTTCTCACACGTTGGGCCCGATACGCATTTCAATCGGGGAGCCCCATGCACAAGACGATACAGGCCGCGTTGCTGGCCGCCAGCGCGCTGGCCGCTGCCACGGCCAGCCCGGCCGCCTTCGCCCAGGATACTTCCACGCAGATGGACGAGCCCGGTCGCAACGTGTTCGAGGGCGATTCCTTCACGATCGGCGCCGGGGTTGTTGCCACGCCGGACTACAGCGGCTCCGATGACTACGTAATTGCCCCCATCCCCGCGATCCGCGGACGGATCGAGGGCGTAACCATCAACACCCGCGCCGGCGGCGCCGCGATCGACTTCATCCCGGACAAACGGGGCGCCAAGATCGACCTTGCGCTCGGCCCCGTCGCCACGGTGTCCTTCAACCGGACCCGCAAGGTGAAGGATCCGGTGGTGGCCGCGGCAGGAAGGCTCAAGATGCCGGTCGAAGTCGGCGTGAGGGCCGGTTTCACGGTCAACCGCGTGCTGCATGACTATGACTGGATGACCTTCAACACCGACGTGAAATGGGACGTTGCCGGCGCCCATGAGGGCATGACCGTGTCGCCCTCTGTCAGCTACAACACCCCGCTCAGCAAGAGCCTGCTGGTCACGGTGCTCGCCTATGCCCGCCATGTGGACGACAATTTCGGCGACTACAACTATTCGGTCTCCCCGGTTCAGAGCGAGGCAAGCGGCCTGCCCCAGTACACCGGCAAGGGCGGCTGGGACCGGGCAGGCGTGGGCACACTTGTCGCCTGGGACCTTTCCGGAGACCTGCGCGACGGCGGCTTCTCGCTCATCGGGGTCGCCACCTATTCGCGCATGCTCGGTGATGGAAAGGACACGCCCTATACCTCGCTGCGCGGCTCGGCCGACCAGTTCATGGGCGGCGTCGGGATCGCCTACACCTTCTGATCCAGCGCGGCCCCCATCCGACCGCGTAGATCGGGCAGGAGCTCGGCCGCGAACCAGGGGTTGCGGCCCATCCATAGGCGACTGCGCCAGGCGGGATGCGGCAAAGGCAGCAATCCTGGCGGAGCCTCGCGCCAGCGCGCGACGGCCTGCGTCATGGTCGGGGCAAAGCCACGGGGAAGATAGCGCTTCTGCGCGTGGAGCCCCACCAGCAAGGTGAGGCGCACCTGCGGCAGCTCGGCCCGCAAGGCGTCATGCCACAAGGGGGCGCACTCAGGCCGGGGCGGAAGGTCACCACCCTCGCCCTTGCCCGGGTAGCAGAAGCCGCTGGGCATGTGCGCAACGCGTTCGGGATCGTAGAAATCCTCGGCGCAAAGCCCGGTCCAGTCGCGCAGACGATCTCCGCTGTCATCATCCCAGGCCCGCCCGCTGGCGTGAACCTTGCTCCCGGGCGCCTGGCCGATGACGAGTATCCGCGCCGAGCGCCCGGCCTGGACAACCGGGCGCGGCTCATGGGGCAGTGCGTCCGCACAGGCCCGGCACGCCGCAATGCGCGCGAGAAGCTCCTCAAGCCCTTCGGACCCGCGGGTTCTATCGTTCGTCGTACTCATGCGGGTCCGAGGTGGCGTCCTTGAACCTGTGGGACAAGAGGCGTCTCAGCAGCCCCTTGCGCTCTTTGCACCACGAAGGGAGCCCGGAGCCGGTTCATGCGTTGGGAAAGCAAAGCCTCTTCAAGGAGTTTTGCCCCGTGCTCAAATACATCATCCTGATCCTGCTCGCGCTCTGGCTGCTGGGCTTCGTCGTCTTCAAGGTCGCTGGCGCGCTGATCCACGTGCTGCTGTTCGTGGCCATCGTGATCGGCCTCTATCAGCTCTTCTTCGCCAAGCGCGGCGGCGGGGTCTAGCCCCGACGCACCAGCCGGACCTTCCCTCAGCCGCCGTGCGGCGGCTGCTTGGGGGGCTGGTTGCGCAGGTAATATTCCGGCGGATTGACGCGGCGGAACAGGCGGCCGCCTTCGGAATAGAGGATCAGCACCAGCGAGATGCTGCCCATGATCGCCATGCCCGCCGTAATCGGCACCGCACTTCCATCAAAGGCCAAACCAATCGCCGCACCGATCACCGAGCCGAGCACCATACGCACGAACGACATGACCGAGGCCGCAGCGCCGGCAATGCGGCCGAAGGGCTGAAGCGAGATCGCCTGGAAGTTCGCCGCGATGAAGCTGAGCATGCACATCGAGACGGTCATCAGCGGCACGAAGGTCCACAGGTCCTCCTCGCCGCGCAATGCGACCAGCATGTGGATCGCGCCGGTCACGATGAAGACGATGAGCGCGGTGTGCGACACCCGGCGCGCGCCGAAGGCGACGACGATGCGCGCGTTGATGAAGTTGGTGCCCGCCATGATCATCGCCATCATGCCGAACAGGATGGGGAACATCTCGCCCGCTCCCAGCGTCTCACCTACCAGCTGCTGCGCGCTGTTGAGATAGCCGAAGAGCCCTGCCTGGACGAGCGCGCCGCCCAGAAAATAGCCGATGGCGGCACGCTCGGTAAGCGCCAGGCGCATGTTGCCCGCGATCACGCGGGGGCGGATTTCCTGGCGGTTTTCCGGCTCCAGCGTCTCGGGCAGGCGCAGGCTTGCCCAGATGAAGACGACCACGCCCATCGCGCAGGTCACGCCGAAGATCCAGCGCCAGCTCGCCACCAGCATGATCGCCTGACCGACCATCGGCGCGATCATCGGCACCACCATGAAGGTCGTCGCGATCAGCGACTGGGTGCGCGCCATGGCATCGCCTTCATACCGGTCGCGCAGGATCGTCATGGGCATGACCATCATCGCCGAGGTCAGGAGCCCTGCGATACCGCGCGCGATCAGCAGCAGCTCAAAACTGCCCGCAACTGCGCACACGAAGGTCATCAGGAAGTTGCCCGCAATTGCGAAAAGGGCAACGCGGCGACGCCCAAAGCGGTCCGCCAAGGCGCCGGGAAACAGCGAACCTACCCCTGCGCAGGTCATGAACACCCCGATGATCAGCTGACGCTGGTTCGGGTCGGGTACGCCCAGATCCTCCGAAATCAGCCCCAGCGCCGGCAACATAATGTCGATCGAGAGCGCCATAAGCGCCTGCATCGAGGCCATCAGGCCGACGAATTCGGCCTGCCCCATGGGGAAGGAATCCTTGGAAGTGTGAGCACCGGTCATGCCGCGCGCATGCCGCAGTTGCGAAATTTAGGCCAGCAGATTCGCATCCGACCCGCTACATTTCACAAGCACATGCCTATATGGGGCGGATGGTTTCGCCAGGCGAGTACGACGAGGACGAGGCCGACGGCCTGCGCAAGATCATCCATGTCGACATGGATGCCTTCTTCGCCAGCGTCGAGCAGCGCGACGATCCCGAGATACGCGGGAAACCGGTGGCCGTGGGTGGTTCGTCGGGACGCGGCGTGGTGGCCGCGGCCAGCTACGAGGCGCGCACCTTCGGGGTGCGCTCGGCGATGCCCTCCTCGCGCGCGCTGCGCCTGTGCCCGGACCTCATCTTCCGCAAGGCCCGCTTCGATGTCTACCGCGCGGTCAGCCAGCAGATCCGCGCGATTTTCCTAGATTACACCCCGCACGTCGAACCCCTCTCGCTCGACGAGGCCTATCTCGACGTCACCGAGGACCGCAAGGGACTGGGCTCGGCCACGCGCATCGCCGAGCAGATCCGCGCCCGGATCAAGGCCGACACCGGGCTCACCGCCAGCGCCGGAGTGTCCTACAACAAGTTTCTCGCCAAGCTCGCCAGCGACCAGAACAAGCCCGATGGCCTGTGCGTGATCCGCCCGGGACAAGGCGCGGCCTTCGTCGCCTCACTGCCGGTTCGCCGCTTCCACGGGGTCGGCCCGCGCGGTGCGGAGAAGATGGCGAGGCTCGGCATCGAGACCGGCGCGGACCTGGCCGCCAAGGACCTCGCCTTCCTGCGCGCGCATTTCGGCAGCTTTGCCGAATACCTCTTCCGGGCCGCGCGCGGCGTGGACCTGCGTCAGGTGCGCGCCGACCGCCCGCGCAAATCGGTAGGAGGGGAGCGCACCTTTGCCGAGAACATCGAGAACGCAGGGGCTCTGCGCGAAACGCTGGACGCCATCATCGAAACCGTGTGGGAACGGATCGAGCGCGCCAATACGCGCGGGCGCACGGTGACATTGAAGCTGCGCTATGCCGATTTCACGACGCTGACCCGCGCCCGTTCGGTCCACCACTGGGTCGCTGACAAGGCCGAATTCGCCGCACTCGGCCATGCACTTCTGGCCGAACTCCTGCCTCTGCCCCAGCCGATCCGGCTGATGGGCCTCACCCTCTCCGCGCTCGAGCAGGATGAGAAGACGGTGAAAGCCAAGGCCGAGAAAGACGGGCAGCTATCCCTTCTGTGACACGCCCTGCGGCGCGTATTCCTCCAGGTACCACTGGGTAAAGGCAGCGACGCCCTTCGCCAGGTCCGTCTGCGGCACGTAGCCCGTCAGCGCGTCCAGCAAGGCGGGATCAGCGTATGTCTGCGGCACGTCTCCGGGCTGCATGTCCATCATGTTGAGCTTCGCCTCGCGCCCCAGACAGCGCTCGATGGTCGAGATGAAATCCATGAGCGCGATCGGCTGGCCACCGCCCACGTTGACCACCCGGTAGGGCCCGATTGGCGAGAGGGTGTCGACGAGCCCTGCCCATTCGACCGGCTCACCCGCCACAGGCGGCACCTCGGAAAGGCGCACGATGCCCTCGACCAGATCGTCGATATAGGTGAAGTCGCGGGCCATCTTGCCCTGACCGTAGACGTCGATGGGGGTATCCTGCAGCATCGCGCGCACGAACTTGAAGAGCGCCATATCCGGGCGTCCCCAAGGTCCGTAGACCGTGAAGAAGCGGAACGCCGTCGTCGGGATGCCGTAAAGGTGGGCATAGCTGTGCGCCATCGCCTCCATGCCCTTCTTGGTCGCCGCATAGAGGCTGACCGGTTCGTCCGCCTTGTCCGCTTCGCGAAAGGGAATTGCCTCGTTGGCCCCATAGACCGACGAGGTCGAGGCCAGCATGAGATGCTGCGGGCGCTGGCGGCGGCACATCTCCAGGATCGACCAGGACCCCTTCAGGTTGCTGTCGATATAGGTTTCGGGCGCCTCGATCGAATAGCGTACGCCCGCCTGTGCGGCGAGGTGGATGACCACATCGGGCGCGGCCTCGGCAAAGGCCGCCTCGACCGCGGCGAAGTCCTCAAGCCGCCCCTTGATGAACCGGAAATTCTCAGCTCGCTCCAGAAGCGCGGTGCGCCGCTCCTTGAGCGTGACGTCGTAGTAGTCGGTCATGGCGTCGAAGCCGGTGACCACGTGCCCCTCGCCCAGCAGGCGCTGCGCCAGATGGTATCCGATGAAACCTGCCGTACCGGTAATCAGGAAACGCATATTCACCCCCAGAGCCACGCGCATGTCGGGTCCCATGCACGAGAGTATCCTTACCCTTCCACATGGGGAGATTTCATCCAGAATACACGCTTACTACTTTTTTACCCGCGCTCATCCTCCTGCGCCCAGGAACGTATCCGCGTGGCCAGGCCCCGGGGCATGGCGTCGGGAAGCTGATCCAGGGCGAAGAAGCGCGTCTCCACGATCTCGCGTTCGTCGGGCACCGGATGATCGCAGGTCGTGCCCAGAACGATGTGAACCCGGTTGGTCGCGCCATGCAGGTTCTCCTGCGTGACAACGTGATGGCGCGCCGACTCCAGGCGGCACGCGGTTTCTTCGCGCAGCTCGCGGCGGGCGGCTTCCAGCACGTCTTCCCCCGGCGTCACGCCCCCGCCCGGCGGCATCCACGCATCCGAGCCATAGCTGTGCCGAACCAGCAGGACCGCACCGGATGGATCGAACACGAGCACCCGTACGCCTTCGACAACCGGGCGTCGCACCTTCCAGATCAGGCGGCGAACCGCATGCGCCCCGCGCAACCCCAACCGGTGGAGCGGGGCGGGCAGCGCCTGCGCCAGCGATGTCAGCAGAAGCATGTCACCCGGCGCGGGAACGCCGAGAGGAAGCGCGCCACGGGCAGGTCGTTCTCGCCCGCGCGGGCGGCATCGAAGACAAGCCGCTTGTCCGCGCCGCGGATCACGAACATCACCTCGTCCGAGGCCACGAGCGAGGGAATGGTGAGGCTCACCCGGTCAAACGGCGCTTCGGGCGGCAGCGGATCGGGGGTCAGGCGGCGCACCGGCGAAGGATCGTCCACCTGCGGATCGGTGTTGGGGAAGAGCGAGGCGATGTGCCCGTCCCCGCCCATGCCGAGCCAGGCCAGCGCAAAATGCGGAGGACGCGCGGTCTCGGTCAGCGGCACGATCTTCGCGCCGACAGGCTCGAGAAGCGCGCGGATCTTACCCACGTTGCTGGCCGCATGGTCCTCGGCCACGATGCGGTCATCGCCCGGCCAGACGCTGATGCGGGGCCAGGGCAGGTCCGACTGGGCCAGGATCTCGAAGATCGGGAACGGCGTTGACCCACCCGGAACCGTGATCGCAACCTCGGCCGAAACGGCCAGCGCGGCGTGGAGACGTTCCGCTACAAAGGCGGCAATCGCGCCGTTTTCGGCGCCAGCGATGATTTCGATCTGCGACATGGACGAGGGTCTATCATCTGCCCTTCGCACTGCAAGAGCTATGTGTGCGGCGCAGCACAGAACGCACAGGGCCCGGAAAGCACCTGATGCTTTCCGGGCCCTGTGATATCCACGCGCGGCGCCTTAGGCAGCCTGCGCGGTATTCCGTCAGGTTCAGGCGAGGATCTCGCGCAGGAACCAGGCGCGTTCCTCGGCCTGATCGGTCCAGTCGTCAACGATGCCATCGGTGGCGTTGTCGCCCGCTTCGCCAGCCGCCGCCTTCACCTCGCGCAGACGTGCGACGTAGGAGAGGTTGTCCTCCATCAGTTCCTTGACCATCGCCATGGCGTCGATCGAGGTAGCGTCCTGCGGGGCGATCTTGGTCTTGGCGACGATCGAATCCGGGCTCGTCAGCGTGGTGCCGCCCTGCTTGCGCACGCGCTCGGCGATGTCATCGATAAGGCCCTGAACCTGACCTGCCTGCTCGTCAAACAGCAGGTGAAGGTCGCGGAACTGCGGGCCCTTGACGTGCCAGTGGAAATTCTTTGTCTTGATGTAAAGCGCAAACGTGTCCGCGAGAAGCCCGTTCAGGCTGTCGATCAGCGCACCGTGTGCATTGTCGTTACTTGCCATTGAAAAACCCTCCTAACTGTCATGCTGCCAACGTCCGGCAGCTTCGATATATGATAGGAAACTCAGATTATAAGGGTTTGTTCAATTGGAATTGGCGATTACAGAATACGCATTTGCACAATAAGCAGATAGAGCGCGACAAGCAGCAGGGCCCCACCCGCGACCCGCCGGACGAGCCGCCAGCGCGGCCGCGATGCCTCCTTCGGGAAGGCCCAGGCAAAACCGAGCAGGACCGCTCCGCCAACAAAGCCAGCCAGTCCCGATGCCAGTGGCGCGGCCATGCCCACGCCCAAACCGAAGATCACGAAACGCGCCGCATCGCCGATCTGGTGGGCCAGCAGCACCAACCCCAGCGCCCCCAGCGAATGGGTCGGCTCCTTCCAAGCCCGCACAGGCCCGAGAAGAAGCGACTCCGCGCCTGCGAGGCCCAGCGCAATCCCTGCAAAGATCATCCGCGCGGGCGGGGGAAGGCTCTCCAGCAGAGTGTGCGCGGCAAAGGCCGCGACGGCGGCGCACACCAGCGATGTCACCAGCGCCGTGACCAGGATCGCCGGACGCCGTTGCTGCCGCAGCGACAGCGTGGCGACCACACCCTGATCGCGCGCGCCGATGCCCGACAGCAGGACGGCCAGCAGGGTCAGGTAGAAGGCAGGCACGTCATTCGGCTCCCGCGCGCCTGCTCACCTGCCCTGCGCACGCACGTTCAGGCCGGCTTCTGGCAGGCGATGATCGCGGTCACGACATTGATGGTGTCAGCCGGGTCGCGCACGCATACAGTGTCGAGCCCCATGGCCTTGGCCGGGTAGTCATTGCCGCCCGGAAAGATCGCATCGCCGATGAAAAGCATCTTGTCCTCGGACACGCCCGAATGCTCGGCGAGGCGCTTGAGGCCCCAGGCCTTGTCGACACCAGGCTGGGTGATGTCGACCGAGGTCGCCCCGCCCAGGTTCACCGACACGCCGGGCAGACGCTTCACCAGATCGGCCTGGATCACCTTGCGCTTGGCAAAGTCGGGGTCCCACACTTCCTTGGCCTCGAGCGGGGCCTGCTGGCCGAGCGCCGAGAAGGTGATCTGGCTGCCCCGGTCCTCGATCCGCTCGCCCCAGGTCTGCTCGGGCACGAAGCCGGTGGCTTCAAGCGCGGCGTCGAAGGCCTCCAGGATCTCGGCCTTCTGCGCATCTGTGAAGAGTTCCGCATAGACCGGCGTCCAGGCGCCATCGCGATGGACGAAGAGCTTCGCGCCGCTGGTCGGCATCATCCACAAGCGCGAAAGGTCCGCATGCGCGGGCATGCGCGAGGCGACCTGCTTTTCAAACTGCGGCCAGTCCCCGCCCGAGATCACGGCCACTTGCGCGACCTCCAGCAGGCCAGCGAGAAGTTCGGCCATCTCGTCGGTCAGAGGCTGCTTGCTCAGCGCCAGCGTACCATCGAGATCGAACGCAACAATTTCCTTCATTCCCAGCCTCTAGCCTTCCATTTTCATGTTCATGTGATTGCCCCGCGCGACGCGCATCCAGTGCGGTTCGTGCCTCAGCTGGCGCGGGCAAGCAAGCAGACCCCTGCCGGATCGAATTCAATGTCCTGCAGGCGCGGCGCCAGCGCGCAGCCGCCGGGTGCCACGCCCTCGCCGTTCACGCCGACTTCTCCCGCGCGCGGGATCACCAGGAGTGCATCGGGATAATGTGCCGCCACCTCCGCAGCCGGCACCCCCGCAATCTGATCGAGACGGAACAGCGGTCCCTCGACCAGAGTCTGCGACGCCCCCGGCGCGACCTTGCAGGCCCACCGCGCCAGATCGTAGACGCCGCCTTCGGCGACCCCCATGCCTTCCTCGAGATGGAGTTCGCGCGGGCGTCCATAATCGTAGAGGCGATAGGTGATGTCGCTGTTCTGCTGCACCTCGATCAGGCTCACGCCCGCACCGATGGCGTGGACGGTGTTGGCCGGGATGTAGAAGAAATCACCGGGCGCCACCTCGTGCCAGGTCATCCTGTGCCCGATCGACCCGTCGAGCGCCGCGTTGCGCATCGTATCGGCATCGAGGGCTTCGTCAAAGCCGATGCCCAGACACGCGCCCGGCTCCGCATCGACGATCAGCCAGCATTCTTCCTTGCCCTGCCGGCCGATGCCCTTGGCGAGCGTCTGGGCATCGCTGGGATGGACCTGGACCGAAAGGTTCTCGCTGGCGAAGATGTACTTGACCAGAAGGTCGGGCAGCGCTTCGGGCGGCTCGAACCAGATCTCGCCGATGCGCGCGCCCTCGGGCGCGGCAAACGGCGCCGGCAGGACGTCCCGGCCCCACGGCTTCTCGACCTGACGCAAGGGAAGCGAAGCGCGCATACGAGCCCTTTACTGGTTCTTGGCGCCGGAAAGCTTGCCGACTTTCTGGGCGCCGTCGAGACTGGTCACCATGACATCGTCGCCATCGACAACGACAACCACGTTCTCCAGCCCGATCACCGAGACGCGCGGCCCGTCGCTGTCAACGAGGACATTCTGGCAATCCACGAGTTCGACGTCACCCGAGGCGGAATGCGCGTTGCCTGCCTCGTCGCGCTCCAGAGCGTCGAGCAGGGCGTGCCAGTTGCCGATGTCCGACCACTCCATGGCGACCGGGACCATGGCGGCATGCCGGGTGTTCTCCATGACCGCGTAGTCGACCGAATCGCTCTCCGCCGACGCGAAGGTTTCCGCATCGGGGTGGAACCTGCGTCCTTCGGCGCGGCCCTTTTCGACAGCGGCGCGCACAGCCTCGGCAATCTGGGGCCGATGTTCTTCCAGTTCCTTGCGAAAATCCTTTACCTGAAATGCGAAAATTCCGCCGTTCCAGCAATACCCACCATCGGCCAGAAACGCCCTGGCCCGCGCCAGGTCAGGCTTTTCGACGAACTGTGCCGTGCGGAAGCCGTGTGCGCCTTGCGCCGAAGTGATCGCCTCGCCCCGCTTCAGATAGCCAAAGCCGGTCTCGGGTGCGGTCGCCTCAATTCCGAAGGAGACGAGCCAGCCATCCGCTGCCAGCGACGCGGCGTCCTGCGCGGCCTTGGCGAACATGTCGGGCAGGCCGATGTGATGGTCGCTCGGGCACACCAGCATGACCTGGTCTTCCTCGAGACTGTAGGCCGCCAGCGCGATTGCCGCGGCTGTGTTGCGGGCCGCAGGCTCAACGATGATGCGCGCAGCGGGATCATCGCCGAGCTGCGCCTCGACGTGTTCCAAGTGCAGGACGCCTGTCACGACAACAGGGGCCGCGAACCCAAGGTCTGCGGGGCAGCGGGCAACAGCCTGCTCGAACAGGGTCTGGGAACCGACCAACGGAAGAAAGGGTTTGGGCTTGGAAGCCCGACTGCGCGGCCACAACCGCGTACCGCTACCACCTGAAAGGATCACCGGTACTATTTGCGCCATTACCACTTCCGCACCTGCAAAGAAAAAAGGACTTAACTAGTTCTATGCCGTAGATACTGCATTTATGCTGCAATGCAACGCCAGCTGGGGAAATGCGGCGAACGTGCTGATCTGAAGGCGCCTAGTCACCGTTGACTCAGGAAATCTGCGCCCCACTGCGGTCTGCGCCCGCAAAGGACGCCTGAGGTTCGCGTCCGCCAAGCGCTGCAGCCAGGTCCGCGCCGCCGGGGTACTGGAACAAGCGCAAGCCGAAACGGGGCAGAATGGCGATCAAGTGATCGAAGATATCACCCTGAATTGCTTCATACTCCTCCCACGCGGTGGTTGTCGTGAAGCAATAGATTTCGAGCGGCAGCCCCTTTTCGGTAGGATCAAGCTGGCGAACCAGCAAGGTACCGCGCTGGGCAACCTTGGGATGGGCGTTGAGATAGGCCTCGACATAGGCCCGGAACGTTCCGAGATTGGTCGGAAGGCGTCGGTTCACCGCCCCCTCTTCTTGCGCGGCTTCCTCGGGCGCATGTTGCGCGTTCCAGATGCGCAGTTCCTCGTCCTTGGCCGCCATGTAGGGGCGCAGAATGGTAAACTCGCGCAAGGCCTCCCACTGCGCAGGCGACACAAAGCTCGCCGTCGTCTGGTCAAGCAGCAAAGCGCGCTTGATGCGACGTCCACCCCACTCGCGCATGTGGCGCCAGTTGCGGAACGATTCGGTGATGAGCTTGGCGGTCGGGATCGAGGTGACCGTCTTGTCGAAGTTCTGCACCTTGATCGTGTGCAGGGCGATGTCGATCACATCGCCATCGGCGTTGAGCTGGGACATCTCGATCCAGTCGCCCACCCGCACCATGTCGTTCGAGCGCAGTTGCACCGAGGCGACGAGCGAGAGGATCGTGTCGCGAAACACCAGCATGAGGACCGCGGCAGCCGCACCAAGACCCGAGAGCAGGATAACCGGGGACTGGCCGATCAGGATCGCGACGATCAACAGCGCCGCGGCCGCAAAGACCACGATCTTGCCGATCTGGATATAGCCCTTGATCGGGCGGCTCGCCGCCTCGGGCTTCAATTCATAAGCGTCGTTCGCCAGTTCGAGCAGGTCGCCCAGCGCCCGCGCGAGCGTCAGGACGATGAAGGCCCGGGCGATCGCCTGCACCACCATCACCAGTTCGCCGGGCAGATGGGCGATCACCGCAATCCCCTGCAGCACGATCACCGCGGGCACGACATTCGAGAGATGGCGCACCAGCGCCTTCACATCGCCCGCCTCGTTGCGCAGCGGCGTGCGCGCGATCAGCCGCTCGACCGGATGCACCGTCAGGCGCTTGGTCAGCCAGTTGGCCGCGCCCGCGAGCAGGAACAGGCCCAGCAGGGTGGCAAGCGCCTCAACCCAGGCTTCATCGAACATGCTCAGCTCCGCCACGGCGATACCCCATCGATCCACTACTGACATCCCGGCCTCCTGTAGCGCGCCGCCTATTTCAAGTTCACCTCTGCGGTCAACGTCCGGAACCCTGCCCTGCGCCGATTGTTCTGCATAACGCACGCCGTGATCATGCCCTGTCCGGGACCTGCGCAGGGACCTTACAGGTAGATCGCGCCCCGCCCCGCTTCTTTGCCGACCTTAGGGCTGGCCTAATCCCATTCGATGGTGCAAGACTGAACACAATGACCGATCCAAGCGACAGTCTTTCGCTGGCGAAACAGGGCTCTGGCCCGACAGATCTCCCGCCGCCCGCCCCGCTGCGCATAGCCCCGCAGACGGCACTCTTCCTCGACTTCGACGGCACCCTGGTGGAAATCGCCGACCACCCCGACGATGTCATCGTGCCCGACACCCTGCCCGAAGTCATTGCCTCGCTCGCCCATGCGCTCAAGGGGCGGCTGGCGCTCGTCAGCGGACGCTCGATTGCCGCGCTCGAAAACCTGCTCGGCCCGCTCGAAGTTGCCATCGCAGGGTCCCACGGCGGCGAATTCCGGCCTGCCGGGGCCGACACGGTCGCCCCGCTCGCGGACCCGCTTCCGGGCCGCGTGGTCGAGGAACTCGACAGCTTCTCCAAAGCCAACGGCGACATGCTGGTCGAACCCAAACCCTACAGCGTGGCCGTCCATTACCGCCGCCACCCCCACGCACTGGAAAGCCTGCTCACCCGGGCCGAGGCACTGGCGCGCGAGGAAGATCTCAAGCTCAAGCACGGCAAGCAGGTCGTGGAACTGGTCATGCCCGGCTCCGACAAGGGCTCGGCGCTGACCGCCTTCATGGAGCGGCCCGAATTCGCCGGCACCCAGCCGCTGTTCCTGGGCGACGATGTCACTGACGAAGACGCCTTCCGCGTCCTTGAGGGGCTCGGCGGCCACGGCGTCCTCGTGGGGCCGATGCGCCCCACCGCCGCCCACCTGCGTCTGCCCGACGTGACCGCCGTCCACGACTGGCTGGCCGCCGCGCTTCGTACACACGATCAATCCGAGGGAAATTGAGACAGGCATGACCGTGACCGGATCGACAACGCCCGACGCCACCGAAACCGCCGAGCCCCCGGTGCGCTCGCCCAAGGGCAAGAACGAAGCCCCCGAAGCCTCGGCACGGCAGAGCTCGCTCGAACTCTGGCCGATCGGCAATTGCCAGGTGAACGGCCTTATCGACGAAAACGCCGCGCTCGTCTGGGGCTGCGTGCCCCGCGTCGACGGCGACCCGGCTTTCTGCGCGCTTATGCGCGGCGACGACGGACAGGACGCGGGAACTTGGCGCTTCGAATTGGAAAACCAGGTCTCGGTCACGCAGCGCTACGTGCGCAACACTCCGATCCTCATTTCGCGGCTGGAAGACACCAACGGCAGCGCGGTCGAGGTTATCGACTTCTGCCCTCGCTTCGAGCGCTCGGGGCGCATGTACCGCCCGGTCGCCTACGCGCGCATCGTGCGTCCCGTAAAGGGCAGCCCGCGCATTCGCTGCGTACTGACCCCGATGAGCGGCTACGGCGCGCAACTGGCCCCCATCACGCGTGGCTCCAACCACATCCGCTACCTGGTGGAAAGGAACGCACTGCGCCTCACCACCGATGCGCCGGTGGGCTACATCCTTGACGAGCGCTACTTCCGGCTGGAAAGCCCGATGCACTTCTTCCTCGGCCCCGATGAGCCCTTCAACGGCAATGTCGAGCACGAACTGAAGATGATGCACCAGCTCACTGATGCCTACTGGGGCAACTGGGTGCGCAGCCTTGCGACCCCGCTCGACTGGCAGGAGGCGGTGATCCGCGCCGCAATCACGCTCAAGCTGTGCCAGCACGAGGAGACCGGCGCGATCGTTGCCGCGCTAACCACTTCGATCCCCGAGGCGCCCCATTCGCAGCGCAACTGGGACTACCGCTACTGCTGGATCCGCGACGCCTACTACACCGTTCAGGCGCTCAACCACCTGGGTGCGCTCGACGTGCTGGAAAAGTACCTCGGATACCTGCGCAACATCATCGACGATGCCGAGGGCGGGTTCATCCAGCCGCTCTACGCGGTCAGCGGCGCCAAGGAAATCATCGAGTGGGTGGCCGATGACCTTGTGGGCTATCGCGGCATGGGCCCGGTGCGCGTGGGCAATGCGGCCTACTATCAGGTCCAGAACGACTGCTATGGCCAGATCGTCCTCCCCGCAATTCAGGCGTTCTCCGACATGCGCCTCATCCGCATGGCTAACCACGACGATTTTGAAAGCCTCGAGAAAGTCGGCGAGATGGCCTGGAAGACCCACGACCAGCCAGATGCCGGCTTGTGGGAGCTGCGCACCCGCACGGCCGTTCACACCTATTCCAGCGTGATGAACTGGGCCGCCTGCGACCGCCTCGCCAATGCAGCCGAATATCTGGGCCTCAGCGACCGCCAGACCTACTGGCGCGAACGTGCCGACACGATCCGCTCGACCATCGAACAGGAAGCCTGGCACAGGATCGAAGGGCCCGATTTTGACGACGGTGGCGCGGGCGGGCATTATGCCGCCAGCTTCGGCGGCGACCAGCTCGACGCCAGCCTGCTGCAGATGGTTGAACTGCGCTTCGTGGAAGCGAGCGACCCGCGCTTCCAGGCGACACTGACGGCGGTGCAGAAGACGCTGCGGCGCGGCGAGCACATGCTGCGCTATGCCAATGAAGACGACTTCGGCCTGCCCGAGACCGCCTTCAACATCTGCACCTTCTGGTTGATCGAAGCCCTGCACCGTTCTGGCCAGGACGAGGAAGCGCGCCGCCTGTTCGAAGCGATGCTCGCGCACCGCACGAAATCGGGCCTCCTTTCGGAGGACATGGACTTCGAGACGAGCGAGCTGTGGGGGAACTTCCCGCAGACTTATTCGCTTGTGGGGATAATCAACTGCGCGGGGCAACTGTCGCGCTCCTGGCGCGACTGGCGATAGGATTTTTAGGCGTTTTGAAACGCCTTAAAGGGGAATTGAGATGAGCCGACTGATCGTGATTTCCAACCGCGTCTCGGTGCCCAAGGCCGCCGGAGCCGCGGGCGCACAAGGAGGTCTCGCCGTCGCGCTCAACTCGGCCCTGCGCGAGAACAGGGGCATCTGGTTCGGCTGGTCCGGGCAGGATACCGAGGAGTTCACCGGCCACCTCGACATGCAGCGCAACGAGGGCGTGACAACCGCAACTATCGACCTCGAGCCGCAGGACATCGAGGAATACTACAACGGCTACGCCAACCGCACGCTCTGGCCGTTGTTTCACTACCGCATCGACCTCACTGAGTACGACCGCAACTTCGGCGAAGGCTACGAGCGTGTAAACCGCCGCTTCGCCGATTCTGTCCGTCCATTGATCGACCAGGACGACCTTGTCTGGGTCCACGACTATCATCTCCTGCCGCTCGGCTCGATGCTGCGCAGCCAAGGAGTCAAGAATCGCATGGGGCTGTTTCTACACACGCCCTGGCCCCCCACGCGCCTGCTCGTCTCGCTCCCCTTCCACGAGCGGCTGGTCGAATCGATGCTCGCCTACGACGTAATCGGCTTCCAGACCGAAGAATGGCTTGGCAGTTTTCTGCATTATCTCGAAAAAGAGATGAATCTGGAGATCAGCGCCGAAGGCTATGTCGAGTACGAAGGCCGCCGCATACTGGCAAAAGCCTTCCCGATCGGCATCGACTATGCCGAATTTACAGAAGGCGCAAACAGCGACGAAGCCAGAGAAGCCCACGACAAGCTCAAAGCAAGCGTACGCGGGCGCAAGATTTTGATCGGCGTCGATCGGCTTGACTATTCGAAAGGACTTGGCGAACGCTTCGAAAGCTTTAGCCGGTTTCTCGCCGACAACCCCGACCAGGCCTCACAATCCGTCCTTCTGCAGATTGCGCCACCATCGCGGGGCGATGTTGCCAGCTATCAGCAGATACGTGAGGATCTGGAACGCAAGACCGGCCATATCAACGGCGCCCATGCCGATGTCGCGTTCGTCCCCATCCGTTACGTAAACCGTGGCTACCCGCGTCGCCAATTGGCCGGTTTCTATCGTGCTGCCAACGTCGGCTTGGTAACCCCCTTGCGCGATGGCATGAACCTTGTCGCAAAGGAATATGTCGCGGCCCAGGATCCTGAGGATCCCGGTGTACTCATCCTGTCCCAGTTCGCTGGCGCAGCCTTGCAGATGGAGGACGCCTTGCTGGTCAATCCCCATTCGATCGAACACGTGAGTGAGACAATCAAACGTGCCTTGGCCATGCCCATCGCGGAACGACGCCAACGTCATGAACGTCTTGAGGCCTCCGTCCGCGACGAGAACGTCGTGCATTGGCGGAACGAGTTCGTGAAGGCCTTGTTCTCGACTTGCTCCGATGTCGACTCAGATACAACCGACGCGTCTCTCAATCCGCACCTTGCGTCCTGACTGCCCCAAAGCGCGTGCCTTGCGATCGATCGTCACAACCTTGGATGCAACGGGCGTGACTCCGCGAATTGACGCGCACTGGGTTTTCCGAAGTCAGTCTGGTTCGAAACACATGGCCAGATCGAGGGTTTCGAGGGCCGCATGGTAGTTCGCTTCGGCCTCGGCAGACGGGTTCTAGCCGATCGGGCTGAAGAGGCAGTGGCTGGTTGAACCGGTTCCCCCTGCGTAACGTCTCCATTTGCATTTCGGATATGCTAGGCTAGGAGCGCTCGCGCCAGATGACCTCTGCCTTGTCGAGACCGTTGATCTTCTTGGCCAGGTGATGTGTGCCATTCATGGCAAGTTGTTGAAGGCCCCTGTCGCTGCAATGGACCAGACCGTCGTCCGGGCCCGGGCAGAAGGCCTGCGGGCATGGATAGCTTGCTCCAGGGCATCGAGGACAAATCCGGCCGTGCCCGACGGGCTGACTTTCCTGCCCACGATCCGTCGCGCATGAACATCGATCACGAAGGCGACATAGACGAAGCCGCCACAGGTGTGGACCTACGTGAAATCGAACAATCACACGGCATTGGGGCGCGACACCCGCGGCTCCCGATTGCCCCTTTCCAGCAGGCACGGCGGCCTGGAAACTCTATTGGCGACCACTGCCTTCTTACCTCGCCGTATGCCGGCACACCTTTGGCTGCGCATCCGGCGCTCCACACTGACTTGGCAATCGCGCTGCCTTCGCGCCGTAGCTAATGGCAGACCTTGCGCGCCCCGTAGAGGTTGTGGCCGCCCTCGTAGACTCGCCTTATCTGGCGGCAGCTCTCTCCGTCCCGCCGCGCACGCTCGGTTCGCCTGAACGGATCAGCCAAGCGTGCAGCATGTTCGTGCCAGGCGGATGGGGCGATTGCCAGCTCTCGGCAGATAGGCCTCATACTCAGGTCCCGGCGATGGGCGTCTTTGAACGCCATCCTCATCTCTCGCCGCGCCGGTGGTTCAGGCTCGCTCCGCCATCTCAACATATGCCGACGTCTTGCGGAGGATCTCATTGGCCCGGCACAGTTCCTTCACTTCGCGTTCGAGCGCCTTGATCCGGACCTTCTCATCGGCGGCAACCGCCGCTGTCCCCGCGAGCCAAGAGTGTTCGGGGCTCGCCTCCTCAAGGCACCAGCGACGCAGCTTCTCGGCCGTGCAGCCAATCTTGGTGGCAATCGAAGCCAGCGCCTCCCACTTCCGAATCGTAGTCGGCGCGATGTTCGGCAACCATGCGCACGGCATGAGCGCGGATCTCATACCAATCTGCGCATTGTTTGATTCACGCAGGATTCCCAAGGCGGTACAGATCTGAATCAATGCGGCCGGTGCCGGTTGTAATCCTCCACCCACACGGCGATTTGCCTGCGGGCGTGATCCAGGTTCGGGAACAGGGTCTCGTTGAGCAGTTCATTGCGCATGCGCCCGTTGAAACTCTCGACGAAACCGTTCTGCATGAGACGGCCCGGGGCGATCCAGTGCGATTCCATACAGGCTGGCCACACCACGACAGGACCACCCTGCTGGTGAGTTCGGTTCCATTGTCGCTGACAATCAGCCCCAGCTTGCCGCGCCTCTCGAGTACCCATCCGGTGAAGGCCGCAGTGGCCGTGGCTAGGTCGCCTTTGGTTTGATGATACGCTTTGCTGCGGCGTTGCGTCTGGCGGCGATACGAGCGAGCCCCGCCTCGATCGGCAATGTGTCGAGTTCGTCCGGGTCGTAGCCGTCGAGCCAGTCGTTGG
>NZ_DF850488.1:2633971-2646414 GCF_000813185.1 Novosphingobium sp. MBES04 | reverse complement strand
CCCCTTCGCCCTGTTCGCGCAGCAGATTGCGCCGCCAGGTGTAGATCAGGCTGGTCGATACGTCCCGTTGCCGGGCCACGTCCGCGACACATGCGCCCGGCGCGAAGGCTTCGGCCAGGATCTGGAACCGCTCCTCGTCCCGCCACCGACGCCGCCGCTCCGGCCCCGTCATTACCGTGATCGTAAGCGATGTTCTCAGCCCACGGCGGTCCAGGGCATGAGTTCGCCGAGGGCGTTGGCTGGGTGACCATTTGCTAGCCTGGTGAGTGTTTCGGTCATCCATGTGTGTGGATTGACGCCGGCGATCTTGCAATTCTCGATGAGCGTGGCGATCACCGCCCAGTTATCGCCGCCCTCGTCGGAGCCGGCGAACAGGGCATTCTTCCGATTGATCGCGAGCGGACGGATCGCGCGCTCGACGACGTTGCTGTCAAGGTCAACGCGGCCGTCATCGAGGAAGCGTGAGAGACCATCCCAGCGGGTGAGCGCGTAGCGGATCGCTTCGCCGAGCTTGCTCTTGGCGCTGACCTGACGGTTCCGGGCATCGAGGTAGTTGTGCAGGTCATTGACGATGATGCGGCTGCGTTCGTCACGGACCTGACGGCGTTGTTCGGCGGGGTTGCCGCGTATCTCGTTCTCGATGACGTAGAGCGAGGCGATGCGGCGAAGTACCTCGGTGGCGACCGGCGATGTATCGGCGAGCTCGTAGAATTTGCGGCGCACGTGCGCCCAGCAGAACGCGAGGCTGATCTCATTGCGGCGCCTGGCGAGCGCGGCATAGCCGCCATAGCCATCGACCTGCAGGATGCCGGCAAAATCGCCGAGATGCGCTTGTGCCCGTTCGCCCTTGCGGTCGGCGGCATAGACGTAGGCGACCATCGGCGGATCACCGCCGCCCCAAGGGCGATCGTCGCGGGCATAGGCCCATAGCTGGCCGGTCTTGGTCCGTCCGCGGCCCGGATCGAGTACCGGCGCGGTGGTTTCATCCGCAAACAGCCGTTCTGATCGTCGTAGCCGCTTGAGGATGTGATCGCGCAAGGGACGCAGGTACCATGCTGCCCGCCCGACCCAGTCTGCCAGGGTGGATCGATCAAGCTGGATGCCTTGCCGCGCGTAGATCTGCGCCTGGCGGTACAGGGGTAGATGATCGGCATACTTGGCGACCAGCACCTGCGCGATCAGCGCTTCGGTGGGAATGCCGCCCTCGACGATCCGTGCCGGTGCCGGGGCCTGCACAACGGCGCTCTCGCACGAGCGGCAGCCGTAGCGTGGGCGGCGGGTGACGAGAACGCGGAAGGTGATGGGCACGACGTCGAGGCGTTCGGCCACGTCTTCACCGATCTGGTGGAGCGCCCCGCCACAACAGGGGCAGGCCCGGATGCCATCGACTTCTTCCACATCGACAACCTGCTCGATCCGCTCGAGATGTGCCGGCAGCGAACCGCGGTTGGTCTTGCGCACTCGCTCGGCCGGGGCACGGCTCGCCTTGTCCCTGGCATGCACGGCCTCGGCCAGGGCCGTCTCGACTTCCTCGAGGGCAAGCTGGAGCTGATCGGGATCGAGCTGTTCGGAACGGCGGCCGAAGCGATGACGCTGGAGGGCCTCGATGATCGCCCTCAGTCGCTCGGCCTCGGCCTTGAAAACCTTGAGGGCATCAAGCTCGCGGGCCTGTTCGAGGACGAGCGCACGGAGCGCTTCGACGTCTTCGGGAAGGTCCGCCTCGATGAGCATGAGTGGAGTGAATCAGTCCGCGAAGGCCCCGTCAACCGGCAATCTGTGGGGCGATCGGACGGCGTCCGCCATGTACACGGCGCCAGTCCAGCCCCTCGAGCAAAGCGCCGAGTTGCGCGGCGGTCAGACGCATCACGCCATCGCGGATGCCCGGCCACTTGAAGCCGCCGGTCTCGAGCTTTTTGGTCATCAGGCACAGGCCGGTCCCATCCCACCAGACGAGCTTGATCCGGTCCGCGCGCTTCGCCCGGAACACGTAGATCACACCTGAATAGGGATCGGCTCCGTACTCGGTCCCGACAAGTGCCGCGAGCGAATCCGCGCCCTTGCGAAAATCCACCGGCCGCGTGGCCACCATCACCCGCGCGCCAGGACTAGGTCCGATCATCGCGGCGCCCTGAGCGCGTCGATCACTGCGGTAATCGTGCCTACGTCCGCGCCGCGACCGATCTTTACGGCGACGCCGTCGATCTCCAGCTCGACAACGCTGGTCTTGGAACGCCGTTGTCTGCGGGAGCGCTTCACTGCCGGAGGCGGATCGCACGCTGGCTCCGGCTCAATCACGGCGGGTACGAACGTCGTGGGCGGTCGAGATGCAACTGGCAAGGTCAGGCCGCGATCTTCCAGTTGCTTGCGAAACTCGCGCCGCCACGTGAATAGCTGCGATGGGCTCATCCCGTACCGGCGTGCCACCGCACTCACCGTCTCCGCTTCCGAATAGCTCTCCGCCACGATCGACGCCTTCGTCTCGGGCGCCCAATCCCTTCGTCGTCCCCTTCCGGTAAAAACCTCGAACCGCTGAACCCCGCTTGTGCCAACATCATCACACGGCATCGTCATAGCACCAGCGCCTCCCGCCCACATCAAGGCGTGGAAAATCAGCGCTGCGCTTCAACAACACAAGGTGGGGCTGGGACAGCGCTTACCCGTGATCTGCCCCATGCTGCGCTCCTAAGCTCGCTCATACGAGCCCTCTTAAGACCGGTCGTTCACTCTCCGGACAAGGCGGGGCTCACCGGATGGGTACGAAATCCAAGGGCTCACATGAGGCGAAGCGCGGGTCGGCCAGAAGAAAACAACCACGCGGCGCTGGGCCAGACGCGGAACGCGGCCATCGTCACCGAAGGATCAACGGACAAAATCGGTCTATATCTTCGGCACAATCTGCCTGGATCCTGGCAAGGGCACCGCGCTCGTCCTGCCGTTCTGCAGTACCGATACCATGTCGCCATATCTCGCCGACATATCACTCGCCGTAGCGCCGGGGGCCCGCGCGTTCGTGCTGATAGACCAGGCTGCTTGGCACATGACCGGCAAACTCGATGTGGCCAATAACGTAAGCATTGTCGCGCTGCGGGCCAAACGTAGCGTAGCAAAGCTGCCGACCCTTGAATCTCGCGGGAGGGAAGCTCCGGATCACGTCCACCTCACTCGCGCCATTGGCACGGAACGCTATAAATGCATTACTCCACCTGAAGCGCGAAATTCCTGCCGACGCCCTGCGCCAGGAACAAATTGAAACGCTGCGTGGTGCAATCGGAGGGGATCTCTATCTTTTCGCCTTGCACGGAAAGTGTGACCTGGCGCAGCCTCCACCCAGGCGTACCGTCCGAAGAGAGACATGAAATCTGAACACGTGGCGGAGCCGACATCGAAAGATCACCGGTGTACCGCAGTATATGCGTGCCAGGCCTCAGACGGCCATTCTTCACCCCAATACTACTCGCTCCCGCGCGCCGATTGCGATAATGGATCGTCGCACCCTGCCCCGATCCGGACCATTCATAAGTCAGCCCAGGCGCGAAGGACAGTCGCCAATCGTAGGGTGTCTGGCCATCGCCGGCTCCACCAGCTCCGAACGCCAGGTCATAAGCAGCCTGCAGCTGTCGCTCACCTTTACACGGTGCCGACCAAACCTTCCAGGCCGCGTCTGCATAGCCTCTACCAAGCGCATTGCTAGCCAGTCTGTCGACAGTAGTGCATCCAAGCTTTCGCGGAGCCATCATGCTCGCCAGACTGGTAAGCGCTTCGACCGGAAGGTTGTTCATACCCCACGAAAAGAACGTTTCGCTCCCCTGCGGATCTTCCCTCAGCCAGGACGCCATGCTCTTGACTCCCTCATCGTCGGCAAGAATGGTTTGCGCAACCCTCAGACTTTCCTCCTGCCGCCCTCCAACAGCGAGGAGAGCACGAAAGCGCGCCACGGCCATATCCGGTTGCTGGTTTGACATCGCGACTTCGGCCACGAAAACCTGTGTCGCGGGATCCCGCCAGCCTCTGCCCGAAGCCGCCACGAGCCATTGTGACGCGGCCTCGTATTCCTTCTGCTCGATCAGGGTCGTTGCCATGGCCGAAAGATTCTCGGCCGGCACCGGATTGCGAGCCAGATTTTGCCGGGCATATGCTGTCGCCTGCTCGGTATCTCCATCTTCAACCGCACGCCATGCGAGGCTCGCCAACGAGAAGTTTCGCAACCATCCCGGGACCTTGTCCGCGTAGCTCACCGAGCTGACCGCCGTGCGATCCACCCCGACACCAAGGGCTACGAGCATCATAGCTGCGCAGCCCCCCGACCAGAGCGCCCGCTTCAAAAGCCGCATTGCACCACTCATCCGGTCAAGCCTTGGAAGCATCCCCGTACTGGTAGTAGTTGTTACCATAGTAAGAATATTGACCATGCGCCCGCTGGGTATCGAATTTCGTCAATGCGACGCCGAGGACGGGTGCCCCCGTCAATTGCAACCTGCGCAGCACCGATTTGACGGCACCACGATGGTAAGCCTGCGCATCGATCACGACCAGCACACCGTCCACGTATGCCGAGATCGACGCTGTGTCCGACAGCCCCAGCATCGGCGGACAGTCGAGGATCACGACATCAAACATTGCCCGAGCCCGCGCGACCAGTTCGCCAAGGCGCACGCCGCCCAGCAGCAATGACGGCTGGAGCGGAATTGGCAGCGCCGTGATGCACGTGAGGTTTTCAACACCACTTGGCTGCAGCACTTCTTCAAACGATGCATTGCCGGTGAGATAGGCGCTCAGACCCGGAGCCTTGCGGTCACAGAACTTGGAATGCAACGTCGGACGACGCAAATCGGCGTCGACCAGAAGCACACTCTTGCCAAGAGCCGCCAGGTCCCGAGCAATAGCCTCACATGAACTCGACTTGCCTTCGCTCTCCTTCGAACTCGTCAACATCAACACCCGCGGCAAACCGGTCTGCGTAGACAGGGACAAGTTCGCGACCAGAGTGTGATATGCTTCAGCCACGGGCGAGCGCACGTTGGATATAGCGCTTTGCACGTCTTCACTGTTGGGCACGAGGGCAAGAAGCGGAATACCGAGCTTGCGCTCGACATCCTCGGGCGAGCGGATCGCATCGTCGAAGTATTCACGCAGAAGGATAACCAAGGCCGAAACGACCAGCCCGATCAGCAAGGCGATCACCAGATTGATCAGCATTTTAGGCGAAGACGGCGTGGTTGGCACCTCCGCATAGTCAACGACCGTGATGTTGTTGCTCACGGCGCCGGATGCGGCATTCAACTGGTTAAAACGAGCCAGAAGAGTGTCATAGAGCGACCGGTTGGTGTCGGCGACACGCTTCAACAAATTATACTGCACGCCGCTGTTCTGCTCGTCCATCGAGCTCTTCTGCAACTGTTCGACTTCAGCGCGCAAATTTGCTTCACGCTGGCTAGCCGCCTCGTAAGTCAACTGAATCGACTTCTTGATCGACTGGCCAATGCTCTGAATTCGAGCATTGATTTCAGTGAGCTGCGCCTTGAGGCCGACAACCGAGGGATAATTGGCACGATGCTTTGAACTCTCGTCCGCAAGTTCAGCTTCAAGCCTGGCTCGTTCGCCCAGCAGGCGCTCCACCGAGTTACTCGAGAGCACACTTGGGATGTTCAGAACCGGCTGATCTTCGACAGCACGCCAGGCCTGTTCGGCCGCGATCCGATCCGATGTCGCCTTGCTTGCTTCGTCATTCAGGTTGATGAGTGTCGATTGGTGATCGAAAGAGCGGACTCGCCATCGTTGGTGGCCCCTCCCCCGCTGGCGCCCTGCATTCGAATGAGGCCCGCAGCACGCGAATACTGGTTCAGTTCGTGCTCTGATGTTTCCAGCTTCAAGCGCGCATCCTCGAGCTGCTCAGTGAGGAACTTGCGCGCATACGCCGACGAATTGAATTTGCGATTGAGGTTATTCTCGATAAAGGCATCCGCGAACAGATCGGCAAGTTTTGCAGAATAGCGCGGATCGTGGGTCACGACTTCGATCGAAATAACTCGGCTCTCCACGGGCATAGAGACGGCAAGAGCATTGGTCAGCAAGTTGATTGCTTCTTCTCGAACATACCGAGAAAAACCGTCCGGCGTTGCCTTGGCCCCAACCTGCTCGGAACGTTCCGGCAATTCCGCACCCATCGCGTCATAGAACGTCTGGTCGAGTGCCAGATTTCCCTTGTCGACGACCAGTCCTGCGACCTGGCGGCTACGCAGGATGTCCATCTGGGTCTGCAGGAAACGCTCTGTATCGGAGCCATTTACCGTTGGCGAGAGATCGGAACCTTCGATGATCTGCTCGCCTTCGTCTTCCACCATGACGGCAGACACAGCGGTGTAGCTTGGGACCAACAGCATGGTGATGATGACACCAGCCAGAAGGAAGCCGCCGCAAATTCCAGCGATCCAGAAGCGGTTGCGCAGAATGTGTCCCAACAGGAGCTTGAGATCGAGCCCAAACACTGTCTCGTCGTCAAGCCCCTCGACGTGCAGATCTTCGTCATGCGGGGCCCTGGCGATTGAGCTAGCCATCAATATTCACTTCCTGGTTAAAAACATCAGTGCAAGTTGCACGGCCAAGCCTTGCGGGAGCACGAGCATGACATGCCCGCCATACCTTGACGTGATAGCGTCTTGACAGAGCACAGCAAGAGCATCTCCCTAAGGAAAAATAAGAACGTGCTCCCTAGTGACCAGATACATGTTGCCGCCCTCTACGAGAGCCTGTGAGCAAGAGTGCAACCATGACGCCTGCCACACCAAGGCCTGCCTGAGAGCGCAAGGGATAGTCAACAAGGGATTGCAAAGATGCACAAGTTAAGATCAATGCAGCCCCGAAGCGCGTGCCGGAACTTCCCAGAAATCCGCAACGCACGCCCCCGACGACCAAGACAATTCCCCAAGCCGCGAGCAGAAGCATCCCCACCAGACCGGACTCGATTGCCACCTCGAGCAGTTCATTGTGGGCTCGGCCAGCCTTGCCGTGATCAAGTGTTTCGAGGCTCTCTTCCAGATCAAACACGGCCGAGAAGGCGCCTACCCCTGCGCCAACAGGCATGAACCTTTTAGCGGAATCGTAAGCTTCCGGCCAAAGAGTGGCGCGCGCATCCCCACTCTCCCATGCGAGATACCGCTGCACGACAGCGCTGCCACGATGCGTCGAGGCCACACCGGCGGCAATCAAGCTTCCGGCAAGAATGACCCCTCCTCCGATAATCAGCGCAGAGCGCCCCACCCTCAAGGATCCTCCACCTCGTCGCCGCACGATCCAGATGGCCAATGCCACGACCGCAAACGCCATCACACCAACAGCAGAACGCGATTGCGTCAGAACGCACGCCAACGCAAAGATCGCAACCAGACCATAGAGCCAGATGCCTGATCGCGCCCATCTCCACTTCCCCAGCCCATCCAGGAACGGCAGCAATGCGACCAGGGCGAAAACCAAGAATATGCCAGCTGTATTATGGTTGGCAAACGTACCGTAGACTTGGTTGGGGTCGACACGCCCCCCATAGAGGTTTCCCTGGACATTGCCGGTTGCCAACTGAATAGCCCCCAGCAGGCAATTCACGCCACCCATCAGGACAATCGCCCCGAACGGCCAGAGCCTGCGCGTGCCCTGCAGATCGCTAGCGAGGACAAGCGCCGTAAACGGCACGATAAGACCAAGCAACGCCAGCAAAGTGCGCATAGGCCACAGTGAAATGGGCTGCCACACATCACCTGACCCAAGAAGCTCGAACGTCTGCTGCGCCGGGTCTCGTCCCGGGAGGGCCTGCCAGATCGCAGGCGGAAGCGGCACCAACTGGAGTGCCGGCAAAAGCAGCGTGCACACAACCAGAACGCGCAGGGAGACAGGAGCAGTTCGAAAGAACTGCTCAACCTTATCTCCATTTACGGCAAGAAGGAGCAGAGCCCATATCTGGACAACTGCGTTGGATACGCCAGCACCGCTCCCACCGCCCCCGAAGAAAACGGCGAGCGCTATCAAGGTAGCCAGCTGAAATTCGCTCTTCGCGAACCAAGAACCACCAGGCCGCGTTTGCGTTGAAATACTAAGCCCGCGAGACATCCGGCGTTCAGCCCACCTCAAAAAAATGGGGTCGACCCTCGCTGATTGCGAAAGCCAACCCCGCATTCAATTCGTCACGACCAGCTATTAGCTGCCGCGCGAATCGTTGTCATCATCG
The DNA here is from genome assembly GCF_000813185.1 of Novosphingobium sp. MBES04. Taxonomy (NCBI): domain Bacteria; kingdom Pseudomonadati; phylum Pseudomonadota; class Alphaproteobacteria; order Sphingomonadales; family Sphingomonadaceae; genus Novosphingobium; species Novosphingobium sp. MBES04. Next base: position 2,638,199 of record NZ_DF850488.1, on the reverse strand, counting down.
TCCGCGATCGCCCAGATCCCGACACCGACGGCAGCCACAGCAGCCACGGCAACGACAACACCGCCCGAGCCGAGGGCATTCGTACGCTTGACGTCAGACGACGCACGCGCGCCGGAAGCGACCGAAGCTGCTGCAACCGACTGCTTCACAGGCAGGGCCGAAGCCTTCGTACCTGCCTGAGCAGCGATCGGAGCAGCCAAAAGGCCAGCGGCCGCAGCCACCGGAAGTACCTTGTTAAGCATTACCGTATCTCCATTGGTCAGCGTCCACGTATGGACCCGACACATTAATACCGCAGCGCACAATTTGTTTCAAGCTAATCCACGGTCAATTCGCCACCAGGATACTCGTCCCACCGACACTCTCCTTCAGTCTGTCAGAAAATCGCGCAAAGCGGCGGCAAGCGATTCGGAGAATCGGAGAAAATATGCAGCAGGAGATATGTTATCTGCCGGATAATTCTGGCAATAGACCTGACCATCGAACCGGGAAGTCGCTACCCATTCACGGGGATTGCCGATCGGAGTATGCGACAAAAAGAAGGAGCTCCGAATGACGCAACGACCACTCGCTTGCACCCGCCCCAATCGCCGCATGGATGAACAGGCATGAGCTCGACGCTGCTGCCATGGCTATGCTGCCTCGTCGACGGTCTCGTTGCCTATCTTGCGATCCGACGCACCACCGCCGTCTCCCCCCTTTCAATCTTCTGCATCTTCAACACAGCCTGCCTTGCGTACTTCGTGTTGCTCGTAGGAGAGAGGGTCACGCCGAGTCAGTACCTCTCGGCAATGCCGTACTTTGGCTTACGCCCTTACATGCTGCGAACCTCCGCCATTTTCGCGCTCCTTAATCTCATGGCGGTTCCGGTCATCTATTCCGTCCCGCAGATCAAGGATGCGAACTTCACAGAACTCCAGAACCGCTTACGGTTCCTACTTTCCCCCCAGGCGATCAACGCAATTCTCGCCATCTTTGCCCTCCTCACCTTCGCCCACGCGGTCGACATCGATCTGGGCTACATGTGGCGGTACCAAGGCTACATGACCCTGCGAAACAATGACATCGTGGGGATCTCCAACCCATTGGCGGCGCTTTACCAGAAGGTGGGGACGCTCGTTGGTGCAGCCTGCTTCGGCATCGCAGCCTTGTGCCATCACTCCAAGCGCCACAAGCTGGTGCCTCTCGCGCTCTTGATCGGCACTTACGGCCTGCTCTACACGCTCGCCGCCGCAAGCCGATCCCTGACCCTCATCTTCATCCTACCGGCAGCCGTGCGCTTCTTCTTCAAAAAGAAGATCGACATCCCTCTAATCACAATGGCAGCCCTCTCCGTCATATCTATTCTTTATGCCCTCAAGGCACGCGGACAGCCCGAACTGGGCCTGGTCCACGTACCCGATGCGCTCTGCGCGATCGAATTCAAGGAATTGTCCGGATCGATACTTTCACTGCTGTCCAACATTGCCCAAGGCGGCCTTGTACTCGCCAATAGTATACGTATTGATTCAAGTTTTGAATTTTCATACAAGGCAAAGTCCCTGCTATCGCCACTCCCGGGAGCTCTCGATGGGTGGCCCCATACTCTTGCAACCTACCAGCACCGCATTACCGGCGCCAATCCCATGGGATCATTTAGTGAAGCCTGGCTTTTTGGCGGCATTTGGTTTCTAGGGCTCTTCGCCGGAACGATGTACCTATTAAGAGCGGTTGTAATGCAGATGTTCTTTCGGGCGTCCCTTTTCACGGTTCCGCTTTATGGCTTGACCCTGCTACTGATTTATCGACTGCACCATTATCCAGCCCGAATTTCACAACGTATCATGCTGCTCATCATAGTCATGCTGATTGCCGACGTACTTTTCGCTAGGTGGCAAGCCAGGCAGCAGCTTCGAGAACGCCGCCGCCGCCGCGCACTGCAACGCCGCCTTCCGACATTCCGAAGCCCCCGCCCCTCTCAGATCTCGACGGCTCATGGCAAGTAGCAAAGCGAGGACCCGCAGATGACCCTACACAGCGAAGGCAAGAGGGTGTTTGCAGATGGCGTCCACGCATTGAGAGCATTCGCGGCAATCGCCGTCGTATTCTATCACTGCGGCGCGACCATGGCCTTGGACAAGTACCAGGGCATGAAGAATATTGAGAGCTACACGCAGGGGCTCGATGCTGGCGTCGACCTATTCTTTGTCATATCCGGCTTCGTGATGGCGCTCCCGCTTTTCAAGAAAAGAAACGTGGACATACCACGTTACTTCGAGAATAGGATTCTGCGGATTTACCCGCTCTCCATCCTGACCGCTTGCATATTCCTAGGGATGGGCTGGGCGGCCATGGGACGCACCCCTGAAGTTGACGATATTCTGAGCTCTATCCTCCTTCTGCCCAATGGAACGACATCGACGCCAGTCGTACTTTGGACGCTGAAACAAGAGCTCCTGTTCTACACCCTGTTCGCCCTCACCTTCGCGAACCGACGTGCAGGTCTGGCGCTTCTAACCCTTTGGGGCGCGACCTCGCTGTTCGTTACAGGCTCCAGCCCTTTGATGCAGTGGCTATTCAATGCACACAACGTGCAGTTCCTCATGGGCATTCTGGCGGGATACCTCTTCATAGAGAGAATGCCGGAAAGAGGGCCTGCCAGAATGATCGGGGGGCTGGGCTCGTTCGCATTTCTGGGACTAGCCCTCACGTACAAAACGCTCGAGCTCACTCCGGAGGTCTCGAGCCTTGTTTTCGGAATACTTGGCACCGCGGCCGTATTGGGCGCAGCCAGTTCCAAGTTGCGCGTGCCAACCGCGCTCATGTTTCTGGGCTCAGCATCCTATTCCATCTACCTGATTCATTTCCTGCTCGTATCCTTCGGAAACAAGGTCGCGTTCAAGCTTGGGCCCGCAATGCCTGGTGTGGTTACACTCGTCCTGGTTTCCAGTTTCGCTGTGGTTGGTGGCTGCTTCTACTATTCAGTCTTCGAAAAGCGATTGGAAAGCTGGCGTCACACATATCTGAAATGGCGCGATGCGAGCAACTAAACACAACCGCTTTGGTGCGCACATCGGCCACAGGTTGGCAGTCGCGTTTTGGACGACGGCTGGCCGCACGTCGCGCCAATTTTCTGCCCCTCCAAGTGTGCTGAAGTGACCCTGTACCGGATTTGCCCCCGGCCAGAACAACAGATCCGGGGCTTCACCACCAAAGTCGTAGGAATACATGATCAAGGTCGTGCCGGGAGCGAGAACATCGCGCAGGCGGATGCGCGCAGCAATCTTGCACGGAGCGGCTCCCCAGCCGTCCTCCATCGGCAGGCCATAGGTCTGGCTGTCAATGCGCATCGCCCAGAGATGGTAGTCGCCCCCCGATCGCGGCCTGGACAATGTCGTGCAGGACCTTGAGAGTGACTTAGGTCGGCACTTCGACCAAGCACCAGATCGGCGGATCGCTGTCCTCAAGCTCGATGCGCAGCGTTGCGATCTGTAGGAAACTGTCGATGGTGACCTGCCCCCGAAAGGTCCCTCATTCTGATGTAGAGTCTGCCCATGAGGAAGGAGCAGACGCATGAGGAAAAGCCGTTTCACCGAGGCGCAGATTATCGGGATGATCAAGGAGCAGGAGGCAGGCCTTCCGACAGTGAAGGTTTGCCGCAAGCACGGGCTGAGCAGCGCGACTTTTTACAAGTTGAAGGCGAAGTACGGTGGCATGGAGGTTTCCGATGCCCATCGGTTGCGGCAGTTGGAGGACGAGAACGGCAAGCTGAAGCGGCTCTTGGCCGATAGCATGCTGGACAACGCGATCCTGAAGGACCTGCTGGGAAAAGGCTGACGACGCCGAGCCAGCGGCGCGACGTGGCGCTCGGAGTGATGCAGACCTACCAGGTTTCGCAGCGCCGGGCCTGCGTGCTGATTGGCGTCGATCCCAAGACGGTCAGGCGCGAACGCCCGCCGGACCACGGAGCGATCCGCGAAGCCATGTGTGCCCCGCCTTGTCCGGAGAGTGAACGACCGGTCTTAAGAGCGCTCGTATGAGCGAGCTTAGGAGCGCAGCATGGGGCAGATCACGGTAATGACGGGGCCGGAGCGGCGGCGTCGGTGGCGGGACGAGGAGCGGTTCCAGATCCTGGCCGAAGCCTTCGCGCCGGGCGCATGTGTCGCGGACGTGGCCCGGCAACGGGACGTATCGACCAGCCTGATCTACACCTGGCGGCGCAATCTGCTGCGCGAACAGGGCGAAGGAG
>NZ_DF850488.1:2628099-2631038 GCF_000813185.1 Novosphingobium sp. MBES04 | reverse complement strand
GCAGTTTTCGATCATTCTGGTTCATAGCCGCACGATCTGAAGTAGTTGGCGCATTCCTGAGGCTGGAAGATATCGACGAGTTTGCCGATCAAGCTCCACAGGCTGTTGATTGCCACTGAGAAGTGACCCGGGGCGCGTATAAATTACCACTGAGAATTGACCCATGTTTTCCTCCCTTCCGGCTGCCAGTCGGAGGGTCTTGGAGTGATCGACATGGACTTACTCAGTGTGATCCGCCGGTGGCATTTCCGGCAGGGGATCTCCATTCGGGAGATCAGGCGCCGGACCGGCCTGTCCCGCAACACCATCCGCAAGTATCTGCGCTCCGATACGGTTGAGCCCAGTTTCAAGGTTCCGTTACGGCCCAGCAAACTCGATCCCTTCGCGGACAAACTGACGGCCTGGTTGCGAGTGGAATCCAAGAAATCCCGCAAGCAGAAGCGGACCGCCAAGCAGCTCTACGGTGATCTGGTGAAGCTGGGTTACGATGGTTCCTATAACCGGGTGGCCGCCTTTGCGCGGCGATGGCGGACCGAGCTTCATTATGAGCAACAGACCAGCGGGCGCGGGACGTTCGTGCCTTTGGTTTTCCAGCCTGGCGAGGCCTTCCAGTTCGACTGGAGCGAGGACTATGCCGTGCTGGACGGCAAGGTGACCAAGCTGCAGGTCGCCCATACCAAGCTGGCGCATAGCCGCGCCTTCATCGTGCGCGCCTATCTGCTCCAGACCCATGAGATGTTGTTCGACGCGCTGGCGCAGGCATTCCGGGTGTTGGGCGGCGTGCCGCAGCGTGGCATCTTCGACAATATGCGCACCGCTGTCGACAAGATCGGGACGGGGAAGGCGCGGCAGGTCAACGCCAGGTTCGCCGCCATGGCCAGTCACTATCTGTTCGAGACCGATTTCTGCAATCCGGCTTCTGGTTGGGAGAAAGGGCAGGTTGAGAAGAACGTCCAGGACGCTCGACGCCGGTTGTGGCAACCGATGCCCAGCTTCCGCGATCTGGCTGAGTTGAACACCTGGCTGGAAGAACAATGCATCGCCCAATGGGGCGAGATCCAGCATGGTGTCCTGCCCGGCACCGTGGCCGATGCGCACGCCGAGGAAGTTGCCTGCCTGATGCCGCTGGGCCGGCCCTTCGATGGCTTTGTCGAGCTGATCAAGCGCGTGTCGCCGACCTGCCTCATTGCCTTCGACCGCAACCGCTATTCGGTGCCTGCATCCTTCGCGAACCGACCCGTCAGCCTGAGGGTCTACCCGGATCGTCTGGTCATAGCGGCCGAAGGTCAGATCGTGTGCGAACATCCCCGGCTTATCGACCGTTCCCATCACAAGCCGGGACGCACAATCTATGACTGGCGGCATTATCTGGCGGTGATCCAGCGCAAACCCGGCGCCTTGCGTAATGGCGCCCCCTTCCTCGAGATGCCTGAAGCCTTCCGGCAGTTACAGGGCCATCTGCTCAAGCGCCCGGGCGGCGACAGGGAGATGGTCGAGATCCTGTCTCTCGTTCTGCATCATGACGAGCGGGCTGTGTTGAGCGCGGTCGAGTTGGCTCTGGAAGCCGGTGTTGGCACCAAGACCCACGTTCTCAACGTGTTGCATCGCCTTATCGATGGCAAGGCGCCTCCAGCAGCGCCGATCGATGCGCCTCAGGCCTTGCGTCTGACGCAGGAGCCCGAGGCCAATGTCGTACGCTATGACAGGCTGAGGGAGATCCGCCATGCGTCATGATCCCGCCAGCGCGGCCATCGTCGTCATGCTGCGCAGCCTCAAGATGTTCGGCATGGCGCAAGCCGCTGGAGAGCTGATCGAGCAAGGCGCACCTGCCTTCGACGCTGCCGTGCCCATACTGTCTGGGCTCCTGAAGGCAGAGATGGCCGAGCGGGAGGTCAGGTCCATCGCCTATCAGATCAAGGCGGCTCGCTTCCCGGCCTACAAGGATCTGGCGGGCTTCGATTTTGCCGCCAGCGAGATCAACGAAGCCCTCGTACGCCAGCTTCACCAGGGCGACTTCATGGAAAACGCCGACAACGTCGTGCTGATCGGCGGGCCCGGCACCGGCAAAAGCCATATCGCCACAGCTCTGGGCGTCCAGGCGGTCGAGCATCACCGCAAGAAGGTTCGCTTCTTCTCCACGGTCGATCTGGTCAACGCGCTTGAGCAGGAAAAGACCTTGAACCGGTCCGGCCAGCTGACAGAACGCCTGCTACGCCTCGACCTGCTCATCCTCGATGAACTGGGCTACCTGCCCTTCAGCCCATCGGGCGGTGCCATGCTCTTCCATCTTCTCAGCAAGCTGTACGAGCGCACCAGCGTCGTGATCACCACCAACCTGAGCTTCAGCGAATGGGCTGGCGTGTTCGGCGATGCCAAGATGACCACCGCGCTGCTCGATCGGCTAACCCATCACTGCCACATCCTGGAGACCGGAAACGACAGCTTCCGCTTCCGCGCCAGCACCGCTGCGCCCAAAGCCAGAAAGGAGAAGCCCGCATCTTGAACCTGCCGAGAAACGGCAGCACATAAACCATACCCACCCGGGTCAATTCTCAATGGAAATCCCGGGTCACTTCTCAGTGGCAATCAACACTTCAACGGCTCATTGCGCGATGAGCTGCTCAACGAAGAACTGTTCGACACCTTGCTGACGCCCGTCGGAAGCTGGCCATCTGGCGCTACGACTACAACCATGTTCGGCCCCACTCGTCGTTGGGAAATCGAACGCCTGCACAAGCGCGTCGGGCGTGATGCTATCGTCCTGCACGAACGTCCGACGCGCTTGTGCAGGCGAGCGTGCCGGAATATTCAACCGCAAGACTCTCGTTATGAGCGAGGGACCGCCGGGGGGGCAGGTCAATGGCTATGGGCCAGTCTGTCGATCGGGCGGTCAAGCCGCCTGCGATAGCACTCCTTGGCGGACCTGCCGCCAGTAGAGG
>NZ_DF850488.1:2607601-2626222 GCF_000813185.1 Novosphingobium sp. MBES04 | reverse complement strand
AGTTACCGGAAAACCTCTCGAATCGCTCTACGGCGCTTGAAATAGGCCTTGGGGAAACTCCGCAGCGTCTGGATGAATCCATTGAGCATTCGCCTTTCTTCAAGACGATATCCCAGTTTCTTCATCCGACGGCCGCAAATGAACTGGATCATGTCGACATCGTCGGCCGGCAACTTCTCCTTGTAGTTCCCCACACTGGAGATCGACACCTTACCCAGCGTGCCCAGCTTGTGCACTTCCTTTTCCGAGAAACCACGCGATTGGCGCTGCGAAGGGTCGAGCATTGCCTCATCGAAAGGGATCCCCAGAAAAGTGGCGACAGAAGGCAGAATGGACCCCGGCGCAGCAACCAATTCTTCGTAGCGCACGGTCATGCATCGCGCATCGCCGAGCACCTGCGAGGCCTTGTCAAACCAGTACCTCTGGTCGACGTTCCAACGAACCGCAGAAAACAGAAGCGAGCGTCGATCGAAAGCCTTGATCTGAGACAGAGCGACATCGCGGGGGTCACGAAGGATAAGCAGGAACTTGGCTCTCGGAAAGAACTCTGCGAGGCGCAACGCCTCCCGGGTATGCTCGGGCGTCTTCTCACCAAAATGTGTCACCGGGCCTTCCGGGGCGCAGAACTTGAGCCACGCCAGCAGGAGACTGGGATAGGACCGCTCCTCCAGGCTCATTAGATGGGAACGCAACTCGTCACCATCCGCAGGAAATTCGCCCTCCCGGTTGCGAGCGACCACAGCCTCGACCGCATTTGCCCAACCCGCATCACTCTGAATGGGACCGAATTTTCGCGCTTGGCGGTATACGCGGTTCATGAACTTTGTCTCGTTCGGAACATGAACACCCGGCGCCTGCGACAGCATTAGCTGTAAAAGCGTCGTTCCTGACCGCGGTGACCCCAGAATGAAGAAAACATTCTCGCTGCCGATTTCGTCACTCATACGCACTACATCCAAGTCCTGAGATGGGGGGTGTACATGGACACGAAAGACAATTCGATACTTCCGCGCCTCGAATACACTTCTGCTTTCGTACGCTTCAAATCAGAGGGGCTGCCGCACTCGGTGACATAGATGCGCTTCCTCCGCACCAATTCCTTAGCCACGAAGAAGCATCCCCACTCTCAAATACCGCTCCAATCGCTTGGGAGCGAAACTGATAAGGTCACGCAGAGGCGCCGTCAGCAAGCATCGCATCAACACAAAATAAAGCCCCATGAAAAGCGCCGATGCCGAGATGAGAGAAGCGAAGCTACCCAACGCTCCCGCGCCAAAGGCCGCAAACGTGCCTTCCAAGATATAGACTCCCGTGAAAGCAACGAGACCAAGAAGCCAGCTTGGCCAGACTGCCTTGAGAGTATCGGTCACCGTCAGCCCGACGGAACGCAACCCCTGGGCAATTATGCCGGTCAAACCGAAGACAAAGTAGAGGCCAACACCTGCAGCAATAGTTTCAGCCCGGGCTGAAATCAGCCCTGAGACGCCAGCCGCCAAGGCGACCCCCACTCCCGCCAGAAGTGTGGACGCAGCCAGCTTCCTGAACTGACCTAGAGATGAGAGTACGCTGTTGAATACGCTCCACAGCAGGCGAAACGGAAAAGCGATCGCGATGACCTGCACAGGAACGATCGAGCTTTCCCACTTCGCACCCCAGATCATGCGCTCCAGATAGGGATAGGCGACAGCCAGGCCGAAACCCGCACCACACCCGAGAAAACTGAGCAGGCGCAAAGCCTTGATAACGTTCTGGCGAAACCGGTCACGCTGCGATTGAATCGAGCTGAACATCGGCAGCAGCACATTATTGAGGTTTGCCGCCAGCAATATCTGCAATTGCCCCACGATCTGATAGGAAAAGAAATAGATGCCCAGCAAGGCGGGCTCCACCATCACGCCGAGCGCGAGATAGTCGCCTTGCATGAGAAGCGCCGTTCCCAGCGCCGACAGCAGCAGCCACTTGGTCCTGCCGATAATCGCGGGCCACATTCGCAGACCCAACCGGCGCAACTGAACAGAACCTCGCGTCAGCGCGAACCCCAGAGCGATGGTCGTCACCGTCGCGATAAGGACAGGCAAGGCAAAGCTCAGCGGTCCAAAGCCCAGGACAGCGAACACGACCATCATCCCGTTCTGTACAAAGGCCCGCTGCATATTGATCGCGGAAACGTCACGAAAGCGGAACTGGGTCAGCAACCGGCTGATTGCGATGGCTTCGAAGGAGGAAATCGAGAAGGCAGCCGCGATCGTGAACAGCACACCGCCGATCCGTGGATCAGCTATTGCCGAACCTTCAAGCAAAGCTAGCGAGGGCAGAACAAGGGCCGCGCATACGAGGACCGCAGCCCCCAGCAAATTAAGCCCGGTCGAGACCCAGAAGACCGGCCCAACCAAGGCTTCCCAGTGGGACGGCCCTTTCTGCACAAGGATGCGCCGCGCACCACCATCGCGAAACCCTTGCATGACCGCAGCCACGCTCATCGCTGCAGCATAGACACCAAAGTCACCCTGGCTAAGCAGCCAGCCGAGCACGATCTGGGCCAGGAAGGAGCTACCACGTGCCAGCAGGGTTGCGCTCAACATCCAGAGCATGCCAGCGCCGCCCTTGCGTCCCAACCCTGACCTCGCGGCAGTTTGCGCAGCAGGTTGGCTCGCGCCCTCGGCCTTATCCATATGCTCGGCCAGCACAGTCATGACACAGCCGCCAGTGCCCGGCCACTTGCCACATTTCCGCGGTGTTCATGGAAGCCCGCCCCTCGCATCAAAATCGTTTCCGATCCCGGATCTTGCGGGCAGGATTGCCGGCCCAGATCTCCCAGGCTCCGACATCCTTGGTGACCACCGCCCGGGCGCCGAGAAGCGCCCCCTCGCCAACGTTGACGCCAGGGCCGACGAACGCATCCGCCGCCACCCAGGCCTTCGCACCGATAGCGATGGGTTTGGGCACGAGCTGGAAATCGGGATCGTCAGGATCGTGGGTGCCCCCGCACAGATGCGCGAACTGGGAGACGATCGCGTAAGGTCCAAGCCGAATGGTACTCATGCAATAGCACACAACCTTGGGCCCCATCACCGAATGCGCCCCCATATCCAGATTGGGCGGATACCAGACAGAAGCCGAAGGATAGACGCGTGCAGAAGGTGCGATCTTTGCCCCGAATACACGCAGGAGAAACCGCCTCCAGCCATGAAACGGCACCGGCGAGCAACGCCCGAAAACGCCCCAGACAATCCCCCACACCAAGCGCAACAGACGGTGGGAGACGGAGAAACTGGGTCCACCTTCGCGCGGGTTGTAGTCCTTGGCATTCAAGACGCTCATTGCTTGACGTTACCTTCCATGGCGCGGGCGTAGAGCTCGAGAAGCGCTGAACGCACACTTGCGGCGGAATATTCCTTTGCCAACAGCGCGCTACCATTGGCACGCAGTTTCTCGCGTCCATCTGGATCGAGGCGTGACGCCTCTCGCAATGTCTCCAAAATCTCATCTGGGCGGGATGTCGTCCGCATTGCAGCCCCCACCCGGAACGCTTCGGGCAGATTGCATTCATCCGTCATCATCACGGGAATTCCCGCTGCCCAGGCTTCAAGAACCGCCATCGGCAACCCCTCACTTTTGGATGGCAGCAGGAAGAAGCTCGCCGCAGCGAGACTGCGGATCTTGTCCTCTCCGTACTGCGGCCCGGCGTAGACAGCATTGGCGAAACGAGCCTCCAGCTGCGCAACGCGCTCCTCAAAGCCCTCCAACCCATCTACCCAGCCGCAGAAAACAAGCACGGACCTGTCACGAAAGCCGGGATCCCGAGCGCTCAGATGCTCCCAGGCTTCGCACAACTCGGCACACCCCTTCTTCTCATGGATGCGGCCAAGAAAGAGATAGATATCCTTGCCCTCGAATTCGTCACGCCACCACGCGGGACGTCCAGCGACCGTTTCAAAGTCGAGGACATAGTTCGGAATGATCGGAGCCGGCTTGGAAGCGACATAGTCAGCAACATCGCTCGCTTCCTTCACGGTCAACAACTGGAAACCTGCGGCCCCGCTCAAGAAGCGATCCTGATAGAGCAACGACACGGCGCGTTTGAGCTTGATCGAACGCTGCCGGATCCAATGCTCCAACATTCCATGCGGCGTCACGACATAGGGCGTCCTGGACTTCAGGGCCGCGAGGTAGACCGCCGCGCAATGGAACTGCCAGACACCATGGACATGGATAACATCTGCCGTTGCCCTAAGTGCTGCGCGCGCAAAACCCGGCGAAAAGCTGTAACTGCGCGGCCCTAGAACCGGGAAGGCTTGGATTTCAATATCCCCCCAGGTCGGTAGATCTGTCTCGAAATGCTCATCGTGAAAAGTCAGGACGCGGACGCACACGTCCTCCTGCTCCTGCAGGGCCAAGGCCTGTAGCCTTGCAGATTCGGACACCCCTCCTCCCGCGCGCGATATCGACGGTAGGCAGAAGAGCACTTCAAGTGTCTTCATTGGACCAACTCTCGCACGGCCTCGGCGAAACGGGCGACATCTCCCTTGGGAGCCGATTGCACCGCCGCCAGGCTCATGCGCTCCCACAGTTCATCATCACGATCGAGAAGCCCCATGAAGAAGGCCAGACCTTCCGGATTATCCGGCTCGATCACAAAGCCGTTCACACCGGACCGCACCAACTTGTCGCGCGCACCGCAATTGTCCGAAAGGATGACCGGCAATCCCAAGGCTTGCGCTTCGATCACAACATTGCCGAATTGCTCCTCGACACTGGGCAGCAGCAACGCGAGGCTTTCTCCGAGAACACGGGCAACGCCATCACTTTGCAGGAAGCCATGGAACACGACCCGATCCCCGAGACCCAACTCCTCGACACGGGCCCGCAACTTGGCTTCCAATTCGCCCGATCCACAAAGGTTGAGCTTGCGCGTCCCGCTCGACGCTGCGCAGAAGCGCGCAAAGGCCTCGAGCGCCATGAAGAGGTTCTTCTTTTCAACAAAACGCGCCACGATCGTAAAATGGCGTTCTGCCTTAGGCACTCCGCCCGGAGCAGGCTCTCGTCCCGCCAGTTTGCGGATCCGCTCGATCGACAGCGTGTTGTATTCCATCGCGATGCGATCACGGGGGACCCCCATCAGACGCATGTAGTCGCGCGCCCGCGTACCCGAGGATATTGCTCCCTTGTAGGGCAGGAAGAACAGGCGTTTTGCGAATTCTTTTGAAATGCGCCGCTCGATATCGTCGAATTTGGAGCAGGACATCGCATAGACCCGCCGGCCACGAGCAGCCAGCGCCATAGCGGTCATGAACACAGCCGGACGCTCGTAGTTGCACAGGAAGATGTCGCGAGCCCCCGTCTCGAGACAAGCCGCAATCAACTTGCGCATCGTCTTGACGGTCGAATTGCGCGAATAGTCCTCCTGAGGAAACAGCGTAATCTTGCGAAAAACATTCGCATCAGCATTGTCCCAGGCGTACGTGTCGCTCCTTCCGTACATCTCAATGCCAACGACGTCTGCCTGCCCTCTGTAGAGATCTGCCACGGCCTCGACACGATCGTCGTGCATCGGACCGAAATTGTCCCAGACTATGGCAATCGTCTTCATGGGTTTCTCGCAACGTGGACGTTAGAAAGCAAAACGGACAAAGCCTTCAGGAATACTTCCGGAAATCACTGTCCAAAGAGTAACCGAGGCGGTCGTATTCGGTACGATGGAGGTCCAGGAAGCGGTCAAGCGTGTCCCGCGAGACCTCGACCGATTTACCTTTGCCCGCCTTATTGAGGTGCGGGAGCTCCCCGTCGATCCCGATCTTGCTGGCCGCTTGGGCGAAGCCTTCGTTGATGTTCTCGAAATGGAAGATGTCATCCAGCAAGCATTCATCACCATCGTAGATAAAGTCCGTCTGGTGACGCATTTCGTGTTCCATGCGCCAGTTCAGGTACTCATCAAACGACTTCCCGACAACATTCTTATGCCCTGGAAGATGCGTCTTCTTCATCATGAAGAAATAGAGCGACTTTTGCCAATCCATGGGATTGCGCACAAAACCAAATCGATAATACTCATAGAATTCATTGCCCATCTTCTTCTTCACGTCGGCCATGCGCGGATGATAGGCAAACAATGGGTTTGAACTGCGCGGCAGGCGCGCGACCGTCAGTATATGATTTACATACTGCGCGGCGACCTGCGATTTGCGTGCATGAGGAATCAAGGCATTGCGGATCGACGAACCGGCAACCTTGTAGACATGATAGAACATCGCTTTTTCTTCGGCAGTATGAGCATAAACCCCTCTCAATCCGATTCTCGTCGAGCCGACCTAAACAAGAGCCAAAGCATCGTCGCTCAAAATTCAGCGCGCGAGCAGCGCTGCAAGCTCCTGCCGGAAATTCTGGAGGATCTTGTCCTTGCCCCAGACTTTCTCGGCCTTGTCACGCGCAGCATTGCCCAAGCGCAGGCGCAGGGCGTCATCGTCAACAAGTTTCTCAATAGCTTGAGCAAATTGCACGGCGTCCTCGGGAGGCACGACAAGACCGCAACCTTCGACTTCCGCGGCGAGCCCTGTCCCTTCCAGCGCCGTAGCAACCACAGGGCGGCCAGATGCCAGCATATTCGTCAACTTCGAAGGCAGCACCAGATCGGCTGCGCCGGCAATCTGCGGAAGAAGATGTACACTCGCCATACCCAGAAGGTCGGAAAGTCGCTCTCGCGGCTGCAAGTCAAAGAACGCTATATTGTCCAGACCTTGCGAATCCGCCACGAGCTTCTCGCGATTGGGGCCATTGCCACAAACGACGAATTGCAGGTCCTTGCGATGCTTTAGCAAACGGGCCGCCTCCAGCACGATCCCGATGCCCTGCTTGTTCGCTATGTTACCGGAATAGACCGCGACGTGCGGGCGATCGATACCCCACTCCTCGCGATAGGAAGACACCCCAGCAAGCGGCTTGACCTCATTGATATTCGCCCAGTTTCGGAATTCGTAGATCCGCTCTGATGCGATCCCCTTCTCCTCAAGCTTCGCGCACATCTGCGGCGAGATCGTGCTCACCATGCCTGCCTCGAGCGCCCAATCCTCGAACTTGCACGCAGAACGAGCAAGCAACCCTTTGCTTTGCAACAGTCCTGTTGCGAATGCCGCCTCAACTTCGAAGTCCTGGATATGAAGCCAGAACGGAGCCCCGATGCGCCGCGCCATGCGACGAGCTGCGACCATGGAAATCAAGGATGGCGCGACCCCCACTATGACGTCGGGCCGGCTCCGCCGCACCTCAGAACGCAAAGCCGCTTCAGCCCGCGCAGCAAAGCTGAGATGGTGTACGAGGCGTCGCTTGCCATCCGGAACAGCCGGAACATAGACAGGCAGCCGCACCACGCGCACCTGGTTTTCGTGCGAAATCCGCACTCCTTTTCCGGCGAAGGCCGGATCGACCTTCCATTGCGGATAATAAGGCTTGGCACACACGACAGTGACGTCATGTCCAGCTGCGGCCAGATCCTCGGCCATACCCGCGGTATATGGCCCGATACCGACCATCTCCGGCGCATAATTAATGCCTAAGACAAGAATTTTCATGTGTTTACAGGTGCCCCTTGTCTTAGCCACCAATGGTCAAGCGAAGAGATTTCGGGAATGGAACGGTCAGCCGCGCACCGCCGCGGCTTCCGTCTCCGCGACATTGGCCAGAAACCACGCATAGGTTTCTTCAACGCCCTCGCGCAAAGCCACGGTGGGACGCCATCCCATGGCGGCAAGACGGCTGGAATCCATCAGTTTGCGCGGCGTTCCGTCCGGTTTGGTCGTATCGAACACGATCCGCCCCTCGAACTTGACCACCTCGGCGACAAGACGCGCCAGATCCCCGATGGACACATCTTCACCGTAACCGACATTGATGTGGCTCAGCATGGGCTCCGTGTTCGCCTGATACTCGGCCTGTGGCAGATCAAGGATGAAAATCGATGCCGTGGCCATATCGTCCACGTGCAGAAATTCGCGCATCGGCGTTCCGGTGCCCCAGATGACAACTTCCGAAAGTCCATCTTGAACCGCCTCATGGAAGCGCCGTATCAGCGCCGGCATGACGTGCGAGTTCACGGGATGGAAATTGTCGCCGGGACCGTACAAATTGGTCGGCATGACACTTCGGTAGTCCGTTGCGTACTGCCGGTTATAACTCTCGCACAACTTGATCCCGGCGATTTTCGCAATTGCATAAGGCTCGTTGGTCGGCTCCAGGACACCCGTCAGCAACGCGTCCTCACGCATGGGCTGCGCCACGGCTCGCGGATAGATGCAGGAGGAACCGAGAAAGAGCAGTTTGCTCACACCTGCCGCGTAGGCCTGGTGAATGACGTTCGCCTCAATCATCAAGTTTTCGTAGATGAATTCGGCAGGAAACGTGTTGTTCGCATGAATTCCGCCGACCTTCGCCGCGGCGAGCACAACGGCGTCAAGCCGTTCTTCGGCAAAGAAACGCGCAACCGCGGCCTGGTCAGTCAAATCCAATTCCGCATGCGTACGGGTAACCACTTCATCCCCGCGCGCGGACAAGCGGCGACTGATGGCACCGCCAACCATTCCCCTATGACCTGCTACGAAAACACGCATGACTTCTACCCCCACTTTTCAATACCAAGACCATCCCGAACCGTGCGCGCGCAACCGCCCGAGCAGCCAAACTCCAGGTCAGTCCGAACCAAACAAGTCTCGCGTGAAAACCTTCGATTTCACGTCCTCAAGCGAACTTGTCATCCGGTTGGCAACGATCACATCGCACTCCGCCTTGAAGGCATCCAGATCGCGGGTCACGCGCGAACCAAAGAACTCGTCTTCCTGCATTGATGGCTCATAAACCAGGACATCCAGGCCCTTTGCCTTGATACGCTTCATGACACCCTGCACAGAAGACTGCCTGAAATTGTCCGAGCCCGCCTTCATCACGAGACGGAATATCCCGACTTTCTCAGGCTTCATCGCGATGATCTGATCTGCGAGAAAATCCTTTCGGGTGCGGTTCGCATCAACGATGGCGCGGATAATATTCTGCGGAACTTCAGAGTAGTTTGCGAGAAGCTGCTTCGTATCCTTGGGAAGACAATAACCGCCATAACCAAAGCTGGGATTGTTGTAGTGCGAGCCGATACGCGGATCGGAACCGACGCCGGTGATGACTTGCCCGGCATCCATACCGCGCGCCAAGGCATAGCTGTCCAGCTCGTTGAAAAAGGCCACGCGCATCGCCAGAAAAGTGTTCGCGAAGAGCTTGATTGCCTCGGCCTCGCAGGCCCCCGTAAAGTATACATCGATGTCGGTCTTTTCGGCGCCTTCCAGCAAGAGCTGGGCGAAAGCGCTGGCCCGAGGCGACTGCTCGCCAACGATAATCCGCGAAGGAAAAAGATTGTCGTAAAGCGCACGACCTTCACGCAAGAACTCGGGACTGAAGATAATTCTGTCAGTCCCGTACTTCAGACGGACCTGATCGACAAAGCCTACCGGAATAGTTGACTTCACGACGATGACTGTTTCGCGCGTCTGCGCGAGCACCAACTCGATGACCTGCTCGACCGAGGACGTATCGAACATGTTGGTTTCGGGATCGTAATTTGTCGGAGTTGCGACAATCGCAAAATCAGCTCCGGCCAGCGCCTCACTCGGATCCAGCGTGGCCTTCAGGTCGAGCGGCCTTTCCTTGAGAAACTCACTCAGCTCGCCATCTTCAATCGGACAGATCCGGGCGTTCAACAGCTCGACGCGCTCCGCGGAAATATCAACCGCTGCAACACTATGATTCTGCGCGATAAGTACCGCATTCGAAAGCCCCACATATCCCAGGCCGAACACTGCAACTTTCACTTGAAAGGCCCCTCTCTAAAATATGCAGCTTCGGTCAAATGACCATGAAGACAGCCTATCGGGATTGTGAGAGCACGTCGAACGACATGCCCTCGCTTGATTACGTATACCCCCCATCATCATTTTGGCCTTCGCCGTCAACGCAATTATGCTGCAACCGCAACAATTCGTCGACGACCGGATCATCTGCAGCGACGAACAAGACCTGGTTCAATTGAGCTCTTCCCAGCGACGCGCCATAGCGCAGCCGAACAGGCGGCAGCCGGCCCGCCATCACCGGGCCAAACCACATAAAAAATCAACAATTTACGATAAAACGAGAGGGCAGAGCATCCGCACGCTACATACTGCGCACACGAGGAAACGAATGATCCAAGACCATCACGACAACCTCGGCGCCCGAGTTGCACCGCAGCAAAAAACCTCCAGCTTCGCGCCGCGATGCCCGCCCATTCTTTAGCGCAGCATGTAGAATACACCCGTCGTGACCGGCGCGAGCACCCGCTCCAGGACCTTGACGAAGACACGCGTCCCCGACGTACCGACAACGATCACGTCGTGATCCATGATAACTGGATCCGGGGCCAGGCCGCCGCGAATTGCAGGCAAATCAAATCGGCCTGCCATTTTCTGTCCATTAACAGTACGCTGGATCACTACCGTCGAGAGCTTCGAGGTCTCAGTCGTACTTTCCGCGCGGGCCAGAGCTGCAAGGAGAGTCATCTTGGACGTCATTTCATAGACACCAGGCTTACCTACGTCACCCTCGACCGAAACATAACGCGGTGCAGGCTCGATGACCGAAAGCGTGACCTTTGGATCGACAAGGTAAGACGCAGCCAACTTCTCACGAATTTCATTCTGGACATCCAGCGTCCCCCGACCATCGGCCTTGATCTGGCCAACCAAGGGGACCTGCAGGAAGCCGGCGTCATCGACACGCATGAGCTCTGCACTGATGTCGGGCTCTCCAAAAACACGCAGTTGCAGCGTGTCAGCAGCTTGAATCTGATAGACCACAGGTGCGGGAACGACGTCCGCATCAATGGCCTGATACGCGGCTCCGCCGGTAGGGAGGCCACTCTCCTCGATCGAACCGGCACAGCCACTCAAAGCGACCACGGCACCGACCGCGAGAAAACGCGAGAACTCGGAAAGCTTTGCCACTAAATTTAACCTCTCTGGGCTTGATACCGCGCAGATACTGCAAAATCAGAACTGCCTCGCCTCGAGCCAGTCTTGTAGAACTGAGCGATGAATGCCCCGCCCCACGCACGGAATCAAGGCGCTTGCCCCTCCCGCGATCATTTAAACCACATATCGTTGAACGAAAAATCACCGACCGGTCAGGAACCACGGCAACCCGCTCGAAAGATAACCCAACATACTTATACCTCCAATGCCGGGACTTGGGGAGGACAGTGCGGAGAAGGCACATCGGCAAGGTGCTCCTCCATCAGCTCGATCCGATCATGCGTATTGCGATGAGAAGGCCCCCGAAGCCAGCGCTTCCAGTCTTTCCGATTGTAGCGCCGCCACCAATCGAGCCCGGAAGCCGCATCAAAGCCGGCGCAACGTGCCAGATCCACCCCCAGTAGGTCGGCTCGATCCTCCATTGCCCGACGCAGCTTCAGATTGCGAGCACGACTATCACCGGCAACGATATGCGCGAATTCGTGCCCCGCGATAATTGCCAGCTCATTGTCATCTTGCGCCGATTTCAGAATTTTCGAGGTGATTGCAACCCGATCGGAGTCACCATAAGCGTTCATTCCGCCGCCAGTCTTGAGTACGAAGCGGGTAGCACAAAGACCAATCTGGTGAACATTCACCACTCGCGAGATCCCATCCCGCCGCATGCTGAGTTCCGTCGGCCGATCCGCCGACTGTTGCGCCAGCAAGTCTTCCAGCCTCCCTGACAACAACGAGGGATGCTCCATTTCCGCAAGCACCTGGCCGATTGTCTTCGGGCCAATCGCCTCGAGTTCATCTCCTGGGCGTATACCTGCCTCGTATGCCGGGCTCCCCACGGCAACTCCGATGACGACAGGCAAGGCACCGAGGCCGGTCATGCGCGCGACGAGGTCCTGATCCCCGCGATTGTATGCCCCCAGGTAATCGAGTGTCATCCCCGATGCCTGGCTTAACTTGGTACATGCACCTTGCGCGCCCTTGCGCAAGGCAAACTCCATTGCACCGAGGCGCACAAGTTCGCTGCGCAATACCAACGGCCACGAAGTCTCCGCATTGACCTCCGCATCTGCTCTCACCTGAATGGGTGCCAGAAGGAACGACAGGACAAGGAGCGTCGGCACAGAGCGCTTCCCGCGCGTATGCATACAGCCCAGCACTCTACCGCGCGCCCAGACAAAAAAAGCAAAACAACACATACCGACCCGATCCGGAATATAAGGCAATCAACGAGAACGGCGCTCCCTCACGGCCCCTGGCATACCGCCTGCGAGGCTTTCGCGGCTAAAGCACACCCGAACCAGTGGCAATCCAGACGCCATTGCTGAATTCGACGTCGCACCAGGTGGACGCCTTCCGCAAGACTTGGACTGGCGAAGTCGCTATCCGCAGTTGTGCAGCGCCTGACGCCCGCGCGCGCCGTACAATCCGGAATTTCGCTCCTGTGTAAACCTGATCCGTGGCCAGCTCGACGACCCTGTCTTGGGTCAGATGCGAATCCCACACCTGAACAGCGGCATCACGCAAGGGGCTCAGGCGCTTGCCTGCATCCCCGTTATCTGGGGACACCCCCCTGTCCGCCAGATCACGAACTGGTCGCGAATGCTGGTAAGCACGGATCCGCCCAACACGGACAGTGCCCTTCGCACCCGCAGCGAACGCACGCCCAGCGGGCCCCACGAAACAGCTCACATCACGCTCGACCTGATTCAATACGAATGGAAATCGGAAAGTCTTCCATTCGCCGGGCACCTCGATCACCCAGCGTCGGATAATCCGTTTCGAATCCACACCAATCTCGACGTGCACCGTAGCCATTCCATTCGTCTTGCCACGCTTCAGGTCGATCTCGACCCAACACAGCTCACCGGCAGCACCGTTTCCGGAAGCGAGCGTGATGCCAGCCCTAGCCTCAACAGAACCGAATATGGCCGTCAAAGCTTGACGCCCCCCCTACCATGTCAGGCTCGAGGTCCGACAGGCGCACCCCTTTCGCCCCGCGACCGAAGCCCTTCATCCCATCCCGCAGGAAAATAATAGGAAAACCGGAATCCTCGCCCGCATCCGACATCACTCCTTGCGCGCCAGATGCGACACCAAGCTGATCATAGACCATCCCGAAACCCGGCCGATTGCACGGTACGAGCGCTGCCCCCTGCAAGCCCGCCGGCTTGGTCACCCGCAAGTGGATCTCGTTTGTCTGCGCCAACCAGTTGCCATCGCTCAAGCTCGGCACCCCTTTCGCGAACTCGAACAGCAGAGGCAGGCTACCATCATAATAGTCCGCAAAGATCGAAGCGCCGATCCGCTCGATTGTACTGTAGAAAGCACCTCTTCTGCGCCCGCTTATGGCCGTGTGCTCATTGTCGCGAAACGTCATTCCGCGCAGCACGCTGGATGATTGTGGCGGCACCTCACTATGCGGATGCGCACCATAGTCGACCACGGAATCACCGTGACCAGTCTCCGAGGCAGCAAACAGCACGTTCATATCGGCCACGCTATCGTTCTCATTGCCGTGCTTGTTGCCCGTCACGACGATGCCCTGCCCCGAACTACGTCGCCCGACAGGCTCAATCCACAAGTCACAGCGCGGTTGAGGCGCCTTGCGCAACCCTCCAAAGCGATTGCCCATGACGAGAACGTTTTCACCTGCCCGGAGATGAAAGCCATACCGCCCGCTGTTCCACCAGTTTCCGTTCAACTGATGCCCGTCACCCGGAGGTATCACCGCGCATTTCGACCCATCTTGTCCTGTGAACTTGCAAAACAGGACATGCCAGAAGGGGTCATCAGGTGACGAAGACGCCAGGGCGCAGACGGAATAGTCGCTGAACTGCACGCGCTCGAAGAGGGCCCCTCCTCCCGAAGATCCGCCCACCGCGGCCGTCGACAAATTGCGGTACGCCCCCTTCCCTCCCACGATCTGGAGGTCCTGCATGAGCATATTGAGGACCGGCTTGTCGATGTCCACGAGATAGCGCGGAGACGTCAGGCGGATGCGGCTTGCCCCCATGCCATGTCCGACCAACGCAAATACCCCGCGAAAGTTGGGCACATCCGATTTCAGACCGTCACCTCCATAGAGGATCTCGACATCCGGCACCCGAATCTGCATTCGCGTCGTGGGGGAGGCAAAACCTGCAGCACCTGGCCGCCCCCGACCATCCACAGCATGCCTCCACGCCATCTCCAAAGCATCGGTATCCGCTGTCTCACGGCCGATGCCGACGTCCTCGCGAAAGGCGCGCACGTCAAGGCCATCGCCACTACCAGCCGCTACCGCCGCTTCTCCGGCCTGCGGCTCAGGCAGCGCCCTGCTCCCCATAACCAACCCGGCCATCCCTCCGGAAGCCAACAACATTTCGCGTCGCTTGATCATCGCAACTCCACGGCATGGCCATATGAACTGACACTGGAAAGTGAGCCGAACCGCCGGACCATCTGACAGGCAACCGGTCGCACACCCAGCCTGCGCCGCCATGCGGCGGAAAGCCCGAAGCCATCGATCTACACAAAAGCTTGGCGAAAGCTGAGCACAGGGCAACTTCGAAGTCGATACGGCACAGATCAATTTGCCGCAATTTCAGAAGGCTCCACCGCCCAGCAAGGGCGACGCGCGCCCCGGCCCCGCACCTGCAGATCGCGGCGTCGGGAATGGCTTCCCGGCACTCGGGGGTTACATCATCGGCGATGGTGAGCACACGCAAGAGTAGCACGGACACCATTGCGGCGTGCACGAAGCCGAGGCTCCCACCTTGGTTCGGCAAGTCCGGTGCGGGAGCCAGAGCCCGCGCACTGACGGCGCCCATCATCAAATCCTGACATGGCGCGACAACTTTTGAGTCCGGTCCTCGAGAATACTGCCCCACGACTATGATTGAAGCCGTTTTGCAACCCGCCCAACTTGACGTAGTATGGGCATAGGTGCACGTAGCGCATAGGTATTTTACCAGCCGCGCAGCAGGCGAACTCCCACTGCCCCACTGAAATTCGCAAGGTGAAGCGAAGATGTCTGACAAACTCCCCATCCTCGTTACCGGCGGTGCCGGGTATATCGGTAGTCATGCAACGCTGGCCTTGAGTGATGCCGGCTGGCCGGTTGCCGTTATCGACAATCTATCGACCGGCTTTCGCTTCGCCGTACCCGAAACAGTCCCTTCTATGAAGGCGACATCGAGGATCAGGCATTACTCGCCCGTATTTTCGCGGAACAGGGGATGGGAAATGGTCGCGGCGCGATCATGCACTTCGCCGGATCGATCATTGTTCCGGAATCCGTCGAAAACCCTCTTAAGTATTATCACAATAACACAGCAAAAAGTCGCGCCCTGATAGAGGCCGCTGTGGCCGCAGGCATCCCCCACTTCATTTTCAGTTCCACAGCTGCGACCTACGGCGTCCCGGAGAGCTCTCCTGTCTCCGAGGACAGCACCACGAACCCAATCAACCCTTACGGCATGTCCAAACTCATGACCGAATGGATGCTTGCGGACACCAGCAAGGCTCATCCACTCAATTATTGTGCACTGCGGTATTTCAACGTGGCAGGGGCGGATCCGCTCGTCCGAACCGGTCAGTCCACGGCCGGGGCCACGCATCTCATCAAGGTCGCCGTCGAAGCCTCCTTGGGCAAGCGCGAGAGCGTCGCGGTATTCGGCAATGACTTCGAGACCCCGGACGGCACGGGTGTGCGGGATTACATCCATGTTGCAGACCTTGCCGATGCCCATGTACTGGCGCTGGAGGCCCTGATCGCGGACCCCGAGCAGTCACTGACGATGAACTGCGGATATGGCCACGGATTTTCGGTTCTTGAGGTTCTCGATGCGGTCGATCAGGTCGCGGGCAAGAACATCAAGCGCACGATGGCGCCCCGCCGGGCTGGTGATCCAGCCTCCCTGATTTCGGACAACAAACGCATCAAGCAACTCCTACCATGGGAACCGCGTTTCGATGACCTTGCGACAATCGTCGAACACGCCCTTGCCTGGGAAAGCCGCTTGACCGAACTGCGGAAGGACTAGGCCGCGTTCACAAACGGGATTCCCAGCTCGGCTTACATCTGACAGGTCGCGAAGCGTCCAATTGCGGCGGCGTCGATGACCTGATGGCCATGCCCGCGCCAAAGCCCAGGGCCTTGCTTGCGGACAAAGGCCATGATGGTGACCGCCTTCGCGAGAACTTGCTGCCGAGCGACAGCCTCCCCCCATCCCGCCGCGTTCGAGCAGCAAGGTTCCCGAGCATCCCGATTGGCGCCGCTATCGTGATCGCAATCGGATCGAGCGCATGTTCGGCTTCCTCAAGCACCAGCGTCGCATCGCCACGCGCTTCGAGAAGACCGCACTTTCCCACCTCAGCTTGCTCAAGCTCGCCGCCGCCAAGCTGTGGCTGAAACATTTTGCCATCGCAACCTAGCTGTCAAGACATTGCGATATCTAATTTTATTGCAACGCAACATAGGCCGCCTTCGCGATAGACGGTGATTGCGGGGCGACGCGGCGATGCATTTTGCATTGCAGCGATTCCACTTTTACCTTACCGATATTTTCTCCTTTAATTTGCGCATAGTGGTGATGATGATCGACAATAGGGGCAGTTCGCCAAAGAAAGCACTGATCACGGGCATAACTGGTCAGGACGGCTCTTATCTGGCAGAACTCCTGCTGGAAAAGGGATACGAGGTACACGGCATCAAGCGGCGTGCTTCGCTCTTCAACACCAGCCGCATCGATCATATCTACGAAGATCCCCATGCCCATGATCAGCGACTGAAACTCCACTATGGGGACTTGTCGGATACCTCGAACCTCACACGTCTGATCCGTGACATCGAGCCTGACGAAGTTTACAATCTGGGAGCGCAGTCCCACGTCGCCGTCAGCTTTGAAGCTCCCGAATATACGGCGGACGTGGACGCCATCGGCACACTGAGGATCCTTGAAGCCATCCGCTTCCTCGGGCTTGAAGAGAAGACCCGCTTTTACCAGGCCTCTACGTCCGAACTCTATGGCCTCGTTCAAGAGATACCACAGAAGGAAACGACACCCTTCCATCCGCGATCCCCGTATGCCGTGGCCAAGATGTACGCCTACTGGATTGCCGTGAACTATCGCGAGGCATACGGCATGTATGCCTGCAACGGGATCCTTTTCAACCACGAGTCGCCGCGTCGTGGTGAGACCTTCGTTACCCGCAAGATCACGCGCGGCCTGGCAAACATCGCCTTGGGCTTGGAGCCCTGCCTCTACATGGGCAACATCGATTCCCTTCGCGATTGGGGACATGCGAAAGACTATGTCCGCATGCAGTGGATGATGTTGCAGCAGGAAGAAGCTCGCGATTTTGTAATCGCCACGGGCGTTCAGTACTCGGTCCGCGAATTCATCACCTGGTCGGCCAAGGAATTGGGCATCTCGCTCGAATTCAGTGGTCAGGGCGTAGATGAGATTGCAACGGTTTCGAGCATTGAGGGCGACAAGGCACCAGCCCTCGCCGTTGGTGACGTCGTGATGCGGATCGACCCGCGTTATTTCCGTCCAGCCGAAGTCGATACCCTTCTCGGGGATCCGAGCAAGGCCAAGGAGATCCTTGGTTGGGAGCCTCAGATCACGGCGCAGGAAATGTGTCGAGAGATGGTTGAAGAGGACCACAAGGCTGCGCGCCGCCATGCCCTGCTCAAGGAGCACGGCCTGGCAGTTCCGGTCAGCCTGGAAGGCTGATTGAAGCCGGATTGAAAATCTTCATGCAGCCCCATTTGCATCGCGCCCTTTTCAAAGGCTCGGGCATATGACCGGGACACCTTGCATCGGGGCCGCCCAGATCATTGAACGGGAAACCGTTTATGATGGTTGGTATCGCTTCGAGCGGCTATCCATTCGTATGACTGACGGATCCATTGCCGAGCGACACCTGCTCGACAATGGATCCGCTGCGGCTGTCTTGCCCTATGATCGTGAGCGACGCTGCGTACTTCTCATAACGCAAGCTCGAGCGGGGGTTCTAAATGCCGGAGAGCCTCCCGTTCTGGAATGTATCGCTGGCAACCTCTCCGGAGACAGCCCCGAGACATGTGCTCGCAAGGAGGCAATGGAAGAGGCGGGGGTCAGACTTGGCGATCTCGAGCCTGTCTCCAATATCTGGCCCATCCCTCCTGTCTCCACGGAGCGCGTGCAAATCTACCTTGCACCTTACAGCGCAGAAGACCGGATTGGACCTGGCGGCGGCTGCCCCGAGGAAAACGAGCAGATTGCTGCGTGCGAATGGAACTTCGACACGCTTCGCGAGCTGACTTTTGCAGGGCAACTGACCGATGCCAAGACCCTGATCGCCGTGCAGGCGCTCATGTTGCGCCACCCGGAGCTTTGGCGACCACTTCGCAATGACTGATCCTGCGTTCTGCGCCCCGGACAGGCCATGCCCGCAGCAATGCCCGAGCAGGGCTCCCTAGCGCTCGAACGGCCTGCGGCCAAACTTTCCATTCCCCGCGCACAGCTGTCCTGGACATACAGGCAGGCCCTGTTCGTAGAAGTTGCCTGGGCTGGCTTGGCCGACGAAGCGCGAACCTCGGCCAAGCTCGCTACGC
>NZ_DF850488.1:2521425-2606472 GCF_000813185.1 Novosphingobium sp. MBES04 | reverse complement strand
TACGCGGCGCTTCCCGAAACCTTGCCGCTGCATCAAAAAATGGCCCGACAGCGCAAGCGCTGCCGAGCCAGTTAAAAAGGTTGCTCAAGCAGAGCCACCTTCGGGTCGCAGGAGTGGTATAGTTGAACTGTTACCCCAAGTCTGTGACGCACATCACACTTGGTCGCTTTCCATCGCTATAGTTGAAATTTCTGGAATTTCGGGACAGGTCAGGACAAGGAAGTCGGTGCCCCTCATTTTGCCGGGCAGGAGCCTGTACGCGTGAGTGAAGATGAAATGGAGGAAGCCGTCAGCGCGGTATTCCGCTGCCGTGCAGAGGCAGCGCGCAAACTCCTGACCGTCTTCTCCTGGAAGTCTCTGCGCGCCAAGGATGTACTCGCCAACCAGGGAACGCTGTCCCACCAGTGCTGGATTGTCATCGAAGGCGCGATCCGCGTCGAGGCGATCGGCGTGAACGGGCAATTGCAGCAGCTCGCACAATACGGGCCCGGAGAATTCTTCGGCTCCTACCCCGACGCCAGCCAGCACCGCGCCGAAATCACCGCCGCCAGCCGCTCGCGCCTGCTTGTGGCCGAATCGGTCCGCTTGGCTGCCGAAATCGAGAGCGATGTTCAACTTGCCGCCGGAATGGCACGGCTGTTGGCCCGTCAACTCGATCGCTCGCTCGACCGCATGGTCATGCGCTCGACCTACAGCGCGGCGGGACGTGTCTACGCCGAACTGCTCGCATTGGCAGGGCCGGAGTTCGTCATCGCCCCCCCGCCCCGCGTCACATCGCTGGCACTGGCGGCCAACACCACACGCGAAACCGCCTCGCGCGCGATCGGTGCGCTCGCCCGGCGCGGCATCATCTCGCGCGAAGAGGACAGGCTCGTGATCCATTCCCCACGCATGATCGAGGAACTGATCTGCTAAGCCGCGCTCGCCCGGCCGTCTGGCGAAAGACTAGCGGTTACCCTGCAACGGGGTATAGCGCGCGATGGGGATATCGCCCATCGGACTGACCACTTCGCCCGCTTCTTCGAACCGAAAATACGGCTCGAGCAGCTCGGTTACGCACATGTGCGGCCAGGCTCCGCAGATCTCGGAACGCTGCGCTGAACGGGCGAAGCAGATCGCTCGCTCAGCGCAGTTCGCCAGCGGTTGCGCGTGCTCTGCAACCGAGATGTCGAGTCCGAAATGCAGGTCAGGCTGGCGGACAAGCACCTCGCACGCATGACGCACCGCAGCGATGGGTTCGGCGAAACGTAGCAGCCAGTACCCATCCTCGGTCTGGGCCGCCTCCGCCGTGTTACCCGGTTCCTGCGCGAAAGGCAGTTCACAGGCGAGAACCGCCTGAGCGTAACCTGCCGCCATCGCTTCTGTCCCGCCGCGCGGCGGCCAGTCCCGGCGAATTTCATGTAGCGCCATTCCCCGGCCCTTCCAGCTTGCGAGCACCGGGGCAAGCTCTTCCTCCACGCGCCCCACGTGCATTGCGACTGCCTCGCTGCCCAGTTGCCTCGCCCGCCGGATCGCCAGCCCCATGGCGACCTGCGTCGCCTGCACGATTCCCGCCCGCGTCACATCACCGTGTTCGGGAAATTCAACGAAACTGTGTGCCCTCTCCAGCAGCGCCTCGAAGCGTGGCCCCCAGCGGCTGCCGAAGGCATCGACCGACACCTCGCGAAACCTCTCGAGCGGACCGGGCAAGACGACATGCAGTTGAGCGCCGCGTTGCAGCGCCAGTTCGGCGACCAGGATATCCGTGCCCGCAGCAAGCGCTCCGTAGACTGTCCCGGGCCGAACCTCATCAAAGACCTCGCCAAGACGCAGAAGCACTTCATCCTCGTGCCCCGCTAGGTCCATGATTCCCCCGAAGTGCAGGCTGGACGGCGGCGAGAGATCCGCAAGGATCTCCACGCTTTCCTCACGCACCTGCAGGATCTCGCGCAATTGCCGCAGCGTCGCGGCGCGATCCTCCCAGGCCTGCGGCGCCGCTTCGACCGCAGCAAGCAGCGCTGCGCGCGCGCCCTCGCGATCCCCCAGGAGGAGACGCGCCTCGGCAACCGTCGCATGGAGCCAGTAGGCAGTCTCCGGTTCGTGATCTCCGCTCGCGATGATCTCGAGGATGCGCGCGGCATCCACGCGTGCCTCCGCGACGTCTCCGCACAGATAGGCGATCGTCGCGGCGTTGATCAGCGGATAGGTCGCCCGGCGCGATCCCGCACAGGCCCTGTAGACCTCAACCGCCTGGCGCGCCATCTCGACCCTGTCTGTGCCTTCGAGACGCAGCGCCCGATCCTTGAGCAAACGCCCCTTGAGAGCCAGGACATCCGGCGCCTGTGACGCGCCGAGCCCGGCCTCCTCAAACATCTGCCACGCCCGGTTCGTGTCGCCGTTGCGGGCAACCTGGCGGATACGTGTAAGCGTGGAGAGGATCATAGCATTCCAGCCGGTTCAGCCATCAATCGGGGGCGGGTTGGTGATGTCCGGGTCAATCGAGATGCCGGTCCAGCGACGGTTGCCCTTCTCATCCTCCTGGAGGAGATCGACATTGATATTGAAGGGATGGATCGTGCCGTACTTGCCGCCCGCGTTGAAGCGCGCCTTGAACTGGACCGTCTTGTAGCGGCCGTAGGCCTTGTCGTAGTCCGCGTAGACCAGCCCGCCATAATAGGACGACAATTCCTCCTTGGTGGTGATCGCTTCGTAGGCATCGGAAAAGAAAAGCTGATCGCCGTCGAGCTGGATCGTCACGAAGCAGTCTTCGGTGATTTCGATGTAGTCCTTTCCGGTCTCGGCATCGCGGCAGGACAGGACGACCTGTCCCTCACGGACCGCAAGCGTGACCTTGTACACGACAGAGCGCGCGCTCTGCTCGAGGCTCAGGCTATCGAAGAATGGGGCCAGCCCATATTGCTTGTAGTTTATCGTCGACATCGCAGCTCTTCCTTTCTCTCCCGCGAGGGCCTCTCGCAAGGCCATCCCATACCACCCATGCTAGTCCGAACCGGCCTGAGGCCAGGGTTCGGAAAAGCGCTTCTTCCAGACCTTCCAGTCATGATTTTCCGGGTCCGAGGCGATCAACCGGTCGAGTTCCTCCTGAGCCCGGCTGCGCATGCGCTGGGCCATCGCGCGAAACCCCATCGCATGACGCAGTCGCGAGGTGGAATTCATCGCCAGCATCCAGGCCTGCCGATAGGTCGCATTCTTGGGATCGGAATCGAGCAGGTCCCGGGAGATGTCCAATTGCTTCTGGCGCTGGGCCAGCGCTTCCTCCTCGCGCCCCTGCCGCAGCAGCGCATCAGCATACCAGGCGTAGCGATTGGCCAGATCGCGCGTGACCTCCGCATTGTCCGGCTCCATCGCATGCACGCGCAGCAATGTCTCCAGAGCCTCGTGACATTCCGGCAGGAGATCGGGATTTCCCGCCTCGTCCAGGCCAACCGAGCACAGGTTCCCTTGCGCGTAGGCCAGCTCATGACGGTATTCGGGATTGTGCGGCTCGATCTGCACCAGCTTCTGCGAGAGGGCCTTGTAAGCCTGGAAGTGCGGCAATGCCTGAAGCGGCTTCTTGCGCATGAAGATCGCATAGCCCACCCAGAACTCGCTCTGCGCCTGGCCGTAGATCCGCACCGGATCGTCCGGCGCCGCCGCCAGCAGTGCAGCCGTGGCGCGGCTGGCTTCCTGGAACTTGGCAACGGCATCCTCGACGTCGCCGCGGCGATGATCGTCTTCCCCCCATGGCGTGCAGGATACGAGCCCTGCGCTCGAGCGAATCCACGGGCAAGGCGTCGAGATCGGCCTGCTCGGCGTAATAGTCGAGCGCGCGCGCGTTCACGGTCTCCAGCACGTCGAGCCTGCCCACACCCTTCAATCTCTCACGCAGATCCGTCAGCATGAACTCGATCAGCCCCTCGGCCTGCCTGCGTTGCTCGTCCGCTTCGCGCTGCGCCCTTATGGCGAACACCAGCATGAGGCCCATGACTAGCGCAAGAACACAGGCCAGCGCTGTGATGGAAATCACGCGGCGCAACCGACGCTGGGCGTCGCGCTGGATAATTTCATCGAGGGCGACCCCGGACAGGCCCGCCAGGATCTTGAGGCGGGCAAGCTGGCGTCCATCCTTGTCGGGCCGGAAGTCCGCCGCAATAGGCTCGCGCACCTTGCCGTCGCTTCCCGGCATGACGAGCGCGGCCGGGAAACTTTCTGAAGGTTCGCCCCGCAGCAGGGCGGCGATCACCGGCCGTTCGGGGTGGAGACGGCGAAACAGGGCGATCTCGGCGTTGACCCAGCGCGAAGCCGCCGCCTCGGGCGAACACAGCACAAGCAGCGCGCCCGATCCGGCCAGAGCCTTTTCAACCTCGGAATCGAGGCTGCTCGCCGCCGGCAGCTCGGCCCGGTCGCGGAAGATCGGCGAAAGGCGCCGGGGCACGCGGCCGCGCGGCGTTTCGGCGCCGACAAGGCGCGCAGGGATGCGGTAATTCTCGAGCCAGCGGTGCAGGCGCCCCGCCTCACGCTCGTCGGCGTGGCTGTAGCTCAGGAAGGCGCGGTAGCGATCCTGCGGCGCGGCAATGGCGTCGTCTTCGCTCATGGCTGTGGCGCATTCATCCCAAGCGGCCCCATGACCCGTCCAGACACCGCCTCGGCCGCATGTGCGGTATCCCCCATTCCGCCAGGCGACAGCACGTAAACGGCTGTTTTCCCGGGATGGCCCTCGTAGCTTGGAATATCACACCGGGGCCCGGACGCAAGCGCCCTCAGCCGCCTCCAGGCACCCGCAGGTCCGCCCGGTCAGGCCGCGACGCGCACCCCGTTGCGGCCGGACTGCTTCATGTCCTGAAGCGCGGTGTCGGCGATCCCTCGCGCATCCTCGGGCGTCATGCCCGAACGCAGCTGCACCACCCCGCAGCTCACCGAGGACAGGACAGCCACATCGCCTGCCCGGCAGACCGGGCTTTGCCGCACGGCCTCGGCGATACGCTCGCAGATGCTGCGCGCGGTCAGGATATCGCAGCGCAGCAGCAAGGCGAACTGGTCGGCCCCGAGGCGCGCGACGACATCGGTGTCACGCGCGTTGCGCTTGATACGCCGCGCCACTTCGACAAGCGCGGCATCGCCCACGACCAGGCCATGTTCGTCGTTGATCGTGTGGAAACTGTCGAGATCGACGAGCGCCAGCGAAATCGGGCGCCCCACGTCCTCCATGGCCCGGTCGAGGTGAACGAGGAAGCTCTCGCGCGCGCAGACGCCTGTCAGGCGGTCGGTCTCGGAACGACCGATCAGCGCCAGATCAAGCGCCCGGCGCTCGGTCACATCGCGCAAGGTCACCACCCAGCCCGAGTGCGCGCGCCCTCGGCGCAGAAGGCCGATGGTCCCCTCCAGGACGAGCGCGGGGCGGCGCATCGGGGAGAACTCGATCAGCCGGGTCGCGCCCTGCGGCCCGAAATCCTGACTGCCACAGGCCTTCCCCAGGTCTTCCATGAGATCGTGAACCTGCAGCGAGACCGTCTCGCAGGGCCGTCCGATCATCTCCTCGGCCGAAATGCCCAGGAGCGCCTGGACAGGGCCCGTCGCCCATTTGCACTGGCCCGAACTGTCAAAGCCCAGGCACGCGGTGGCCGCGCTCTCCAGCACCTGGCGCAAGGCTTCCTCGCGTTCGGCCAGACGGATCGCCAGATGCCGCCGCGACGTCACCAGCGAGGCGACCGGCAGGCAGGTCAGGAGCAGCGCGCCCAGGTAGAGCTGAAAGAACAGCGTCTGAAGCGGCGCAGACACGGGCATGCTCGCGACCGGCCCCTGACCTGCAAGTGTCGCTGCGAGACCCGTGAAGGCCACCAGCATGACACCCAGCTTGGTGCCAAGGCGGCCAAGCCGGAACGACAGGTAGGTCACCAGACACATCGGAAGAAACAGGAGCGGCACGAAGGACTGTGTGAAGACCGCAGCGGTCGTCAGAAGCAGAAGCCCGTAGCCGCCGGCCGCGCTCCACGTCTCGCGCCGGTTGGCAAAGCGCAGCCAGCGCACATAGCTGCCGTCGAACAGCGCAGACAGGAATGGTGTGAGGACCAGCAGGCCCAGCGCGTTGCTGAAATACCAGTTGCTCACCGAAACCAGGAAGGGAGCGCCGAAAGCCAAGGCCGTCACCGCCGATCCGATGAGCGCGGCGATCAGCACCGCGACCCCGCCAGCGTAGAGGACGAAGCGCCAGATCGCCTGGTTCGAGGCAAAGATCTCCGCCTTGGGCGTGTGGCGCAGCACCAGCCAGGCCGCGAGCAGGACCTGCCCCATGTTAATCACGCCGTAGGTAACAAGAACGGGAGACCAGCCGCGCGCGACGGTATTCGCCGCCAGGTTTGCCGCCCATCCGGCCACCAGCACCCAGCCCCAGTTGGCACGCGGTTCGCGCAGGAGGAGGGTGAGGATGATGGCATCGGCGGGCCAGATCGTGGCGATGTCATAGCCGTTGCTGGTCAGTTGGATGGCGATTGTGGCGAGCACGAAATACCCCACCGCCGCGATGATCGCGGCGTCGGCACGTCGCTCGAGCACAGCACGCGATTCGGGGCCTGAGTTCACCATCCTCGGCCCGATAATCCGGCAAGGGTTAACCCAATGTATACTGGCCCGACAAAACCGGAAGAAAGCCCGGAAAACCGAGACATTATCAGAACTTGCGCACCTCTATGTCGTACTTGCGGATGGCATAGCCGATCTGGCGCGGGGTCAGCCCCAGCAGCCGCGCGGCCTTGGCCTGGACCCAGCCCGCTTCTTCCAGCGCATCGAGCAGTTCGGCCCGGCTGACCTTGACGTTGTCGAGCGGCATGTCCCTATCCGGTTCGCGCCGGTGAAGGGGAATGGCCGGAGCCTCGCCCCCGCGCTCGGGGGCCACGCCGCCCGGCTCCTCACGCGGGCCCGGCTGGACGATGGGGAAGGGATCGGAAACCGCCGTCTTCCAGAGCATCGCGGACAGGCACTCGTCGTTGCGGCAGGCAAAGTCGCGCGCGTCGATCCGGTCATCGAGCGAGAGCGTGGCGGTGCGCCGGATACAATTCTCCAACTCGCGCACGTTGCCGGGGAAGTAGCAGCTTTCCAGAACGTCGAGTGCGGACGGGCTCAGCTCGTGCTCGGTGTGATGTTCCTGGTCGAAGCGGCGCAGGAATTCGCGCGCGAGCTGGGGAATGTCCTCGCGCCGGTCGCGCAGCGCGGGCAGGCGCACCGAGACGACATTGATGCGGTAATAGAGATCGGCCCGGAACTCGCCCTTGGCGACCGCTTCCTCCAGATTGCGGTTGGTCGCGCAGACGAGCCGCACGTCGACCTTGATCGTCTGCGTGCCGCCGACCCGCTCGAACTCGCCTTCCTGCAGCACGCGCAGGAGCTTGACCTGGAAGGCCTGCGAGGTGTCGCCGATCTCGTCGAGGAAGAGCGTGCCGCCGTCGGCGAGTTCGAAGCGGCCCTTGCGCTGGGCGACCGCGCCGGTGAAGGCGCCCTTCTCGTGCCCGAACAGTTCGGACTCCAGGACGGATTCGGGAAGCGCGGCGCAGTTCAGCTTGATGAAGGGCTTCTTCGCGCGCGGGCTGAAATCATGGGTCGCGCGGGCAAACAGCTCCTTGCCCGTGCCCGATTCCCCGCGCAGCAGCACCGCCGAGTGGCTGCGCGCGACACGGCGAATGCGCTGCAAGGCCGCGCGCAGCGCCGGGCTGGAGCCGACAATGTCCCCCTGCTCGTCCGCGTCCTCATCCTCGCCCCCGGCGCTGCGTGCCCGGCGGGTCTCGGCGCTGCGTGCGCGGCGGGCAGAGCCATCCTCGAGCCCCTTCTCGAGCAGGCGGTGCTGGTCCATCAACCGCTCGCGGTCACGCTGGACGAGCTTGAGCAGCCGCACCGTCTGGCCGATCAGGTTCGCGACCATGGTCAGGAAGCGCACGTCCTCATCCGCCGCGTGGTACGTCGTCGTCTCGTCCCAGATCTGTTCGATGGTGAGCGTGCCCACCACCTTCATGCGGTCCTTGATCGGGACCCCGATGAAGGAGACCCGCGCGCCGGGCGGGAGCGGTCCGTCGAAGGCCCAGTCGGGAAACAGCGCGCTGCGCTCCATGTTGTGGACCACCACCGGCATCCCGGTGTCGTAGATCTGGGCGACCGCACGTTCGGGCTGGCGCCCCATCCACAAGTGCGCGCGCTCCTCGCTCCAGCCGATCCCCACGACGCTAGTGGGCGCGCCGTCCTCATCGAGAAGGGTCACGAGGCCGTGGCGCATGTCGAGGAAGCTGGAGAGGAGCGTCAGCACGTTGGTGAGCGTCGCCTCCAGCCGTCCCGGGACGGCCAGGACCTTGGAAATCTCGTAGACGCCGCGCAGCGCGATATCCGCGCGCGTGTGGCTGGGGCCGCGGCTGTAGCTGCTCACGGTGTAACCGGCCGTAGCGGGGGCGACTGTCGATGCATGCGTACCCATGACGGAAGCCTTTCTGCCGTCAGCGCATTCCTCTCCATTTCCCGGTTCCGGCACAGCTCCCTTGCGGAGTCGGGCCCGCTTCTCTTCGTGCTTCGACGAGTTTTGATTTGGACAAACGTCTCAAATTCCAAGCGATTCAACAAGAGAATAAGCGCCCTCCCCCGGGACTTCCTTACAGTACTCTGACAAAACCATGCCCACACATGACTTTATCCGAACTTGTAGAGCACCCCGAAACCGCCGCGCGGATAGTTCCACTCCACTTCGCCCGTCTTGCGCGTGACGATGCGGCAGGTCCCGCATTCGAGACAGCCGTCGGCGGCCACCTCGACCTGGCCGGATTCGGTCACGGCATAGCATCCCGCCGGGCACAGGCGGGTCATCGCCAGAAGGCTGGCCGAGGGGACCTCGTGCTCGCGCACGCGGATATGGGGCTTTCCGGCATCGACGAGATAGCGGTTCTGGAACAGCTTCTCCTCGACCTTGGGAGCGGTGGCGATTTCGGTCATTGCGCGTCTCCTTTCATGGTTGGTCGGAATGTGAGGTCCCCTCAGCGCCAGGCGCGGGCCACGCGCCAGGCATCGCCGAGCAGGCCGCGCAGGCTGCGGCTGTCGCGAAAGCTCTTGAGAATGGCTTTTTCCTTGGTCTTCTTGTCGACCCCGTCGACCCGGAACCAGGTCTGCATGGCCTGGCTGAAGAGGCGCGGATAGGTCCCGAAGAAGGTCGTCTTGTTGGCGTCGAGCAGCCCGGGGATCCCCTTGTACTTCTTCAGGTCCTTCATCACGAAGGTGGCTTCCAGGCGCCGCTCGTACTCCTTGAGGGTATAGCCATCCATCGCTTCGCCCTTTCGGTGGAGCGCGACCACGGTCTCGGCCGCGATGCGCCCCGTCGTCATGGCCAGGTTCGAGCCCTCGCGGTGGACCGCGTTCACGAACTGCCCGGCATCGCCGACCACGATCCAGCCATCGCCGGTCAGCTGCGGGATCGCCTTGTAGCCCCCTTCCGGGATCAGGTGGGCGGCGTATTCCTTGACTTCCGAGCCTTCCAGCAGCGGCGCGATCGAGGGGTGTGCCTTGAAGGCTTCGAGCAGTTCGGCGGGCGTCGCCTCCCCTTCGGCAAAGTCGGAGACGATGCAGCCGATGCCGACCGAGATCGATTCCTCGTTGGTATAGAGGAAGCCCGTGCCGGTCATGCCGCGCGTGATCGTGCCCA
Organism: Novosphingobium sp. MBES04; assembly: GCF_000813185.1. Classification (NCBI taxonomy): domain Bacteria; kingdom Pseudomonadati; phylum Pseudomonadota; class Alphaproteobacteria; order Sphingomonadales; family Sphingomonadaceae; genus Novosphingobium; species Novosphingobium sp. MBES04. Next base: position 2,596,826 of record NZ_DF850488.1, on the reverse strand, counting down.
TGGCCTCGATCACCACGCCCTCGTTGCCCTTCAGGTTGAAGCGCGCCTCAATGGTTTCGCGCGGCAGGAAGTGCATTTCCTTGACCGCCAGCGCGACGCTTTCGGGCGCGATCTCGGGCCGCAGCCCGGAGCGCTGGCCGACAAGTCCGTTGACCCCTTCGGCCAGGATCACGACGGGCGCGAAGATCGGGTTCCCCTGGCGGTCGGTGCGCACGCCGATCACCCGGCCGGTGAGGTCCTTGACCAGTTCGGTCACGGTCGTCTCGCACAGGACCAGCGCGCCCGCCTCCTTGACCTTGGCGGAGAACCACTTGTCGAACTGCGCGCGCAGGATCGTGTAGCGGTTGGGCTTCTCCTCGTTGAAGTCGCCCGAGCGGTAATGCATGCCCGTGTGCGACGTGTCGTCCATCGACCACATGCGCTGCTCGATCACGTGGCGTTCCAGCGGCGCCTCCTCGCGGAATTCCGGGATGATTTTCTCAAGCGCGTCGGAATAGAGGATTGCGCCCTGCACGTTCTTCGAGCCCGCGTACTCGCCGCGCTCGATCTGGAGGACGCTCAGCCCCTCCTTCGCAAGGGTATAGGCCGCCGCATTGCCCGAAGGCCCGGCCCCCACGACAATCGCATCGAACGTGTCCTCCATCTCGGCCATGGTCTCTCTCCTTCTCAGCTGGCCATCCGGGTGACGCGCAGGCGCCGCGCAAAGGCCTGTGTCAGTGCGGGCAGCAGCGTGACCGCGTCGGCAACGATGCCCAGGTGCGCGAACTCGAAGATTGGCGCCCTGGGGTCGGTGTTGATGGCAAGGATCAGGTCGGCGCCTTCCACCCCGACCCGGTGCTGGATCGCCCCGGAAATCCCCGCCGCGATGTAGAGGCGGGGCCGGATGGTCTTGCCGGTCTGGCCGATCTGGCGGTCCGAGGTGATCCAGCCCTTCTGCACCAGCGGGCGCGAGCCGCCGTATTCGGCGCCCAGCACCGCGGCGAGCTCCTTCACCAGCTGGAAATTCTCGACCGAGCCGAGGCCCAGACCGCCAGCCACGACGACGTCGGCATAGGGCAGCGCGGCCGTGTCGCTGTCGCGGTCGGCGATGAAGTCGAGCACCTTGGTGACGACATCGTCCTCGACGATGTTGGGCGCAAACTCGACAATGCGCCCGGTGCGCCCTTCCTCCCGCTCGGGCATGGCCATGACGCGCGGGCGCACGGTCGCCATCTGCGGACGGAAGTTGAGCGTGAAGATGGTGCACAGGAGCGAGCCGCCGAAAGTGGGCCGCGTGGCGGCAAGCGAGCCGTCCTCGTCGATGGCAAGCTCGGTCGAATCCGCAGTGAGGCCGGTCTTGAGGGTGGTCGCCACCGAACCGGCCAGATCACGGCCCAGGTTGGTCGCGCCCAGGAGCAGGATCTCGGGCTGGTAGGTGTTGACGATGTCGGTCAGGACCTGCGTCGAGGTTTCGTTGCGGTAGTGCTTCAAGGCCGGGTCGCAGGCGATGTAGACACAGTCCGCGCCGTATTCGAAGCAGTCCTGCGCCGCCTGGCCCAGCGCCTCGCGGTCATCGCCCATGAGAACCGCGGCCAGTTCCACGCCGCGCTTGTCGGCCAGCTTGCGCCCTTCGCCCAGAAGCTCGAAGGAGACCGAATGGACGCTCCCATGCTCGATCTCCACCGCCACCCAGACGTGCTTGTACGCCTTGAAGTGTTCGGGCAGTTCCTTCTTCGTGTTGGCACGGCCTCCCTTGGCGGGAGCGGGCTTTGCTGCATCGGCCATCGGTCCGGCTCCTTCTCTCAGACGTAGTGGTGGAGGGCCCGGGCGGTGAGGTCATCCTCGACGCCCGGCGCCCTTGCGAAGATCGCGTCGATGACGGCGCGCGCCTTTGCATCCATGGCGCCTTCGGCCGCGATCATCTCGGCGGCTTCCGAGCGCGCGGTGGGCGCAAAGACCTTCTTCACGATGGTCGGCGAGCCGCGCAGGCCGCACTTGGTGAGGTCCTCGATGCCAACATCGGACGCATTCCAGGTGATGATTTCGGCGCGCGCGGCTTCGAGTGCCTGCGCGATCGTGCCGCGCCGCATCTCGTTGGTCGCCTCGAGCATGGTGATCAGCACTGGCAGCCTGGTGGCCAGCACCTGCGTCCCCGTCTCGGCGCGGCGCTCCACGGTGATGCGTCCGGCCTCCAGGTCGGTCGCGACGATCTTCGAGATGTAGGTCAGTTGGTTGAGCTTCAAGCGGCTGGCAATGCCCGGCCCGACCTGCGCGGTGTCCCCGTCGATGGTCTGCTTGCCGGTGAAGACGATCTCGGGCGTGCCGAATTCCTCGCCGATCTTGGTGAGCGCCATCGAGAGCGCGTAGCTCGTCGCCAGCGTGTCGGAACCCGCGAAATAGCGGTCGGTCAGGAGCACCGCGCGGTCCGCCCCGAAGGTCAGCGCCTTGCGCAGCGATTCCGAGGCCGTGGGCGGGCCCATGCACAGCGCCGTGACGGTCGCACCGAGGCGGTCCTTCAGGCGCAGCGCCTCTTCCAGCGCGAAGAGATCGTAAGGGTTGATGATCGTCGGCACGCCCTGGCGCATGATCGTGTTCGTGACCGGGTGGACACGGATCTGCGCGCTGTCGGGCACCTGCTTGATGCACACCACGATATGCATTGTCTCAGCCTCCTGTCAGGGCATCGAGCGGCACGAAGGGCCGGTTGGGTTCGGGTTTGGGCGCGACGGCGTCCTTGTGAACCTTGAACAGGCGCTCCGCGATCGGCGAGGAGGCCACGAAGTCGGCGTAGGCCTGCGCGAGGTGCTCGCCGCAAAGCGCGTAAAGTTCGGTATCATCGGCGCTTTCCAGCGCGCCCTCGACCTCGCTGCCGCGCAGGTACTGGCCCATGCGGCGAAGGATGTGGAGCCGCGCGACCTGGACCACCTGCGGGTCGTAATCGACGCCGAGCAGTTCGAAGAAGTCCTCCGCGCTTGATAGCTGGTGCAGTTCGTCAAGCAGGCTCATGGCTGTCCTCCTGAAGAGCAAAATCGTGGCAGACCGGGGCGCGCCCGTCACGGTGGGCATCCCTGTGAGCAAGGCGCGCCTCCAGGAACTCGATGCGGTCGAGCAGTTCGGACACCGCCTCGCCTACGGGATCGGGCATGAGGTGATGGTCAAGGTCGATCCGGCCCGACACGCGGCGGCGTTCGGTGGCCCCGCGCACCACGCGCCCGGGAATGCCGACGACCGTCATCGCGGGCGGAACGGGATCGACGACGACGCTGTTCGCGCCCACGCGCGCGCCCTTGCCCACGGTGATCGGGCCCAGGATCTTGGCGCCGCAGCCCACCAGCACGCCGTCCTCCAGCGTGGGGTGGCGCTTGCCCGGCGCCCAGCTTGTCCCGCCCAGCGTGACGCCGTGGTAGAGCGTCACATCATCGCCGATCTCGGCGGTCTCACCGATGACGACGCCCGCGCCGTGATCGATAAAGAAGCGCCGGCCGATGGTTGCGGCAGGGTGGATGTCGACATTGGTGAGGAGGCGCGCCAGCCAGCCCAGGAACCGGGCCGGGAAGCGCAGACCCACCTGCCACAGCGCGTGGGCGAGCCGGTGCCAGATGATCGCGTGAACGCCCGGATAGGTCAGCAGGACTTCCAGCGCCCCGTTCGCCGCCGGATCGCGCGCGGCGACGCACCCCACGTCCTCGCGCAGGAGGACGAGGAGCGAGGGCCGCGCCCTTACAGGCGGTGCGCCAAGCGTGTCGAAGGGCGTGGCGACAGGCATCACAGCGCCCTTTCGACCATGCCGGTGCGGCAATAGATCAGCGCGAGGTCGGCGAGTTCCACGCCCTTCTTGGTGTCGAGCGCCTTGGCGCGCACGTCGGCGAGGATCCGCCCCAGCCGCTCCTGGTCGGCCTCGAGGCCAATCGAGCGCAGGCTGGAGGTGATCGCCGCACGCCCCGAATGGCGCCCCAGCATGATCCGCCGCTCGCGCCCGAAACGCGCCGGGTCGAGCGCCTCGTAAGTCTCCGCATCGCGCAGGAGGCCCGAGACGTGGATACCGCTTTCGTGGGTAAAGACCATCGAGCCGACGATGGGCTTGTTCTCCGGGATCGGACGCCCGGCGGCAAGCGCCACCGTTTCGGCAAGGCGGGCGAGCTGGAGAAAGTCGATGCGCGTGGTGCGCCCGAGCGTTTCGCCCAGCGCCGTCACCACTTCTTCGAGCGGCGCGTTGCCTGCCCGCTCGCCCAGCCCCAGCACGCAGACCGAAACGTGGGTGGCGCCGCCGCGCACGGCCGCGAGCGTGTTGGCGGTGGCCAGGCCCAGGTCGTCGTGGCCATGGAATTCGAGCTCGATATCGGTCTCGCGCACGAGGTCACGGAAGATTTCGTGGGTGCCGAACGGGTCGAGCACGCCCAGCGTGTCGGCGTAGCGGAAGCGGTGCCCGCCCGCCTCCTCGATGGCGACAACCACGCGCTTCAGGAAATCGAGGTCGGCGCGGCTGGCGTCCTCGCCGCCGATGGAGACGCGAAGGCCCCGGTCGAGCGCGTAGCCCACGACTTCCTCGATGCGCGCGAGCACGTCGGCGCGGCCGGTGCCGAACTTGGCGCGGATCTGGCGGTCCGAAACAGGGACCGAGAGATGCACGCGCTCCACCCCGGTGCGCGCGGCGGCGTCCACATCGCTGCGCGTCGCGCGGCACCAGGGGATGATCTGGGCTGTCCTGGCCTGCTGCACCATCGCGCGGATCGCGGCTTCGTCCTCCATGCCCATGGCCGGGGTGCCCGCCTCGATCTCGTCGACGCCAGCGGCTTCAAGTGCGGAGGCAATCGCCATCTTCTCGGCGAAGCTGAACGCCACGCCCGGAGACTGCTCACCATCGCGCAAGGTGCTGTCATTGACGACGACAGGCGGGAAATTGGGCAGGAAACCGGACATGGCAGTCAACTCCAGTAAGGGGGAATGGACAAGATCAGGCGTAGGTCGGGTTGAAGGCCCCTTCCTTCTCGCGTTCGCGCCAGAAGGGACTCATGTCGCGCAGGCGCGCGATGATCTGGGGCATCACCTCCAGCACACGATCGACATCGGCCTGGGTATTCTCGCGGCTGAAGGAGAAGCGGATCGCGCCGTGGGCCGCGGTGTAGGGCACGTTCATCGCGCGCAGCACGTGGCTGGGTTCGAGCGAACCGGACGTGCAGGCCGAACCCGAACTTGCCGCGATGCCTTCCCGGTTCATCAGCAGCAGGATCGCCTCGCCCTCGATGTACTCGAAGGCGACATTGGCGGTGTTGGGCAGGCGGTTTTCGACATCGCCCGTTGCAAAGGAATGGCTGATCGCGCCGAGCAGCCCCTCCTCCAGCCGGTCGCGCAGCGCGGCAACGCGGGTCTGCTCCTCGGCCATGTATTCGCCCGCAAGCTGCGCCGCGCGGCCAAGGCCGATGATGCCCGGCGCATTCTCGGTCCCGGCACGCCGGCCGCGCTCCTGGTGGCCGCCGCGCACGAGCGGACGCAGCCGCACGCCCTTGCGCACGTAGAGCGCGCCCACGCCCTTGGGCCCGTGCAACTTGTGGCCGGAGAGCGAGAGCATGTCGATCTCGGTCGCTTTCAAGTCCATCGGGATCTTGCCGACCGCCTGCACCGCATCGGTGTGGAACAGCGCGCCAGCCTCGTGCGCCATCTCGGCGAGCTTTGCGACCGGGAAGATCGTGCCTGTCTCGTTGTTGGCCCACATGATCGAGACGATCGCGGTCCGGGGCCCCAGCGCCTTGCGGTAGGCCTCCATGTCGAGACGGCCCTTGGCATCGACCGGAATGATGTGGACCCTGGCCTGCCCGGTCTTTTCGAGGTGGGCGACGAGGCTGAGCACGGCCGGATGTTCGACCGCCGAGGTGATGACCTCGTCGCGCCCTTTTTGGGTTTCAAGCGCGGAGAGGATCGCCATGTTGTCTGCCTCGGTCCCGCCCGAGGTGTAGACGATCTCGTGGTCGAACTCGGCGCCGAGCAGGTCCTGGAGCTGCTGGCGCGCCGTGGCGAGCGCCCCGCCCACCTCCGAGCCGAAGGCGTGCATCGAAGAGGCGTTGCCGAACTGCTCGGAAAAGTAGGGCATTATCGCCTCGACCACGCGTGGATCGCAGCGGGTGGTGGCGTTGTTGTCGAGGTAGACCGGGTCGTTGGCCATGGTGGGGGCTCCTTCGCGTCGGTTCGTGTGCTCAGTGGACGGGGGCGGCGGGGATGACGAGGAGCGGCACGCCAACGGCTTCGACCAGCCGTGCCTGCACGCCTTCGATGGTCGCCCCGGAGAGGTGGCAGCCCACGCACGCGCCCGTCAGCTTGACGATGACGCGGTTGCCCTCGACATCGACCAGTTCGCAGTCCCCGCCATCGCGCTGGAGCGAGGGGCGGATCGCTTCGATGGTTTCCTCGATCAGTTTGATCTTCTGGAGCGTGGTCAGCGGCGCCTTGGCTTCGGGCTGCTTGACGACGACCTTCTTCGGCTTGGCGAGCACGGGCACGGCGCCGGGCACGAAGGCCTCCTGCGCGGCAAGGATGCCTTCCTCGACCATCTGCGCGTTCACGCGTTCGAGTACCGCCTCGATACCTTCGGCGCAGGTTGCGCACGAACCGCCCGCCTTGGTGAAGTTGGTGATCTCCTCGACCGCGGTCAGGGTGTTGGCGCGGATCGTGCGCTCGATCATGCCTTCATCGACGCCGAAGCACTTGCAGATGAGCGCGCCTTCCTCGTGGTCATCGACCCATTCCTCGCCGCGATAATTGGCGACGGCCGCCTGCAGCGCCTCGTAGCCCATGACCGAGCAGTGCATCTTTTCGGGCGGCAGGCCGCCCAGGAAATCGGCGATGTCCTGGTTGGAGATCTGCATCGCCTGCTCGATGGTCTTGCCGATGATGAGCTCGGTCAGCGCCGAGGAACTGGCAATCGCCGAGCCGCAGCCGAAGGTCTGGAACTTGGCCTCGGTGATGACCTGGCTGACCGGTTCGACCTTGATCATCAGGCGCAGCGCGTCGCCGCAGCTGATCGCGCCGACATCGCCCACGCCGTCCGCGTCCTCCAGAACCCCGCTGTTCTTGGGGTTGAAGAAGTAGTCTTTGACCTTCTCGCTGTATTCCCACATGTGCCGGTCTCCCTCAGCCGAATGACTTGCCGCACGAGCAGCTGTTCGATGCGTTCGGATTTTCGAAGGTGAAGCCCGATCCCTCGAGCGCCACGACGAAGTCGATGGTGGTGCCTGCCAGGAGCGGCTGGCTGACGGGGTCGATGAAGACCTTGAGGTCCTCCTTCTCGACCACGGCGTCGTCGGCCTCGGGCTCGGCGACGAGCCCCATCATGTACTTGTAGCCCGCGCATCCCCCGGCCTCGACCTGGATCCTGAGGCCGGCCGGCGCGCTGTCGGCCTTGGCTATGGCGCTGCGCACGGCGTCCTGGGCACTGTCGGTGAGAACGATCACAAGGCTTCTCCTCGCAGATGTTGCGAAGGACCATCAGCAAGGCGCGTGCCAGTTGCGCAAAAGCCCGCAATTGCAGGCAGGGCGCGCGCACGCTGGCGTCCTCAGGAGCCCGTTCCTGTCGGTTTCGTCACATTTCGGACAGCGCCGGTGTTGCGTTGCACACAAAGGCAGACGGGCGCGCGCCTTCGCGCACACGAAACGGCAAACGGCCCGCTTCGTGCATGACGCGAGCGCCCCCTTTCAAGGAGTGAAGTCATGTCGACGCTTACGGCCCCCGCAATCAGCGATACCCCCTTCGGCACGCTTGCCGCGCAGCACCGCCTCCACAACGCCGTTCTCAAGGAGCCGCTGCCCGCGCCCGGCACCTTCGGCTTTCGCGGGGACATTGCCCTTGCCTTCCAGGACCAGGTCGCCGACGAGGCGCGCCCGCCCGCCTATTCGCTCGAACAGGTGCTGGCGGTGGGCGATGCGGCCCGCGCTAAGATCCCGGTGCTGGCAGGCTACCTGCACAACTTCGCCTGGCTCAAGGACGCGGGCGAGGTGCTGGCCGACTATCTCGTGCCCGAGGGCACCTACGTCTTCTTCGTCAACAACATCGACTTCCTGAAGACCTACAGCGTGGCCCTGCCAGGCGGCGCCACCGCCAAGGTCCTGCCGCTCGACGAGTCGACGGTGTGGAAGGAAGTGCTGGAACTGGCGGGCGTCGAAAAGACCGACGTCAAGAAGATGAGCGGGCCGGAAAAGCTCGAATACGTGCTCGCCCAGCTGGCGGCCACGAAGATGGACTACCCCGCGATTTCCTATGAGGACGGGGTCGCCGCGATGGAGCCGGTGCGCAACCGCAACGAGAACCGCCCCGTCTGACGCCCGCCCCGGAACGGGCGGCCGCCTCGGGCCGGATGCGGTGTCCCCCTTATCGCATCCGGCCCGGGTCGTGGTAGCCTAGAGGGGCGAATCGCAAGGGAGAGAGGCGATGGCATCCACAGTGTCCCATCTTGTCACGGCCGAGCAGGCCGAACTGCAAAGCGCGCCCGCCAAGGCGCTGCGCGCGCCCATGACCGCCTCGCTCTTGGGACTGGAATGGCGCAACGCCGCGCTCGACGCGCTGTTCTACGACATCGAGGGCCTGGAGAGCGAGGACGTGGCCAGGCTCGCGGCCTGGGATGCGCCCGAGGGCGCGCTGCTGCTCGTACCACCTGCGGGCAAGGGCGAGGTACAGGTCTTCAGCGAGCTTCAGGCCTTTCTCGACGCGGGCGGCGGGCAAGCCCGGGCGCTTGCTGTTGCGGGTGTGGGGAGTTCGGCCATCGGCTCGGCCGCCTTCGCGCGCGACATTGCCGAGGCTCTGGGCGGTTCGGTGGCGGCGGTCGTGTCGGGCTACGGCCTCTCCGATGCCCTGACCGAGGCGCTGGGCGGCTTCTTCTGGTTCGGCGCGCTCAATTCGATGCGCCACGCCTTCGAAGGGCTCGACCGCGCGGCGCGCACGCTCTCGGACCGTTCGCCCTCGCTCACCTCGATCGAGGCGGACAGCTTTCTCAGGCTGTCGAAGGACACCGCGACGCTGATCGCACTTCTGGAAAGCCCGCATTGCAAGATACCCATGCTGGTCGGCCACTCCAAGGGCAACCTCGTCCTGTCCGAAGCGCTCTACGCGCTGCGCAAGCAGGAGAAACTGGGGCCTGTCGCCAAGCGCACGCAGATCGTCACGATCAGCGCCAAGGTCGGCATGCCGCGCGAATTCATCGGCAAGGTCTTTGACGTGATGGGCCAATTCGACAGCTTCGGCGCACTCAATTCGCGTCCCGACATCAAGGCCGACTACCTGGTCCCGGGTGCCTGGCATTCGACCAACCCGAACTTCCCGATGGGCATGGGGATCGACGTCACCAAGGTCCTCAAGACCGTCCTGCCGCTGCTGGATACGCCAAGACCGCCCACCAACACGAACGCGCAGGCCGCGACCGTGCTCGACCTGCCGCAATGGCTGACCGGCACCTTTGCGACCGCGCCCTGGATGCTGGCGCGGCCGATGACGCTGTAAGGCGCGGCACGCGGCGCTATTCCAGACCCTCGCCGCTGTCGACATCGTCGTCCTCGACAAGGCCTGGTGCGCGAAGACAAATGTCCTCGTCGGCATCGATCTCCACCTCGATGGCGGTGAGCCGCTCACCAAGACAGGGCCCCGCCACGCATTCGCCCGAGCCCAGGTCGAAGAGCGCGCCGTGCTTGCCGCACTGGATGCGCGTGCCCTCGCCGTCGAGAAACTCGCCCTCTTCCCAATCAAGGTTGGTGTTCTGGTGCGGGCAGCGGTTTTCAAAGGCGCGCACGTTGCGCCCCCAGCGCAGGACGAAGATCGGCCAGGGTCCGACCCGCCCGTCCTCCTCGCGCCGGGCCAGCACGAAAGGCACCGCGCGGCGGTTGGGAATATCGGCAACCGCGCAGATCGCGAAAGGCGGCAGGGTCATCGTCTCGGCTCCGCCGCTCATGGTGCACCTGCCGGCCGGGCGACGGGCTTGGGAAGTGGCAGCATGCCCATCTTGAAGCTCTGCGTCATATGCGCGGCGCGCTGCATGGCCGCCGCTGCCAGTTCCTCGGGAAGGCACTCCTCCACCGCACGGCCGAAAGCGGCCATCCAGCGCGTGAAGTCCTCTTCCTCGACCCTCAGCTTGAGGTGATGGCTGTAGGGTGTGCCGCGCTGGTAGCGGTCGGTGCCCAGCAGCGCGTGCGACCAGAAATCGCGCACGAAGCCATAGTGCTCGGGAAAGTCCGGGATCATCGCCGCGAACATCGGGCCCAGCCGGTCGTCCTGGTTGCACAGCGCATAGAAGCGGCGGACCATGGCATCGATCGCGATCTCCGCGCTCTCCCCCTTGGCGAGGGCGGGTCCGATATCGCACCCGCTCATGCGTGCCCCATCTGCTGGGGCGCCGTCTTGCCGTTGGCGATGCGCGCCAGCAGCGCCTCGCCGTCCTCCGGCCCGAAGCAGGCGTCGAAATCGTCGCACTCGGCACAGACCGGCACCGAGCAGAGCCGGAAGCCTTCGGACGAGCACATCATGCGGTAGAAGAACTTCTTCCACTTCATGTCGTTCGCGTTCTTCAGGGCAAGGCGCGGGAAGTGGAGCTGCATCAGCATCGAGAGTTCATCCCGGCTGGCAAAGCCCAGGTCCTGCCACAGGTGGTTGGGGCGCTGGCAGCGCCGCGCGACCAGGCGGGTGAGGAGCAGTTCGAAGACCGAAGCCTCGCCGCAGTTCATCCAGAGAATGTCGCGCAGCGCCTGCTCTTCCCTTGCCACGACCGGCGTCCCCGCCTCGGGCAGCGTCACGTGGGGAAAGGCGATGCGGCACAGCTCGGCCAGTTCCTCGCCGTCGAGCCCGGTCGCCTCGGCCAGCGCCAGGCCGTCGCGTTCCGCCTCGAAGAAGGACAGGGCCAGGATCGAGGCGGCCAGGTGCACGTCCACCGGCGGCACGTCCGAGCGTGCGCCCTGCCAGAGCAGTTCGGCATAGATCTCTTCGCCACGTCCCATCGTCTGTGTCTCCTTCTCGTCTGGTTGTCCGGTTCTGCTCCTGTTGTCGGCCCCCTCTCCCGGGGTGAATGAACGCTGGCGTGCTCTCAGGCCGCCTTGGCGTGGGTCTGGCAATTGGTCGGGCATACGCGCGCGCAGGCGCCGCAGCCGATGCATGCGTCTTCATCGTTCATCGCCATGACGCGCTTCTCGATCTCGTCGTCGTCATCGTCCTCGTCGAGCACGACCACCTCGCCGTCCTCGTTGACGCCCTTCAGCGTCATCACGTTGCGCCCGCAGACCTTGAAACAGCGTCCGCATCCGATGCACAGGTCCGGGTCGATGGAGAGCAGGTACTCGGGCACCCAAGCGCGTCCACCGCGGGTCAGGGCCGCGGCGCTCACGAGGCGCTCTCCAGCGCCTTCATCTCGGCCTTCTTGGCGGCGAGCGCGGCGTAGCTTTCGCACACGCGACTGGCCGTCGCCATGACATTTTCCAGCCCCACGGGCAGTTCCTCGGACAAGTCGTGCAGGTCCATCTTGGCCTGCATCGCGCGCGCCGAGAGCTTCTTCACCTCGGCCTTCATCGCTTCAAGATCAGACATTGGCCCTGCGCTCCTCTTCAGTAGTCCGCGACTTCGGGGAACTTCCCGATCATGTCGCTCGCCTGCACGATCAGCTTTTCCGCCTCGGCGTTGAGCTTTTCCAGGCTGTCGAAACCGAAACGGTGCACGTCGCGCAGCGACTTGTTCACCACGACCAGCCGCCCGGCGATGAGGACCATGCGCCCGAACCCTTCGTGGCTCATCTTCATCATCGGCTGGACCATGCGGCGGGTGCGCCGCTCGATCTCGAGGCACAGCGCGCCGTAGTAGAGTTCCAGCCGCCAGAGCGTATCCGGGTCGGGATCGCCGATGATCGGGATTGCCCGGCGCGCCTCCTTGTCGAGGATGTAGGGCGCGAGCAGCTCCACGTCCGCCTTCTTCTCCCAGTGGCCGTGCGTGTCCTGCGCGCGCACCTGGCGCACCAGGGCGGCGGCAAAACCGTCAATTGCGGGGGCGTCGATCAGGTCTTCGGGCATCGCTCAGGCCTCCTCTTCCTCGAAATCGTCTTCCAGGTCGGCGACGCGCTCGCCGGTCTTCGCCATGACCTTGCGCAGCCAGGGCGGGGGCGTGCCCTTCAGCACGTCCTGCAGCCTGGCGAGCATGCCCTCGATCGGTTCGGGCTCGGCCACCTTCATGGGGTGGATGTTCTGCGCCACGACCCGCGCCGCGCCCGACCCGCCGATGGCGGCAACAACGAGAATGGCGACGCCTTCGAGCGCCTTGAGCTTGGGTTCGAGCTTGTCCTCGTTGCCGTCCTCGTTGAGCTCGCCGGAAAATTCCTCGACCCGGTCGAGCGACCAGCCTTCGGGCGTCAGGTCGTAGATCGCGATGTTGCGGGCCCAGCCGAAGTGCGCGTCGATGCGCACAAGGTCCTGCGTGGCGAAGGCGACTTTCATGGCACGAGCTCCTGTACGGTTTGATGGGAGATAGCGGATGGTTCGGGCCAGGCGTCGCGCCAGTCCTCGGGACCGGGCGTGTGGCTCTGGTGGTGGTGCATCAACATGTTGCCGACAGCGAAGAGCAGGTCGCGCGTGCCGCGGTAGCCCACGGTCACAAGGTGCGCGGCGCCCAGCGTGTCGAACATGGGAATGCCGATGCGAAAGTGCGGGATGTGCAGCCGGGCCGACGCTTGCCGGCCGTGGCTGTGGGTGATGAGAATGTCGGCGTCTTTTGCTCCGGCTTCGAGGTCTTCCAGGTCGCCCAGCAGGACTTCCTCGCACGGGACCTGTGCAAGGATGGCTGAGGTCGTGGTGGTAACCGCGCAGGCGACCTCCCCGCCCACTTCGCCCAGCGCCGAAACGAGCGCAAAGAGCAGGTCCGGTTCGGCCCCGATAGCCAGTTTGCGCCCGCCGATGTGGAAGTGCGCATCGAGCATGGCATCGACCAGCTGGCCCCGCTGGCGGCGGTAGCGCACCGGCACCGGCTTGCCCGAAATCTGCGAGAGGAAGGCCATCAACTCGTCGCACGGTGCAAGTCCGGTGAGGCGTTCAAACAGCCGGAACGGCACGCCCGCGCGCGCCTCCAGCGCCTCGGCCGCGCCGCGCATCTGTTCGCCGATGGCAAGGGTCCAGCCCGCGTGCGCCATCGCGCGTACTTCTTCAGGGCCCGTGCCGCCCAATGTCGTGGGCGTGAAATCCTCGGGGATATGCCCGTCGAGCGAGCCCGAGAGGTCGGGCAGGAAGTTCGGGACAAGGCCGAAGTCCTCGAACAGCGCGCGCAGCTCATCGATGTCGCCCGGCGTCACGTGGCAGCCGGGCAGGACGTTGATGCGGCGCGGATCACGGATCGCAGGCTCGGGCGAGATCACCATCTCCTCGATCATCGCGGTCACCGCCTTGGCCCAGCCGTCCTGGAACGCCCCTGCAAAGTCCGGGGTCGCGCACTGGACGATCTCGACACCGCCCAGTTCAGGATGGCGCGTGCGGATCTGTTGCACGAAGCCCTTGAGGTCATCGCCCTTCACTTCGGTGACGCCGGTCGAGCAGATGCCGATCAGTTCGGGCTTCGTCTTCTCGACAATGTTGAGCACGGCCTGCTCGACGTTCTCGAAGCCGCCCAGGACCGTCGCCACCTCGGACATGGCGGTGGTCTGCAGCGGGATAGCCTCGCGGAAGTGGCGCACGAAGAGGACAAGGCCAAAGCTGGTGCAGCCTTGCGAGCCGTGGAGCAGCGGCATCGCGCCGCGCATCCCCATGAAGGCGAGCGCGCCGCCGATGGGCTGGCTCATCTTGAGCGGATTGACCGTGCAGGCCTTCTTCGACTTGACGATGGCAGCCATGGCTATGCGGCCTCCCGTCCGGCGTGCTGCGGCACCTCGACTTCGTCCCAGGGGGCGGGGCGGCGCACCTCCTGCCAGACGGGGTTGGCCAGCGTACGGTCGATCTCGGCCACCATCGCGACCATGCCGTGGTAGCCGGCAAAGGCGACGTGGCGCTCCTGGTTGATGTCCATCCAGGGCATCGAGGCCTTGAGCGCGATGAACTGCGAGCGTCCGCCCGAGAGCATGATGTCGGCCTCGGCCTCTTTCAGCTTGCGGTACATCTCGCGCGGGGCGAGGTTGTCGAACATGTGGGCTTCATCGCCCATCAGCTTCTTGATCTTGTCCTTGTCCTCGCGCGTGGACTTCTTGACCGAAGTGCCCACGATGCGAAGCCCGGCCTCCTGCAGCGCAGCGACGACCGACCAGCTTTTCACGCCGCCGGTGACAAGCAGCACTTTCTTGCCCGAAAGGCGCGCGCGGTAAGGTTCAATGGCGGCCCAGGCGCGCGCTTCCTCGCGCGCGATGACCGCCTCTGTGCGCGCCATCAGTTCGGCATCGGCGCCTTGCTGGATCAGCAGCCGCGCAATCTCGCGAAGCGTGTCCGACATGTCCTCGATGCCGTAGAACGAGCCTTCGAAGAAGGGGATGCCATAGCGCTCCTCCATCTTGCGCGCGACGTTGATCATGGCTTTCGAGCAGACCATCATCGCCGCCTTCGCGCGGTGCGACCAGGCCACTTCCTCGTAGCGCGCGTCGCCCGAGATGCACGAGAGGATGCGGATGCCCAGTTCATCCAGCAGCGGCCTGATCTGCCACAGCTCGCCCGAGAGGTTGTATTCGCCGATCACGTTGATGTCGTAGGGCGTGGTGTATTCCGGCTCCTTCGTACCGATGACGTGCTTGAGCATCGCCTCGCCCGCCAGCTTGTTGCCCAGGTTCTTGGGGCCCACGAAGCCGGGCGAGTGAATGGGAATGCAGGGTGTACCGAACTTCTCGGCAGCCTTCTTGCACACCGTGTCGATGTCATCGCCGATCATCGCGGGCACGCAGGTCTCGTAGACGAAGACCGCGGGCGGGGCGTACTTCTCGACAATCTCGCGGATCGCCTTGAAGAGATGCTTCTCACCGCCGAAGACGATGTCGTTCTCGGTCATGTCGGTGGTGAAGCCAGTGCGGTAGAGCGTGGAGCCCGAGGACGCCGCGCCGCGGTTGTCCCAGGAATTGCCCTCGCACGCGATGGGCCCGTGAACCAGATGGGCGACATCGGTGATCGGCTGGAGCGCGATCTTGGCCCCGTCGAACGCGCAGCCGCCCGCCGCCCCGCCGGGCTGGAGCTGCTTGGTGCAGCCCTTCTTGCGCTCCTTCTCGGACTTGGCCTGGTTCTTCCCGCAGGCCGGCTCGTTGAACACGTCCTGGATCGTCTGGTTCAGGCTGGTCATGGCAGGCACTCCGGCGGGTGGGGGATGGGAAAAAGGGGTCTCCCCGCGACATGGCGCAGCGGCGGGGAGACCAAGGGACCTTCAGCGAATGATGTCGTAGCTGTAGTCCGTCTTGCTGGGCACATTGGTGGTCGCGTCCATGTGCTCGAAGATCCGGTCGAGGATCGTGACGAGGACGTTGAGACCACCCTGGTAGCCCCACACCGGGTAGCGGTGCTTGTGGTGGCGATCGAAGATCGGGAAGCCGATGCGGATCAGCGGCACGCCGGTGTCGCGCTCCAGGTACTTGCCGTAGGTGTTGCCGATCAGGAAATCGGGCGCCTCGGTGAAAAGGAGCGAGCGCATGTGCCACAGGTCCTTGCCCGGATAGGCCTCGCAGTTGGCCCCGAAGGGCGAGCTGTCGAACAACTCCTGCATCTTGGCCGCCCAGGCCTTGCCCCCGTTGGTCGAGAGCACGACCACCGGTTCACCGCCCAGTTCCATCACGAACTTGGCGAGGCCATAGGCAAGGTCGGGATCGCCGTAGATCGCGAACTTCTTGCCGTGGATGTGGGCGTTGGAATCGGCGATGGCATCGACCAGCCGGCCGCGTTCCTTCGCCAGTTCGTCGGGGATCTCGACGCCTGCCATGCGCGCCACTTCCATCACGAAGCTGTCGGTCGCCTCGATGCCGATAGGGTGGTTGAAGGCGGCGGTTTCCTGCCCGTGCGCAGCGATGAAGGGCAGCGTCTTTTCGGTGCAGTATTCCTGCATCGAGATCGTCCCCTTGGCGTGGATGGCATTGGCCGCATCTTCGAGCGTGGTGCCGCCATCGTACATGCGGAAGGTGCCGTCCGTCGGCGTGTCCCACACGTCCGACTGGTCGCCCAGGATCGTGTACTCGACCTGCATCATGTCGAAGATGCGCTTCACCTCGCGCAGGTTTCCGACCGCGTAGCCATCGAACCCATTGAGGAAATTGATCGAGCCGTTGGGGACACGCTCCAGCTTGGGCGCGGTCTTGGCCTTGCCGTCCCAGAAATGCTCCAGGATGCCCTTCATGGCGTTGTCGTAGCCGGTGATGTGGCTGCCCACGAAGGCCGGGGTGTGCGCGAAGGGAACGTCGAATTCCGCGGGCAGCGATTCCTTTTCCTTCGCGGTCTTGATGAAGGCGTTGAGGTCATCGCCGATCACTTCGGCCATGCAGGTGGTCGAAACCGCGATCATCTTGGGCTTGTACATGGAGTAGGCATTGGCAAGCCCGTCGACCATGTTGGTGAGCCCGCCGAACACCGCCGCATCCTCGGTCATCGAGGAGGAGACACACGAGGTCGGCTCCTTGAAGTGGCGCGAGAAGTGCGAGCGGTAGTAGGCCACACACCCTTGCGAGCCGTGCACGAAAGGCAGCGTCGATTCAAAGCCGACCGCGGCGAAGACCGCGCCCAGGGGCTGGCAGGCCTTGGCCGGATTGATCGTCAGCGCCTCGCGGGAGAAGTTGAGGTCCTTGTATTCCTCGGTCTTAGCCCATTCCTTGACGCGCTCGATCTCGGCGTCGGGATGGGGGTTCTCGAACTCGGACCGCTTCCTGGCGAGCATGTCCTTGTACTCGTCACCGCGGAACAGCTCGAAGTGGTCTTTTACCTGGTCTGCGTCCTGGGGCATGGGTGCCTCCCTTGAACTGGATGGGTTTGGAAAAAGCCGCGGTTATTCCGCCGCGATGGCCATGGTGTCGCTCTCGCCGGCCTTCCACGGCGTGGGCGCCATCGACCAGACCGGCGAGTTGATCGCCATGTCCATGTCGCGCGCGAAGATCGCGAAGCCATCATAGCCGTGGTAGGGGCCCGAGTAGTCCCAGCTGTGCATCTGGCGGAAGGGCACGCCCATCTTCTGGAAGACGTACTTTTCCTTGATGCCCGAGCCGACGAGATCGGGCTGGATCTTGTCGACGAACTTCTCGAACTCGTAGCCGGTGACATCGTCGTAGATCAGCGTGCCGTCCTTGACGTAGTGCTGGGCGGTGCGCTGGTAGTCGTCGTTATGGCCGAATTCGTAGCCGGTGCCGACCACCTCCATGCCCAGGTCCTCGTAGGCACCGATGACGTGGCGCGGACGCAGGCCGCCGACATAGAGCATGACCGTCTTGCCCTGAAGGCGCGGCTTGTACTTGGCGATCACCGCATCGGTCAGCGCGCGGTACTTGGCGATCACCTTCTCGGCGTTTTCCTGGATGGACTCGTCGAAGTAGCTGGCGATCTTGCGCAGGGATTCCTCGATCTTGGAGGGTCCGAAGAAGTTGTATTCCACCCAGGGAATGCCGTACTTCTCTTCCATGTGGCGCGAGATGTAGTTCATCGAGCGGTAGCAGTGGAGGACATTGAGCTTGGCCTTGGGCGTGGCCTCAAGCTCGGCGATCGAGCCGTCACCCGACCACTGCGCGATGACGCGAAGACCCATTTCTTCCAGCAGGATGCGGCTCGACCAGGCATCGCCCCCGATGTTGTAGTCGCCGATGATCGC
Organism: Novosphingobium sp. MBES04; assembly: GCF_000813185.1. Lineage (NCBI taxonomy): Bacteria > Pseudomonadati > Pseudomonadota > Alphaproteobacteria > Sphingomonadales > Sphingomonadaceae > Novosphingobium > Novosphingobium sp. MBES04. Next base: position 2,579,101 of record NZ_DF850488.1, on the reverse strand, counting down.
GACGTCATAGGGCGAAGGCTCGAAGGTCGGTTCCTTGTCGCCCACCTTGTCGAAGACCCAGTCGCGCACCGCATCGTTGGCGATGTGGTGGCCGAGCGACTGCGAGACCCCGCGAAAGCCCTCGCAGCGCACGGGCACGATGGTCTTGCCGCCGTATTCCTTGCTCTTGGACTTGGAGACCGCCTCGATGTCATCGCCGATGAGGCCGATCGGGCACTCGGACTGGACCGTGATGCCCTTGTTCAGCGGGAACAGCATCTCGATCTCGTCCATGATCTTGGCGAGCTTCTTGTCGCCGCCAAAGACGATATCCTTCTCCTGGAAGTCGGAGGTAAACTGCATGGTCACGAAGGTGTCGATGCCGGTCGTGCCGATGTAGTAGTTGCGGCGCGCGGCCCAGGAATACTGGCCGCAGCCCACCGGCCCGTGGCTGATGTGGATCATGTCCTTGATCGGGCCCCAGACCACGCCCTTGGAGCCTGCGTAGGCGCAGCCGCGGATGGTCATGACACCGGGGATCGACTTGATGTTGGATTTGACGCCGCAGTCGCTCTTGCCCTCTTCGGAAACGTTGAGGTGCTTGGCGCGGCGCTTGGCGGATTTCGCCGGATAGACTTCAAGGACTTCCTGGATCAACGCCCGGTTGCGTTCCTTGACTTGTGCGATGTCGGTAGGGGTTGAGACGCTCATTTGGATGCACTCCTGGTTGATCCGTCCTTGCTCAGATCGAACTGGGCTCAGATCAGTGGGCTCAGATCGAACTGGGACCGGTTGTCCGGTCCTCCCCCGCTTCGCATGCCAACAAGAGGCGCGTGGGAGGACCGGACGTTCGGGGGACTGGCGCGAAGGCTCAGGTCAGACGGCGAGATCCGCGGCGGTGAGACCCACCTGCGATTCATCGACCGCCTTCATGATCCCGTGCTCCATCAGCATGTCCTCAAGCTCGTCCATGGTGATGGGGGTGGGGATGATGCCGTTGCCCGAGTTGTTGTGGATCTTCTGCGCGAGGTTGCGGTATTCCTGCGCCTGGTTCGATTCCGGGGCGTATTCGATGACCGTCATGCGGCGCAGCTCGGCATGCTGCACGATGTTGTCGCGCGGCACGAAGTGGATGAGCTGCGTGCCCAGCTTGGCGGCCAGGTTCTCGGCCAGCTCCAGCTCCTTGTCGGTCTGGCGCTCGTTGCACACGAGCCCACCCAGGCGCACGCCGCCCGAGTTGGCGTACTTGAGGATGCCCTTCGAGATGTTGTTGGCCGCGTACATGGCCATCATCTCGCCCGACATGACGATGTAGATTTCCTGGGCCTTGTTCTCGCGGATCGGCATGGCGAATCCGCCGCAGACCACGTCGCCGAGCACGTCGTACGAGACATAGTCGATGTCCTCGTAAGCGCCGTTCTCTTCCAGGAAGTTGATCGAGGTGATGACGCCGCGGCCCGCACAGCCGACGCCCGGCTCAGGGCCGCCGGATTCCACGCAGCGGATGTCCTTGTAGCCGATCTTCATGACGTCCTCGAGTTCGAGGTCCTCGACCGAGCCGGCCTCGGCCGCGAGCGACAGGATGGTGTCCTGCGCCTTGGCGTGCAGCATCAGGCGGGTGGAGTCGGCCTTGGGATCACAGCCGACGATGAGGATGCGCTGGCCAAGGTCGGCGAGCGCGGCAAGGGTGTTCTGCGAGGTGGTGGACTTGCCGATGCCGCCCTTGCCGTAGAAGGCGATTTGACGAAGTGACATTGCTTGGCTCCTAAGCTGTTAAAGCCGTGTGCACCGGATCGGACAGGGGGTCGGCCCGGACCGGTTCTCTCCCCGACGCGTCCTCTCTCGTTGCGGCGGGCCAGCAGGATGTGCCCGCTGTGCCGACCTCTCTGCACGGGGCGTGCCAAACGCCTCGCACCTCCCTAAAATCGCGTTCAATCGGGCACTTGGTGGGAATGTCGGGGCCCGCACGGGCATGTGGCAAAGCGAACAATGGGGCGTTGCATGTCGCAAAGGACACACGTTCGCCCGGCCCTGTCAGCGGCATGGCCGCGCATTTGCGTGGTAGATCAGGATGGAACGCTTCTTGCGTGGGAGGGATGAGTTCCCATGCACAGGAGAAGCCCATGCAGATCGGTGTCGAAACCGCCAAGGCCGTCGACCAGCGCCGCATCTTCGTTGTCGACGAGGACGAGATCACCCGCGCCGCCTTGCAGTTCATGCTGCACGACGAGATCGAAACCCACGAACTGGCGAGCCTGGAGGAAGCCTACGCCAAGGGGCAGGACTGGCTGCGGCCTGATGTACTGATCCTGGGTCTTTCGATCCTGCGCGCGCACGGGCTGGAGGTGCTGGCCGAGATCGCCACGCGCTACCCGGCCGCGCGCGTCCTCATCGTCGCCAGCCCGGAGGAAGAGGAACTGGGCATCGCCGCGCTGAAAGCGGGCGCCCACGGCGCGCTCATCAAGCCGCTGCGCATGGAGGCGGTGCGCCAGAAGGTCGACACGATCCTCGGGCGCGCGGGCGGCGCGGCGCTGGTACAGCTGGGAGGGTTATAGGAAAGAGGAGTGTTCCGAGGGCCATTGCCCTCGGGCTCCCCGAACTGTCGACCTCACCTTACGCCCGCTGCCCTGGCTGAGACTGGTGAGGTCGCCCATTTTGGGGTCAAGGGGCAATGGCCCCTTGAAAAAAGACTTAACTTCTTCCCTCAGGCGGCCGTCGCCTCGGCATCCTCGCGCTTGACCACCTTGTGGCTTTCCTCGTCGAGGCCCTGCTTCCAGTAGCTGGAGATGTAGAGTTCGGCGGGCGTCAGCGCCTTTTCCTCGCGCAGGTAGGTGCGCATAAGGCGCATGGCCGAGAATTCGCTCGCCGCCCAGGCGTAGACCCGGCCTTCGGGCCAGCCGTAGGCGCGCAGCGCCTCGACCAGCCACTGGGGCTGCTGGCCGGGTTCGGGGTTCACGACCCAGCGGATCTCCACGCCGTCGGGCGCGTCGATCTCCACGCGGTCGTCCTCCTGCTGGATCTCGATCACCGCGTAGCCCTTGGCCTCGCGATCCAGGGCTTCGAGGTTCACCGAGATGGCGGGAATCGCGGTCATGTCCCCGGCCACGAGATAGAAGTCGAAGCCTTCGGGCAGCGGCTTGGCCGCCCCCGGACCGCCGACCTCGATGGTCGAGCCGATCTCGGTGCTGACCGCCCAGTTGGTCGCCGGGCCCGAGACGCCGTTTTCCACGCCATGGAGCGCAAAGTCGACGTCGATCTCGCCAGCACGCTGGGCGCGGATGGTGTAGGTGCGCAAGGTCGGCTTGGCCTTGCCAGGCGCAGGGGGAAACATCAGCTTCACATAGCCGCCTTCCTGCCCGTGCGGGAAGTCGGCGAGCCCTTCGCCGCCCAGCGTCAGGCGGATCATCGAAGGCGAGACCTGCTGGCGGGCGAGGACGGTCAGCGTGCGCGGCTGGGGCTTGGCCATGGCGGGGGCTTCCTTATTGCGATAAACTTGCAAGAAGGAATGTAGGCGCCCTGTCACCGATTGCAATGGGGCATACCTATCACAGGTGCCCTGGCCTGGATTAGAGCCGTTACCCGTCGAGCGCGCAGACGATGATGTGCGAGGCCTTGAAGCTGGCGAGGATCTGGCGCCCGGCCTCCAGTTCCAGCGCCCGCGCGCTGTGGCTGGTCACCAGCACCGTCAGCTCGCGCCCCTCGCCGATGTCGAGCACGCATTCGGCCTCGACCGGCCCTGTCAGCACGTTGACGACGGTGCCCCCGATGAGGTTGCGCGCCGAAAGCGCCAGCCCCGGGACATCGTCGATCAGGGTGATGAAGCTGGGCTTGATGAGCGCAACCGCGCGCCCCCCCGGTTTCAGCCCCAGCGCGGCGACGGTGGAGTTGGGTACAAGCGCATCGATCACGATCCGCTCGTTGACGAGCAGGCCTACTTCCGCGCTCACCGCGCCGTGGACGATGGCGGTCACGATGCCTTCCAGCATGTTGCGCTCGCTCGCGCGCAGGCGGCGCCCACCCGGTGGTACGAAGGGTACGATGGCGGCTCCGGCCGCTCCCGTCGCGGAGGCCATGCTCATGCGCTTTGCCCGGCGAGGAGCGCCTGAAGCTCACCTGCCGCGTACATGTCGCGCACGATGTCGCAGCCCCCGATGAACTCGCCGCGCACGTAGACCTGGGGCAGCGTGGGCCAGTCGGAATACTCCTTGATGCCTTCGCGCAGGAACGGATCGTCGAGCACGTTGATCCCGACATAGGGCCGCCCGATAGCGTCCAGCACCTTCACCACGCCTGCGGAAAAGCCGCATTGCGGGGCGGCGGGCACGCCCTTCATGAAGACGACGATCTCGTTGTCGGTGACAAGCGCGCGGATACGGTCGGACGTGGCCATGGCCATTCTCCTCAGGTTGCAGGGGTGGTGGGGGGGACTGCAGGAACGAACGTCTGCAGCGCCAGCGCGTGCAGTTCATGGCCCATGTCCGCGCCAATCGCGGCGTAGACCATCTTGTGCTGGACGATCCGGCTCTTGCCCGCAAAGGCGGCGCAGGTGACGCGCGCGGCCCAGTGGTCGCCGTCCCCGGCCATATCGACCATCAGCACGTCCGCGTCGGGAAAGGCCGCGGTGATGCGGCGTTCGATCTCGGTGGCATCCATGGGCATAGGCTGTCTCTCCTTGGCACGTCGTCAGACGAAGCTCAGAACCTCGACGGTCACGTCCTCGGTGCCGGTCAGCGTTGCCTGGCAGGCGAGGCGCGACTTGGAACCGACGCCGACGATGGTGTCGAGAATGTCGTTCTCCGCGCGGCTGATGCGCGAGAGGCCCTTGCGCCCCTCGATCACGAAGAGGTGGCACTGGCCGCAGGAGGCTTCCCCGTCGCACTTGTGGGCGACCGGTGCCCCGCTGGCGAGCATGGCGGCGAGCAGGCTGTCCCCCTCGGCAACGGCGATGGAGGTGGCGGACGGCAGGATGGTGAGCGTGGTCATGGCGTTTTTCTGTGTCTCTTTCGGTGGTCAATAGATGGCGGCCCCGGCGCCTGCGTTGATCGAGGCGTCCTTGAGACGCGCGACCATGAAGGCGATCTGTTCGGGCGTGAGGTGGGCGTGAAAGGGCAGCACGACCGCGCGGTCGGCGACCTTCTCGGTCACGAAGAGGTCACCGCGCGTCCAGCCCAGCGCCCGGTAGGCGCGCTGGAGGTGGAGCGGGCTGGAATAGGCATGCGCCTCGACGCCCTCGGTGCGCATGTCCTCCAGGATCGCGTCGCGCGACCCCTTGGTGAAGCGCGTCCCCAGGTGCACGGTGTAGAGGAACCAGTGGACCTCCTTGACATCGGGCGAGATGTAGGGCGGCTTGATCCCCTCGAAGCTCTGCATGAAGCCGTCGTACATGGCCTGCACCCCGCGGCGGCGTTCCAGGAGCACGTCGAGGCGGCGCAGCTGCGCGAGCGCAAGGGCAGCCACCATCGCGCCCATCGCGGCCCCGAAGGGCGCATCCACCCCGGCCGAGACCGAAGTGCGGTCCGAGAGGCTGCGGCTGCGCAGCCGCCGCAGGGCCATGGCCAGCTGCGTGTCGTCGGTGAGCGCGATGCCCCCCTCCCCGCAGGCGATGACGCCGGGCTGGGCGAAATCGAAAAGCGCGACATCGCCGAAGCTGCCGACCACGCCCGCCTTGTGGCGCGAGCCGATCGCCTCGCTCGAATCCTCGATCAGGAAGAGGCCGTGCGCATCGGCTAGCGCGCGCAGGCCCGGCCAGTCGGCGGGGTGCCCGCAGGTGTTGCCCGCCAGGATCGCGCGGGTCCGGCTCGTCACCTTGTCCGCGCTCTTCGTCGCCGAAAGACAGCCCGACCAGTAGTCGATGTCGGCAAAGACCGGGGTCGCCCCGCAGCGCAGGACCGCGTGGCCCAGTTCGTGGAAGGAGTGAGCCGAGAGGATCACCTCGTCGCCCGGCCCGATCCCCTTTGCCGTCAGCACCATGACCAACGCCATGGCCGCACTGGAGGCCGCGACCCCGCGCGCGCGGCCGCACTGGGCGGCGAAGGCCTGCTCCAGCTCCTCGACCAGCGCGCCCTGCCCCAGCTGCGCGCCGCGCAGGACCTGCTCGACCGCGACCACGTCCTCCAGCGTCAGGTCGGGGTCGCTCATCGGGATCTGCAGCACCTCGCCCGTGGCGATCGAGACGACCTGCCCGCTCATGCCGGAGCCCTCCCCGCGACCAGAAGCCCGCTCGCCTGTGCCGGATCGCCGGTGACGCGGATGCAGTGGGCGGAAACGTCGAGCAGATGCAGGTCGCAGGCGCCCGCCGAGCGGTAGGGTTCCTCGAGCACGTCGCCCGCATCGCACTGGCGCAGGGCGAGATTTGGGACGAGACGCCGCAGCGCGACGCCCAGGGTTTCGGGCCGCGCACTGTCGCCCAGCGCCTGTACCAGCGCGTCGATGCGCGCGAGATCGATTTCGCTGAGCGGCATGGGCCTTCGCCTCCTTCCTCTATTGCCAGAAAACGCGGGCAGGATCGGCGTTGAGCCAGCCCATGAGCTCACCAAGGCGCGCGAACGGGCCGTCCTCAATCCAGCTGTGCGTGCCGTGATCGCGCCGGTAGAGCCTCCATTCGCGCGCGCGCTCGTCCCAGAGGAGGCGCGCGATGTCGATTTCCCCGCCTTCGGGATCGACGGTGCGTGAACAGCACGGCGCGCGCACGAGGTAGCCGTCCTCGATGGGCACGACCACGGGCTCGACGTAGCGGTAGCGCCGCCGCCGAACGAGCAGGCGCTCGATCCGCGCCAGGTCGAACTCGTTGGGCTGGCGGACGAGAGGCGCCCGCGGCGCGGGGGCCTGGGCGGAGGCGGCGGCAAGGCTCATGGCAACGTCCCTCCCGCTTCGGCGCGTTCGATCTCCTCTTCGAGGCACCCGACGACAAGCGGGGACCCGGCCCCCTCGCCGCGCGCAAACTCGACGAGGTAGACCGGCTGGTTGCTCTCCTCGTGGTGGCCCACGTTGACGATCTCGCCGCGCGTCCCGCGCGGGGCCAGGATCGCTTCGGGCGGGGCGCCCGGAAACGAACCGTCGTTGACAAGGTCCACCACGGCGCGCACGGCCTCGCCCCAGCCGTAGACGGGCTCGCGAATGTCCATCATGGCGCCGCACTCGGAAGGGGCGATGCAGGGCGCGGCGCACGCGCGACAGGCAGTTCGTCCTCGTCCTCCTCGCTCGCCCAGACCGGGTCGAGCTCGCGCCGCTTCATGCCCACGCGGTGGCCGCTCTCGAAGAACTCGATGCCATAGATGTAGAACTGCTGGAGAAAGGTGCCGATCGAGACGACGACGCCCTCTTCGCCCTTCTTGACCAGCAGTTCGCCGATCTCCTTGCCCGCGTAGGTGCCGTCATTGCGCACAAGACGCCGCGCGCGCACGCGTTCTCCATAGCGGAAGGCGGGCGGGCCATTGAGTTCAACGACCTCGCTGTCACGAACGATGTTCGCCATCGGCCTCCTCCTCATCCTCCATGCGGTTCAGGACATCGATGAGAACCTGCGCGCCGATGCGGTCGCGCGGGTCGAGTTCGAGCAGTTTCTCGGCCGCCTCCCGCCCCGCTTCGAGATGGCCGGTGCGCAGCGAGAGGTAGGCGTAGCCCTTGAGGCTGAAGAGGAAAAAGCGCGGCAACAGCGCCTCCCACTCCCCGAAGGCGGCATCGCACGGCTGCACCCGCCGCCAGTCCTCGCCCAGGACGTTGAGGCGCAGGGCCTTGGCAACGCAGGCGCGCGCCACGTCGAGAGCTTCGTTCAGCCGTCCCTTGTAGAAATAGAAGCGGTAGAGCGCGATCAGGACGGCGGCATGGTCGGGCGCGATCTTCTCGGCTTCGAACAGATGCGTCTCGGCCACATCGGTCAGGTGATAGCGCGTGGCCGCACGTTCGAGGTGAGAGCGCGCCTCCTCGGGCAGGCCCCCTCCCAGGAGGGGGCTGGCGAGGATCGAACGCTCGAACGCATCCGATGCCCCGCCAAAGCCCTCGAACGGCAGCGTTTCACGCGCCCCGCTCATGCCGGCTGGTACCGCGGCACGCTGGCGTCGAGCACGCAGGTGTCATCGACCGGGCAGATCGCGACGCACTGCGGGTCCTCGAAGTGGCCGATGCACTCGGTGCAGAGCGCCGGGTCGATGACGAAGGTGCCCTTCGCCTCCGAGATCGCCATGTTGGGACACAGCGCCTCGCAGGCCGTGCAGTTGGTGCACTGGCTGGCGACGATCTTGTAGGCCATCGCCGCTCACCCCGCCTGGCTGAGCAGCGCACCCTGGCGGATGGCCGCATCGCCGCGCTGCTGGTGGACGATCTCGCCGCTCGCGATACGTTCAAGGTAGTCCTTGAACCAGACCAGCGCGGACTGTTCGATGTACTCGTGGGCGTACTGGTCGACCGGCTCGACGCCCGCTGCCTGGAGGTCGGCCTTGGGACAGCCGCCGATCTTGGCGACGAAGACCGCGTGGCAGTCGTTGATCGCCGCGATCACGGTGTCGAGCGCATCCTCCTCGCCATAGCCGCCCTGGCAGTAGAGGTCGACGCGGCGGTGGCCGACGAACTTGGCGCCCTTGGCGTTCAGTTCATAGACCTGGAACTCCTTGGCGTGGCCGAAGTGCTCGTTGATGATCCCGTGGCCCTTGGTGGCAACCGCGACCAGGACCGAGATATCGCCCGCCTTTTCAAGGCCGTCCAGTTCGCTCGCCTTGGCGGCCACCTTGGCCTGGCGCTCGCCTTCGACCGCCTGCTGGTAGGCCTTGCGGCCTTCGGCGTCGTATTCGATGTCCATCGCCATGATCTTCTCGGTGGTAAACTCGGCCGAACGATCTTCGCCGAGCAGCCCGACCGCGTCGGCGCGGCACTGGCGGCAGTGGCGCATCATGTTCATGTCGCCCTCGCACGCGTCCTGAAGCGCCTTGAGTTCCTGCGCGGAAGGACCGCGCTGGCCGTTGAGACCGAACACGGTGCCATGCTCGGGCGCGGAAATGAGCGGCATGATGTTGTGCAGGAATGCGCCCCGGCTCTTCACCGCCTTGTTCACCTCGACGAGGTGCGCATCGTTGATGCCCGGGATCATCACCGAGTTGATCTTGGAAAGGATGCCCCGCTCGGTGAGCATCTCGAGGCCCAGCATCTGCCGCTCGGTCAGGATCTTGGCGGCTTCATAGCCCTGCAGGCGCTTGTTCTCCCAGAAGATCCAGGGATAGATGTGCTGGCCCACTTCGGGGTCCACCATGTTGATGGTGATGGTGACGTGGTCGACCTTGTACTTGGCGATCTCGTCGACCCAGTCAGGCAGTGCGAGGCCATTGGTCGAGAGGCACAGCTTGATGTCGGGGGCGACCTCGCTGATGAGGCGGAAGGTCTCGAAGGTCTTGGCCGGATTGGCGAGCGGGTCGCCCGGTCCGGCAATGCCCAGCACGGTCATCTGCGGAATGGTCGAGGCCACCGCAAGCACCTTCTTCGACGCCTGCTCGGGCGTCAGGCGTTCGGAAACGACACCCGGACGGCTCTCGTTCGCGCAGTCGTACTTGCGGTTACAGTAGTTGCACTGGATGTTGCAGGCGGGCGCGACGGCCACGTGCATGCGTGCGTAGTGGTGGTGGGCTTCTTCGGAATAGCACGGATGGTTCTTCACCTTCTCCCAGATCTCGGGCGGCATGTCGGCCGGCCCCGCGCTCGATCCGCAGCTCGCCTTGCCCGAACCGCCTTCGGTCCCGCAGCCCTTGTGCTCGGCCACCTTCTGCATGACATCGGAAATATCGACGACGCCGTCTGCGGAACTGGCCTCGCGTGTGCTGTCCGGATCCTGGCTGAAAAGGGTGTCGGTCATGGAAAACTCCCCAAGTCGCAGCCGGCGGAGGGGGCACCACCGGCTTTCTGCTGATGGGAGAGGCTCAGCAAACTGCGTGCCAGATATCGGAAACTACCGATTTTCGGCCACTTCATGCCGCATCGCAGCACAGCGTGCCCGAAGGCCCCTGTCGCGATTGTCACGCTTGGTACGCCCGCTTTGTCCGGCTCGCGACACGACAAGGTGCAGTTCGTGCACGATCAGGCACCTAGGCAAGGCGGAGAATCCCCGTTACCAGAACGGGTTCGCGCACACTCGCGCAACGGAGTACGAATAGCCGCATGGCCTTGCTGGTCTTCTATGTCGCCCTGGCGCTGTGCGTCTCGTTCCTGTGTTCGCTGCTCGAATCCTCGATGCTGACGCTCACGCCCTCGCAGGTACGCACCTTCGAGCAGCGCGGCACGCCCTGGGCGCGCAAGCTCAAGCGGCTGAAGGACGATGTCGACCGCCCGCTGGCCGCGATCCTCACCCTCAACACGATTGCCCACACGATGGGCGCGGCGGGTGCGGGCGCGCAGTACGCCAAGCTCTACGGCAGTGGCAGCGAGGCGGTGTTTGCCGCGCTGCTGACGGTCGCGATCCTGATCCTCACCGAAATCATCCCCAAGACCATCGGCGCGCGCTACGCGACGGGGATTGCCCCGTTCTGCGCCTGGATCCTGCCGCCGATGATGGTCGTGCTCGCCCCGCTGGTGTGGTTTTCGCGCCAGATCACCAAGCTTATCGCGCTGGGGCGCACCGCGGAGACACCGCGCCACCGCGAAGAACTCCTTGCCGTCACCAGCCTGGGCCAGGCCTCGGGCCAGATCGACACGGCCGAAGCCCGCTTCCTCAACAACCTGCTCCAGCTCGACCGGATCAAGACGGCCGACGTGATGACCCCGCGCACGGTGGTCTTCAGCCTGTCGCAGGACATCGCGCTGGACGAGTTGACCGAGAAGGTGCGCAAGTCCCCCTTCACTCGCATTCCCGTCTCGGGCGAGGGTGTCGACGAGATCCGCGGCTTCGTCATCAAGCACGACGTGCTCGATCTGCTCATGGACGAGGACTGCGACGAGCAGGGCTTTGCCGACCTGATCCGCCCGCTGCCCAGCGTGCTCGACCAGCTGAGCGTCGACCGCCTGTTCCACCGCTTCATCTCCGAGCACCACCACATCCTCATGGTGGTCGACGAATACGGCAGCTTCCTGGGTCTGGTCACGCTGGAGGACGTGCTGGAGACGATCTTCGGCTTCGAGATCGTGGACGAACTCGACGCGGTCGACGATCTGCAGGAATACGCCCGCGAACTCTCGCGCCGTCGCGCCGAGGCCGCCACGCGGATGAAGACCCCCGCGCCTGCCGCCGCGCCCGAACGCCGCGCCGCGCGCGACTGAGAGCCTTTCCGCCCTTCAGCCCATCAGCTGACCCAGCGCCTCGCCCAGAGGCTTGGCGATGGGAGAGATGTTCTGTTCCTCCAGGAAGCGTCGCTCGTTGCGGGTGAGCGTTTCCACGTCGAGCACGGCATAGTGCCGCGCGGACGAGCGTTTCATGATCTGCCGGGCATAGGTGCGCAGGAGCTGGTCGTCGAAGCGGCAGCCTAGGAACACGAAGCCAAGACCTGTCCGGCGATGCCGGACCTCTTCTGGGATCGGGGTCTGGATGTCGATTTCGGTGAGGACCTCGACGTAGTCCGCATCGGTGATGAGGAAGTTCGCATCGGGCGCGATGCCGCCATGGGGGGTGTAAAGCAGCGTCGTCGCGGCCTCGGCCTCCTGTGCTTTCGCCGGATCGCCGCCGGGCGTGTAGAAGCGGAACCAGCGGTCCTCGCCGATGTGCGCGCGGGTGATCCCCTGCACTTCGGCCCAGTCCTCGCGGCCTGCGGCAAGAAGCGCGGTGCGCATCTCGCCCGCATACCAGGCATCGACGACAAGCGGCAGCGGCAGGCCCGCCAGCCAGCGGTGGAAGGCCGAGGGCAGCACGCCCTGCGCAAAAGCCTCCTTCATCCAGGCCGTCACGGTATCGCGAAAGCGCGTGCTCTCGATGTACTGTGCCGCAGCCCAGCAATTGCCCTTCGCGCGGCGTGGCAGGGTGGTCTTCGTCGCGAAGAAGTCGGCCAGAGCCGCGGTCGAGAGCGGCACCGCATGCGCGCCCAGCGCCGAGATACCCGGCCCCACGAAAGGCACCAGTTGCCCGGCCCGCAGCCCCTCGCCCACTTCATCAAGCAGCACCTCGGGATTTTCCAGAACATGTGTCGCCATCACGCTCAGTCCTCTTCCACGGTGGCGCGCTTCTTCGCCTCGACAGTGATCGGCAGGCGCGTGTCCTCGGCCAGCCAGGGCAGTTCGAGCACCCATCCGTTGGCAAGGCGCACCCAGCCGCCCCACAGGCTTTCCTTCTCGACCTCCACGATCGGCTCCTCCAGGTCTTTCTTGGGCACGTAGGCCGAGAGCTGTCCCTCGGCGCGGCGGATCATGACTTTCACGGACTAGGTCTCCTTTCCGGGATCATGGGGCGCGGGAAAAGCCACCACGGCGGCACCGTCATTCCCGGTATGGTCCGCGAGCCGGCCCGCCAGTTCGGGCACCGCCTCGATGCGCGTGCGCGCCAGCTCACGAATGGCGGGTTCCTCGTCATCGAGCAGCGCGAAGAGATCCTCCTCGGCCAGCCGCTCGGCCACAGTGAAGCGCACGCGCATGTCGCTGTCCTCGACCAGCAGGCGCAGCGGATCGGGCGGCAACCGCCCGGCAACCTCGCGGCGCACCAGCGGGTCGGGGTCGAACGCCATGTCGGGCAGCGCGCGCACATCGATGCGCCGGGCGACCCAGGCGCGCACTTCCGGATCGGGGTCATGGCGTACCAGTGGCAGCATCTCGACCGGCATGCGCCGCACCGCGGTGATGCGCACCATGTAGGCCTCGTCGCGGATTGCGGGCACCAGGTCCGCCCCGGTCAGGCGCGAGGCCGCCGCGATGCGCACGTCGATGTCCTCGTCGTGGATCATGTCGCGGATCCTTTCTGCAGGCAGGCGCAGCGTCGCCATCGCGCGGACTTCGGGTTCGGGATCGTCCAGCAGGGGAGCGAGCCGGAACACCGTGGCGTGGCGCGCGGCGCCTGCGCGCACCTCGAAATAGGGATGGTCAAGGTACTGGTCGGCAAGCTCGGGATTGGCGCGCAGGAACGTCTCCACCCGGCGCGCGCGGCGGTCACGGATGCAGGCGCGCCCCTTCGCGCACAGGCCCATCGCGTTGATGGACTGGTGGTCGCACTCGCGGCAGCGCACCGGGCGCCCCTTCCAGTCGAGCGCGGCACCCAGGTTGTCCTCGAAGGCGTTGTCCTCGAAGGCCACGGCCCGTCCCATGCCCCTTGCGCGCCGGTCAGGCCGGCACGCAGGTCTTGGGGACGGGGCAGACCGTGTCGCACTGCGGATGGTCGTACTCGCCCGCGCACTCGGTGCACTTGGCGGGATCGATGATGAAGGTGTCGCCCTTCATCGAGATCGCCGCGTTGGGGCATTCGAATTCGCACGCGCTGCACCCGGTGCACTGCGAGGCGATGATCTTGTAGGCCATGGTAGTCCTCCTGCCTGTGTCCGCTCGAGTGGAAGCAGGAAGCGTGCCAGCCAGAAAGGTCAGGACTTATAGTACGTTAGGATTACAGCGTGTTGTCCGGGACCCGACAAACGTGTCCGTTTTCGTCCATCGTTCCGGCGCGTGTCAGAAGTGGACCGTCGCGCTGGTATAGCCATAGAGCGTATCGCCCCAGCCGTTGGCACCGCTTGCATTCTTCAGGAAATCGCCGCGAAACAGCACCGCCCCGCCGGTGTCGATTTCCAGCACCCTGGGCACCAGCCAATAGCCCGCGCGTGCCTCCAGCTGGTAGCCGGCGAAACGGCCCGCGTTCCCATCGGCGTCCGAAACACCGGTCGAGGAAAAACTGTCCTCAAGACTGTCCGCCCAGTTCGCCCGGCCCATCGCCGCAAGGGAAAGCCGCTTGGCCGGGCTGGCCTGGACCAGCGCCCCTACCGAGCGGATATTGGCACGGCCCAGCGCTCCGTAGAGCGAGGTCGGTCCGAACTCGAAGCGGCGCGCGCCGAACAGGGTGTCGAAGCGGTTGTAGGAACCTCCCCCGTTCTCACCCGGTTTGTCGCCCGAGACGAGATCAAGCTCCAGCGCCACGCGCGGGCTCCAGCCGCCGGAAAAGCGGTAGCCCACCTCGGCGTGTGCAAAGTAGGCCGAGACGTCGCGCTTCAGCGCGCCCGGCGCCGTCGAATTGCGGATATTGCCGAACTGGTAGGCCCCCTCGACGTCGAAATCCAGGCACCCCGCCGTACTCTTGCGCGACAGCCGCGCCCCGGCCGTGCGCAGATGCCGGTTGCGCGTGGCACGCGAGGGCGTGTCATCCTCGTCGAGGGCGTAGAAATAACCCTCCAGCGCCGCCCCGCGAAGGCCGATGGGCGTGCGCGCAAAAGCGCCCCAGAAGGTCTCGTCGAAACCCTGGCTATCGGCGTGGACGTGGTTATCCAGAATGCCATCCCGGTCGCCGGGCAGACGCCGCACCGGCATCGTGTAGAAGGCCGAGACGGACTCTCCGCCCTTGCCCGTCCAATCCGCCCGAAAGCCGGTGAAGGCGTTGATCGTGTTGCGAAAGCGATTGCGCGCGACAAGGCGGCGCGAGCCCATGTCCATGGTGAAGCGCCCGGCCTGGAGCCGCGCGGACGTGCCCTCGCCCAGCGCCGTGCCAAAATCGAAGGCGAGATAGGCCTGCGTCACCGCCAGCGCGTTGACCTCGGTGGTGCCGAGCGAACTGCCCTCACCCCCACCATAGGCGCGCGAGTCGGTGATCTCGCCGCCCACCTGCACCGGCCCTGCGTCATAGGTCACCTGCAGGTCGCTGCGCAAAAGAAGCGCATCGCTGCTGCGCGCGCGGCCGGGACGAAACTGGTTGTCGATCGCCTCGTAGCGCGCCCGCACATGGCCCTCGACCGTCAGCCCCTCGGGATTTCCCAGAGCCTTCTGGAGTGTGGGGGCATCCCCCTCCCCGGCATGGGCCACTCCTGGAAAAAGGGGCAGGACGGGCAGCATGGGCAAGACCAGCGCGCGCAACACGCCCGCGTCACGGGCGCGCACGGCGCCCTGCAATATCGTCGTCATGGGAACTCCCTGGAGCATGCGCGCGACCTGTCCCTGTGCCTGGCACAGGACAAACGTTGGGGTCGCGGCACCGTTTTCTATATCCAAGTGTATATTAATGTTGCTGAGAGTCCAGACCACGCTCCACGCGCTCTTGCGAAAAATATTCTTCACTCGCAATAAGCAGCTTGAGGAACACGCCTATTTCTCGTGACTTAGAGACATATCGCCCACCAGAATCGGATGATGCAACGCATCATGACACCCGCTGCACCGCAGCAAATTCCTGTTTCACATCTTTTCCGCACAGCCATTTTAATATACAGATGGATATAGCAATTTCCGGAGGGATCATGTTGAACCGAATCGGCCGCTGGTGCGCGGCCCTCGCGCTGCTGCTGGCCATCGGCCTTTCCGGCCCGGCCGCATGGGCCGCAGGCCCTACCGTGCTCGCCGCGGCAAGCCTTCGCGAATCGATGAATGCGGCGGCCGATGCCTGGGCCGCGAAGGGCCATGATCGCCCGGTCATCTCCTTTGCCGGTTCCTCCGCGCTCGCCCGCCAGATCGAGGCCGGGGCGCCGGCCGACATCTTCGTGTCGGCCGACGAGAAGTGGATGGACTATCTCCAGACCCGCAAGCTGATCCGCACGTCCACACGCCGTTCCTTCCTTGCCAACGACATCGTTCTCATCGCCCCCAAGTCCAGTGCGCTGAAACTGGCGATCAAGCCGGGCTTCCCGCTCGCGCGCACGCTTGGCAGCCGCCGTCTCGCCATGGCCGACACCAACGCCGTTCCCGCCGGACGCTACGGCAAGGAAGCGCTCCAGAAGCTGGGCGTGTGGGAGAGCGTTTCGGGCAAGGTTGCCAGCGCCGAGAACGTGCGCGTCGCGCTCGCCTTCGTCAGCCGGGGCGAAACCCCGCTGGGGATCGTCTATGCCACCGATGCCAAGGCCGATCCGGGCGTGCGCGTCGTCGGCACCTTCCCGCGCTCCAGCCACACCCCGATCAGCTATCCCGTCGCGCTGACCGCAAAGGCCGCCAACCGGGAGGCCGAGGCGTTCCGAAAGTTCCTGATTTCCAGCCAGGGCAAGGCCGTCTTCGCCCGCTTCGGGTTCCGCACGAACTGAGCATGGCAGGCCTCCTCTCCCCCGAGGAATGGCAGGTCGTCGTCCTCTCGCTCAAAGTGAGCGGCGTGGCGATCCTGATCGACCTGCCACTGGCCTTTGCGCTGGCCTGGCTGCTCGCGCGCGGGCGCTTTCCCGGCAAGGTGCTGCTGGATGCCATCGTCCACCTCCCGCTCGTCCTGCCGCCGGTGGTGACGGGCTGGATGCTGCTGCTCGCCTTTGGCAGCAACGGGCCGGTCGGGCGCTTCCTGCTCGATACCTTCGGGCTCGGTCTCATCTTCCGCTGGACCGGCGCAGCGCTTGCGGCCGCGATCATGGCCTTGCCGCTGATGGTGCGCGCGATCCGGCTCTCACTCGAGGAAGTCGACCGGCGCCTGGAAAGCGCCGCGCGCACGCTGGGCGCAGGGCCTTGGCGCACCTTTGCCAGCGTCACGCTGCCCCTCGCGCTTCCCGGCGTGATGGCCGCGCTTGTCCTGGGCTTTGCGCGGTCCATCGGCGAATTTGGCGCGACGATCACCTTTGCCTCGAACATTCCGGGCGAGACCCGCACGCTGCCGCTCGCGATCTATACCGCGCTGCAGATCCCGGGCAGCGAGGGCGACGTGGCGCGCCTCGCGATCATTTCGGTGCTGCTCTCGCTCGCCGCGCTGGTGATCTCCGAGACACTGACCCGGCGCTCCGGACAGAGGAAGGCCGGCCATGCCCTTTGACGTCGACATCGCCCTCCAGCGCGGCAGCGCGCACATCGCGGCCCGTTTCCGCGTCGGGCCGGGCCTCACCGCCCTGTTTGGCACCTCGGGGGCGGGCAAGACGAGCGTGCTCAACGCCGTCGCCGGGCTGATCCGCCCGCAGAGCGGCCGCATCGCGGTGGGCCAGGAGGTGCTCTACGATGGCACTACGCGCCTGCACCTCGCGCCCGAGAAGCGCGCCTGCGGCTACGTCTTCCAGGACAGCCGCCTGTTCCCCCACAAGACCGTGCGCGACAATCTGCTGTTCGGCTGGAAGCTCGCGCCCGCCGCCCGGCGCTGGATGGCGCTGGAGGAAGCGAGCGAATTCCTGGGCATCGCGCATCTTCTGAAGCGCATGCCGCGCACGCTGTCGGGCGGCGAAATGCAGCGTGTCGCGATCGGCCGCGCGCTCCTTTCCGGGCCCCGCTTCCTGCTCATGGACGAGCCGCTCTCCTCGCTCGACGAGGAACGGCGCGGCGGGGTGATGCAGGTGATCGAACGCATCCGCGACGAACTGGCCCTGCCCATCCTCTACGTCAGCCATGACCGGCGCGAGGTGGACCGGCTTGCCGATCATGTCGTGACGCTGGGCCCCAACGGCACCGGGGTGACGTCCGGGATCAGGACTTCTGATGCGCCAGCGGCGCGTCGCGCAGCGCTGCGCCCAGTTCCGTCCACTCCGCACAATCCCTGAGACCGCGGCTCTCCTCCTGGAGGCTGCGGTAGAGCTGGAGTATGCCCCGTCCATAGGGGGTCATCCGCGCACCGCCGCGCGCCGAACCGCCCGGCGCGGTTTCCACCAGCGGTTCGTGCCAGCAGCGGTTCATCGTATCGACCAAGAGCCAGGCCCGGCGGTAACTCATGCCGATCTTGCGCGCCGCGGCGGAGATCGAACCTTCCTCGCCGATGGCATCGAGCAGGTCCGCCTTGCCCGGCCCCATGGCGATCTCATCCCCTGAATAGATCTGCAACTTGATCTTCAAGACTGGTGCGCTCTGGCTCATCTGCCCGTCTTGGCCCGGATCCATTCGCGTGGCAAGCCATGGCCGCAAAGCGCGTTGAAACACTTGTCTGTACCACTAAGAGACACTCTGGCGCGCAACGAATGGCCACTTGCCTAGCGTTGAATCGATTGCAATATAACGCTGGGGCCTTTGGGCGCGATACGAAACAGAACAAGAAGAAGCGGGACCATAAAAATGAACACTCGTCCGACGGAGACGCCGCAGCCCGGGGCACAGAGGCCACGTCGCACCATCAAGCGCCAGCAACCCGGCGTGCGGCGGCAGGATCTGCTCCAGGTGACCCTCGAATGCCTTTCCAGGTTGGGGCCACGGGGCACCACGGGGCGCGAAATCTGTCGGCAGGCCGGGGTCTCGCATGGCCTGTTGCGCCACTACTTCACCAACCCGCAGAACCTGCTGCTCGAAACCTACGAAGAGCTCTGCAACCAGGTCATCACGGGCCTTGCCGCCGAACTCACGGTGCCCGACCGCGACGCCTGGGTCTCGCTTGACGCCTTCTTCGACAAGCTGTTCTCCGACGAATGGGCCAACACCCAAAGCCTGGGCGCCTGGCTCGCGTTCTGGTCGCTGGTGCGCAGCGACCCCGAGTTTGCGGCGCGCAACGATGCCCTCAACAATGAAGTCCGGCGCCTGCTGGCCGATGCGATGTCGCGCCTTTCCGAGCGCCCGCAGGCCTCGTCGATGGACGATGCCGTCGCCATCATGGCCGCAACCATGGACGGCCTGTGGTTCGAGTTCTGCCTCTCGCCCAACCGCCTCTCGCGCGAGCGGGGCATGGAATTGTGCAAGCGCACCTTGCGCATCCTGATCCCCGAAGCGGCCTGACACGGAGGACCGAAGCGCCTCAATCGGGTGTCGTCGCGTTGGCCTCGTCGCGCACCCAGGCCACGAACCGGCCGAGCGGCGATCCGCCCTCGGGGTCGCCGCGCCAGACGAGATGGTAGGCATCGCGGGTCGACAGCGCGGTCTCGAAAGGGACCACCAGGCTGCCCGCGGCCAGTTCGGGTTCGATCAGGAAGCTGGGGATGAGCGCCACACCCGCCCCCGCCGCCGCGGCCTGCGCCAGCATCAGGAAGTGGCCGATGCGGGGCCCCTCGCAAGGACGCGCCAGTTCCACGCCGCACGCCGCGAACCACTGGTCCCAGGCCCTGGGGCGCGAGGACTGGAAGAGCAGCGGCTTGTCCGCCAGGTCTGCCGGGCGATCCAGCGGGTTCGCCTCCAGCCAGGTGGGCGCGCAGACCGGGACCGCTTCCTCCTGAAACAGGAAGGCATGGTTCATCCCGGGCCAGGGCGGCTGCCCGAAATCGAAGGCGGCATCGAACTCGCCCGCCTCCTCGTCCTCGCCGAAAGGCAGCTGCGGGCCGCGATATTGATGACAAGCTCGGGGTGCCGGGCCGAGAGCCGGGGCAGGCGCGGCGCCAGCCAGCGCATGCCCAGGCTGGGCAGGCAGGCAATCGTGAGGCTGTTGTCCCCGCGCTGTTCGCCCAGCCGCGCGCTGGCCCGCGCGATCTGCGCGAGCGCAGGCTCCACCGCCTCGGCATAAGCGCGCCCGGCCGCGTTCAGCTCCACACGCCGCCCGGCCCGCACGAACAAGGGAACACCCAGCCGCGCCTCGAGTTGGGATATCTGACGGCTGATCGCGCTCTGGGTCAGCCCGACCGCGCGCCCCGCCTCGGAAAAGCTGCCATGGCGGGCCGCAGCCAGAAAACTGCGCAAGGATTGCGAGGAAGGCAGATGCACGCCGGCGAGGTCATTCCATTTCATCATGCATTGATGATAGCTTGTCGTTTGCAGGGCAAGAATTTCGCGTGGTAAGCGCATGGGCAGAGGAGACAATCGATGCAGGATCTGCACACATCGACCGTTGCACGCCTGGTTCGCGCGCACCTGGGTGACGAAATCGGCGCCGTCACGCTCGCCGCACTTAATATGACGCCTGCGCTGCTGAGCGACGAGGGCGAGCGCGTCTCGCGCGCCAGCATGGCCACCGCACTTGGCGCGGCCCTGTTCCGCACCGTTCTTGACGGCGTGCCGAGCGCGGCGGGCTATGTCGGCGAGCGCCTGGAAATCGACACACGCATCACGCTCGACCACGGCGCGCTGCGCACGATCCTCTTTCCCGATGGCCCCACCGGTGCCCTTCCCGGCGGGCAGGAGGCCTTCGCGCGCATCCTGCGCCCGCTCGGCTATGTCGAGGCCGCGCAGTATCCGTTGCCGCGCCTCCGGATGACCGGCCACGCCTGGTGCCACCTCGACCATCCCGAGGACATCCTCCAGTACTTCGTCAGCGAGCTTCATGTCGACCAGTTCGACGCCGGGTTTGCTGCCGCCGCGCACCGCGTCTTCGACACGTCGGTCGATCCGCTGAGCGCACAGGCCAAGGCCGTGCTTGACCGCTTCGCGGCCGAAGGCAGCGTGCCCTTTGCCGAGGCCGAGCGCTTCTCCCCGTCCTCGTCTCCGCCTTCGACCGCGCGCATGAACCCGCCTTCGAAGACGACTACGAAACGCTGCTCGCCCAGTCGAAGGAAGCCGCCTGGATCGCCACCGAGGGCAACGCCTTCAACCACGCGACCGACCGCGTAGCCGATGTGGGCGCGCTGGCCGACGCCCTGCGCGCGGCGGGCAAGCCGATCAAGGACAAGGTCGAGCACTCCGCCTCGGGCCGCGTCCACCAGACCGCCTTTCGCGCCGACATGGTCGAGCGTCCCTTGCGCCGCGCCGACGGCGCGCCGGTCACTCGCACGGTGCCCGGCTCCTTCTTCGAATTCATCACCCGCGACACCCTGCCCGGCAGCGAGGCGCTCGACCTCGGTTTCGACAGCGGCAATGCCACGGGCATCTTTGCCATGACACGGACCACATGACCCTTTCCAGCGACGCCCGGATTGCCCTTGAGACGATTGTCGGCGAGGCCAATGTCCTCAGCACCGAAACCGACATCAACGCCTACGCCGAGGATGGACGCGGCACGCGCGGCGCGCCGGCCTGCGTGGTGCGTCCCGCCAGCACCGGCGAGGTACGTCAGGTCCTGGAAGCGGCCCATGCCCATCGCGTGACCGTCATCCCGCAAGGCGCGCGCACCGGCCTTGTCGCCGCCGGGCTTGCCGCGAGCGCGGAGGACCAGATCGTGCTCAGCCTCGAACGGCTGAAGGGCGAGATCGCCATCGATCCGGTCAACCGCTCGGCGCGGGTGGGCGCAGGCGTACTCCTCTCCGAGCTCAACGCGGCGGCCGAGGAACATGGCCTGTTCTTCCCCATCGACCTCGGCGCGGACCCTTCCATCGGCGGCATGGTTGCGGCCAACACCGGCGGGGCGCGGCTCTTGCGCTATGGCGATGTGCGCCAGAACCTGATGGGCCTCGAACTCGTCACCTCCGAGGACGCCCCCCGCATCCTTTCGCTCGGCTCCGAGCTCTGGAAGAACAACAGCGCGCTCGCGCTTCAGGACCTTGTCGCGGGCAGTTCGGGGACGCTGGGCGTGGTGACAGGCGCGACGCTCGCGCTGAGCCCGAAGCCGGTCAACACCGTGACCGCGCTGCTCGCGCTTCCCCATCCCGAGGCCGCGCTCGATGTCCTGGCGCGCATGGAAAGCGCCTTTGGCACACTGCTCACCGCCTTCGAGGGGATCTCCCGGCCCGCGCTGGAAGCCGCCATCACCCATGTCTCCTCGCTGCGCGATCCCTTCGCGGGCGAGATCCCGGGCTACTGCGTGCTGCTCGAGCTTTCGGGCGGCGCCGCGATCGAAGCCGAATGGCTGGAGGAAAAGCTCGCCGAAACGCTCGAGCCCCTGTTCGAGGACGGCACCATCGCCGACACCCGCATCGACCGCGGCACCGCGCTGTGGGCCGTGCGCCACGCGGTGCCCGAGGGCCTGCGCAAGTCGGGCAAGGTCGTCGCCTGCGACATCGCGATGAAGCGCGGCGATGTCATGCGCTTTCGCACCGATATTGCCGCGCGTCTTGCCAAGGTGGCCCCCCAGCTTGAGCTGTGCGACTTTGGCCACATCGGCGACGGAGGCCTCCACTGCAACAGCGTCTGGCCCGAGAGCGCAGGCGCCTTCGATCCCGCCATTGCGGACGCCGCGCGCGAGACCATCTTCGCCGCCGTCGTCGAGGACTACCACGGCAGCTTCAGCGCCGAACACGGCGTGGGGCCGGCCAACGCGGACTGGTACGCGCGCTTCATTCCCGAAGACGTGCGCTTGCTGTCCGGACAGATCCAGGACCTGATCGCCCCGCGCCCGATGGGCCGGGTGCGCTTTGGCCCCACGCGCTGAATTTTCCGGGAGAGAAAACATGACAACGCCCCACAACGGCCCCGCCTTCACCTCGCTCAATCCGGCCACCGGGGAGGTGGTCTGGGAGGGCGCAAGCGCCACGCCCGCCGATTGCGAGGCCGCCATCGCCAAGGCGCGCAAGGCCCTTGGCGCCTGGCGCGCTGCGCCGCTCAGCGAACGGATCGCCGCCGTGGAGCGTTTCGCCGCCGCCATCGCCGAAGACGAAGAGGGCCTTGCCGAAACGATCTCGCGCGAGACCGGCAAGCTCCTGTGGGAGACCCGCACCGAGGCCAAGGGCATGGTCGGCAAGGTCGCCGTCTCCATCCGCGCGCAGGCCGAACGGGCGGGCGAGCGGCGCCAGGACATGCCCTTTGGCGAAGCCGTACTGCGCCATCGTGGCCACGGCGTGATGGCGGTCCTGGGCCCCTACAACTTCCCCGGGCACCTCCCTAACGGCCACATCGTGCCTGCCCTCCTTGCGGGCAACACGGTGGTCTTCAAGCCTAGCGAGATCGCCCCTGCGACCGGCGCACGCATGGCTGCGGCCTGGGACAAGGCCGGGCTTCCCGAAGGCGTCTTCAACCTGGTTCAGGGCGGTCGCGAAACCGGCGAGGCGCTCGTGGCGGGCGACATCGATGGCCTGCTCTTCACAGGCTCGGCCCACGCGGGCCGCGCGCTCAAGCACGCCACCATTGACCGCCCCCACCTGATCCTTGCGCTGGAACTGGGCGGCAACAACCCGCTGATCGCCTGGGACAGCCCCGAGGAAGCCGCCTCGATCATCGTCCAGTCCGCCTTTGTCACCTCGGGCCAGCGCTGCTCGTGCGCGCGGCGCCTGATCGTGCCGGAAGGCGCGATGGGCACGGCCATCATCGAGGCGCTCGACGCGCTGACCGGAAAGCTCGGCATCGCCGCCTGGAACGAGGAACCCACGCAAGCGGCCTTCATGGGCCCGCTCGCCTCCACCGCGGCCGCGCAGCAGGCCCATCGCCAGGTCGGCGCGCTGATCGACCATGGCGCCACCTCAATCCGCGCCTTTCACGGCATCGAGGGCCGCGCGCCCGCCTTCGTCGCGCCCGCGATCCTCGATGTCACCGGGATCGAAGTCCCCGACGAGGAGATCTTCGCCCCGGTCCTGCAGGTGCGCCGCGTGCCCGACTTCGACGCGGCACTGGCCGAGGCCAACGCCACGCGCTTCGGGCTGTCGGCGGGGCTGATCAGTGCGGATGGCGCGCTGTGGCAGCGCTTCGTGGAGGAGAGCCGCGCTGGCGTCGTCAACCGCAACCGCCCGACCACGGGCGCGGCCGCCAACATGCCCTTCGGAGGCCTTGGCGATTCGGGCAACCACCGCCCCAGCGCCTACTACGCCGCCGATTACTGCGCCTATCCGATTGCCAGCTTCGAGGCCGAAACGCCCGGTGCGGTCGCGATCCCCGGGCTGTAATCAAGCTTCGCGCAGCGCCGCGACCAGCGCGTGCTCGGACGGGGACAACCGTCCTTCGGGCCGCGTGAAGAGGCCGGTCGGGCGCTCATAGCGAGCCAGCCCAAGGTCGAGCGAGACCAACTGGCCCGAGCCGATTTCGGCGGCGAAGCTGCTGCGATCGCCGAGCGACACGAAGGGCCCTTCCAGAAGGCATCCCTTTACCACATGAAGCGAGGAGGTGCGCAGCGCGATGGGCGGCTCGGTCAGTTCGGCGCGCGCGAACATCTCGCGCCAGCCTGCAACCAGCGCCGGGTGGTCGGGCACGATCCAGCGCTCCTGCGCAAGGTCGGCCAGACCCACTCGCGCCTGCCCCGCCAGCGGATGGTCGGCGCGCATGATGACGCCCGCGCTTTCCATGGCGAGGGTCTCGAACGCCAGGCCTTCCAGATCGACATAGGGCCCGCGCGCACCGAAGACGAGCCGCACCGCCCCTTCGCGCAAGGCATCAAGCAGCGCGCCGAGCGGCCCCTCGCGCACCTGCACCTGGACTCGGGGATGGCTGCGCGCGAGCGCGGCAAGCGCGCGCGGCAGGCGCTGCATGGCAAAGGCGGCGTCGGTGCCGATGTGCAGGGTCTCGCGGCCTTGGCCTGCCCCGGCCCGCACCGCCTCCACCGCCCGATCGCGCTCGGCAAGGATCAGCCGCGCGCGCGGCAGGAGTTCGATACCATGCGGTGTCAGCTCGACACCGCGCGCGCCGCGCGTGAAGAGTGGGGCTCCCAGGCTCTCCTCCAGCATCTGCAGGCTGCGCGACAGCGAGGGCTGCGAGACGGCAAGCGTCTCAGCCGCGCGGTTGACGCTGCCAAGGCTCGCGACTTCCACGAAGCGTTCGAGTTGCCGGATATCCATCGCGCCTGCGCTCCTCCCGAATGATCGAGAGAAGCTATAACAGGTGCACGTGGATAGCCATCTTTTCGATAGCTCTGTCCGATCAGGCGGGCAGCAGTTCCTTCAGGGGCTTTGCGGGATCCGCGAGGAATTGCGCCGGGACCTGGGCGCCGGCCTCGACCAGCTTGCGCCCCTGCACGAAGTCCTTGGCGTTGTTCACGCAATCGACCGCAACGACCTTGCCTTCGCGCAAGTACACGACCGAGAACTTGCGGGTTTCCGGATCGCCGCGCAGCACGGTTTCGTCGTAGCCCGCGTTGATCCCCGCGGTCTGCAGGCGAAGGTCATACTGGTTCGACCAGAACCAGGGGAAGGCCTTGTAAGGGGCCGGATTGCCGCAGATCGCCTTGGCAACGCAGGTCGCCATGTCGGTCGCGTTCTGGACCGATTCCACGCGCATATCCGCGCCGCCCGCATAGGCACAGGCGAACTGCGCGCAGTCGCCGATGGCGTAGACGCCGGGCAGGTTTGTCTGGCAGTGATCATCGACCGCGACCCCGTTCGCGCCCTCGGCGCCTGCGCTCAGCAGAGGCGCGACGGCGGGCACGATGCCGATGCCCACGATCACCGCGTCGGCGGGCAGGACCGCGCCATCGGCCAGGCGCACGCCCGTCACCTTGTGCCCATCGCCTTCAAGGCACTCGACCAGGGTTCCGGTGCGCAGATCCACGCCGTGGGCGCGGTGCTCGGCCTCGTAGAAGGCGGACAGTTCCTCGCCCGCGACACGCGCGAGCACCCTGTCCTGCGCTTCGAGCAGAGTGACTTCAAGGTCGAGCTTGGAGAGGACAGCGGCGGCCTCCAGACCGATGTAGCCGCCGCCGATCACGACCACGCGGCGGATCCCTGCGTCGACTTCGGACATGAGACGGTCGCAGTCCTCACGGGTGCGCACCGCATGTACCCCCGCCAGGTCCGCGCCCGCACAGGTCAGGCGGCGGGGATCGCCGCCGGTTGCCCAGACGAGGTGCGTGTAGTCCAGCGTCCCGCCATCCGAGAGCGCCACCGTCTTCGCCTCCGGGTCGACCCCGGTCACTTCGGTGGAGAGACGGAAGGTCACGTCCTTTTCGGCCCAGAAGGTCTCCGGCCGGATGTAGAGACGGTCGAAGGTCTTCTCGCGCGCGAAGTACTCCTTGGAGAGCGGCGGGCGCTCATAGGGGAGTTCGGGTTCGCGGCCGATGACGGTGATCGCGCCTTCAAAACCGTTCTGCCGCAGCGCAATGGCGCACTGCGCGCCCCCGTGTCCGGCTCCGACGATAACGACAGACGACTGTTCCGTCATGCGACCTCTCCTTCTTGTTTTCGCGTGGTTTTCGGGTGGGCGGCGCTCAGACGCGCTCAAGCAGGACGGCCAGGCCCTGCCCGACGCCGATGCACAGGAAGACAAGCGCGTAGCTGCCGCCCGTCACGTGCAGTTCCTCCACCGCGCTCATCGCGATGCGCGCGCCCGACATGCCGAGCGGATGGCCCAGCGCAATGGCGCCGCCGTTGCGGTTGACGCGCGGGTCGGTGAGCGGGTCGATGTCGAGCGCGCGCAGCGTGGCGATGGCCTGGCTGGCAAACGCCTCGTTGAGTTCGATCACGTCGACCTGGTCCATGGTCATGCCCTGGCGCGCCAGAACACGGCGCGCGGCCTCGATGGGGCCAACGCCCATGACGCGGGGCGCAATGCCCGCGGCCGACATGCCCAGAACGCGCGCGCGCGGGGTAAGACCGTGGATTTTCGCGGCCTCTTCGGAAGCGACCAGCATGGCCGCCGCGCCGTCGTTGAGGCCGGACGCGTTGCCCGCCGTCACCGTGCCGCCCGGCTTCACCACGCTCTTGAGCTTGGCAAGCACGTCAAGACTGGAGCGGCGGGGATGCTCGTCGGCGTCGAAGACGAGCGGGTCGGCCTTGCGCTGCGGGATCGTGACCGGGACGATCTCCTTCGCCAGTCGCCCGCTCGCCTGCGCGGCGGCGGCCTTTTCCTGGCTGTTGAAGGCGAAGAGGTCCTGGTCCTCGCGGCTGACGTTGTAGTCCTCGGCCACGTTCTCGCCGGTCTGCGGCATCGATTCGACGCCGTAGAGTTCCTTCATCTTGGGGTTGATGAAGCGCCAGCCGAGCGTCGTGTCCTCGATCTTCTGGTCGCGCCCGAACGCGCTGCCCGCCTTGCCCAGAACGTAGGGGCTGCGGGTCATGTGCTCGACCCGCCCGCGATCATCAGGTCCGCATCGCCCGCCTTGATCGCCTGCGCGGCCATGCCCAGCGCGTTGAGACCGGACGCGCACAGGCGGTTGACGGTGACGCCCGGCACGTTCTCGGGCAGGCCTGCCAGCAGCGCCCCCATGCGCGCGACATTGCGGTTGTCCTCGCCCGCCTGGTTCGCACAGCCCAGGATCACGTCATCGACGCGCGCCCAGTCCACGTCCGGGTTGCGCTCGACCAGAGCGGCCAGCGGCACGGCGGCCAGATCGTCGGCGCGGATGCCCGAGAGCGAGCCGCCGAGCTTGCCGACGGGGGTACGGATGGCATCGCAGATGAAGGCTTGGGTCACGTCAGGTCTCGGCTTCAGTTCGTAAGGAAGGACGTCATGCCCGCGGCCAGCGCCTCGGGCGCTTCGAGGGGCGCCAGATGCGCGGCCTCGAGCGCGAGATGCTGCACGCCGGAGATCGTCTGCAGCAGGGTTTCACCGTGGCCCTCCAGCGGGGTCGAGGTGTCGCGCGTGCCGGTGACGACCAGCGTCGGGCAGGCAATGGCGGAAATACGGCCCGCCAGGTCCATGTCGCGGATTGCTGCGCCGCAGCCCGCGTAGCCTTGCGCGTCGGTCGCGATGAGCTGACGCAGCACGGCGTCATAGACGGCAGGCTCTTCGGCGCGGAATTCGGGCGAGAGGAAGCGGCCCATCGCCATCTCGGCAATGGCGACCATGCCCTTTTCGCGCACCGTCGCAATGCGCTGGTCCCACGAGGCCGCGTCCATGGTGGCCGAGGTGCAGACCAGCACCAGCTTCTCCAGGACGCCGGGGTGGGAGAGGGCGATCTCCATGCCGATCATGCCGCCCAGCGAGACGCCTGCGAGCGTAAAACTCTCGACACCCGCCTCCCTGGCGACCGCGAGGATGTCCTCGGCCAGAAGCGAGAGCGTATAGTCGCCCGGCTCGGCCTGCGAGGCGCCGTGGCCGCGCGTGTCGATGCGCAGCAGGCGGAACTGATCGCGCAGATGTGCCAGCGCGGGGTCCCACAGGTCCATGTCCGAACCGATGGAGTTCAAAAGGACGAGGACCGGCGCGCCTTCGCGCCCGTCCATCTTCCAGTAGATCTGCGCGCCCGAAACCTGGGTAAAGGGCATCAGGCCACCTCTTCCAGCGCGGAGGTATCGAAGGGCACGGCGGTCTTCGCGCGCACTTCGTCGAGGGTGACGCCCGGTGCCAGTTCCACGAGGCTGAGGCCACCTTCGGCGCGGTCGACGGCAAAGACGCACAGGTCCGTGATGATCATGTCGACCACGGCCTTGCCGGTCAGCGGCAGGGTGCACTCGGGCAGGATCTTGGATTCGCCCTTCTTGGTGCAGTGATCCATGACCACGACGATCTTCTTGACGCCCGCGACAAGGTCCATCGCGCCGCCCATGCCCTTGACCATCTTGCCCGGGATCATCCAGTTCGCAAGATCGCCGTTCGCGCTCACTTCCATCGCGCCCAGGACGGCCATGTCGATGTGGCCGCCACGGATCATCGAGAAGCTATCGGCGCTGGAGAAGAAGCTGGAGGTCGGCAGCGCAGTGACGGTCTGCTTGCCCGCGTTGATGAGGTCGGGATCTTCCTCGCCATCATAGGGAAACGGCCCGATGCCCAGCATCCCGTTTTCCGACTGCAGCGTCACCTTCATGCCCTCGGGCACGTAGTTGGCGACGAGCGTCGGGATCCCGATGCCCAGGTTCACGTAGAAACCGTCCTTGAGTTCCTTGGCCGCGCGCGCGGCCATCTGGTTGCGGTCCCAGCCCTTGGCTTCCTGCGTCATTAAACGGCCTCCCTTTCGCGCACGGTCTTCTTCTCGATGCGCTTCTCGTTGATGGTGGAGAGCACCACGCGGTCGACGTAGATGCCGGGCGTGTGGATGCAGTCGGGATCGAAGGTGCCCTCGGGCACGATCTCTTCCACCTCGACGACGGTCACCTTGCCCGCGGTCGCCATGTTCGGGTTGAAGTTGCGCGCGGTCTTGCGGAACATGAGGTTGCCCTCCGGGTCCGCCCGCCAGGCCTTGATGATCGAAAGGTCGCTGCGCAGCCAGGTCTCGCGCACGTAGTCCTCACCCTCGAAGGTTTCGACCGGCTTGCCTTCGGCGACCACGGTGCCAACGCCCGTCTTGGTGTAGAAGGCCGGGATCCCGGCGCCGCCGGCGCGGATGCGCTCGGCAAGCGTCCCCTGCGGGTTCAGTTCCAGTTCCAGCTCGCCCGAAAGGTACTGGCTTTCGAAGAGCTTGTTCTCGCCCACGTAGGAGGAGATCATCTTCTTCACCTGGCGGCTTTCCAGGAGCATCCAGAGGCCAAAGCCGTCGGCGCCCGCGTTGTTCGAGACGACGGTGAGGTCCTTCACGCCCGACTTGCGGATCTCGGGGATCAGGCTCTCCGGGTTGCCCGAAAGGCCAAAGCCTCCCGACATGATCGTCATCCCGTCGAACAGCACGCCGTCCAGCGCGGCTGCGGGGCTCTCGTAAATCTTGCTCATGGTCTTCCTTATCCCAGGTCGCCGCCCGCAACGGGCAGGACGGAGCCGGTCATGTAGCTGGCCTCGTCGGAGGCCAGGAACAGGATCGGGGCGATCTGCTCATCCAGCGTGCCGTAGCGTTTCACGAAGGTCGAGGTGGTCACCTGTTCGACCGCCTCGGCCATCCAGGCCTGCTCCTGCGCGGTGTCGCCAGACGCGTTGCGCGGCACCTTGCGCGGGGGCGCGGACGTGCCGCCGGGCGCTGTGGCGACGACGCGGATGCCCTGTTCGCCATATTCCATGGCGAGGCTCATGGTGAGACCGTTGACCCCGCCCTTCGCCGCCGAATAGGCACCCGGCGAATGCCGCGCGTCGCATTGGACGAGACATTGACGATGGTGCCCGCGCCCTGCTCCAGCATCGCGGGCAGGACCGCGTGGCAGCCATAGAGCGTGGGCATGAGCGAGCGGCGGATTTCCGCGTCGATCTGTTCGGGCTCGAACTCGGCGTAAGGGCGCATGCGGATCGCACCGCCCACGTTGTTGACGAGGATATCGATGCGGCCGAACGCGGCCACCGCTGCCTCGGCCGCCGAACGTGCGCCCTCGTAGGTTTCAAGGTCGCACACGACCGAGATCGCCGTGCCGCCCGCCTGCGTGATTTCCGCCTCGACGTCCGCGACGAACTCGGCGCGGTCGACAAGCACCACGCGCGCGCCTTCGGCCGCGGCGCGGGTGGCGACACCCGCTCCGATGCCCTGCGCAGCCCCGGTCACGATCATGACCTTATCGGCAAAAACGTCCTTCGAAAATCACGGGGGGCCTCCTCAGACGTGGTAGATGTCGATGATCTGGTGAATGTAATCGTCCTTGAGAACGATCTTCTTCTTCACGATCTTCGGGGTCTCACC
Organism: Novosphingobium sp. MBES04; assembly: GCF_000813185.1. Taxonomy (NCBI): domain Bacteria; kingdom Pseudomonadati; phylum Pseudomonadota; class Alphaproteobacteria; order Sphingomonadales; family Sphingomonadaceae; genus Novosphingobium; species Novosphingobium sp. MBES04. The sequence goes on along the minus strand of NZ_DF850488.1, from coordinate 2,549,040 downwards.
CGAGACATCGAGGGTGAGGAAGGTGGTGCCGAAGAACTGCAGCGTGGTCTTCGAGCGATGGCTGAGCGTGTGCCAGTTGTAGCGCAGGTCGATCTCGCCCTCACGCGTTTCCAGCACCTCGACGTTGTTGACCGAATGGGCCGTGCGCGGCTGGGGCATCGAGGCCGAGGAGCGCTCGGTGCGGATGCGGTAGACGCGATCTTCCAGACCATTGCGGTTGGGGTAGTAGATCAGCGAGATCTGCGTCTGGGGATCGGTGCACAGTTCGTCATCGTCGGTCCAGGCCGGCATCCAGTACTCGACATCGGGCGAATAGCATTCGAGCCATTCCTCGTAGTCGCGATCATCGAGCAGGCGCGCCTCGCGGTAGAGGAACGCGCAGATGTCCTGGTAGGAAAGCGCAGCGGTGTCCTTTTCGAGCGTCATGGTCATTCTGCCGCCTCCATCATTTCTGCGGGCGTTGCATCCTTCTCGATCCCGTCCAGCATGATCTGGGCCCAGAACTCGTGTTGGCGCACGAAGAGACCTTCGTCTTCCGAACGTTCGCTGGAAAGGAGCGGGTTCATGCCCATGGCCTTGGCGTTCGCGTCGGGACCTTCGATCCAGCGGGTCGCGCCGCGGCTGAGGTCGTTCCAGAGCGAACCGGCGCCTTCGTAGGCGTGCTGGCAGCTGCGGAATTCTTCGAGGTCATCGGGCGTTCCCATCCCCGAGACGTTGAAGAAGTCCTCGTACTGGCGGATGCGGTGTGCACGGTCCTGTGCGCTCTCGCCCTTGGGGGCGTAGCAGTAGATCGTCACCTCGGTGGTGTGCACGTCGAGCGGGCGCACGACGCGGATCTGGGTGGAGAACTGGTCCATCAGGAAGACATTGGGATAGAGCGCAAGATTGCGCGTCTGCTCCATGATGAACTTGGCCTTCTGTTCACCAAGCCGGGCTTCCAGGTCGTCCTTGCGGTTCCAGATCGGGCGCACTTCGGGGTTCATCACCTGCGTCCAGAGCAGGATGTGGCCATGCTCGAAACCGTAGACACCGCTTGCCGGGGCCTTGGACCAGCCATTGGCGTCGACCGCCTTGGTGCCGCCTTCGGCGCGGCGCCCCATGGTCGACTGGTAGTTCTCGTGGACCGAGCTGACGTGGTAGCCGTCACACCCGTTCTCCATCTGCATCTTCCAGTTGCCATCGAAGGTGTAGCTGGAATTGCCGACGAGGACTTCCAGGCCTTCGGGCGCCTGGTCGACCATCTGGTCGATGATGACCTTGGCCTCGCCCAGGTGCTCCTCAAGCGGGAGCACGTCGTGGTTGAGCGAGCCGAAGATGAAGCCACGGTAGCTTTCGATCTTCACGCGCGTCAGGTCGTGCGAGCCATCGAGGTTGAAGCTTTCGGGATAGGCGCCGGTGCTGGCGTCCTTGGCGCGCAGCAGCGAACCGTCGTTCTTGAAGCTCCAGCCGTGGAACGGGCACACGAAGAGCGGCTGGTTGCCGCGCTTCTTGCGGCACAGCTGGGCACCACGGTGGGCACAGGCGTTGACGACGCAGTGGAGCGCGTCCTCCTTGCCCCGGGTCAGGATCACGGGCACGCGGCCGATGAAGGTCGTGAAGTAGTCGTTCTTCTTTTCGACCTGGCTTTCATGGGCGAGATAGACCCAGTTGCTCTCGAAGATGTACTTCATCTCCAGTTCGAACAGCTCCGGGTCGGTGAAGACGTCCCGGCGGCAGCGAAACTCGCCGGTCTCCGGGTTGTCGACGACGGCGGTCGCCACCTTCTCTTTCAAACGATGCGTCATGATCCTGTCTCCCGTGATCGTGGTGCCCGTGTGCGGGCTATTCTCAGGCGGCTTCGGTTTCCGCCTCGGCGCTGGCGCGGCGGCGGGTCGAGAGCTGCTCGTCGTCCTGCGAAGTTGCCTTCTGCAGCTGGAAGTCGAACGCGAGGTCGACACGGTCGCCCTGGCGGCTCGGCACCGGCAGCAGGCCCTCGCGGGTCCCGAAGGCAAAGTCGTCCTTGGCGAAAGGATCATCGCCAAAGTTGATCTGCGTGGTCAGCGTGCGGTAGCCCGGCGCTTCCACGAAGAAGTGGACGTGGGCGGGACGGCTGCCGTGGCGGCCCAGTGCAAACATGAGCGTTTCGGTCGCGCCGCCCGGGGGGCACGAGTAGCCGCTCGGCATCTTCGAGTGGAAGACGTACTTGCCGTCGTCGCCCAGCTTGATGCGGCGGCGGTTGTTGAACGGCGTCTGCTCGGTGGTGGGGTCGAAGTGCGAGTACCACCCCTGCGAGTTGGCGTGCCAGACATGGACGACGGCGTCCTTGACGGGCTCGCCGTCGGGGCCGGTGATGGCGCCCGTCATGGTGAGGTTGTCCGCTTCGGGATCCGGGTCGCTGGTAAGGTTCGCGCCGTTCTCGACGAGCGGGGCTCCCGAGACGTAGAGCGGGCCCTCGATGGTGCGCGGCGTGCCGCCCGAAAGGCCCGCTTCGGCGTCCTTGGCGTCCATGTAGAGGTCCATGAAGTGCTCGAGGCCCGAGCCCGGAGCGATCAGGCCGAGTTCACCCGCGCCATCGGCGAAGAACTTGATGGCGCCCCAGAATTCGTCTTCCGAGATGTCGTGCTTGACGATCACTTCCATGATCGACTCGGTCAGGTCGCGCACGATGCCCTTGAGGCGCGTGTCGCCGCCCTCCTGGCCGATGCCCGCCGCGGTATCGAGCAGCTTCTGAATTTCCGGTGTTTTTACAAAGGTCACATCCATGGTGAACTCTCCCGATTATAGAAATTGGTTGGGCTTTGGGCGCCCTCAGGTGTCGTCTTCGCGAATGGCCGAGGGGTGGCGGTTGAGCGGCGTCACCTTCATCGCCATGAAGGGGTAGAGCGGCAGCGCCATGAGCACGTCGTGAAGCGCCTCGTTGCTCGCGACATCGAAGATGCTGACGTTCGAATAGAGCCCGGTCTTGCGCCAGATGTGGCGCCAGGTGCCATCGGCCTGCAGCTTCTGCGAGTAGGCCTTCTCCTCGGCCTTGAGGCGCGCGGCTTCCTCGGCGTCGAAGTCGAGGGGGATGTTGACGTCCATTTCAACCATGAAAAGCATGGGGGATCAGGCTCCTGTAGTGACGGCGTGGAGGCGCGGACCATCGCGGTCGCGCCGGAAATAGGCGATCTTGTCCTCGTCGAGCGCGATACCCAGGCCAGGGCCGGTCGGCACGCTCAGCGCGAAGTCGGCATAGTGCAGCGGCTCGGCCAGAATCTCGTCGGTCTGGAGAAGCGGGCCGAACAGTTCGGTACCCCAGTCGAGCTGCGGCAGGGTCGCAAAGACATGGGCCGAGGCGGCCGTGCCGACGCTGCCCTCCAGCATCGTGCCGCCGTAAAGGCCAAGGCCCGCAGCGCCTGCAATCGCGGCGACTTGCGCGGTCGCGAAGAGGCCGCCCGACTGCTCGATCTTGAGCGCGAAGACCGACGCGGCGCCCGCCTCGGCAATGCGCAGCGCCGAACGCGGCCCGTGGAGTGCCTCGTCGGCCATGAGCGGAATGGTCTGCCCCTGCGAGAGACGCGCCATCGCCGCGATGTCATCGCCCGCGGTGGGCTGCTCGACGAGGTCACAGCCGACATCGTGCAGCATCGCCATGCCGAGGCGCGCCTGGGGCTCGCTCCAGTTCTGGTTGACGTCGACACGGATGCTCGCGCGGTCGCCCAGCGCCTTGCAGATCGCCCCGACATGGGCGACGTCATCGCGCACGGCGCGCTTGCCGATCTTGAGCTTGAAGATGTTGTGACGACGCTCGGCCAGCATCTGCTCGCCCTCGGCGATGTCGCGGGCGGTGTCGCCGCTTGCCAGCGTCCAGGCCACGGGCAGCGTGTCGCGCACGCGCCCGCCGCCGATCAACTCGGAGACGGGGACGCCCAGACGCTTGCCCGCCATGTCGAGGAGCGCGCTTTCCACGGCGCACTTGGCAAAATGGTTGCCGCGCACGCAGGCGTTGATCCGCGCCATCGTCTCGCCCACGCGGGAGATGTCGCTCGCTTCCAGCACCGGCAGGATGTAGGTGTCGATCGCGGACTTGATGCTCTCGGGGCTCTCCTCGCCGTAGCTGAGGCCACCGATGGTGGTGCCTTCCCCGAGGCCCTCCACGCCGTCACCGTCAACCAGGCGCACGATCGTCATCGCCTGCGAATGCATGGTGGCCATGGCCAGAACATGCGGGCGAATTGTCGGCACATCGACAATGAAGGTATCAGCGCGATCCAACGCAGCCATTGCAGCCTCTCTCCCGTGTGATTACGTTTCGAGGGAAATTTAGTACTCCCCGTGCCCGCATTCAAAGATCAATCGGGTCATGGGATTATACCTGAGAGGTATCTTGAATGGACCTGCGCCTCCTTCGCTACTTCGTCGCGGTCGCCGACGAAGGCAATTTCAACCGCGCGGCCGACCGGCTGCACATCGCCCAGCCGCCCCTTTCCCGCGCGATCCAGCAACTTGAGGCACATGTCGGGGCCACGCTGCTCGACCGTTCGAGCCGCCCGCTGCAACTGACCAAGGTCGGACGCCTGCTTCATTCGCAGGCACTCCAGGTGCTCGCGCGGATCGAGGACGTGGAAGCGATGGTGCGCGCGGCTGCGACCAGCGAGCGGCGACGCCTTGTCATCGGATTCGTTGCTTCCACCATCTATGCGCGCCTGCCCGAGCTCATCCGCGAGTTCCGAAAGGTCGCCAAGAACGTCGAACTGGTCATGGTCGAGAGCACCACGCTCGACCAGCTGGCCGCGCTCAAGGACGGGCGCATCGATGTGGGCTTCGGGCGCATCCGTTTCGATGATCCGGCGGTGCAGCGCGTGATCCTGCGCCACGAGAAGCTGGTTGCCGCCTTCTCGCCCGACCACCCCATGGCGAGCGGGTCCGGGCCGGTGTCGCTGAGCGACCTCGCGCAGGAGCCGCAGATCATCTACCCGCGCCAGCCCCGCCCCAGCTATGCCGACCAGGTCCTCTCGCTCTGGCGCGACTACGGGATCGAGCCAAGGATCGCGCACGAGGCGCGCGAACTGCAGATCGCCATCGGCCTTGTCGCGGCCGAGGAAGGCATCGCCATCGTGCCCGAATCGGTGCGCCGCGCGCGCAGCCACGACGTCGTCTACCGCGAGCTTGCCGAGACCGCGACTTCGCCCATCATCATGAGCCACCGCCCCGGCGACCACTCGCCCGAACTGGCGCTGATGATTGCCACGATCGCGCGCAAATACCGCGACTGGGGCTACGACGTGCCCACCGCGCTCGACGCGCACGAGGCCGCAATCGCGAGCGGTTAACCCCCTGAGCGCCTTGCGCAAATTCCATCCAAATACTTCCAGCGTATCGACCTGGCACTCAATCGGTATTTGGCACCCCCTGCTAAATCACTCAGTCTCCTGAAAAATACAAAATCACAAACCGGGAGAGTATCGATATGCAAGGTATCGATGTCGGCCGCCTGATCGAGCAGGCGCCTCTGAGTTCACTGCACAAGAAGATCATTGTCGCCTGCGCCATCCTGCTCGTCGTGGATGGCTACGACGTCTTCATCTACGGCGCGGTCCTGCCGCGCCTGATGGACGAATGGGGCCTCAGCCCGACCGAGGCGGGCTCGCTCGCCAGCTGGGCGCTGTTCGGCATGATGGGCGGCGCGCTCGTCTTCGGGCCGCTCGGCGACCGCATCGGGCGCAAGACCTGCATCACCTTGTGCTTCACCCTGTTCAGCGCCTCCACCTTCCTCAACGGCTTCGTGACGACCCCGCTCACCTTCGGGCTGCTGCGTTTTGCCGCGGGCCTTGGCTGCGGCGGCCTCATGCCCAACGCGGTTGCGCTCACCAACGAATATGCGCCCAAGCGCATCCGCTCCACGCTCGTCGCGCTCATGTTCAGCGGCTATGCGGTGGGCGGCATGGTCGCGGCCGGGCTCGCCATCTACCTTCTGCCCGCCTTCGGCTGGCCCTCGATGTTCTTCGCTGCCGCGGTGCCGCTCATCTGCCTGCCGCTGATCCTGAAGGCGCTGCCCGAATCCATCGGCTTCCTCATCCGCAAGGGCGAAATCGAGACCGCCCGCGCGCACCTGCGCCAGCTGGCGCCCGAGGCCAACCTGCCCGCCGACGCCCCGCTCGAATACCACGAGGCCAAGGTCGCTTCGACCTCGGTTGGCGAGCTGTTCCGCCAGGGCCGCGCGCTGGGCACCTTCGCGATGTGGCTGTCATTCTTCTGCTGCCTCCTCATGGTCTACGGGCTCAGCTCCTGGCTGCCCAAGCTCATGGTCAGCGCGGGCTATTCGCTCGGCTCCAGCCTCTCCTTCCTCCTCGCGCTCAGCTTCGGGGGCATGTTCGGGGCGATCTCGGGCGGACGCCTTGCCGACCGCTTCGGCCTGCCGCGCGTGGTCATGGCCTACTTCGCGCTCGGCTCGGCCTGCCTCATGCTTCTGGGCCTCAACAGCCCGATGCCCGTCCTCTACCTGCTGATCTTCATCGCGGGCGCAGGCACCACCGGCACGCAGATCCTGCTCTACGCCTGTGTGGCGGAGTTCTACACCCTCTCGGTCCGCTCGACGGGCCTGGGCTGGGCGTCGGGCATGGGCCGCGTGGGCGCCATTGTCGGGCCCATGCTGGGCGGCATTCTCCTCTCCGCGCAGCTGCCGATGGGCTGGAACTTCGTCGCCTTCGCCGTGCCGGGCTTCATCTCGGTGGCCGCAACCGCGCTCTTCACCCTGAGCCTGCGCCGCCAGGCGGCGGCAACGGTGGCCGCCACCACGGCCAGCCCCGCCCCTAATACCCCCGAACGCGCGCTCACCGCCTGAGCCCGCCCAAGGAGAATTCCATGCCCCTTCGGCATCTTACCTGGCTGCCGACGATTCTCGCCGGGATCATCGCCACCACCATTTCCTACGCGGGACCGCTGGTCATCGTGTTCCAGGCCTCTGCAGGCCTGGAACAACCGCTGGTGGCCTCCTGGGTCTGGGCGATCTCGATCGGCAGCGGGGTGCTGGGCATCGTGCTCAGCCTGCGCTGGAAGGTGCCGATCGTCATCGCCTGGTCGGCGCCCGGCTCCGCTCTCCTGGTCACCATGCTGCCCCAGACCGACTTTGCGACCGCCATCGGCGCCTATATCGTCGCCAATGTCGCGGTCTTCCTGGTCGGCATCTCGGGCGCCTTCGACCAGCTTACCCGCCGCCTGCCCCCCGCGATCACTGCGGCCATGCTGGCGGGCATCCTGTTCCGCTTCGTGATCGACATGGTCGGCACCCTGCCCGAGGCCCCCCTGACGGTGGTGGCAATGATGGGCGCCTTCTTTGCCGGGCGCGTCGTCTCGCCGCGTTATGCCGTCGTGGCCGTGCTGGTGGTGGGCGTGACCCTGTGCGCGCTCACCGGCTCGCTTTCGGGCACCATAGCAACGCCCAGCCTCACCCTGCCGGTCTGGACGACGCCCCGTTTCGACCTTGCCGCAGCCGCCAACATCGCGGTGCCGCTCGCCGTGGTTGCGCTGACCGGCCAGTTCCTGCCCGGCATCGCGGTCCTGCGCACCGCCGGTTTCGAGCATCCCCCCGCGCGCCCGCTGATCTCGGCAAGCGCGATCACCTCGGTCCTGCTCGCGCCCTTCGGGTGCCACGGCCTCAACCTTGCCGCGCTCACCGCCGCGATCTGCCTGGGCGAAGAGGCGCATCCCGAAAAGGAAAAGCGCTACGTCGCCGGGGTCGCGGGCGGGGTGACCTACCTTCTCTTTGGCGCCTTCGCCTCGACCGTGCTCGCGCTCTTTGCGCTGCTGCCCGAATTCCTCATCGCCGCGCTGGCGGGCCTCGCCCTCTTCCCCGTTGTCGCCGGATCGCTGAGCGCGGCCCTCAAAGCCGAGGACGGGCGCGACGGCGCGCTCGTTACTTTCGCGGTTTCGGCCTCGGGGCTCACGCTGTTCGGTCTGGGCGCCGCGCTGTGGGGCCTCGTCTTCGGGATCGCGGTCCACCTGCTTCAGACCTTCGCCCTTCACCGCCGCCCCCCGGCACCCACCGCGCCCCGGCCTTCAAAAGACAGGACCGCGCGCCAACCCGGATAACCGGGACGAGACCTTTCGGGAGAGTTCAAGATGATCGCATTCATGGCACCGCTGGTGCTTGCCAGTGGAGCTGCGTCGGCTGCGCCCGCGCCTCAAGAGCAGGCGCAAGAGCAGGAACCACGCCAGCCCGTTCCCATCCCCGCGCCGCTGCCGATCCCGCAGGACAAGGCGTCCGCCGATACCACCCAGCTGCCGCAGGGGGCGCGGGCCCCCATCGTCACCTGGGACGGACGCGTGCTGCAGGAGCCCGACCCGGCCTTCCACCCAATCAACCACGAGGAGAACTACGCCAGTTTCCGGGACGTGCGCGATGCGAACCTGTGGACCAAACTGAAGTACATCCCCATCGCGCCCGACGTGTACGGCACGCTGGGCGGCGAACTGCGCCTACGCGGCGAGCTGCGCCCGGGCGAGCGTTTCGGGGCGGGTCCCCAGGACGATGACGGCAATTTCCAGATCCGCGCGCGCCTCTGGGGCGATGTCCATATCGGGCGGCAGGACAGCGCCTCGCTGCGCGCCTTTGTCGATATCGAGCACGCCACCACCTCCGGCCTCGAGTCCGTCGAGGCGACCATCGATGAGGGCCGCGCCGACTTCAACCAGGCTTTCCTGGAGGCGCGCGTGCCGATCGGCTCGGGCGAGATCAAGGCCCGCGTCGGGCGCCAGGAAGTGGGGCTTGGCGGCTACACCGTCTTCGACATGCGCGAGGGCGCCAACACCCGCCGCTCGCTCGACCTGGTGCGCGTGATCGGCAAGGCGGGCCGCATCGACGGTGGCTTCATGATCGGCCACCCGGTAACCGAGCGCAAGGGCTCCTTCGATGATGCCACCAACACCGACTACGACCTGTGGGGCCTCAACGCGGGCTACGGCTTTGGCAAGGGCGCGCACTCGGGCCGCGTGGAAGCGATCTTCGTCGCGACCGACGCGCTGCGCGGGTTCGACAGCGTGGACCCGGCTGCGCGCGACGAACGCCGCACGCTTTCGCTGCGCCTGGCCGGGATCGACGGCCCCTGGAACTACAGCCTCGAAGGCATCCGCCAGTGGGGCTCCAACGGCCCGCGCGACATCGACGCGTACTATCTGACCGCGCAGGGCTCCTACTCCTTCAAGGCGCCATGGAAGCCGCAGCTGGGCCTGCGCTTTGACCTCGGTTCGGGCGACAAGGACCCCAACGACGGGAAGCTGGGCACCTATGGCCCGCTGTTCCCGCGCCCGCTGACCTACAACGGCGACCTTGGCCCCCACAACCTCACCATCCTCCAGCCCTCGCTCGGCCTCGCCCCCGCCAAGGGGCTGTCGCTCAATCTCTCGATGGCCGGGCTCTGGCGCACCTCGGTGCACGATGCGGTCCATTCGCTGGGCGGCGCGGTGATCCGCAGCGGCGATTCGAGCAATGCACGCTACTTCGCGACGCGCTATTCGGTCTCGGGCCGCTATGCCCTCAATCCGTTCACCACCATCGGTTTCTACACCAATTACAGTGACCTGGCCGACGCCTTCAAACCGGGGCGCGACCTCTTCTACGGCGCGACCTACGTGACCTTCCGCTTCTGATCCCGCTCTCCCGGCGTGCGAAGAAACGCAGTTCATCGCACGCCGGGAACCGCACGGGACGAGCCGGGCACGAAGCGCGGCAAGGCGTGGAACGCCTGTCTGGCCCCAAGATACAACATCACCTAGACGCGCCCCGGGTTCGCAAATTCAAGGGTCGTTCATGAAATTCCTGACGGGGGCACTGCGCCGCACATTCTCGCCGGCGCCGCGCAAGGCGGGTGCAAAAGTTGTCTCGGGCCGCCTCGCACAGGCCCTGTCCGCGCTGCTGGGAACCGCCCTTGCCCTGACCGCGCTTCCGGCCTCGGCCCACGTCCTGCAGTGCGTACCCTATGCCCGCGAGCAATCGGGCATTTCGATCCACGGCGATGCGCGCACCTGGTGGAAGCAGGCCGCGGGCACCTACGCACGCGGCGGTGAGCCCGAAGTCGGCGCGGTCATGGCCATGGCCCCCTCGCACGACATGCCGTTGGGCCATGTCGCGGTGGTGTCCAAGGTCGTCGACACGCGCCATGTCCTGCTCAACCACGCCAACTGGTCGCGCCCGGGCATGATCGAGCGCGGGGTCCTCGCCGAAGACGTGTCGGACGCGGGCGACTGGAGCGAAGTGCGCATCTGGTTCGCCCCCATCGGCGCGCTCGGCTCGCGCCACAACCCGGTCTACGGTTTCATCTACCCCGAGGCTCCGCACGCCGAAGCCGCCCCCGCGCTCGAACTTGCCAGCGCCGACACGGCGAGCAGGGTGGCCACGGCCACGATGTAATTCGCGCAAGAGCCCTTGCCATCTTGCCCATAAGGATGCGGCACAAGGCTCTTGCATTTGCCATGTGACAACATCACATGGCAGCGATGTCCGGTTCCCCTACACTCTCGCTCCTCCTCATTGGCCTGGCGACGGCGTTCGCCACGTATGCGGGCGGAGTGATTACCCTGCGCCTCGTGCGAAAAAGCACGCTGATCTTCGGCGTGACCAGCGGTTTCGTGCTGGGGCTGGCCCTCTTCGACCTCCTGCCCGAGGCGCTTCACGGCCAGACCGGGCCGGGCGCGACGGCCAGTGTCCTTGTCATGGCGCTGATCGGCCTTGGCGCAGGCCTGCTGCTGCATCACCTGCCCGAAACCGCGGCCCCCAAGGGAAGCGCGGGACGCATCGCACTCCTCGCGCACAGCCTGCTCGACGGTGTCGGGATCGGCCTTGCCTTCCAGATCTCGCCGACGACAGGCTGGATCGTGGCCGCCGCCGTGCTCACGCACGATCTCGCCGACGGGGCCAACATGGCGGGTCTCAGCCTGGCCCATGGCCATGCGCACACCGCGCCGCGCTGGCTGCTTGCCAACTCACTCGCCCCGCTTCTGGGCATTGGGCTGGGCCAGCTCCTGCCGATGGGCGAGGCGCATTTCGCGCTGCTCCTCGCGCTGTTTGCGGGCAGCTTCCTCTATATCGGCCTGTTCGAGCTGTGGCCGCGCAGCGCGGCGGGCGAAGGCCGGCTCAGGACGGCCGTGGCCAGCGGCGCGGGGCTGGCCTTCATGGGCACTGTGATCACGCTCGCGCACGGCTGACGCAGACACTCGCGTCTTCTCCTGACGGCCATTCGCCTGCACGCGCCTGTCCTGACTGGATGCGCCGCGCTATCCCGAAGCTAGCCCGGTACACCCGGGACCAGACCGGCTAGGAGAACCTGCACATGTCCTCGAATTCCCCCGCTTCGCCCGTGCGCCGTGGCTTCGTCGACGTGCCGTTCGGCCAGGTCCATTACCGCGAAGTGCAAGGCACGGGCCGCCCGCTCGTCCTCCTTCACGCCTCGCCGGGAAGTTCGCGCCAGCTGGTACCGCTGATCGAGCAGCTGGGGACCGGGCGCCGCGTAATCGCGCCGGACACCGCCGGGTTCGGAGACAGCTCGCCCCACCCGCTGGCGGCTCCCGATGCGCGCGATTTCGCCGCGACCACGCTGGCCGCGCTCGACGCGCTGGGGCTGGAGGAGTTCGACCTCTATGGCTCGCACACCGGGGCGTGCATCGCCGCCGAGATCGCCATCGCCCAGCCCGGGCGCGTCGCCCATCTCGTGCTGGACGGAGTGGGCCTGTTCGAAGGCGCGTTCCTCGAAAGCCTGATGGCCAACTACGCGCCCGCCTTCACGCCCGACCTTGATGGCGCGTACCTGTCGCGCGCATTCCAGTTCCTGCGCGACCAGTGCAGCTTCTGGCCTTGGTACAACCGCACGCGCGAGGGGCGCCGCGAGGCCGGGATCATGCCCGCGCCCGCGCTCCACGCCTGGCTGCTGGAACTGCTGAAGGCGAACGAGACCTACCCGCTGGGCTACCACGCCGCCTTCACCTGGCCCGTGCGCGAGCGTCTGCCGATGGTGCCCGTGCCCACGCTGATGATGGCGGCCAGCGACGATCCGCTTGCCGCCAACACCGCCGAGCTGGCCCCCACCCTCTCCGGCGCACGCTATGAAAGCCTGCCTGCCGCCTCCGACCCCGCCTTTGCCGCAAGGCGCCAGGCGGTGGTCGAAAGCTTCCTTGGCTAGGACGTCGGCTCGGGCGCGGGGGCGTGGTCGCGGCCCAGCGCCTGCAACCGCTCGCGCACCTGCGTTTCGACCGCGATCATCGCCGCAAAGCCTGCAGGCGGCGCATCGCCAAAGGCGTTGGAAGGCCAGAGCGTGAGCGCGCTGCGGTCCTCCTCGATCTGGGGCAGCATTCCGGCCAGAAGGTTGCCCGCCGGTTGGCTGCGCGCACGGCGCAAGGCCTCGATATCGATGGTCGAGAGGTGGAATTCCTCGCTCACGGCCGCGCCGATGGGACGTCCTTCATAATCCCAGGCCTGCGAGGGCAGCTCCCCTTGCGCAATGTTCGCCATGCCGAAGTAGACTGCGTTCTCGAAGGCGCGGACCGGACGGCAGAGCTCTGCGCCCGGACGGTTGAGATAGTCGATCCCCTGCATCGCGGCGACCGGATTGAGGATCACTTCTGCACCTTTCAGCGCCATGGCGCGGATCGGTTCGGGCCAGTGCGGCTCGGCCCCGATGCTGACGCCCAGCCCGCCAATCGGCGTGTCGAGGACGGGGAGGAACGCCGCGTGCCCGAAGGTCTCGACGAAACGGTCGTAGACGTCGACCGGGCTGGTGCGCAGCGAGAGCGAGTAGTTCTTGCGGTAGGCCAGACCAATCTCGCCCTCGGGCGTCAGCACCGCCACCGAGAAGAAGTAGCGGCCCGGAAAGGCCGCGTGCTTCTCGGCAATCTGCACGGCGGCATAGACGCCTGCCTTGCGCGCGGCCTCGCCCAGCCGCTCCATTTCCGGTCCCGGAAAGGTGACCGCCGCGCCCAGCCAGGCCTCGGGGCCAAGCGGGGTGTAGCCGGTCATCGCGAACTGGGCAAAGACGACCAGGCGCGCGCCGTGCTCGCCCGCCGCGCGCGCAATGGCGTCGCAGGCGATGGCGATGTTGGCATCGAGTGCGCCGTCGAGCGGCATACCGTCCGCGCCAAAGACACTGCCCGTCGCCGGACGGCACAGCGCCATGGTATAGGGAGCGATGCCGCTCATGCCAGCGCCGCCTTGGCCGCGGCCATCTGTGCCTTCAATTCGGGTACGAGTTGGCGCCCGATGAGCGCAGCGTCGGTGTCCTGTTCGGGGCTGCGCAGAAGGAAGCGGGTAATGCCAAGGCGGCGGTATTCCATCAGGCTGTCGGCGACCTGCTGCGGCGTTCCGACTAGAACCGAATTGTTGCCGCGCCCCTTGAAGGCCTTGTTGAGCCCGGTCCACAGGCAGCGGTCGAGGCGGTCCCCCTCCTTGGACTGCGCCAGCATGCGCTGGAAGGCGCCCGCGGCGGCCTTGTCCTCGTCCTTGTCGTGCTTGCCCATGACGATGCCGCGCTCACCGCCCGCGATGCGCTCGGTCACCTGCTGCTCCAGCTTCATCGCGCGCTCCCAGGCCGCATCCTCGGTTTCGCCCAGGAGGATCACCATGGTCATCAGCACCTTGATGTCGCGCCCGTGCCGCGCGGCCGCCGCATGCGCCTTGCGCGCGAGGTCGCCCGCACCCTCGAAGGTGTCCCCCCCTTGCGCGTAGACGTCGGCGACCTTGCCGCACAGGTCGAGCGCCAGGTCCGAGGTGCCTCCCCAGTAGACCGGCATGGCCCCGCCGTGCGGGCGCACCATCGCGAAGGCGTCGCGGTACGTGTAGAATTCGCCGTCGAAGTCGAAGGGCTGCTCGCTCGACCAGACGCGGCGCATGACCTCGACGTATTCGGCGGCGATGCGGTAGCGCTCTTCCTTGGTGTTGAAGGCGCCGTCGGCCTGGACTTCGCGGTCATCGGCCCCGGCGATGACGTGGACCGCCGCGCGGCCCTCGCTCAGGCGGTCGAGCGTTGCGAGATGGCGCGCGGCATAAGTGGGCTGCACCGGCCCCGGGCGATGCGCCATCATGAAGCCGAGCTTGGAGGTCACGCCCGAGAGGTGCGCGCCGATGGCAAAACTCTCGGGCATGACCGCAGCGTTGGCGATCAGCACCCGGTCATAGCCCGCCGCTTCCTGCTCCAGCGCGGCCTTGCGGATATAGGCGGGATCGAATTCGGCCCCTAGCGGTCCACTCGCCACCGATCCGGGACGGTGGTTGACGATGCCGACGATCTCCAGATCGTCCTGAATATCCGCGTACATGGCTGCTCCCTGGCAATGGCTGAGTGCCCTTGCTGCCAGAGAGCTATCGAAACTCCAGTCGAATTATTCGACCTGATATACGTAAAATGCATAAGCGAGATGCGCATAGGATGTTCATGTCGCGAACAGCGCACGCCCCCACATTGCAGACGGCGACCTCCTGCGCGAGACTTCCCCCATGGCCCAGAACGACACCTTCACGGCGCGCGACTTCGCGTTCACGCCCAACCACGACGAGACCGCCCGGCAGAATTTCATCGGCGGCTTCAAGAAGTTCATCAATTTCGATGTCGAGGCCGCGCTCGACCGGCGCTTCGATGCGACCCTGGCCCCGGCCTACGAGGCCGCCCACGGCGCCCCTCCCGCCACCCGCAAGGACGCGGTCGCCGCCGTTGAGAACGACCCGCTGTTCCAGACCTGGTCCGCGCTCACCTTCCACAGCCAGAACCTGATGTGGGGCGCGGTGCAGGACACGACCGACCGCATTATCGAGGACCGCATCGAAACCTACCGGCAGCTGCGCGATGCGCGCCCGGCCGGCGGCAGCGTGACCTTGCGCGACGAGCTGGTTGTTCGCGCCCCGGTCAGCACCACCGAGATCCACCGCCAGCCCGGCGGCTACTGGCGCGAACGCCGCGCCGACGACATCGAACAGGGCCTCAACTACACCGGCACGGTCGAACTCTAGCGCAGCGCCAAGGGCATGTCCGCGCGCGGCTCGCTGGAGAAGGACACGCTCGGCCAGTTCGTGGCCGAAGTTGCCCAGCGCCGCGCGCCGGACCTCGTGCCCGCCCGCGTCCTCGACATGGGCTGCGGCACGGGCGAGCAGACCCACGCGTACAAGAAGGTCTGGCCCCAGGCTAAGGTCATGGGGCTGGAGTGCGCCCGCCCGCTGGTGCGCTTTGCCCATGGCACGGCCGAGGCGAACGGGCTTGCCATCGACTTTCGCGAGGCCAACGCGGCGGACACCGGCCTTCCCGACGAGAGCGTCGACTTCATCACCTCGATCATCATGTTCCACGAGACGACCGCGGCACAGACGCAGGAGATCCTCAAGGAATGTTGGCGCCTCCTGAAGCCGGGCGGCCTCGTCCTGCATCTCGACGTGCCCTACCACGCGCACCGCATCCCGCTCATCAAGCAGGCCACCAACGACTGGCAGGTGCGCCACAACGGCGAGCCCTTCTGGACCGGCTTCGTCGAGCTCGACATGATGGCCGAACTGGCCCGCGCCGGGTTCGATCCCGACCACGCCTTTGCCGACTACGAAAGCGCCGGCGCGGCCACCTATTTCTTCTTCGGAGGGCGCAAGCCATGACCACCCCGGCACAGGATGCATTTCCCGCAGGCCCCAAGCCCGGCGACCGCACCGTCACCTTTCTTGAGAACCCCATCGTCGACCAGATGCTGCGTTCGATGGTGACGCTGACGATGGAACTCTCGGTCACGCGCGAACGCATGCGCACGATGGAACAGGTGCTGGACGCACAGGGCCTTTCCGTGGCCAGCGGGATCGAGAGCCTGACGCTCTCACCCGAGGAGGACGATGCCCGCCGCGCGATGCGCGAGAAGCTCATCGCGGACGTGCTTGGCCCGATCATCGAGCGGCTGGAGAAGGCCTGAGCCTTCTCCCCGCGCCCTCCCCTTCCATGCCGCGAACGGTCCATCTTTTCGCGATATGGACATCTGCGCCACGCAGCGTTCCCGCGCGGCCCGGACCGCGCCAAGTCGGCCTCATCCATGACGACACATGACGAAGGGTAGAGTGAAGATGGCGCAGTATCTGAAGCGCGGCGCAAGCGCCGAGACGCGGGCCGATGCCGACCGCAAGGTCCGCGATATCGTCGAAGCCGCGCTGGCCGACATCGAACAGCGCGGCGATGCCGCCGTGCGCGACATGTCGATCCGCTTCGATGGCTGGGACCGCGAGGACTATCGCCTGACCGACGCCGAGATCGAGGCCTGCGTCGACAGCCTGACCCCGCAGGAACGCAAGGACATCGAGTTCGCGCAGACGCAGGTGCGCAACTTCGCGCAGGTCCAGCGCGCCTCGATGAAGGACGTCGAGGTCGAGACCCTTCCCGGCGTGATCCTGGGGCACAAGAACATCCCGCTCAACTCGGCCGGGTGCTACGTGCCGGGTGGCAAGTACCCGCTGCTGGCCGGCGCGCACATGTCGGTGATCACCGCCAAGGTTGCGGGCGTGAAGCGCGTCGTCACCTGCGCCCCGCCGTTCCAGGGCCGCCCGGCCCGCGCCATTGTCGCCGCACAGGCGCTCGCCGGGGCCGACGTGATCTACGCGCTGGGCGGCATCCAGGCGGTGGGCGCCATGGCCATCGGCACGGCCTCGATCGATCCGGTCGATATCTTGGTCGGCCCGGGCAACGCCTTCGTCGCCGAAGCCAAGCGCCAGCTGTTCGGACGTGTCGGCATCGACCTCTTCGCAGGTCCCACCGAGACGCTGATCATCGCCGATGAGGTGGGCTGCGATCCCGAGATCGCCGCGACCGACATCCTGGGCCAGGTCGAGCATGGCCCCGACAGCCCGGGCGCCTCCTCACCAATTCGGAAAAGTTCGCGCGCGAAACGATGGCCGAGATCGAGCGCCTCCTGCAGATCCTCCCCACCGCCGAACATGCCCGCAAGGCCTGGGAGACCTTCGGCGAGGTCATCGTGGCCGACAGCACCGAGGAAATGGTCGCAATCGCCGACGAGATCGCCTCCGAGCACGTCCAGGTGATGACCGCCGACCCCAACTACTTCCTCGACAACATGACCAACTACGGCGCGCTGTTCCTGGGCAGCCGCACCAACGTCAGCTTCGGCGACAAGGTCATCGGCACCAACCATACCCTCCCCACCAGGAAGGCCGCGCGCTACACCGGTGGCCTGTGGGTCGGCAAGTTCCTGAAGACCTGCACCTACCAGCGCATCGAGACCGACGAGGCCTCCGCGCTGATCGGCGACTACTGCTCGCGCCTGTGCGCGCTCGAAGGCTTTGCCGGGCACGGCGAACAGGCCAACATCCGCGTGCGCCGCTTCGGTGGGCGCGAGGTGCCCTACGCCGGCCAGACCGAACCGACGAGCGAAACGGCGGCCTGAGAGACGGTCCACCAAGACTTCAAGAAATAACAAGGCAATCAGAAAACGAGAATCCGAGGACCATCGCCCTCGGGCTCCCCGAACTGTCGGCCTCACCTTTCCCACGCCATCCTGGCCGAGAAAGGTGAGGTTGCCCATTTGGGGGTCAAGGGGCGATGGCCCCTTGAAAGCCTGTTTCCTGCTTGCCTCCTTGCCGGCACACCCGGGGTTCGCGGGACCGAAGGCAGATCCTCCTCCCTTCCTTCGTCCCGCGAACATCGGCTCTCTGCAGAATTGATCGCCGCGCCCTCGCGCGATCTGTTGCGCCCATGCCCTTCACACGCATTACCGGCTCGTACGTCACCCACCCCCTCCATGCGCCCGAGCGCACGGCGGACTGGGAGGACTTCATCCTCACCTGCAACCCGGACGGATCGCGCACAGCGATGACGCTCTCGCGCTTTCCGGGCAATTCCATCGTGCGTCAGGTCATGCAGACAGTGGAGGCCGACTTCACCCCGCGCGACGGTTTTGCACGCCTCTATGCGGATGGGCGCTATGCGGGATCGGTGGTGCGCCAGATGACAGGCGGCGAAGTCACCTCTGTCGTGCTCGGCCCCGACGGCGCGCCCATCGACGTCTCCGCCTTCCCTTTCGAGGCCGCGCGCGAGGTGCTGGGCTACCATCCGACCGCGGCGGAAGGCTGGAAGCTGATGAAGCTCGACCGCAGCGTGCCCGGCGTCCAGACCATCGAGCTGCTCACCACCTCGCTTACCTGGAACGGGGGCACGATGGGCCATGGCCGCAAGGTCGAGATGCCGGTCGAGTATCTGGGCGAAGAGGACATGCACGTGCCCGCGGGCACCTTCGCCTGCCATCGCTTTTTGTGGCGCACGGGCGACATCGACGGCGACCTCGACATCTGGGTCACGCGCAAGGATGCGCTGATGGTGCGCATGAACGGCTATGCCAAGGGCCACGCCTATGTGCTGGCGCGCTGTGAGGAAACGGTCTTTCCCGACACCAACGAGTTCGGCGACTACTGAGCCACCCGAACGAAGAGGGCCGCGCCCGCACCTTCGACACGGCGCGGGCGCGGCCCTTTTTCTTGCGTCTCTTGCGGATCAGGCGCCGAGGCGGCGGATCGGCGTGTCTTCCAGCGGGATCGAGGTGGTCTTGGCCTCTGTAAAGAAGTCCGCGCAGTGGCGCGCGCCGTCGCGGCCGATGCCCGATTCCTTGTAGCCGCCGAACGGCGCGCGCAATTCGCGCATCATCGGCGTGTTGACCCAGATCGTGCCCGCGCGGATGCGCGCGCTGCAGGCCATGGCCGTCGCCAGATCGCGTGTCCAGACATAGGAGACAAGGCCGAAGTCGGAGGCATTGGCCATCGCGATCGCCTCGTCGAGGTCGGAATAGGTGAGGAACGTCGCGAAGGGCCCGAAGATCTCCTCCTGGCAGATCCGCGCCGCATTGCTGGGCGCGCGCGCGACGATGGGCTCCATGAACCAGCCTTGTGTACGGCCTTCGGGCGCCGTGCCGCCGTGCAGGATCTCGGCGCCGTCCTCGCGCGCCACGTCCAGGTAGTGCTGCACGTGCGCGCGGTGCGCCTCGAAGGCGAGCGGGCCCATCTCGGTCGCCGGATCGCACGGATCGCCGATGCGGATGCCTTGGCGCGCGCGACGAAGGCGGCGATGAATTCCTCGGCGATGGATTCGTGGACAAGGATGCGCGAGCCGCCCAGGCACTGCTGGCCGTTGCTGGCGTAGATGGCGAGCAGCGTGCCGTCGAGCGCGCGTTCCAGATCCGCATCGGGCGCGACGATGGCCGCCGACTTGCCGCCCAGTTCCATCGTCACCGGGGTCAGCCGCTCGCCCGCCGCCGCCATGATCCGGCGCCCCGTGGTGGTTCCGCCGGTAAAGCCGATCATGTCGATGTCCGGGTGGGTGGTGAGCGCTTCCCCGGTCACGCTACCCCGGCCGTTGACGACATTGACCACGCCCTTGGGAAGGCCCGCCTCGTGCATCAGCTCGACCATGCGCAGGGTCGACTGGGGGGTGTATTCGGACGGCTTCAGAACGCAGGTGTTGCCAAAGGCGATGCAGGTCGCCAGCCGCATCGAGCCCAGCGCCAGCGGCGCGTTCCAAGGCGCGATCAGCGCGGCAACGCCCTTGGCTTCGCGGGTGGTGTAGGTGAGGTACTTTTCGTTCTGCTGGAAGGTCTCGCCCGCCATCATGCTGGCGACCTCGGCAAAGCGCTTGAAGTTCTCGGCGGCGCGGTCGATCAGCGGACGCACGCCCGAAATCGGGAGGCCCGAAGTGCGCGCTTCCAGCTCGGCAAGCTCATCGCCGTGCGCGCGCAGCTTGGCATCGATGGCCTGGAGCACATTGCTGCGCGCCTCGCTACCAAGCGCGCTCCACGGCCCGAACGCGGCGCGCGCGGCCTTGACCGCCGCATCGACTTCGGCCGCATCGGCCTCGCGCAGCGCGCTCGCCTGCTGGCCACTGGTCGGATCGAAGACGGGAAGCTCGAAGCCGTCCCCGGCCGGAAGGAAGGCGCCGTCAATGAAGCTGGTGGCGGTCGTGGTCATGGCTCGAAGGTCTCGACGTCTAGCGGGAAAGAAACAAGGCAGGTGCGGCGAGGCCCTGCACAGGCGGCACGACTATGCCTCCCGCGCAGGGCCTCGCCGAGGGCGATCAGAATTCGCTCATCAGGCGACCAAAGCCCATCAGGCGGTCCTGAATGCCATTGGCGCGCAGCGCGTGCCAGTAGGTTGCGGTGTTGATCGCGATGACCGGCTTACCCAGGTACAGCTCGGCCGCCGCCGCCGCGCGGATGCCCGAGATGTTGGTGCCCACCTGGATCAGCGCGTCCACGTCATCGCCGTCGAGCGCCTTGAAGGTGTCGATGGTGCGGCGCTCCTCGACTTCGGCGATGGCGAGCCAGGACGGGCACTGCAGCGCGATGTCGCGCACCGTCTCGTAGCCGTGGTCGGCCAGGAAGTTCTTCACTTCGGCATTGGCGGTCGGGAAGTAGGGCGAGAAGAACGCGACCTTCCTGATCCCCGGCCCATAGGCCTTGAGCGCGGCGACAACCGAATCCGCGCCGGTCGAAACGCCCAGCCCCGAAATCTCCTCGACGTTGCGGCGCCACGCGTCGGCCCCTTCCGCGCCGCCGAAGAAGGTCACCGCCGACATGCCCATGACGAGGTAGTCGGGTGCGCAGGTGAGCACGCCCTTGACCGCGTCCACGGTGTTGTCGCTGATCTCCCAGGCGCCCGCCATGAAGGTCTCGTTGGAGACCGCCTTGGCGTTGTCGACGACGATGCGGCTGTAGTGGTTGGTGACACCGGGCACGCGCAGGTCGTCGAAATCGGGCTGGACGCTGGTGTTGGTCGAAGGGCCCAGGACGCCGAACTTGCGGCGGAAGCCCAGCTGGTCGCGGTTCACGCGTCCGGGTACAGTATCGATGCTCATGCAATTTTCTCCGCGTCGGCCAGACTTTGGAACATGGCCTGTTTCAGAAGGTATTCGCGGTGCTTGACCGGATCGTTGGCGATCCCGGCCATGCGTGCGAGGCGGGCGGCGTGGGCCTCTCCCGGAGCGTGCTCCATGAAGGCCTTGGTGATCCCGCGGCGCTGGCGGTCGAAGAGCGAGACGACACGCTGGTGCCCGCGGTAGATCTTGCGGAAGGTCGTCACCACGGGCGTACCGGGCACGATCCGCGCGAAGACGTCGGCCATCAGAACTTCGGTCGCCCGCACGCACATCCCCTGTCGTCGCGTATCTCGCTTTTCGAGCCCCGGGGATGCGGGCCGGGCCTGCGTGATGCCAGCTTTGGGAAATACGATGTTCGTGAAATGAACAATTCGGCTTGCATGTCTCGCCCGAAACACGACAAGATGTCCTCCATTCCAGAACAATAAAACCTGAAAACCGAGAAGCTATTGACCGCCGATTCATCGATACGCGTGATTGGACGCGCGCTGGAAATCCTGCGCGTCATCAATCTGAAGGGCTCGCCCAGTCTCTCCGAGATCCAACGAGCGGTGGACCTGCCCTATCCCACCGTGCTGCGGCTCGTGCGCGCGCTCGTGGAGGAGGGCGTGGTCGAGCGCGAACCCTCGCGCAAGCGCTACCGCCCGACCCCGCTCGTCCAGGCGCTGTCCTACGGCTTCCAGGGCCACGACGCGCTCGTCAGCGCTGCGCGCCCGCACATCGAGGCACTGACCGGCATCGTGCACTGGCCGATCAGCGTGGTCACCCGCATGGGCAACATGATGGTCGTGCGCGATTCCACCAGCACCCAGACCCCGCTGACCTTCAACCACTATTACCCCGGCTGGCAGGTGCCGCTCATCCAGTCGGCTTCGGGGCGGGCCTATCTGGCACACGCCACGCCCGATTCGCGCGCCTCGCTGATCCGCCATGTCGAGGCGACCGGCTCGGAAGGCGACGTGCAGATGCTGCGCGTCTTCGAGAGCAGCGGCGAGGCCGAGAAGATCCGCAAGCAGGGCTATGTCGCGATCTCGCGCACCGCCTATTCGGCCAATCCGGGGCGCACATCCTCCTTCGCAGTCCCCATCTTCGAGGGCGAGAACCTGCTCGGCACGTTGACGCTGGTGTTCTTCGCCACGGCCATGACACTCGAGGATGCGCTGGCCAAGTACCTCGACCCGGTGCTCCAGACCGCGCGGCGCATTGGCGAGGACATGGGTCGCAGCGTGCCCGCAGGCGCTGCCTGATCGGCTCCCTCCCGCCCCACTTCCATCTGGGCCGGGCCGAGGTCGCGGACGGAAAAATGTTCGCGGCGCGGTCATCGAGGTCTCACGGCTCGCCGCCGGGCACCGGCCACGTCAGTCTTTGCTCCAAGCCAACAAGGCACCAGATCCAGGCTCGAGAAGCGGAGACAACATGACGGACGGGTTCGATATCATCGTGGTCGGGGCAGGCACGGCCGGCGTTCCTGCAGCGGCCGCGGCCGCCGCGCGCGGGCTCAAGGTCGCGCTGGTGGAAGCTGCGGATGACATCGGCGGCACGCTGGTCCTCTCGGGCGGCTCGATCAGCGCGGCGGGCACGGCGATGCAGCGCGCCGCGGGCGTGGCCGACGATGCCGACACCCACTTTGCCGACGCCATGCGCATCAACCACGGCACGGGCGACCACGTGCTGCTGCGCGACTGGATCGAGCGCGCGCCCGAAGCCATCGACTGGCTGCTGGAATCGGGCTGGACCTGCACCCCCTTCGAGCCCGTCTTCGCGCCCGAGCACGATCTCTACACGACGCCGCGCACCTACCGCAGCACCGAGCAGGGCTTCTCGCTGATCAAGGCCTACCGCAACGCGATTGCGCCCGCCATTGCGGCCGGGAACCTCGAACTCTTCCTCGAAACCCGGGTCGAGGACGTGATCGTCGAGGACGGCGTCGCCCGGGGCGTTGTCGCCACTCACAAGGGCGAGGAAATTCGCCTCAAAGCCAGGGCCGTGGTGCTCACCACCGGCGGCTTTGGCGGCAGCAAGGAGCTGTGGCAGGAGATCCACGGCGTGGTACCGCTGCGCTACCACATCGACACCGTGGTCGGCGACGGTCTCAAGCTGGCGCGCAAGGCGGGCGGCACGAGCTGGTTCGAGGACACCCTGCTCCCGTCCTTTGGCGGCACGCGCGACCTCGGCGCTCCCGCGGCAGCCTGGGTCCACACGGTGATCGTGCCCAGCGTGCGCCAGCCCTGGGAAGTCTACGTCAACGCCGAGGGCGAGCGCTTCATGCCCGAGGACGAGCCCATCATCGATTCGCGCGAACGCGCCATCATGCGCCAGTCCGACTGGTCGTTCTGGGTCATCTACGACGAGGCCATCCGCAATGAGGCCCCGCCGCTCTTCAAGTGGGAGCCGGAAAAGCTCGAACAGCTCTTCGAAGGCTTTGACGAAGACTACGTGCGCGCCGATAGCCTGGAAGAACTCGCCACGCGCTGCAAGATGCCGGTCGGCACCTTCACGAACACCATCGACACCTACAACCGCGGCCAGAAGGTCGGCTCGGACATGTTCAAGCGCCAGCACCTGCCCGCCCCGATCGCAAATGGCCCGTTCTACGCGGTGCGCCACTACGGCTATTCGATCACCTGCTACCCGGGCATCCAGGTCGACCATGACCTGCGCGTCACCGGCGCGAACGGCGAGGCGATCGAGGGCCTCTACGCCGCGGGCGAGGCCATCGGCATTGGTTTCCTCGGCCACTCGTTCCTGAGCGGCGCCATCGTCTCGAGCGCGGTCACCTTCGGGCGCAAGCTCGGCCAGACGCTGCTCGCCTGATGGCTGCGGACAGCGCCGAAGTCTCCCCGCGCCGGGGCTATGTCGACGGACCCTTCGGGCAGATCCACTACCGCCGTACCGGCACGGGCCGCCCGCTCGTGCTGGTGCACCAGGCGGCGATGGACAGCCGCCAGTTCACAGCGGTCTACGGCCTCCTCGCCGAGGCGGGCTTCGATGCCATCGGCTTCGACCTGCCCGGCTTCGGCAACTCGGACTGTCCGCCCTTCCCGCCGCGCGTCGAGGACCTTGCGGCCAGCATCGTCGCAGCCATCGACGCGCTCGGGCTGGAGCGCTTCGACATCGCCGGGCACCACACCGGCGCGATGGTCGCGACCGAAGTGGCGCTGGCCCTGCCCGAACGGGTCCAGCGCCTGGTCCTCAACGGCCCGATGCCGCTGACCGACGCCGAGCGCAGCGCCTTCTTCGCCGACAAGCATCTGCGCGAAAAGGAAATCGTCCCCAAGCCCGGCGGCCAGCATTTCGCCGAGTTCGCCGCGATCCGCGAACGCCTCGTGGCCGGCAGCCTTCCTCTCGAGACCGTCAACAGCTACGTCCTTCAGGCCATGGGGGCCCCCTCGCCGTTCTGGTACGGGCACAACGCAGGCTTCCAGTACCGCCACGAAGACAGCCTGCCGCGCCTTGCCTGCCCCACGCTGATCCTCACCAACACCGGCGACCAGATCTACGCGCACGCCCAGCGCGCCCGCGCCCTGCGCCCGGACATGGCCTATGCGCAGCTGGAGGGCGGCGGCGTCGATATCATCGACCAGCAGCCCGAAGCCTGGACGAAGACCCTGACGGAGTTCCTCACCTGATGCGACACGAACCGGACACCTCCTTGCCCCGAGCCTCCGGTGGCCTGGATCGCCGCCGGTTCGTCTCGCTCTCGGCCACGGCCCTGGTGCTCGGCATCATGGCCCCGAAGCTGGCCCAGGGCGCCGCGCCGGACACCCCGACAAGGCGCGCAGCGGACGCCCCCCACCTGGCCAGCCCGTTCCTGAGCATCGATGCACAGGGCACCGTCACGGTTTATGCCAAGCACCTCGACATGGGGCAGGGCATCTGGACGGGGCTCGCCACGATCCTCGCCGAGGAACTCGATGCCAACTGGGAGCAGGTCCGCGTGGAGGGGGCGCCCGCACGCCTCCCCGACTATGTCCACCTCGACTACGGCGCGCAGACCACCGGCGGCTCCACCTCGATCGCGCAAAGCTGGCAGCAGCTGCGCGAAGCCGGGGCGAACGCGCGCGCCATGCTGGTCGCCGCCGCCGCCGCGCGCTGGCAGGTTCCCGCAGGCGACATCACGGTCGCACAAGGCGTGGTTCGCGCTGGCGAGCGCAGCGCCCATTTCGGCGAACTTGCCGCCGAGGCCGGAGCCCAGGACGTGCCCGAGGTCAGCCCCAAGCCGCGCCCCAAGCCGCGCAACGCCTACAGCCTCGTCGGCCAGCGCGGGCTGGGTGCGCTCGATGCGCGCGCCAAGTCGACCGGGCGCCAGCTCTACGCCATCGACGGGGGCTGGCCCGGCCTCAAGGTTGCGCTGCTGGCCCGCCCGCCGCGCCTTGGCGCGCACGTCGCGCGCTTCGATGCCAGCGCCGCGAAGGCCATGGCCGGAGTGCGCGCAGTCGTTGAAATTCCAGGTGGCCTTGCCGTTGTCGCGGATGGCACCTGGCAGGCGATGAAGGCGCGCGACGCGCTCGACATCACCTGGGACGAAAGCGCGGCCAGCACCACCAGTTCGCAAGGCTACCTCGACACCCTCTCCGAGGCGATGGACAGCGCCGAGCCCGAATTCAGCGAGGAGCGCGGCGACAGTGCGGCAGCCTTTGCCGAGGCCGCACAGGTCCTCGAGGCCGAGTTCACCTTCCCCTACCTCGCCCACGCGCCGATGGAACCGCTGACCTCGATGGGGCGGATCGAAGACGGGGAATGTTACCTGCGCGCCGGGTTCCAGTCGCAGACGATCAACCAGCAGGCCGCCGCCGAGATCCTGGGCCTCCCCACCGAGAAGGTCCATCTCGAGACGATTGCCGCAGGCGGCAGCTTCGGGCGGCGCGCGGCCGCGGATTCGGACTGGATCCGCGAACTGGCGCAGGTCCTCAAGGCGACGCAGGGGCACTGGCCGATCAAGCTGATGCGCACGCGCGAGGACGAGATGGCCGCCATGCGCTACCGCCCGCAAGCGCTTCACCGCCTGCGCGCCGCGCTCGATGCCACGGGGCGCCCCACTGCCATCGAGCACGGCATCGGCGGCGAAGGCGTGTTTCCGCATCTTCTGAAGATCGCCCCCGAGGTCCATCGTTTCAGCGTGATCCTGGGCAATGCCTTTGCGCAGTACGATTTTCCGGCGGGCCGTCTCGACTGGTGGCGCGCCGATCTCGACATCCCGGTCGAGACCTACCGGGGCATCGCCAACAACCACACCGCGCCCGCCAAGGAGATCTTCCTCGACCGCCTTGCCCGCGCGGCGAAGACCGATCCGGTCGCCTTTCGCCTGAACCTTCTTGCCGAGCGCCCGCGTACCGCCGCGGTCCTGCGCCGCGCCGCCGCGATGCTGGACTGGGATAGCCCTGCGCCCGAGGGGATCACCCGGGGCGTCGCGGTGCAGTTCGCCGATGAGACCCACATCGCCCAGATCGCCGAAGTCTCCGGCACGCCCGAGGACTACCGCATCGAGAGGATCGTGTGCGCGGTGGACCTGGGCCTTGCCATCAACCCGGACATCGTGCGCGCGCAGATCGAGGGCGGCATCGCCTTTGCGCTGTCCAACACCTTCGTCAGCGAACTGACAATCGAGAACGGCGCGGCCGTGCAGTCGAACTTCCACGACTACCCGATCCAGGGCATGTACGGCATGCCGCGCCGGATCGAGGTGGCCATCGTCGACAGCGAAGAAGCCCCGACCGGCATTGGCGAACCGGGCTCGCTGCTGGCAGGCGCCGCCGTCATCAACGCGCTTGAACGCATGGGCGCAAAGCCTGTGACGTCGTTCCCCTACCGCCCAGCCTGAGCTCGCGGTCGGCCGCCCCGACAGCGCCCACGAAAAACCCCGGCGGTTCGCACACCGCCGGGGTTTTTCGTGCGACAGTCCAGGAAGGGAGCCGTAGCCCCCTCCCCTCGCGCATCAGAAGTCGTAGCGGACGCGCAAGCCCCAGGTGCGCAGCTGGGGCAGGCCCACCACCATCGTGTCGTAGGTGGCAAAGCTCTGCGCCGGGTTCGCCAGCTCCCAGTTGGGCTGCACGCTGGTATAGGTCTTGTTGTTGAAGGCGTTGGTGACAAAGCCCTCGAAGCTGAGACCGTCCGAGCGCAGGCCCAGGCGGAAGTTGACGACGGCGGCATCGTCCGTCTTCGCGTAGTTGCCTTCGCTGGCGTAGACGCCCGACTTGTAGGTGAACTCACCCCGGCCATAGACCGAATAGTTGCCCATAGACGGCACCGGCACGGCGTACTCCGCCCAGCCCTGCAGCGAGTACTTCGAGGTGAACGGCAGGCGGTTGCCCGTCGCGTCGCCGTCGCCGGTCATCGTCTGGCAGAAGGCGCACGAGCCGCGCTTGATCGTGCTGTCGTTGATCGCGCCTGCCAGGAACATCGTCAGCTCGTCGGTCGGGCGCGCGGTCATCTCCAGCTCGAGCCCCTTGAGGTCGACGCGGCCCTGGTTGGTGAAGACCGAGACATAGAGCGGCGTGTCGTTGGGCCGCGGGATGAGGAGCGTCGTCTCGGTGATCTTGTCGGACCAGATGTCGTAATAGACATCGCCGGCAAAGATCAGGCGCCCATTGAACAGGCTGCCCTTGAAGCCGGCCTCGAAGTTGTCGAGGATTTCCGGCTTCACCCCGTGGGTGACGCCCTGCGCTTCGAGGTCCGCGGCGTACTCGGGCGGGACCGAAAGCAGCGGGTCGATGCCCAGCCCCGGGTTCACGCCGCGCGAATAGGTCGCATAGAGCATGAGGTCCGGGTTGGGCTTGTACTG
>NZ_DF850488.1:2482785-2519891 GCF_000813185.1 Novosphingobium sp. MBES04 | reverse complement strand
CCTCTCTGCACGCTGACGCGCGGGAGAAAGTTATTGTAGGTCTTCTCGTAGCCGATCACGTCGGTCGCGCCGTCGCGGCTCATGATCGTGTCGGACTGGTAGCGCCCGTCGAGGTCGATCGTGATGGTGTCGGTCAGGTCATAGGACAGCCCGAAGAAGCCGCCCCAGGTCTCGTTCTCGCTGGTCGAGGAGAAGTCCGAGGACAATCCGCTGAAGAAGTAGAGCTGCGCGTAGCCTTCATAGCCCTTGGCCCACAGGTAGCTGCCGCCCGCCATCCAGCGCAGGCGCGCGTCGGGATCGGACGAGACCCGGAATTCCTGCGAGAAGTCCTTCTGGCGGTGCTGGATGGTGAAGGGCCAGTCGGTGTTCTCCATCGCGAACTCGTCGTTCGTGAAGGTGTTTTCATAGGGCGAGGCGACGCCCGTGATGGGATAGAGAACGGTCTAGGAATTGCGGTTGAGACCGGTCATGCTGGTCAGGCTGATGCCGCTGTCGGTGACGTATTCGACCGTCGCGCTGAAATGGTTGCTGTCGCGCACCATGCCGTAGTGGTCGATGTTCTCGTCCTGCGACATGATTGGCGAATAGTTGGCGAACATCTCCTGGAGACCCGGCGTGATCTCAGTATTCGCGCTCGGCTGACCGGGTAAGAGGTCGGGCAGCTGCCCGCAGAAGAAGGGATTGCCGCCGATCGCGCAGTTGGCCTGCTCGGGCAGCAGCACGCCGGTCGCGCCCGCGCCGTCATCGTCGTGCGCGATCATGCCGAAGAGCTTGACCGAGAGATTGTCGGTCGGCGTGAAATCCAGCTGGAGCGAGCCGCTGCGGGTCGACTGGTCGCCCAGCATCTCGCCGGGCATCGCGTTGTTCGTCCACGACCCGTCGCGGGTGAAGTAGCGCCCGCTCGCCCGGAACGAGAGCACGCCCGGCACGATCGGACCGCCCACCGCGCCGCGCAGGTCCAGGTAGTCGCGCGAGCCGCCAAGGGCGCTGACGTAGCCGGTGAAGTAGTCGGTCGGCTGCGCGGTCACCATGTTGATCGCGCCGGCAAAGGTCTGGCGGCCGAAGTAGGCGCTCTGCGGGCCCTTGAGCACTTCGACATGGTCGAAATCGAAGATGCCCGTCACCGTGCCATCGGAAATGGGAACGCCGTTGACGAACGTCGAGCTGGTCCGGTTGCCGCGGCTGGGCGCCATGCCGCGAATGATGAGCGCGGTCTGGCTGCGGTCCGAACGCGCCGAGCCGGCAATCGAGTTGTTGAGATTCATGCCCGGCGTGATCGCGGTCAGTTCCTCGACCGTCTGCACGTTGAGCGCGTTGAGGTCCTCGCCCGAATAGGCGCTGATCGCCACGGGCACATCGAGCGCGCTTTCCGAGCGCTTGCGCGCGGTCACGGTGATGACGCCCGGCGTGCGCGTCGCGGCCTCGTCCTCGGCGGCCGTCGGCGCTTCCTGCGCCCATGCCGTGCCGCCGCTCGCCATCATGAGCGGCGCCAGCGCCATCGCGCTTGCCAGCAGCGTGTTCCTGGTCCTGATCTTCATGCTTCCCCCTGGTGTCGTCGTTGTTGTCGGTGGGCCGCCCCGTTCCCCCGGCAGAAGGCATGCCCCCATGCATGCCATCTGCCCGGAAGCTCCCCCGAGCCCGGCCTCGTGACCGGACGGGGACGAAAACGCGGCGGCGCCCTCGTGAAAGCTGCTTGGCTTTGTCCGCAGGATCGACGGCGAACGCCCAGAATGTCCACGCCACGAATGTTTGTAGGCGGCCGGCAATTCAGAAGCATTCTATCTATCTGAAATAAAGCGATATAATTTAGCACACCTTTTGCAGGTGCCGCCGCGGCAAAGTCCGCGAACGCACGCCAGAGCGCACGCGCAAAAGCGCGTTAACCTTGGCGCTCGAAGAGCGGATAGAGCTGCCCGCCACGCGGATAGGGAGACCCGCTGGCGCCTCGCGCTCCGCCCCGGAGCAGGGACGCGATTCGCCGCATCACGCGGGCCTGATCCTCAGGGGGGTGGAAAAAGTACCGACTTTCGCTGCCCGCCCCGATCCCTATGCAGGGGAAAACACCTGAGGAAGAGGAGAGGAACATGGCAAGGGACGCAATCCGCATGGACGGGAAGGTCGCCATCGTCACTGGCGGCGCGGGCGGGATCGGCGGCGCGACCGCGCGCCTTCTGACCGCGCGCGGCGCCAAGGTCGCCATCGCCGACATCGCCTTTGCGCGTGCGATAGATCTCGCGCGCGAACTGCCCGGCGCGCATGCCCTCGAGGTCGACCTGGAAGACCCGCAGTCGGTCGAGAACATGGTCGAGGAAACGCTCGCGCACTTCGGGCGCCTCGACGTGCTCCACAACAACGCCGCGCTGCTCGGCCCCGACGTCGCGCTCGCCGATACCGATGTCGAGAGCATGGACACCGCGTTCTGGGACCGTACCTTCGCGATCAACGTGCGCGGCACCATGATCGCCTGCCGCACCGCGCTGCCGCACTTGCGCGCGAGCAAGGGCAACATCGTCAACACGGTCACCAACCTCGCCCTGCAGGGCCACATCGTGCAGGCCGCCTATTCCTCCTCGAAGGCCGCGATCATCCAGATGACACGCGCCATTGCCGCCAGCCACGGCGTCCATGGCGTGCGCTGCAACGCGGTTGCCCCGGGAATGACGGTCACGCCCTCGCTGCTCGAAGCCTTCCCCGCAGGCCTTCGGGAAGCTGTCGAGGCCGAGACCCTGCGCGACCGGCTTGGCGCGCCCGAGGACATTGCCGAGGCGGTCGCCTTCCTCGCCTCGGACGCGGCGCGCAACGTGACCGGCGAAGTGCTGGTCTGCGATGGCGGGAGCGCCAGCCACGTCCCCGGCCTCGCCCCGTTCCGTGCCTTCCTGGCCGCAGGCGGCTGAGCCCGGCACACACGAGAGCCCCGCCGATAGACAGGTTCGGCGGGGCTCCTGGCCTTTGTCTCATGCGAACGCCGGTCAGGCAGTCTCCAGCAGCATCGTCGCCGCCGCCGTGTTCGAGATCGGGATGTGGTAGTTGCGGTGCGTCTCGCGCGCAGGCGCCGCGCCCAGCGCGCCGCGTGCGGCGATCCAGTTGAGGATCTCCACCCCTTGCGAGCCCGACTTGCGCACGATCTCCTTCGTGCTGTCGACGCAGATCGCTTCCGGGTTGGCGGCCAGGCTGTCCATGCAGAAGCGGTCGTAGTCGGGATTGACGAAGCCCGCACGTTCGCCGTCCAGCTGGTGCGAGAGGCCGCCCGTACCGATCACCACGATCTTCTCGGCCCCCTGCCAGCTTGCCAGCGCACGGTGGACGGCCTGGCCGAGCGCGAGACAGCGCTTGGCCGAAGGCAGCGGATACTGCACCGTGTTGATCGCGATCGGCACCAGCTTCAGGGGCCATTCCTGCGCGTCGGGATAGGCGAGCTCGAAGGGGATCGAGAGCGCGTGGTCGACCAGCATCGACTGGCAGGTCGTCACGTCGAACTCATCGCCCACCAGCTGCTCGATGATGTGCCAGCTGAGGTCCGGATGGCCCGCGAAGGACTTGAACAGCGGCAGGCCCCAGCCCTCGTCCTCGTTGCGGTATTCGTGCGCCGCGCCCACCGCGAAAGTCGGCATCTTGTCGAGGAAGAAGTTGAGGCCGTGGTCGTTGTAGAAGCACACCGCCACGTCGGGACGCTCGGCCTCCAGCCATTCGCGCACGGGCGGGAAGCCGTCGAAGAAGGGCTTCCAGTAGGGCTCTTCCTGGTCGCCGCGCACGATGGCGCCGCCGATGGCGGGCACGTGGCTGGTGAAATAACCTCCGATGATCCGCGCCATGGTCTCAGTCCTCCCCGGCCTTGCGACCCTGCGCGAGCAGCATCGCCTTGAATTCGTCCACGCTCATGCCGGTCTGCTGCGCGCCCACGTCCTGCACGTTGAGGCCGAAGATGCCCGCCAGCTTGGCAAGGTAGTAGATGTTGCCGCCCGCCTCGATCATGGCGAGGACATTGCGCGCGCGCACCGCGGCGAGTTGCTCGGCGCTCAGGCCATAGCGCTGGCAATAAGCGTCCTCGTCGGCGAGGAAGGCCTCGCGGTTGGCCGCCTCGTTGAAGGAGAAGCACATGGCGTTGAGCGCGTAGCCCTTGGCCGCCGCGCAGCCATCAAACAGATGCGTGCCGAAGATCGGCGCGCTGTCGCCCGGCGGCGGCGGGGTATCGGGTGCTAAGGTCATTCGGGCTATCCTCTTTATCCGGTCCTGTTAGATCGGAAACGAGGATAGGCGCGCGGGAAAGCCCCGTTCTTGATCGCGATCAAGCGCCTTGCGAGACGCGCGGGATCGGATGATACTTAGCCTGAACTTATGGCTACTCGGCGGTCCAGCCACCATCGACGACAAGGCTCGTGCCGGTCATCATCGCCGAGGCATCGCCCGCCAGGAACAGCACCGCGCCCATCAGGTCCTCGGGCGCGCCGATGCGGCCGATCTTGATCTTCTCCAGGACACTGGCCTTGAACGCCGGGTCCTCGAAATAGGGTTTGGTAAGAGGGGTTTCGATGAAGGTCGGGGCAATCGTGTTGGAGCGGATGCCGTGGGCGGCGAGGTCCAGCGCGAAGGCCTTGTTCATGCCCTCCAGCGCCCACTTGCTGGCGCAGTAGAGCGCGCGGTTGGGGCCGCCCACATGGCCCATCTGCGAGCCCATGTGGATGAGGCTACCCTTGGTGCCCGTCGCCATCATCCGCTCCACGCAGGCCTGCGCGACGAAGAACGCGGCCCGGACGTGAGATCCATGACCGCATCGAAATCATCTTCGCTTGCCTCCCACATCGGCTTGGGACGGTTGGTGCCCGCGTTGTTGAGGAGGACATGGAAAGGTTCGCGCGCGGCAAAGAAGGCGCGCACCGCGCCCGTGTCCGAGACATCGAGCGGGGCGGCCTCGGCCCGGTAGCCCGCCGCGCGCAACTGGCTGGCGGCGGCCTCGATCTCGCGTCCGGTGCGCGCCACCAGAGTCACCTCGGCCCCCGCCTCGGCCAGCGCGGCCGCGGCGGCAAGGCCGATCCCGCGGCCTGCCCCCGTCACCACCGCGCGGCGCCCGTCGAGGCGGAAACTGGGTGTCACTGGAAGCGGCGTGGAGGGCGGGGTCATTGCGGGTCTTCTCATTCCAACAGAGGGGCAAAGCTGCGCACCGGTCGCCCTAGCCCGAAAAGGCCCTCCCTGTCAGGCTTTGCGCGCGCCGCTGTCCGGAATGCGAATTTCCCGCCGCTCAGGCGAAGGCGAGATCGACCACCGTGCGCGTGGTGCCCTGCGCGATCTCCAGCGCAACGCGTCCGCGCGCATCCAGATCGCGCGCTGCCCCGTCGATGCGCAAGCCACGCCCCTGCTCCCGCCCACGCCCGAGCGTGAGCAGGCTGGTGCGCGCAGGGCCCGCCGCGTGTTCGAGCACGACACGGCACCGCGTGCCCGAGGACACTACTTCGATGGCCTCCTCGCGCGCGAAGCGGACACCGGGTGCCAGCTGCAGATCGAACGCCGCGTCCTGAAGGCGGACGTGGAAACGGCGGCGCACCCCGTCGCGCGGGACCACGCGCAAGCTCCCCCCTGCCTCCTCAAGGCTGCCGCTGTGGGCGATGCGCCCCAGCAGCGGATCGTCGGCAAGGGTCGTCGCGGCCGCGCGCAAGGCCCCGCAGAACCCCAGGTCGATCTCGCACGAATAGTACCAGGACCCGTGCCAGTGCGGCTGGTCGAGCCAGGTCTGCCCCAGCGCCGCGGGCTCGAACCCGCCGCCCGCCGCGCCGTCGTTGGCCTTGCCCGGATACCAGTAGCCATGCCCGCTTTCGGGTGTCCCGCTGTTGAGTAGCGCCCAGCTGCTCAGCGTCGAGGCATGCCCAAGACGCAGCAGCGCGTGGGGGTCCGGCGCATCGTGGAGCGCGTAGTCGAGCACGCCCCAGCCGCCCATCTGCGCCATGTAGGTCAGCGTATAGGCATCGCCGCCCTGCCCGCGGTAATCGCTGCCCAGGTAATAGTAGGAAGGCTCCAGCCAGCCCCGGCAGAACAGGTTGGCGGCAAACTGGCGCTCGCGAAAGGCGCGGGCGCGCTCGGGCGCGAAGGTGCCGGGCCGCTCCAGCGCGTAACGGGCCATGGCCTGCGTCGATTCAAAGCCGGTGGAATCGAAGGCGTATTCCGAGACGAAGAGGTCCTCCACCTCCTCCACGAAGTGGCGCACCTTGCGCTCCCAGAAGCCGCGCAGCTCGCCCGCCCAGACATCCTTGCCTTCAGCCTCGAGCGCGTCGATGAGCTCGGGCAGGACGATCTCGTTGTAGTAGCCGATATTGTTCGCGTCCCAGCCGACCAGCGTGTCGGGCACGGTGAACATCGCGCGCGCGGTACCAAAGGCGCGTTCAAGGTATGCGTCGGCCGAAAGTCGTGTCGAGACGCCCGGATGGAGCCGCGCGGCGCGGTACATCCCGAAGTACATGACGACGATGTGCGGGTAATCGTAGGTGCGCCACAGGTGCTCGCGCCCCTTGGGGCCGGGGTCCTCGCTCTCGCGGTTCCGCTTCCAGTCGAGGATGCCGTAGATGCCGTAAGGCCAGGGCTCCTCGGTCGTCTGCTGGAGGCCGCCCCAGACGAAGTGCGCGATATACTCGTCGAGCGCATCGATCTCGGCCTGAACGGGGTATTCGGCAAGCTTGGCGCCGAGGAACGCGGGCTTGGACAGGCCCGGATCATCGCAGGTCACCTCGTAGATGCGCCAGCCCCCGATGCGGTCGTAGTTGTCGGGGCCCAGCAGCACCTCGCTCTGCATGTTCCATTCGGCGAGAAGCCCGTTGTACCACGTGGCGGGATCGGTGTGGCGGTGGGCGGCGATGAAGGCGCCGCGCTTGGCGATCATCGTCTCGACCGGCTCGGTCGCGAAGAATTCCAGCGTCGTGCGCGCGCCGTTTTCCTGCACCAGCGTCAGGTGGTTCTCGCCCAGCCGTGCAAGTTCCACGCGGTAGAGCTGGCGTCCCGCGCGCGTTCCCAGCGAGGTGATGCGCGTGTCGCCGGGATGCTCGGCCTCGATCCGGGCGACCGGAATGCGCGAGCCCAGCGAGAGCGTGACCGCAAGGTCGCTGGGCACGGTCATGCCCGGGCTCAGCTCGACATCGACCAGGCCGCGATCGGCAATCGCGGCGCGCATCTGGGCATAGCCTTCGACCAGCGCAAAGGTCACGCCGCGCTGCGCGCGCGCGCCTGGGGCAAGGTGGAGCGAGGTCGCGGGAAGGCGCCAGCGCGAATGGGCCTTGCGCACCTCATCTACCGCGCACGCGGCGTGGAAATAGACCTGGTAGCAGGGGCCCTCGCGGCGAAAGCCTCCCAGTATTCGAGCGCGCTGCCCTCCTGCGGAAACATCGCCAGCCAGGGCGTCGCGCTGTCCTTGCGCTGCCAGAACACGTGCGAGCCCGCGCCCGAGATGAAGCTGTGCTTCAAGAGCCCCTGCGGGTCCTTGCCGTCGCTTGCCTGCAGCTCGTTGATCGGCAGGCCCAGAGCCAGATCGCCCAGTTCGAGCGCCTCGCCGCCCGTGTTCGCAAGGTCGAGCGTGAGGGCAAGATCGCCCCCCTCCAGCGCGAAGCTACGACAAGGACCAGGTCTGCGCCCAGCGCATAGCGGGTGGCGAGCGTGTTCGCGGTCGCCTCTGCGACGTCGCCCGCCAGCGCCGTGGTGGCGAAGGTGCGCCATTCGCCCCCGCCGAGGCGGAAGCGTCCGCGCACCTCGCCCAGACGTCCGCCAGCGCGAATGAAGTCGCCGAGCGCCTCGTGGCCTGCGGCAAGCAGACTGGTGACGCAGCCGCCCTCGCACCCGGTCACGAAGGCCGCCCCCTCCTGCGCCAGCGCCCGGTTGACGCGGCGCACGCCCGGCTCGACCGCGCGGGCCATGGACGGGGCGAGCGCGGGCAGCGCCAGCGCGCCGACACCGCCTTTCAGGAGCGCGCGGCGCGTTTTCAGAAGCGCGCGGCGCGAGGCCTTGGACGGGCCGGTAGAAGCGGCGAAACGGACACGGGGGGAAGTCATCCGGGCATCATCCAGGTCTGCCACGCGAGCGGGCCGAGCGCCGCTTCACGTGTGGGCAAGAGGTCAGGCAAAACGGGAAAGGTCGAAGGGCGCGAGCGGCAGGCTGGTGCGGCGACCATCGAGCATCTCGGTCACGAGCCGTCCGGTGACAGCGGCCAGCGTCAGCCCCAGGTGCTGGTGCCCGAAGGCGTAGTAGAGGTTATCCGCGCGGTCCGAACGGCCAATCGCGGGCAGATAGTCGGGCAGGGTCGGGCGTGCGCCCATCCAGCGCTGGAACGGCCCGGTGATCGGCAGGCCAAGCTCGGCGATATGGCGTTCCAGCCGCGCCCACTTGCGCGGGTCGGCGGGGGCATCGGCGCGCGCGAACTCGACAAAGCTCGCCGCCTGCACGCACGTGCGGTAGCGCGTGACGATCATCGCGCGCTCCTCGTAGACGACGGGCGGCAGATCCTCGGGCCAGTGCTGCGCGTCGGCGCGCACGTGATAGCCCCGCTCGGCAATGAGCGGCACCTTGTGGCCGACCGGCGCCAGCAGCGCGCCCGAGCGTACGCCCGCGCAGACCACCACCTGGTCACACTCGACGCCCGCGATGGAAATGCGTCGGCCCTCGCGCACCAGGCGTCCCTCCCCCTCGATCCGCGCGCCGCCGCGCGCGGCAAAGGCGGCGTGAAGCGCCCCGCGCAGTTCATCCAGATCGGCGATCTGCGCGGTGCCGGTAAAGCGCATGGCGCCTGCAGGGTGCGCGGCACCGAGCGCCGAAAGACGCGCCAGGTCCGCTGCCGAGGCGGGTGCGGCGCTGGCGGTGCCCGTGTCCGCCGCCGCAAGATCGCGCGCGCCTTCCCGCGCGGCGCGTTCGTCCAGCCAGGTCACCAGGTGCCCGCCTTCGCGCAGCAGGTCCGGTACGCCGATATCCTCCACTTGCGCGCGCCAGGCGGGAAGCGCCTCAGCCAGCAGCCGGGAGAGGGCCGTGCGCCCCGCCGCAAAGCGCTTCGCACCCGACGCGCCCAGAAGGCGTGTGGTGAAGGGAAGCCAGGTCGCGATCTCACGCGGGGGCAGCGCGAGCGGACCGCCTGCGGCGAACAGACGCCCCGGTACGCTACGCACCTGCTCCATCGAGGCCAGCGGAGCGACCTGCTCGACCGCGATGTGCCCGGCGTTGCCCCAGGACGGGGCGGCGGCGCCGGGATCGTTGTCGAGGAGGGTGACGCGGTGGCCCGCCTTGAGCAGCGCCAGCCCTGCGGACAAGCCCACAACTCCGCCGCCGATGATCCCCACGTGCCCCATCAAAAACTCCGTTGACCACAAACTTATTTCGTATACGGTATATCTAATTCCACGAGGCAGCAAGACTCAATGACCCGCAAATTGTCCCTTCCCGACACTCGGCCTGCCCAGGGTGGAGCCCTGCCCAAAGGTTCATTTGCGGGAACCGGAACAACCGTCTACGTTATACGGTTGTCGCATGCGCCCTGCGGGCGTGATGCATTCCTGGAGATTTGAGTCGTGACAATTGTAGTTCGGACACTGGCAGAGCGGATTTTCGAAGTCATCCGCGAGCGGATCATCGAAGGCAAGCTTTCGGTCATGGAGCCGGTCCGCCAGGACGCGCTCGCCAAGGAGCTGGGGGTCAGCAAGATCCCGCTGCGCGAAGCGCTCGCCCGCCTCGAGCATGAGGGCCTCCTCACCAGCCAGCCCAACCGCGGCTGGTTCGTCCAGCCGATGACGAGCGACCAGGCCGAGGAAATCTACGAGCTGCGCCTCGCCTTCGAGCCCGTCGCCGCCGCACGCGGCGCGCGCATGGCCACCGAGGAAGACCAGCAGGCCGCCATCGCCGCGTTCGAACGGCTCGACACGGCCGCCAATTCCGCGCTCAGCGAAGTGGGCGTGCGCAACCGCGAATTCCACGTGACGCTGGTGCGCCCGGGGCAGCGCCTGCTCACCACCCAGCTGGTCGAGCGCCTCGAAGTGCTCGCCGAGCGCTACGTCATTGCCCACCTGGAGCCCGCCGGACGCGGCAACCGCGCGCACACCGAGCACAAGGGGCTGCTCGACGCCTGGCTCGCGCGCGACGAGGACGCCGTGCGCGCCCAGCTGACCCATCACATCGCCAACACGCTCGAAGACCTTCGGGCCCATTTCGCCGTCAGCCTGACCGGCTGACGCACTGCACAGCAAGGGGACTGCATGCTCGGACCGAGAAAGACACTCGAATCTCTCGCTCACCGCGAAACCGGGCATAGCCTTGCCAAGACCCTGAGCTGGCCGCACCTCGTGGCCCTGGGGGTCGGCGCCATCGTCGGCACGGGTATCTACACGCTGACAGGCGTGGGCGCCGAGCGTGCAGGTCCCGCAGTGATCCTGGCCTTCGCCATTGCGGGCGCGGTCTGCGCCTGCGCGGCGCTCGCCTATGCCGAGATGGCGACGCTCATTCCGGCGGCGGGCAGCGCCTATACCTTCAGCTACGCGGCCATGGGCGAGACCGTTGCCTGGATCGTGGGCTGGAGCCTGATCCTGGAATACTCGCTCGCCTGCTCGACCGTGGCGGTGGGCTGGTCGGGCTATCTGGTCGGCTGGATCCAGTCGGCGGGCGTGCCGCTGGCCGAGATGCTGCTGACAGGCCCGTTCACCGGCGGCCTCATCAACCTGCCCGCCGTCCTGGTTGCGCTTGCCATCATGGGCATGCTGATCGGGGGCACGCGCGAGAGCGCAACGCTCAACATCATCCTCGTCATCATCAAGCTTGCCGCGCTCAGCGTCTTCGTGGCCATCGCCCTTCCCGCCTTCCAGACCGACAATCTCCAGCCCTTCATGCCCTATGGCTTTGGCAGCAGCGAGATCGGCGGCGCCAAGCGCGGGGTCATGGCGGCCGCGGCCATCGTCTTCTTTGCCTTCTACGGCTTCGATGCGGTGGCCACCTCGGCCGAGGAAGCCAAGAACCCGGGCCGCGACCTTACCATCGGCATCATCGGCTCGATGCTGGTGTGCACGGTGATCTACATGGCGGTGGCCTTTGCCGCCGTGGGCGCGCTCCCGTTCCAGGAGCTGGGCCACAGCGCCGAGCCGCTCGCGCTGGTGCTGCGCGCGCTCGACCAGCCCTTTGCCGCGCACGTCATCGCGCTCGCCGCGATCATTGCGCTGCCGTCTGTCATCCTGGTGATGATGTACGGGCAGAGCCGCGTGTTCTTCGTCATGGCGCGCGACGGGCTGCTGCCGCGCGCGCTTGCCCGGATCAACCCGAAGACGGGGTCCCCCACGCGCATCACGCTGATGACGGGCATCTCCATTGCGCTGGTCGCGGGGATCTTCCCGCTCGACAAGATCGCCGAGATGGCGAACGCGGGCACGCTCATCGCCTTCATCGCGGTCGGCGCGTGCCTCATGATCATGCGCCGCCGCGAGCCCGCGCTGCCGCGCCTGTTCCGCTGCCCGCAGCCCTACCTTGTCGGCACGCTCGCCATCGCGGGCTGCGCCTACCTGCTCTTCAGCCTGCCCACCGACACGCTCATCCGCTTTGCGATCTGGAACGTCGCCGGGCTGATCTTCTACTGCCTCTACAGCCGCCCGCGCAGCAGCGCCGGGCGAGATCTGGCCGCCCAGCGCGCCTGACCCTGCATACCGGGCAGGACGCATCGGCGCGTCCTGCCCCCGCCATCCACGAACCCTGAGGAGACCTCCCGTGTCACGTTCCGCCGTGATTGCCGCCGCGCTTGCCGCCGTGGCCCTTCCCTTTGCGCCCGCCGCGCAGGCCAAGACCCCGTTTGACGGCGTCTGGCTCTTCGACGAGGCCCCCGACCGCCCCGGTGTCACCATGATGGAGGTACGCTCCAAGGGCGATGCCATCGAGGGCGAAGTCACCACCCAGTGGTATGGCCCGGTCACGATGCAAAACGCGCGCATGGAAGATGGCACGCTCACCTTCGAGGCCACCAACATCAACGACTGGGACCACCCGACCCGCACCTGGCACGTCGCCATGGCGGACGGAAAGGTCCAGCTGACCGGCCAGATCTGGTTCAGCGAGATCGACGAGACCGGCCACAAGGGCACCGCGAAGGACGCGAAGGCGCGCGCCTTCGCGTTCACCGAACTGCCCGAAATGGGCGCGCCGATCCCCGGCACGCTGGCCCCCACCCCGCCGATGGGCTGGTCGAGCTGGAACAAGTTCGACGAGCACATCGACGATGCCACGGTGCGCGCGATGGCCGACGCCATGGTCGCAACCGGCCTGCGCGATGCCGGTTACACCTACATCAACATCGACGATGGCTGGCAGGGCACGCGCGATGCCAGCGGCGCGCTGCAGCCCAACGCCAAGTTCCCCGACATGAAGGCGCTGACCGACTACGTCCACGCGCGCGGCCTCAAGATCGGCATCTATTCCTCGCAGGGGCCCAAGACCTGCGCGGGATATGAAGGCAGCTACGGCCACGTGAAGCAGGACGCGCAGACCTTTGCCGACTGGGGCTTCGATTACCTCAAGTACGACCTGTGCTCGGGCGAGTGGTTCTACAACGACCGCGACACCGTGGTGCGCAGCTACTACGAGATGGGCAAGGCGCTGCGCGAGACGGGCCGCGACATCCTCTTTTCGCTGTGCGAGTACGGCCGCTTCGAGGTCGGCAGCTGGGGCCGCGATGTCGGCGGCGAACTGTGGCGCACGACTGGCGACATCACCGACGACTACAAGACGATGGCGCAAATCGGCTTTGATCACAACGGCAAGCCCGAGCACGCCGGCCCCCACGGCTGGAACGACCCCGACATGCTGGAAATCGGCAACGGCGGGATGAGCGCGGACGAATACCGCACGCACATGTCGCTCTGGGCCATGTCGGCCGCCCCGCTGATGATGGGCCATGACCTGCGAGAGACGAGCGCGGACATGCTCGCGATCCTGGCCAACCGCCGCGTCATTGCGGTCGATCAGGACACGCGCGGCATCCAGGGCCAAGCCGTGCGCACCGAGGGTACGACCGAAGTCTGGGCCAAGCCGCTCGCCGACGGATCGGT
Organism: Novosphingobium sp. MBES04; assembly: GCF_000813185.1. Classification (NCBI taxonomy): domain Bacteria; kingdom Pseudomonadati; phylum Pseudomonadota; class Alphaproteobacteria; order Sphingomonadales; family Sphingomonadaceae; genus Novosphingobium; species Novosphingobium sp. MBES04. Next base: position 2,506,857 of record NZ_DF850488.1, on the reverse strand, counting down.
GGCACTCGCTCTCTTCAACCGCGCCGAGGCGCCGATCACCGCGACGATGAGCGCGGGCGATGCAGGGCTGGCGAGCGTGTCGAAGGTCGAGGATCTGTGGTCGGGCGCGGTCACGTCGGGCCTTGCGGGAAGCTACGAAGTCCCCGCCCACGGCGTGGTGATGCTGCGCGTCACCGCGTAAGCGCCACGAGGGGGCGGGCCGCCCGCCCCCTCTTTGGCCATCAGAGCGCGGCGGCCTCGGCCCCGTGGGTCTGCAGCGCGTCCACGAAGAAGTCGAACTGGCGGCGCGTCACATAGTCGATCGGGCCGCTCGAACGGCCGGTCGAATGCTCACCGCCCGGCACGACCAGCAGGTCGAAGTCCTTGTCCGCCGTGATGAGCGCATCCACCACCTGCATCGTCGAGGCGGGATCGACGTTGCTGTCCTGCTCGCCCACCACCATGAAGAGGCGGCCCCGAAGCTTGTCGGCGTGCTCCACGCCCGAGGCCGCAAGGTAGGACGCATCGACCGGCCAGCCGAGCCACTGCTCATTCCAGCTGATCTTGTCCATGCGGTTGTCATAGCAGCCCGCGAGCGCAAAGCCCGCCTTGTAGAAGTCGCCATGGAAAAGGAGCGCGTTGAGCGTGCTCTGCCCGCCCGCCGACGCGCCGTAGATCCCCACGCGCGAAATGTCGTAGGAAGGATCGCGCGCGGCGAGCGCACGGTGCCAGGCGATGCGGTCGGGAAAGCCGGAATCGGCCAGGTTCTTCCAGGCCACGTCGTGGAACGCCTTGGAGCGGTTCGCCGTCCCCATGCCGTCGATCTGGACGACGATGAAGCCCAGGTCCGCCAGCGCCTGCATCCCGATCACCTTGTCCCCGCCCGAATGGTAGCCAAAGGGCCAGAAACTCTTGGGCACGAAGCTGTCGTGGGGCCCGGCGTAGATGTTCTCGATGACCGGGTAGGACTTGGCCGGATCGTAGTCGCGCGGGCGCACGACAAGGCCCCAGATGTCACTCGTGCCATCGCGCCCCTTGGCGGTGAAGACTTCCGGGGGCCGGAAGCCTGCTTCGGTGAGCCGCGTGATGTCCCCTCGAGCGATCTCGGCCACGTTCGCGCCATCCTCGGCACGGCGCAGCACGGTGACTTCGGGCGCATCGACGCGCGAATAGGTGTCGACGAAATGGCGCATGTCGGACGCGAAGCGGGCCTGGTGGTTGGCCCTCTCGGGCGTCAGGGCGACAAGGTTGCGCCCGTCGAAATCAACCCGGTAATAGTGCACGAAGTAAGGGTCCTCGCCCGGGGTCATGCCGCTTGCGGCAAACCAGATCCGGCGCGCCGCATCGTCCACCCGCACGACCTCGCGCACGACCCAGTCGCCCCTGGTGATCTGACGGGCCACCTTCCCGCTCTTTCCATCGACAAGGTAGATGTGGCGGTTGCCATCGCGCTCGGAGGTCCAGAGCAGTTCCTTGCCGAGGCCGTCGACGTCGTGGACGAAGCGCTTTTCGCCAAAGACGAAGGTGTCCGCTGTCTCCGTCACGGCGGCGTGCGCGCGGCCCGTGGCGGCGTCGACGGCAATCACCTTGGCCTCTTGGAAACCGCGCTGCATGTAGTCGAACTCGGCGCTCTCACCATCGCGCCGCCAGCGCGGGGCAGAGAGTTCGTAGGGGTTGGGAAAGAGCGCGGGGTCAATCTCGGTCACCACGCCGGTCGCCACATCGACGAGGACGGGCTGCTCCTGGTCGATGGCATCGCCGGGCTTGGGGTAAAGCTGGGTCTGCAGGCCCGGCTGCAGCTGTCCCGCAGGCGCCGCCTCGACGCGCAGGACCTGGCGCGCATAGCCCGGGCGCACGCGGTAGATCATCAGGTGGCGGCTGTCGGGCGACCAGGCGATGGTCTCGGGATCGTAGAAGTTGCCTTCAGTCCCTGTCGCCGTGCGCAGGCGCACCTCGCCCCCTTGCGCGCTGCGCACAAGGAGGTTGCTGTCCTCGACCAGCGCCTCCAGCGCGCCATCGGGTGAGACACGCGGGGTATTGTCGGCGGGCACCGAGAGATCGCGCACCACGCCAAAGCCGCGCGGACGGCCCGGATAGGCGATCTTGCGGCAGGTGTAATCGGCAAGTCCGCATTCGTACGGCGTGTAATCGATATGGAAGCGGATCGTCTGGCGCGCGGCGTCGGTGAAGCTGAACTCCTCGAACGGCAGGCGCAGCGGCGCGGTCTCGTGGCCGAGCAGCCGGCCCAGCCCTTCGGCGAGCCGGGCATGATCGAAGGAGGGCGCGCGGGTCAGGCCGTCCAGCGTCACCGTCTCGAAGGCGAAGCCGCCTTCCACCGTGCGGCGGTAGGAAAAGGCCGTGCTGTCCGGCGTCCAGCTGGCGGGCCAGGCAATGCCGCGCGTCAGGTACTGCCAATCCGCGCGCAGGTGCACCGAGCGCGCGATCTCGGCGCGGGTCGGCTCGGCGTGGGCCGGAGAGGCGAGAAGCCCCGTCGCGAGCGCGGGCACGGCAACCGAGAGCGCCAGCGCAAGGCCAAGGAGCGGGGAACGGGACGCAGCGGACATGATGGGCAACCCTGTTGTCTTTGTGGTGCGTGGGGCCCGTCGGCAGGGCCCGCTCTACAGACGCGAAGCGGGGGCGAGGTCATCCCCCGCCCCCGCCGTGGTTGGATCAGGTGACCTGGAAACCGTCCCAGAACCTGTCCTCGCGGTCGATCCAGATGGTGTTGAACCCGGTGGCTATGGCCGAGCCTTCGATCGAAGGCACGATGGCGGGCGTGTCGCCCAGCGTGACCTCCTTCTCGACGCGTCCGATGAACTGGCTGCCGATGTAGCTTTCATGGACGAAGCGGTCCCCGACCTTGAGCTTGCCCTGCCCGGCCAGGTGGGCCAGGCGCGAGGACGTGCCCGTCCCGCACGGGCTGCGGTCGATGGCCTTGTCGCCGTAGAACACCGCGTTGCGCCCGTCCGCGCCCTCGCCTTGCGGAACGTCGGCCCATAGGACATGGCTGACACCGCGAATGGTGGGGTCAAGCGGATGGACCGGCTCGAACGCGGCGCGCACCGCCTCGCGCACGCGCGGCGAGAGGGTGAGGATCTCGCTCGCGCTCATCGCCTCGAGGCCCGTGTAGGCGCCCTGCGGCTCGACGATGGCATAGTAGTTGCCCCGTAGGAGACATCGACGGTGAGCGGGCCGAGCCCCTCCACGTCGATCTCGATCCCGCGCGCGGCGACATAGGAAGGCACATTGGTGATGCGCACCGAGGTCACCTTCGCGCCCTCGACGGTGTAGGCGATCTCGATGAGCCCGGCGGGGACCTCCACGCGCAGGCTGCCCGGTGTCGCGGGCTGGATCAGGCCATGCTCAAGCCCGAAGGTGATGATGCCGATGGTCCCGTGCCCGCACATCGGCAGGCAGCCCGAGGTCTCTATGAAGAGAATCCCGATGTCGTTGGCGGGATCAGTCGGGGGATAGAGGAACCCGCCCGACATCATGTCGTGCCCGCGCGGCTCGAAGCACAGCCCGGTGCGGATCCAGTCGAAGCGCTCCAGGAAATCCTGGCGGCGCTCGGACATCGTGGCCCCTTTCAACAGCGGAGCCCCGCCCGCGACAAGGCGGACGGGGTTCCCGGCTGTGTGACCATCGATGCAGAAGAAGGTGTGTCGCATCGAGGTTCCTGTATCAGGCGACGACGGGATCGGCGAGCACGGGCCGCGTCGCGGCCGCCTTCTCGACCATCGCGATCACCTCGGCGCGGCGCGCACCGACCAGCGGCTGGCGCGGAGGCAGGACACGCTCCGAACCACGGCCCATGACCTGCTCGGCCAGCTTGATCGACTGGACGAGGTCATGCTCGGCATCAAGGTGCAGAAGCGGCATGAACCAGCGGTAGATCTCCAGCGCCTTGGCGTGGTCGCCGCGCTGGAAGGCGTTGACCAGTTCCACCGATTCGCGCGGGAAGGCGTTGGTGAGGCCCGAGACCCACCCTTGCGCGCCCAGGTACAGCCCTTCGAGCGCCACGTCGTCGAGCCCGGCGAAGAGCACGAAGCGATCGCCGCACGCGTTCTTCACGTCGGTGAAGCGGCGGCTGTCGGGGGCCGATTCCTTGACCGCGACGATGTTCTTCACATCGACCAGCGCCTCGAGCACCTCGGCGGTGATCTGCGTGCGGTAGGCGGGCGGGTTGTTGTAGAGCATGATCGGCAGGCCGGTGCTGTCGGCGACACCCTTGAAGTGGGCGACCAGCTCGTGCGGCTGGGGCACGTAGACCATGGGCGGCAGCAGCATGAGGCCGTCCGCGCCGATCTTCTCAGCCTTCTGCGCCCAGCGCGAGGCGCGGCGCACGTCGTATTCCGAAACGCCGGTGATGACCGGAACGCGCCCGGCCACGGCCTCGACGATGCCGGTCAGGACTTCGACCTTCTCGTCGAATTCCAGCGAGTTGTTCTCGCCCACCGTGCCAAGGGCGATGACACCCGTCACGCCGTCACGAATAAGATCGTCCACGACGCGCTGCGTATCGGCGACGTCGATCGACAGATCCTCGCGCACCTGCGTGGTAACGGCCGGGAAAACGCCCTTCCAATCAATTGACATGAAAACTGTTCCTCAGGAGGTGAAATGCGAATATCGAGATATCGTATACGATATCATAAAAGGTCTAGCAAGAGCACATTTGGACCAGGCGACGATCAGGCCGCGCACACCGCACGGCTCACCGCGCGGGCGACATCGTGCGCCCGAGCGGTCGCGCGCTGCGTGATCAGTCGGGGATCTGGACGACGACCTGGAGTGTCCCGGCATTGTCCTTGAAGGTAATGTCGTTGAAGCCCAGGCTGAGGCCGCGCGCCTCGTCCGGCACGCCCACCCGCACGCCCGTCCCGACCGGGAAGGGCCTGCCGACCGGGCGCCCGTCTTCATCGGTGAAGACCGCCATGAGAGCATGGCGATAGACCGGATAGAGGATCTTGGGCGTGTAGAGGCTGGGATAGACCCGCTTGTTGACGCGCAGGTCATCGGCCGCATCGCCCACGATGCCTTCCGGCCCGACCTCGTCCCCCTCGACCAGGGTCACGCCGCCGGACACCGGAAAGATCGCGACATTCGCCCCGGCCAGATCCTCAAAGCCCATGATCTGCACCGGGGCCTCGCCGTCGCCCTTGCCAAAGGACATGCCTTCGAAGGCATCCTCGTCCCAGGGCTGCGCACGCGCGTCCACCTCGACCGTCACGTCACGGGCCAGGCCCGGCGCCGAAATCCCGGCCGCAAGCGCGGTGAGGAGGGTCATCAGCCCCGCCTTCATTGCGCCTGCTCCTGTTCAAGGATGACACGGGCTTCGGGCACATGGACCTCGACGAGGAGTTCGCCTTCGTTCTCACGAAAGACGTCGTCGTTGATCCCGAAGGTGATGGCCTGCGCGCCCTCGGGGACCTGCCGCGCCGTCTCCCGGCCGATCAGGAACGGCGCGCCGATGACCTTGCCATCCGCGCTGACGAAGGCACCGATCAGCGCGTTGAGGTGCGCAGGGTAATCCGCCTTGTCGAGGTAGTAACTGGGAAACAGCCGCCCCGAGCCGCCCGGACGTTTTTCCGTCACGTAGTCGATCTGCCCTTCGGGCCCGAACCGCGCGCCGCCCGGCAGGGTCGTGGTCTCGCCGTGTGCGCGAAAGGTGATAGTGCTGCCTGCGATGAGGCTTGCGCCAAAGAGCATCGCCGGGCGCGTACCGTCGCGGATGCCGAAATCCATGTCCTTGTTGATTGCCGGGCTCCAGGGCATCGTCCGCCCGGAGACCTTCACGGTAAAATCCTGGGCTTGCGCCGGGAGCGCGGCCAGACCGGCAAGCCCTACCATCGCTGCTGCGCGAAAGGAGTAGCGCATGGGATCCTCCTGTTGATGGGTTGCGCCTCAAACGAAAACGGAGCCGTACCTCGTGGCAGGGTACGGCTCCGTTCGTCATTCGGTCACGCGATGCGTGTGATCAGAAACGGAAGCGCACGCTGGACTGGATGGTGCGGGCCAGTGTGCGCACGCCCAGCGGCAACAGCGCCTGGTTGCCGTGGTAGCGATACACGTCGTTGCCCAGGATGTTCGACGCCTCGACCGAGAGGGTCATGAACTTCACCGGCGTGTAGTTGATCGCCGCGTCCAGACGCTCGGTCGCGTCCTGATAGGGCGAATATTCCGGATTCTGGTTCCAGATACCCATGCGGTAGGACGAGCGGTAGTTGTAGGCCACGCGCGCGCTGAACTGCGGGGTATCGTAGAACAGCGCGGCGTTCGCGGTCCACTTCGAGGTGTTGGGCGAATCGAAGGCACCGGGGAAATCCTCGGGGTAGGGATACTCGATGCGCGCCTTGAAGATGTGGCTGGCATTGAGGCTCACACCGAAGTTCTTGAGGATGCCCGGCGCAAAGTCGAAGAAGGTCTGCACCGTGCCTTCCAGGCCAATGAACGTGCCATCGCCTGCGTTGCGCTGCATCTCGACGTAGCCGAAATCGGAGTCGTAGTCGGCAAGGTCGATGCCGTAGCTGAGCATCTCCTCGGCATCCGCATCGTTGCGGTCATAGTACAGGAAGTTCGAGGCCTTCTTGTAGTAACCCGCCAGCGATATCTGCCCGCCACGCCCGAAGTAGTATTCCGCGCTCGCATCGAACGAATGCTCACGCTGCTGCTTGAGCGAGGGGTTCCCGGCAAAGACGATCGGCGGCGTCGAGCGCGTCTCGGCGAAGTAGAAGGGACGCGAATCGTAGAAGCTGGGACGGAACACGTTGGTGCTGTACGACAGGCGCAGCTGGACCTTGGGATCGAAGTGCAGGATCGCGGTCGCGGTCGGCAGGATCGCAGAGTAGTTGCCCTTGCCCGGCGAGACCTGGACGATGTCGAGCCAGCCGTTGTCCTCGTTGCCCGGACGGTAGTTGTAGCTGGTGGACGAGCCCCAGGTGTTGGTGAAGCGCGCGCCCGCAAGGCCGTCGATGGGAATGCCGGCCAGCTCGAACCCGTAGTTGACCTGCGCGTAGGCCGCGAAGTTCTTCTCGTTCGATTCGAAGGTCTGCCCCTGATCGCTCGGCGGGTAGAGGCTGGAGAAACGCTGCGCGTTGCCCGGATCGTACTCCTGGATGTACTGGCGGATCTCGGCGACATTCGCGCGCGTGATGGCGCCCGGAATGCGCAGCCATTCCATGCTCGATCCGCCGATGTCGGGCCCGACCATCGAGGCATCGCCGAAGCCCGGGAACGTCTCGAAGGGCGCGAAGGTGCCATCGACGCGCGGGAAACCGTCGCGGTAGCCGTAGTAGCGATCGACCTTGCGCTGGTTGTAGCGGCCACCGACCTGCAGCGTGCGCAGGAAGCCGTTGTCACCCAGCTCGATCGTCATGTCGGCCTGGGCGGCGAATTCCTTGTTGTTCGAACCGCCGCGGTTGTCCTGGAAGCGGTCGACGACGTACTGCGAGGGATCGCTCAGATCCACGTCGTTGAAGGAAATCGAGGGCGCGCCGCGACCATAGATGTCCGAATTGAAGTTGACGTCGGCCGAGGTCAGGTTCTCGGGCCGCAGGATCGTCTCGACGAAGTAGTTGCCCTCGTTCGACCAGTTGTACTGGACGCTGCCGTGCAGCGTCACGCGGTCCGAGTGCCAGTTGGCCTCGAAGTTGGTGGTGTAGAGGTTGGAGTGGAACGAGTTGTACTGCGTGTCGATACCCGCAGGCAGGCCGTTCGCGTTGCTCACCGTGGCCGAGGCGATCGTGCGCCCGTCGTCCATCATCACCACGTTGCTCAGGTCCTGAACCTGCATGTCCTGCACATAGAGGCGTTCGAGCGCGCGCTTCTCGCGCGAGCCGATGTAGCCGCCCTCGAGGACGAACTCGAGGTTGTCGGTGGGCTTCCACTGCAGCACGCCATTGATCGAGGGGCGCTTGGTGTTGCCGTTCTCCAGCCCGTAGTAGGCGCGGTAGGGGATGATCCCGATGGAGCCATCGTCCAGTTCACGCTCGAAGGGCGATTCGCTCTCGATGTAGTTCTCGCGGTAGATCGTGCGCGTCCACGAGGCGTTCACGAGGAAGCCGATTTCGCCGATGCCGGTGTCGAAGCGGTTGGCCAGCAGCAGCGAGCCATAGGGGCTGACCTTCTCGGAAATGTCGTCGTAGGACCCGCGCACGCTGCCCGCGATGGTCCAGCCATCCTCCAGATCGAAGGGACGGCGCAGCTCGACGTTGACGGTGCCCGCGATGCCGCCTTCGACCTGGTCGGCGCTGCGGGTCTTGTAGACGTCGACCTGCTTGAGGAGCTCGGCCGGGATGTCGGCGAGGTTGAGCGAACGCCCGTCGCCCAGGTTGGTCTGGTTGCCGTTGACCGTGGTCTGGATCTCGGAAAGACCGCGAATGGTGACGCTCTGCCCCTGGCCCCGCGCGCGGTCGATCTGGACGCCGGTCACGCGGGCAAGCGCTTCGACGACGTTGTTGTCGGGCAGCTTGCCCACGTCCTCGGCGACGACCGAGTCGACGATCTGCTTGGAGTTACGCTTCTTCTCGGTGGCCTCTTCGACCGCCCCGCGCACGCCGTTGACGATGATCGGATCATCGCCTTCCAGGCTGGATGCGTCCTCGGTCTCCGCGGGAGCCGCCGCATGGGCCACCATGGGTGCCGACGCCATGGCAACCAGCGTCATCGCGCTGGTCACGTGCAAAAATCCCCTGAACCTCATTTTGATTCCCCTTCACCGTAGTGTTCTTGTTACCCCTATATATCGTATACGAACTATAATATTTGGTATGAGTCAAGGGATTTGTCATGGTTGGGAAACACGCTCCGGCCTATCTCACAACCGCAGAAAATCTTTGATTTTCAACAAAAATGGCGGACCTGGTTGCCCAGCCCCGCCATCGTCATGCCACCTTCAGGCAAAATTTTGTCCGGCAAATAGAGTCAGCCACAGGGCTGTGGTGCCGGGGCATCCTCCGCGCGGGGACGGGGCAGCGCGGCCTCAGGCGCGAGCGCTTCGAACTCCTGCACGGCAAGGCCTGCGTGCTCGGAGCCCTTGCCCGAGGCCTCCAGCACCGCGCGCAGGCAGCGGGTGGTGACGGGCGCGAAGGCGACCTCCTGGAAGCGGCCCGGCTGCGTGCCGTAGGGTCCCTCGGCCTTGACCGGCGCCCAGCCCCTGGCCGCCGCGTCCCAGTACTCTAGATGCCAGGCAGCAGGCGGCGCCACCCCGATCGACGCGCCCGCAGGCTGGTCGTTCCAGAACCACAGGCGCGCGCCATTGAGCGTGACCGGCGCGTCCCAGGCATAGGAAATCCACTGGCGGGGCGGATTGTCCGGACGCCAGCTGCCCCACATCTCGGGCGGTAGCGGGTTGGCCCTGGTCACCCCGTCGTTGAGCGCAGCGATCCAGTACTGGACCGGCACGGGCGAATTGGAGGCGCCCGGCACCGCGGCGGCGGCCACGTTGCGGGTGGGCACAGGTGCGGGGCCTTCCCGGTGCGTGGGCACCACCTCGCGGATGCGCGCGGGACGGACGCTGTCGTCCCACTCCAGCTTGTCGAGCGCGACCGAGCGGCGGAAGTGCCCGCCCCCTTGCGCATCGGCGGTGTGGTAGGCGAGGTACCACTGCCCCTTGAACTCGACCGCGCCCGGGTGCGAGGTGGTGGAGGAAACAGGCTTCAGCACCACGCCGCGGTACGTCCAGGGCCCGAAGGGCGAGGGCGCCGAGCCATAGCCGATGCAGGCGTGGTAGACCGCCGGCGTGCAGTCGGAATCGGGGCCGGCCTTGTTGCCCGCGTAGAGCATGTAGTAGGTGCCCTTGCGCTTCAGGATCCAGGGCGCTTCGAAGAAGCCGGTAAGCCCCGTGATCTCGCGCTCGCGCCCCTTGGTGTGGACCATGTCGGGTTCGAGCTCGATCGCGCGCACCTGCCCGAACGTGCCCCAGTAGAGGTAGACCTTGCCATCCTCGTCGATGAGGACGGTGGGGTCGATGTTCTGGATGTCGTTGGCCACCGGCACGCGCTGCGAGATGATCGGCCCTTCGGGATGCGCGTCGCGCCAGGGACCGGTCGGGCTGTCGGCCACGGCCACGCCGATCGCGAAGCGGTCCTTCGCGTCGGAATCCTTCTCCAGCACCGGCGCATAGAAGTAGTAGCGCCCATCCGGCCCGGGCACGATCTGCCCGGCGTAGGCGCGCCCTTCCTCGGCCCAGTCGAACACCTCATGCGGGCGCGCGACGGCCGGGTAATGCGTCCAGTCGCCCGAGGCCGGGTCCTTCGTGGTGAGCAACTGCCATTCGGGCATGATGAAGTCGTTGACCTCGGGCTCGGCCATGTCGCGCCCGGCGAGGATCCACAGCGCATCCTTAGCCACGAACGGGGCCGGGTCGGTCGAATAGTAGTCCCCGTCCGCCAGGATCGGGTTGCCCGGCACATGCAGTTCGCGCGGCGCGGGCGCGGTGGCCGTGGCGGCAGCTGCGGGGGCGGCGGGCGCGGAGACGGGCGCCTGCTGCGCGCAAGCGGGCAGCGCCAGCGCGCTCGACAGGAGCGCGCCCACAAGAGCGGTACGTATCATGGTGTCATTCCTCGTCGGGATAGGGGCCCACACCGCCCTCGGCGATGAGCTGATCGACACGCGCGTCGATGAGCGGAAGCGGCACCGAGCCGATCTCCAGCACGGCATCGTGGAAGGCACGGATGTTGAACTTCTCGCCCAGCGCCGCCTTCGCCTTCGCGCGCGCATCGAGGAAGGCCAGTTCACCCATGTAGTAGCTGAGCGCCTGCCCGGGCCAGGAGATGTAGCGGTCGACCTCGGTCTCGATCTCGTGGTTGGAAAGCGCGGTATTGCTGCGCAGGTAGTCCTGTGCCTCTTCGCGGGTCCAGCCCTTGGCGTGGATGCCGGTGTCGACCACCAGCCGCGAGGCGCGCCAGGCCTGGTAGCTCAGCATCCCGAACAGGTCGTAGGGCGTCTCGTACATGTCCATGTCCTCGCCCAGCGCCTCGCAGTAGAGCGCCCAGCCCTCGCCATAGGCCGAGAGATACGTGTCGCGCCGGAAGGCGGGGAGCGCGGTGTTCTCGGCCGCGAGCGGCATCTGGAAGGCATGGCCCGGCGCGCTCTCGTGCAGGGTCAGCGCAACCTGCGAATAGAACGGACGCGAGGGCAGGTCGTAGGTGTTGACGAGATAGATCCCCGGACCGCCGCGCCCGCCGGTGTAGAAAGGCGCGATGTCATCGGGCACCGGCTTGATCGCAAAGCGGCTGCGCGGCAGGCGTCCGAAATACTGCGAGGCCTTGCCGTCAAAGCTCTTGGCGATCCAGGCCGCGCGGTAGAGGAGCTCTTCGGGCGTTTTGGGATAGAACTGCGGATCGGTGCGCAGGTGCTCGAAGAATTCGCCCAGCGTACCCGTAAAACCGACCTCGCGCATGACATCGTCCATGCGCGCGCGGATCCGGGCCATCTCGGCGAGGCCCAACTGGTGGATCTCCTCGGGCGTCTTCTCCAGAGTCGTGAACTCGCGGATCTTGGAGAGGTAGTAGGCGCGTCCATCGGGCAGCTTGTCAGCACCCAACGAGGTGCGCGCGGCGGGTGTGTACTCGTTGCGCAGGAAAGCCAGCAGCTTGCCGTGCGCGGGGATTACGTCCGCCTTGATCACGCGCAGCGCGTCGGCTTCGATCTGGGTGCGCGTGGCCTGGGGAATGGTGTCGGGAAGGTGGGCGAAGGGCGCGAAGAAGACGTTTTCCTCGCTCGCGCCCGCCGCGATGACCTGCGCAATGCCCTCGTCCCGCCCGGCCAGCGTGACGCGCGGCGCGGTGAAGCCGCGCGCGATGCCGGCGCGCATGTTCGCAATCTGCTGGTCGTAGTAGCGCGGAATATCGCGCAGCATCGCCACCATCGCGCGCGCGCCCGGCTCGTCCTTGACCGGCTCGCGAACTCGGGCCGCCAGATTGCCCCAGAAGCTGGTGTCGGCGTTGAAGGGCTTTTCGTAGTCACGGTACTGCTGCTCGGTCAGCAGCGCGTCGATCTGATTGGCGTAGACCGCGTAGTTGATCTGGTTCTCACGCGAAAGCGCGGCGGTGTCGATCCTGGCGAGCTTCGCCTTGACCTTGCTCCAGCGCGCCAGCTTTTCCGCCTGCGCCTCGGGGCCGACATCGGGCAGCGCCGGGGTGTCCTGCGGGTTGTCCTCGTCCGGCCCCCACAAGGAACGGCGCCATTCCCATTCGCTGGTGTAGAGCGCCTCGAACGCGGCGTCGGCCGCGGACGTAGCTTTCGCCCCGGCCTCGCTCGCGGGCGCGGCGGGCGGAGCGGCCTCAGTCGGCAGCGGCGCCATCGCCAGTGTCGTTGCCGCCAGAAGCAGCGCGCGCAGGGCCGGTCGTTGCATGGGTCTTGCCTTTTTGCAGGAGGTCGAGAAGTTCGGCGTGGAAGGCGGCCGGGATGCGCAGGCCCCTCTCCATGGTTTCGCGGCGCGCGGCGATGCGACGGGCGCCCGGAAGGCGCGCGCCCTGCCCTTCGATGGCCGCAAACATGGTCTCGCCGTGCGCGAGGTATTCCTCGACCCGGTCGCCGAGGAAGCCCGCCGGGTCGATGGCGATGAGAAGTTCCCCGCCCAAGGGCGAGCCGCCGCGTCCGGCGTCGCTGGCAAGCGACTGCGCGCTCGTCATGTCGCCGATCAGCGGCCCAGCGATGAGTTCGACCATGGCCGCGAGCGCGGACCCCTTGTGCCCGCCGAAGGTGCGCATGGCCCCGTCGAGGACGGCCTTGGCGTCGGTCGTCTCGCGGCCCTCGCTGTCATAGCCCCAGTCGGCGGGCACGGGCTTGCCCGCACGGCGGTGCAGTTCGATGTCGCCGCGCGCGATGACCGTGGTGGCGAAGTCGAAGACGAAGGGCTCGCGCCCCGGCCGGGGCCAGGCGAACGCGATGGGGTTGGTGCCGAAGACCGGCCTGGTGCCGCCCGCTGGCGCCACCCAGGCGTGGTTGGCGGTGAAGGCGAGCGCCACCAGCCCCTCGCGCGCCAGCGCCTCGACCTCGGGCCAGAGCGCGGCAAAGTGCACCACGTTGTTGAGCGCCATGGCCGCCACGCCCTTGGCCCGCGCCTTTTCCACCAGCAGCGGCACGCCGCGCGCGAAGGGGAGCTGGGCAAAGCCCCCCTTCCCGTCCACCCGCACCAGCGCGGGGGCAGGCTCGCTCACCACCGGCTCGGCGTCGGGCGTCACCACGCCCTTCTCCACCGAGGCGGCCGCCACCAGCAGGCGGTAGAGGCCGTGCGAGGTGCACCCGTCGCGCTCGCCCGCCACCATCGTCGCGGCGACGGCGGCGGCGTGATCGGGCGCCAGGCCCCAAGCCTCCAGCACGTCGCGCGCCAGGGCATCGGCCTCCTCGAGGGTCAGGTCTACGGTATCGGTCATGGAAAAGATGCGGGCCTTGTTCGTGGCAGCCGGGAGGGCTGCGGTTACGTCGCGGTGCCAGGCTTGGCGGTGAAGAGGCGAACCCCGAAGACCGGCCCTGCGGTGTTGCGCTCGTGCGGCACGAAGCGCACGCGCACGCTGTCCTTGTCCTTGGTCAGCGCCTGCGGGAGCGGGTACTCGACATCGAAGAACTTGCCGGGGCGATCCTCGCCCAGAACCTGCGTTGCCACCTTCACCCCGTCAACGAGGATGTCGAAGGCGCGGCCACGCTCGCTGCCCCAGTAGGTCGCCTGGAGCAGCAGCGGCCCCGGCTTCACCTTCATCGAGAATTCGAAGAAGCCGCCCGAGCGCGCATCGCGCCCGTTGCGCCCGCGGTAGGCGGCGGGCCAGGAGTTCTCCGAGATCAGGTTGTGGTCGCGCTCGGGCTGCATTTCGCCCAGGTGCATGACGTCGATCGAACGCGCCGCAACGTCCTTCTGGCGAGCCTGTTCGGCCAGGTAGGCGGCCTCTTCCTGCTTCCACTGCCCTTCGCTGAAGCGCTTGAAGTAGATCGCGCTGCGGCGCTCGTACTGGCTGTAGAAGGGCACGAAGTTGCGGTCACCCGGGCGCACGATGCCGCGCGTGACATAGCGCGGACGGTCCGAGACGATGGGGTAGAAGGCCTCCAGCGGGTTCTCGCCGACCATTGCGGGCTCGACGTCCTTCCACTCCATCTCGACCGGGCCAAGGTCGGCGGCCATGACCATCGGCCCGCGCAGGACCGAGACCACCTCGGGCGCGCCGGGCGCGGATTCGAGGCGCAGGTCGAGCGGCAGCGAGTAGTCGATCACGTCGCCCGCCTGCCAGCGGCGCTCGATGCGCACATAGCCGTTCACCGGCGTGACCTGTGCCACCTCGCCGTTGATGCGCAAGCCCACCGCGCCCTGGCTCCAGCCCGGGATGCGCAGCGCGAGCGCAAATTGCGAGGACTTCACCGTCTCGAGCGTCAGGCGCACGTCGCCCTCGAAGGGGTAGTCGGTCGCGAGGCTCAGGGCGACGCCCTTTTCCTTCCAGACCGCGCGCGAGGCGATGAACAGGTTTACAAAGAGCGTGTCCTCGCCCTGCCAGTAGATCGAATCGCCGTGCTTGGCATGGCTCTCCATCCCCGAGCCCACGCAGCACCAGAAGCCTTCCTCGCCCGGCTGCGAATAGCCGCGCTCGGCCCCGCTCATCATCGGCGTCATGTAGGTAAAGCCCGCGTTGTGCGGGTTCTGCGCGGACAGCACGTGGTTGAGGTGCGCGCGTTCGTAATAGTCGAACAGCGCCGCCTCGGGCTGCCAGGAATAGAGCTGCCGGGTCAGCTTGAGCATGTTGTAGGTGTTGCAGTGCTCGCAGGTGGACTCGGTCAGGTGCTGGGCAATGGTGTCAGGCTCGGAGAAGTACTCGCGGTCCGCATTGCCGCCGATCACGTAGCTGTGGTGCTGCGTGACGATGTCCCAGAAGAAGCGCGCGGCCGTCGCCGGGGCCTTCTCGCCGGTCAGCTCGTGGATGCGGCCAAGGCCGATCAGCTTGGGGACCTGCGTGTTGGCGTGGAAGTTCGCCAGCTTGTCTTCCTGCGCAACCAGCGGGTCGAGCACGCGCTTGTCGTAGATGCGCTTGGCGATCTGCATCCAGCGCGCATTGCCGGTGCGCGCGTAGAGTTCAGCATAGCTTTCGTTGAGACCGCCGTATTCGCAGCCCAGAAGATCCTGCATCTGCGCCTCGTCGAGCGCGTCGAACATGTCCGCGAAGTAGGCGGCGAGCCCGATCAGGACTTGGAGCGCCTTGTCGTTGCCCCAGGCCGCGTGGATGTCGAGCAGGCCGGCGAACATCTTGTGCACGGTGTAGAGCGGCGACCACGAGCCATTGAGGTCGAACCCACCCGACTTGATGATGCCCTCGCGCACCTCGTCGAAGACGGTGATGCCATCGACGATCTCGCCATCCTTGGTCTTACGCCCGAGCGCGCCGATGTAGCCGTTGCCGCGCGCGGTCTGGCAATCGGCCAGCTCATCAACGATGTAGTCGGCGCGGCGGCGGCATTCGGCGGTGCCGCGCTGCTGCCAGGTGAGGACGAGCGCGGTCATGTAGTGGCCGAGCGTATGCCCCGCGATCGTGTCCGATTCCCAGCCGCCGTAGATCTCGGCCCTGGGTTCGAGCCCGGCGTACTTGCGGAAGTTGTGCAGGAAGCGGTCCGGGCTAAGCGAGAGCAGGTAGCCCTCGTTGACCTCGACCGCGGTGGCCCAGTCGGACGCGGTGAGGCGCACGTCATTGAGCGGCAGAGGCGTTGCCCGCAGGGGCATGACCGGCTTCACGACCGCGGCGAACCCGCGCGGCGCCACTCCGCACAGCGCAAGCGCGGCAACCCCAGACATCCATTGGCGCCGACTGGCTTTCATCCCGAAACACTCCTATCGAATATCGTATACGTTATTGATAGCCTGAGTGATCGCCGAGTCAATCCCCTGTGGGCCACCCCCGAAACACACCCCAAGGCCGCAGAAACACAGGAGCAAGTGACGCACGCCAAGACCAGAGCGGGGCACGCCCTCTCCACAATTACTCCGATTATATATCGTATATTTTCCTTGACGCCCCCCGCTGCAATCGTCATCCCACGATCAAGAGACACGAGCCTGGCTGGCATCGGCCGCAAATGAGGACCTGACATGAACCGCGTACTGCGCCCCCTCCCGCTGCTTGCCCTGGCCATCGCCACGGCGGCCCCCACCGTGCTTCCTCTCGCCGCCGTCCAGGCCCAGGACGAGAAGCCCAGGAAGGTCTACCCGCCGATCATCACGACCGAGATGACGACGCAGGACTTCAACCTGGCGCTGCGCGCGGACACCCAGACGCTGGCGAGCCTCGCCCCCAAGGGCGTGAGCGCCTTCGACTTCGTGCCCGCCGGGCGCGAGGCCGAGCGCGCGGCCAACGGCTATGTCCACATCGGCGACCTCCACTTGCGCCTGCGCACCGGCGGCGGGGCCTGGCAGGACTACAACTCCTCCACCTTCCGCAAGCAGATCACCGCGCTGCGCGGCGGCAAGGACGTGCTCGCCGCCGCCGACATCACGACCTCAATGGGCGAGGGCATCCCGCTCAAGGTCGAGCGCCGCTGGCTCAACGAGGACGGTGTCCTGGCCATGCGCTTCACGCTTGAGAACACGAGCGCCGAGGCGGTCGAGATCGGCGTGCTGGGCATGCCGATGGTCTTCGACAACATCATCCTCGACCGCGACCTTGACGCCGCGCACCAGGAAGCCAGCTTCGTCGATCCCTATATCGGGCGCGATGCGGGCTACCTGCAGGTGACCCGCCTTTCGGGCGAAGGCCCCGCGCTTCTCGTCCTGCCCGAGAAGGGCACCCCGCTCGAAGCCTACAAGCCGATCTACGAGAAGGCCTGGGCCAAGAAGGACGACAACTTCACCGACCTTTCGCCGCGCGGTCAGGTCTCCGAAGGCTTCTACGACTGGACGGTCGCCAGCAAGGGCTTTGCCGAGAAGGAATGGTCCAAGGCATCCCGCCAGTGGAACGAGCCGACCAGCATTACCCTCCAGCCGGGCGAGCGCCGCAGCTTTGGCGTCAAGTTCGTGACCGCGCCCAGCATCCGCGCGATCGAGGACACGCTGGTCGCCCACAAGCGCCCGGTCGCGGTCGGCATTCCCGGCTACGTCCTGCCCACCGACCAGAGCGCGAGCCTGTTCCTGAAGGCCCCGAGCAAGGTGACGGGGATCGAGAGCTTCCCCGAAGGCGCCCTGTCGCTCAGCGAAGAGGGCAGCGGCGAAGGCTGGGCGCGCTATCAGGTCAAGGCCAGCGGCTGGGGCCGCGCGCGCCTGACGCTGACCTACGCCGATGGCCAGAAGCAGACGGTGAGCTACTACATCACCAAGCCCATGGAGAAGGTCGTTGCCGACCTTGGCCACTTCACCACGCACCAGCAGTGGTTCGAGGGCAAGGGCGATCCCTTCCACCGCACGCCCGCCATCCTCTCCTACGACCGCGAGGAAAACAGGATCCTCACCCAGGACGGGCGCGTGTGGGTCGCCGGCATGAGCGATGAGGGCGGCGCCGGTTCGTGGGTCGCGGCCGCCATCAAGCAGCTCGACAATCCCGATCCCGAGGAAGTCGCGCGCATCGAGCGCCTGGTCGACGAGACCGTGCTCGGCACGCTGCAGATCGACGAGGGCGAGCACAAGGGCGGCGTCAAGAAGAGCATCTTCTACTACGAGCCCGAGGAATTCCCCGACTACTACGATCCGAAGATCGACTGGTCGAGCTGGACGGCGTGGAACAAGGAGCATTCCAACGACCTTGGCCGCACCTACAACTACCCCCACGTCGCGATCGGGCACTGGGTGCTCTACCGCCTCGCGCGCGACAGCGAAGGTCTGGTCACGCGCCACGACTGGAAGTTCTACCTCAAGTGGGCCTACGTCACGAGCGTCGCGATGATGCGCGATGCGCCCTACTACGCGCGCTTCGGCCTCATGGAAGGCGATGTCTTCCTCGACATCCTCAAGGACCTCGAGCGTGAGGGCATGAGCGAGGAAGCGGCCAACATGAAGCGGCTGATGACCGAGCGCGCGGACCACTGGCGCTCGCTCAAGTACCCGTT
Organism: Novosphingobium sp. MBES04; assembly: GCF_000813185.1. NCBI lineage: Bacteria > Pseudomonadati > Pseudomonadota > Alphaproteobacteria > Sphingomonadales > Sphingomonadaceae > Novosphingobium > Novosphingobium sp. MBES04. The sequence goes on along the minus strand of NZ_DF850488.1, from coordinate 2,488,866 downwards.
CGGCTCGGAGATGGCCTGGGATTCCACCGGCCAGCCCGAAGTCTACGCCTGGATGGACCACTTCGGCTACGAGCCCCAGGCCGAAGCCACCCGCGAGGTGATCCTGGGCTATGACCCGACGATCCCGAGCTGGGGCTACAACGGCAACGCGCGCCGCTACTGGGACTTCCTCTATGGCGGCAAAGTCAGCCGCATCGAGCGCCAGATCCACCACTACGGTTCGGCCTTGAACGCGGTGCCGCTGTTCACCGCCTACCGCAAGAACCCCAAGGACTTCCACCTCCTGCGCGTCGCCTACGGCGGCATGATGGGCGGCATCACCAACATCGATCAGGAAGGCTTCGGTTCGGCCGCGTTCCACTCCTATCCCGACATGATGCAGTGGGATGCGATCACCGGCGACTACGGCATGGGCTTCTATGGCCATGCCATCACCGCCGCGACCTACCTTGTCGATCATCCCGAGTTCGGCTGGCTGGGCCTTGGCGGCAAGCTGGAGACAAAGGGCGACACCGTCCACGTCGTGCCCCAGGACGGCGCGCGCCGCCGCCTCTTTATCGCGCCCGCGGGCCTCTGGATCACGCTGGAGGCGGGCAAGATCGCCTCGGCCGACTACGACACGAAGACCGGCGAGGTGCGCCTGACCCTCGATCCGGCGAGCGCCATCACGCCGCGCGCGCGCCTGCTCTTCGAGACCACCACCAAGGACGGCACGCCCTACGCCAGCGACACCGGCACGCTGGAGCGCGGCGCCTACGCCTTCAATCTGGACAGCGCCCCCAAGGTCGTGACGCTTAGCCCGCGCTAAGTGGTGCGGCACCGGGCGGTCGGCACGCTTTTCCCATCCTTGCCGACCGCCCCGGACCATGACAGGAGAAGGACCCCTCCCCCCCCCTTCCCCCAGCTGCAGATGGACAGGACAATGACGACGATGATTGGCGGATCCGACCGCGAGACCGAACTGGCCCGGCTGGGCCGCTGGAGCGACTGGGCGCCCGCCATCAGCCGCGCGGAATACACCGCGCGCATCGAGGCCGCCCGCACGCGCATGATCGACGCTGGCGCGGACGCGATGGTCGTCAATGTCGGCCCGTCGATGCGCTACTTCACCGGCCTCGCCTGGTCGCCGACCGAGCGGCTCGTCGCGCTCGTCATTCCCAGGAGCGGCACCCCGCGCGTGATCTGCCCGGTGTTCGAGCGCGGCTCGCTCGACGCCGAACTCCAGATCGAGGCCGAGTACGTCCTGTGGGAAGAGGAAGAGGACCCGGTCGCCCTGGAATGCCGCGCGCATGGCCCCGCGACCTGCCTGGCGCTCGACCCGCTGCTCTCCTTTGGCCATGCCCGCCGCTTCATGGCGCTGGTCGGCTCCACCCTTGATGCCGGCGCGATCATCGATGCGGGCCGCATGCTCAAGTCGCCGCAGGAACTGGCGCTCTTGCAGCAGGCCAAGACAATGACGCTGGAGGTCCACAAGGCCGCCGCGCGCATCCTCGCGCCCGGCATCCGCGCGAGCGAGGTGATCCGCTTCATCGACGATGCGCACCGCACGCTGGGCACTTCGGGCTCGTACTTCTGCGCGGTGCAGTTCGGCCACGCCACCGCCTACCCGCACGGCCTGCCCTACGACCAGGAGCTGGAGGAGAACCAGCTCGTCCTCATCGACACCGGCTGCCGCATCGAGGGCTACCACTCCGACATCACGCGCACTTACGCCTTTGGAAGGTGAGCGCGCTCGAGGCCGAGACCTGGGAGCTGGAGAAGGCCGCGCAGGCCGCCGCCTTTGCCGCCGTGCGTCCGGGCGTGCCCTGCGAAGAGGTCGACGCGGCCGCGCGCGATGTCCTCACCGCCGCGGGCCTTGGCCCCGACTACACCCTGCCCGGCCTGCCCCACCGCACCGGCCACGGCATTGGCTTGTCCATCCACGAGCCCGCCTACCTCGTGCGCGGGGACACCACGCCTCTGCAACCGGGCATGTGCTTCTCCAACGAGCCGATGATCGTCCATCCCGAGCGCTTCGGCGTGCGGCTGGAAGACCATTTCCATGTCACCGAGACGGGCGCGGCCTGGTTCACAGAGCCCCAGACCGCGCTCGAACGCCCCTTCGCCTGAGCGGTACGGCGCCGGTGCGCCGCCGCTCCCGCCACCGGCGCCGCCCCTCTGCGGGCGGCCGCCCCAAGCCTGGAAGATATCGACCTTGCGCCTTTCCTCGTTCCGCCGCCGCGCGCTGAGCGCCCTTGCCCTGACCCTGCCGCTCGTGGGCGGCGCGGCGCTTGCGGGCGCGGCCACGGCCAGCGCGGCGGACATCGTCGCCCCGCCCGCCGAATTAGCGCTCGATCCCTTCTACACCCAGGCTCTCCAGACCGACGGCGTGTGGATCACCAGCTCGTCGAAAGTGAAGCCGAGCACCCTCGTCAAGGCGCGCAACATGGTCCACGCCATGCTCGCCCACCGACCCGAAATCGCGCGCGAACTGGTCCGCCAGGGCTTTCGCATCGCGATCATGGCCGAGGATGAGACCACCATGGACTTGCCTGAGCAGCGCGACTGGGACAAGCCGGCCCGCGACGACATCGTGCTCACGCCTTTCGAGCGGGAGAACTACGACACCGAGATCGCGCCGCTCACGCCCTATGAATACTGGGCCAAGCGCGCGCGCGGCATGGGCGGCCTGCTCACCAGCGGGGCCGAGGAGAACATCCAGGCCGTGCCCGGCACGCGCTATTTCGGCGAGACGATCCTCGTCCACGAGTTCTCGCACGCGATGTACCAGGCCCTCCTCGAGATCGACCCGGCCTTCGATGCGCTGATCCACGCCGCCTATGCCAACGCGCGCCAGCGCGGCACCTGGAAGGACCAGTACATGGAGAACACCATCGACGAGTACTGGGCCGAGGGCACGCAGTTCTGGTTCAACAGCAACTTCCCCGCGCAGATGGGCGACACGCTGGTGCGCACCGATGCCGAGATGGCCGCGCGCGATCCCGCGCTCGCGGTCCTGCTGGAGCAGGTCTACGGGCCGATCCACCGCCTGCCCGACGATCCCTTCTGGATGCACAACGCCAAGGCGAAGCCCAGGACCGCCAAGGCCGATTGAGCCATAGTCGCCCGGCCCGGGCGGCATCCTGCCCAGACCCAACCGAGGCCTCGCGCGCAAGCGCGGGGCCTTTTTGGTCTGCGCGCGCCGTTTCGACTCGCATCCGGGTTGAACAGCGCCCCAATCTATCCGGTAACCGAACAGTCTTTTGCAACTGAACAAACATTCAAAAAAATGTCACATTTGCGGGAACCTTTCCAGATGGCGGGGTGAGTGTGCCATTTAGGCCGCAAAACGCCTTATCAATTTGCATTTATGGAAATTGAACGGTTGAACAATATCTCGTGAGCGTTATGAGCGCGTCAGCTCCCACCGAGCCCCCGGGTTGCGCAAGCGACGTCTCCGGGCACCACCCGAGCGGAACCGGACGGGCCTCCTCGCGCCGCGCAGCCACCTGCGCCTTCCACGCGCCCCAGGCCCTGGTACCGCGCCTGCGCGTTTGACACGCGCGCTCTTGAAAACGGCAATTCTGCCGCAACGCATGAGGGATACGATGCGCTCAAATGCCTTTCTGAACGCCAGCGCGCTGGCACTGTCATCCGTGCTGGCGACCCCGGCCCTGGCCGCGAACGACGCCGCCAGCGACGCGAGCCCCGCCACCGATGCCGCCACCTCCGCCGCGGCGCCCGCCGCCGCCGGTTCAGCCCGCAACGAGATCGTCGTCATCGGCACCGGCCAGACCCGCCAGGTCCAGAGCCTCACCGCCGAGGACATCGCCATCGCCACGCCCGGCACCAGCCCGCTTGCCGTTCTCAGCAAGCTGCCGAGCGTCAACTTCCAGTCGGCCTCGCCGCTGGGCACCAACGAATGGACGACCCGCATCTCGGTGCGCGGCTTCACGCAGAACCAGCTGGGCTTCACGCTCGACGGCGTGCCGCTGGGCGACATGAGCTATTCCAACTTCAATGGCCTGCACATCAGCCGCGCGATCACCTCGGACAACATCGGCATGACCGAGCTGTCGCAGGGTGCGGGCGCGCTCTCGACGGCCTCGAGCTCGAACCTGGGCGGCACGATCGCCTTTGAAAGCCTCGATCCCAGCTACGACATGGGCCTCACCACCTCGGCCACGTTCGGCAGCAACGATGCCTGGCGCGTGTTCGCCCGCTTCGAGACCGGCGACCTTGGCGGCGGCGTGCGCGCCTACGTTTCGGGCACCTACTCGGACACGCCCAAGTGGAAGGGCAAGGGTTCGCAGGAGCTGTGGCAGATCAACTCCAAGCTGGTCGCGCCGATGGGCGACCGCGGCGAGCTCAAGATCTTCGCCAACTACTCCGAGATGGCCGACGCCGACTACGCCGACCTCACGCCCGACATCCTGGATCGCCACGGCTACGACTGGGACTACCTGCGCTATGACTTCGAGACCGCGCAGGACATCGCCACCAACCTCCAGAACGGCGTCTACACCGACGACTACGAGGCTACGGCACGCTGACGGGCGATGATGCCTATTACGACGGCTATGGCCTGCGCAAGGACCTGCTGATCGGCATGAGCGTCGACTACGACCTCACCGACGAACTGCACGTGCGCGTCTCGCCCTACTACCACAACAACCGTGGTATCGGCACCTGGTGGACGCCCTATGTCCCGACCCCGGGCGGCTCGAGCCTCTCGGTGCGCGGCACGGAATACTTCATCAACCGCATGGGCGTGACCGGCAGCCTGTCGTACGACCTGTTCCGCGGCAACCAGATCGAAGTGGGCGGCTGGTACGAGATCAACGACTACGACACCGCGCGCGACTACTTCGGCCTCGACGATGCGCCGACCTCGAGCATCTCGCACCACGAGTTCCCCAAGAACCCGTTCGCGTACGACTACTTCTACAAGTTCGACATCAACACCTACCAGTACTACGTGCAGGACACCTGGGAGCTGACCGACAGCCTCAAGGTCTCGGGCGGCTGGAAGGGCATCCAGGTCGACATCGACGCCAGCAACGACCCCTCGCGCACCAGCGCCAGCTGGGCGACGCAGGGCTCGCTCACGGCCAAGGACATGTTCCTGCCCCAGGTCGGCGTGAACTACCGTCCGATCTACGAAGTCGAACTGTTCGGCAGCTACGCCGAGAACATGCGCGCCTTCACGACGACGCCGTTCATCACCTCGCCCGACCAGTTCGCCGCGATCCGCGAGCAGGGCCTGAAGCCGGAAACGTCCAAGACCTTCGAGGGCGGCCTGCGCTTCCACCTGCCCAAGTTCGAGGCCTCGGTCGTGGGCTACCACGTGAAGTTCGACAACCGCCTCTTCTCGGTCTCGCCCTGCTCGGCGATCGAGAGCTGCCCGTCGGTCCTCAACAACGTCGGCTCGGTCACGACCAAGGGCGTCGAAGTCACCGGCCAGTACCGCGTGACCCCCGCGCTCTCGCTCTACGCGGCCTATGCCTACACCGATGCGTCCTATGACGATGACGTGCTGAACGGCGCGGGCGAGCTCGTCGCGGCCTCGGGCGGCAAGTCGGTCGTCGACCAGCCCGAGCACCTCATCAACGGCGAGATCTCGTACGACGATGGCACCTTCATCGGCCGTGCGCACGTGAACTACCAGTCCAAGCGCTACGCCACCTACGAGAACGACCTCTCGTTCAAGGGCCGCGCGCTGGTCGACCTGACCGTGGGCTACCGCATCAACTCGGACGACGCGCTCGATGGCACCGAGATCCAGCTCAACGTCACCAACGTGACCGACGAGAAGTACGTCTCCACCATCGGCCAGTCGGGCGGCTACCAGGCCAGCTACGCCCCGGGCGACTGGCAGTACTTCATGGTCGGCGCGCCGCGCCAGTGGTTCGTGACGCTCAAGAAGGCGTTCTGATCTGCAGACCGGCCCGACAACGGCACACAAGGAAGGGGGCGACCGCAAGGTCCGCCCCCTTCTTTTTGCCTCCACCAACAGGCTGCAAGCCAAGACCACACGTCCGCTTCGCGCCCTTGTCGGTAGTTCGCGGGCCGATCTGGCACGCCAGGAAGCCGTCTGTCCGG
>NZ_DF850488.1:2388808-2481383 GCF_000813185.1 Novosphingobium sp. MBES04 | reverse complement strand
TTGTCGATCCGAGCGGCCATCAGCCGGGATGGGGGGAAGCAGGCGTTGCCGCAGGAACGATGTCGACCGTGCTTTACGAGCCCGGCTTGCCCCGATGACCAGGGTGCCTCTCGTCAAACTCAGCGCCGAAAATTCTGATCGCTTCTCTAAGAAGCTCTTGGCCCGCCTCGGAATAACCCGAGAGGGTGGCGTCATCCTCCAGCCCCATGAGTGCTGTCATGAAGTAGCCGTAGTAATCAGCAGGCGTGTCTTTGCTCGGATTCTCGACCATAATGCTAAATAGATGCCAGTAGGCACTATCGTCCGCAACGGGGCGCGGGCGCAAATTCTGCCGTGCGCCCCTTGTCGTCAATCGGGGCTGATCCGAGCAGGCTCGGAAGCGGACATTCCAGATCAGCCCTATCTCCCGCCCTGGGACAAACCTGACGTTCCCGATTTATATGCTGAGTGTCAGCTTATCTCGAGACCAGCCATTTCCAAGCCACCAAGGCAATGATTGAGCTTGCAAAAAGAATTCTTAGCGGCATTTTGAGTGCGCTATTCTGGATGTATTGGACATAATGGCGCGTTCAGCGAGGGAGCCAACAGGGGTATCATGCGAAATGCAATTAGAGGGTGGATGTCTCAAGTCCGCTCTTGCCCTGATGATACCTACTGGAACGAGAAGGCAACCGAGCTTGCGTATTTAGCGGAGCTTCGCAATTCCGGAACCGCAACATCGCCCCGCTTAGATCAAAAAACGCTGCACGAGAGGGCGATAGCCACTGTCGGTGCTGTCGATTTTGACGAACTGCTGCTCGAACTTGGTATCGACGCGTCTTACACATCGTTAACCCAGGCCCAAATCGCTGCTGCGGTTGGCATGGGCATTTTGGGTGTACTACTGACCGTCTATACTAATGGTAAGAGTAAAGGGCTTACGGAATTTTTCGAGAAAATTCATGGGCACTACAAAGCTGATTCAGGTTGTAGCCCGCTCGACTATCGAGCCGGAAAGAATCATCGATACATATTTGGCCATGATGGAAATCTTTGGCAGCATCTGCCTGAGGGCTACACATACAATGGTAGTTCTGTCGGCGGGAGGTCACTTTACTCACTCGTCATGGAGCAGATGCGGCAGGGCTTCCCGAATTCGAGCTTCATTGGAGGGCATGTTAAGGCGATATTACACATCGCAACCCATTACCTCAGTGATCTCCCCACAAAAGATGGGCTCCCCTTACCGTTTAGCTCTTTATTCACGCAATGGGTGAAAGACGAAACAAAGGTCTCTGGCTATAGTGCCAACAACCCTTTGATGGATAAGGTTGGCAAGGAATTCGGCACCATCAATGCAGCTGACATAGCCTCATACGCAATTATCAAGACACTCCTTGCGGGGCATCATTGGATCACTTTTTACAGTACGAATGCATCTGAAGACGAGAAAAAATTGCACCATGCTCAAATGAGCGTGATTGCATACGGAACCGCCATGATCATTCAGATGGCGTTGCTGTGTTCCGGCCAAGCAGGGCGAACGGGCAAGCTAAATTATTTAATTGCGGGTCCATTTCTTTGGAATGCAGGGAAATCTGTGCTTATGACTCAGCGCCATCATCGAGATTTAGTTCTCAGCTATCGCGATTCGTGCGCCATTCTTGATAATAAGTCCTTGGCGTTTGATCACTGGGTGAAACATCAATGCGTATGACTGATCACGCCCTGAATGCCGCATCCGAGTACCACTTTGAATCTTCTGATGAGTATTGCGCACCAGAGCTTGTAGATCAGGCGGCTGGCGCAGTCCGAACCAGTCATAATCTCAATCCGGCTGATCGTGCTCAGCTTCAAGCGATCGTTGATCTCGAAAAATTACGTTTCGCATTCGCATACAACGACATAAGTCTGAAAGAGCATGGACAACAGATCCAGGCTTTGCGCAAGCAATTGATTGAGCGTCATGGCCGGGAGCCATTCGACAATGGAAAGATCGAAAAGGCGTTCTATCAGGCTCTGAATCAAGCATACGGTTATGCTGACTGATGCTCAGAATCGCATGTGGAATCGGCAAGGCGTTAGCCGCAGCAGCCGCAGCAGCATGGGCTGGGTCGGTTGTGGGCAACTATGCTTCTGATCGTAATGAAAAGAAGCGCAGGGCAGCACTCGACGAGGAGCACGCCGCTCTCGAACGAAAGATTAGAGAGGGTATCAGTTAATGGCGTTCGTCGTAGGCATCCTATTAATCTTCATAGTATTTTTCATTATCACGTTCACAAGGCGCGAAAATTCGCGCATTGCAAAGCACCGGCAGATGAAAGAAGCAAAATCAAAGATTTTTAAGGACTCGCCTTGACCGTCCAGGTCGGCAATCGTGCGTGCTTCGCCAACAGGAGATTCGACGCTTTGGTTGTCGGTTTGATCTGATCGTAACGCGCCCTCCCTGAGTTTCCAAGTTCACTGGTGTTTGGTTCTACGCCAATGACCGAGTTTCCAATCGGCAGCTTAATTTCAGATGCGGACACTCGTGATTGCTGATCTGAACGATCGACTTTAGACACCCCGCGGATGGCAGCTATCGCCGCAACGGCCCTCCAAACCGGTCAGGCCGCAACCGGCCCAGCGGAGACGAGGCCCTCGCTTGTAGAGGAGCATGGAAGGGCACGACTTCGCTCGACAGTTTGGGGAGCCCGAGGGCGATGGCCCTCGGATTCCATGTCTTGCCGCCCTCCCTGGGGCCGGGGCCGCAGGGAGAAGCCGCAGGTGTTCGTCCGTGCGCGGTGCGATAGGGTTTTCCTACACCCGGGCGCCTGCGCTATGGTGGGGTCAGGCTATCGCGTCGGTGGGTACGGGCAAGGAGAGAGGTGCGTGTCGGCACGACATGGCAGGTCGGGATTGCCGGGCGCAGGCGGGTAATTTTGCAGGGGGTGACAGGTGACACGGCCTTCCCTCTGGACCGTGTCAACTGTGTCAACTTCGGTGTCACCTTGAGGCCTGGTCCGGCTTCAGGGTCAGGACCTGGGGGGCGTGGTTCCAGCGGGTGAGCGCAGCCACCAAGTCCGCGGTCTGCATCGATAGGGTCGCGGTGTTGCGCAAGGGGTGTATGTTGATCGTGCCCGTCGGCGCGAAGGCCGTATCGAGAACCACCTGCACACGGCCCTCGGTGTCGTTGAAGGCGGCAAGCGGGGTGACCGAGCCGGGAACGACGCCCAGGAACGCCACCATGTCCTCGGCCTTGCCGAACGAGAGGCGCGGCGCGCCGAGGCGGCTGGCCATGAACTTCAGGTCCGCGCGCTCCTCGGCGGGCATCGTCACCAGCCAGAACCGGCCGCGCCGGTCGGTCAGGAACAGGTTCTTGGTGTGTGCGCCCGCGATGTGGTCCTTGACCGCCGCGCTCTCGGCCACCGTTGCGGTCGCCTCGTGTTCGAAGACGCGGAACGCCGTGCCCGCGCTGTGAAGATCGGCCAGCAGCGCGGCCTCGCGTTCGTGTGTATGTCCCGTCATGGAAACGGCGCCTATCGTGCCTCAGGGGCGCGGTGCAAGCTGCTCCTGACGCAGGTGCAACCAGTTGGTGTCCGCATCGACCCGCTGGCCGCTCTCGCTCTGCGCCTTGGCACGCGCGGCCTTCGCCTCTTCCAGCGCGGCGGTCTTGGCCGCGCTGCGATCGATCCAGAGACGAAGGCCCGAAGCCTCGAACAGCATGGCGCGGTCGCTCGGACTGTCTCCGGCGACGAGCAGCGGCCGGTTCACCGCGTCGATGTAGGTGCGAATGCCCGCGACCTTGCCCTGGTACCAGGTGTTGGGTGCCCAGAGCGTGGAGGTCATCTCCATGCCCATGTGCTTTTCGGCCGGGTAGTCCGCATCGAGGAAATGCCCCCTGGCGACCTGGCTGCGCGCGGTGGTGAGCGCGCCGCTTTCGGGATCGCGCAGCACCATCGTCACCCCGACGATATCCTGCGGTGCAAGGTTCAGGCCGTAAAGCGGATCAGAGAGCACCATGCGCGCCAGCTCCTCCGAGGCCGCCGTCACGACATAGACATGAACACCGCGCGCGCGCAGTTCGTCCAGCAGTTCGCGCTGCGCCTCGAAGATATGCGGCCTCTCGACCGTGCCCGAGACGACCTTGCCGTTCTCTTCGTAGCGCACCGGGATCGGTGCCGTGCGCGCCATCAGCGCATCGACTTCGCCCTTCAGCTCCCCCAGCGTGTGCCCGGAGAAGACCTGCGCGATCCACGGGTAGCACAAGTTGTCATCGATCGCGCACAGGCGCAGGTAATAGCCGTAGAGCGTCTCGCCCTTGTGAAAGGGAATAGGCTTCAGTGAGGGATCGAGCGTCTCGGGCGAGAGCTTGCCACGTGCCTCCATGAAGGGGAGGAGCGATTCCTCCAGGTCGTTCTGCCAGATCGTGTTGTCGGCATCGAAGACCGCGAAGGAACCTTCGGGCGCATCGGCAAGGACGCTTTCGATCGTCGCGCGCGCCTCGTCGGGCCAATGCGCGAGCGGCTCCTTCGCGGCGCTGGCGGTCGCCGTCAGTGCGGCCACCGCGCCGAGGAACCCTGAAAGGAAACGCGCCTTCATGCCACCGCGCCCCGCTCGAGAGCCGGGTCGGAAAGGCTCGCCTGGCCGGTCTCGACGTGGCCGGCGAAGCGACGACGGCGGAGCGAACCCTGCTGCGTCACCACCAGATCGTACCAATGCGCGCTCGCGGCGACGGGCACCGGCACCCGCTGCTCCTGGCCCGGGGCCACGGTCACGCTCTGCTCGGCCAACTCGCCATAAGTCGGAGCGGCAATGGTGAAGGTCTCCGGCGCCTGCCCCGGATTACGGATCACGAGGTGGACTGTATCGCGCGCGCGCTCGTCCAGCGTCACGACCGGGGCTGTAACGCCCTCGTCCGCGGCCTCGCCCGCCAGTTCGCGCAGCCAGCCGTTGGGGCCAAAGACGGCCAGATCATAGGCGCCGGTACGCGGCAGCCCGGGCAGGCTCGCCGCGATCTTCTTGCCCGGCTCGACGGTATAACTCCAGGGCCCGAGTTCGCCGCTGCCCCTGGCGTATACCTGGTAGACGACGCCGCGCGTCCCCGGGTTGGCGAAAGTCAGTTCCAGGCCATCCTCGGTGCCACGCGCGCTCGCCTCCATGCGGTAGGGCAAGGGACGGGTCGGGCGGCGGCCCGGCTCCTGCGCGGGAAGCGCCTGCGCTGCGGGCACCTCGGGCAAGGGAAGCTGCGCGACCGACATGATCTTCTGCAGATAATCGTCGGTGGCTGGCAGCGCGTGAAGCGCAGAGCCATCGGGATCGGCGAAGTCGAACAGGCTGGTAAGGTCACCCGTCACCTGGCGGCGCCAGGGCGTGATGTTGGGCTCCATCACTCCGAAGCGCTTTTCAAGGAAGCGGATCACCGAAGTATGGTCGTGGACTTCCGAATTGACCCAGCCCCCGCGCGACCAGGGCGAGACCACGATCAGCGGCACGCGCATGCCCAGGCCCACCGCGTTGCCTTCATAGATTTCGCCGCGCGTATCGACCGTGCTCGCACCCTCGATTCCGGCGACCGCCGGAACGGGCCCGGGCATGTGGTCGAAGAAGCCGTCGTTCTCATCGTAGTTGATGATGAGCGCGGTCTTGGACCAGACCTCGGGATTGGCGACCAGCGCGTCGAGGATGCGCGAGACCATGTCCTCACCAAAGGCGGGCGGCGCCTCGGGATGTTCGCAGAACTTGGTGGGCGTCACCACCCAAGAGACCTGCGGCAGGCGGTCGGCCTCGACGTCCGCGCGGATCGCATCGACAAGGTGCTGGCCCGTGCTGTCGGCGGCGTTCTCGGCGGTCGAGCCGGGCACGATGGCACGGCCCCGGCGGTAGAGGTCGCTCTTGGTGTCGAGGCCACGGAACTGCTCGAAATAGGCCAGCGAATTGCAGCCGAAGTTGTCGTATTCCTGATAGACCTTCCAGTCGACACCGGCCTCCTGCAGGCGCTCGGCGTAGGTCGTCCAGCGTGCGACCTGGTCGAAATCGGCCTTGTCGCGCGCCATGTCGCCGGTCCAGTTGGCATCGTCCTCGTTGTGGACGGCCTGACGGCGCATGTCCCCCACGGCCATGCCGCTGGTCCCGGTGAACAGGTACATGCGGTTGGGGTTGGTGGGCCCGTGGAGCGAGCAGTAATAGGCATCGCACACGGTGAAGGCGTCGGCGAGCGCGTGGTAGAAGGGCACGTCTTCGCGCGTGAAGTAACCCATCGTCATCGCGCCCTTGCGGCGGATCCAGCTGGCGTAGTCGGCCCACTCGGCCGAGGTCTGCCCACCCTCACCCTTCCAGCTGTGGTCAAGGCTCTTGAGAAGCTGGCCGCTCGTCGTCTGCCCGTTCATGCGGAAGGGCAGGATCTCGCCACCCTCGGGGCGCGGCTGGTGGAAGACCGACGTGCCTGAACGCAGCGGCATCGGACGCGGATCGGCAAAGCCACGCACACCGGGCAGCGTGCCGAAGTAGTGATCGAACGAGCGGTTCTCCTGCATCAGGATCACCACGTGCTCGACATCCTTGAGCGTGCCGGTGCGGCGGTTGGCGGGCTGCGCCAGCGCCTTGGCGATCGGCGCGGGCACGGATCCGGCCGCACTTGCCGCGGCAAGGCGCTGGAGGAACAGGCGACGATCGATCATGGGCATTCTCCGGTGTGCATTACCGGCTGAATAGCCATTCACCCGCCCTTTCTCAAGGGTAAGCCCCACAATTCCTGGATTGCAGGGCACCTTTCGGGTTGTGAGAAGAACCAGGAGCGCCCATCAATTGAATGATTGTTCAAATAAGCACCCTGCCACCCATAAAAAGAGGGGGAGAGCGCCTGGCGCCCTCCCCCTTCAGTCGTCAGAGCTTGTAAAAGGCGGAGCGCTCAGAGCTCCTCAGGCCAATAGAGCTTCATCGGGTTGGTGATGAGCAGCTTCTCCTGCAGTTCGGCCGTGGGCGCGATGCGCGGGATCATGTCGACGATATGCCCATCGTCGGCGATCTCGTCCTGCATGTTGGGGTGCGGCCAGTCGGTGCCCCAGATGACGCGGTCCGGGTAATCGGCAACGAGCGGCGCGACGGCGGCCGCAAAGTTGTCCCAGGGATCGCCCATGCCGCCTTCCTTCAACGCATCGAGACGCTCCGGGCAGGTGGCCTTGAACCAGATGTCTTCGCGGCTGTCGAGGAAGGCGCGAAAGGCCTTCAGATCGGCACCATCAGGGCCTTGCGTCACGTCCGGACGGCCCATGTGGTCGATGACCAGCGGCACGGGGATCGCGTCCATGAACGGGCGCAGTTCCTCCAGGATGTCGGCCTCGAAGTAGATCACCACGTGCCAGCCTTCGGGCAGGCGCTTGGCGACTTCGAGGAACTTGTCCTTGGGCGCATTGTCGACGAGGCGCTTCAGGAAGTTGAAGCGGATGCCGCGAATGCCGCCTTCATGAAGAGCAAGGAGCTCGGCGTCCGAAATGTCAGGATCGACCACGGCCACGCCACGCGCCTTGCCGTTCGATTGGGCAATGGCGTTCAGCGTCGCGGCGTTGTCGGTGCCGTGGCAGCTCGCCTGGACGACCACGTTGCGCGAAAAGCCCAGATGGTCGCGCAGCGCGAACAGCGTGTCGGGTCCGGCGTCCTCGGGCAGGTACTTCGCCTTGGGGCTGAACGGAAATTCCGCCATCGGCCCAAAGACGTGGCAGTGCGCGTCGATCGCGCCTTCGGGCGGCACGAACGTGGGCTTGCTGGGCGCGGAATGCCAGCAGACGATACGATCAGACATAGACCTCTCCATCCATCAGCTTGCGCGCGGTGCGCAGCAGGGCGGCGCTCGTCACCGAACCTTCTTCGTTCACTTCCAGGACGCAGCTCATCTCGCCGGTCGGGTGCTCGACCGAGAGGGTCTTGCGTGCGCCGTCCGGGATCTGCGCGACCTCGGCCGCAGGCGTTCCCTCGATAAGAGCCGCGGTCGCCACCGTCACCGCCGCCAGAACGCCGACCGTCGCATGGGCACGGTGCGGAATGAAGCAGCGGGTGTTGATCGCCCCCCCGTTCACAGGCGGGGAGACGAGGAACATCTTGGGCACCGACTTCTCGGTCACCTCGCCCAGGTTCATCCGCTCACCTACGGCAAGCCGGATCGCCTCGACCTTCTCGCGAAGCTCGGTGTTGGCCTCCAGTTCCTCGCGCGTCTCGGAGCCGGTGATGCCCATGTCCATCGCCTTCATGACGACGCAGGGCATGCCGTTGTCGATGAGCGTGACGGCCACGCCGTTCACCTCCTCGACGGCCTTGCCGGTCGGCAGCAAGGAGCCACACATGGAGCCTGCCGTATCGCGGAACTCGACCGGGATCGGCGCATGGGTGCCAGGCACGCCATCGATGGCCGCCTCACCCGCATAGGTCACCTGAGCGCCCGGGGTCTGCACCGTCTCGACAGCAACCTGGTCGGTATTGACCATGTAGATCGTCACCCGGGTCTCTTCGCCCGTCGCCGTGACAAGGCCGCGCTCGATAGCGAAAGGCCCGACACCCGCCAGGATATTGCCGCAGTTCTGCGCGTCCGAGACCGTCGCCTGATCCACGAAGACCTGGAAGAAGTGGTACTCGACATCGATGCCCTCACGCTCCGATGCCGACACCACCGCGACCTTGCTGGTAAGCGGGTCCGCCCCGCCCATGCCGTCGATCTGGCGCGGATCGGGCGAGCCCATCACGCGCAGCAGGAAAGCATCGCGCGCGGCGGGATCGCTCGGCAGATCGTCTTTGAGGAAATAGGCGCCCTTCGACGTCCCCCCGCGCATCCACATGACCGGAGCGCTGCGTTGGTCGCTGCCCCTTCCGGGCGCGGAACCGGTGCCCACTTCCGCTGAAGGGGCAGGATCAGACATACTTCAGGCCTTCCTTCTCGAGGCGCTCGCGCATCTTGTACATGTCGAGACCAAGGACGCCCGAGGCCAGCTTCTCGCGTTTCTCGCCTTCGTTGGCTTCGCGGGCCTGCGCGGCCTTGAGGACTTCGGCAGCCTTTTCGCGCGGCACGCAGACCACGCCATCGTCATCGGCCACGATCACGTCGCCCGGGTTCACCGCGCAGTTCGCGCAGACGACGGGCACGTTGACCGAGCCGATCGTGTTCTTCACCGTGCCTTGCGCGTAGACGGCCTTGGACCAGACCGGGAACTGCATTTCCGTGAGGTCACGCACGTCGCGCACACCCGCATCGATGATCAGGCCCCGGCAGCCCCGCGCCTGCGCACTGGTCGCCAGAAGGTCGCCGAAGTAACCGTCCTCGCACGGGGAGGTCGGCGCGAGCAGGAGCACATCGCCCTCCTGCAGCTGCTCGATGGCGACGTGGACCATCCAATTGTCGCCCGGGGGCGAGCTGATGGTCACGGCCGAACCGGCGATGCGCGCGCCGGCGTAAATCGGACGCATGTAGCTGGCGAGCAGGCCCGTGCGCCCCTGCGCTTCGTGGACGGTGGCAACGCCGCAGGCGGCCAGACCGTCGATGATCGCAGGATCGGCCCGCTCGATATTCTGGACGACGACACCCGACATGGCAGCACTCCTCTTCGCTCGTTATCAATTCAGGTTGGCCCTGACATGGGCTTCGCGCGTGCGAGGGGGAAAGAGAACTTTGGCAATCGCCATTGGATTTGGCTAAAGATGCCCGCATGGACGTTTGGGAACTGAACTTGCGCCACTTGCGCGCGGTCTTGAAAATTGCCGAACTGGGAACGGTCAGCGCGGCGACGAGCGCGGTCAATCTCAGCCAGCCCGCAATAACACAGGCGTTAGGACGCCTGGAGGCGGCGCTGCAGGTTCCCCTGTTCGAGCGGCGCCACGACGGGATGGTGCCCACGCACGCCGGACAGATTCTCAGGAGCCGTATTTCGGCCGCGCTCCTGCACGTGCGCAGCCCCCACGTCACGATGTCCCGCTTGCGCGCCCTCCTCGCGCTTTCGGACAGCGGCAGCTACGCGGGCGCCAGCCAGGAGACGGGACTTTCGCTCCCCTCGATCCACCGCGCGGTAAACGACCTCGCCCTCGCACTGCGCCGTCCGCTGGTGGTCCGCCGGGGCAAGCACGTGGTGATGACCGAGACCGGCGCGCAGTTTGCGCGCGAATTTCGCCTTGCCGTCGTCGAACTGGAGGCCGGACTCTCCGAGATCCATGCGCTGCGCGGCCACGAGACGCGCCGCATCGCGATCGGCGCGATGCCGCTCTCGCGCGCCCGCATCCTCCCACTGGCCGTAGCCCGCTTCCACGCGCGCCGTCCCCAAGTACGGCTCACCATCGTCGAGGGCTCGCGCGCCGAACTGGTCGAGCCCTTGCGCAACGGCTCGCTCGACGTGATGGTCGGCGCGCTGCGCAGCCCGCTCGTCGAGACCGACCTCGAACAGCGCACCCTGTTCGAGGACGTGCCCGTCTTCCTGGGCCGCCACGACCACCCCCTCGTCGGCACGGAGCCGGAAGCCGCCGATCTCGCCCGCTACCCGTTCTGCCTGCCCGCGCGCGGCACACCGCTTCGCGACAGCTTCGAGCGCTACTTCGAAAGCCATGGCCAGAGCCCGCAGGTCCCACTGGAATCGGGCTCGGTGATGATGATCCGGCAGGTCATGATGGACAGCGATTTCCTGACCCTCCTCTCGCGCGACCAGGTGCCCGTCGAACTGGAAGCCAAGTGGCTTTCGCAGGTTGCTCAACTCCCCGCTCAATTCCACCGTGTTATCGGGATGACCACCCGCCACTCGCTACGTCCGACCACTGTTCAGGAGGAGTTTTTCGCGGATCTTGAGCAGGCCGCGCACGAAATCGCAACAGGCACAAAAACACGTTGATTAGGCAAAGCTTATAAGAGCAAGGCAGTTCCGATTAGCCGCCCGCCGCCACCAGGGGCAGACATGCCCGCCATGACACAGGCCCGCACCAAGTTCGCTTGCCTTATCGGCTTCGGGGAAGCCGGATCGACCTTTGCCCGCGCCGGGGACTGGGGGCCGCGCGCCGCTGCCTTCGACATTGCGCCCCCGCGCCGCGCGGTCATGGAAGAACTGGGCGTCACGCCCTGCGCCAGCGCGGAAGAGGCGCTTGCCGGAGCCTCGCTGGTGCTCTCGCTCGTCACCGCCGACCAGGCGCTGGAGGTCGCGCGCACCTGCGCTGCGCTGATCTCTCCGGACGCGCTGTTCTGCGACATGAACTCGGTCGCCCCCGGCACCAAGCGCGCGGCGGCCGAGGCCTTTGCCGCGGCGGGCAAGCGCTATGTGGACGTCGCCATCATGGCGCCCGTCAACCCCGCGCGCCTTGGCGTTCCGCTCAACATCTCCGGGCCCGACGCGGCTGAGGCGAAAGACCTCCTGACCGGAATGGGCTTTGCAAAGACCCGCATCGTGGGCGAGGCCATCGGCCGTGCCTCGGCGATCAAGCTGGTCCGCTCGGTCATGGTCAAGGGGCTGGAGGCGCTCACCGCCGAGATGATGCTGGCGGCCCATGCGGAAGGCGTGGCCGAGGACGTGCTCGCCTCGCTCGACGCCAGCGAGAAGACGATCACCTGGCCCAAACGCGCCGACTACAACCTCGACCGCATGATGATCCACGGCCGCCGCCGCTCGGCCGAGATGGCCGAGGCTGCCGCGATGCTGCGCGACCTGGGCATCGAGCCGCTGATGACGCAGGGCACGGTCGCGCGCCATCAGGACATCGGCGAGCTCGGGCTCAACCCACCGCCCGAAGGCTACGCGGCCAAGCTTGACGCCATCACCGCATCGCAAACATCCAATCCGAATTCGAACAAGGGAGAGAGCTGAAGCCATGTCGCTCGTCATCGACTGCCACGGTCACTACACCGTCCTGCCCAAGGGCCACGACGCCTGGCGCGAGGAACAGAAGGCCGCCTTCAAAGCCGGCACCACGCCCCCGCCCTATCCCGAGATTACCGACGAGGAAATCCGCGAGACGATCGAGGGCAACCAGCTCAAGCTCATCAAGGAGCGCGGCGCGGACCTCACGATCTTCTCCCCACGCGCCTCGGCCATGGCCCCGCATGTCGGCGACCAGGCGGTCGCGGCCGAGTGGGCAACCCACTGCAACAACCTCATCTACCGCGTCACGCAGATGTTCCCCGAGACGTTCGTGGGCGTGTGCATGCTGCCCCAGAGCCCCAAGGCGGACCTGACCGCCTCGGTCAAGGAGCTGAAGCGCTGCGTCGAGGAGCTGGGCTTCATCGGCTGCAACCTCAATCCCGATCCGGGCGGCGGCCACTTCGAGCACCCCCCGCTCACCGACGAGTACTGGTTCCCCATCTACGAGGCGATGTGCGAACTGGACGTGCCCGCGATGATCCACGTCTCGGGCTCGTGCAACCCGGCCATGCACGCGACGGGCGGCTACTATCTTGCCGCCGATACGGTCGCATTCATGCAGCTGATGCAGGGTGATCTCTTCGCGAAATTCCCCAAGCTGCGCTTCATCATCCCGCACGGCGGCGGCGCGGTGCCCTATCACTGGGGCCGTTACCGGGGCCTGGCCGACATGCTCAAGAAGCCCAGCCTCGACGAATACATCATGAACAACGTGTTCTTCGACACCTGCGTCTACCACCAGCCCGGCGTCGACCTGCTGGCCGACGTGATCGACAACAAGAACATCCTGTTCGGCTCGGAAATGGTGGGCGCGGTGCGCGGCATCGACCCGCAGACCGGCCACTACTTCGATGACACCAAGCGCTATGTCGACGCGCTCGACATCACCGAGGAGGAACGCCACGCGATCTTCGAAGGCAACGTGCGCAAGGTGTTCCCGCGCCTCGACGCCAAGCTGAAGGCGCGCGGCCTCTAAGGGGCCGCCTTCCTTCCCCTACCCAACCGACCCAAGGGAGAGGTCCATGGCTGGACACAGCGACATTCACGAGTACCTCGCCGACTTCGAGGACATTCCCGGCACGCGCGTCTACACCGCCGCGCGTGCCCGCAAGGGCTACCACCTCAACCAGTTCGCGATGAGCCTGATGAAGCCGGAAAACCGCCAGCGCTGGCTGGCGGATGAGCGCGCCTACATCAACGAGTGGCCGATGACGCAGGAGCAGAAGGAAGCCGTGCTCGCGCGCGACTACAACCGCCTGCTCGACCTTGGCGGCAACATCTACTTCCTCGCCAAGGTCTTCTCGACCGATGGCCTGAGCTTCGTGCAGGCGGTCTCGACAATGACCGGCATGAGCGTGGAAGACTACCAGGCGATGATGGTCGCCGGCGGCCGCTCGCCCGAAGGCCAGCGTTCGATCAAGGGAGACAGCTGAGATGGCCCGAATTACCGCAGGCGTGGCCTCCAGCCACGTGCCGCTGCTCGGCGTGGCCTCGGACCAGGGCAAGGACCGGGACGACTACTTCGGCCCGATCTTCGCCGGGTATGACTGGACGCGCGAGTGGATCGCCAAGCCCGAGAACAAGCCCGACGTGGTGATCCTGGTCTACAACGACCACGCCTCGGCCTTCGACATGAGCATCATCCCGACTTTCGCGATCGGCTGCGGCGAGCGCTATGCCCCCGCCGACGAGGGCTGGGGCCCGCGCAAGGTGCCCGACGTGGAGGGCCACCCGGACCTTGCCTGGCACATCGCGCAGAGCCTGATCCTCGATGAATTCGACATGACCATCATCAACGAGATGGACGTCGATCACGGCCTCACCGTGCCGCTCACGATGATGTACGACAAGCCCGATGCCTGGCCCGTCAAGGTCATTCCCCTCGCGGTCAACGTCGTCACCTATCCGCCGCCGTCGGGCAACCGCTGCTGGGCGCTGGGCGAGGCCATCGCGCGCGCGGTCAACTCCTTTGGCGAGGATCTCAACGTGCAGATCTGGGGCACGGGCGGCATGAGCCACCAGCTTCAGGGCCAGCGTGCCGGCCTCATCAATGCCGAGTGGGACAACATGTTCCTCGACAAGCTGATCGGCGACACGCAGGACCTGCGCCATGTCCCTCACATCGAGTACCTGCGCGAAACGGGCTCGGAAGGCATCGAGATGGTCATGTGGCTGATCATGCGCGGCGCCCTGGGCAAGAGCACGAAGTGCCTGCACCGCCACTACCACGTGCCTTGTTCGAACACCGCGATCGGGCATATCGTGCTCGAACCCGTGGACGGGAGCGTGCCGCCCAGCCCCACGCTCGAAGGCAACAACGACGCGGCGCAGGCCGCCATCTGAACCGATAGACGGGCGGCGCGGGAACAATCCCGGCGCCGCCCCGCTCACATGTACGAACAGACCAAGGAGTTCCCCCTCATGCGTATAGCTCTCATCGGCGCCGGCGCCTTCGGTGAAAAGCACCTCGACGGCCTCAAGAACATCCACGGTGTCGAAATCGCCTCGGTCATCTCGCGCCGTGCCGACCAGGCCGCCGAAGTCGCCGCCAAGTACGGCGCACCCCACTCGGGCACCGAGCTTTCCGAAGCGCTCGCCCTGCCCGATGTCGATGCCGTGATCCTGTGCACGCCGACCCAGATGCACGCCGAACAGGCCATCGCCTGCATGAATGCGGGCAAGCACGTGCAGGTCGAGATCCCCCTGTCGGACAGCTGGGAAGCGGCCGAAGCGGTCGTCGCCAAGCAGAAGGAAACGGGCCTTGTCTGCATGGTCGGGCACACCCGCCGCTTCAATCCCTCGCACCAGTACGTGCACAACAAGATCGAGGCCGGCGAGTTCAACGTCCAGCAGATGGACGTGCAGACCTACTTCTTCCGCCGCAAGAACATGAACGCCAAGGGCCAGCCGCGCTCGTGGACCGACCACCTGCTGTGGCACCACGCCGCGCACACCATCGACCTGTTCGCCTACCAGTCGGGCAAGATCGTCTCGGCCAACGTCCTGCAGGGGCCCAAGCACCCCGAACTCGGCATCGCGATGGACATGTCGATCCAGCTCAAGGCGGAAACCGGCGCGATCTGCACGCTCTCGCTCTCGTTCAACAACAACGGCCCGCTCGGCACGTTCTTCCGCTACATCGGCGACAGCGAGACCTACATCGCGCGCTACGATGACCTTGTGAACGGCCGCGAGGAAGCAATCGACCTTACCGGCGTGACCGTCTCGAACAACGGCATCGAGCTGCAGGACCGCGAATTCGTGGCTGCGATCCAGGAAGGCCGCGAACCCAACTCCTCGGTCGGCAAGGTGCTCGACTGCTACCGCGTGATCGGTGAACTCGCCGCCAGCCTCGAAGCGCAGGACGGCTGGTCCTGAGCATGACCCGCACGATCAACGGCAAGGCCCTCAATCCCGTCGGGCTTGGCTGCATGAACGTGGCCTGGGCCTATGGCAATCCGCCCGAAAGGGCGGATGCCGAGGCTCTGTTCCGCCACGCGCTCGACAATGGCTGCGACCATTTCGACACGGCCAACATCTACGGCAAGGGTGTCTCGGAAGAGATCCTGGGCAGCGCGATCATGGACCGGCGCGAGGAGTTCTTCCTCGCCACCAAGACCGGGATCATCGTCGATGGCGCCCGCCGCGGCATCGATTGCAGCCCGGACGCGATCACCGCCTCGATCGAGGCGAGCCTGGAGCGCCTGCGCACCGACCACATCGACCTGTTCTACATGCACAGGTTCGATCCCAAGGTCCCCATCGCGGATTCGGTAGGCGCCATGGTGCGCGCCATGGAAGCGGGCAAGATCGGCTCCTACGGCGTCTCGGAGTGGTCCTCGGCCCACATCCGTGAAGCCCATGCCGTGCACCCGATGGCCGCGGTCCAGACCGAGTATTCGCTGTGGACGCGCAACGTCGAACTGGGCGTTCTGGAAGCGACGAAGGAGCTGGGCATTGCCCTCGTGGCCTTCTCGCCGGTCGCGCGCGGCGCGCTGTGCGGGGAGCTGACCGATCCGGCCACGCTCACCGAAAAGGACCTGCGCCGTACGCATCCGCGCTTCCTGCCCGAGAACTGGCCCGCCAACCTGGAACTCATCCAGCAGTTCAACGCGCTCGCTGCCGAGGCTGGCGTGGCGCCCGCCCAGCTGGCGCTGGCCTGGGTCCTTGCCCAGGGCGAGAACGTCCACGCGATCCCGGGCACCCGCTCGGTCGCGCACTGGGAAGAGAACAACGCGGCCGCCACATGCGATGTCCCGGCCGAAGTGCTGGAAAAGGCCGCCGCCCTCATCAACCAGGAGAGCGTGCATGGCCACCGCTATCCCGAAGTGATGCGCGGCACCATCGACACCGAGGACTACGTCTGAGCCGCAAGGCCTGACGAACAGCGTCCCGGCGTCAGCCCAAGAGCCCTCCCCCGGCCTGCCGCGGGAGGGCTTTTCGCATCAGCTGTGCGCACCCTGGAACGCCGCGATCCGGCGCGCGACGTCCGCCGCAATATCGGCGTAGAAGGCCGCGATGTCGTGGTAATGCAGGTTCCCGGCGGGAAGCGGCGCATACTCCAACGCTGGATCGACCTCGAGCATGGCGATGCCCTCCTCGCAGGTGACCGAGACCGCGCCAGGGACAAGCGCCTGCAGGTTCCCCTCGCCCGCCTTTCCGGGCAGAGCCCCGCTCCCGCGTGCGCGCCCGGCAAGCGTCACCGGGTCGTTGCACAGCAGCCGTGCATCGCCTTCCGGATGGGCGGCGAGGAAGGGCCCCTGCGCCCGCGCGCGGTAGCTTTGCGCGTCGCTGCCCGCCTGAAAGGTGTTCCAGCTGAGCACGCAGCCGGTGTCATCCTCTCCCCGGCATGGCAAAAGCCCCGCCAGATCATGGGCGAAATCCCCCTCGAGCACGGCCACTCCAACAACATAGGCCGCAACCATGCGCGCGGCGAGCGGCGTGCCGCGCACGTGCTCCTGCAGCAGGCGACGCACCATCAAGGCCCCTTGGCTGTGGCCCACGAGAACAAAGGGCCGACCGTCGTTGGCCTTAGCCAGATAGTGCGCGAAGGCGCGGGAGACATCACCATAGGCCAGATCGTAGGCGCGCGGCCCTTCCTCGCCGTCGAGCACGGCCGCAAGCGAGGCCTGGCGGTAGCGCGGGGCGTAGATCCGGCAGCAGGCGTTGAACGCGCTCGCCTGGCGCGCCAGCACCGAGATGTCGGTCCAGCGATTGGTCGGGCCATCGGCGACATCCGCATTCCAGGCGCTGCGTGACAGGAAGCTCGTCGGGTGGACGTAGAAGACGTCGACCGCGTGCGCGCTGCCCTGCGCCAACCCACCGCCGGGCTGCTGCAAGGCGCGCGAAGGCGTCCGGGCCAGGCGGCCCAGGTGCGCGGGTGGGCATAGTCAGGCGCAGGCGGAGCCGTACTTTCAGCAAAGGGCGCTGGCCCTTCCTCCCCCACAGACGCCGGGCCTGATGTGCCCGCCGTCCCCAGACCAAATGCAAGTATTCCTCTCAGCATGACACCCCCCGAAATTCCCACTGTGCACCTTCTCCTGTGATCCATGCTCTTCGCTACGCAGCAGGTCACAGGTGTGACAGGACACGATCCACCGTCTCTCGCTGTTTGAACAGCCCCTCTCGCCGCGCTGGCCATTTGCGCACCGGCAGGGCCCATTGCCCGGCAGGGGACCTGGGCAGCACCAGGGATTGAAGGAAAGGACACACGAGGATGCCCGAGAGCCGCAAGACCGCCGTTGTCACCGGCAGCACACGCGGGATCGGACGCGCACTTGCCGAGGCGCTCCTGACGCGCGGGATCAACGTCGTCGTCTCTTCCACCAACGCCGAGGAGGCCCGCACGGTCGCCGAGGAGATCGGCCGCGACATGCCCGCAAGCACACTGGGCCTAGCCTGCGACGTCACACGCCCCGAAGACGTCAACGCGCTGTGGGCCCAGACCTGCGTGCAGATGGGCAAGGTCGATATCTGGATCAACAACGCCGGTCTCGCGCTCGGCGGCCCGCTCATGCAGATCACTGACGAGGACATGCGCTCCATGCTCGACGTCAATGTCATGGGCGTGGTCCACGGCTGCCGCACCGCCATTCGCGGCTTCGCGCAGGCCGAACACGCCGGCGCTCTCTACACCATGCTCGGCGCGGGGGCCGACGGCAGCCTTGTCCCCCAGATGAGCGGCTATGCAGCCAGCAAGGTGGCGGTCACCTACCTCATGGATTGCCTGGCCGAGGAGACGCTGGGCACGCCCGTCCTCACCGGATCGCTGAGCCCCGGCCTCGTCATCACCGAAGGGTTCCTGCGCGAGAATCGCAAGACAGGCGGCATGACCCCGGAACGCCGCGCGCAGGTCAACCTCATTGCCGATCACCCCGCCACCATCGGGCGCTGGGCCGCGCGCATCGTCGACACCAACACCGAGCACGGCAAGACCTTCCACTGGCTCACCCGCCGCAAGATCCGCGAACGCGCCCGCAGTGGTCGGCGCGAAGTGCTTTCGGCCTATCCCGAGCTCGCGGGCGGTGCATCGCAAGCGAACCTTCCTGGGGGATGAGGCGAGACAACCGAAGACCGTAGAATCTTTCCGAGGGCCATCGCCCTCGGGCTCCCAAATCTGTCCAGCTCACCTCCCGCACGCGGCATTGGCTGAGAAAAGTGAGCTCGCCCGTTTGGGGGTCAAGGGGCGATGGCCCCTTGTAAGGTTCTCCTTTCTTTCCCCTCCGTTCTCGGCAGATGAACAGCGCTGCGCAAAGCCCCCTGCCCCAACGCACCTCTTGCGGCACACTCGCCCCATGACCCAGACGAGACGAGCCGCCACGCAGCCAAGCACCGTCGCCCTCATCACGTTCGCACTCGCCGCCTTCGGGCCGGGCCTGCTGCAGATGCCGATGATGGCCTACGTGCCCCAGCTCTACGCCAAGGAATTCGGGATCGACCTTGCCGCGCTGGGCGGCGTGCTTGTCACCTTGCGGGTGTTCGATGCGGTCACCGACCAGCTCATGGGCTACGTCTCGGACCGGACGCGCACGCGCTGGGGCGCGCGCAAGCCCTGGATCGTGGCGGGCGGCCTGCTGTGCCTCATCGCCTCCTTCTTCCTGCTGCGCCCAAGCGGGCCGGTCGGCCTTGTCTACCTCGTCGCGTGGAAGGCGCTGTACGACTTCGGTTTCACGATGGTCGACATCAACCAGCAGTCCTGGGGCGCGGAACTGACCACCGACTATAAGGCGCGCTCGAAGATCACCGGGGCCAAGGCCATCGTCACCCAGCTGGGGAGCCTGGGCAACTACGTCCTGCCGATCGCGGTCGCCTGGTTCGGCCTCAGCGAAAGCTCGGCCTACTCGATCGACATGCTCGCCTATTTCTTCGTGGCGGCCGCAGTGATCTTTCCCGTGACCATCGGCATCAGCTTCTTCTTCGCGCCCAAGGGGATCGCGCTTCCCGCCAAGCGCCCTGAACTGATCGGCTTCCTGAAATCGGTGCGTTCCAACAAGCCCTTGTGGATCTACCTGGCCTCTTTCACCTTGTGCGGGATGGGCATGGGGATCCTGCAGATCATCTTCACGTTCTATGATGGCTACCTGAAGCTCGGCGCCTGGTACCCCTATCTGATGACCGTCTTCGCGATCACCATGGCCGCCTCGATGCCGTTGTGGATCTGGGCGGCGGGACGTTTCGGCAAGCACAAGAGTTATGTCGTTGCGGTCACGATCTCCAGCCTTGCGATGCAGGGCTACTGGTTCGTCGATGTCGCCACGATGAGCCTCGACACGATCCTCGCGATCAGTTTCGTCGTCATCGTCTTCATCGGTGCGGGGGCCTCGGCCATCGTCGTCATCAGCCCCGCGATCCTGGCCGATGTTGCCGACTACGGGCGCCTGCGCACCGGCGAGCAGCGCACCGGGGGCTATTTCGCCTTCTACCTTCTCACCAACAAGGTGGCGCTGGCCATCGGCGCGGGCGCGGCGTTCCTGCTTCTCAGCCTGTTTGGCTACGATGCCCGCGCGGACGCCACCAACGATGCGACCGCCGCCTTCGGCATGCTCTTCACCGTCGCGCTGCTTCCCGCAATTCTCAAGATCGGCGGCGCGCTCATCATCTGGCGCTTTCCCATCGACCAGCGCCGCCACGCGGTGATCCAGCGGCGCATCGTTCAGCTTGAGACCCGCCAGCTCGAAGCCCGGATGCCACTCGCACCCGCATGAGCCCATTCCCACGAAAGGCCACCTCTACCATGTCCAGCCCATCCACCCCGCCCGCACACCGCTATCTCGAAGCCATGGACACCGAGGATCTCGCGCGCATGGTGATGAGCCTGCTTTCCGAGCTGTGGATCACGCGCGACCGCCTCGCCGTCGTGGAGGAACTGCTCGAGGACAAGGGCGTGCTCGAAGCCGGCAGCGTGGAGAGCTTTGAATGGACGCCCGAGCGCGAGCCCAGGGTCGAAGCGCTGCGCGACCGCATGATCGCCTCGGTCATGGGCGCGCCGCTTGCCGCCAAGGAGCGCACCTACCAGAAGATCCTGGAGCGCGCCGGATTCACCGCCGAGTAACCGGCACGCTCCCGGGCTCTCAAGGTAAAACCTGGCTGCGCGCCATGCCGCCCAGAACACGCCAGGCGCCATCTTCTCGGATCCAGGTATGGGTGACATCGAAGCGGTCGTCGGCGGGCGTCCCGTCGGCGAGCCGCGTGCGGTGCGTGCGGTAGTAGATGATCGCCGTCTCGCCGTGCAGGGTGAAATCGATCAGCTCCATCGCCAGTTCCTCCTGCGAAGCCTGCGGGTTGGCGAGGGCCGCATCAAACCCGTCCACCCGCATCGGCGCAGCCAGCACCGGCGGCCAGGCCATGTACCCCTTTGCGGTCGTGTTCGCATAGGCCGAGACATCGCCCTTGCTGCGCCCCTCGTAGATCGCCTGCTCCAGCGTCCAGATCGCCGCGCGCGCGTTCTCGGTCTCGTCCGCCCGGACAGGCGCGCTGCCCACCCCGGCCACAAATGCGGCCATCAGTGCGCCGATGCGCCATTTCGAACCCGTCATCGTCCTTGTCCTCCTGTGCTGGATCGTGCGCGCATCGCAGCACGCCCCGGGCCCTTTGCCGCAGTCCCGATGCACCGCCTGCTCACCTGTTGAACAGCGCCTCGGAAAAAGCGCGCGTGGTCGGAGCCCTTGCCGCACCCTGCCAAGAGGTAGACACTGATGCCCGAGCCGAGGATGGAGGCGAAGAATGAGTGAGGCGAAGTCGGAAGGAACCGGCGCCCAGGCCGTGCGGATGCCCGTGGCGTCCCAGACCATGTCGCAGCGCAGCCGCGCCGGGCTCGACGTACTGGGCGGCATCCTCAAGTTCACCTCGGTCGCCACGCGCGAAGCCGCACGCCAGGACTTCGAGACAAGCCCTGAAGGCCGCGCGCTCACCGAAGCGCACGCGACCGGCACCGCCGATACGCCTGAAGCCATTGCGGAGCGCGTCGACAAGGCCAAGGATCTGGCCGCCAGCCTTCCCAACTACCGCATGGAACGCTTCGCCCAGCGCTACGTCGCCGAGGAGATGATGAACCGCAACCTCGTCGCCGCCGAGGAAATGCGCGCGATGCACGAACATCTCGACAGCCTGCCGGTGAACAGCGCAGGCGGCAGCCTCGCCCTCGATCCCGAGGCCCCGCTCCCGGACTGGTACGAGGGCATCCACTTCCACCTCGCGCCCATCGGCGTAGATGGCTACGATCTGGGCACCAAGGGCGCCGGGATCGGGCGCGTGTTCCGCTACGGCGGCTTTGCTGCCGTGCCGCCGGGCTCGAACATTGGCGGGCAGCGCATCGATGTCGTCCAGCAGTTCCGCCGCCGCGACCACACGCGCATCCTTGAAATCGGCTGTGGCAGCGTCTTCACCCTGCTGGCGATCTCCAAGGTCTTCCCCGAGGCCGAACTGATCGGCTGCGACCTCAACGGCCGTGGCCTCAAAGAGGGGCACCGCCTTGCCGAGAAAATGGGCCTCAAGGTGGACCTGCGCCAGTGCGACGCGCGCACGACGGGCGAGGCCGACGGTAGCGTGGACGCTGTCTTCAGCTACGCCGTCCACCACGAAGCGCCCGTTCCCGTGAACCGCGAGATGTTCGCCGAGGCCTTCCGCATCCTCAAATCCGGCGGCGAGATCGTGATCTCCGACCCGCCCCCGTTCCGCGCGGTCGACATGTTCACCGCCGTCCTGCTGGAATGGGACAACGACCACCGCGAGGAACCCTATTTCCGCGAGACGTGCCTGGCCAACTGGGAGGACGAACTGCGCGCAGCGGGCTTCGTCGAGGTCGAGGCCTATGGCCTGGGCGCCCAGTCCTACCCCTGGGTCACGCGCGCGGTGAAGCCCTAGGACACGGCCGACGCGGCATCCCGCGCTGGCGCGAGGTAGGGCCGCGCTCACGAACCGCCAGGACGGTCGGAAATTCAGTCCTCGACCAGCCGCGCCGCGCTGCGTCCGGCGAGCTTGCCCAGCGTCGTTGCGGTGAGCAGGCCGTTCCCGGCAAGGTAGCCGTAGGAGCCGGTACCCGAAATTCCGCGCGCCGCGCCGCCGCCTGCAAAAAGATTGGGGAGCGGTATGCCATCCGCGCCGCACACGCGCGCCTCGGCATCGACGACAAGGCCGCCCTGGGTGTGGAACAGCGCCCCGGTGACCCGCGCGGCGTAGTAGGGCGCTTCCAGCAAGTGGCGTTCCTCGAAACGGCGTCCCCAGGCATCCTGCGCCTCACCCCGCGCGCTAGCGGCGACATCGGCCAGCGTGGCGCCAAGCGCCTTGGCCGGAAGGCGGGTCTTCTCGGCCAGCTCTTGCAGAGTGTCCGCGCGCACCACCGCGCCTGCCTTCAGAGCATCGCGATAGTCGTCGAAGGTGCACATGAGCTGGTGCAGGCGTTCATCGAAGATCGACCAGGCGACGTGCTCGGGCTGCGCGTTGACCTTGGCGGCCTGCTCGGAATAGCCCGCGCTTTCATCGGAGAAGCGCTTGCCCTCCAGGTTCACCTGGAAACCGCCTTCCATGATGAGCGGCCACAGGATCGGGATACCGTGCCCCATGGCGAGACCGCCGTGGCCCTGGTAGCCGGTCATGTCTTCCAGCTGCGCGCCCAGTTCCTCGCCCCAGCGCACCGCATCGCCCTTGTTGCCGGGATGACCGTGGAAGGTGGCCGCGGCCATGTCGGGGATGAACTTTGCCACCATCTCGGGATTGCCCGCAAAGCCCGAGCAGGCGAGGATCAGCGCATCGCAGGTGACATCCTCCAGCGCGCCATCGGGACGGCGGTAGCGCACGCCTGTCACCCGCGCGCCGTCATGCAACACCTCTTCCACGGTCGCTTCGGTCAGGATCGGGATCTCGGCCTTGCCGCAGGCGTCCTCCAGCGCGGCCATCAGTTCGCCCCCGGTGCGGTTGGGCGTCCCGTACATGCGCCGCACGCTGTGGCCGGGATAGAGGAAGCCGTCGACCAGATCGAGCGGCACGCCGTGTTCGTCGCGCATCCAGGCAATCGTCTCGACCGACTCGCGCGCGATGGCAAGCGCCATATCGGGATCGGTCAGCCCCTTGGTCTTGGCCATGATGTCCTGCGCGAACAGTTCCGGGGAATCGGCAATCCCCTGCGCAGCCTGTTCGGGCGTGCCCGAGGCCGGAATGAGCCCTGTCGACATCGCCGTGGAGCCGAGCGGGGTCGCGTCGCGCTCGATCACCAGCGCCTCCACGCCCGCATCGTGCGCGGCCAGCGCGGCGGTGAGCCCCGTGCCCCCGGCGCCCACGACAACGACCGGGAAATGCAGGGTATCGCTCATCGTCTGGTCTTCCTTCGTCATCTCGCAACAGACCGCGCACACTAGCGTCGCAGGGCCGCCTGTCCTGCCTTGAAGCGCGCTGTTTTCAGCAGGTGAACAGCTCCGCCCCCGGCCTCTAGCAAGCGGCTGTTCATCACATGAATTTGCACCGAATGAGCGCGCGCCTTGCGCCCATGTGCGCGGTAGCCTTCCCCTTCGTGCACGATGCGTGCGAGACGAGTGGGGAAGAAGCCAAGATGACAAGCAAGGTCGCCGACGCCAGCGGGGAGGCCACGTTCCTGCCCGATCCGGCCCGCGATACCATCGAGAACCCGCGCCAGGTTCCGCTGCGCCTGCAGTACAGCTGGGGCTCGGGCGCGCTGGGCATCGCGATCCTGATGAACTCGATCGGTGGCCTGATCCTGTTCTACATGGTGAGCGTACTGCAGATCGACCCGGCTCTGGCAGGGACCCTGATCTTCGTCAGCAAGCTGCTGGGCGTGGTCACCGATCCGGTCGTGGGTACCTGGAGCGACCGTCTGCGCACCACCGGCAGCCGTCGTCGCCCGTTCCTGCTGTGGGGCTCGTTCGCCTGCGCGGGCTCGTACATCATGATCTTCACGACACCGATGTTCGCGAGCGAAGTCCTGCGCGCCTCCTACGTGTTCGGCGCCCTCCTCATCTACACCTGCGGCTACGCGCTCTTCAACGTGCCCTACATGTCGATGCCAGCCGAGATGACCGACAGCTACCACGAGCGTTCGTCCATCCACGGCGTGCGCATGATGTATGTCGCGATCGCCTCGCTGGTGGTGGGCACGATCTCGCCCATCGCGCTCGAGGCGCTGGGGCGCACCAGCCAGTTCTCCTACACAGTGATCGGCCTGTGCGGCGGGGCGATCATCTTCGGGGCCACCATGATCGCCTATCTGGGGACGCGCAGCGCGCGCTTCACCGCCAGCCAGGTCGAGCGCCCGAAGATCCTCAGCGAAATCGGCCACGTCTTCTCCAACCGCCACTTCATCCGCCTGCTCGGAGTCAAGGCCACCCAGTTGATCGGCGTTGCTTCCTCGCAGGCCGCCGCGATGTTCTTCCTCTTGAACGTACTCCAGCGCGACCTCACGATCCTCGCGCCCGCCGCGGTCGTGGGCACGCTGGTCCAGCTCGCCTCCGCCCCGCTCCTCGTCCGGCTTTCGCGCAAGATCGGCAAGAGCCAGACCTACATCGTGGGCGGCAGCTTCTACCTCTTGGCCGTGCTGAGCTAGTACTTCGCCTCGCCGACAGAGCCCGTCATCTACTACGTACTGCGCATGGCGGTCGTCTCATTCGGGGCCTGCGCCAACGTCATCATGGCGATGTCGATGCTGACCGACATCATCAGCTTCGACGCGCTGCGCACCGGCGTTCGCCACGAGGGCGTCTACACCGCCTTCTACAGCTTCACCGAGAAATTCACGTTCGCCGTCGGACCGCTGATCGTGGGCATCGCGCTCTCCCTCGCCGGGTTCGACAAGACGCTGCCGCCCGAGGCCATGCGCACGCCGGAAATCCGGCAGGCGCTGCTGCTCGGCGTATGCTACATTCCCGGCTTCCTGAGCATCGCGGCGATCACGCTGCTTGCCGGCTACAAACTCAAGCAGGAGGACGTCTCGTGACCGACACCCTTGCCGCACCTCACACCGACAACCCGCTGGCCTTCACCGCGCAGCAACGCGGGCGCGCCTCGCTCGACTTCATGATCCACCTGGCGCGCGGCGGCCAGCCGCTGCGCAGCCAGGTGAGCGCGGAGCAGGCCGAGATGCTGCCCGACCCAGCAGTTCTTCCCGACGATCTCGACCTGCGCGACCGGCAGCTCAGCCAGTCCTGCCTGGCAAGCCCCGCCTATCGCACCAGCCAGCTCCTGGGCGAATACCACGCCCGCATGCACGGCCTCGTCGCGCGCGAGGCCTTCGAGGACGTGCGCGAATCCATCGATCCCGTGATCGAGCGCTACCAGTCGCAAGGACCAACCACGCTCGAGCCCGCGCCCGAAGGCGCAGTGCCCCCAGCCTATTTCGAAGGCGTCAACTTCCACCGCACGGCGGGCGGCTGGGAAGACCACGCGATGCAAGGGTATATCCACGGCGAGATCGTCCACCGCAAACTGGTGGAAGCGCTCTATCCCGGCGGCATCTACAAGCAGCGCCGCGCGGTCGCCGCGATGGCCCCGCGTGAGGACTACACACGCATCCTCGACATGGGCGCCTCGACCGGCCACTTCACGCAAGCCCTGCAGGAGACCTACCCCGAGGCCGAGATTACCGGCGTCGACCTTTCGCTGCGGGTTCTCGAACACGCCCAACGCATCGGCAACGCGCACGGCTGGGCCTGGAAGCTCTACCAGCGCCCCGCCGAGGACACCGGCTTTGCCGATGCCTCCTTCGACCTCGTCGCCTCCTACATCCTGCTCCACGAGATCCCCGCCGACGTGATCCGCGCCGTCTTTGCCGAAGCCTTCCGACTACTGGAGCCAGGCGGCGACATGATCATGTCCGACGTCACCCGCTACGCCGACATGGACAAGCTTTCGGTGTGGCGCGCGGACAGCGGCGCGCGGCTGGGCGGCGAGCCGTTCTGGCGCGAATCGGCCTGCCTCGATCTTGCCGAGGTGGCGCGCGAGGCCGGCTTCGTCGACGTGACGGCGCACGGCATCTATCCCCACGTCGTCCAGGGCCGCAAGCCGGCTTGAAGCCTCCTTTCCGCGCTCCTGCGTTCACCCTGCGAACAGCAACGAACGCAAGAGCGCCTTGCAAATTCACCCCTTGAACAGCGCCCCCCAAATGGTTTGGGGGCGCGCTGCCAACGGGACACCTTCCCCCCGAGGATACGCGGGCCGATGCGCCCGATTACGACCATCCAGGGGGAACCATGATCCATCGCCATACCTACAAGACGCAGGCCCTGTGTTCGATCGCGCTGGGCGCGCTCGCCATCGCGCTGCCCGGTACCGCTCAGGCCCAGGAGGCTCCGGCCGCAAGCGAGAACCAGCCGGCCGGCACCATCGTGGTCACCGCGCGCAACCGTGCGGAGAGCATCCAGGAAGTGCCGATGTCGATCACCGCGCTCAGCGACGAGACGATGGAGAAGAAGTCGGTCGAAGGCATGAGCGACATTGCGCGCTTCACCCCTGGCCTCAGCTTCGAGAACTATTCGAGCGGTTTCCAGGTCCCCGTCATCCGCGCCCAGGCGCAGACCAGCGTGACCGCGCTCGAAACCAACGTCGCCACCTTCTACGACGGCATCTACATGCCGCGCAGCTGGTCGGTCGACATGGGCGTGGCCGCGCTTGATCGCGTCGAGGTGGTCAAGGGCCCGCAAAGCGCACGCTACGGGCGCAACGCCTTTGCCGGCGCGGTCAACTTCATCGCCTACAAGGCCACCACCGAGGGCGGCTTCACCGCCGAGGGCGAAGTGACCGCCGGGATCTATGATCGCTACGATGCCAGCGTGAAGGCCAAGCTGCCGATCAGCGACCAGTTCGGCCTTGCCGCCACCTACAACCACTCCGAGTTCGACGGCACCTGGAAGAACTCCAACCCCTGGGCCGATGCCGGAGTGAGCCCCGGTACGAACGGGCGCATCGGCGGGTGGAACAACGCTTCCTGGTCGGTCTCGGCAATTGCCCGGCCGACGGACGGCATGGTCATCGAGGCCAGCTACTCCGAGTTCGACATCGAGCGCGAATCCAACCCCAACGCCGATTATGAGGAAGCCAGCGGCCAGCTCAACTGCGGCGCCATTCGTGCCAGCGGAAATCCCAGCCTGATGTGCGGCGAAGTGCCTGGCACCGGTTCGCGCGCCAATGTCGATCCGCGCAGCTACGGTGCCTGGACCAGCACGCAGATCGCCCGCATCCACGCCGCCTACGAGTTCGCCCCGCACTGGAACGCCAGCTACCTGTTCGGCCGCGTGACCGGCGATGTCAGCATCGGCAACATGACCGTGTCCGACCCGTCGAACTGCGTTACCAGCTGCGTCTTCCAGAACGCGCCGGTCGGCGAGATCGACTACGATTCGCACGAATGGCGCGTCGACTACGATGGCTCGAGCTTCGACTTCGCGTTCGGCGGGTTCATCTCCAAGGGCGATGACGACTACAACTTCAACCTCGTCTACGCCCCGCCGCTGAGCGAGGGCCAGCCGGTCGTGCCCTTCACCGAGAATGCGACGCTCAACCTCACGCTCACCAACACGACAACGACCACGCTGGTGCGCTCGGTCTTCGGCGAAACGCAGTGGACTTCGCCCTCGGGCAACCTGCGCCTGGGGGCGGAGGGGCGCTATTCCTGGACCGACCTCTCGGTCCTCAACAACCGCAATGGCATGGGCTATGCGGACGCCTTCCGCGCCTTCACCCCGCGCTTCACTGCCGAATTCGACGCCTCGGCCGACACCCTGCTCTACGCCTCGGCCGCGCGCGGCACCAAGGCGGGCGGCTTCAACGCCACGGCCGCCTCGGACACGCAGCGCACCTATGGCGAGGAATCGAACTGGACCTACGAAGTCGGTGCCAAGAACACCCTCATGGGCGGACGCCTGACCTTCAACGCGGCCCTGTTCTACACCGACTGGAGCGACATCCAGATCAATTCGGCCGACACTTACGCCAACGATCCCAACGCGGTGAACATCGTCCTGAACCTGGGCAGCGCGACCGTCTATGGCGCGGAGTTCGACACCGCGTTCTATCCCGATGAGCACTGGTCCTTCGACGCCAACTTCTCCTACGCCCATGGCGAGTACAGCGACGAGACGGTCGATGCGCGTTTCAGCCGCACGGTTTCGCCCTGCGACGGCATCGTCTGTACCCCCGATGGCAGCGTCGGTGGCAACCAGATCGAGCGTACGCCGCGTGCGAAGGGCTCGTTCGGCGCGCAGTGGCAGACCGAGTTGCCCTGGGACAACGGGTCGTTCTTCCTGCGCGGCGATGTCAGCTGGCAGGACAAGATGTACACCACCCCCGCCAACGAGGCGACGATTCCCTCGCGCACGCTGTTCAACGCGCGCTCGGGAATCTCCTTCGGCAACTTCGACCTCAGCATCTGGGCGCGTAACGTCTTCGACAAGAAGTACGTCTCGAACGCCTATGTCGTGCTGCTTCCCTCGGGCAACAGCTACCAGCTGTTCTACGGCGAGCGCCGCACCATGGGCCTCACGCTCAAGGCAAAGTACTGATCGAAAGCCCTGTCCCCCTGCTGCGAGGTACGGGGTAAGGCAGCCAGAGAAAGGGGCCCGGATCGATACGATCCGGGCCCTTTTCTTATCATCTGCGCAGCGCGCGAAAGCTCAGTTTGCGGAGAGCCCACGCAGGATGAGGTTGGGCAGCACCGTGTTGTCCCAGACCGGCTCCTTGGGCGGGCTATCGCCGGTGCGCAGGACCACCAGCTGGCGCGAGGGCACCACATAGACCACCTGGTTGGAATTGCCGTCGAACAGGAACAGGTCATCAGCTGCGTAGGGCTCGGAATGGTAGCTGCGCCCATAGGTCAGCTCCGGGTTGGCCGGCCCGCGCCACTCGACATAGGGCGCGCCCACGTAGACACCGAGCCCGGCGTGCGGATTCTGCGCCGAAGGCCTGCGCATGGCCGTGACGAAGCCCTCGGGCAGCAGGCGCGCGCCCTCCCAGGTTCCGTCCTGCGCCAGCAGCACGGCAAGGCGCAGGTAGCTTTCGGCGGGAAGCAGGATGCAGCACCCCGAATGCGGCGTGCCGCCCGGATGGTCCATCCAGATCTGCCCCCCGCGCGCACCGATCTTCGCCAGCACCTCCCGGCCGACCCACTCCTCGTAAGGGATACCCGTCGCGCGCTCGATCAAGAGCGCGACAAGATCGCCATTGGCGTTGGAGTATTCATAGCGGCTGCCCGGCGTATCCACGAGCGGGTAGTCCTCGATCAGCACCCGGTCGTGGAAGGGGTGCAGGTACGAACGGTTGAGCACGCTGTCAGGATCGGTGGAACTGCCCTGCGGCAAGAGCCCCGAGCGCATCCCCAGGACCTGCCGGATGGTGATCGCGGCCTTGAGCGTATCCTGCCATTCGGTCAGGAAATCGGACATCGGCTGGTCGAGCGAGGCGATATGCCCTGCCGCCATGGCCCGGCCCACTGCAATCGTGGCCAGGGGCTTGGCCAGCGACTTGGAAACGACCGGACTGGTGGCGGTCGTATCGCCGAAGTAGTCCTCGCTCACCATGTGGCCGCCCTGCCAGACAAGGAACGCGGAACTGTTGGCCTGCGCCGCATAGGCGCGCGCGGCCGCCAGGGCATCGGGTGCCACGCCGCCCCCGTTCGGGAACGGCGTCCAGTCCGCCGTCCCCTCAACCGGGGCGAGGGTGTCGTAGCCGGCAAGTCCTGCGCCGGGCTCGCGCCGCATGTAGCGCGCAAATCGCTCCTGGTAGAGCGCCTCGGCCTCGGCCTCGCTCAATGCGGTATCGGCATGCGCGGGCGTCCGGGATACCGGCGAAGCGGCGCATCCGGCCAGCAGCGCGGGCAACAGCGTGGGCAGGGCAAGGGATGCGAAGGATCGCTTCATGCAGAGTTTCTCCTGATCTCGTGGCCCTTGTTCTGCACCGCCCTCCCGCGCACCTGAATGCAGGACTGCACGCGTTTTCAACTGACGAACACGACGCACAAAACGGGGAGCGCTCGGCCGCCAACTCGTCGATCATTGCGGCCATGACGAGGTTACCAACACTGGTTCAGGCAACGGCCGCGCTGTCCCTTCTGGCAAGCCTTCCGGCCTGCGCGTCCACAGCACCCGGGGGCCCCACGATGCGGGAGAGTGCTGCCGAACAGAGCGTGCCGGGCGTGCGCAGGCAAACCGTGACGCTAGCAACCGAAGACGCACGCACGCTTGCCGTTACCGTCTACGCGCCCGAGGCCGCCTGCGATGCCTGCGCGCTGGTAATCTTCTCACATGGCAACTTCGCCACGCCCGAACGTTATGACCGCGTGCTGCGCGCGTGGGCGGCGCAGGGGTTCGTGGTTGCCGCCCCGCTTCACACCGATTCCGAGGAATATCCCGCGCCGGACAAGTACCCCGACAGCCGCGCCACCCGCCTCGCCGACTGGCGCGCGGTCGATACCGCCTTCGCCTTAAGGCTTCCCCAGAACCTGGACCTTGGCGCGACGACCCTGTCGGGCAAGGTAATCGCGGCCGGACATAGCTACGGCGCGCTCATCGCGCTGGTCGCGGGCGGGGCAACGCTCGCCGATCCGGCCTGGACGCTGGGCACGGCCCGCGCCCCTGAGGCGGTCATCGCACTGTCTCCGCCGGGCGAGATGAAGGGGCTCGCGACGCGCGAAGGGCTCGGCGCGCTGACGCGTCCCGCGCTCGTCGTCACCGGAACCACCGATGTCCTGCCCGGCTTCATCGACGACTGGCACCAGCACCTCGACGCCTATGAGGCCGCCCCCCAGGGGCTGGGCTACGCGCTCGTCTTTGCGGGCATGAACCACTATTTCAACGGGGCCTTCGGCCGCCCGAGCGAGGACGGCGCGCGCGAGTCCGCCGACGCGCTTGCCCGGATGACCCGCGAAACCGGGGACTTCATGCGCGGGGCCCTTGGCGGCACGCTCCCCGTTGCCAGAGCCTGGGCCCAGCGCAGCGACGCCGTGGCCGAGGCCCGCGCCCACTAAGGATACCTGCAGGGGCCGATTGAGCCCCACGCCCACCAGAGCTTGAGAAGAGGATGCGCATGACCAACCCACTTGAACCGCCCGTCCGCCAGCGCGGGCGCGCTTCGCTCGATTTCCTGCTCCACTTCGGACGCGGCACGCAAGGCTTGCGCGGCGAGGTCGAGAAGGACATCGCGCGCGTCGTGCCCGATCCTGAAAAGCTGCCGCAGGACATCGATCAGCGCAGCCAGCAGATCGAGCAACGCCTGATGGCCAGCCCGCTCTGGCGCACCCAGGCCCTGATCGGGGAATGGAATGCGCGCAACCACGGCCTCATCGCGCGCGAAGCCTTCGAGGAAGTGCGCGCAGACCTCGATCCCGTGATCGCGCGCTACCAGTCGCAAGGGCCCACCACGCTGGAGCCGGCCCCCGAAGGAACCGAGCCCCCCGCCTACTTCGAGGGAGTCAACTTCCACCGCACCGCGGGCGGCTGGGAAGACCACGAGATGCAAGGCTACATCCACGGCGAGATCGTCCACCGCAAGCTCGTCAACGCCTTCTTCCCGGGCGGCATCTTCAAGCAGCGCCGCGCGGTCGCCGCGATGGCGCCGCGCGAGGACTATAAGCGCATCCTCGACATGGGGGCCTCCACCGGCCACTTCACGCAAGCCCTGCAGGAGACCTACCCCGAGGCCGAAATTACCGGGGTCGACCTTTCGCTGCGCGTTCTCGAGCACGCCCAGCGCATCGGCAACGCGCACGGCTGGGCCTGGAAGCTCTACCAGCGTCCCGCCGAGAACACCGGCTTTGCCGACGCCTCGTTCGACCTCGTCGCCTCGTACATCCTGCTCCACGAAATCCCCGCCGACGTGATCCGCCGCGTCTTTGCGGAGGCATTCCGCGTGCTGGAGCCGGGCGGCGACATGATCATGTCCGACGTCACCCGTTACGCCGACATGGACAAGCTCTCGGTCTGGCGCGCGGACAGCAACGCGCGCCTTGGGGGCGAACCCTACTGGCGCGAATCCGCGAGCCTCGATCTTGCCGAAGTCGCCCGCGCGGCGGGCTTCGTCGATGTCAGTGCGCAAGGCATATATCCCCACGTCGTGAAGGGACACAAACCGAAATGAACGCCGCAGCCATGAACACGATTGCCACGCCCACCAACCCCAAGTCCTACAACCACCCCGACCGCCCGACGCTGGTCGATGCGGACGTGGGCCGGGTGGGCAGCGCGGTGCTCGCCCTCACCCGCGAGCTCTGGGTCCTGACCGACCGCGTCGCGGTGATGGAGGAACTGCTCACGCAAAGCGGCATCGACATCGCCGGGCAGATCGAGACCTTCCAGCCCAGCGCCGCAATGCAGGAAAAGCTCGACGCGCGCGGCAAGCACCTCGTCGAGACGATCGTTGCCGCGCTGGCCGGAACAGAGGGCGAGTAGGAAGCAATCGATTCAAGGGGGCATCCCCCCTTGCCCCCATAACAGTCCACCTCACCTGGCTGCGCCACGACGGCGCATGAGGGGCGAGGTGGACAGGTTGGGGAGCCCGAGGGCGATGGCCCTCGAAATGGTTTCCTTTCCGGCTTGCGACCACGGCCACGCGGCCCCTTTCCCTTCACAGGCAATCAGGCCAGACGTTCCTCGTCAGGTTCTCCAATCCAAGGCCTAGCTTCCCGATGTCCGATGCCCCGCTTGCTGCCCGCGATGACACCACGGCCCAGTCGCTTCGGCGCCGCGCGCTGATCGCGATCATCCTTGTCAACTTCGTCTCCCTGGCAGGCTTCGGGCTGATGTTCCCGGTCTTTGCCATCTACAGCCGCCAGATCGGGGCGAGCGGGATCGAGATTGCAGGCGCGGTCGCCGCCTTCTCGCTCGGCCAGTTCCTCTCCAGTCCGCTGTGGGGGCGCTGGTCGGACCGCTGGGGGCGCCGCCCGGTGATGATCGGTGGTCTGGCCGTGGGCGCGTTCGTCTATGTCCTTCACATCTTCGCGCTTACGCCCCTGACACTGCTGGCTGCCCGCTTCGTGAGCGGGCTTGCCACGGGCAGTTTCTCGATCACCTTCGCGGTGGCCTCGGACCTCTCCACGCGCGACAACCGCACACATGTCATGGGCATCGTCAGCGCCGGCTTCTCGCTCGGCTTCATCTTCGGTCCGGCCATTGGCGGCGTGACCGCCAGCTTTACAGGCGAAGACAGCGCCTTTGCGCTGGTCTGCGTGGTGGGCGCGCTGCTGGGCCTGGTCGCCGCGCTTCTGACCTGGTGGCTGATGCCCGAGACGCGGCCCGAGGCCGCACCCATCACCAGTGAGCCCAGCGCGGCCGACAAGGGCCCTCTGCTGCGCCGCCCCGGCTTTGCTGCGGCCATCGGCTTTGCGCTCATGGTCTCGATTGCCTTTGCCCAGATGGAGGCGATCCTCGCGCTCTTTGCCGACGACGTGCTGAGCCTTGATCCGCTTGGCATTGGCCTGCTGTTCGGCGCCATGGGCCTTGTCACCACGGTAACCCAGTTCACCGTCACAGGCCCTGTTGCCAAGCATCTGGGCGAGGCCGCCATGCTCGCCCTCTCACTCGCGATCATCGCCGCCGGGCTGGTTGTCCTTGGCTTTGCCCATGGCCTCGTGCTGGCCGGTATCGGCCTGTTCCTGACCTCCAGCGGCTTCGCCCTCGTCAACCCGGCGATCTCGGGGCTGGTCTCGATGGCCTCGCCCGCACATGCGCAAGGGACCGGGCTCGGGGTCATGCAGTCGGCCAACGCCCTGGGCCGCGTCCTAGGACCGCTGGCGGCAGGTCCGCTCTACGACCTCCAGGGCGAAGCGGCGCCGCTGTTCTGGGGCGGTGCGCTGCTTGCCGCGACGCTGCTTGCCATGCCGTTGGTCACGCTGCCGCCGCGTGAAGCCCCCGCCTGACACCGCCCTGTTTATCCGCGTGGCGGAGGAACAGGCACAAGTTCGGCCCTCCTGCGCCCAACTTGCGAACGAACCGCTTGCTGGCCTCCCGACCGAACCGCACTCTGGGCCCGCACCGGCACGAGCAACGCGGAAGGACAGGCGCAGGCAGTGGACAACGGGGTTCCCATCCGGGCGGTCAGCCGCACGCTCTCGGTGCTGCGCACGATCAACCATGAGCGCGAAGTCTCGCTCACCGACCTCGTCCGCATCGAGAACCTGCCCTACCCCACGATGTTCCGCATCGTGCAGACGCTGGTCCACGAAGGACTGATCGAGCGTGACGCCAGCGGCAAGCGCTACCGGGCGACCGCGCTCGTCCACACGCTGTCGAGCGGGTACGACGACAGCGCTCTGCGCTCGCGCGCGCAGCCACACATGAGCGCGCTGACCCGCGAGGTGGGCTGGCCGCTGCTGCTGTCGGTGCGGGTCGGCTCGCGCATGGTCATTCGCGCCTCGACCCACCACGAGACCACGCTCACCTTCCACAACTGGGAAGCGGGTTCGGCCATGCCGATGGAGGGAAGCGCGACGGGTCTTGCCTGGCTGGCCTATCTGCCCGAGGACCATGCCCGCGACCTGGTGAACTGGGGCAGCGACTACCACACCGGCGGCGAAGCGGCGGATGCGGACCGCCAGGAGACCATGTTCGAGGCACTCGCCCGCATTCGGCGCGAGGGCTACGCGTGGCGCCCCTCGCTGTTCGGCGATGAGAACAAGACCTCCTCGATCTCGGTGCCGGTGCTCTATGGCGAGCGCATCCTCGCGGTTCTCACGCTGACCTACTTCTCCGCCGCGATGAAGTCCGATGTCGCGCGGGAACGCTATGTGCAGCCACTCAGGGAAACCGCCGCCCAAATCGCGCACGACGTCACGCCGAATTGCCCCTGAGATCGACCTGAAGCCCCTCTCACAGAACGAATTTTTTGAAAAAGTTTCCATTAGGTGGAAACACTTTGCATTTTCGGCTGCAGCGCAGCGCAATTTGCCGATCCTCCTACCACCACGACGCGAAACCGCGCGAACACAGGGGGAAGTACACAAATGGAAGGGGTTCCAATTCGCTCCGTCTGCCGGTCCATCTCGGTCCTGCAAGTCATCAATTCGCATGGTCCGCTGCCGCTGATGGACATCGCGCGCATCGGCAATCTGCCCTATCCCACGGTCTTTCGCATCGTGCAGACGCTCGTCCACGAGGGACTCGTCGAGCAGGAGCCGACGTCCAAGACCTACCGCCCGACCGCGCTCGTCGAATCGCTGGCCCACGGCTACCGCTCGGACGGCCCCTTGAGCGAAGCGAGTCGCGAGCCCATCGCCGCGCTCACCCGCGACATCGGCTGGCCGGTCTTCGTCTCGGTACGCGTTGGCCAGCGTATGGTCGTGCGCGAATCGACGCACGCCCAGACCTCGATGACCTTCGAACCGTGCAATCCTGGCGTCACCATCCCGCTGCTAAGCAGCACCACCGGCCGCGCCTACCTCTCGGCCCTGCCGACCGCGCGCGTCCACGCGATCCTCGACAGTGCGGAGCGCAACCGCTGGGGCCTTGATCCCAACTTCGAGCGCGAGGCCTTCCTCGCCCGCCTCGAACAGATCCGCGCCCGCGGCGTAAGCGCGGCTCCCTACACCTCGCGCGAGGCCAACCGGACCGCCTCCATCGCGGTGCCGATCGTCGCCGACGGCGAGGTGGAAGCGACGCTCACGCTGACCTACTTCTTCAACGCCATGAACGAGCAGACCGCGATCGCGCGCTACGCCGACCGTCTTCACGCGGTAGCCACGCGCATCTCCGACCGGCTCGAATGCCGCGCGGTGGCCGCCTAGAGGGAAAGGGCCATGGAAAGAACTACGTCTTCAAGGGGTCATCACCCCTTGCCCCCGGAATCGGCGAACTCCCCTTTCTCGGCCAAGTCGGCGCGACAAAGGTGACTTCGACAGTTTGGGGAGCCCGAGGGCGATGGCCCTCGGAAATCCTCTTTCCGTTACCTCGTTTCTTTCCTGCAAACTCTGGGGTTTGCTGATTAAGTTCCCTAGCCTAGCTGCGCCGGGCGCGCTTGACAGCGCCCGGCAAAATGCAATGCTGACCCGAAATGCGTTGCCGAAAAGCGCGCACCTTGGGGACACCATCACGCGATGCCGGCATTCTCGCGCTTCCTGCGCTACTTCATGGCCGTGGGC
Source organism: Novosphingobium sp. MBES04 (assembly GCF_000813185.1). Classification (NCBI taxonomy): domain Bacteria; kingdom Pseudomonadati; phylum Pseudomonadota; class Alphaproteobacteria; order Sphingomonadales; family Sphingomonadaceae; genus Novosphingobium; species Novosphingobium sp. MBES04. Next base: position 2,444,987 of record NZ_DF850488.1, on the reverse strand, counting down.
CGCCTCGGCTCGATCCGCAAGGCTGCGGACGAGTTGAACCTGTCGGCCTCGGCCATCGACCGCCAGATCCTCAACGTCGAGGCCGAGCTGGGCATGCCGCTGTTCGAGCGCCTGCCCACCGGTCTCAAGCTGACCGCGGCGGGCGAACTGATGATGGCCAGCGCCCACCAGTGGGAAAAGGGCATGACCGAGGTCCGCGCGCGGATCGAGGACCTGCGCGGGCTCAAGCGCGGCCACGTCGAGATCGCGGTGATCGATGCCCTCACCCGCGGCTACATTCCCGAAACCGTCCACCGCATCCAGCGCGACTATCCCGGCATCACGATCTCCCTGCGCGTTCTCGACAACGATTCGGTACGCCGCGCGGTCGCCGAGGGCGAAGTCGATTGCGGCATCATGTTCGATCCCCAATCGCTGCGCGAGTTGAACGTGCGCGCCTACGTGGAAGTGGTGCTCGGCTTCGTCACCCCGCCCGGCCATCCCTTCGGCGCGCGCGAGGAGGCCCGCTTCTCGCAATGCGTGGGCGAACCCATCATTGCACCGGGTGAGCCGCTGGCCGTCGGCCAGCAGGTCGCCCTTCTCGAAGCCGCCACCAGCGTGCCCCTCAAGCGGCGCGTCACCTCCGACAATATCCAGATGATAGCGGCACTTGTACGCCAGGGCGCAGGGATCGGCATCCTCACCTCGCTCGATGTCATGACCGAGGTGCAGGAAGGCCGCCTCCAGTTCACGCGCATTGCCGAACCGCTGCTGCGGCCCATGACGCTGGCATTGTGCACCGCCTCGACGCGCACGCCGTCCTATGCAGCAGCGCTGGTCCTGCGCGAGATCGGCAATGGCTACACCCGCCTCGACCACCGCAGCGCGCTGGCCGGTTTCGGGACAGATACGGCGCGCGAGGCGGGGGAATAGCGCGCGTTCCAATATTGTTTGCAGGGCCGGAATTGGGTAATTCGGAAGGCTCTCCCTCCCCCAAGCTTTCCTCTCAGGAGTCCCCCATGGACGACACGTCCGAGCCCCAACTGCAGTACCTCGAATACTACGAGGACTTCCTTGCCAAGGTGCGCGTTGTCTCGCGCAAGGTCGCCGACAGCGACTGGATGCCCGATTTCGTGATCGGGATCGGCCGCGGCGGCCTCGTTCCGGGGTGCTACGTCTCGCACCAGCTCGACGTCCCCATGCTCTCGATCGACCACTCGGCCAAGCAGCCCGACTTCGCCGACGAGCTCCTCGCCAAGCTCGCGGTGATGAGCGGCGAGGGCAAGAAGCTGCTGTTCATCGACGACATCAACGACAGCGGCGGCACCATCGAATTCCTGCGCGCGCGCCTTGCCGAACTGGGCGCGGACGCCAGCTTCGTGCGCTTTGCGGTCATCATCACCAACACCAGCTCGCGCGCGAAGACCGACTACTGGGCCCAGACCATCGATCGCAGCCACGACAAGCGCTGGTTCGTCTTCCCCTGGGAATCGGTCTCGACCCGGGAAACCATTACCGCCGAAGCGCTTTCGGTACCTGAAAGGCTTGCCTGAGGCCTTCGTGCCTGCCCCTCCCGTGCGATAGCAGAAAGAAGATCCCGTTCATGCGCATCTGTGTCTACCTCGGTTCCTCCCCCGGCCGTAACCCGATCTACCGCGAGACGGCCGAGCAGTTCGGCACGCTTCTCGCCAAGCGGGGCATCGGCCTTGTCTATGGCGGGGGCGAAGTGGGCCTGATGGGCGTGATCGCGGACGCGGTCTGCGCGGCGGGCGGCGAGGTGATCGGCGTGATCCCCGAGGCGCTCCGCGCGCGCGAGAAGGACCACCAGGGCATCACCGAGCTGCACGTGGTCAAGTCCATGCACGAACGCAAGGCGCTGATGGCCAAGCTCTCCGATGGCTTCGTCACCCTTCCGGGCGGCATCGGCACCTTCGAGGAGATGTTCGAGGCCTGGTGCTGGTCGCAGCTGGGCTACCACGCCAAGCCCGTGGGCCTGCTCAACGTGGGCGATTTCTACAACGGCCTCATCCAGTTCGTCGACAAGATCGTCTCCGAGGGCTTCCTCCAGGACCGCCACCGCGACATGCTGCTGGTCGACGACAACCCCGAGCGCCTCCTCGACCGCATCATCGAGTTCATTCCGCCCCAGACCGAGCACTGGCTCCACGAAGGCGAGAACTGAGGCACAGCTAACGCGGGCCGGCGGAGAGACACCTTCCGCCGGCCCGTTTCGCATGTGGCTCTAGGCAAAGCCCGCCTGCGCAAGAGTGCCGCGCAGTTGGCCATCGCGCGCCGAGGCCAGCTCGAACAGCCGCGCGTAAGGATCTCCTGCAAGTCCCAGAACCTGTGCGAAGGCCGGTTCGGTCTTGACCCCGGTGCGCCGCACTTCTCGCACCGCAGCGTGGAAGGCAACTCCACCCAGGGCCAGCAAGCGCCGTTCCACCTCGAAGTGGCGCCACCCCGCCTGCATCGCGACCGGCACTGGCGCGCCGAAGACTTCGAGGGGCAGATCGCAGATGGAAAACTGCGCGATCACCGCCCGCTCCCCCTGCACCCACTGCCGCAGGGCGAAGTGCTCGCTCTGTGCGAAACGCGCCCAAAGCTCGTGCGCAAACGCCTTCGCATCGGGCGCATGGCAAACGATGTCCACATCGCTGCCCGCAACGTCCAGTCCGAGCGGGAAGGTGCCGACCACACGGGCATCATAGGCCGCCAGGACATCGGGCAAACCGCTCGACGCGAGGATACCGCGCCAATCCATCCGATCAGTTGCCCTGCCGCTGGGCCCCTTCGCGCATGGCCGTGACCATCAGGTCCTCCAGCCTCGCCGGGTCGATTGCCAGAACCACGTTCGCCTTGCGCTCGCCGAGACCGGGTTGGTAGTGTTCGTGCCAGCTCAGCGTGGCACCGTACTTGGGCCCGAAATCGGTGACGTAATCGACGTAGAGCTGGTCCGCCTTGGTGACGATACCCGGATCCAGCACATAGCCCGCCGCGATCTCGTCCCAGAGCGGGAAGCCCGGTTCAAGGCCTGCGATGAACGCCGCGACCTTGCTGGGCGCCGCCTTCTCCAGCCGCGCCAGAAGTCCGGGCGTGCGCTGGGTCGCGGTGGAGGGATCGACCGGGATCACCGTCAGCTTGCGCCAGGGGCTGCGCGAAACGATGCTCGCCGCCTCGGGATCGAAGGCGACGTTGAACTCGCGCCGCGGGGTGTTCTCGAACTCGCGCGCGAACTCCGCTGCGGACTGGTCCTTGAGCACCTGCTGCGGATTGAAGCTGCCACCCATGTAGACGAGTTCGCCCACCAGGCTTGCGAACTGGGGATCGAGACGCTGGGCGAGCGCGAGGTTGGTGAGTGGCCCGCAGGCCACGATCGTGATCTCGCCCGGGTACTGGTGCACCATCCGGATCAGGAAATTCGCCGCGATCTCCTCCGACTTCTGCAAGTGCGAGTTGCCACCGGGCAGCTCCACCGGATCAAAGGGGCCATGGTATTCGGGCGTCGACTGCACGGTGGGCTCGACCCAGTCGCGCATCCACGCGCCTTTCCAGACAAGCTTGCCGTAAAGGCCCTCCCAGCGCGCGGTCGCCGCCTCGGAGTTGAGGAGCGGAAAGGTCGCCCCTTGCGCGACGGGGATATCTTCGCGGCCCGTCAGTCCCAGCCCGCGCAGCGCCAGCGCTGTCGCCCGGTTGGCCCAGACATCGCCCGAGACCGTGGTGATGCCCACGACGTAATCTTGCGGCTTTCCAAAAGCATGAGGTGCATGAGCGCAAAGCCCTCATCCTCGATGATGACCTTGCGCGGTGCCCCTTCCTCCGCTTGCGCCGCAAGAGCCGCCACCGGCGCGAGGAACAGGGCCACAAGCAGCGCCAGTGCAGCGCAGGCACGCCTGTGCATCAGGCGACCTCGGCGACGAAGGCGTCGATCGCAGCCAGATGGCGCGCGATATCCTCTTCCGGCAGGAACGATCCGGTGAAGCTGTTGCGCGCCAGCGTCACCAGGTCCTCGCGCCCCAGCCCGCGCGCCTCTGCAACGGCCCGATAGTTGTCCGCGATGTAGCCCCCGAAATAGGCCGGATCATCGGAATTGAGCGTCGCCTTCAGGCCCGCCTTGAGCATGGCGTCGATGGGGTGCTGCACGATGTCGTCGATCACGCAGAGCTTGAGGTTCGAGAGCGGACAGACCGTCAGCGCCATGCCGCTGTCCGCCAGCCGCCTGGTCAGTACCGGATCCTCCAGCGCGCGGTTGCCGTGATCGATCCGGTCGACATCGATCAGGTCGAGCGCCTGGTAGACATATTCCGGCGGCCCCTCCTCGCCCGCGTGCGCGGTGAGCTTCAGGCCCTTTTCGCGCGCCGCAGCAAAGACCTGTGCGAACTTGATCGGGGGATGGCCGACCTCGCTGGAATCCAGCCCCACCGCCGCGATCCGGTCGAGCCAGGGCTCGGCCGCCGCAAGGGTCTCAAAGGCGGCCTCTTCGCTCAGATGCCGCAGGAAGGAGAGGATGAGGCAGCTGGTCATGCCGTGTTTCGTACGCGCCTCCTCCATTGCCGAGAGCAGCCCCTCGATCACCTCGGCAAAGGGAATGCCGCGATCGGTGTGGGTCTGGGGGTCGAACATCAGCTCGGCATGGACCACCCCGTCCCTCGCGGCCCGGTCGAAATAGGCCATGGCCATGTCGTGAAAATCGCACCGCGTGCGCAGCACATTGGCGCCTGCGTAGTAGATGTCGAGGAAGTCCTGAAGCCTGGTGAAGGCATAGGCCGCGCGCACCTCCTCCACGCTCGCATAGGGGATCTCGACCTGGTTGCGGCGGGCCAGCTCGAACATCAGCTCGGGCTCGAGGCTCCCCTCGATATGCAGGTGCAGTTCGGCCTTGGGAAGCCTTGCAATAAACGTGTCGAGATCGGTCATCATGCTGTCCTTTCCCAGGCGCACCCGCCCAGAACGTAGGTGCGGGCCACGGCCCGGTCATCGCCCAGAACCTGAAGCGCAAACAGCCGCTGCGCAAGAGGAGCGTCCTGTGTACGGCGTGCAAGAAGCGGGGTCGCGGCAGGGTCCAGCACCACAAAGTCCGCCTCCTGCCCGACCTCCAGCGCCCCGACCTTGTCGGCAATACCCAGAAGCTGCGCACTTCCCAGTGTTGCGAGGTACAGCGCACGGAAGGGAGAAAGCCGGTCCTCGCGCGCCAGCGCCGCCTGGTAAGCAAGGCCCGCCGTGTGCAGCAACGAGAAGGTCGTGCCCGCCCCGACGTCGCTGCCCAGCCCCAGCTTCACACCAAAACGGTCCGCCTGCCCGAAGTCGAAATGGCCCGACCCCAGGAACAGGTTGGAGCTGGGACAGACCGCGATGCCCGCCCCGCTTTCGTGCAGGCGCGCGCAGGCCCGGTCAAGGAGATGAATGCCATGCGCGAAAACCGAACGCGGCCCGACGAGGCCGAAGCGGTCGTAAACATCAAGATAGTCCGCCGCATCGGGGAAGCGCGCCGCGACGGCCGCGCACTCGTGGACATTCTCGGCCAGGTGCGTGTGCAGAAGAACCTCGGGATGCTCAGCTAGGAAGGCGCCCGCATCGGCGAGCTGCGCGTCGCTGGAGGTCAGCGCGAAACGCGGGGTCAGTGCATAGCCCAGCCGCCCACGTCCGCGCCAGCGCCGCAGCAGCGCCTCGCTCCCGGCCCGGCCCGAGGCGACACTGTCGCGCAGGCCCTCGGGGCCTTCGTCCATCTGCACCTTGCCCGAGATGACCCGCATGCGCCGCGCCAGCGCCGCCTCGAACAGCGCGTCGACCGAATGTTCATGGACCGTTGCAAAGACCAGCGCGCTCGTCGTTCCGTTGCGCAGCATTTCGGTCAGGAATGCCTGCGCCAGCGCGTCAGCGTGGGCGCGCTCGGCAAAGGCCATCTCGGCCGGGAAGATGTGGCGCTCCAGCCAGTCGAGCAATTGCTCGCCATGCGCGGCCATGCTGTCCATCTGCGGATAGTGGACGTGGGCATCGATGAAGCCCGGCACGACAAGGCCGGGCAGCGTCTCGGTCGGCACCTGGGCGAAGCGCCCGGACAGGTCGGCATGGTGCCCGCGCGCCACGACGATCCCGTCCTCGACCACAAGGAGACCATCCGCCTCGTAACGGATCGCCCTCTCACCGTCGGCCCCTGCATCGCGCGGATCACAGGTCAGCGACAGGAACTCCCCCCGGAACGCGCGCAAGGCCATTACTGCCCCCTCAGCTGGAGAAGCTGGGCGAGCACCGAAATCGCGATCACGTCGGGCTCCTTGCCTTTCACCCCCGGCACCCCGATGGGCGTTGTCAGGCGCGCGAGGGCCTCGTCGGAGATACCATCGGCCTTGAGGCGCGAGCGGAAGCGGGCAATCTTGGTGGACGAGCCGATCAGGCCCACGAAGGCGACCGGATCGCGTCGCAGCGCAGCCAGGGTCAGGTGGTAGTCGAGCGGATGGTCGTGCGTCAGGATCGCGATGGCCGCCTCGGGCGGCGCTTCCTCGATGCAGGTCGCAATGTCCTCGACATCGACGATGGTCACCCCGTCGAGATCGGCCAGTTCCGGACGAATGTCGAACCAGGCCAGTTGAAGCGGAAGGCCCGTCGCATGCCGCGCGATGGCCTGCCCGACATGGCCCGCTCCGAAAAGATAGACCGGACGCGGACGCTCCCCCACCGGCTCAATGATCCGCGCGCCCGCGACCGGCTTGTCTCCGCGCGCGGACTGGCGTGTCGCCGTCTCGCGGTCATGGATGCGCCGCCGCACCGCGCCGTCCTCGAAGCAGGTCTCCAGCATGCGACCGGGCTCGGCCTCGTGCAGCCAGTCGAGCCCTGCGGGATCAAGATGCTCAATGAGGAGACACACACGCCCGCCGCAACATTGGCCAAGGAGAGGCCCGAGCGGATAGTCCTGCACGCGCCAGGTCCCGACCGGGCGGTCAAGGATCGCGCGCGCCTGTTCGACTGCGCGGTATTCCAGCTGACCACCGCCGATGGTGCCCTGCTGCTCCCTCGCGGTCACCAGCATGCGCGTGCCGCCCCCGCGCGGCGCCGAGCCCTCGGTCGCGAGCACGGAAACCATGGCACAAGGGCCGGCCTCGAGACGCCGCAGCCAACCGATCCACTGGGTCATGCCGCCGTGCCCTCCTTGCGATGCCCCGCAATCGCGGCCAACACCTTTTCCGGCGTTGCCGGTGCATCGAGTGGGGGCAGGCACCGCGCCTCAGGCACACAGGCCCCGACCGCGCGGTTGAGCGCAGAAAAGACCGAGATTGCAAGCATGAAGGGAGGTTCGCCCACGGCCTTGGAGCGGTTGATCGTGGGCTCCACGTTCTGCCCGTCCCACAGTTCGATGGTCAGGCGTTTCGGGCGGTCCGAAGCGGTCGGGATCTTGTAGGTCGCCGGGCTGTGGGTGAGCAGGCGCCCCTTCGCATCCCAGACCAGTTCCTCGGTGGTGAGCCAGCCCTGCCCCTGTACGAACCCGCCCTCGATCTGGCCCTTGTCGATGGCCGGGTTGAGTGAGGCGCCCACGTCGTGGAGGATGTCGACGGCCAGCACCTTGTGCTCGCCGGTCAGCGTGTCCACCGCGACCTCGCTCACCGCCGCGCCATACGAGAAGTAGTAGAACGGACGGCCCTTGTGGGCAGCCCGGTCGTAGGCAATGTCCGGCGTCGCGTAGAAGCCGGTGGAACTGAGCGATACGCGGCCGATCTGCGCGCGCCGCGCCACTTCGCCGAAGGTGAGCCTGGCCGCGCCTGCCTGCACACCATCGGCCCCGAACGTCACATCCTCAGGCGCACAGGCGTACGTGCGCGACAGGAAATCGACGAGGCGCGCCTTGATCGTGGACGCCGCGTTGAAGGCGGCCATGCCGTTGAGGTCGGCCCCGGAACTCGCCGCCGTCGCCGAGGTGTTGGGTACCTTGTCGGTACGGGTCGCGGTGCAGCGAATGGTGTCGAGCGCTACGCCGAAGACATCGGCCACGACTTGCGCCACCTTGACGTAGACCCCCTGCCCCATCTCGGTCCCGCCATGGTTCACCTGGATCGAACCGTCCGCATAGACATGGACGAGAGCGCCCGCCTGGTTGAGGTGCGTCGTCGTGAAGCTGATGCCGAACTTGACCGGCGTCAGCGCAATGCCGCGCTTGATCACAGGGCTTTGCGCATTGAACGCATCAATCGCCTTGCTGCGCGCATCGTAGCGCGCGGTTTCGCGCAGGCGCGCGATCATTTCGGGCGCGATGTTGTCCCTGATCTCCATGCCATAGGGCGTTTCGCTGCGTCCGGTCGCGTAGAGATTGGCAAGACGCACCTCGAGCGGATCGCGGTCCAGCCGCGCGGCAACGTCATCGAGGATACGCTCGATCGCGAGCATCCCCTGAGGACCGCCGAAGCCCCGGAAGGCGGTGGCCGAGACGGTGTTAGTCTTGAGCCGTTCCGAGACGATCTCCACGTCGGGCAGGTAGTAGCAGTTGTCCGCGTGGAACATCGCGCGGTCGTTGATCGCGGGCGAGAGATCGACGCTTGCGCCGCACGGGCTCGACAGGAACAGCGACAGCGCCAGGAGATGCCCCTCCTCATCGTAGCCCACCTCGTAGGCGACTTCGAAAGGGTGACGCTTGCCGGTCATCACCATGTCGTCGTCCCGGTCGCAGCGCAGCTTGGCGGGACGGCCGGTCCTCGCAGCCACCAGCGCGGCCGCCGCGGCAAAAAGCGCGGCCTGCGTCTCCTTGCCGCCGAAGGCCCCGCCCATGCGCCGTACTTCTACCGTCACGTCGGCCGAAGTGAGGCCGAGCATGTGCGCGACGAGATGCTGCACTTCGCTGGGGTGCTGGGTGGAGCTGACGATATGCACCGCGCCATCCTCGCCGGGGGTCGCGACCGCAATCTGGCCTTCCAGATAGAAGTGGTCCTGCCCGCCCATCTCGAAAGAACCGCGGGCGCGGTGCGGAGCGGAAGCCAGTGCGGCCCCGGCATCGCCGCGCGCCATGCGCTGCGTGGGCTCGATGAGGCTGTTTGCCGCGCGCGCCTGTGCCGGCGTGATTGCGGCGTCAAGCGGTTCGTATTCGACTTTCGCAAGGCGTGCCGCGCGCCGGGCGGCCTCGCGGCTGGTTGCCGCGACGAGGAACAGCGCCTGGCCGTGGCTTACCACTTCGTCTTCGGCCAGCAGCGGATCGTCGTGCGCGACGGGTGCGACATCGTTGGCGGCGGGAATGTCGGCGGCGGTGTAGACACTGTGAACACCGGGCGCCGTGCGCACCGCCTCGAGATCCATCGACACGATACGGGCGTGGGCCTCGCTGCTTTGGCCAAAGCACAAGTGCAGCATATCGCCCGGTTCGGCGAGGTCATCGGCATAACGCGCTGCGCCCGTCACGTGCAGATGCGCGCTCTCGTGCGGGTGCGAGGGCCTGGCCAGAACGACCGCGCCCGGTTCGGGATCGCGCTCAGCCATCAAGCGCCTCCATGTCCAGCACCGAAACCGCCCCGCCTTGTTCGCGCAGCCAGAGGCGACGCAGCAGATTGCCCGCCGCTTCGAGGCGGTAGGCGGATGAGCCACGCACGTCGTCGAGCGGCGTGAAATCCTCGCGTAGAGCCTCGGCTGCACGCTCCATCGTTTCCATCGTGAAGGGCGCGCCGACCAGCGCGGCCTCGCACGCCGCCGCGCGGCGCGGGGTTGCCGCCATACCGCCAAAGGACACGCGGGCCGACGCGATCTGCTGGTCCTCCAGTGTCAGCGCAAAAGCCCCGCACACCGCCGAAATATCGCTGTCGAAACGGCGCGAGAGTTTGGCGATGTGGATCACCGTACCGGGCGCGGGGCGCGGTATGCGCACCCCGGCCACGAACTCGCCGTCGCGCAGGTCCTGCTTGCCATATGCGAGAAAGAAGTCCTCGAGCGGCAGCGTGCGCGTACCTTCGATGCTGCGCAGCACAAGCTGCGCGCCAAGCGCGATCAGCGCCGGCGGGCCATCGCCGATGGGCGAACCGTTGGCGATGTTGCCGCCGATGGTGCCCGCGTTGCGAACCTGCAGCGCGGCAAAGCGGCGCCACAGTTCGCCCAGGTCGGGATGCAGCTGCGCCAAAGCCGCATGAGCCTCGGCGTGACGGACATTGGCACCGAGGACCAGCGCTTCATCGGTTGCTTCGATTGCGGCCAGCTCGACGATATCCCCGATGAAGATCACGGTGTCGAGGACCTTCAGGCCCTTGGTCACCCACAGGCCCACGTCGGTCGCTCCGGCCACAAGCGTGGCATCGGGATGCTCGCGCAGGAGCCCAGCCAACTCATCCGGGCTGCGCGGGGCGAACCAGCGCCGCCCCTGCCACTCGCCCGAGGCCGGTGTTCCTGCGATCTCGGCAAGTTGCGGGATCAGGGCGGCATCGTCCTGCGCAAGAACCGGCACCTCCTGCGCGGCCTCCAGGATGGGGCCATAGCCGGTGCAGCGGCACAAGTTGCCCGCAATCACGTCCTCGACCGGGAGCTCGCAGCCGGTTGCGCCAATGGCGCGGCCATGGAGCGACATGACGAAACCCGGCGTGCAGAAGCCGCACTGCGAGGAACCGTTGGCCGCCATACAGGCCTGCAGCGGATTGGGAATACCGTCATGTGCGAGGCTCTCCACCGTCATCAGCGCCTTGCCGTGCAGCATGGGGAGGAACTGGATGCAGGAATTGAGCGTGCGCCACTGAACCTTGGGTCCCGCCTCCAGCGTCCCGACCAGCACCGTACAGGCACCGCAGTCGCCTTCCGCGCAGCCCTCCTTGGTGCCGGTGCGGCGAAGCTGCGTGCGCAAAAAGTCGAGCACCAAACCCGTCGGATCGAGCGTCTCAAGATCAATCCGCTCACCATCAAGCAGAAACGAGATCGCCATGTCAGCTGCCCCGATACGTCGAGTAGCCGTAGGGTGAGACGAGCAGCGGCACGTGGTAGTGCGCGCCCGTCTCGGCGATGCCGAAGTCGATCTGGACAACATCGAGAAACGGCGGTTCGGGCAGGTGCATGCCCTTGCCCCGAAAGTAGTCGGCGACGGCGAAGCGCAGGTGGTATCCGCCCGAGGGCACCTGCGGCAGGTCCGGGCAACGCCCGTCCGCGTTGGTCGTGCCTGTGAACAGCACCGAGCCGCCCTCGGCGATCAATTCTATGGCGACCCCGCTGGCGGGCGTGCCGTGGGCGGTGTCGAGAACGTGGGTCGAAAGTGTGTTCATGCCGCGTCTCCGGTTTCGGGGAGTGGCCATTCGCCGACGAATTCGGGATCATCGTAAGCGAGGAATTCCTCGACCAGCACGTCCTTGTCATCGAGGAACAGCTGGTCGGCAATGCTGCGCAGCAAACGCGGCAGCGCAAGGTGCAGGCCCGAGAGCGCCGAGGCCGAGAGGCCCAGGCTGATCAGCGCGGAATAGTTGAAGGCGTAGAGGCCATGGAGCGGTGCACCGTCAACGCCCTGGCGCGCGCAGAACTCGAAACCGTCACCCAGGTAAGGATGGGCATCGATCAGCGCGTTACGCGGCCCCTTGGGCGTCACGACTTCACCCCAGCGCGCGATGAGATCGGCAACCTCGGCAAGTTCCGGGCGCAGCGCCGGGTCACTGATGAGCCCGGTCGAGATCACCACGAAGTCGAATTCGTGATGGCCATGCGGCGTGGTCACGCGCACCAGCCCGTTGTGCTCGGCAACGTCCAGCCAGGGCGCCCCGGTGTGGAGATGAAAGCCCGGCCAGGACGCGGCGCGGGCGAACGTATCATTCGTCGGGGGCTGGTTGTGCCCCAGGAAGCAATCCATCGCCGCGTACTTCGTCGCATCGTCAAGCGCAGGGTAGCGCGCGGCAAAACCGACCTTCTCCATGAAGCGGATCGGATTGACGCGCGGAAGCTGGCTGCGGCGGATGAAGACTTCGGCCGCCTCCACCCCTTGCGAAAGAGCGAAATGGGCGTTGTCGAAAGCGGAGGCTCCGCCGCCCAGGATGCCAATGCGCTTCCCGTGGAGCGCGGCAAAGTCGATGGGCTCGCTGGTGTGCGCCCAGAGCGCCTTGGGCAGATTGTCGCGCACCATGGCAGGCGTGTGCCATTCGCCCCCGCCCTGGATGCCGGTGGCAAGAACCACCTTGCGCGCGAGTTCGCTCGTGCCGTCGGCAAAGTGCAGACGGTGGAGCGCTTCACCCGGCACAGGTTCGATGCGTACGAGCTTCGCCTCGTTGACGACCGGGAGGTCGAGCGCGTGGCGGTACCAGCGCAGATACGCCATCCAATCCCCGCGGGCGATCTTGTCGAGCGCGCCCCAGCTCGCGGCACCGTTCTGCGCCTCCCACCAGGCCTGGTAGGTGAGCGAAGGCACACCGAAATCGAGCGGGGTGAGCGTCTTGGGCGTGCGCAGCGTGACCATGCGCGCATAGGTCTCCCACGGCCCCTCGAAGCCTGCCGGGCTTTCATCGAAGATCATGACGTTGGTCACGCCTTCGCGCCTGAGGCCAAAGGCCGTCGCAAGGCCGCACTGCCCGCCGCCGATCACGGCAACATCGAGCACATCCTCGCCCTCGAACTGGCGCGGGCGCACCCATTGCGGGCGGTTGAAGGCGATAAGCTCCAGCTCGCGTTCAAGGCGCTGTTCCAGCGCGCGCAGGCCCATCTGTTCGGTCATGCGAGGTCTTCCAGGCGCAGGCGGACGATCTCGCCGATCTGCGCGAGGGCAGTGGCGATCTCGGTCTCGCGGTCGTTGGCAAGGCGCGCGCGCATGGCGGCAAGGATCCCGGCCTTGTCGGTCAGGCGCACGCAGATGATGAAGGGGAAGTCGAAGCGCTCACGGTAGGCCGCATTGAGCGCATGGAACGCCTCGTATTCGGCCGGCGAAAGCCGGTCGAGCCCGGCGCTCGCCTGTTCCGACGCGCTCGCCTGCGTCAAGGTGCGGTCGATGGCGGCCTTGCCGGCAAGTTCGGGGTGCGCGCGGATGAGCGCGAGTTGCTCCTCGCGGCTCGCGGCGTGGACCACGGCCATGAGATCGGCGTGCCGGTCCCCGTGGGACGGTGCGGCATCGGCGCGCGCCTCGACCCAGGGGCTGTGTTCGAAAAGCGCCGCCATCAGTGGGTGTTTCCTTCGAGGCTTACGTGCGCGGAGACGACCTTCCAGCCGCCGAAATCGCCGTCATCGAACTTCACCCAGCTCTGCGTCTGGCGCCCGCGCCGCTCCGATCCCTCGCGAAAGAACTCGGCATCCGCGGTCGCGAAGGCATCGCCGTAAGTCACGATCGAGACCTTGCCAAGCGTGCGCTGGGGCGAGCCGCCGCGTCCCTTTCGAAACGCCCGGATTTCCTCGATGCCGTAGAGCACTTCGCCCACCCCATAGCGGTTGGTGGTTTCAGCCTCGTGGAAGAGCGCATCCATCGCCGTAATGTCGTCCTCCATCAGCGCGCGTTCGTATTCGTGGAACGCGGCGGTGACTTCGGCGAGGAGAACGGGATCGTTGATCTTCATGTCGTCTCTCCGGCGTAGGGGTGCGTGGTCTGCCAGTGGCGGGCGATGTCGATGCGGCGCGCGATCCAGGCCGCGCCGCTTTGCGCGACATGGTCGAGGAAGCGGCCGACCCAGCGCGCGCGGCCGGGCTTTCCGGCGATGCGCGCATGCAGGCCCACCGACATCATTCGCCCGCCTTCCTCGACCAGTTGGTCATACGTGTCGCGCATATGGCGGAAGAACTGCTCACCTTCGGTAAAGCCGTTGTAGGCGACGATCTTCATGTCGTTGACGTCGAGCGTGTAGGGCACGACGAGCTGCGCGCAGCCATGCTTGTCATCCCAGTAGGGCACGTCGTCGGCGTAGCTGTCGGCATCGTACACGAAACCGCCTTCCTCGGCCACGAGACGTGCGGTGTTGGGCGACGTCCGCCCCTGGTACCAGCCGAGCGGGCGGGTGCCGGTTACCGTTTCGTGGAGCGCGATGGCCTCGGCGATGTGCGCGCGTTCGACCTCTTCGGGGACATTCTGATAGTCGATCCAGCGCAGGCCGTGGCTGGCGATCTCCCAGTCGGCCGCCCGCATCGCGGCAACTGCCTCGGGGTTGGCTTCGAGCGCTTTCGCCACGCCGAACACCGTCACCGGAAGGCCGCGCGATGCAAACAGGCGGTGAAGCCGCCAGAACCCGGCGCGACTGCCGTATTCGTAAAGGCTTTCCATCGCCATCGCGCGGTCCGGGTGGCTGGCCGCACCGACCATCTCGGAGAGGAAGGCCTCGGAACCCTTGTCGCCGTTGAGGACGTTGTTCTCCGCGCCTTCCTCGTAGTTGATGACAAACTGGAGAGCGACGCGCTTGCCGCCCGGCCAGTGCGCCTCGGGCGGGTTGGCGCCGTAGCCGACAAGGTCGCGGGGCGTCGTGTTCATGCGGTTTCTCCCACGCCGGCACTGTCCCAGGCCTCGATCGCAGCGGGCACCGCCTCGCCCAGCGGCAGCACGAAACCATGGGCACGCAGGCACGCCTCGAGTGCGCCGAGCGTGATCAGCACCTTGTGCTTCATCGCGTTGTAGCCCATCGCGCCCAGCCGCCAGATCCGCCCCTGCAAGGGGCCGAAGGCCGTGCCGATCTCGATCTCGAAGGTGTCGCGCATCATCGCGCGCACCGCCTCGCCATCGACGCTGTCCGGGATGTGGACGCCCGTGACGTTGGACATGCGGTGCGTGTCATCGCCAAAGACGGTGAGGCCCATCGCGCGCAGGCCCGCCGCCATCGCGCGGCCCGAACGGGTGTGGCGATCATAGCGCGCGGCCAGTCCCTCGCCCAGCGCCACACGAGCGCATTCGCGCGCGGCGTAGAGCATCGAGGTCGCCTCGGTGTGGTGGTTGAGGCGCTTTTCCGACCAGTAGTCCATGATCATGGCGAGGTCGAAATAGTTGGAGGAAATGCGCGGTCCCTGCCCGTCCTCAAGCCCCTTCATGCGAATGCCCGCCTCGGTGTGGCGGCGCGCGAAGATGTGCTCGGCCGCCGCGTCCGAGATGGTGATCGGGGCCGAGCCCGAAGGCCCTCCCAGGCACTTCTGCAGGCCGCCCGTCACGACATCGACATCCCAGCGGTCGGCGGCAAGCTCCATGCCGCCGATGGTCGCGGTCGCATCGACGTAGGAGAGCGCGCCCGCCGCGCGGCACAGCGTGCCGAAACCCTCAAGCGGCTGCGCCATCGTGGTCGAGGTATCGCCGTGGATCGTCGCCACCAGCCTGGGCGAGGTGCGCGCGATGGCCTCCTCGATTGCCGCGAGCGGGACAACTTCGCCCCAGGGCGCCTCGACCGTCTCGATGCGCGCGCCGATGCGGGTGAGAATCTCGGTGAGGAGCAGGCCGAAGCGGCCAAAATTGACGACAAGCACGGTCTCGCCCGGTGCGACAAGGCTGACGAGCGCGGCCTCGATCCCCGCGCGCGCGGTGCCATCGACCAGCATCGTCCAGCGGTTCTTCGTGCCGAAGATCGGGCGGTAGAGCGCCATGACCTGCTCCATGTAGCCGGTCATCTCGGGGTCGAACTGGCCGAGCAGGTCGGCCGACATCGCGCGCAGCACGCGCGGATGCGCGTTGACGGGGCCAGGCCCCATGAGCAGGCGCTGGGGCGGGTCGATCTCCCCGAAGAGAAGGGGATCGAGTTCAACGGGCATGGTGGCGCTCTCCGAGACGGTCGAGGAAACCGAGCATGACGGCGAGCGCGACTTGCGCGTCCGCAGGCTCCACATGTTCGGCCGGGTTGTGGCTGATGCCGCCCCTGCAGCGCAGGAACAGCATGGCGGTGGGGCACAGCGCGCCCATGTTCATGGCATCGTGGCCCGCGCCCGAAACGAGGCGAAAGACCCGCTGGCCTGCGCTTTCGTGGGCGGCGTCGAGCAATTCCATCAGACCCTCATCGCAGGGGCTGGGCGGCAGGTCGTGGATGCACGCGACGTCCAGTTCGAGCGCGCGCGCGGCGGCAATCGCCTGGCAGCGCGTCAGGATTGCTTCGGCCACGCGGTTGCGGCGGCGTACATCGCCCGCGCGCACGTCGAGAGTGAAGCGCACTTCGCCCGGAATGACGTTGGGCGCGCCGGGCAGTGCCTCGATCCGGCCAACGGTGGCGACGGCATCGGACATGTCGGCGGCGGCCAGTTCCTCGGCGGCAAGCACCATCTGCGCGGCACCGGGAAGCGGATCGCGGCGCAGCGGCATCGCGCTCGTCCCCGCGTGTCCGGCAAGACCCTTGAGGGTGATCGCGTAGCGCAGCTGCGCGGCGATGCCGGTGACTGTGCCCACGGCAAGACCATTGGCTTCGAGCACCGGGCCCTGTTCGATATGGGCTTCCAGATAGGCAAAGATCTCGCCCCGCGCGCGCCGGGCGGTGAGGTACGCATCCGGGTCCACTCCGGCCTCAGCCAGCGTCACACCTTGCCCATCGGCGATGTCGAGCGCGCCGCGCTCCAGCGTGCCGGCCACCGCACGGCTGGTCAGCATCGCGGCGGGAAAGCGCGAACCTTCCTCATCGCCAAAGGCATAGACCTCGATTGCGAAGGGGAAGCGACGCCCCTTGGCGTGGAGCGCGGCCACGCACTCGATCCCCAGCATGATGCCGAGCGGCCCGTCGTAGGCACCGCCATCGCGCACCGAATCGAGATGGCTGGCGATCATCAGCGCGGGCGCATCGGGACGGCTCGCCTCATAGCGGCCGATAAGGTTCGCGGCGGCATCGCGGCGCACCTTCATCCCGGCCTCTTCCATCCAGCCGGTCAACGCCCCCTGCGCGGCGGCATAGGCCGGCGTCAGGTAACCCCGGTAGAGCCCCCCTTCCATGTCGGAATAGGGAGCCTCGCGCAGCGCATTGCAGCGCGCGACAGCGCGCGCGCCACCAGGAGATTGCAGACTACTCACCATCCCAGCGCCGCCCCGTCGCTGCGCGGATCGCTCGCGCCTGCAAAGCCGCCTTCGGGCAGGCGCACCAGCGCGCCCGCATGCCCCATCATGGCGCTGGGTGGGCCGACCCGCTCGACATCATGCCCCGCCGCTTCGAGCGCCGTGTAAAGCGCAGGATCGAAGCCGTCCTCCAGCTTGAGCGAGGTCGTGACATCGCCCCAGGTTCGCCCGAGCAGCCAGCGCGGTGCCGAAATCGCCTCCTGCAGGTCCACGCCGTAGCGCGCGTAGCGGGTAAAGAGCGCGGCCTGCGTCTGGGGCTGCCCCTCGCCGCCCATCGTGCCGTAGGCCATGATCCGGCCATCGTCGAAGAGCGCCATGGCGGGATTGAGTGTGTGGAAGGGCTTGCGCCCGGGCTTGAGGGCATTCCAGCCCTCTTCGGCGAGACGGAAGGAGGAGCCCCGGTTCTGCCAGGTAATCCCGGTCTGCGGCAGCACCAGCCCCGAGCCGAACTCGAAGTAGGTCGACTGGATGCACGAGACCACGCGGCCCTCTCCGTCGGCGGCAGCGAACCAGCAGGTATCGCCCCACTGCGGGGGCTGCGGCCAGGGCAGCGCTTTTGCGGGGTCGATGCGCGCAGCCAGAGCGTCGAGCGCATCGGGATCGGCGAGCAGGCCCTGAAAATCGAAATCGGTGAAGGACAGATCGCCCACATGCGCATCGCGAAGCAGAAAGGCCTGCTTGGTCGCCTCGACGAGGCCGTGGACGTGATCGAAGCCGTCCGGCGCGTCGGCCTGCAGGCGGTCGAACAGCGCGAGGATCAGGAGCGAGGCGAACCCTTGCGTGGGCGGCGCGGTGTTGAAGAGGCGCGCGCCCGTAATCGGCACCGAGAGGGGCGCGGGGCGGCTCACCGCATGCGCGGCGAGGTCAGCCGCCGAGACCGGACTGCCCAGTTCCGCGAGGTCCTCGGCCAGGCGCGCGGCCAGCGAACCTGTGTAGAAACTCGCCAGGCCCTCCCGCGCGAGCGTGCGCAGCGTTTCGGCGAGCGCAGGCTGGCGCAGCACGTCGCCTTCGGCAAGCGGGCGGCCTTCGGGTTCGAAGATGTCGGCATAGGCGCCGGGCTGGCTGCGCAGTTCCTCGCCCTTGGTCTGCGCAATCCCGGCCCCGCCTGCGGTCACGGCAACGCCGGTCTCGGCATGGACGATGGCATCGCGCAGCAGACGATCGAGCGGGAGGGTGCAAGCCGGGTCGGCCAGTGCCGCCTCCCAGGCCGAGACCGTGCCCGCCACCGTGTTGGCGGCCAGAGGACCGCGCTGGGGCACCGCATCGAGGCCTGCATAGAGGGAGAGGTCCGCGCTCGCCGCCGCCCCGCCCACGCCGTGGATCGCGTGGAGGCGCCCATCGGGCTCGCGGATCAGCCAGAAGCCATCCCCGCCGATCCCGGTCATGTGCGGATAGACCGCGCTCAGGGTGGCCGCGATGGCAACGCAGGCCTCCAGGGCCGTTCCGCCCTCCGCGAGCACGTCGCGGCCCGCCTGCGCGGCGAGGTGGTGTGGGGCGGTGGCGATGCCATTTTGCGCGGTAACGGTCTGCATGGGTCTGGGCCTTCTGTTCAGTCCGGGAGCGCGGCGAGGAACGCGCGCACGACATGCGCGGAGTTGACCGAGGCAAGCGCCATGAAGGTGTTCATCTGGTTCTCGCCATCATCGCCGCCGGCAAGGTCCGACAGGCTGCGAAAGACGATGGCAGGCACCTCGTTGGCGTAGGCGACCTGCACCACGGCGGCGCTTTCCATATCGACGACGCGCGCGCCCCAGGCGGCCTGAAGGTACTCGCGAAACTCCTTGTTGTCGGCAAAGACGCCCGCGCTCACGCCCGTACCGCCGACCACCACCTTGGGCTCCTCGACCAGGCAGTGCGTACCGCTTGCCGTGCCCGAAGGCCCGGTGCAGCGCTGCAGGCTGATGCGGGCGGTCACATCCTCGGCCAGCTGGAGCAGCGCGGGGTCTGCACCGAGCGTGTAGTGGCGCACCGGGGCCTCGCTCGCGTTGCCCACGCGCACGCCGCGCGGGAACATCATCTCCCAGTTGGCGGGCGCTTCCGCATCGACCGGCTCGGGCGTCACCCAGCTCTCGCCGGTGCGGCGCGCGAAGGAGACTTCAAGGTACTGCGCCCAGTCCCTGGCCACCACCACATCTCCGATCGAAAGCGCCGGATCGACCCCGCCCGCGATCCCGGAGAAGACAATGCGCTTCACCTTGAAACGGTCGAGCACGAGCTGGGTGTTCATCGCCGCGTTGACCATGCTCACCCCGCTCTGCATCAGCACCACGGGCTTTCCTTCCAGCGTTCCGGCCAGGAAGGTGAGGCCATTGGCGCTGTATTCGCGCGGCTCGGCAATGGCTGGGGCCAGCGCATCCCATTCGGGCGCAAAGGCGGTCATCACCACCGTGCGCGGGATCGTGTCGAAAGGCTCGGCCAGCGCGGGGGCAGAAACAAGCGCGAGCGCGGTGGCAAGAAGAGACATGGCACGACGCATCAGGCAGCTCCCATCCAGATGAAGCGGGCAACGAAGAGAGAGGCAAGAACCAGCAGGAAAAGGTCGCTCTTGCCGAAGGTTCCGCGCACGATCTTGAGCACCGCGTGGGCGGTAATCCCGAAGGCAAGGCCATTGGCAATCGAGAAGGTGAAGGGGATCATCGCGACAGTCAGGAAGGCGGGGATCGCGCAGAGCGGGTCCTCCCACTCCACCTCGGTCAGCGGCAGGCACATCATGCCGCCCACGATGATCAGCGCAGGCGCGGTCGCGGCGAGCGGAATGAGCTGCGCATAAGGCGCGACGAACATCATCGCGAGGAACAGGAGGCCGGTGACAATGGCGGTAAGCCCCGTGCGTCCGCCCACCTGCACGCCCGAGGCGCTCTCGACGTAGCTTGTCACCGTGCTCGTGCCCGCCATCGAGCCGACCATGGTCGCCACCGCATCGGTGACCAGGATGCGGTTGAGACGCGGGATCTTTCCGTCCGAACCGATCAGCCCCGCACGCTTGGTCACGGCGACAAGCGTGCCGATGTTGTCGAACAGGTCGACGAAGAGAAAGACGAAGAGCACTTCGAGAAGGCCGAGGCCATGCTGGCCTTCGGAGCCGAACACACCGCCCAGGTCCAGCTGGAACAGCGTGCCGGTCATCGCCTCGAGCGAATAGGGTTCGGGCGTGAAGCTGACGAGGCCGAACAGCCAGCCCAGAACCGTCGTCGCGACAATCCCGATCAGCATGGCTCCGCGCACGTTCCAGGCGCTGAGCCCGCCGATCAGGATCAGCCCGAAGAGCGCAAGCGCGGGTGCCGGCTGGCGCAGGTCGCCCAGCGCCACGAACGTCGCCGGGTTGGCGACGACAATGCCGGAATCGCGAAGACCGATGAAGCCGATGAACAGGCCGATACCGCCCGCGACTGCGGCAAAGAGGTACTGCGGGATCGAGTGGACGATCAGCTGGCGGATGCCGGTCAGCGTCAGGAGCAGGAAGGCCACGCCCGAAATGAACACGCAGCCCAGCGCCACCTGCCAGGGCACCCCCATCTGCTGCACCACGGTAAAGCTGAAGTAGGCGTTGAGCCCCATGCCCGGCGCCAGCGCAAGCGGGGTGTTCGAGGTAAAGCCCATCAGGATCGAGGCAAAGGCTGCGGCAAAACACGTCGCCGCCGCAACCGCCGCGACAGGCATTCCCGCCGTTCCCAGGATCGCGGGATTGACGAGGACGATGTAGGCCATCGTCAGGAAGGTGGTGAACCCGGCCAGCACCTCGGTGCGCGGCGTCGTGCCGCGCGCGCGCAGTTCGAAGCGGCGTTCCAGCCGCGCGTCCCAGGCGCTGTCCTGCCCGGCCAGCGTCTCTGTGTCACTCATTGCCTAGTCCCCTCTTCGCGTGTCTCGGCCATGCAGGCCGGCGCGCTCACCCCCGTGAACCCGCGCATTTCCAGCTGGCGTGCCAGCGCGAACAACCTGTCCTCCTCACCCGGCTTGCCGATCAGCTGCAGGCCGAGCGGCAAGGCGCCTGGTCGCTTCAGAGGCACGGCCAGCGAGGGAAAGCCCAGGAACGTGATCGCCTGGGTGTGAATACCAAGGTCCGCGCGCGCGGGCCGCATCCCGCCATCGATCGCGATACGAGGATCCTCGATGCGCGGGGCGGTACAGGGCGTGGCCGGTGCCAGGACCACATCGGTGTCCGCCAGCATCGCCGTGACCCTGGCGATATAGTCCGCCCGGAACGCGCGCGCTCGTCCACGATGGTCTCGGGCAGGAGGGCGCCTGCGATCAGGCGGTCGCGCACTTGCGGATCGTAGTCCATGGCCCGCTCCGCCAACATGGCGCGGTGGAGCATGCCGCCCTCGTGCGCGGTGATCAGAAACGCCGCCGAGCGCGCCCGGCCAATCTCGGGGATCTCCAGCAAGGGCCCCTCGCCCGCAATGGCGTCCATCGCGGCGAGCTGGTCGGGATCGGCGTTCACCCGGAAGCGCCCGCCCAGCCGCGCAACGCGCAGGTCCGCAGCCGTGAGCGGGACGTTCGGCTCCCCACGCAGCACCGCCCAGACCCGCTCCATGTCTTCCACCGACCTCGTGAAAGGCCCGACATCATCGAAGCTTTCGGCAAACGGAAAGACCCCGTCCAGCGGCAGCGCGGTATGCGTGGGCTTCAGGCCATAGAGCCCGGTGAGGCTGGCGGGCACGCGCACCGAGCCGTTGGTGTCCGATCCCAGCGCCAGCGGCATGAGCCCGGCCGCCACGACGGCCGCCGAGCCGCCCGATGACCCGCCCGCAAGACGCGCCAGGTCGTGCGGGTTGCGCGTGGTGCCATAGGCCGCGTTGATGGTCGCAAAACCATAGGCGAACTCATCCATGTTGAGCGTGGCGACCAGCACCGCGCCTGCCGCCTTCAGCCGCGCCACGGCCTTGGCATCGCACGGCGCAGACGGCGCATCGGCATAGACGCGCGAGCCTGCCGTAGTGGGCCGTCCGGCGACGTCGAAAAGGTCCTTTACCCCGTAGGGCACACCCGCCAGCGGCCCCGGATCCTCGCCCGCCGCGATCCGGGCATCGACGGCGTCCGCTTCAGCGCGCGCGCGCTCGGCCAGAAGCTGCGTCACCGCGACCAGCGGCGCGGCCCGTGCCTCGATATCGGCAATACAGCCTTCAAGGACCGCGCGGGCCGTGACCTCGCGCCCCCGTACCGCCCGAGCGATGTCGCAGGCCGTCGTGCGGTGCCAGGAGATCATTCCCCGTCCTCTGCGCGCATGCGGCGCACATGGCTTTCGAGCAGCTCCAGGTTGGCTTCGACGCCGGGACGGCATTCCTGCGGTATCGGCAGTCCGACAGCGGCGGCGGCGGCATCGATGGCCGCATGCGAGCGCGGGACGGCAGCGCCGCCGGACCGGGGCGGTGTGGACGTGGTCATGCGGCCTCATCTCCTGGCTGGAGGACGCGCACAGCGCGCGCCAGCACGGGAAGGCATGCGCCAAGCCCCTGTGCAACCACGCGATCATGCCCCGTTGCAGCCCTGCGGGCAACGGGCCAATTGCCCCCTCCCACGCAAGGTTGGCGCAAGACGGAGCGCGGATCGAGTCCGATCCGGGAGAAAGGCAAGGCGCGGCGCATGCCCCTCTCCTGCCTGCCGCCACCCTATCCAGCAAACGCAATGATCCGGACAGATCGTTGCAAAAAAGAGAGCACCCCCGTCGGAAGCACTGCAGGCGCTCTAATTTTCGCAACACCTTGTAAAATTCATTGCATTTGCTTGCACATCAATGCGCCACTAGCCCTACGCACCAAGAACAGGGAACAACAGTCCGAGACCGTGCGGAAATGCATGGCAATAGAGGACGTAACGACCACCAAGACAGGGCGAGGACAACTGAAAGGGAGAGCAGAACTGTTCGGCCGCGTCAGACAGGGACGACGCGCCGGGGCATTCATGAGGGGGTTAAAATGCGGATTTCACGTTATTTTACAGGCAGGTCGCGCAGATCTGCAGCGCGCGGTCATGCGCTTGTTGCAGGCCTTCTGGGCTGCACCGCGCTGAGCACGCCCGCGCTCGCGCAGGAACCGGCGGAGCGCGATCCGGCCTCCGAGATCGTCGTCACCGGCTCGCTGGACGCATTGCCTGTCGCCGACGTCGGCTCGGTCTTCGGCTTCGACAAGACCATCGTCGAAACGCCGCGTTCCGCCTCTACCGTCAGCGCCGAGCAGATGGAACGCTTCGGCATCACCGAGATCTATGACCTCGTCGCGCAGTCGCCGGGCACCTTCACCAACTCGTTCTTCGGCGTGGGCGGTGCGCTCGACATTCGCGGTACGCCGGGCGAAGTCTACTTCCGCGGCGTGCGTCGCCTCGACAACCCGGGCAACTATCCCACCCCGATTGCAGCCGCGGACCGGGTCGACATCGTGCGCGGCCCCGCCTCGCCGATCTACGGCCCCTCCAAGACCGGCGGCTACATCAACTTCGTGCCGCGTTCCGCGCGCGCGCAGGGCGGCGCCTTCATGGCCAGCCCGGAAGGCAAGATCGGCCTTACGCTGGGCAGCTGGAACAAGACCGACCTCACCGCCCAGATCCGCGGCCCGGGCCACATCGGCACGCAGCAATTCGGGTACAGCCTCTACGCCGAGGTCGAGGATTCGGGCAGCTACTGGGACAACATGTCCACCAACCAGACGATCCTGCAGGCTGCCTTCGACACCGACCTGACACCCGATCTGCGGCTGGAATTCGGCGGCATGTACCACCGCTTCCGCGGCCAGCAGAACGGCGGCTGGAACCGCCTGACGCAGGACCTGGTCGATGACGGCACCTACATCACCGGCAACGCCATCTCGCTCGACACCGATGGCGACGGGCAGATGTCGGTGGAAGAGATCAACGCGGCGGTGCCCGGCGGGCTTTCGATCTTCGGCGGCTTTGCCTGCGGGGGCGGCGTGTTCGCGGATTCGATCACCGATGCGTGCTACACCTCCAGCCCCAACAACCTGCTCAACCTGCAGAACACCGGCACCACCACGCTCAGCCGCCGCAAGACGCTGACCGGCAAGGACGACCGGCTCGACAACAACGCGACCACGCTCTACGCCGACCTCATCTGGACGGGTCCCGGCGACATCGAGATCAAGAACCAGGCCTTCTACGACAGCTACGAGAACATCAACGAGAACGCTTACGGCTTCTCGCAGCTGCACGATTCCTGGGTCTTCGAGGACAAGATCGTCGTCTCCAAGACCTTCGAATCGAGCGCGGGCACCTTCGCCTTCCAGCTCTCTCCCTCGATCCGCTACACCAGCTTCGAGCATGGGGAGGACTTCAACTACGAGTACTTCCACCGCGTTGACCTGACGCAGGGCTACGACCCGGCCAGCGATCGCCTGCTCTCGACCGAGTGCGACTGCAACTACACTTCCTACGTCGATGGCCACTATACCGACGTCGCCTTTGCCGCGCTGACCGACCTCGATTTTGCCTTCGGCCTCGATGTCACACTGGCGCGCGCTACGACCACGTGAAGGCCAAGTCGACCTCGGACATCGGCCGCATGGAGGCCGCCCAGGTCGCCTCCGACCGCGCCGATGGCATCCCGGACAGCGCTTCGGGCAGCAAGGGCGCCTGGTCGTGGTCGGCGAGCGCCAACTACAAGCTCCCGCTCGGCCTCGTCCCCTACGCCACGATCGCGCGCCAGTCGGTCGTGATCGCGGGACAGGGCGCGGAAATCGCGGTCTCGAACATCGCGGGTGATACCTTCATCACCGCTTCCAAGCTCTATGAAGGCGGTATCAAGGGATCGTGGCTCGACGACACGCTCTACGCCGCGATCTCGGTCTACAAGCAGGAGCGTACCGACTACAACGCGCAGTCGAGCACGGTGAACCAGGCCGTCGAGACCAAGGGTCTGGAGGCCGAACTGCGCTGGGCGGTGGACGAGCACCTGCTCATCACCGGCGCCTATACCCGAACCAAGGTCTATAACCTCACCTTCTACGAAGCGGGCAGCACCTTCAGCTTCCTGGGCATGGAGGACCTCGTCAACGTCACCGACCAGACCCTGCACCTGGGCGGTCAGCCCGGCGGCCTGATCCCCATCACGTCCAAGAGCGATTCGCGGCGCGCGGGCATTCCCACCAACCTCTATGCGCTGACGGCGACCTACGCCTTCGACAACGGCCTGGCCTTTGCGGGCAGCATGGTGGCGGTGGATTCGGTCTATTCGGGCCAGTCGCAGGCGGTGCGCCTGCCCGCCTACACGCTCTTCGATGCCAGCGCGTCGTACAGCACGGGCCCCTGGGATCTTCGCGTCGTGGTCAAGAACGTGACCAACGAGAAGTACTTCCGCGCCAACTTCACCGAACTGTTCGGCTCGACCATCGCGCTGCCCGAACGTCCGCGCAGCGTCCAGGCCACGCTGTCCTACAACTTCTGACGCTCCCCCCAGGCGCAGGGACAAAGCTCCCCCCCACGGCACCGTCCCTGCGCCGCACCTTCTCACACAGACGAGACCTAGCATGCGCCTTTCCCCGCTCCATTCGCGGCGCCCATTCCGGCTGCGTTTCCTCGCCGCAGCCCTTCTGGCAAGCTGCTCGCTTGCTCCGGCGGCCCAGGCGCAGGACGCCGCCGCCCGTGCAGCCCGCACGCTCGCCACCTGCACGCCCGCCGCCCCGTGCGACAGCCCGCTGCCCGTCAAGGTCGTCGTCGTCTCACTCTTCGAGATCGGCGAGGACGAGGGCGACACCGCGGGCGAGTTCCAGCTGTGGAAGGAGCGCCGCGGCCTCACCACCCGCATTCCCTTCCCGCAAGGCTTCCACGACCTTTACTACAACCCCGACACGCAGGTTCTGGGCGTGGTGACCGGGATCGGCACCGCACGCTCGACGGCCGCCACGATGGCGCTCGGCCTCGATGATCGCCTTGACCTCACCCAGGCCTACTGGCTGGTCGCGGGGATTGCCGGCATCGATCCGCAGGACGCTTCGATCGGTTCGGTCGCGCTCGCGCGCTATGTCGTCGATGGCGACCTCGCCCACGAAATCGACGCGCGCGAGATCCCGGCGGACTGGGACTTCGGCTACTTCGCACGCGGCACGCAAGGCCCCCACGACACGCGGACCCCACTCGATCCCTCGGGCGGTGAGGTGTTCCAGATCAATCCCTCGCTCGAACAATGGGCCTTCGCCCTCACCCGGGACATTGCCCTGCCCGACACGCCCGAGATCGCACGCGAACGCGCCAGCTTTACCGGCTTTCCCAAGGCGCTGGAGCCTCCGCGCGTGCTCGAAGGCGAACAGCTCTCGGCGATGACCTTCTGGCACGGCGCGCGCATGACCGACTGGGCCAACCACTGGGTACGGCAATGGACCGGCGGCAAGGGCGAATTCGTGACCTCCGCGATGGAGGACACCGGCATCCTCCAGGCCATGACCTACCTCGATGCGGCCAGCCGCGCGGACCGCGACCGGGTGCTGGTGCTGCGCGCGGGCTCCAACTTCACGATGCCGCCGCCCGGCACCGATGCCGCGAGCTACCTCCTTCGCGAGAACGAGGCTACGCCGGGCTCGAGGCGGCGGTGGAGAACCTCTACACGGTGGGTTCGGTACTGGTCGATGAACTGCTGGGGAACTGGGAGCGGTATTCCAAGACAACACCCTGATGAAAGTAAAAGAGATTCAAGGGGTCATCACCCCTTGCCCCCATACCCGTCGACCTCACCTTTCCCAGCCAACGTAGCTGAGACCGGTGAGGTCGACTGGTAATGGGAGCCCGAGGGCGATGGCCCTCGGAAACCCTCTTCTTCTATCCTTCAGACAGGCAAGCCGACATAGTTCTCGGCAATGGAACGCTGCGCCGCTTCGCTGCTGGCGATGTAGTCCAGTTCGGCCTGCTGCATGCGGCGCTCGAACGGGCCGTCTTCGGGGAAGCGGTGCATGAGCTTGGTCAGCGTCCAACTGAAGCGTTCCGACTTCCACACGCGGGCAAGCGCCTTCTCCGAATAGCCCGCGATGGCGTCGGCATCGTTGCTCTTGAAGAAGGCGAGCAGCGCCTCAGCCGCGTAGTGCACGTCGCTGGCGGCCAGGTTCAGGCCCTTGGCGCCGGTCGGCGGCACGATGTGCGCGGAATCGCCGCAGAGCATCAGGCTGCCATGGCGCATCGGCTCGAAGACGAAGGAGCGCAAAGGGGCGATCGACTTTTCGAGTGAGGGGCCACGGGTGATGTTGGCAGCGGCTTCGGGGCCAAGGCGCACGGCCAGTTCGTCCCAGACCCGCTCGTCCGACCAGTCCTCGATCTTCTCGGTCAGCGGCACGTCGACGTAGTAGCGGCTGCGCGTCTCGCTGCGCATCGAGGCCAGCGCGAAGCCGCGTTCGTGGTTGGCGTAAATAAGTTCGTGGTTGCACGGCGGCACATCGGCAAGGATGCCCAGCCAGCCGAAGGGATAGACGCGCTCGAAGCTGCGGCCGACCGATTCCGGGATGGCCTTGCGCGACGGGCCATGGAAGCCGTCGCAGCCCACGATGAAGCGTGCATCGACGCGGTGCTCCACGCCGTCCTTGGTATAGGTGACGTAAGGGGCATCGCTCTCGATATCGAAGAGCGCGACATCGGACGCTTCGTAAACCACTTCCAGCCCGCGCTCACCCGTGGCTTCCATGAGGTCGCGGGTCAGTTCGGTCTGGCCATAGACCATGACTTCCTTGCCGGTGAGCGCCTTGATGTCGATGCGGATGAGGCGTTCACCATCGGCAAGGTTGAAGCCATCGTGCGGCAGGCCTTCGGCCTTCATGCGCGCATCGAGACCGAGACGCTCCATGAGCTGAACGGTCACCTGCTCCAGCACGCCCGCACGGATGCGCGAGAGGACATATGGCCCGTTCTGGCGTTCGAGGACGACGCAGTCGATCCCCGCCTGGCGCAGGAGATGCCCGAGGAGGAGACCCGAAGGGCCCGCACCGATGATGGCGACTTGTGTACGCATATGCCGTGCTCCTTTCCCGATGCGCGCCATGTCGGCGCTGCACATGCGGCGCGACGTGCGCGCCCTGATTGTTCTTACTCTTGACCCTGTAATGCGCGCGTGGCCTCTCGACAGGAAGGGCTGGGAGCGTCACACTTCAGGTACTATTCGGACACAGGACATGGCACCCGGCACGATTCCCACCTTCCTCCTCTATGGTGAGGACCTTGGCGAAATTCCCGCCCAATTCGCGCATATTGAGACAATTGCTGCGCGAAGTTCGTTGCTCGACTGGGAAATCGGCGCGCACCGGCACCTTCACAGCGTGCAGATCCTCTTGGTATCCAAAGGACAGGTCACCTTCCGCTGCGACGGCCGGGTGGAGACGCTGCAAGGTCCCTGTTTCATGGCGGTCCCAATCGGCAGCGTACACGGTTTCCAGTTCCAGCCCGACACCCGCGGTTACGTGCTTTCCCTCTCCGCGGCCTTCGTGGCGCGCGGCGTGGACGCGCAGGACCCGCTGCTCCACATGCTCACCCATGGGGCGAGCGGCGAGGTCGCGCCCGGCGCTGTCGCGCGGGTTGACTGGCTGTGCCGCGAAATGCTGGCGATCCAGGCCGACTGGCGGCTCCCTTCCGCGCTGTTCCTGACGCTCGCCGAGGCGCTCGTGCGCAGCCTGGAGGCCCCTCAGAACGACGCCCCGCCCGCCCAGTCGGATGAAGCGCGCCTCTCCGCCTTTCGCCAGCTGATGGAACTGCACCTCACCGAACACCGCGGGGTCGAATGGTACGCGGCGCAGATGCGCGTCAGTGGCAAGACGCTCACCCGCATCTGCCAGCGTGCGGCAGGCTGCACGCCGACCGAAATGCTGCACGCGCGCCTGCTATTGGAGGCGCAGCGATTGCTCTGCTTCACCAACGCCAGCGTGGTCCAGGTCGCCAATGACCTGGGCTTTTCCGATCCTTCGTACTTCTCGCGCTTCTACCAGCGGCTGAGTGGCCGCCGGCCGCAGCAGGACAAGTCGAGCGCCACCGGGCGCACCTGACGCACGGTCACGCACCGTCCGGCCGAAGCCGCGCCACCGCCTCGCCGTCATCGCGCAGGCGCAGATAGAGGCCCTCCGCACCGGGAGCGGGCACCTCCAGGCGCTCTCCCGTGAAGCCGGGCGGAACGGAACGCGCACCGGCGAAGTCCGCGCCCTGCGCCACGGCAGCGACAAGGAACAGGTTGCGCCCCTCCAGCGTGCACGTGGCGTCCTTGCCCTTGGCGCAGGCCACCTCGTCAATCGCCGGAAGACGCACCAGCCGCGCGAGATCCTGCCAGCGCCCCGCCACGCCGTTCGCGACGAGCCGAAAGCGCAGCGGCCCGAAACTGCCGGGCGCAAGCGCGCCCGTATCGAGCCGCGCGATCAGCACGCCCGGGCTGGAGGGCATGAGCCCCGATCCGACGCCAAGGCGCACCGTCTCGGCCGTTCCCGCAAGCGCAACCTCGACCACGGTATCGCGGCCCAGATCCTGTCCCCCCGCCGCCTGGAGCGAGAAGACAAGCTCGCCGCCCGCCGGAAGCAGCTCGTCAGAGGTCAGTTCCAAGGGACGCGTGCCCTGCGCCGGTTCGGGCATGCGCACCGAGCGCGACAGAACCTGCGCATCGGGGCGCGGCGGCGCGACTGTCACCGGCAGGGTCTGCACACGCCCGTCGGCCAGCGCGATGCGGGCCTCCAGCGTGGAGCCCGCCTTGGGCATCCCGGCCGCATCCAGCGCGAAGGTCAGCACATCACGCCCATCACGGCGCTGCAATTCGCCGGGTTCGAGCGTCAGGTCCCCGAGAGCCAGCGCCCGGACCTGGTCGAGCCGCTGCCCGCTCAGCCGCGCCTCACTGTCGCCTTCGTGCACCAGGAGCGTATCGATCCGGCTTGCCTCCGCACGGCTCTCCAGCGTCAGAGCGACCGGATCGGCCTCCCCCTGAAGGTGCAGTGCCAGCTGCACAGGCCCCGGCCGTGCGCCTTCCAGCGGGACAGTCACGGCAAGGCGTTCTGTATCCTTCACCTCCCACTCCAGGCTACGGCGCGAGCCGCCTCCGGTCAGCGTGATCGCGCTGACGCAGGCGGGAGCGGAACCCGCCAGCACCGCCACACTGTCGCGCCCGACGACGAGCGTGCCGTTGTCGCCCACCGAGTGCCAGGCCCCGGGACCGGGGCGCTGGAGCGTGAAGTCGGGCCCCTCGAACGGGGCGAAGCCCCAGTTGCCATGAAGGTGCGCGCGCAACGATCCCGAGAAGGTCGCAGGGATCGCGCGGGCATCGAAGACATAGCCGCCCCGGTCGGCGCGCGCGGAGACCGGCACGTCCACCGTGCGCCCGTCCGAGGCGGTGATGCGCAGCGCCATCGCGTGCGCGAAGTCACTTGCGTAGACCAGCGGCGCGCCTTCCACCGGCAGCAGGACGTGGCCCTGCGCGGCACAGATCGGCGCCGTGTGCGTGCTGCGCAGACGCGGCAGGACATCGGCCTCGACAGAGGGCATGCCCACGACCAGCACCGACTTGGGCTTGGTGAAGGAAGGGGCGGTGTTGAGCCGCAGAGCCAGACGGTCCGCCCGCCGCTCGGTCAGCGCGGGGAGATAGTCGAACTGCGGGTTGTTGAACGCGCCGAACAGGCGCGCGATGTCACGTGCAACGCCGATATAGGCGCTGTAGGAGCCCGAGCCGGCCTGCGGTGTCGCGCTCAGCTGCAGGGCCAGGTCGGTCGGTGCGCCTGCCAGCGTGTCGGCCAGCGAACTGGTGTGGACATCGCTCAGGACCAGCGCGCCGCGCCCCTCGATCAGGCAGGCGGCCTGCTCCTCCAGCACCTTGTCGAGGCAGTCGGCCTGAAGGCGCATGCCCAGACTGGAGGCGAGCACCGGGGCAACCTTGCGCAGAGCTTCGGGGTTGCGATCCCCCTGCGCGCGGATCGAGGCCATGAAGGTTTCCAGCCGCGCATGGTCGAGCGAGGCCTCGTAAAGCTCGCCGCCCGCGCGCACGAACTCGCCGGGCTTTCCCTGTACCGCGTCCTCCAGCACGCCTTGCGCGCCCTGGGTACGCGGGACCATGAGTACCACCATCTGCTGCGCGCCCTCGGGCACAGTCAGCTGCAGAGTGTTGTCCTTTTCCTTGTCCTTCCAGCCCTGTCCGGTGGCGATCCAGTCGTCCGGCGGCGGGTTGACCGCGCCGCGCAGGAACGCTGCAACGAACAGGAAATCGCGCAGCTTGTCGTCAGGGTCCTCGCTTTTCGGCAGATGCAGGCTCACCTTGTCCCCGGCCAGAAGGCTGGGCACCTGCGCGGCGGGCAAGGTCGTGTCCCCGCGCGTCACCTCCATCACGAGCTCCGGCCCGCGCAGCTCGAAACCGGAGCCACCACTGCTGGCCGCATTCGCGCAGGCGCCCCAGGACAAGGCAAGCGCAGAGGCCACGCAAAGCGCGCGCGGCAGACGTCGGGAACGGAACAAGGTCAACACGGGCAAAGTCAACACAGGCAGGGGCGATCCGAAAGGGCACCGGCGCAATCTGCGCATCGGGGCCGCAGCCACGACGCCCAAGGCGCGGAAGTACAGGGAATGTCCCACACCTAGAAAGCCATATGCGGGCCCGTCAAGATGCGTGGCGATCCGCCCGTCGCGGGGGGCACCCCGCCGGGCGCAGGCGCAAGTAGGCTGCAAGGGGTCATCCCCCCTTGCCCCCAGAACGGGCGAGCTTGCCTCTCTCAGCCAGCGCGGCGCGCGAAAGGTGAGGTGGATAGTTCGGGGAGCCCGAGGGCGATGGCCCTCGGATCTGACCTTCTACCTTCTATGCCTGCGCGCGTACCTGCGCCGGGCTCATCGCCATGACCGGCTCCAGCGGCTGCCCTGCCATCACGCGCTGGGCAATCACGCTCAGCCAGGGGGTGATGTGGCGGAAATAGCGCTCGTAGCCCCGGCACAGGTAATTGAGCCCTGCTTCCCCGTCGCGCGTGCGGGTGAAGCGATGCTTGGGGCACCCTCCCCAGCACAAGGTCAGCTGCGCGCAGGAGCGGCACTTGCCCGGAAGATCGCGCCACTTGGCCTCCCCGAACGCCTGCTGGCGCGGAGAAAGGACCATGTCGGCAATGCTGTCCTCGGCAAGGTTGCCCAGGCGATAGTCGGGATAGACGTAGTGGTCGCAGGAATAGACATCGCCGTTGTATTCGCTCGCCAGGGCGTGCCCGCATTGCTTCTGGTGCAGGCACACCGCGCCCGGCTGGCCCATGTACGAGGCCAGCGCCCACTCGATGTTCATGACGAAGACGCGCCCGATATCGGCCTTGCGCCAGCGGTTGAACACGCCGACGAGAAAGTCACCCCAGGCCTCGGGCAGAACCGCGAAGGGCGCGACCTGCGGGGACTTGCCGTGCGCAGGGGACGCGCCGGGGCCTGCAAGGTCGAAGCCCTGCGCCGCGTAATCCCGCCCGGCCACCCGCTCGACCACGGGGGTGAACTGGATGAACTCGACGCCCGCCGCCTTGAGGAAATCGTAGATCGCCTGGGGCTGGCGCGCGGAATGGCGGTCCACACAGGTCAGCACGTTGTAGTCGACACCGTGGCGCTGCAGCCGTTCCAACGCCGCCATCACCAGATGGTGCGAAGGCGCGCCCGAACGGTAACGACGGTAGCGGTCGTGGACCTCGCCCGGCCCGTCGAGGCTGAGGCCAACGAGGAAACGCTCCTCGGCCAGGAAGCGCGCCCAGTCCTCGTCGATCAGGACGCCGTTGGTCTGGAGCGTGTTGGTGACGGGTCGCCCAGCGGCGTAGAGCTTCTGCAGGCGGACCGCCTCGCGGAAGAAGGGCAGGCCCTGCAAGGTGGGCTCGCCGCCCTGCCAGGCGAAGAGCGGCGTGGCCTCGGGCGGTGTCGATGCGAGCACGTTGCGCACGTAGGCGTCGAGCACCTCGGGCGCCATGCGGCGCTTGGCGGGCCGCTCGTAAAGCGCTTCCTTCTCCAGATAGAAGCAGTAGTCGCAGTCGAGATTGCAGGCCGGGCCGCTCGGCTTGGCCAGAAGGTGGAATTGCGCAGTCCGTGCCGCGCCGGTGCCCGCGCTCGTGGTTGCCTTGACCCTCGCCATGCTGCGTATTCTCCCTCGCTCCTCGCGGCGAAGACTAGCATGGCGGCGGGCCGGCAAACCCGACATGGATCAAGAAACCGCGCTTTTCCGGGAAAGCGCGCGACGCTCCGATCAGGAGTGGGCGGGAGCGCCCATGTCGCCGTTCACCTCGCCCGCGATGCGGCGGCGCAGCTCGGCGCGGAACAGCCGCGGTTCAAGAATGCGCCCCACCACGTAGAGAAACGCGAAGATCCCGGTGAAGACGAAGCTGGGCGTGCGCGATTCCTCCAACAGCCAGGCAACGCCGAGGAAGAAGAAGGGCAGGCAGAAGCAGAACATCAGCGCCGGGCTGTGCATGTCCCAGGCGAGCGAGCGCCCCTCGCCTTCGTGGCGCACGTTCAAGGTGCCGCTCTTGTAGATCGACATCTTGTCCTGCGAGAGCGGGTCCTTCTTGTGGAAGGTCAGAGCATCGTTCTCGATCTCGTAGTTCGTTCCGGCGACCTGGAACAGGCTTTCAAGGCGCGCGAAGATCTCCGAGGCGGGCGCGGCGGTGTCGAGCGGGAGCGACCCGCGCACGCGCCAGAGGGTGTCGATAAGGGGCAAGTTCACGCGAAGGGTACTCCCGCAATGGCGTACGGCGGACATGGCTGTCCTGCGGACCGGCGCACCGGTCCCGAAAAGCGATAGGGGCGCAGGCGGGCGCCCCGCAAAGGGCGCCCGGCCGGCATCATTCGGCAGGTACGGTCGAACCCGAGGCGCCCGGATGCAGGCGACGCTGGACGAACGCCTTGCTGGTCTTCCAGGCCTCGGTGAAGGGATAGTGCATCTGCTCCCAGACCGACATGCGGCGGCCGCCTTCCATGCCCAGCACTTCCGCCTCGCCATCGACGCAGGTGCCGAAGATACGATCAAGGAAGATGTAGGTGTTGCAGTAATTGCTGCGGCTGCCCTCGAAATCCTGCGAGTGGTGCACGCTGTGGTGTTCGGTGGTGTTGAACACATAGCCCCACCAGCGCGGCGTGTTGAAGCGGATGTTGGCGTGCTGGTAGATGCTGATCGCCATACCCAGCGAACCTGCGAGCAGCGCGGCGCGCGGCAGGAAGTCGAAGAAGCCACCGATGCCAAGGCCGATCAGGAAGATCTCGATCGGGCTGCCGATCGATCCCTTGTTGATGTTGAGCTGGGTAATGTAGTGGTGCACCGAGTGGGTCAGCCACAGCGGGTACCAGTTGTGCATGCCGCGGTGCATCCAGTAGTAGCAGATGTCCGCGAAGAGCGTGATCAGGAAGGCCTGCAGCAGGAGCGGCATGTCCGTGAACCAGGCGAATTTTTCCCAGTTGAAGGCCGCCAGGATGTGTTCGGCCCAGACATCGCTGCCAAAGTGCTTACCCACCGCGCGGATCAGCGTGTAGGCGATGGCGACGTAGAACAGGTCGACGACCAGTTCCTTCCAGGTGAGACGCCAGCTCTTGTAGCGCGGGCTTACCCATTCCAGCACGTAGAGCAGCGCCTTGAAGCCAATGCCGATGCCGATCGCGGTCGAGGTCTTGGCAATGGAATCGGGCGCGTACATCCAGAACAGCACGAGCGCGACAAGCACCGCGGGCTGAAACCAGGTGAAGATGAAACGCTTTACCGGGCCACCCTCGACCCGGCCGAGGTTTTCCCAGCCGATAGTGACGGGAGAGTCAGCCCCGATGATACGTTTTCCTACGCGAACTCCGTCCATATTACCTACCCCCGTAATACGCAGCCAATCGTTCTAGTAATACTGAATACAGGTATCGTAATAATCGATTCCGCAGCTGTCCATGCCCAATTGGGCTTGGAGCGCATATTATTGCCGCAGCACTGTTTTTTCCGGTTTTCTTGATGCGCCGAAAGGCACCTGCAGGCACAAAATGCGCAGAATCCCGGAGTTTGCGCCCGACCGCTTTGCCGGCCGGATCGCCCGCTCCCTGAACGACAAACGTCTCACGAAGGCCCTTTGCGCGCAAGGCCGGGCCGACAAGCCCTTGGACCGCCGTGCAAACCCGACCGTTCGGGCACCTCCACACAGAACTGATTCGCGCGCGCCCGCGCGAGCGGGTCATGCGCGAGACGCGTGCGGGCGCATGGACCTGGCCTGGCATGCGTAAAGGCAATTGCCGCTCCCCGCCTGCCCGGTTAGGCTCGGATAAACCGGCGCCGCGCCGTCGCGCGGGACCGGAGCGCCCCCGCGACAGCGAGCAAGGATGCCATGACACTCGAAGACCAGGCCCGCGCGGCCCTGCGACGCGGCGACATCGCCGCAGCCGCCACGGCCGCGCAGGCTCTCTGCCAGAGCGAACCCAGCCATCCCGCAGGCCCGTTCCTGGCCGGGATGGCCGCAGCGGAAAGCGGGCAATTCGGCAAGGCGCTTCCCCTGCTTCAGCGCGCCGCGCAGATGGCGCCCGGGAACGCCGAGTATCTCGCCCAGCTGGCCAAGACGCTGATCCTGCTGCGGCGCGACGGCGAGGCGGGCGAAGTCGCCGCGCGCGCGCTGGCGCTCCCCTGCACGGATCCGCTCGCGCTCGACACGCTGGGCTGCGTGCTGGCGCGGCTGGGCGACCACGAAGCCTCGCTTGCCCCTTTCACCCGCGCGGTGGACGGCGCGCCCGACAACTTCGACTTCCGCTACAACCTTGCCGCGGCGCTGGGCTTTACGGGAAAAGTCGAGGAGGCGCGCACGCATTACGAGACGATCCTCGCCGCCGATCCCGGCAATGCGCGAGTGCATTACGCCCTCTCGATCGTAGCGCGCCAGACGCGCGAGGCCAACAATGTGGCGCGCCTTGAAAACGTGCTCGCCAGCGACCCGCCGCCCGGCGACACGCTGCGCCTGCGCTACGCGCTGGCCAAGGAACTGGAGGATATCGGCGCCCCGGCCGAGGCCTTCGCCCAGCTTCACGCCGCGAACACCGCGCACAAGCGCGCGACGGGCTATGACTTTGCGCAGGACGCGGCCATCTTCGAGGCGCTCGAAACGCTCTTCCAGCGCACCGACACCGCGCTCGCCACCCAGCCGGGCTGCCCCGATGCCGCACCGATCTTCGTGGTCGGCATGCCGCGCACGGGCACCACGCTGGTCGACCGTATCCTCTCCTCGCACCGCGACGTGGAGGCGACCGGCGAGCTGCAGGCAATGCCGCTGGCGGTAAAGCAGATGGCCCGCACGCCCTCGCGCCAGGTCATCGATGCCCCGACGATCGCGGCAAGCGCGAACTGCGCGCCCGCCGCCATCGGTGAGGCCTACCTTGTCCGCGCGCGCCATCATCGGCGCAGCAAGACGCCCCGCTTCACCGACAAGCTGCCCGCCAATTTCCTTTATATCGGCCACATCCTGCAGGCGCTGCCGAATGCCAGGATCGTGTGCCTGCGCCGCGGCGCGATGGACACGGTCTGGAGCAACCTGCGCAATCTGTTCGCCACGACGTCGGCCTACTACGCCTATTCCTATGACCTCATGGACACCGCCCGCTACTACGCGCGTTTCGATGCGCTGATGGCGTTCTGGGAGACGCGTTTTCCGGGACGGGTACTCCAGTTCGGCTACGAGGCGCTGGTCGACAACCAGGAGGAGGAAACCCGCCGTCTCCTGGCCCATTGCGAGCTCGACTGGGATGCGGCCTGCCTCGACTTTCATCGCAACACCGCCGCCGTCGCGACGCCCAGCGCCGCACAGGTGCGCCGCACGCTCAACCGCGACGGGATCGGGCGCTGGAAGACCCACGCCGCCGACATGGAGAAGGTTGCCGCCTTCTTCCACGCGCGCGGCATAGCGCTCGACTGAACATCCTTACCCAGCCGGCACACGAAAAGGGCGCGGAGACTGGAGTCCCCGCGCCCTCTCGTTCCAGGAGCCGTCAGCCCGGCCCTGCGCTTTAGAAGCGCACGGTGCCCTGCACGCCGATGGTGCGCGGCTGGGCCACCGAGCGCGCGTAGTAGCGCGAGATCACCCCGTCGTTGACCAGGTTGCGGCGGGTCAGGTCGTTGCTGACGCCGGTCACCGCGTAGGTATCGAAGATGTTGGTCGCGAAGACACCCACGTCGAAACGGTCGGTCTTGTAGGTGATGTTGGCCTGGTGCATCCAGTAATCCGGCAGCTTCTCGCCGCCGCCACGGCTGCCCACGCGGGTCAGGATGTTCCCGGTATAGGTCGCGGTCCAGCCGAAGTTGAGCGCATTGTCGCCCACCGGCAGCTCGTAGGTCGCCCCGATCGCGCCCTTGTTCTTGGCCGAGCCGGGCAGACGGTCGCCCGAGAAGGCACCGACAAGATCGCCACCGGCAATCGAGAGCAGATCGGGCACGTCCTCGGTCAGGTGCGCATCAAGGTAGGAGTAGTTGCCGCGGATCGAGAGGCCGGGCAGCGGCTGCGCCTGGAACGAGACGTCGATGCCCTTCGACACCGCCTTGCCGCCGTTCGACGTGATGCCGATGGCCCCGTAGGTGGTCTGACCGTCAAGCTGGATACCATCCCAAGAAACATGGAAGGCCGCCAGCGTGAGCATCAGCTTGTTGTCGAACAGCTGAGCGCGCATGCCGATTTCGGCGTTCTTGGTTTCGTCCGGACCGTAATCGAGTTCGTTCGGCAGGGCGCACAGCGTCTGGCCGTTCTGCTCACCACCGGCTTCGTGGATGTCGATGACTTGCTGGCTGCACGGCGCCACGCGGTTCACGCCGCCAATGCGGTAACCGGTCGACCAGGTGCCGTAGACCATGAACTCGGGCGCGATGTTCCACGAGGCGTTGATCTTGTAGACAAGGCCGTCCTTCGAGGTGCTGCCCGAGCGCGAGCTGTAGCCAGGATCCCACAGAGGCAGGTAGGAGCCGCCGTTCACCCAGGCATCGTACTTGTAGTAGCGCAAGCCCCCGGTGAGCTGCAGATCATCGGTGAAGTGCCAGGTTAGCTCGCCGTAGAGGCCCTTCTCATCCGTCGAGGTGCGCACATAGGATGAATACTCGTGTGCGTACTCCGGATCGCTGTGATCGGTGATAAAGTCTTGGCCGCAGAAATAGTAATCACCACACAGATCGACGTCGTTTGCGTGCTCGGGAAAGCCGGGCACGTATTCGTCGTAGTTCGAACGGTATTTCTGGCGATTCCAGAAGGCACCCGCCACGAAGCTGAGCGGGCCGTCGAAGGTCGAGACGAAGCGCAGTTCGTTGGTGAAGGCGTGCTCCTTCTGGTTCGACTGGTTGTAGCTCGAGAACCCGGGGAAAGTTTCGTAGTCGTAGTCGAGGTCGATCAGGAGGTCGGTGTTGTCGCCCTGATACTCGGCCTTGCGCTGGGTATAGGCCGAGACGAACACCACGTTGACCGCGTCCGCGACGTTGCCCTCGACCTCGAGCGAAAGGAGGTCGCCGCTGCGCTTGGCGGGCTCCTTGTAGCGCCACGGCGCCTCGTAGCGGCCTTCACCCACGACACCGCCGCCATTGGCCGAGCGGCCGTCGGTCTTGGTCTCCTGATGCGCGTAGGTCACGTAGACCTTGAGATCGTCGGCGTAGAAACCAAGCTGGTTGCGGGTGGTGAAGGTGCGCTCGAAGTTGAGATCCTTGCCGCGCGTGAAGTTCGCGTCCTGGTCCGCCTCACTGCCCAGCGGATTGTCGACACCGCCCGGCTGCGGAAGCGACGTTCCCGGCTCCTGCAGCAGGTAGGGATAGTCGATGAAGCCCGGGGTGAAGTAGTAGCCGGTCGCCGAGCGGAACGCGATCGTGTCCTCCACGAGCGGCACGTTGACGACGCCGTAGCCGTTGTAGCCGGTGTCGCCCGAGTGGGCCATGTCGAAGACGCGGCCGCTGCCCTCGAACGAGAATTCGCCGGCGTCGGGGCGATTGGGCATGTTGCGCATCGCGCCCGCCAGCGTGCCCAGACCATAGAGCGTACCCTGGGGGCCAAGGAGCGTCTCGACGCGGTTGATGTCGATCAGCTTGAAGTCGTAGTACATGGGCACTTCGCCCAGGTACATGCCGACGGCCGAGTTCGAGTTGTCACCGGCCGTGGCCGACGTGTCGCTGGCCGAAAGGCCGCGCATGACAATCGTGCCCGCGCCGCGCGGACCGTTGTCGAGGATCGTCACACCCGGCGTGAAGGCGCCCAGGTTGCGCATGTCGTCGATGTGCTGTTCCTGCAGATCATCGCCGCTGATCGCGCTGATGTTGATCGGCGTTTCCATGATCGTGGTGTCGCGGCGGGTGGCCGAGACGACGATCGCCGAGCCGACCAGTGCAGGCGCATCGGCAGCCGCCGCAGCGCTAGCCGGAGCCGCGACATCCGCCGGTGCGTCGGCCGCCTCATCGGCCAGCGCGGGCGAGGCCAGCGCCGCGCAGGTAATGCCGGTCGCGCACAAGAGTCCGGCCTTGAATTGTCCCCGAATTGACATGCAAACCCCCTGTAGATTTTAGTTAAAGCTTGCCCGTTCCCTGACAGCACACCGCCAGGGCCGGATCCGATTGGTTGGTGGAATGAAGACCCCGGCGCACACGGGATGCTGCGCGCGCCGGATGCTTCCGGTGCGTTACGGCTGGCCGGTCGACGCCTTCGTGGTCTTGGTCGTGCTGCGCAGGCGATCGATCACCGGCTGGAAGGGAAACAGGAACTGCTCCCGGATCGTGAGGCGCCGCAGGTCGTCCTGGCCGACCACCCTCGCCTCACCTTCGCGGTAGGTGCCCATCAGGCGGTCGAGCAGGATGAGCGAATTGGCATAGTTGCAGCGCGTGCTCTCGTAGTCGGTCGAGTGATGCAGGCTGTGGTGGCGGATGGTGGTGAAGAAGAAGGCGTAGAACGCCGGCGGGTTCGCGCGCACGTTGGCATGGGCGTAGGTCGAGACAACGCCGAGCACGTTGAAGGCGCAGAACACCGGAACCATATCGAAATCGAAGAAGGCAAGGACGCTGAGACCGATCAGGAAAAGCTCGATCGGGTTGCCGACATAGCCCTTCATCGCGTTGAGCTGGGTGACGTGATGGTGCGGCGCGTGGGTCAGCCAGAACGGCGTCGAATTGTGCATCAGGCGGTGCATCCAGTACTGCCCGAACTCGAACAGGACCATGACCATCACGACCTGCACGAGGAACGGCAGCTCGCCCGCCCAGGGCGTCGCGATACCGAGCGTTTCCTTGAGCGCGAACAGCGGCCCATCGCCCGCCACCTCGACCAGCCAGCCAATGGCGGTGTAGCCCAGCGCAACGTAGAAAACGTCGGTCGCGAATTCGCGGCCGTTCATGCGCCAACCTTCGTGGCGCTCGAACGCCCACTCGAGAAGTTGCACGAACGTCGTCACCGCAAGCCCGGCAACAACCAGCGACCAGGGGCTCTGCGTCAGCGAGGCGGGCGCGAACATCCAGAAGAGAACGACGGCCAGAACCGTGAAGGGCGGAAGAAGATCGACGAACAGCGCCTTGAGTCCTGCCGCACGCGGTGCCGGAGCAAAGTCAATTCCGACAGCCGAAGCGTTGGAAGACACAGGTTCGTGCTCCTCGTGGTAATCCGGACTGAAGGTCGGCGTTCGAGCCATTACGAATCTCCCTCATCGCGCCGAAATACGGCGCAACCCTTGCGTTCTCCTCCCCGTGTCCAAGCTCGCTCTCAGTGGCGAATAGGGACACGGTATTGATATTACAGATTGCGTCAAGAGTATTAATTCGCGGCCGCAACATTGCGCATTGAAAAGTCGTAACTCGCGGAAATGCTTACCCTTGCCTCCTTATCCGCGTGTGCAAATCGCTCCGGGACGCTGGCGTTTTGCAGTGCGAAAGCGTGATTCGCCGCACTCTGGCCTCGTGCTGTGCCCCTTATGCCACACCCGGATGCACGCGGACTTTCGGGCACCACACCCCGGACATGACCTCCCGCCCCGCCTTGATATTACCGAAGAGCGAACGTGGTAATATTGCCGATGGACAAGCCGAATACTTTTCGCGATTGAGGAGAGACAGCGCGCCCGATCCTTCAAGGATGCCTTGCCCCGGCGCGGGCCCCAAGACGAGACGAGTTGAGAGACCGATGAGCACCGAACTTGCCCGCCTCAGCATGAGCCTGCCCGCCGACCTGTTCCGCCAGCTCGACATCATGGTCGAGGAACGCGGCCTGCCCTCGCGCTCGCAGCTGATCGCCGAACTGATCCGCCACTCGCTTGCCAAGCATGAGGCGCGCACCCGTCCCGACGAGATGCTCGCGGGCACGATCACCATTGTCTATCGCGGCGACCGGGGCCGTGTGCGCCAGCAGCTTGCCGAGCGCCAGACCGAGTTCCTCAAGGAAGTCATCTCCTCGCAGCATGTCTTTCTCGAGGATGACCAGTCGCTCGAAGTGCTGCTGGTCCAGGGCCCGGCCGTGCGCCTGGCCGACCTGGCCGACGCGCTGCGCGGCATTCGCGGCGTCAGCCAGCTCGAACTCGTCACGACCACCGCCCTGCTCCCCCCACTGCACGAACAGGACGGCCTGGACGCCGCAACCTCGGCGGTTACCGGGAAAGCGGCGCGAGGCGCCGAAGCGGCCTGAATGCGCACCTTCGCGCAGAGGTAACGATCGCGCGCGAAGAGAAGCCCCGCGGGGCTAAACAGGGGTGCGAAGCCGCAGAAATGCGACCCTGAAGCCGTATCCTGCGCGCGGCATCCCAGGTGACGACCTGTCAGCACTGCCTCCGCGTCGGTATTACACAATCTTCACGAAGTAATACATTTTGGATGGACAAGCCCTTCCAGACGCGCAATGTTGCGCTGCGAAAGGGGACTGATTCATGCTCGCATCCATCCGCAAGGCCGCCGCCCTCGCCGTGACCACCGGAGCGCTCTTCACCGCGTCGTGCTCCGGGCCTGCGGACGCGCCCGAGACCCCGCGCACCGAGTTCAACATCGGCTGGTCGATCTACGCCGGCTGGATGCCCTGGCCCTATGCCCAGCAGGCCGGCATCGTGAAGAAGTGGGCCGACAAGTACGGCATCACGATCAACATCGTGCAGGTGAACGACTACGTCGAATCGGTGAACCAGTACACCGCGGGCAAGCTCGACGGCGTGACGGTCGCCAACATGGACGCGCTCACCATCCCGGCCGCGGGCGGCAAGGACACCAGCGCGATCATCGTGGGCGACTACTCGAACGGCAACGACGGCGTGCTGCTCAAGAACGCATCGGATCTCAAGGCGATCAAGGGCCAGCCGGTCAACCTGGTCGAGCTTTCGGTCTCGCACTACCTGCTCGCCCGCGCGCTCGAATCGGTGAACATGACCTTGCGCGACGTGAACACCATCAACACCGCCGATGCCGACATCGTGGGCGCCTTTGCCAGCCCCGACGTCAAGGCCGCGGTGGCCTGGAACCCGCAGCTCTCCTCGATGAAGGCGCAAGACG
Source organism: Novosphingobium sp. MBES04 (assembly GCF_000813185.1). NCBI lineage: Bacteria > Pseudomonadati > Pseudomonadota > Alphaproteobacteria > Sphingomonadales > Sphingomonadaceae > Novosphingobium > Novosphingobium sp. MBES04. Next base: position 2,402,733 of record NZ_DF850488.1, on the reverse strand, counting down.
GCGCCAACGAGGTCTTCAGTTCGGCCGATATTCCCGGCGAAATCCTCGACCTTCTCGTCGTCGACACCAAGACGCTGAAGGCCAACCCCAAGCTCGGCAAGGCGCTGACCGGCATCTGGTACGAAACGGTCGCGCTGATGCAGCAGCAGAATGCACAGGGCAAGGAGGCGCGCGCGGCGATGGCCAAGCTCGCCGGCGCCAGCCCCGCGCAGTTCGACAGCCAGCTTGCCACCACTCACCTCTACGCCGACCCGGCCGAGGCGGTGAAGGCGACCGACGATGCTGCGCTTGTCACCACCATGACCCGCGTGCGCGACTTCAGCTACGCGCAGGGGCTCTTCGGCGGTGCGCCCTCGGCCGACACCGTGGGCATGTCCTTCCCCGGCGGCAAGACGCTGGGCAATGCGCAGAACGTCACGCTGCGTTTCGACGACAGCTTCATGAAGATGGCGGCCGACAAGAAGCTCTGAGCGGCCGCTTCCCTTCTCTTCTCCCCGAAATATCGAACCTGAGGTGAGGCGCCGCTTATGCGTTGGGTGAATCGCCAGGTCGGCCGGAGCAACCGGATTTTCCTCGGATCGCTACCGATCCTGCTCCTCGTGCTGACCTACCTGTTCCTGGCCGTCCAGCGGCACGAGGCCAACCCGGCCGACAAGATCCTGCCGCTTCCCTCGGCCATGGTCTCGAGCATGTCCGCGCTCATCATGGAGCCGGACAAGCTCTCCGGGCAGTTCATCTTCTGGGCCGACACGCTGGCCAGCCTCCAGCGCCTGGGCATCGGCCTTGGCATCTCGACGCTGATGGCGCTCGCGGTCGGCCTCGTGCTCGGCATCCTGCCGCCTGTGCGCGCCACCTTCGGGCCGCTGGTGACGGGCATCGCGGTGATCCCCCCGATTGCCCTTCTTCCCATCCTCTTCATCGCGCTCGGCCTTGGCGAGACGGCCAAGGTGGCGCTGATCGTGGTGGGCATTGCGCCGGTCATGATCCGCGACGTTGCCGCCCACGTCCAGGCGCTCCCGCGCGAGCTCATCATCAAGGCCCAGACGCTGGGCGCAAGCAGCTGGCAGGTCATGATCCGCGTCGCGCTGCCCCAGGCCATGCCCCGCCTGATCCAGGCGATCCGCCTGGCGCTGGGCCCGGCCTGGGTGTTCCTGATCTCGGCCGAGGCGATCGCGTCGGATGTCGGGCTTGGCTACCGCATCTTCCTGGTCCGCCGCTATCTCTCGATGGACGTGATCCTGCCCTACGTCGCCTGGATCGCGCTCCTCGCCATCGCCATCGACTTCGTTCTCGTCACGATCAGCAAGCGCGGCTTTGCCTGGGCCCATGGAGACGACCATTGAGCAGCCTTCTCAGCCTCCGCAACGTCTGGGTCGAGTATGGGGACAAGGTCATCATCGAGAACCTCAGCCTCGACATCGAGGAAGGGTCCTTCGTTTCGGTGGTCGGCCCCTCGGGCGCAGGCAAGAGCAGCTTCCTGCGCCTGATCCTGGGCCAGGAAGGTCCCAGCCGCGGGAAGATCCTGCTCGACGGCACCCCGCTGCCGCCCGAATGCGGGCCTGACCGGGGCGTCGTCTTCCAGCGCTATTCCACCTTCCCGCACCTGACCGCGCTGCGCAACGTCATGTTCGGGCACGAATGCGACGGCGCGCCCTTTTCCGCCCGCCTGTTCGGTTCGGCGAGGCGCCAGGCCCGCGAGGAAGCCGCCGAGATGCTGGCCGCGGTGGGGCTGGGCGCCAATCTCGACAGCTACCCGGCCGAGATGTCGGGCGGCATGCAGCAGCGCCTCGCGATTGCCCAGGCGCTCATCAAGCGTCCGCGCATCCTGCTTCTAGATGAGCCGCTCGGCGCGCTCGATCCGGGCATCCGCGCGGACATGCACGAGCTCATCTCGCGGCTGTGGCGCGACTATGCGCTGACCATCGTCATGGTCACCCACGACATCCGCGAGGCCTTCACCCTGGGGACCCGTGTGCTCACGCTCGACAAGCGCCGCCACGACCCCCAGGCGCCGCACCGTTACGGCGCGACGGTGGTCTACGACCTGCCGCTCGACAAGGAGAATGCGCAGGTCACCTACCACGCCGAGCGTATTACTATTGACGAAGTTCGTAATAACTGAGAGACCAGAGGCATGAGCTCCGAATCCGCTTCCCTTGCCCGTCTCAGCATGAGCTTGCCCGCCGAACTGTTCCGGCAGCTCGACGTGATGGTGGCGGAACGGGCCCTGCCCTCGCGCTCGCAGCTGATCGCCGAACTGATCCGCCAGGCCCTGGCCGAGCACGAATCGCTGTTCCGTCCCGACGAGATGCTCGCGGGCACGATCACCATGGTCTACCGCGGCGAGCGCGGGCGCATGCGCCACCAGCTCTTCCGCACCCAGTCCGGCTTCCTGAAGGAGATCATCTCCTCGCAGCACATCTTCCTCGAACACGACCGCTCGCTGGAAGTGCTCCTGGTGCAGGGCCCCTACGCCCGCCTCAAGGAGCTGTGCGACGCGATCCGCCGCCTGCGCGGCCTTCAGCAGCTCGAACTGGTGACCACCACCTCGCTTCTGCCGCCGCTCCACAAGCAGGACCGCGGCGCCCCCGACACGCCCCCTCACATTCCCGGAGCGCATCCATGACACAGACCCTGGAAAATCCCCTGGCCGCGCGCGACCATGCCCGCAGCATGGAAGGCACCGTGGTGGAAAGCATGCCCGTGCTGCCGCCGGTGGCCGACGATCTTCCCGCCGGCATTTCGCCCAGCGACCTTGTCTGGGAAGAGACCATCGCGGCGGGCGGCTATGCCACGCGGCGCCTGGCGCGCGGCGCGCGCCTGCGTCTCGTCGATCTCAAGGGGGATGCCTGCGCTTCGCTCCTGATCTTCAACGCCGAGATGCCCAGCGAACGTCTCAACGTCGCAGACACGGTGAAGGTCCAGTGGAACGCCTACCTGGAGAAGGGCCGCCTGCTCCTCTCCGACATGGGCCGCGTGCTGATGAGCCTGGTCGAGGACGAGGCCGAGACGCACGACTGCTTCTGCGGTGTCTCCAACGCGAAGCTGAGCGCGGCGAAGTACGGCAAGGGCCAGGAGCCCGCCCCCTACTTCTCCAACGGCCGCGACCGCTTCCTGAACGGGGTGGCCAAACATGGCCTGGGCCCGCGCGACGTGCACCCGTGCGTCAACCTGTTCAAGGGCGTGCGGGTTGAGGACGACGGGGTCATCACCCCCCTCACCGGCCCCTTCGATGCCGGGCGCAGCGTGATCCTGCGCGCGGAAATGGACGTGATCGTGGTGATCGCCAACTGCCCCCACGTGATGGACCCGCGCGAGGAATGGTCGTGCACTCCCCTTCGCGCGACCGCCTGGCGCGGGCCCATCACCCCCGAGGACGATGCGGTGCGCAACGCCACGCCGGAAGGCCGCCGCGCCTTCCTCAATGTCGAAGACTACTTCCGTCGCTGAAAGGACCAAGTGCCATGACCGCTGATCCCTACCTGGCCGATCTTTCCGGCGCCGTTGTCCACGACGAGACCGTTCCCGCGCGCAGCCCCTGGCTGCACCACATCAAGGCGGGCGAGACGCTGCGCATCGTCGACCTGGAGGGCAACCAGGCCGTCGACTTCCTGCTCTATTCCGAGGCCGACGACGCCGAGCGCTACAGCGCGCAGGACACCGTTTCGGCGCAGGGCAACCTGTTCCTGCGCGAGGGCACCGTGCTGCGCTCGAACGAGGGCAACCCGATGATGACCATCGCGGGCACCTCGGTCGCTTACCACGACACCATCGGCGGCGCGTGCTCGTGCGAATCGAACACGCTGCGCTACGGCCACCACACCAAGGCCCAGCACGCCTGCGTCGAGAACTTCCTCAACGCCAACCTCACCGAGGGGCGCACCAAGCGCGACATCGTCTCGAACATCAACTTCTTCATGAATGTTCCGGTCGAGGCGGACGGGTCGCTGGGCATCGTCGATGGCATCTCGGCGCCGGGCCTTACCGTCGATCTCAAGGCCGAGATGGACGTCATCGTTGTCGTCTCGAACTGCCCGCAGATCAACAACCCCTGCAACGGCTTCAACCCGAGCCCCGTCCGGATGATCGTGACCGCATGACCTTCGACACCGTCCTGATCGCCAACAGGGGCGCGATCGCAACCCGCATCATCCGTACCCTGCGCCGCATGGGCCTGCGCTCGGTGGCGGTCTACTCCAAGGCCGACGAGGGCTCGCTCCACGTCTCCGAGGCCGACGTCGCGGTCTGCATCGGCGAGGCCAAGCCCTCCGAGAGCTACCTCGACATCGCAGCGATCATTGCGGCGGCCAGGGAAACCGGCGCGGGGGCCATCCACCCGGGCTACGGCTTCCTTTCCGAGAACCTCGAGTTCGCGCAGGCCTGCGCCGATGCGGGGATCGTCTTCGTGGGCCCGACGCCCGAGAACATCTCGACCTTCGGCCTCAAGCACTCTGCCCGCGCGCTCGCCGCCGCGCACGACGTGCCCCTGGCGCCCGGCACCGACCTCCTCACCGACGAGGAAGAGGCCGTCGCGGCCGCCGCCAGGATCGGCTACCCGATCATGCTCAAGGCCACCGCAGGCGGCGGCGGCATCGGCATGCGCGTGTGCGAGAACGAAGGTGACGTGCGCGAGGGCTTCGCCTCGGTCAAGCGCCAGGGCCAGGCGAGCTTTGGCGATGCGGGCGTGTTCCTTGAAAGCTACATCCGCCGCGCGCGCCACATCGAGGTCCAGCTCTTCGGCGATGGCGAAGGCAAGGTCGTCGCCCTGGGTGAGCGCGACTGCTCGCTCCAGCGCCGCAACCAGAAGGTGGTCGAGGAAAGCCCCGCCCCCTGCCTTCCCCAAGCCGTGCGCGAGGAACTCATTGCCTCGGCCATTCGCCTGGGCGAAGCGGCCAACTACCGCTCGGCGGGCACCGTGGAATTCCTCTACGATGCCGACAAGGAGCAGTTCTTCTTCCTGGAAATGAACACGCGCCTCCAGGTCGAGCATGGCGTAACCGAGGAAGTCTTCGGCATCGACCTTGTCGAATGGATGATCCGCGGCGGCGCGGGCGACTACGCCTTCCTGTCCGAAGATCACGGCGCGCCCCGGGGCCACGCGGTCCAGCTGCGCATCTACGCCGAGGACCCCTCGCTCGACTACCGCCCGACCACGGGCATCCTCACCAACGTGGAATTCCCCGAGGACATCCGCGTCGAGACCTGGGTCGCGGGCGGCAGCGAGATCACCGCCTGGTACGATCCCATGCTCGCCAAGCTGATCGTCCACGCGCCCACCCGCGAGGAAGCTATCGCGGCCGTGCAGAAGGTTGCCGACACGGCGCGTATCGACGGTATCGAGACCAACCTGCGCTGGCTGCGCGATGTCACCCGCTGCGAGGAATTCACCAGCGGCGCGGTCTCCACCCGCGTCCTCGACACCATTTCCTACCAGCCCACCGGATTTCGCGTCGTTGCAGGCGGCACGGCGACGACCGTGCAGGACTGGCCGGGCCGCCAGAAGTACTGGGCGGTCGGCGTACCCCCTTCGGGTCCGATGGACGACCAGTCGTTCCGCCTCGGCAACCGCCTGCTCGGCAATCCCGAAGGCACCGAGGGCCTGGAGATCACCGTCACCGGCCCGACGCTCGCTTTCACGGCCCCTGCCCGCATCTGCCTGATGGGCGCGGACTTCGGCGCCCGGCTCGACGACCAGCCGGTCGCGCGCGGCACCGTGCTCGAGATTGCAGCCGGCCAGACTCTCTCGATGGGCCGGGCGACCGGCGGCGGCATGCGCGGCTACATCCTCTTTGCGGGCGGCCTCGATGTCGCGCCGTACCTGGGCAGCTGCTCGACCTTCGAGCTCGGCCAGTTCGGCGGCCCCGCCGCGCGCCGCCTGCTGGCAGGTGACACGCTGCACCTGGGCGGCAAGCCCACGGGGACGGCGCTCCCCACGCCCGAGATCCCCGAAGTTTCGACCGAGTGGACGCTGCGCGTCCTCTACGGCCCCCACGGCGCGCCGGACTTCTTCACCGACGATGACATCGGCACGCTCGTCTCGGCGAGCTGGCAGGTCCACTACAACTCCAACCGCACCGGCGTGCGCCTCGTCGGCCCCAAGCCGCAGTGGGCACGCACCGACGGCGGCGAGGCGGGCCTGCACCCCTCCAACATCCACGACAACGCCTACGCCATCGGCGCGGTCGACTTCACCGGCGACATGCCGATCATCCTGGGCCCCGATGGCCCGTCGCTGGGCGGCTTCGTGTGCCCCTTCGTGGTGATCGCGGCGGACTTGTGGAAGGTCGGCCAGCTCACCGCAGGCGACAAGGTGCGCTTCGTGCCGGTGACCATGGACGACGCCGACGTGGCCCACGCCGCGCAGCGCGCCTTCCTCGAAAGCGGCACCCCCGTACCGGCGACGCCGCACCGCGATGTTGCCGACCTTGACCCGATCCTCGCCCAGCTGCCCGAAGGCCCGGGCCGTCCGCGCACGGTCTACCGCCAGCAGGGCGACCGCAACATCCTCATCGAGTACGGCGACATTGTCCTCGACGTGGAGCTGCGCATCCGCGTCCACGCGCTAATGGCCGAACTGGAGAAGATGGCGCTGCCCGGCGTGATCGACATCGTGCCCGGCATCCGCTCGCTGCAATTCCACTTCGATGGCGAAGTGCTGCGCCAGAAGGACGCGCTGGACGCCCTCATCTCCGCCGAAGAGCGCCTGGGCGATCTGGAAGACTTCACCGTTCCCTCTCGCGTTGTCCACCTGCCCTTGAGCTGGCGCGACCCGGCCACTCTCGAGACGATCGAGAAGTACATGTCGATCGTGCGCGACGATGCGCCCTGGTGCCCCGACAACATCGAGTTCATCCGCCGCGTCAACGGGCTTCCCGATGCCGATGCGGTCAACAACATCGTGTTCGACGCCAACTACATCGTGCTGGGTCTGGGCGACGTCTACCTCGGCGCGCCAGTGGCGACCCCGATGGACCCGCGCCACCGCCTCGTCACCACCAAGTACAACCCGGCGCGCACCTGGACACCGCCCAACGTCGTGGGCATCGGCGGCGCCTACATGTGCATCTACGGCATGGAAGGTCCGGGCGGCTACCAGCTCTTCGGGCGCACGATCCAGGTCTGGAACACCTACCGCCAGACCGACGCCTTCACAGACGGCAAGCCCTGGCTGCTGCGCTTCTTCGACCAGATCCGCTTCTATCCGGTAAGCCCGGACGAGCTGATGGAATGGCGCCGCGAGTTTCCCAACGGGCGCCGCTCGATCCAGATCGAGGAGAGCGAGTTCCGTCTGGCCGACTACCGCAAGTTCCTTGCGGACAACGCGGAATCGATCGGGGAATTCCAGGCCACCCGCCAGGCCGCGTTCGACGAGGAACGCGCCGAATGGCACCGTAACGGCGAATTCGACCGTGTGGCTGAGGCCGAGGACGTTGAAGACCTCGAACCCGTCGCCGTTGACGTGCCCGAAGGTGCCGACCTCATCGAGGCGCCCTATGGCGGCGTTGTCGCCCAGCTTCTCGTCTCGCCCGGCGACATCGTGAAGGCGGGCGACCGTATCGCGGTGGTCGAGGCGATGAAGATGGAAGCCCCTGTCGAGAGCCCGGGATCGGGCACGATCTCGGCGATCTACATGGAAGAGGGCAAGTCGTTGCAGCCCGGCTCGCCGATGCTCGCCCTGTCGAGGACCGCATGATGGACCTGAGCCGCCGCAGCGCTGCGGACATTGCCGCCCGTGTCAACGCGGGCACCCTCACCGCCCTTGCCGTTGCCGAGGAAACGCTCGCGCGGGCCGAGAGCTACGACGCGATCCAGCCCCAGATCTGGATCAGCCGCGCCGCGCCCGAGGTCGTACTGGCTGAGGCCCGCGCGGTAGATGCGCGCGTGGCGGCGGGCGAGAGCCTGCCACTTGCGGGCGTGCCCTTCGCGGTGAAGGACAACATCGATGCGGCCGGGCTCCAGACCACCGCCGCCTGCCCCGCCTTCGCCTACGCGCCCGACGAGGACGCCACCGTGGTCGCGCGGCTGCGCGAGGCGGGCGCCATCCTCATCGGCAAGACCAACCTCGACCAGTTCGCCACCGGCCTTGTCGGCACGCGCAGCCCCTACGGCATCCCGCGCAACGCCTATAACCAGGCTTACGTCAGCGGCGGGTCCAGTTCGGGCTCCTCGGTCGTGGTCGCGGCGGGCATCGTGCCCTTTGCGCTGGGCACCGATACGGCGGGGTCGGGCCGCGTTCCCGCCGCCTTCAACCACCTCATCGGCTTCAAGCCCACCAAGGGCCGCTGGAGCACCAAGGGGCTGGTCCCGGCCTGCCGCACCATCGACTGCATCACCGTCTTCACCGACGATACCGCCGACGCGCGCCTTGTCGACGGCGTGATCGCGGGCTTCGATGTCGCCGATCCCTACTCCAAGCCGCTGGCCGACGCGCCGCTTGCGCCCAAAGTCATCGGCGTGCCGCGCAAGGATCAGCGCCAGTTCTTCGGCGATGCCGCAGCCGAAACCTTCTACGAACAGGCTCTCGAGGTGCTGGGCCGCGAGGCCAGGATCGTCGAGATCGACTACGCCCCGCTTCAGGAAGCTGCGCTCCTCCTCTACGGCGGGCCGTGGGTTGCCGAGCGTACTGCGGCCATCGAAAGCCTGCTGACGAGCGATCCCGAGGCGATCGACCCGGTCGTGCGCGAGGTGGTGGAACCGGGCCTGAAGATCGGCGCGGTCGAGCTCTTCAACGGCATCTACCGCATGGCTGAGCTGAAGCGCCACGCCGACCTTCTCTGGGAGGAGGTCGACATGCTCGCCTTCCCCACCACCGGCACCACCTACCGTGTGGCCGAGCTGGCCAAAGCGCCCGTCGCGCTCAATTCCAACCTTGGCTACTACACCAACTTCGTGAACCTGCTCGACATGGCCGCGCTCGCGGTCCCGGCCGGAATCCGCGACAACGGCACCGGCTTTGGCGTGACACTGATCGGGCCTGCCGACACCGACCGCGCGCTGCTTGACGTCGCCGATGGCTACCTTGCCGCGCGCAAATCTTCTCCTTTGCCACCGCTTGATCTTGAGGGACGTATGGAAACCGTGAAACTGGCCGTTGTCGGCGCCCACCTGAAGGACATGCCGCTCCACTGGCAGCTGACCTCGCGCAACGCCAAGTTCATCGGCGCCTTCGACACCGCGCCCAGCTACCGCCTCTACGCGCTGGCCAACAGCACGCCCCCCAAGCCCGCGCTCGTCTTCGAGGAAGGCGGCACCAGCCTGCCGGTCGAAGTCTACGAGCTGGGTGCGGCCGAATTCGGCAGCTTCGTCGCCGAAGTGCCCGCCCCGCTTGCCATCGGCACGGTCACGCTGGCCGATGGCTCCAGCGTCAAGGGCTTCGTGTCCGAACCGCGCGCGACGATCGGTGCCACCGACATCACCGCTCTTGGCGGTTGGCGCAACTATATCGCCAGCCTCGGCTGAGACGAGAGCCACGCTTCGGGTCGCACCAGGCACTCTTGCGCACACTACGTTGAATGGGGGACATCGGATGAACAGGTACACGCGCACTCTGGCGGCAGGCGCTGTCGCCGCCATGGTTTCGCTCGCCAGCCCTGCGCTGGCGCAGGATGAGACTGTCGTCCATGTCCCCGACTTCGCCGACTTCCTGGCCGTCGATGGCGACAGCGTCTGGGCCACCAACCGGGGCCGGGTCGAAAAATGGTCGCGCGCGGGCAAGCAGGCGCAGGTCCCGCTCGGGCGCCCGTGTGGCACCATGAGCATCGCGGCCGGTTCGCTGTGGGTGGCCGACTGCGGCGCGGGCACGATCAACCGCATCGATCTTGCCAGCGGCAAGCTCGTCGCCGCGATCTACACCGGCATCGCCAACCAGGCGGGCGAGCTGAACGTCGCCTTCGGCGCAGGCTCGATCTGGGTCGCGAGCAATCCCAACGGACAGGTCGCGCGCATCGACCCCGCCACCAACGCGGTAACCGCGCAAGTCACCGTCGATCCGGGCACCTGGTACCTGGCTTATGGCTTTGATGCCGTGTGGGCCGTCAGCGCCGAGAAGCAGACGCTCCAGCGCATCGATCCGGCCACCAACAAAGTGACCGGAAGCACCCCTCTTGGCACGACACCCGGCTTCCTCGCTGCGGGCGAAGGGGCGGTCTGGGTCCAGGAACAGGGTGACGGCACGCTGGCGCGCGTCGATCCGGCCAGCGTCGAGGTGACCGGCCGGATCAAGGTCGGCGACAACCTCAAGTGGGGCGACATCGACACCGGCGCGGGCAAGGTCTGGCTGCGCACCACCGACGACCAGCGCTTCGTCGTCATCGACGCGGCGACCTCCGAAATCACCGCCCGCATGGGCAAGGCCGCGGGCAGCGGGGCGCTGCGCTACACCCCCGAGGGCGTGTGGACCTCCGCCCACGACGAGCACATCATCACCTGGTGGCCCACCGCCATGCTGCCCGACTGACCAGCGAGACGCGCGCGGATCGATCTGGTCTGCGTACTGCCCCCCGCGCCGCGACATAATCCTGCCCATCCACCAACGGGCTCGCCGCGATCTTTCCGCGTCGGGCCCGTTCGGGCATGTTCGGCAAGGAATTCGCACGGATGGTCGACGTCGCCGTTGTCGCAGGGGTCGAGTTCGACTACGGGCTCTCGCATAGGTCCGGACCCGCCTTCCGTGACACGGCGCCAAGAAAGGCCCGGCGCCACGAAAGGCCCGATGCCACGAAAAGGAAGCCAGCTCGATGTCCGCGCCTTACGCCAGGCAGCCCAGATGGCTTACCACTCTTCGAAACGTGACATTCCCCGGCCAAATTCGCAGTATGAGGCGACAGGTCTGATCGTTCGCGAACGTTCCGGCACCACCGCACTACCACCGCAAGAGTACTCGTAGATGAAAATTGCTGTCTTTGGCCTCGGTTATGTCGGCCTGTCCAATGCCGTCCTGCTCGCGCAGCACAACACGGTCGTGGCCGTCGATATTTCGGCCGAGCGCGTGGAGATGCTCAACGCACGCCAGTCTCCGATCGTGGATGCGGAACTGGAAGAGTTCCTGCACGAGCGCAAGCTCGACCTGCGCGGCACGACCTCTGCCGAAGAGGCGCTCGCCGATGCCGACTATGTCATCATCGCAACGCCAACCAACTACGATGTCGAGACCGACAAATTCGACACCTCCTCGGTGGAAGCGGTCATAGGGCTGGCAACCACCCACGCGCCTGCGGCCACGATCGTCATCAAGTCCACGGTTCCGGTCGGGTATGTGCGGGACGTGCGCCAGCGCATGGACACGCAGCAGGTCATCTTCAGCCCGGAATTCCTGCGCGAAGGCCGCGCCCTCTACGACAACCTGAACCCGTCGCGGATCATCGTGGGCGAACGCTCAGAGCGCGCCCGGATCTTTGCCGACCTGCTGGTGCAAGGTGCCGAGAAGGACGATATCACGGTCCTGTTCACCGACGCCGACGAGGCCGAAGCGATCAAGCTATTCGCGAACACCTATCTTGCAATGCGCGTGGCCTTCTTCAACGAGCTCGACAGCTACGCCATTTCCAGGGGCATCAACACCCGCCAGATCATCGAAGGGGTTGGCCTCGACCCGCGGATCGGCACGCACTACAACAACCCGAGTTTCGGCTACGGCGGCTACTGCCTCCCCAAGGACACCAAGCAGCTGCTCGCGAACTACTCCGAAGTCCCCCAGAACCTGATCCGTGCGATCGTCGATGCCAATCGGACCCGAAAGGACTTTCTGGCCGACCAGATCATCGCCCGCAGACCGAAGAAAGTCGGCGTCTACCGGCTCGTGATGAAGGCCGGTTCCGACAATTTCCGCCAGTCCTCGATCCAGGGAATCATGAAGCGGATCAAGGCCAAGGGTATCGAGGTGGTCATCTACGAACCGGCGATGAGCGAGGAGACCTTCTTCGGCTCGAAGATCATGCGCGATCTCGACGCGTTCAAGCAGGACTGCGACATCATCATCGCCAACCGCCAGACCGATGCCATCCGCGATGTCGCGGACAAGGTCTACACCCGCGATCTGTTCGGCTCCGACTGAACCCGCGCGGGGGATCCCGTCTCGTCAACGCCGCTCTGGCGCGGACACGGCCCGAGCCGTTGGCGAGGCGCTCCAACAGACTTCCTGAACCAAGAGCCCGGGCCTGACCAGGGTCAGATCCTAGGCCACCGCGTCACGCGCGGAGCCGATACGGGCTCCATTCACCAGCAAACGAGCGATGCGCTCGTTGCCCCATGGCGTCCCGATCCGCGCGACGTGCCCGGCGAAATGCCGTTTCATGGTTGCCTTGTGCAAAACCCGATGGTGAACTGCGCTTCACACGGCATGGAGCAATACGGCACTGAACAGCCTCGCTTCCCGCCTCTATGGTGCTGGCACACGATCAGCCGAGCCCCGTTCCGATACTTTCGGGCACGACAAGAGCAGGGAAACCAGAATGAAATACCGGTTCATGGGTACGGCCGCAGCGGCCGCCATCGCCTTTTCGGCCTCGCCCGCCATGGCGCGCGATTGTTCGGACCTTCTCACGCTCGAACTTCCCGGCGTCACCTTCACCAAGGCCGAGGCCCAGGGCAGCGCGCCGATCCCAGCCGACCCGATGAGCGCCATGACCGGAGGCTCGCCGCGCCCCGTGCCCGCAGGGCCGCACTGCCTTGTCGAAGGCCGTATCGGCGACCGTGAGGGCGTGGGCGGGCACTACGCGATCCGCTTCCAGATGCGCCTGCCCGAAAAGTGGAACGGACGCTTCCTGTTCCAGGGCGGTGGCGGCACCGACGGCTTCATCGCGCCCGCCATCGGCGCCATCCCGAGCACCGGCTCGACCGCGACGCCCGCGCTGCAGCGTGGCTATGCGGTCGTCAGCATGGACAGTGGCCACGACAAGCCCAACCTCGATTTCGCGGTCGACCAGCAGGCCGTGCTCGACCTGGCCTACGCCTCGATCGGCAAGGTGAGCGACACCGCCAAGGCGCTTATCCGCGCGCGTTATGGCCGCTCGGCGCAAACCTCCTACTTCATGGGCTGCTCGAACGGCGGGCGCGAGGCGATGCAGGCAGCCATGCGCTTTCCTACCGAATTCGACGGCGTGGTCGCAGGCAATCCCGGCTTCCACCTCAGCCGCGCGGCGCTGGGCTCGGTCTGGGATGTGCGCCAGTTCCAGGCGCTGGCCGGAAAGGGCGCGTTCTACGATGCGCTCACCCAGTCGGACCTCGATCTCGTCTCGAGCGCGGTTCTCAAGCAGTGCGACGAACTCGACGGCGTGAAGGACGGCATTGTCGCGGCCTTCGGCAAGTGCCACTTCGCCCCCAAGGTGCTGCGCGGCAAGCTGAGCCAGGCCAAGCTCGACACACTGAACGCGGTCATGGGCGGCCCTAAGGACGCACAGGGCAACGCCGTCTACAGCACCTGGCCCTGGGACCCGGGCATCAACAGCGCGGGCTGGCGCGCGTGGAAGCTGGGCAGCGATCAGCGCCCGGCCATGCACCTCTCGCTTTCGGTCCCCTCGACTGAAAATCTCTTCCTCACCCCGCCCCACGAAATCGGCACGCACCCGGACTACGGCCAGCTGGCACGCGAAGTGGCGCAGGTGGGCGGTTATTTCGATGCCGACGAAACCCGCCTCTCCACCTTCGTCCAGCGTGGCGGCAAGATGGTGATCTTCCAGGGCGCAGCCGATCCGATCTTCTCGGCCGACGACATCGCGCGCTGGTACGGTGAGGCCGCGGCGCAGAACGGCGATGACTTCGCGCGCCTGTTCGTGGTGCCGGGCATGACCCACTGCGGCGGTGGCCCCGCCTTCGAGGACTTCGACCCGCTCACCGTCCTGGAAAGCTGGTCCCAGACGGGAGAGGCGCCGCTCTCGATGCCCGCCAAGGCACCGACGATGCCCGGACGCGAGATGCCGATCTGCGCC
>NZ_DF850488.1:2385964-2387571 GCF_000813185.1 Novosphingobium sp. MBES04 | reverse complement strand
AATCGTTGTATTTTCGACATGATGTCTCGCAGACCGACTGGTTGAGATCACAGGATAAAGGCCTCAATCCCAATGTCAGCTTTTCATCCCTTTGCGCCGCTGCCAAGCTTGGTGGACAAGGAAAACCAGACGGTCAGCTCCTTAGCCTGTAGATTCGGCCTACCAACAACCGACAAGGGCGCATACTAATCTATTCCCTCCGCCCCACCTCAACCGTAATCCATGATATTGGTTAGGTTGAAAGGTTGAGCAATTGCTTGTCATGCAGCGCAGTCCAAAACGCCTCGGGGATAGGATGCGCCATCAAAGCGACTGCTTTTTTCAGATGGCAAGGCGATCCAATACCCGGGTGTCAACGGCGGAGCAAAAGTCGGCCATGCGGCGGCGTAAAACCAGGCCATCGTGTTACACGCCGGGGGGAGTGGCGTGAGGGCGTAGCCCGAGGGGCACTCCCCCCGGCATTGGCGTAATTTTCAGGGTTTGGTTTTGGCTTTACGGGCCCGGCTGTGAGCGAGACGATAGCTTTCGCCGTTCATCTCGAGGATGCTGACGTGATGGGTCAGGCGGTCAAGGAGCGCGCCGGTGAGACGCTCGGATCCGAAGGTTTCGGTCCACTCGTCGAAGGGCAGGTTGCTGGTGATCAAGGTGGAGCCGCGTTCGTAGCGCTGGGAGATCAGTTCGAACAACAGTTCGGCGCCGGTCTTGGAGAGCGGTACGAAGCCCAGTTCGTCGATGATGAGCAGTTTGTATCCGACCATCTGCTTCTGGAAGCGCAGGAGACGCCGCTCGTCGCGCGCCTCCATCATTTCGCTGACCAGCGCCGCCGCAGTGGTGAAGCCCACCGACAGCCCTTTCTGGCATGCTGCCAGTCCGAGCCCCAACGCTACGTGCGTCTTTCCGGTGCCAGATGGCCCCAGAGCGATGGCGTTCTCACGCCGCTCGATCCACTCGCAGCGCGCCATCTCGAGCACCTGCATCTTGTTGAGCCTGGGAATGACGGCGAAGTCGAAGCTGTCGAGGCTTTTGACGGCGGGGAAGCGCGCGGCCTTGATGCGCCGCTCGACCATACGACGCTCCCTGTCGATCATCTCCATCTCGACGAGACGAGCAAGGAAGCGGATGTGATCGACGCCTTCAGCGGCACATTGCCGCGCGAGCTTGTGATGCTCTCGCAGGCACGTAGGCAGCTTGAGTGCCTTGAGATTGTGAGCGAGAAGAAGCTCCGGGGCCTGATCGCTCATGCGGCCTCCTGCTGGTCGGAGAGCAGGCTCAGATAGGCTCTGGCAAAGGTCTTCTCGACCGTTATGCGTGGCAGGAAGGGATAGACGTCCAGGTCCAGCCTGGGCGGTACGCGTTCGACCCGGCACAGGACGAGGTGCTTGACGGCATCGAAGCCGATGGCGCCAAGATCAATGGCCTGTTCCACCGCCGCCTGGAGATCGGCGGCGGTGAACGTTTCCAGCAGGCGCAGCACCTGTACATATTCACGCCTGCCATGCTTGTGCATGCGGCCTTCCATCAACCGCTGCAGTGTCGTGAACGCTTCGGGCAAATCCCAGCCCTGCAAAGGGGCAGCCTGGTCGAATGCGTTGATCTTCTGCTCGATC
>NZ_DF850488.1:2366525-2384487 GCF_000813185.1 Novosphingobium sp. MBES04 | reverse complement strand
GTGCTCCTTGGCGAAGGAACCTACCACCTCGAAGCCCCGCTCCTCTTCCGCAAAGTCGACGGTGGGCAGAACGGACACGACGTGATCTGGCGGGCAGAGACCGGCGCGCACCCCGTCCTCTCGGGTGGCGTCGAGGTTACCGGCTTCACCCTCTTCGATGCTGAGCGCCAGATCTGGGTGGCGGACGTTCCGCGCGGCTTCGACACCCGGGACATCTGGGTCGATGGGACAATGGCCGAACGCCCCTGGCTTGAGATCGCGCCAAGCGATGTGCGCTTCGATGCTACGGGTTTCACAATCACCGCGCCGGACCTCGCCTGGCTCGGAGAGATCGCCCATCCCGAACGTCTCGAAGTGGAGGCAACCGGCTTCTTCACCGACCGCTATTCGCCCGTGAAGGAAATTTCGGGAACACGGGTCACCATGCAACAGCCCGCCTGGGACAACAACACCTGGGGCTACGACACCCTTTCGCAGCCGATCTTTCCCGACGACAGCCGCCTTTTCCTCGTCAACGCGCTGGAATTCATAGGGCGCACCAACGACTGGCACGCCCGCCCTTACCAATGGGTGATCGATCCCGATGCGGGCAAGCTCTACCTGCGCATTGGCGAAGACGAGGACATGGCCGATCGCACGGTAGTGCTGCCCCGCCTGGAGGCACTGGTCTCCATCGCCGGAACGCCCGAAGCCCCGGTGGAACGCCTGCGGTTCGAGGGGCTGGGCTTTGCTCATACCAGCTGGCTCGGTGCCTCGCGCCCGACCGGCTATGCTAACCAGCAGAGCGGTGCATACCTCTTGGAGACGACGCCGCTGCGCCCGGCCGATGCCTGGCAAAGCTGTGACTGGGGCTGCGTGGAATTCGAATCGCTGCGCCAGCGCTGGCACCAGATGCCTGCCGCCGTACAGGTGGCCGCCGCGCGCGACATCACTTTCACTCACAACACCTTCTCCCAAATCGGACAGATCGCGCTGGGCATCGGCAACGATGCCAACGCCAATCTCTCGGGCGTGGGACTGGCCACGCAGCGTATCACGGTCCGCCGCAACCGCTTCGCGGTGCTTTCGGGGGGAGCGATCATGGCGGGCGGCGTGCGGCTGGAAGCACACCATCCAGACAGCCCCGCGCTCGTCAACCGGGAGCTGACGATCGCGGACAACACCGTCGCCACGGTGAGCCAGCACTACAAGGACAACGCCGCGATCCTCTCGACTTACGTTGAGGATGCCAGAATCGTCCACAACGACATCACCGATGCGCCCTACGACGGGATCGCAGTCGGCTGGGGCTGGGGCTACAACGATGCCGGCGGCAATCCGAACTACGCTGAGAACCAGCAAGGCTATGTACACAATCCCCGTTTCACGACCCCCACCACCCTGCGCGCCACCCTGGTGGAGGGCAACCGCGTCCACGGGGTCAAGACCTGGTACATGGACGGCGGCGCGATCTACAACCTGTCCGCCAACCCCGACGCAGTGATCCGCGCCAACCACATCTTCGACATCCGCGACCGCATCGGGATCTATCTCGACGAGGGGTCGAAGCACGTCACCGTGACCGGGAATGTCGTGGAGACCGGCGGGAAGTGGCTCAACATCAATACCGCAGGCGACATGTTCCGGCGGCGCATCTCCACCGACAACCGGGCCACGGAAAACTGGCATACCTCCAACACGACGGGAGGTCGTTGGTTACCCGAGATCGGCAACGATGCACGGGGCAACATCCTGGTTCCCGACCGCGCCTGGCCCGAGGCGGCCGCCCGTGTGATCGCCCAAGCAGGGGTTCGCCCGGACCGCTCCGAAGGCCCGGACTGACACCAAGCTGCCCTGATGCCGAGGCATCAGGGCCTTGGAACGTTCAAGCCCGTCTCATCCCTTCAGCCCCACCCTCCCTGACGGCCATCTGCTCCGCGCAGATGGCCGTCTTTTTGGGATCATCAGGCCAGTAGATCGGGACCGATATCCTCAACCGAGGTGACCCCGCCCAGGGCCATCGTCACCTGCATACCCTGCGCGATCAGATCGAGGAGGCGGGCGACCCCCGCCTCGCCGCCTGCCGCAAGCGCGTAGACATAGGCACGGCCCAGCAGCACACCTTTGGCGCCAAGTGCGAGCATGCGCACGACGTCGAGCCCGGTGCGCACACCACCGTCGACCAGCACGGTCAGATCCTTGCCCACCGCCTCGGCGATCGCGGGAAGCGCCCGCGCGCTCGCCAGCGCGCCGTCGAGCTGGCGCCCGCCATGATTGGAAACGACCACCCCGTCGGCCCCGAAACGCACCGCATCGCGCGCGTCCTCGGGATCGAGTATGCCCTTTACGATCATCTCGCCCTTCCACATGTCGCGGATCCATTCGAGATCAGACTAGGTGATTGACGGGTCGAAATTGGCTCCCAGCCATCCGATGTAGTCGGACAGGTCTGTGGGCAAGCCACGATAGTCGGAGATGTTGCCCAGGTCATGCGGCCGGCCCATCAGGCCCACATCGAGACTCCAGCGTGGATGGGTCATCGCCTGGAGCGCACGGCGCAGCGGGGCAGCCGGGCCGCTCATGCCGGAATGGGCGTCACGGTAACGCGCACCGGGCAGCGGCATGTCGACGGTGAAGACCAGCTTGGTCACGCCCAGCGCCTGCGCGCGCTCGAGCGCGTGGCGCATGAAGCCCCGGTCCTTGAGAACGTAGAGCTGGAACCAGATCGGCGCGCCGCTCGCTTCGACGACATCGGCCAGCGGACAGACGCTGACGGTGGAGAGGATGTAGGGGACCTGCGCAGCACGAGCTGCGCGCGCGACCTGCAGTTCCCCACGTTGGCGCATCATGCCGCCGAGCCCGATCGGGGCCAGCATCACCGGCATCGCCGTGTCTTCGCCGAACAGGCGCGTCTTCAGGCTGAGATCGGAAACGTTGCGCAGCACGCGCTGGCGCGGATGGACTTCCGCCAAGGCAGCGCGATTGGCGGCCAGCGTCTCCTCCCCGAAGGCCCCGCCGTCGAGATAGTCAAACAGGAAAGGCGGAAGGCGGCGCCGGGCGGCCTCACGAAAGTCCGTGGGAGAGGAAATGATCATGGCTGGAGCCTCAGGTTTCTGTCCGGTGCGAGGCGCAGAAGCAGATCCGCGCGCGCGGGCATCTCGTCGAGAATGTGGCGGGTCAGGCGCTCGTAGTGCTGCACGAAGCGGTCTAGGGTCGCCGCGTCCATCACCTCGCACCCCGCTTCAGGCGCGCTGGCAAGCCGGGTGCGCAGCTGCGCCTCCTGCTCCCCACGCCACCCCCGCACGACCTCGAAACCCGGCGCGGCGAGCAGGACCAGCCGGTCGATCGCGCCGAACAGTGGGGCATAGTCGCTCTCCAGCACGGCGTTGACGTGCCCACGCCAGATAGCCTCGGGATCCTCCTCGCGCTCAAGCGCATTAACGGGGGCCACCAACTGCGCGGCGCTCTGCGGTCGCGCGCCGACACACCAGCCTTCAAAGATGAGAACGTCGAGCGGGGTCTCGACCCGCTGCCCTTGCGGCGCAGGTTCGTCGCGGCCCTTGTCGAAGCGCGGCAGGTCAAGCGGACTGAAGCCCTCCCCCAGCGCGGTAAATAGGTCCCGTCCCCGCGCGACGTCGTGGGTGCCGGGGACCCCGCGCGTAGCAAAGAGGGGGTGGACCGTGCGAGCAAGATCCCGGCGCTGCGCTTGGCCAAGGTAGAGATCGTCGATCGAGAGAGTTGCGGCGTGCAGGCCTCTTTCCCCCAGCCGCTCGGCAAGCCAGGCGGCAAGCGTGGACTTACCCGACCCCTGCGCGCCGCACAGGCCCAGGATCAGCGGCCGCTGAGGGTGGGCAGGTAGCCACTCCGCGAGCGCAGCAAGCACCGCCTCGCCAGTCGGAAAGGCCTCAGACGACACGATCAAGGAGGGACTCCCCGGCAAAGAAGCAATCAAGATTATCGGCCACTTTCATGCCCATCGCCGTGCGCGCTTCCAGCGTGGCGCTTCCCAGGTGCGGAAGCAGTACCACGTTGGGAAGATCCACGAGGGCAGGGTTTACCTTCGGCTCGGCCTCATAGACATCGAGCCCGGCGGCCGCGATGGAGCGCTGTGCAAGAGCCTTGGCCAGCGCCGCCTCGTCAATCAGCGAGCCGCGCCCAGTGTTCACCAGCACTGCATGCGCAGGCATGCGCGCGAGCATCGCCGCATCGATCATGTGGCGTGTTTCCGGTCCGCCAGGCGCGTGGAGCGAGAGCACGTCCGCGCACTCGGCCAGTTCGTCAAGGCTGGCGTGGTAGGCACTTTCGGGCATGTCGGGCGCGGCGCGGCGGCTGTGGTAGGCGATCTTCATACCAAAGGCCTGGGCGCGATTGGCCACCGCCCGGGCGATGCGCCCGAAGCCGACGAGACCGAGCAACTTGCCGTCGAGCGAACGCCCCAGGAGGTGCGTCGGGCGCCACCCCGTCCAGTCACCCGCGCGCAGTTCGCGTTCCCCTTCCCCGGCACGGCGCATCGCCATCAGGATCAGCGTCATCGCAATGTCGGCGGTCGCCTCGGTCAGGACGTCCGGGGTGTTGCTGACCGCGATGCCCTGCGCGCGCGCAGCGTCAAGGTCGATATGCTCAAAGCCCGCACCGTAGTTGCCCACGATGCGCACGCGGCGTCCCTCGGCGGCAAGAACCGCCCGGGTCACCTTGTCGGTGACGGTGGGACACAGCGCATCGTGCGTGCGCATGGCTGCGATCATCTCGGCCTCGCCCAGCGGCGTATCGGTATCGTTGAGTGTGACCTCATAGGTTTCGGCAAGTCGCTCCTCAACGATGCGGGGCCAGCGGCGGGTCAGCAGGATCTTGGGCTTGGTCATCAGATCAGTCCTCGTTGCGCGAGGTTCCGCATCAGCGCCGCCGCGCCGAAAGTCCAGGGTTCGCAAGCATCTGTTGCCTGTACACGGTTGGTAAGCGTCCCCAGTTCCGGGCAGTGGATGCGCACCACGTCGCCTGCGGCATGGGTAAAGCCGCGCCCGGGCTCGCCCCGGTCCTGGGTGGGCGCAAACAACGTGCCCAGGAACAGTACCAGCCCGTCGGGATAGGGATGGTGCGCATTGCAGGCCTGCCCGGCCAGATCGGCGGGACTGCGGCTGATCTCGCGCATCTGGGATTGGCCCTCGAGGGTGAAACCGTCCTCTCCGTGCACCGTCAGGGTCAGGCTGAGGCGTTCCACGGCGGCAAGATCGAAATTGTGCTCGAACAGGCGTACGAATGGCCCGATCGCGGCGGCCGCGTTGTTGTCCTTGGCCTTGCCCAGCAGCAGCGCAGAGCGGCCTTCGACATCGCGCAGATTTACATCATTGCCCAGTGTCGCGCCCAGAATGCGCCCGTCCGAAGCGATCATCAAGACCACCTCGGGCTCGGGATTGTTCCAGTCCGAGGCCGGATGAACGCCGATGTCATGGCCTGCACCCACGCTCGCCAGTGGCTGCGCCTTGGTAAAGATTTCCGCATCCGGGCCGATGCCCACTTCCAGATACTGGCTCCAGGCCCCCGCTTCGATCAGCGTCTGCTTGAGCGCCATGGCGGCCTGGGAGCCGGGTTGCAGACGGCCCAGGTCATCGCCCACCAGCGCCTGGACCTGCGCGCGGATTGCCTCCGCCGCGCGGGCATCCCCACGCGCACGTTCCTCGATCACGCGTTCCAGCATTGAGTTCGCGAAAGTGACCCCGGCGGCCTTCACCGCCTGCAGATCGACTGGCGCCAGCAGCCAGGGCCGCGTGGGATCACGCCGCAGGGGATCGCTGTTGGACAGGACCGCGTCAAGCGCACCGATGTTCTCTCCGGTTGCCTCGCGCAGCGCGTGGACCGGATCGGCGCTCTCGCACAGGTCACGCACGGTCGGAAAGCTGCCGGATATGTCGGTCAACTGCGCACCGTCGACGCGGACCACCGAGGGGCCACATAGTTCGGGCCGCCAGACACGTCCCACCAGCAAGGCGGCAGAGTCCACGGGCAGGATGGCGCGTGGGGAAAGGTCGAGAGGCATGGTTCAGCGTCTCCTGAATTCGGGCGCACGACGCTCGGCAAAGGCCATGCGTCCTTCGGCCGCGTCCTCGGTGGCAAAGCAGATGGCCTGGAGATCGCGCTCGTATTCGACGGCTTTCTCGTAGGGCATCTGGTGCGCCGCGCGCAGGTTCAGCTTGGCCGTCTCCGCTGCGATAGGCGCGCGCTGCGCAATCTGCGCCGCGATCTCGCAGGCGCGAGGCATCAGCTCCTCGGGCGCGGTGACCTCGCTGACGAGCCCCCAGGACAGCGCCTGAGGCGCCTCGACCATCTCTCCCGTAAGGAGCATCAGGGCGGCGTTCGACATGCCCACCGACTGAGCGAGCCCCACCGCCATGCCGCCGCCCCCGATCCAGCCCAGCTTGATCTCGGGCGCGGCAAAGCGAGCACTGGCAGAGGCGATGCGGATATCGCAGGCCAACGCGGTCTCCAGCCCGCCACCAAGCGCATAGCCGTTGATTGCCGCGATGACCGGCTTGCGGCAGGCGCGAAGGGCATCGCAATAGTCCGCGCGGTTGCGAAAGTCCCAGGGTGTTGCATAGGCATCGAGCGTGGAGATGTCCGAGCCGGCGCTGAACGCCCTGGGCCCCGCCCCGGTGACGATAAGGCAGCGCACATCGTCGGTGGAATTGCAGGTCGCGACCGCGTCGACCAGCGCCTTCGCCATGTCCGGGGTCATCGCGTTGAGCTTGTCGGGGCGATCGAGCGTGATCGTGGCGATATGGTCGGCGATCTCGAAGCGCAGATGGGCGCTCATGTCTCGGTTCCTTCTTCGTAGTAGCGGGCAAACGCGGCTTCGAGTGCCGCGAGAACGGGCTCGGCGGCTTCGCCTGTCAGGAGCCCTTCGCGCAGACGCTGCGCAATCTCGGTCTGAAAGGCGATGGCACCGGCGTGCCGGGGGCGTAGCGCGGCGCCTTCCAGCGTCGCGCGCGTTGCGCTGTAGAAATGCCCGGCCGCAGCATCGCATGCGGCGTCGCACCACGCCGCATGCAGAGCCGGTTGCCCGGCATGTGCGGGAATGAAGCTGCACTGCGCCTCGCTCGACATGAGCCAGCGCAAGTGCCGTCGGAGCGCTGGGGTTATAGCGCCCGCCGCGAGACCGCGATCCCCGTCCCTCCCAGAATTGAACCGATTCCGGCGGGGCCGCGCGGCGCATCGGAAAAGACGACCTGGCCGCTCGCCGCGTAGTTCACGTAGCCGTAGACAAGCGGAACAAGCGCCAGATCCGCGCCTGCGGCAAGGGCGTGAAGCAGCGCGATCGGGTTGTGACCTGCGTAGTCGCGCGTGGCCTGTGTGGTGAGAGCCTGCATGACGGCGTAAGCCTCGCGCCCCGCCTCAGGCGTGACGAAGCGTCCCTTGGGCCGGGTTCGTCCCTGGAAGGCTGCCGCGACGGACTGGAAAGTCAGCGCTGCATGCGGACCGGACAGCGACAGAGCGACCCGCCGCTTGTCCGCCAGTGCCAGTACGTCGTCCCAGGTGCGGGGGGGCTCCTCTACCACGCCGGGGGCGAAAGCCATGACCTGGCTTGCCGCGTCGAGTGGAAGGGCCCAGTGTGCACCATCAAAGGCGTAGCTGGCCATCGAAGGGCCGATGGTCTCGCGCGCCAGCGTCGAGACTTCGGCCATACCCAGAACGTCTTCCATTGGCCGAAGACAGTCGGTGGCCAGTGCCTCGCCGATGTGGGGATGGTCGAGCACAATAAGGTCGTGGCGCGCGGCAAGCTCGGCGATCGGGTGGGATTCGAAGCCTTCGAGCGGATGCCGCTCCCAGTGCAGCGACATTCCATGCCCCGGCGCCACCTGCGCAGCGGCGGCATCGAGCGCCGCATAGCCGCGCGGGTGATCCCAGGTCAGGCCAAGGTAGCTGGGGGTATTCATGCGTGCTGGCGCACCACGCCCGATTCGATCAGCTGCGCGATTTCCTCCTCGCTGCGCCCGGTCTCACCCAGGACGTCGCGGCTGTGCTCGCCCACCAGCGGTGCGCCGCGCGTGATTGCGCAGGGCGTAGCGGAAAAACGGATGGGAAAGCCCGGCACCTTTACATGGCCTTCGGTGGGGTGTTCGTACTCCACGAACGTGCCGTTGTGCTTGATCTGAGGATCCTCGAGAAGATCGGCGTAGCCATAGACGGGGCCGCACCAGATGTCGGCCGCGCGAAATCTGGCAAGCCAGTGCTGAGTGCTGGCCGTGACGAGATGCTCGCGCACACGAGCGAAAATGGCGTCGCGCTGGGTCCAGCCATCGCGCTCTTCCTCCAGCTCGGCAAAGAACGGATCGTCGAGCTCGCGGGCCAGCACCTTAAGCGGCGCCATTGCCAGTGTCATGTACCCATCGCTGGTCGCGAAGACGCCATAGGGCGCGCGGATATAGCTATGGGCATGTGGTTCAGCCGAGCGGGACTGGGCCTTGTGCCCCACGGTGAAGACGGACAGCTCCTGCATCTGGATGGTAGTGATCGCATCGAGCATATTGACCTGGACCAGCTGCCCCTCGCCAGTCCGTTCCCGGTGGAAGAGAGCGGCCAGCGCGCCTTCGAAGGCGTTGTAGGCTGCCACCGCATCGACAAGGTACTGCCCCGCCGGACTGGGCGGGGTGCCCTCGACGCCGGTCGAGAGCATGGCTCCGGACATGCCCTGCAGCAGCAGGTCCTGGCCCGGCAGGTTGCGATAGGGACCATCCTCGCCGTAGCCCGACATCGAGATGTAGATGAGGTGCGGGTTTATCGCGCGAAGCGTGGCGTAATCGACGCCCAGACGCTCGGCGACACCGGGCCTGTAGTTCTGGAGAAACACGTCCGCGTCCTTCACCAGGTCGAGCAGCACCGCCTTGCCCTCAGGCGACTTGAGATCGATCGCAAGCGAGCGCTTGTTGCGATTGAGTGAGAGAAACGAGACGTTGATACGGTTGCCCTGCGCCCCCCCGGCAGAAGCATGGCGCTGCCATTCGCCACTGGTCGGCTCGACCTTGACGACATCCGCGCCCATGTCGCCAAGCCTTTGCGCGGCGAATGGACCGGCCATCGCTATGGAGCAGTCGAGTACCCGGATTCCTTTGAGAATTGTCATTTGCTTGGTGTCCTTCAGGACATGGTCCAACCGCCGTTGACGTGCAGCGTCTGGCCCGTGATGAAACCCGCCTCTTCGGCGGCGAAGAAACCGATGGCGTGGGCGATGTCGCCGGCGCGGCCACGCCGCTTGATCGCCTGCGCTTCGAGGACCATCGCCTCGTAGCAAGCCGGATCGGGGTGTATCTTTTCCGCATCGGTCGGGAAGGCACCCGGCGCGATGGCGTTGACAGTAATCCCCCATGCCCCGAACTCGCGCGCCCAGGCACGGGTCAGGCCGATCAGCGCCCCCTTGGACGCCACGTAGGGAGCAAGGTTCGCCCAGCCCCCCGAAATGGTGATGGAGGAGATGTTGATGATCCGCCCGAAGCCCTTCGCGCGCATGCCCGGAAGGGCGCGCTGTACGGCCACGAACCCGGCATCGACGTTGATCCGCTGCACATACTGGTACTCCTCGATTGAGAAGTCCTCGAAGGGTTTGGAGGGATAGATGGCCGCATTGTTAATGACGACATCGATGCCGCCGAAGCGTTCGACGAAACCGTCGAGGGCGCCCTCCAGACCATCGAGATCAGCAAGGTCGCAGCGCGACACCGTCAACGTGCCTGCACCCGGTCCATGTCCCTGTTCTTGCGCGGCAGCCTCGAGCGCAGCGATCTTGGCCACGTCGTTGTCGAGCGCGATGACATTCGCCCCGCGGTCAAGGAGGTGCAGACTGGTCGCGAGCCCGAGCCCCCCGGCCGCGCCGGTGTAGAGCACAGTGCGCCCCCTCATACCACACCTCCCAAGGCCGGAAAATCACCGGTCGGCGCCGGATAGTCCTCGGCAGGCTGGCGCGCGCTGGCCTCGATCCGCGTGATCGCCGCAGCGACCGCATCGGCATCGGGCAGGACACGCAGGACGGTCTCGTAGAGTCGTTCCTCGCCATGTTCGAGTTCGATCAACTCACCCCGCTGGCGGGCGAAGTCCTTGCCATGGACGTGGTTGGTCGAAGGCTCGATCCCCACCGCATAGTGCCCGGCATGCAAATTCTGCCACTCGAACATGCAGGGGAACTGGTCCTTGCGAGTAACCACGGCGAAGCCGAGACCGATCCGCTCGTTGACGATGGCCACCTCGACGCGCCCCTGTGAATCAGCTGCCATGTCGTGCTGCCAGACCTGTTCGTGGAAGTTAACGATGGGCGCGGGCAGTGTGCGATAGCCGACCCCCTGTCCTCCATAGTCCCCGGCATGGGACGCCCAAAGCACCTCGCGCACGGGTGCCACGTAGCGCGCGCCTTCGGCGACGACGGGGTGGCCGACGTTGATGTGGTAACAGAACATGTGCGGCGTCGTGTAGAAGCCGTGGTTGACCACCCGGTCGTTCAGCCGGATCTCGTCGCTGCCCATGTCAGCCTCGATCCGCCGGACGAGATACAGATCCTCGCCGAAAACCGTCGCCTGGCGCACGATACCTTCGGCCCAGAACGTGCAGACATCCCCGTTCCAGCTTTCTCCGTAGCCGGTCAGCTGCGCCGGGATCGTCCCGATCCGCCCATGCAGCGAGGAAGCGACCTTCTCGCGCGGGCCGTAATGATAGTGATGGGCCGTATCCTCGTGCATGAACAGGATATGGTCGAGCCCGCAGGTCACGTTCAGCCCGGACATTGCCCGAAACCATCCAAGCCCGCCCTCGCCTTCGTACTCGTGCAACGCGGGATGGCGGAAGCCAGAGGGCGAGTGCCAGCCGATCGCCCGACCTGCGTGCTCACACTCGGCGATGTCCATTGCGCGGTCCACCATCACGGTGAAGCGCAGACCCGTGCCGGTGCGGAACTCCAGCATCCTCACCCCCCGTTCGGCCCCATCGGCCAGCGTCATGAGGCGTACGCCCGCAAACTGCGAAAGCGATCCGGTGTGCGCCGCAAGGTGCTTTCGTGGCACCTGGGCCCCGTACAACCAGGCCATTCCTGCTCCCTTCATCTTGTAAGATGTATGATGAATACGTAGGAAGGCCAGACGCGTCAACAGGGAGAGTTCAATGACCGCCATCACCCGCCGCTGCTTCGCCGTCGACCTCATCGACGAGCCGGAGATGATCGCGCGCTATCGCGCCTGGCACGCGCCCGGTGGTCCGCCCGCCGCCGTTACGCAGGCGATTCGCAACGACGGCGTGCGTGACCTCCAGATCTGGCAGGTCGCCGATCGAATGTTCATGATCATGGAACAGGATGCCGCGCTGGCGCGGGACGATGCCGGAAAGGCCGCACGCGACGCCGCCAATCCCGACGTCCAGGCCTGGAACGCGCTGATGGCACAGTTCCAGCGGGCATTGCCCTCCGCTCCGGACCGGACATGGGTGGAGATGGAGCGGATCTACGCCCTTGCCGAGCAAACGTGAACGCGTATCGGCCCGTCGGGCGCGAGGGTGCCGCGCTAAGCCGTGACGGAGGTGGTCCCATCCGAAGCGCGGCGCTTCGCCCAGGAACTTTCGATATGCTCCTTCATGGCGCGGCTGGCGAGATCCGGATCGCGCGCGGCGATCGCATCGTAGATACGGCGATGAGCCTTCTGCGTCTCGCGCACGTGCGCGACGCTGAGCCGTCCAGCATAGCCATGGTTGTTGAGTGCGCGCGACTGGACCCGGTCAATAATAGCCTTGCTCAGCCGGTCGCCGGACATGCGCATGATAACGTCGTGGAAGAGGACATCTTCCTGAACATAGGCGGCGGGCATCTCGACGAGGCTCTCCAGTTTCCCGATCTGCGTTTCGAGTTCGGCCAAGTCCTCGGGCGTGGCCTTGCGCGCGGCCTTGGCCGCCATCGCCCCTTCAAGCGAGGCCCGAATCTCGGACAGGTTGTCGAGATAGAGAAGCCCATCACTCCGGCGGAACAGCGCGGCCAGGATCATCGGATCGAGCAGGTTCCAATTGGACTGCTCACACACGATCGTGCCGCGCCCCTGCCGCGAGACGACCAGCCCCTTCTCGGTCAGTGCGGTCGTCGCCTCGCGCACCACGGTACGGCTGACCTCGAAGCGGTCGCAGAGCATGTTCTCGGGCGGCAGCGCGGTCCCGGTCGGGTAGACTTCCGTCACGATCGCGTTGACCAGTTCCTCGACCACGGCAACCGCAAGCCTGGGCCGGCGCCGTGGAGGGACGCTCACCGGGCTGTCGCTGCTAACCTTGTCCTGCATCTTGCTACGTGCTCGCTTCAACTCTGGATCCTGGACGCGCGCGGCGCCCTGGAAACGCTGACCCGACCGGGAAAGATTCGTCAAGGCTTGCCAAGCCTGATAGATCATACATAATACGAATTATCAATGATGCCATGGGCAGAGGATGCGTAGATGAAGATCACCGGCTATCGAAGCCTTGTCGCCTTACATGACTGGGGCCGCCCGGTCGGGGACGTGAATGGGCTTGTGCCATCGGGGATCACCGAAGTGCCGATCCTACTTCTCGAAACCGATGGCGGCCTCACCGGCATCGGGCTTGGCGCCCACGCCGAGATCGACCGCGTGTTCCCGGCCGTGGACGGCGCCGATCCGCGCGCAGTGGCAACGCTCTATGACGCGATGCTGGCCCATGTCTTCAAGAGCGGTCATGCCGGCACGACCTTTGGCACCATCGCCGCGCTTGACATGGCCTTGTGGGATCTCAAGGCGAAGATGGCAGACGAACCGCTATGGCGCACACTCGGAGCCGGAAACCGCTTCGTGCATGGCTATGCCTCGGGACTGTGCTACGGCCTCGATGACGCCGCGTTCGCAGCCCACTACAACCGCTGGGCGGACTTGGGCTTCACCGCGGCCAAGGTAAAGGGGGGGCGCGATCTCGACCGAGACATCGCCCGCCTCGAAATTGTACGCACGATCCTAGAGCGCAACAGTCCCCGCCCGGCCCTGATGCTCGATGTCAACGAGGCCTGGAATTGCAAGCAGGCGCTGCGCCATCTTGCCGAGATCGAGAGGCGGGTGGACCTGACCTGGATCGAGGAGCCGGTTCGACGGTGGGATGCAGCGGGCCTCGCTCGCATTGCGGCCTGCGCCCGCACGGCGGTCGCGACCGGCGAGAACCTTACCGGGATCGAGCAATTCACCCCCCTTTTCGACCAGCGCGCGGTAGATATCGTGCAGACCGGAAGCTGCTGGGGCATCACCCATTTCCTACGCGTGGCGATGGCTGCGCACGCGCGTGGGCTCCCGGTATCGCCGGTCGCCTACAACGCCAATCCGCTGGCCCATGCCGCGGTCGCCGTACCGAACATGATCGGGCTGGAGATTCAGGACTTTTCCTTTCCCGAAGGCCTCGACGTCGATCAGGAGATCGGCGACGGCGGGCTCGTGCTGGGGGACCGGTCGGGCCTGGGCATCGAGATCGACGAGAGCCGTATCGCCGAGCGCGCAAGCGCGCTGGGCTGGAACGTGCGCGGGGGCCCGCATCGCCGTGCCGAACGCACCGGACTGTGTCTTGCCCCAACCACCGAACCCACGTCCGCTGCGCGGGGGGAAGGATGAAACACGATATGTCCTTTACACCGGGACCTGGCCGGACAGCATGGGTCGGTGGCGCGCAGCGCTGGCGCCTGCAACTGTCGCTGATGGTCAACTTCTTCCTGCTTATGGCCCTCTACAGCGGGGTCCTGGGCGTGCTTCTGCCCAACCAGATTGCCGAGATCTCGCCCGCGTCGAAGGAGAATAACCTGGCGATCCTCTTCGCGATCACCTCGGTCTTCTCCACATTGACCACGCCCATCGCCGGTGCGCTTTCGGATCGGACGCGGACCCGCTGGGGCCGTCGGGCCCCATGGATGGCCCTTGGATCGCTTATCGGCTCGGCGTGCCTCTTCGGCATTTCCGGGGTGACGGGATTCGTCTCGCTGATCGTGCTGTGGGTCATGGCCTCGGTCGCCTACAATTCGGTGCAACCGGCCATGACCACCCTCATCGCGGACCGCTTTGCTCCCGAAACGCGCGGCGCAGTCTCCGGCATCGTGGGGGCGGGCATGACCGCAGGGCTGACCGCCGGAACCGTCGTTGCGGGCTATCTCGCCGGCGAACGCGTGCTGGCCTATGGCCTCTTTGCGGGCGCCATCGCGGTCTCGTGCCTGGTCTTCGTGCTGATCAACCGCGAGCCACCCAGCGACCGGATGCCGCGCCGCCCCATCCATTGGGGGACCTTCTTCAAGAGCTTCTGGATCAGCCCGCGTGCCCACCCGGATTTTGCCTGGGCCTTCGCCAGTCGTTTCACGATCTATATGGGCTATCAGGCCATCGCTGCCTACCTTCTCTATATCTTGCGCGACTACATCGGACTGGAAGACGCGGCCTCGAACCGAGCGATCGCGAACATGGCCATGGTGACGCTCGTGTGCCTGGTGGTGTCCTCGCTGACCTCGGGCTGGCTCTCGGACCGCTGGCAGCGGCGCAAGCCCTTCGTCGTCGCCGGAAGCCTGATCATGGGGGCGGCCATGCTCGCTCCGCTCCTCCATCCGACCATGATGGGCATGTGGATCTACGCCGCGATCATCGGGGTAGGCTACGGCATGTTCATGTCGATTGACATGGCCCTCATGACCCAGGTCCTGCCCGAGGCTGCGCTGGGCGACGAGGGCAAGGACCTCGGCGTGCTGACTACGGCCGTCAACATCCCGCAGATCATCAGCCCTGTCATGGCCGCCGTGCTGCTCGGGATTTTTTCCGGCGATTACAGGGCTATTTTTGTAACCGCCATCATCTTCGTATTCGGCTCGGCGCTGTGCGTCCTGCCCATTCGCTCAGTCCGCTGAGCTGCACATCCCACTCCAGAAGCATAATACATATGATGTATGTTGACTCTCCGCGAAGGAGGCGTAATTACATCGAACAATAAATAAGGGAGAGTTGAGAATGCCCACTCAGGGAAGGTTTCGTCGCGCGGGGCCGACCGCGCTGCTATGCTCGGCCGCCATTCTTGCCCTGGGCACAACGCCCCAGGCCCTTGCCCAGGAGGCCGCAGATGACGGGGCCGGCCAGGGAAGCGAGTTGAGCGCCGCTGACGCCGAGGCCGTGATCATCGTCAGCGGCATCCGCGCCAGCCAGCGCGCGGCCATCGACATCAAGCGCGATGCAGTGTCCGTGGTCGATTCCATCGTGGCCGAGGATCTCGGCAAGTTACCCGACCAGAACGTCGCCGAATCCCTCCAGCGTATCGCGGGCGTCACCATCGAGCGCAACCGCGGCGAGGGACGCTACATCACGGTGCGCGGCTTCGGTCCCAAGTTCAACGCGGTAACGGTCAACGGCCGCACGCTTGCCACTAATAACAACGGGCGCGAATTCTCGTTCGACGTTCTGCCTTCCGAGATCATCTCGGGCGCCGATGTCTACAAGTCCCCGCAGGCCAACGTGAACGGTGCATCGATCGGCGCAACCGTCGATGTCCATACCCTGCGCGCGATCGACCAGTCCGAAGCCTTCGCCTTCAGCGCGTCGGCCGGACAGATGTGGGCGGAGATCGCCGACAAGTTCAACCCGGAAGTCTCGGGTGTCCTGTCATGGCGCAATGCGGACAGCACGCTGGGGATCTCGCTTTCGGGAGTCTATACCAAGCGTGACACCCGCAACGACGAATTCACCATCGGCGCGGGCCATGTCCGCCGCTCCAGTACCGATTCCTACTATGATGCCAACGGCCTAACGGGCGGACGCCTGGGCCCGGACGTTGCCCCTTTCAACAATGTCTCGATGCCCTCGAATCTCTCGCCGTTCTTCTTTGAGCGCAGTCTGGAGCGCTACGGCTTCTCGGGCGCGCTTCAGTTCCGGCCGACCGATACGCTTACGGTCTCGCTCGACGGGATCTATTCCAAGGCCGACTTCACCGAACAGCAGACCGGCCTTGCCTACGATTTTTCGGGCGGAAGCCTGGTCGAGCAGATCGTCGAGGACGGCGAGGCCGTGTATCAGCGTTACGAGAACGGCTTTGTCGACCAGATCGTCCAGTACGACCACCGCGACGTGCTCACCACCCAGTTCGGTGCCAATGTCGAGTGGATACCGACCGACCGGCTCAAGCTGAACCTCGATGTCTCGCGCTCCAAGGCTGAGCGGCGGGGTAAGGAAGATGGCCTGTTCACCACCATCCGGCGCAAGGGCATGGACATGTGGTTCGACCGCCGGGGCGGCAGCCCGATCTACCAGTACGGCTTTTCGAACCCCGCCTACCCCAACGCGGCGACCAACCCGCGAGGGATTACCGCCCATTATTACACCTGGGGCGCGACCAACGACGTCGACGACAAGATCAGCGAATACCGCTTCGATTCCGAATGGGAGGCGACCGACGAGCTGACACTCTTCTTCGGCGGCATGTACGCACAGCGGACCAAGACCCTGACCGGGGACGAAATGCCCTTCGACCAGCAATGCGCCTATTGCGGTTCGGACCGCGTACTCCCGACCAGCCTGTTCCGCCCCACTGGGCGCGACTTCTTCCAGGGCTCAGGCCCGGACGCCATAGTGCGCGACTGGGTCATCTACAGCCCGCAGGAGATGATCGGCGTCATCGATACCTTCGCCCGGGAGGACGGCATCGCCTTCGCGCCCGCGGTATATTCCCCGGCGGCCTCCTCCGTCGTCGATGAAAAGGTAAAGATCGGCTACGTCATGGCTAATTACCGTACGATGCTGGGCGGCATGCCGCTCACCATTAATGCGGGCCTACGCTACGAGGGCACCTCCTACACCTCGGACGGAGCATCGCGCACGATCATCAGTGCGCGCCCCAATGGCCAGGGGCAGAACATCATCGAGGTCTCCGATATCGTGCCGGTCGGCTTCAAGGGGCAATACCATGACTGGCTGCCTTCGCTGAACATCAAGCTGGAACCGACCCCGGACCTGATCCTGCGCGTCTCGGCCTCCAAGGTGATGACCCGGCCGACTCTGACCGATCTCTCGCCCCGCCAGACGATCCAGACCAATCCGGGCAACGAGACCATCAGCCGCGGCAACCCCGACCTCGATCCCTTCCGCGCCAAGCAAGTCGAAGTGGGGGCCGAATGGTACTTCGCGGACAGTTCACTGCTGTCGTTCGCGGCTTTCTACAAAAAGATAGATTCCTTCGTGACGCTGGTGACCACCCCCCAACTGGTCGACGAGGTGACGTTCCAGGTGACAGTGCCAGACAATGGCCAGGGGGCGACGGTAAAGGGCTTCGAACTGGGCTACCGTCAGGCCTTCACCGGCCTGCCCTCGCCGCTCGACGGTCTGGGCGTCCAGACCAGCTTCAACTACACCGAATCCAACGCCAACTACACGAACGCGGTTGCAGGCGTCTCCTACGGGCTAGAAGGCCTATCCAAGACCTCCTACAGCCTCGTCGGCTTTTACGAAAAGTACGGCATCCAGGCGCGTGTCGCCTACACCTGGCGCGACAACTTCCTGCAGGTGGCCTCAGGCCGCAACGGCGAGCCGGAGTACTTCGACGCCTACGGCCAGCTCGACGCGGGTCTCTCCTACGAGGTAACGCCGCGCTTCACTGTCTTCATGGACGCGATCAACCTCAACGATGCCAAGGAGTTCATCTATTCGGTGAGCCAGGACCGCACCAAAGAGTACCGCCGGACCGGGCGCCGCTTCTCGGGCGGTGTCCGGTTCCGCTTCTGACCCGCGCTGGCCTTGATGGCGGTCCATGGAGAACCTTGCTCCATGGGCCGTTTCTCAAAATGCGAGGCGCTTGCCTTGACGTGCTATCCAGAACCGCACGGGTAGCGTCCGGCTCTCCTCCAACTCGCGAGCGATGGTCTGGGCCGCAGGTTCCCTGGCCGGGGCGAGCGATGGTTTGATGTGGCCGATGACCACATTCAGCCCGCGCAGGGCGTCGGTGTCGCCAACGTGCCCGTCGAGGC
>NZ_DF850488.1:2340421-2365532 GCF_000813185.1 Novosphingobium sp. MBES04 | reverse complement strand
CCGATTGCAGTTTCGGTGCTGGACAGCGGCAAGCTCTCGGCCATTTCGGAAGGGGGCGCGGACATTCTCTCGCTCGCCGGACGGGTTCCCAGCCTCTATGTCGAGAGCTCGAACGGGCGCTACGCCCCGCGCCTGTACATCCGCGGCCTGGGCAACGTCGACTTCGACTTCAACGCCTCGCAGCCGGTCTCGGTCGTGCTCGACGACGTGGTCCTGGAAAACGTCTACCTCAAGAGCTTCCCACTTTTCGACGTCGAAAGCGTCGAGGTTCTCAAGGGCCCGCAAGGTACGCTGTTCGGGCGCAACACGCCCGCGGGCGTCGTCAAGATGGACACCCGCCGTCCGGGCCAGGACGCGGGCGGGCAGGCGCAGTTCACGCTCGGGGAAATGGGGACCATCCGCGGCGAGGTCGGCCTGACCATTCCGGCCACCGACACCTTGTCGTTCCGCGTTGCAGGGCTCGTCAATCACCGCGACAACTGGGTCGACAACGGCTACGAGGATACGACCTTCAACCGCCCCGGCCACGACCTTGGCGGTTTCGACGACATCGCCGGACGCATTCACGCACAGTGGCAGCCCGATGACCGCCTCTCGGTCCTGCTCACGCTGCAGGCACGCGACTACCGGGGCACCGGCACTCTCAACCGCGCCAACGTGCTCACGACCGGATCGAACAAGCTCAACGAACGCTACGACCGCGACCGCGTCTACTACGACGGCGGGCGCAACAACCCGCAGGCCCAGCACACCAAGTCGCAGGCCCTCCATGTCGACTACGACCTGGGCGCTGCGACGCTGACCGGCATTGTCTCGGCCTACCAGGGCGGCAGCTCGGGGCGCGGCGACATCGATGGCGGTGTGCTGGGCACGACGCCGGGCAGCGGCACGATCCCCTTCCCGTCCGAAACCGGCACGCTGTCGAGCGACCTCGACCAGCAGACCTACGAGGTGCGCCTTGCGAGCAACGGCAATTCCCGCTTTGGCTGGCAGCTCGGCGCGTTCTACTGGCACGAAAGCTTTGAGTTGATCTCGGCCAGCTGGAACGGAACCGGAGGCCTGGATCCCACGGTCATCTCCACGCTCAACCAGAAGAGCGACAGCTGGTCCGTCTTCGGGCAGGTGCGCTACGATGTGACCGACAGCCTGCGTCTCACCGGCGGTGCGCGCTGGACCCGCGATGAACGCGATCTCGTGGCCGAGCGCACGCTCGGTCGCTACTTCATCGATACCCGCTCGGTCAGCGATGACCAGCCCAGTTGGGATGTCAGCGCGCTCTACCGCGTCAGCCCGCAGGTCAGCCTGTTCGGCCGCATCGCGCGTGGCTACCGTGGCCCGTCGATCCAAGGACGCATCGCCAGCTCGGATATCCTGACCACGGCCGATTCCGAGACGATCATCTCCTACGAGATCGGCATCAAGGCGGCGACCCCGGACAACCGCTTCCGCGCCGACCTCACCGCCTACACCTATCGCATCGACGATCCGCAATTCACCGCGATCGGAGGCCAGGGCAATTTCAACCAGCTCATCAACGCGCGGCGCGGTATCGGGCGCGGCGTGGAATTCGAAGCCAGCGCCAATCCGCTGCCCGGGCTGATGCTGACCGGCGGGGTTTCGTACAACTTCACGCGCATTTCCGATCCGGACATGCTTGTCGCGTTCTGCGGGGCCGCCTGCACCGTGCGGGATCCCATCGTGGACGTCGGCACCACGCGGCGCGCGGCAATCAACGGCAATCCGTTCCCGCAGGCCCCGCGCTGGCTAATGAACCTGACGGCCTCCTACACCCACGAACTGGCGGGTGGCAGCAAGCTCTACGCGCAGACCGACTGGGTGGCGCAATCGGACTTCAACATCTTCCTCTACGATGCGACCGAGTTCCACGTCGGGACGAACTTCGAGGGCGGCGCGCGTCTGGGCTGGCGTTCGCCCAGCGATGGTGTCGACGTCTTCGCCTTTGCCCGCAACATCACCAATGAATCGAACGTCATCGGCGCGATCGACTTCAACAACCTGACGGCCTTCGTGAACGACCCCCGCGTGATTGGCGGCGGCGTCGCGTTCCAGTTCTGAACTCGCTCCTCCCGGTGCCTCGGCACCGGGAGGACGACATGGCTTCGGCGCCCATCTTGTCCAAACAGAGGGACGGATCCTCCGAAACCAGATCCGCTGCGCGTTCGCCCAGCGGCCTCACTTCGACGACAAGGCAGGCCATGCCTAGCTTCAAGCGGGAGGCGACCCATTCAAGTCGCTCAGTCACCGATTCACAGCCACGAGGTGCGGACTGTCCGAAATCCAACAGCGGGAATCCCTTGGACCGTATTTTCGATCCTTGTCTGGAGGAATTAGGCGGGGGCACGTCACTCCAACCAGATCAATCTTGCTGAGTTAGATCGCCCGCTCTTACGGAACTTGGTACGCTAGAAAATGTTTTGAATCGAATTGGAGAGAGACAAGCTAAAAAGGCAGCGACCGATGGAGAGCAGGCATCACGTCGTCTCACGACGTTTGGCAACTCAGGCAATGTTTTTCACGGGGATGGGGCTATGCATCGCTCCCGGGATTGCCCTTGCGCAGAGCGAAGCTTTCGATCCAGCCAGGCCGTTTACATGGCAAACTCTGCTGCGAAACGCCCGGGAACTCTCGACCCAGCCATTCACTGCACCAGCAGTCGCGGTACAGGCGGCGACGGAGTTCGACGCCTTTGGAGCTCTTGCCTACGGAAAGGCCAAACGCTTTGGGAAGAGCATCCGCCTTTTCCCTGCTGCCCGTAATATTGCCGAAAAACCGGTAGAACTTCATCATCTTGCAAATGGCATGGCGCGTAAATTGATAGACCAGACAGGCATGTTCGTTGGTGAAGAAAACCGGCAGCCCGCTGGCTTCAGGGTCATGCGTGACACGGGTGACGCCGATTGGCTCGCATTCCTGGGGGCTTCGTATTTTCGCACTTCGGGTCAAGAAAATCAGTACGGCTTGTCCGCACGGGCCGTGGCCATCGACACTGCGCTTGCCGATGAGGAAGAATTTCCCGCATTTACGGCTTTCTGGATCGAGGAGCATGGACCAGATCACGTGCAAATATACGCCCTGCTCGACGGTCCTAGCCTAACTGGAGCCTGTTCATTCGATTGCCGCCTCACAGATGACGGAGTGGAGCAGGACGCGCAGATCAGTCTGTTCTTGCGGCGCTCCGTCGAGCGGCTTGGAATCGCCCCTCTTACCAGCATGTTCTGGTACGATCAGAAGGGGCCGAAAGCAGACTGGCGGCCTGAAGTCCACGATTCCGACGGTCTCGTCGTGCACTTCGGTTCCGGCGAACGCATCTGGCGCCCGCTCGTGGTGCCTACGAGCGCTCGCACTACAAGCTTTAAGGCTGACAACCTCAGAGGCTTCGGCCTCCTGCAACGCGACAGGCATTTCGAGGACTACCAGGACGACGGCGCCTTCTACAATCGCCGCCCTTCCCTCTGGGTGAAACCCTTGAGCGATTGGGGAAAGGGGCAAGTCATTCTCTACGAAATGCCAACCGAAAGCGAGACGCAGGACAACGTCGTCGCGTTCTGGGTTGCTGATGAAGCGCCTAAGCCTGGGAAGCAACATGACGTTGCCTATCGCCTTCATTGGACGAGTGAAGAACCCGACGCGGATGTTCAAGCGCGCTGTGTGGATAGCTTTGAAGGCCCCGCCGGGAGGCCTGGCGCTCCTGGTGATAAGAATGCGCGAAAATATATCTTCGATTTTCAGGGCCCGACTCTTCTGGGAAAGACCCGCCAATCCGGGATCACAGCAATTACCGACCTCCCGTCAGAGGCGGTCTCGGCTTTGGCGGCCTATCCTGTCGTCGGCAAAGTGGCGACGTGGCGTGTGATGCTCGACCTGCGTCAGACTGTCGCGCGGAACCCCGAGTTTAGGTTCATCTGGCCGACAGAGCCACGGTACTAAGTGAAACGGTAGTCACAATGATTGCGAGTTGAAGCGGAGTTCACTCGCCCTTGCGATCAGGGGCCCTCAACTGCGCGGTGGTGCGTGAACCTTCAACCCGCCCTCCTTCGACCCTTGTGAGACGCTCAGCCGCCGATTTCAGGTCTCTCCGACCGCAAAGTCCGCTTGCCCTCGCCGCATGCGCAAGCCGGGCCGGTCGCGGAACGTCCGGTCTGGAGCGCAACTGCAACGACAGTTGCCGTTTCTCGGCGTCGGCGGCCGCGCCCCCTTCCGTCATTTGAGCCGCAAAACGCGCGTGCACCGACGCAGGCCTCGGCAATGCTACATGCGCAGGACCGGTTTGATGACCTTACCGCTCTCACTGGCTGCAATTGCTTCGTTGATTTCCTCGAAGGGATAGAAGCTAATCAGCTTGTCGAAAGGAAAGCGACCCGCGCGGTAATGCTCCATCAGCTGGGGCAGGAAGTCCTGCAGATCCGCATCGCCTCCCAGGATACCCATGACGCGCCGCCCGTTGCTCATGAAGCTGGCCTCGTTGAAGGAAAGCATGTCCTCGGGCGCCGAGGCGCCGACCATGCCCAGCGTCCCCATCGGGGCCAGCAGGGTGAAAGCCAGTTCGATCAGCTTGTTCACGCCGGTCGTATCGAAAGCATAGCCGAGGCCGTTCGGGCACAGCTTGCGGATCTCGGCCTCGATGTCCTGCGTGCGCTCGTTGAAGACGTGGGTCGCGCCCAGTTCCCAAGCCATCTCGAGCCGGCTGTCGTGCACGTCGATGGCAATGATCGGATCGGCCCCGGCAATGCGCGCGGCCATGATTGCGGCCATGCCCACGGTGCCCGCGCCCCAGATCGCGATGGGCAGGCCTGCACGTACCTTCATCGCGTTGAGGACCGCGCCCGCCCCCGTCATAAGGCCGCAACCGAGCGGCGCCAGGTTGGCAAGATCCACATTTTCCATCATATCGGGCACGCGCACGACGTTGCGTTCATGCGCGATGGCTTTCGTCGCAAAGGCGGACTGCCCGAAGAAGTTGCCGTTGAGAGGCTCGCCCTCGCGAAACAGGACCGGTGAGCCGTCGGCACGCTGTCCCGACCAGTTGTTGGGATAGAATTCGTAGCAGTACGTCGGCGCATCGACCGCGCAGCTGGGGCACGAGCCGCAGGAATTGAAGCTCATTACCACCCGGTCCCCGGGGCGGACCGAGGTCACGCCCGCGCCGACTTCCTCGACGATCCCGGCGCCTTCATGGCCGAGCACGATCGGAAGCGGCACGGGCAGCTGCGCATCGCGCACCGCCATGTCGGTATGGCAGATACCGCAGGCCACAATGCGCACCTGCACCTCATCGTCGCGCAGCGCATCGAGTTCGATATCCGCGATGGCAAAAGGCTCTTCACGCCCGCTGCAGATCGCGGCGCGGGCAACTGTCTTGCTTGTCATTTCCAGGCTCCTTGGCGAGCGAAATCCGTTTGGGGCGGGCAGGCCCCTGCCCTTGGTCAGCCGCGACCGACGAACGGCATCTTGGTCGCCATCACGGTCATGAAGGCGACGTTGGCCTCAAGCGGCAGGCTGTCCATATAGGCGACGGCCTCACCCACCTGCGCGACGTCCATGACCGGTTCGGCCATGCGGGTGCCGTTGGCCTGCGGCACGCCCTCGGCCATGACCGAACCCATCGCGCTCGCCGCGTTGCCGATATCGATCTGGCCGCAGGCGATATCATAGCCGCGCCCGTCAAGCGCGCAGGACCGGGTCAGCCCCGTGACTGCGTGCTTGGTCGCGGTATAGGCAATGGATTCGGGACGCGGCGCATGAGCGGAGATCGACCCGTTGTTGATGATCCGCCCGCCGCGCGGCTCCTGCGCCTTCATCACCCGGAAGGCGGCCTGAAGGCACAGGAAGGCCCCGGTCAGATTGGTGTCGACGGTCCGTTTCCAGTCGTCCAGCGCATAGCTGTCGATGGCTCCGCCGATGCTGACCCCGGCGTTGTTGAAGAGAAGGTCGAGCCTCCCGAAGGTGTCCACTGTCGTCTCGAACAGCGCGGCCACGCTGTCCGGGTCTGTGACGTCGGCGGCGACGGGAAAATGCCCCTCGCCCTCCAAGAGAGCGCAGGTCTCCTCCAGCGCGTCCGTGCGCCGCCCGGCCAGAGCCAGGCGATAGCCCCGGGCGGCCAGCGTTTGCGCCACCGCGCGCCCGATGCCGCTGCCCGCGCCCGTGATGAGCGCACGCCGCCTCATGGCCGCGGCAGCGCGGTACGCGGCGCGCTCCCTGCCAGGAAATCGTCGAGATTGGCCACCACCAGGTCCGCCATGGCCTGCCGGGTTTCCACCGTGCCGCTGGCAACGTGCGGGGTCAGCACTGTCCGCTCGCTGGCGATCAGAGCGTCGGGGACGTGCGGCTCGCGCGCGAAGACATCGAGCGCGGCGCCGGCGATCACGCCCTCTTCGACCGCGCGGGTCAGAGCCCGTTCGTCAATCACCGACCCCCGCGCGACGTTGACGAGGTAGCCGTCCGCGCCGAGCGCCTCGAGCACCCCGGCATCGACCAGACCCTGTGTCGCGGGCGTCGCCGCGCAGGCCACCACCAGGACATCGCTCGCAGCGGCCAGCGCGGCCGGATCGGCATGATAGGCGTAGTCGACCGATTTGGGCGCTGCATCGCAGTACGCAACAGGGCCGAAGGCTTCCAGACGGCGGGCAATTGCCATGCCGATCTGCCCCAGGCCGAGCACACCGAAGCGCTTGCCCGAAACCTTGCGGGCCAGCGCCATGTCGCCCTTGGGCCAGAGCCCCTTGCGCACATGGACGTCGGCCGCGGGGATCCGCCGCAAGAGCGCAACCACGAGACCGATGGCAAGATCCGCCACATCGTCGGTAAGAACACCCGGCGTCGTCGTGACAGCCACGCCGCGCGCCGAAGCCAGGGTCAAATCCACCTTGTCGAAGCCCACGCCATTGATCGCGATGATGGCCAATTCGGGCAGCGCCTCCATCAACGGCGAAGGGCAACCGATGTGGCCCCCGGTCACGACCGCGCGCACGCGCGCGCCGTTCTCGGCAAGCCAGTCGGCCTGTTCGCCCTCATTGCGCTCGAACCAGCGTTCGATTACGAAGCGCGCCCCGATCTCGGCCTCCATGGCCGGGGAGAAGGGGCACAGCTGCAAAGCCAGCGGCTTTTGATCGCCTTCCATTGTGCGTGTCCTTTCCCGCTCAGATGACCGACAGAATGCCGCCATCGACGTAGATCGTCTGGCCGTTCACGAAGTCCGAGGCGCCGGAGGACAGGAAGACGGCCGCGCCGTGCAGGTCCTCCAGGTTGCCCCAGCGGCCCGCAGGCGTGCGCTTGCGCAGCCACGCGTCGAAATCGGGATCCTCGACCAGTGCCTTGTTGAGCGGGGTCGCGAAGTAGCCGGGGCCGATGGCGTTGATCTGGAGGCCATGGCCGGCCCAGTCCGCGCACATCCCGCGCGTCAGGTTCTTCACCGCACCCTTGCTGGCGGTGTAGGGCGCGATGCCCGGACGGGCGAGTTCGCACTGGACCGAACCGATGTTGATGATCTTGCCGCGCCCGCGCGCGATCATGCCCTGCGCAACCGCCTTCGAAACATAATAGACGCTGTCGAGGTTGGTCGACATGAGCTCGCGCCAGGCCGCATCGTCGAACTGGTCGAGCGGTGCCCGGCGCTGAATACCGGCGTTGTTCACGAGGATATCGATGGGACCAAGGTCCGCTTCGAGCGCGGCGATAGCCGCATTGACGGCTGCGGCGTCAGTCACGTCGAAGCAGGAGGTTGCCACCTCCATACCGCGCGCGCGCAGGCTTTCGGCGGCCTCATCAAGCGCCCCGGGCGAACGCGCGTTGAGCACGAGCTCGGCCCCGGCCGCGCCCAGCGCCTCGGCTATGGAATACCCGATGCCCCGCGAGGACCCGGTAATCAGGGCACGGCGGCCCTCTAGGCTGAATAGTTTCACGGCAAACTCTCCTTTATATGCCTCCCGCCTATCGTGTGATCGGTCCCATTGCAACCGTCATCACGTATACAGGATGTGAGGAAATTCCCCCTACTCTAAGGTAATTGCATAAATTTTGCTGCCACCGCCGCTCCCCATTGCCTCCCCAGCCCACCAATGGTATCGGTCCCACATAACAAGGAGAGGATTCAATGCTCGCAGCCATCTGCCATGGAAAGAAGGACCTGCGCGTCGAGGAGCGCGCCGACCGCGCCCTGGCGCCCGAGGAAGTCCGCGTCGCCGTTGCCTTCGGCGGCATCTGCGGCTCGGACATGCACTACTTCCACCGCGGTTCGGTGGGTGACAACGTGGTGCGCGAACCGATGGTCCTGGGCCACGAGATCTCCGGCACCGTCGTCGAATGCGGCGCGGGCGTGGAGGAACTCAATCCCGGCCTGAAGCCGGGCATGCGCGCCGCGCTCGACCCGAGCCGCCCATGCCTGACCTGCAGCCAGTGCCGCGCGGGCCGCATGAACCTGTGCGAGGACATGTTCTTCCTAGGCAGCGCGGGCCGCTTTCCCCATGTTCAGGGCGGCTTTGCCCAGCACCTCATTCTGCGCGCGGACCAGATCATTCCCGTCCCCGAGGACACCGACCTGCTCAAGCTCTCGGTCGCCGAACCGCTGTCGGTCGGCCTCCACGCGGTCGCCCGCGCGGGTTCGCTGATGGGCAAGCGCGTTCTGGTCACAGGTTCCGGCCCGATCGGCCTGCTGACCGCGCGCTGCGCGAAGTGGGCGGGCGCGCTTGAAGTGGTCTCGACCGACATCGAGGACGCCGCGCTGGACGTGGCCCGCACGATGGGCGCGGACCGCACCATCAACGTGGCCAAGAACAGCGCCGAGCTGGAGGCCCTCAAGGACCACTTCGACGTTGCCTTCGAGGCCTCCGGCGCCGCCGCCGCGCTGGGCTCGCTGTTCGAGGCCGTCCGGCGCGGCGGGCGCATCATCCAGGTCGGCATGCTGCCCCCGGGCGATGCCCCCGTGCCCGTCAACAAGCTTCAGGCCCGCGAAGTCGAATTCATGGGTGCCTTCCGCGCCAACGGCGAATTCCACCTCGCGGTCGAGCTGATCGTGGCGGGCACAATCGACGTCTCGCCCATTCTTTCGGGCACGTATGCGCTCGCCGATTCGGTGGACGCCTTCGAGCGCGCGGGCGACCGCTCGCGCGTCGTCAAACTGCACATTGCCATGGATCCGGAGTTCGCCGCATGATTACCCGCACCGCCGTTTTCGAAGGCACCATCAAGCCTGGCTGCGAGGCCGCGTTCAAGGACGCCGTGATCCATCGCCTGGGTTCGGCCTGGAAGGCCTTCCCCCACGCGCTCGACGTGCGCCTGTTCTACATGGACCAGGCTGACGAGGGCGCGCCCTCAATCGTGATGATGCAGCAGATCGACTATCCCGGCCACGCCGAACTGGCCGAGGCGCTCGCCTCACCGGCACGCGATGCAGCCCGGGCGGCCACGCTCGAGGTGCTCGAAATGTTCGAGGGGCGCTTCTACCACTACGTCAGTGAGGGCAATCCCGTAGCGGCAGTAGAGGCCGCGCACGTCAGCTGATATGCCGGGGCTTTGCGCCCTTTCAGGAACCCTCACGAAATGTCCAGCACGCACCCGCCCAGCGCCGAGACCGGCAAGGCCCCGCAGACCACGGGCCGTCCCACGATCCGGGACGTCTCGCGGCTTGCCGGTGTCTCGCGCATGACGGTCTCGCGCG
Organism: Novosphingobium sp. MBES04; assembly: GCF_000813185.1. Lineage (NCBI taxonomy): Bacteria > Pseudomonadati > Pseudomonadota > Alphaproteobacteria > Sphingomonadales > Sphingomonadaceae > Novosphingobium > Novosphingobium sp. MBES04. Next base: position 2,355,859 of record NZ_DF850488.1, on the reverse strand, counting down.
TGATCAGCACGCCCGATCTGGTCACGCCGGCCACGCGCGAGAAGGTGCTGCGCGCGATCGACAGCCTGGGCTATGTGCCCGATCGCGCGGCGGGCAGCCTGTCCAGCCGCAAGACCGGCTTCATCGCGCTGATGCTGCCCACGCTGACCAACGCCAACTTTGCTGCGGTTGCCCACGGGCTGACTGAAGTGCTGCGCGAGCGCGACTACCATCTGCTGGTCGCCTACACCGATTACGACACGGCCGAGGAGGAGCGCCAGATGCGCGCGCTGCTCGCCCGTCGCCCCGAGGCGATCATCATCACCGGCTCGCTCCAGCGTCGCAACGCCAACCGCATGCTGTTGGCCGCCGACATCCCGGTGATCGAGGTCGCCAACCTGCCCAGCCAGCCGCTCGAACACGCGATCGGTTTCTCCAACTACGAGGTCGGGCGCACCGCCGCACGCTATCTCATCGCTAAGGGCTTCACCCGCATCGGCGCGCTCGCCGCGACACCGGGCGAGAAGGTCACCGACCACCGCGGCGAGGAGCGCGTGCGCGGCTTCGAGGAGGAACTGGCGGCCAGCGGGCTCTCCCGGGACTACGTGCTGCGCTTCGGCGAAGCCCCGGTCAGCTTCGCCCACGGCTCGCGCGCCATGGCCGCGATGCTGGAGCGCCACCCCGACATCGAGGCCGTCTTCGCGGTCTCGGACATGTCGGCAGTGGGCGCCGTGATGGAATGCCAGCGCCGCGGGATCGACGTGCCCGGGCAGGTCTCCATCATGGGCTTTGGCGATTTCGAAATCGGGCGCGAGATCAATCCGCCGCTCACCACCATTCACGTCGATTTTCGGGCGCTGGGCCAGCGCACCGGGCGCACGCTGCTCGAGATCCTGGCCGCCAGCGAACAGGAACGCACACAACAGCGCATCGATGTCGGGCTCAGCCTGATCGAGCGCGCGTCGGTCAAGGGAACACAGTAGACATGCAGATCGCGGTCATCGGAGTGGGAGTCATGGGTTCGGCGATTGCCGGACGGCTCCTCGAAACAGGCGCAGGGCTCACCCTTTACGACCGCGATTCCACACGATGCGACGAGCTTGTCGCCAAGGGCGCCCGCCTTGCGGCCAACGCGGCCGAAGCGACTGGCGCGGCCGATTTCGTCATCACCAGCCTCAACTCCGCCGATATCGTGGAAAGCGCGGTATTCGGACCGGACGGAATTGCCGAGGCCGCCACCTCGGACAAGATCCTCTTCGACATGTCGAGCATCGATGCCGGACGTTCAGCACAGCTCGCCGCGCGGCTCCTGGACGAGACCGGGATGGAGTGGGTCGATGCGCCGCTTTCAGGCGGCGCGCCTGCGGCCGCCAAGGGCACGCTCACGCTCATGATCGGGGGGCACGACGAAGCCGTTGCCCGCGCTCGTCCCCTAATCGAGGCGCTGTCCAGCAACGCAACCCACCTGGGCGGCCCCGGCGCCGGACAGACGGTCAAGCTCATCAACCAGCTGCTGTGCGCCAACACCTTCCTCGCCGTCGCCGAGGGCGTCCGCTTTGCCGAGGCGCAAGGCGTGGATGCCAGCAAGATTCCGGCAGCGCTTGCCGGAGGGCGTGCAGATTCGCGCATCCTCCAGGAATTCATGGGCAAGATGGCCGCACGCGATTTTTCACCGACCGGGCGCATCGACAACATGCTCAAGGACCTGGAGACGGTGCAGGCTGCGGCCATGAGCAAGCGGCTGGCCATGCCCCTCACCACACTGGCCGCAGACCTTCACCGCATGCTCGTCAGTGGCGGCCTGGGCGCGGCCGACAGCGCCGAATACGTCCGCCTCTTCGACATGGCCCGCGAGGAACCTGCGGCATGAGCGCTGCGCGCGCCATTGTCGTGATGGGCCCCAGCGGCTGCGGCAAGACGACGCTGGCTTCGGCGCTGGCCCGCCAGCTGGGCTGGGCCTTCATCGAGGGCGACGAACTCCACCCTGAAGCCAACCGCGCCAAGATGGCAGCGGGGCTCGCGCTCGATGATACCGACCGGGCGCCTTTTCTCGATGCGGTCGCGCACGCGCTCGCCGCGCATCCCCAAGGCGCGGTCGCCTCCTGCTCAGCGCTCAAGCGCAGCTACCGCGACCGCCTGCGCGCGATTGCCGGCGACGTGCTGTTCGTGCTGCCCCAGATCGATGCGGCGGGCCTTGAACACCGCATGACGACCCGGCCCGGGCACTTCATGCCGGTCTCGCTGCTCACCAGCCAGCTTGCCACACTCGAACCTCCGGCCGCGGACGAGAACGCCTGTCCGGTCGACGGCCATCTGCCCAGCGACGAGCAGGTCGCGCTCGTCTGCCGCGCACTCCACGCAACGGGAGCCCCTCCCGGTTGACACCCCAAGACGGCTGAGCCCGGCCCCGCCCGGAGCAGCCAGCACGATACGGACCCGACACCAGATCGGGCCGGTCTCGCAAGTAGGAAGAGGATTACCCATGGCCCATAGTGCGCCTGCGGCCGCCCCCCGGCAGCCCGAGGCTCCACCCGCCACGGCTTCGGCCACCCAGCCGGCCGACCGCGAAACCGCCTGGCCTCCAGGCCGTCGCAGCTGGATGATCGCGGCGCTGCTCGCGCTGGCCTCGATTGCCTCGCAGTTCGACCGCGTGGTGCTCAATCTGACGGTCGAGCCGGTCAAGGGCCACTTCGGGATGGACGACACCCGCTTTGCCATGCTGCAGGGCGTCGCCTTCGGGATCTTCTATACCTTGTGCAGCGTGCCCATTGGGCGCCTTGCCGACAAGCACCGGCGCACGGGCCTGCTGGGCATCTCGCTTCTGCTGTTCTCCGCCTTCTCGATGGCCTCGGGTCTTGCCCGCAACTTCACGCAGCTGTTCGTCTCGCGCGTGGGTGTAGCCGTGGGGGAGGCAAGCGTCACTCCAACCGGCCTCTCGCTGCTGGCCGACCTCTTTCCGCCGGTGCGCCTGGGCCGCGCGGTCGGCGTCTTCTTCCTCAGCGCGCCGTTCGGGATCGGCCTTGCCTATCTTGTCGGCGGACAGCTGCTTGACGGACTGACCGCCGCGCATGTTGCCAGCGACGGCCTGCCCTTCGGCCTCCTGCCTTGGCAGGCCTGCTTCCTGCTTGTCAGCCTGCCCGGCCTGTTCCTTGCGCCCGTCTTCTGGCTTCTGCGCGAGCCGCTGCGCCGCGGCAGCGGACAGGACCGCACGCTGTCGATCCGCGAGGTCGTGAATGTGGTGAAGGAGCGCCGCTTGACGCTCACGCTGATGTTCTCGGGCTTCGCGATGGTGACCCTGGTGAACTTTGCCTACAACGTATGGATGCCCGCGCTGTTCGGCCGGGTCTACGGCTGGGACCCGGCGCAGGTTGGCCTCGGCTTTGGCCTCATCATGATCATCTTCGGCACCGCGGGCACCTTCTTTGCCGGCGTCCTTGCCGACAAGGTGGCGGCAACCGGCAAGGTCGATGCGCCCTTGCGCGTCGCGGCCTGGAGCTTCCTGCTGTGCGGCGTGTTCGGCACGATTGCCCCGCTCATGCCCAACGCCTGGGCCTCGCTCGCGCTGATCGCACCGACCATGTTCCTCTCGTGCATGCCGGTTCCCTGCGCAGGCACCGCCTTGCAGCTGATCGTCCCCAACCGCGCCCGCGCACAGGTCACCGCCTTCTACATCATGGTGATCTCGCTTGTCGGCATCGGCCTTGGCCCGGTCATCATCGGCTTCATGAACGACCACGTGTTCACCGCGCCCACCGACATCCGCTACTCGATGGCAATCGTGGTGGGTGTGGCCAGCCCGCTCATGTGGGTCCTCCTGCTCTTCGCACTCAAGCCCTACCGCAAGCTGCGCGAGGCTGCCGAGAGCTGACGCACACGCCCAGAGATCACACCGAGAAGGACGCGCGAGCCTGGCCCCGCGCGTCCTTTTTTGTGCGCAAGGCCAGCGTGCAGAGAGGCCCTAAGAAGAGACACAGCCACCTGGAAAGACTATCCGAGGGCCATCGCCCTCGGGCTCCCGGAACTGTCGACCCCATGGCGGGCACGCACCCTTGGCCGACATAAGCGGGGGCGATCATGCCGGAAGGTAACAAGGAGGCCCTTGCGACGAAGTCAGCCTCGCTTGCGCCTCACCGGTATCGAGCGCCTGCCCCCCTGACCACCTGCCCCTTTGCCCCAGGCATAAAAAAAGGCCCCGGGCGCACGGAGGAGATGGTGTGCGCCCGGACCCTAAGGGAGGGTTCAGTTGGAACTGTCAGGGAAGGATCAGAGACGATCCTCGATCTTGGTGCGGGTGAAGCCTTCGGGGAAGTCCTCCACCGCGTTGCCGACGATGGTGTATTCCTTGCCCGCGCCGGTGAAGCTGTTCTCCAGCTCCATGTAGCTCTGCGGGTCGAACAGCGGCGTCGCACTCATGCCCATGACACCGGTCGCGTCTTCCTTCTGGCAGGTATAGTGGCAGCCCTGCTGCGCGACGTTCTTGAGGCCGTGCTCGAGCATGCCGTCCATCGCGGCCTTGAGCGTGTAGTGCATGGTCATGAAGTTGAAGCCAAGCGGATAGATCTGGTCGGCCGTGACCGCGGGCTTACCGTCGATGTCGCGCACGTCGGGGAACATCTTCCAGCCCGGCACCTTCTCGGCGACGTGCTTGGCGTGCTCGTAAGTGCCGATCTTCACCACGGTGGTCATCTTGGCGCCCAGTTCGTGCGCCATGGCCATGCGGATGCAGCCCTCTTCCATGTTGGTTTCGGGATCGGCATTGGTGCGCGCGATCAGGAAGCAGTCGGTGCCTTCCAGCGCGGCCAGCGCGGCCTTGACCTTTTCCATGTACTTGTCGCGCGAGATGAGCCCGGTGGAGTCCTCCATGTCCGAGGCATCTTCAAGCTGCAGCGCCTTGGCGCCGGCCATCGCCATGCGGCGCGCCGAGCGGTACACCGCGAGCGGACCGCCGAAGCCATCCTCGATGTCGGCGGCCAGCGGGATCGCGGAAGTCTGCGAGATGCGGCTCGTGATCCATTCGACGTCGGTCAGGTTGGAGAAGCCGTAGTCGATCACGCCGTTCATCGCGATCGACACTTCGCCGCCCGACAGCATCATGGCCTCAAAGCCGACGAGTTCGACCGCACGCGCAGAGGCGCAGTCGTAGACGCACGGGGCGACAATGCATTTCTCGGTCGTCTCGAGCAGCTCCTGGAGCGATTTCTTCGCCATGGCATTCCTCTATCTTCTGGGCCCGCGCCGGACAGCCCGGCACGGGCGGTTGAAACTTACATCGTGATGCGGGCGCCGACCTTGAACTGGCGACCATAGGGATTGAAGTAGACCTGGTTGGTACCACCCTGCGCGCTCGCCGCAGCGGACGGATCGGTGTCGAACAGGTTATTGACGACCCCGAACAGCTCGAGGCGGTCGGTCGCCGTCACGGTGACGCCAAGGTCGAACGTGAAGTAGCTGTCGACGCGGTTGTCGTTGACGCTGTTGGGCAGGCTGGGATCATAGCCCTCGTCCTGCGGGCCGACCATCGTCGTGTCGAAGGTCCCCTTGGGGATGTAGCGGCCATGGGCGTTCACCGAGACCTTGCCCCGTGTCCAGGTCAGCGACGTATCGATCAGATAGTCGGGAACGCCAGTGGTGGTGCCCGGACGGAAACCGGTCTGGCCCAGACGATCCACGCCCGCGATGGAGTACTTCAGGTACTTCGTTGCCAGCACGCGCAGGTCCAGATCGCCGGCATCGCCCATGTAGAGCCCGTAGGTCAGCTCGAAGTCGAGGCCGCGGTTGCGGATCTGGCTGACGTTCTGGAGCACGTCGGAGACGCTGGTGATCATGTTGTTCGCATCGCGCGTGATGTACTGGCAAAGCGTGTCGTCGCCCGCAAAGCAGCGATCGACAAGGACCTGCGAACCCAGGGTCGAGATCGCGCCCTGCAGGTTGATGTCGTAGTAGTCGACCGAGAAGCGAAGCCCCTGCAGCGCCCCGCCCGGTGTCAGCACCGCGCCCACCGTCCAGGTGTCGGCCTCTTCGGGGTTGAGCGCGCCGTTGGCGCCCGAATAGGCGTTGACCTGGATCTGCGAGCCGTTGTTCGCGGGGTCGACCACGGTCGTGCGGCCCAGCGACACCGGACCGAACAATTCGGTCAGGTTGGGCGCACGGATGTCACGCGAACGGGTGACGCGAAAGCGGATGAGGTCTGCGGGCGCATAGACAAGGCCAACCTTCCAGGTGGTGGCGTCGACCGTGCTCGAATCCGCGGTTGGGCTGCTACGCGAATAGTGCGTCTGGCGCAGCGCGCCGTTCAGCTCCAGCGTGCGGGCCAGTGGCACGTCGGCAAGCAGCGGCGCGTTCGCCTCGACATAGCCTTCGACGACGTTGATCCGTCCCTCGAGCGCCTGCCCGTTGAAGGACCAGAACGCGTTCTGGCTGGAGAGCGCATCGGCCGAACCCGTCGCCTTGTTGCTGCGGAACTCCGCACCGGTGGCAATCGCGAAGTCACCGCCCGGCAGGCTGAACAGCGAGCCGTTGATATTGGCCGCCACGGCATGTTCGGTCAGCTTGGTGGTCTGATACCCGGAGGGCGCGATGTAGGCGGCACCTTCGGGCGTGATGTTGCCCGAACCAAAGACGTTGATCGGCACACAGCCCGGATCGTTGGTGGCCGGATTGCCATCGGCATTGACCCGGCACACGACATTGCCGCCCACCATGACCGCATCTGCGGCCCGCGCCACGCGCGAGGCGACCACGTTGCCCGAGTAGCCTGCCGGAAGCTGTTGCGGCCGAATTCGTAGTAGGCATCCCACTGCCAGGTATCGGAAAGGTCGCCTTCGAGCGAGAAGACACCGCGGAAAGTCTCGTTCTTGGAACGGTCGACCGCGCCGCCAAGGTCGGTGAAGGCCCGGCCCAGCGTGAAGGAGGAGATCCCGTTCGCGTCCATCGTCGCGGCAACGTCGCCGGGCAGATAGGCGTTGTCGCGCTGGATGTTGAGCGTGGAGCGGGCGACCGAGCCGATCACCATGCCCTTGATCCGCCCGTAGGAAAGATCAAGGCCGGCCTTGATGCTGTCGCTCAGTTCATAGTCGGCATGGGCATAGCCGATCAGACGCTCGACCGGCGGCGCCAGCAGGATGCCATCGAGGAAACCGTTGCGGCCCGCTTCCGATCCCCCCAGCGTGAACAGCGGCGAGGGGTTGGTGCCGTAGATCGTGCCGTAGTCGTAATCGTAGGTGCTGCCGTCAGGATTGAAGGCAAGACCGCGCAAAGGCCCCGAATTGGCGACGATCAGACCGCCCGAAGAGAGCGTACCGGTGCCCGCCGGGCCATTGCGGATGCTGGCCGGATTACCGTCGAAGCCGGCCGGCGAATTGCCGATGAGCTGTTCGTTAGGGCACCAGTCGCGCGTGTAGCAATCGCCCAGGCCATCGGACTTGGTGTATTCGCCCGCAACCTGGAAGTGGCCACGTCCGCCGCCAAAGCTGGTGCCCCAGGCGGCCTGGATCGAGCGTTCGCCGCCATCACCGCGATCAGTGATGCCCGCCTGCACGGTGCCCTTGAAGCCTTCCAGTTCCTTGTCGAGAATGAAGTTGACGACACCGGCCACTGCGTCCGAGCCATAGGCCGCCGAGGCGCCGCCGGTCACGATCTCGGCCCGGCGCACGAGCAGGCTGGGAATGAGGTTGACGTCGATCGTGCCCTGCGTGGTGGAGGGCACGAAGCGCTTGCCATCGACCAAGACCAGCGTGCGCGTTGCACCCAGACCGCGCAGGTCAAGCACGCGCGCACCGATGTTGCCACCTGTCGCCTGCTGGGTATTCGGCGTGGTCAGCGCACGGAACGAAGGCAGCTCGTTCAACGCATCGCCGACATTGGTTTCGGCACGGGCCTGGATACGGTCATTGCCCATGACGGTCACGGGGGTCGGCGCGTTCATGCCGTTCTGCGCGATGCGCGAGCCGGTGACGATGATCTCCTGGACCGCGGCCTCTTCGGCATCGGCCTGGGAAACAGGGGCGGCGGCCTGCGCCGGGGCACCCTGCCCCTGGGTGGTCTGCGCATAGGCGCCGCTCGCCACGACGAGCGCCCCCAAGGCACTTCCCGCCCCGAGCGCACGTACCGCGCGACTGACCTTACGGATTTTCTCCATCCATTCCTCCTCTCCACGGGCTGGCTCGTACCAACCATTCTTGTGATATCGGTCCCATTAAGTGGATTCGGATGGAGACGCAACGATAAATCCACTTATCGGCCTAAAATGAACGATATTGTGGGATTTTTATCTGCACATCTCTATGTCATCGCCCAATCATTGTGATCGGTCCCATTTATGAGCAAGGCCCACTCGAGCGGCTTGATCTTCCGCGGCACATTCGAGCTCTTGCTTGACGCCATGGACTAAAAGGCGGCCTTACGGACTATGTACGAGCGGCGCTCTTTGCCCATGAGCGCGCCTATGAAAGGGCGAGTCGTTAAGCTGACGTTGTGCAGCCGCAGCGCGAAGGTCGGCTTACCCAGGGCGGTCGTGCCAAAAGGGATGAGGCGGATGGCTCCCGCTCACGACATCGAAGTGCCCAAATGGGTTTGCTGTCATGCAACCCGAGCAAAAGAGCCACCCATCTCATCCGCTTTGAATGAACAATCGAATGTCTATCAACGTTCGCAACCAGTCGTTGGCTGCCTCTTGTCAGCAACACCGACAACTGTCCGCTTCCCACCCATCTGGGCCGGTGAGGAGCCTGGACGGCAAGGGAAACCGGACTGTCGGCTCCCCGGGACGTCAAATCGCCTCTCAAACGGCCGACTAGGGAGCCTGGCGGCCACTCCCGCCACCGGCGCATAGAAGCCCTTCCGCGCCCGACCCTTCGCGGACGCTCAGCTGCCAATTTTCGATGCCCAAGTACGGTCGGTCCGCTATTCGCGAGCTATCGTCCAGAAGGTGGGCTCAAAGTTTATTTGGCCATAGGTTCCTGAAGGGAAGCGCGCAGGTTCGAGAGAACCTTGCGCATTCGGGCCGTCAGGGACCATTCGCTACGATGGAGAAGCCACAGGGTATCGACCACGGGCGGACCATTTCCCGCCACCAGGATCTGCTCGGGATTGCGAAACGCCTGCCGGGCGTAACGCGGCAGGACCGTGAAACCAAACCCACGGGCAACCGGTTCCAGAATGAGGGCAATTTGGTTCGTGAAGCCTCGGATAGGCAGGCGAGAGAGACCGGGATTACCAGGAAAACGTAGCGACAAAAGCCGCTTGGCCATGGCCATTCCATCGGGGTGGTCGATGAAGCCCAGGCGCTCGAGATCGCCCCAGGCGTTCACCTCGCTGGCCGCGGGCACAATCAGTTCCAGGGGTTCGTGCAGGAAAGGCGTAAGGCTCAGCCGCGCATCGTCGGGGCGCGTCGTCGACAATCCAACCTCGAACCGGGCATCCAGCACCGACTGGACGATCTCGGCATCGGGAGCGAAGCGATGGCGGATGCTCAACGCCGGTTCCCGTTCCTGGATGTCGAGAAGCAGGGGATGGAGCATCAGGCCGACACTGCCGGGCGTAATCAGGCTGATCTCCCCTTCCATGCGCTCGCCGTCTGACAGTCGCGATCGCAGGCGCAAGTCCGCTTGCTCGACCTCACGCGCATAGGCGAGCATCGCATGTCCGGCCGGCGTCAGTTCGAGAGCGCGAGGGCGACGTATCACGAGCTGGCCCGCCTGCGCTTCGAGGCGCGCCATGTGCTGGCTGACGGCGGCTTGCGTCAGGTTCAGGGCATCGGCGGCCCGGGTGAAGCTTCCGGTCTCCACGACGCGGACGAAGCTGGTGATCCATTGCGGGTTCATCATAATAAATTCTTATCACAATGATAAGCTTATGACACTTCTCATTATGATAAGCGCCCCCCACAATCCTGGCAACAGATCAGGAGAACACCAATGGCCCCCTACCCCCGCAGCTTCTCGCATATCGGCCTGTCGGTCACCGACCTCGACGAAGCCGTGAAGTTCTACACCGAAGTCATGGGCTGGTACCTCATCATGCCGCCCACCACGATCGAGGAAGACGAGAGCGCCATCGGTGTCATGTGCACCGACGTCTTCGGCGCGGGTTGGGGCTCCTTCCGCATTGCCCACCTTTCGACCGGCGATCGTGTCGGCGTCGAGATCTTCCAGTTCCGCAACGCCGAGCGGCCGGAAAACAATTTCGAGTACTGGAAGACCAGCGTGTTCCACTTCTGCATCCAGGACCCGGACGTCGAGGGCATGGCCGCCAAGATCGTGGCCGCCGGCGGCAAGCAGCGCATGCCCGTGCGCGAGTATTTCCCCGGCGAGAAGCCCTACCGCATGGTCTATTGCGAGGATCCCTTCGGCAACATCCTCGAGGTCTACAGCCACAGCTACGAGCTGACCTATTCGGCCGGAGCCTATGCCTGAGGCTCTGCCCAAAACCTACCGCGCCTGGACCTGGGTAGCGGGCGAGGACCCGCTCGCCCTGGTCCTGGCGACACGGCCCATGCCACGGCCCGGCCCGGGCGAGGTCATCGTGCGCAACGCGGCGATCAGCCTCAACCCGGTGGACTGGAAGGTCCTGGGAGGGCTTGGATGGCAGCGCGGCCATGTGCCCGGTGTCGACGGTGCCGGGACGGTGGTGAAGATCGGACCGGATGTCGATCCGGCCTGGCTGGAAAGCCGCGTGGCCTACCACCAGAGCCTGCAGTCGCACGGTAGCTTCGCGCAGTACACCCCCGTCGGGGCGCACGCGCTCATGCGTGTCCCCGACGCGCTCGACCTGGCCCTTGCCGCCAGCATGCCCTGCCCGGCGCTGACTGCCTGGCGCGCGCTCGCAAAGCTGCCTCCGGGCGGCAACCAGCGGCTGCTGGTCAGCGGAGCGGGTGGCGCGGTGGGCAACTATCTTGTTCAACTGGCCGTGCAACTGGATTGGCGCGTTAGCGTCATGTGCAACATCCGCCACCGCGAGCGACTGGCCGGGGTTGGCGCCGTAGACTGGATCGCGGGGCCTCTCGAGCAGGGCTCCGAGATTGGATCGCCGCGCTTCACGGCGGCTATCGATATGGTCGGCCCCGAACATGCCGCGCGGCTCCATCCTGGCCTGAAGGCCAACGGCCATCTCGTGTGCATTCAGGGCCGGGTGCCGGACTGGCCCAGTCCGGCCTTTGGCCGTGCGCTTTCGCTTCATGAAGTAGCGCTCGGCGCCCTCCACCAGCATGGCGATGTCACCGACTGGATGTTCCAGACGGCTGCCGGCGAAGATCTGTTCGCTCAGGTCGCCGCGAAAACCCTTGCGCCCGAGCCCCTGCGCTTAGGTACCTTCGAGGAGCTGCCGCAAATGCTCGACGCCCTGCGGAACCGCGATTTCAGCGGCAAACCCGTCATCATGCTCGACTGAACCAAGTCCCACGAAAGAGGATACGATGCCCGCACTTTTCACCCCCTTCACACTCAAGGACGTGACCCTTCGCAACCGCATCGGCGTGCCGCCGATGTGCCAGTACAGCGCGCGGACGGCTACGTCAGCGAGTGGCACCTTCCCCACTACGCCGATATCGCGCGCGGCGGTGCGGGCCTCGTCATCGTGGAGGCAACTGCCGTCTCGCCCGAAGGCCGCATCACGCCGGGATGCACGGGCCTGTGGCAGGATGGCCAGGTCGAGGGCATGGCCAGTATCGCCCATGCCATTGCCGCGGGCGGAGCCGTGCCCGGCATCCAGATCGGCCATGCCGGACGCAAGGCCAGTGCCAACAAGCCCTGGGAAGGCGACGACCACATTCCCAACGACCAGCCCGGTGGCTGGCAGACGATCTCGCCTTCGGCCCTGGCCTTCGGCGGCGGTCTACCCAAGGTGCCGACCGAAATGACGCTGAACGATATCGCGCGCGTAAAGCGGGATTTCGTCGCGGCCGCGATCCGCGCGCGCGACGCTGGTTTTAAGTGGCTCGAACTGCACTTTGCGCATGGCTACCTGGCGCAAAGCTTCTTCTCGGTCCACGCCAACACGCGCACCGACGCCTATGGCGGTGACGTCACGGCGCGCAGCCGCTTCCTGATCGAGACCTTGCAGGCCGTGCGCGAAGTCTGGCCCGAGAATCTGCCGCTCACGGCCCGTTTCGGCGTCATCGAGTTCGATGGACGCGACGAAAAGACGCTTGCGGAGGCGATTGGCCTCGTGAAGACCTTCAAGAACGAAGGGCTCGACTTCCTGAGCGTCAGCATGGGCTTCTCGACGATTGAAGCCAACGTGCCCTGGGCCCCGGCCTTCATGGCACCGATCGCCAAGCGCGTGCGCGATGAGACCGGGCTTGCCGTCGGCACGGCCTGGGGCATGGACATTCCGCAGGACGCCGAGAGGGCCATTGACGAACAGCAGATGGACGTCGTCTTCGCCGCGCGCGCGCACCTCGCCAATCCGCATTATCCGTTCCGAGTGGCCCGCGAGCTAGGGCTGCCCGCTGCGGGCAGCGTGTTGCCCGACCAATACGCCTATTGGCTGCGCCGTTATCCGGGCCCCCAGAATGGTCCGGTGATTGACTGAGGCCAGGCAGGTCAGCCTCCCAGCCTCAGTCGAACTCTCAAGCCGCTGCGGCTCTCGCAGCGGGACGAGACCTTCAAGCCAATCCTGATGGCCATTGATCATCGGATTGGGGCGCGCAAGGGCAAGCTCCTTTGCCGGTGCGCCGTTCTGCGTTTCCTGCGTGAGAATACGCAGGCGTTGCCCGGAAAGCTCCTCAATCAACCACGCGTGGTGCACGTCGAGCCGCTGCTCGTCCTCACCCGACCACCCGTGCCAGGCGATGCGCGCTGGCTGGCCTTTGACAGGCGGCACGCATTCCACCACTTCGGCATCGACCGGGAAGCCGAAGGTCTTGAAAAAGAAGCGGTCGCCGAGTTCGAGCGCGGGCCCCTTGTCCCCATGGATCGCGATGTCCGAGCTGTTGGCGTAATAGCCCGGCCAGCGCGCCGCCTCGACCAAGAAAGGCCAGGCGTCGGAAACCGCAAGATCCCGGACGATGACCTCGTTCGAACAGAAATTGTCGCTGAAACCCGGGACATAGCCCGCGGGCCACTGGATTTCGCCCATATCGTACTCCTGCATGAGTGGGAAAACCTGAGCACAGGATATAGGCGGGCGCTTGATATAGCTGAAATCACATCTCAATATCCCTGACATCATGAAGAGTGATATCAAGAATACCGACCTCAATCTCCTGAAGGCCTTCAATGCCCTTCTGGACACCCGATCAGTTACGCGGGCGAGCGAGCGGCTTGGCCTGACCCAACCGGCCGTAAGCGGCATGCTCAACCGGCTTCGCGAGACCTTCGATGATCCGCTGTTCGTCCGCGCCCAGCGCGGGGTTCTGCCCACACCTCGAGCCGAAGCTCTCGCGGAACCGCTTCGGCGCGCGCTCGGAGAAATCGAGGCCTTGCTGCAACCTGATGGCTTTGATCCCGCGACGGCGGAGCGGACCATCGGCATCGCCGCGACCGATTACGCACAGCAGGTCGTACTTCTCCCATTCCTAAGCGGCTTGCGCACGAGCGCGCCGGGCATCCGGATTGCAATCCGACCCGTGGCGATGGAGACGCTGGCGCTCGATATGGAGCAGGGCAAGACCGACTTCGCGCTCGTCACCCCGCAGATGGCGCCCGAGAATCTGCGTGCGCGCCACCTGTTCGAGGAACACTACACCTGCGTCCTGCGCCGTGATCATCCCGCAGCAGGGCCGAAGATGGACCTCGATACGTTCTGTGCCTTAGACCACGCCCTGATGTCGCACGACGGCACTCGGTTCCAGGGTGCGACCGATCATGCCTTGGCGGCCTTCAACCGCACGAGGCGGGTCATCATGACAGCCCCCAACTTTAGTCTGGTCCTCGATCTGGTGCGCACATCCAACGCCTGTGCACTACTTCCCACGCGCTTGGTAAAAGGTCAGAAAGGTCTGCATCTTCAGGAGCCCCCTTTGCCGGTACCCGGCTTTACGAAGATTCTGGTTTGGCACGAACGGACCCACCACGATCCCGCAATGGCCTGGCTGCGCCAGCAGCTAGCGAAGAGCGTAAAAAGCGCAGGCGACAACTAGATCTCGACGCTGAATACGACCCTTCTCAGACGCTCAGCGCCAGAAAATCGCTTCCCAGGAGCGGAACAGCCGCTTAGCCTCCTCACATGCGAAAGTGCGCGCGCGCAGGCCTTAGCTCAACCGTTACCGGGCGAGCCCGGCTGGACGCCTTCGGATCAATGCGCTTAGCCATGCGGCGCGGCTGCTGCTTGGCCCGGTCATCGCCCGCTACAGCGCAGAACATCCAGAAGTCGGCCTTGAGGTCGTGGTGCAGGACGCGATGGTCGACATCGTCGGCGAAGACTTCGATGCGGGCATCCGGTTCGGCGATCGCATGCCCGAAGACATGATCGCCATTCCGCTAGGGGACCCTTTGCTCTGGGTTATGGCCGCCTCACCGGCCTATCTCGAAGCAGCCAGGGAGCCAGAAAGCCCGGAGGACCTCGCAAGGCATCGCTGCATCGGCATGCGAACGGGCACTGGTGCGATGTGCCATTGGGAACTCGTCACGGGAAAAGCAGCCCGCACGCTCAACCTCTCTTGGTCCGCAGTCGTCCATGAAAGCGCGTTGGCCATCGGCATCGCCCGCGATCACTGCGGGATCGCGTATTGCTTGCGCGAACGTGTAACCGACCTGATCGATGCCGGCCAATTGCGTGAAGTTCTACACCAGGGGGCGTCCCCGGGCGAAGCGATTCACATCTACTATCCAAGCCGCCGCCAGCAACCCGAAACACTGCGCAAGATCATAACCATGATTCGAGACGAGGCCCGCACCCGAAGCGCGAAACGGCCAACTTCCCTCAGCAATGGGTAGCTGCTGAACAGCTAGCGCGCTCGCCCATTACACTCGTTTTTTCGATCAAAGCTCCGGAGCATCGTTCATCCAGGTTGACCGCATGCGGCTTCTGAAGCTGGCGCACGAAAAATATTGTGGAAATTAAAGGTCCTGCGGTTATTGTTGTGCGCAGGTTCGAACGGAACCTGCGAGCCTCGGCCGATGATTTCGGGACAACATGCCGGGCTGACCGCTGCGCCCCGCCGAAGGACGTCTGGACATGTCCCACAAGTTCACTGTCCTCGTTGTCGAGGACGAACCCCTTATATTGCTGGCGGCCTGCGACCTTGTCGCGAGCGTCGGATACCTTCCGAGAGAGGCGGCGGATGCGACTCGTGCTCTCAGCATCCTTGAAGAGAGCTCTTCAATAGCAATCCTGTTCACTGACATCGACATGCCCGGGCCAATCGATGGGATGGAGTTGGCTTTTGAAACGCAGGCGCGATGGCCGCACATCGGCATCATCATCACGTCAGGCCGCTGGCCTCTGGCCCGTCACGACATTCCGCATGGCTCCGTATTTCTAGAAAAACCCTATATGGATGGGGCTCTCGTCGATGCATTG
>NZ_DF850488.1:2327930-2337960 GCF_000813185.1 Novosphingobium sp. MBES04 | reverse complement strand
TCAAGACCGGCACTGGCGATTTATCTTGTAATTTTTGAATATGGCTCTATATTAAAGATTGCCTCACGTCGCTTGCGACGGAATTTGATTGCCGCACAGATTGCGGCACCGCCTTCCTTACACGCTTCATGGCTCCGCAGATTGGGATGTGCCCGCCTGCGGGCTTTTACCCGCATCTGAAGAGGCGGCCATGGCAAAGGAAGAACTGATTACACTGGAAGGTCAGATCGACGAGATCTATCCCGACGGGCGCTTTGGCGTGATGCTCGAGAACGACCACAGGATCATTGCCTATACTGCCGGAAAAATGCGGCGGTTTCGCATCAAGTCCGTCGTCGGAGATCACGTCCGCGTGGAAATGACGCCCTACGACCTGTCGAAGGGGCGCATTGTCTATCGCGAGAAGACGCCAGGGCAAGGCCCCGGTGGCCCTCGTGGACGGACCTTCCGACGCTGAAACAAGAAATGAGCGGCTTTAAGCCGGTTCGAGAACGACACGATGACACTCAAGACGGCCGGCACCACCGAGCGCCACCCCAAGCGCCCTCGCGCAAATCCGCGCAGCCGGCTGGCCCGTATTCCGGAAATGCGCTCGCTGCTGAGCGCACCCGACCTTCAGCGGCTCGTTGCCGCGATAGTCGATTGACTACTTTACGAACACCAGCGGGATGGCCCTCGGCCACGTCCGCCAACAGGATCAAGCCCATCGATCTCAACCACGAATACGCCGCGCACCAGCGCGCACTGCTGCAAGCAAGCAGGGCCCGGAATGACGGCGATCGCCGTACGCTCATGCTGAAAGCATCGACCATCGCGTGCGGCATCAGCGCATTCCAGCACAATCTTGGAGCAGCCGCAGCCTGTGCCTGGAGCCAGGCTTGCGTTACCCCGTCCTCCTCCTCCAGGTCGCGAGACGCCTCACGCGCCACGTGATCGAACCCCTTTTGCTCTCGTTGGATTTTCAAACGGGTATCGACGAATTGGTTACGGAACATGGGATGTCAAAATCACCGTTCCCGCAAGACGACGCATTCCTTTCAATTGACGACCAGACGCAACACCCGGCCGGCATGTCGCCGACGGGCAAACCCGTTTCTTGAAAGGAAACGACCATGACTATCGGAACCGTAAAATTCTTCAACGAAGACAAGGGCTATGGCTTCATCCAGCCTGACGACGGCTCAGCCGACAGCTTCGTGCACATCTCGGCTGTTCAGGCCGCCGGGTTTTCGACGCTCAACACGGACCAACGCGTGAACTACGTGGTGGAAGAGGGCCGCAACGGCAAGCAAAGTGCTGTGAACCTCAGCAGCGCCGACTGATTTATCCGCGCCCTCGGCCCGCGTTTGCGCGGCGTCGGGGGCGTCTGTTCACTGACCTGCAAGGACATGCCATGGCTCTGAACTATGCGTTTCTCATTGCCCGTGCCGACGAAGCCTCGCGGGACGCCCAGCTTGCCAAACTCGAGAACGTGCGTGAACGCGCCTTACGAGCGGAGGCGGCATGGCGAGAAATGGCCGCCAGCGCGCTCAAGCTGGAGCGAAACCGCAAGAAGACCCATCAGTCACTTTCCGAAAGCTGACTGGCTAGCCAGCTCCCGACCGGATCCTTGCCGATCGCCCGTCGCAAGGCCGCCGACCAGAATACGTCTGCCCAGATCGAAAGAGGAACCCATGGCTGAAGCGATGCTTACTTTTTGCGAAAGTTCAAATGGAGATACCTGGTCTCTTGGCAAGCGTGACGGCTGCGGTGCACTGCAGGTGCTTCATTGCGCCAATGCATCATCGGGCGGTGCGAAAAACTGGCTCGGGCTGGTCGAATTTCTGGCAACAAACCCGGGCTCGCCGGAACACTCGGCGCTGCTCGAACGGATCGGCGCCATCGTTTCCGATCGTATCGCGGACAAGCCCGGCGGGCCTGCGGAATTGCTCATGCATTTTCGGGATGCAACCGAAGCTGAAGCCATGACGGCACTGTCAGGATCGAAAGTCCGGCTTCC
The DNA here is from genome assembly GCF_000813185.1 of Novosphingobium sp. MBES04. NCBI lineage: Bacteria > Pseudomonadati > Pseudomonadota > Alphaproteobacteria > Sphingomonadales > Sphingomonadaceae > Novosphingobium > Novosphingobium sp. MBES04. Next base: position 2,335,961 of record NZ_DF850488.1, on the reverse strand, counting down.
GCTCGGATCGACCAGCGATGCCCTGGAATTTTTCAATTGCATGGTCGATCTCCTGACTGGCCTGCAGCAAGTCGAAGACGAGGCCGATGCCCGGCGCATTCCTGCAGGATTTGGCAGCACGCATTGAAACTGCGTAGCTGGGGCGGCTCCGTCCCGGACCACCTGTGCCAGAACCGCAGTCAGCCTGCGCGCCGCCCACCCGTCACGGGGCGCGGCGATTGTGCAGCACAAAAGCCGTCACGTGGGCGCGCACCGCTTGCGCTCAACCCCGTGCTTGACTCCCCCATGGCCATCGGGCCTTGTCGGAACGGAAAAACGGGAAACGCACGACTTTCCCTTCGATAAGGTGCGCGGCAAGCTTCGAGCGGATGACCATCGCGCCCTCTCCACGGGTGCAGACCAGATGCGTACCGCCTTGCGGTAGCGGCTCGGTGCAACTGATCGACACCTCGTACTTTGCGCAGGCCGCGATCACGTCTTCTTCGGGCAGGGCCAGGTTCATGGCGCGGCTCATGACAGCAAATCGCCTTCGTCAAGCGCCAACGGCAAGGATTGGTCAATGGTCACGAAAAGAGCAGGGTGTAAAGGCATCAAGAGGCTCCACGTCAAAAGCGGGAGCACGACCTGTCTCTCAGTCAGGACTTGCTCGGATACCCTCGGCCTGATGCTGGGGGTATGAGCCGTTCTCCCGATCGTGACAAGCGCTTACTGCCGCCAGGCCTCCTCAAGTGCCATGCACAGCAATTCCGCCCAGTGCCGTTGTCCGGCCTTGTCCGCAACGTGATCCTGACGGATCTCGATTTCGGCATAATCCAGCGTACGACCGAAAGCATGGCGGGGAACGCTGTAGTCCGTCCGGTCCATGAGATAGGGCTGGTTGTCACCGACGCGCAGGCCTGGCTCGCGCGCGAATGCGCCCAATAACCGGCGCGAAAAGCTCTCGTTTCCGCCCGCGTGAAGGATACCGACATCCCAAGGCCGTTCGATCCCGCCGAGAACAGGCGTAAAGCTGTGGAGCGCGACCAGCACGACCCGCTTTCCGGGGCGCCAGCGCCTTGCGACCTCCTCGGCCAGTCTGGCGTGGTAGGGCTCGTGAATTTCGCCGATACGCAGCGTTCGCTCGCGCGAGGAAAGGCTTTGGTTGCCCGGCACTGGCGTCCCGTCGCTGGTTTGCGGAATGGCCTCATGCGACCAGGGATCGCGATTGCAGTCCACCACGAGGCGGGAATAGGCCTGCGACAGGAATACGGTGTCGAGGCGCCTGGAAATGGCACGGCCCAGTTCGGCAACGCCGATGTCGAGCGCGATATGACGGGACAACTCGTCCTTTCCAAGGCCCAGCCACCCGAGCCGGTCAGGTATCGCGGCTCCGGCATGATCCCCGGTCAGGATGAAAGGCGCAGTGCCGAGAGGATTGAAGCATTGAACGGGTTCGGGATCGCCGGGACCAAGCAAGGTCTCAAGGCGTGGTGCAGCCATCAGGACATGGCGCAGACATGCCGCACTTGATCATTCGTCATCTTACGGAATACTCCTACCGACAGCCTGTTGCTCTCGGTGAACATCGAATCATGATGCGCCCGCGCGAGAGCTTTGACCAGCGCCTTGTCAGTGCAAAGCTGGAGATAACGCCCCAGCCGGCGGAGCTGCGCTGGCTGCATGACGTGTTCGGCAATTCGGTGGCGATCGCATCCTTCGGTGCGCTGGCTAGAAACTTGCGGGTCGAGAGTACCGTGCATCTCGATCATGAGCCCATTGCCGGGGCCAGCGTTGACATCGAACCGTACGCCCGGCGCTTTCCCTTTACCTATTCCTCCGAGGACATGCCCGATCTCCTGCGCTCGATCGAACGCGCCTACCTCGATCCCGGGCGGATCATCGACGACTGGGCGCGCACTTTCGTCGGTTTGGACCGGTCCGCCGATACGCTGGGCATGCTGGTGAACATGACGCAGACAATCCGGCGCGATTTCACCTATATTCCTCGCCACGAGAAGGGTACGCAAAGCCCGATCGAAACGCTGCAAAGGCGGCAGGGAACCTGCCGGGACTTTGCGGTGTTGATGATCGAGGCGGTGCGTTCGGTCGGCTTCGCGGCCCGGTTCGTATCCGGATACGTCTATGATCCCGACTGCGGCACGGGCCGCGTGGGCGGGGGCAACACGCACGCTTGGGTTCGCATCTTCCTGCCGGGTTCCGGCTGGGTCGAATTCGACCCGACCAACGGCATCGTCGGGAACAGCGGTCTGATCCGCGTGGCGATCGCGCGCGATCCCTACCAGGCCGTCCCGCTGTCAGGCCTGTGGACCGGCTATCCCGGCAGCAACCTTGGCATGTCGGTAGAGGTCGACATCCGGTTGAGCGGCGCAGCCCCGCCCCCGCACGGCGCCACCAATACCCGCTTCGGGTGAAAGCAAGGAATCCACGATGTTCATTCGAGCCGGCTACGAAATTCACTTCGAAGCGCAGATACCGACCGCCATGCTGGCCCTGCTGAGCGTGCACCCCTCTCGCAACAAGCACCTCACTACCCCGCAGCGCATCCGCACCTGGCCCGAGGTGCCGATCTACGACTATGGGGATGGCTATGGGAACATCTGTTCGCGCTTCACGGCGCCTGCAGGAGGCGTGGCGATGTCCTGCGATTTCGTCATCGAGGACGATGGCCAGCCCGACGTTCGCGCGCCCGACGGCCCGCAGGCCGGCGTCGAAACCTATCCGGACGAAGCGCTGATCTATCTTCTGGGCAGCCGGTACTGCGAAACCGACCTGCTGATGGATGTGGCCTGGAGCAATTTCGGTCACCTGGTGTCAGCCCGAGACCGGGTTGAGGCCATCGTCGCTTTCGTGCACGGCCACCTGTGCTTCGGCTACGAGCATGCCAGATCGAACAAGACGGCATGGCACGGTTACCAGGAGCGCGAGGGAGTGTGTCGGGACTTTGCCCACCTGGCCATAGCCTTGTGTCGCTGCCTCAACATCCCGGCCCGCTATTGCACAGGCTATCTCGGCGACATCCGCGTGCCGGCGGACGACGCACCGATGGACTTCAGTGCATGGTTCGACGTGTTCATCCAGGGCGCCTGGTACACCTATGACGCCCGCCATGCTGTCCCTCGCGTTGGCCGGATTCTGATGGCAAGGGGCCGCGATGCAACCGACGTGGCGCTTACCACGAGCTTTGGCGACGCGGTTCTAAAGTCGTTCTTCGTCCGGGCGGAAGAGGTTTCGTCGGCGACCCTGCCCTGACGAGCTGGCCCGGGCATCGCCCGGGCCGATCAGAACAGCAAAGAGGCGACTAGAAACGAAGCCGCAGCCGGTATCGCCATAGTCAACACGCGCGCGGCGGCCAGGAACAGTACCATCGACGTATCCGAATTCCAGCGGGTTACACCCGTAGTATAGTCGCCCAGGATGAGTAGGCCACTGGCCAGGAAGACGTACGAAACGAAACTGCCAAAACTCGCTTGGTATACCCCAAGCACAAAAGGAAGGGGCCCTGTCGCAAAGGTCGTGATGGCAAAGGCGGCCACCAAAGCCATCCTAGCCACAGCGTTCGGCCAAGCGCGCGCGTGCCAACTTCCTTGCATGCTCACATGAATCACAAGGCCGCTGCGGCATGACTTCTCCGATCCCGTTTCCAGGCAAGGAGCACGCCGGATTCTGCCAAGCCGGCCACTGACATCAGCATCTGTTGCTCAGGTCCGCGATCACCTGCTCCAATCCCTTGTGCGAATGGGTCGCCAGATCGAGCGGGCGGCCGGCCAGAGCGATGCATTCGCCATTGAGATAGGCGATGGCTTCATCCTTCGTCGCGAAACTTTCAAGCGCCATCCGGGTAATGAGCCCTTGCCGCTTGGCCGCCTCTGGCGGAATCTTGAATCGGATGTCCCGGCGCGACCACGCACCTCGGACTACAGGTTTTTCCGTGGCTTCTTCGGTCATTTGCTACCCTTGTCAGAAATTGTAGCCGCCTTGAGACGCCAGCCTGTGCAGGCAATGGCTCACCTGGAGTTGCCCCAAGGCAGAGGCCTGGACCTGGTCCATCAGCGTGCCGTGGCCATCTGTTGAAGGCTGGCTCAGGAAGGCATCGGCCGCCTTGGGCCCGCCCAGCAGATTATGGGCCAGCCTCCAGATGTCTTCGCGCCTACGGTAGACCGCAGAGTTGCGCGGTGGCCCCGACCACAGGCGCCCGTTCGCGCCAGGCGTGGGATGCCGGATCGATGGCACCCTGCAAGGCGCAAGCTGGATCATTATCGCGTCCAGCTCGGATAGGGCAATGCACCTCGATCCGGGCGCAATCTCGCGATACGTCGCTCATAATGCCGAACCAGATCGAAACGAGACCCAAGGCTCGCGCCTCGAGCCAAATTCTCGGACAAGGCCAACCGACGGTGGAAAAGAAGTTGCTCAAGATCCATGCGCATGCTCCATCCTGCGGGAGCGCGCTTGGTCTCTCAGTCACCGAATTGCGAAACACCTTCGGCAATGTCATCGGTATACGCCACTTCAACAGGTAACGCCACCTTCTTGTAGGTGGGCTTTCAGTCCGGCGTAAAAAATATTTCCGTAAAATAATGACAATTGTTCGAATTGGATTGTGAAGATGCGCCGCGCTGGCCATGCCCCGCTGTGGCAGCATGACCATGAACATGCTGTTGGCTCAAGGCGAGCACCCGATCGGTTCACGCGCGAATTTCAACTTCCTTATGAAAATCGCCCAACTCCTGTAGGCTTCGATTTTGCCAGATTCTTCTGATTCACACAGGAAGTTTTTCCGGGAAAAGGTTACTGTCACGGCCAAGCGCTATTCGACTTTTAGAAGCTGGGAGGGGATCGACTATTTGACTTACAGAATTTGACGACTAGCGCGTTTGGGGGATGAACGAACGACCAGTTTCGGGAGACTACTTACGGGACGTTCGCCTCATGATGGCGTCCGGTTGCGACGTACTATGGCATTGAAGCCGACTGTCGGGATTGTCCCAAAGGCTGGCATTGGGAGTGCCATCTCAATGCCCATTCTCAGAGCGTCGAGCCTCGTCGATCAGGTCCTTCAAGCTGGCATACGGCACAAGCGTCATGGTCCCGACCTTGACGACTTCGATGCGGCCTGACGTGACCCCGAGTTTGCCTCCAGCGGGGATTAAAGTCGGGCGACTTTGTTGCGCATAGGCGCGGTGGAAGCAATGGCCTGCGCAGCGGAGCCCGTAGGGCGTAGCGAAGCAGGCCATTGCGTGTGCAATTTGGCGGCGAAGTCCGCCGGGGTTTGATAGCCGAGCGCCGAATGCGGCCGGTGCTGGTTGTAGTCCTCCACCCACGCGGCGATTTGCCTGCGGGCGTGATCCAGGCTGAGGAACAGGGTCTCGTTGAGCAGTTCGTCGCGCATGCGTCCGTTGAAGCTCTCGACGAAACCGTTCTGCATAGGCCTGCCCGGTGCGATGTAGTGCCATTCCACATTAGCCTGACCGCACCAGGACAGGACGGCGTTGCTGGTGAGTTCGGTGCCGTTGTCGCTGACGATCAGCCCCGGTTTTCCGCGCCTCTCGATCAGGAGTGCCAGTTCGCGCACGACACGGCGCCCACAGATCGACGTTTCGGGTATCGCGGCCAGGCACTCGCGCGTCACGTCATCGACGATGTTGAGCACACGAAAACGTCGCCCGGACACCATCTGGTCGTGGACGAAATCGAGGCTCCAGCGCTGGTTGGGCAAGGCCAATACCGGGGCCGGAGCCCGTGTGCCCACGGCGCGTCTGCGGCTACGTCGCCTGCGAACAGCCAAGCCTTCCTCGCGATAAAGTCGCTGCGTCTTCTTGCGGTTGATCAGCACGCCTTCACGCCGCAGCAGGATGTGAAGGCGCCGATAGCCGAACCGGCGACGCTGGTTCGCCAGTTCGCGCAAACGCTCCCGCAGAGCGCCGCCTGGAACGGTAACGCACGCTCTTGCGATCGGCATCAAGGACACGGTACGCCCGCCGCTCGCTCATCCGATGGTGTTCCATCAAATGCGCGACGGCTTCCCGTCTTGCTGCAGCGGACGTTACCAGTTTTTTGACAGCAGATCCTTCAGCGCGGCGTTATCCAGCATGCTGTCGGCAAGGAGCCGTTTGAGCTTCGCATTCTCGTCTTCGAGGACCTTCAGGCGCTTGGCTTCCGAAACCTCGAGCCCTCCGTACTTCGCCTTCCAGTTGTAGATCGTACCCTCCGAGATGCCGTGCCGACGCGCCAGGTCGGCTGTCTTGGCTCCAGCCTCCGCCTCCTTCAGCACCCCGATGATCTGCTCTTCCGTAAAACGTGCTCTCTTCATCTCGTCCGTCCTTCTCTCAGGCCAGACTCTAATCGCTCGTGGACGAAATCTAAGGGGTCACGTCAGGCCCTCTGCAATCAGTTCGTAGAGCTTTGAACGACCGATGCCGGTCAGTCGGCAGGCTTCCGGAATGCGAACAGAAATCGGCTCGATCGGCATGCTGGTTTCCTGGATCATAGATCAAACTCCTGTTGGTCCGCGCGCCCGGATGGGCTGGTCATTTGCTGTCCGCTTGCCTCGTCACGATGCACGGCTTTGCTCACCGATTGGTCGGGCGTTTTGGAACCGACGTGTGCTCGCGCCTCGGCATGAGAATGGCCTTGCGACGCAGCCGACAGATGGGCGTCTAAAAGGATATTGATGATCCGATCGAGCTTGGCCTCAATCTGCAAGGCTTGGTTGTCGTGGCGATCGCACACGCCCTTAGCCTGAGTTTGAGTGTCCTGTGCGAACCAGGCCGCCAATGCCTTAGTCAGGATGAGGGTTTTCGAGTTTCCGGGCTCGGCAGCCGCCTTCGCAAGGCTCGCGGAAAGGCCTTCGGGCAAGTAGAATTGATGGCGGGTTTTGGCTGTCGGCATGCACGCGAGATTGCACGATGGCGCGCCTGTTCGGCAGGGCCTGTCCGGTGCCGATCGGTACCTTTGTCGAACCGCAATTCCTGAGCCAGGCACGCTTGCCATATACCGGCCCCAAACGCACCAGTGACGCGCACTTTTGCATGGCGTGTTTGCGTGCCTGTTTGAACGCAATCCCGGCTGCCCCGCAGGCCGCGTCCGTCGATGACTGCCCCGTCCAGAGTAAGAGCGCGACTGGTGAACAAAATGCCGTCGCGCCGCCTCGTTCTTTCGGGACGCTACTGCCCGCGCTTTGCCAGCGCGGATCTACGGGATCTCCCGTCGCAAAGGCACGTCGCAGAAACGGATCAGCCTCCAGGCGCGGGCGCTGCTGCATATCCAGTACCAGCCCGTATTGCAGCCGACCGAATGGGCCATGTGAACCGGCTTCACGCCATGTCTCGCAGGTGTCTCGCCAAAACAGTCACTGTCTCTCTAAAAAACGATGTGCAGACAGACGCTTACGGGTGGCACGAGACACCCTTTTCTCTTGCCCTCGCCACCATTTCCTTCCCTCATGCTTTCTCCCGCCTTGCCTCCAATTGCCTCCCCCTCCCAAACCCTCCTCCTTTCATATGTTCGCTACATGTTCCATTCTTGTGGTCGAACGTGAGTCGCATGGAGGTATGACAGCATGGGTGTTCACATTGAGGTTGGAGGCCGATCGAACCTGCTGCTGACAGGTGATATCGAGACGCGTCTCGATGTCCCTGCGCGCGGGATTGCTGAGGGGTTTTCGCTGGCGTTTTCGGATGGAACCTTGATCCGTGGGACGTTCCTGGACGGTGCTTTCACCTGCCGTTTTGCCCTCGCGGTCGAGGGCGCGGCGCAGGTTCGCATCACGCGTCACGAAGACGGTGACCGGGTCGATCTGAACTGGAATTTCGAGTGGATCACGCTCGCTTGCGGCCAGGAAACCCTGCAGCCGGAAGCGGGTGATGCCGAGGAAGATGTGCTGCAACTGACGCTCGACATCGTGGTCGAGGAGCGCGTCTGAAAGGTAATGGAAACCAGCCGCTCAGCTGGCTTCGCGGGCGGTCTCTTCGAGCTGGGCGATGCGTTCGGAGCACACGGTCTGGACGACGCGGCCAAGCTCCTCGACCTGCT
>NZ_DF850488.1:2319064-2323296 GCF_000813185.1 Novosphingobium sp. MBES04 | reverse complement strand
AACGGAGTGTAAAAGGTCGAGACCAGCAGGACGCAGTGGTAGAAAGCCTCTGTGCCTTGATGGAGCAAGAAGGCGGCCTTTTTCCAGCTCTCCCGATCTCGGTAAAACTTGTATCCTTCAATGAACTCGACAGCGCTAGGATACCACTCCTCGTAGTACTCCTTCGCCAGATCTAGCGCGGCATGCGGGGTCTTTGGCTTGGGGGTCGCTAGCTCGCTGTCGTCGGCCTCGTAGAGCGCGATGCCGTCGCGGGCAATGTCCATGAAGAAGTAGCGGCCCTGAGCGAGCCCGTCGTTCACTTCCTGCATGGTGTGGACGATGAAATTGACCGGCGTCTTGAGGCTCTCGGTGATGCCGTATTCGCGCATCAGCCGCTCGTCGACGCGGGTCCAGTACTTGACCCGGTCGGTCAGCCGCTTGTCGCTGACGATCACCAAAAGATCGTAGTCCGACTTGTAGCCCTTGGCGGTGTGCGGCTCGTCGATCCAGTTGCCCCGGGCATAGCTGCCGTAGAGCACGATCTTGAGGATGCGCCCCTTCTTCTTCCAGTTCTGCGTCGAAAGCGCGAAGGCGTCCTCGAATTCCTCGAAGACGATCTGCACCACGCGTTCGAGTTCGCGCTGCTTGTTCGCCGGGAGATGGTCGAGGCTTGTTTTCATGGGCACAGACTCGCGCCTAACATCCTTGCTGCCAAGTGCAAAATGATGGCGGCCGGGGCCCTGTGGGCTCCGGCCGCGCGTGTATCACCATCCCTTGCGTTCCTGACGGCGCAGAGAACTGGCGATCATTTCGATTGCATGGGCCAGATGGGTCTCGGCCTGCGCGTTCGAGATACCAAGTTCGGCCGCGATCCGGGGCACGTTCAAACCTTCGATGCGGGCCAGACGAAAGGCCGCGTGCTCGGCATCGGGAAGCGAGGCCATCGCGCGCATATACCGCCGATGCCGGGGATCGGAGACCTCGGTAAAGGCGCCCCTGAGCGAGGCCTCCCGGATGCGCTGGACGAGGAAGGCAAGAGGCCGAATCATGCCGCATCCTCCCCGAAAGCAAGGAGGTAATCGGCGGCCTTGCTAGCGGCACTGGCCGCGCGAAAGATCGCCTTTTCGTCCTCGCGCAATACCGTGAGCCACGCACCGATATAGTCGGAATGCCGCACGCTTGGCGCGATCCCCAAGGAGGCACAGACAAAGGCGCTGGTCATCTCGGCGACCAGTTCCTCCCGGCCATACTTCGAGGAACGATAGCGGCCCGACTGGTCCCGGTTGAGGCGGGTGGGATGCCCGGTCCAATGCCCCAGTTCGTGCAGCGCCGTGCGGTACCAGTTGATCGGATCGGGGAAAGCAACCTGTGGCGGCACCATCACGAAGTCTTCGGCCGGGGCATAGTAAGCCTCGCGCCCACCAATCCGAAAGTCCGCGCCTGACAGCGTGATGATCCGGTCGGCCTCGATCCGCGTCATGACCGGATCAGGCACGCTCGCGGCGACTCCGGCTTCGATGGGAAGCCCTTCACACTGATCGAGATTGAAGACCGTGAACCGCTTGAGAAAGGCCACGGTGCGCGCGTCGCGGTCCTCGCTCCGGGCCTTGTGCGCCTCGTCCTTGGGCGTGAAACGATCGGCGTAACAAATGACCGTTCCCTTCTCCCCGCGCTTGACGTTGCCACCTGCCTTCTCGGCCTGCTTGTAGGTAAGCCAACGCTGCGAGGAATAGCCGCCCCCGATCCCGGCCGCCCACAGGATCAGCACGTTTATGCCGCTGTAGATGCGCCCCGTTAGCCCGTTGTGCGGCATCGTCACCAGGCACCGCGCCGCGTCCCACGGCTGCACCCATGGCACGCGGCCTTCTTCAAGTTCGGCAATGATCCGGTTTGTAACCTCTCCATAGAGGCTCTGACGGTTGTCCTTGGCCATGCTCCTTCACTCCTTCCTTCAACCGCCATTGACCGGCGCCAGGGTGGCGGGGGGCGGCAGGAGCGAACCAGCAGCCCCGCCGGCAAAAGGCGGGGCGCACCTGGCAAGGCCGTAACAACGTGAAGGACCCGGAAGCGCAGCGGACGGGTTGCGCCCCGTCGAGGCGGGGCTATCGGGCAGCGACGCCCCCCGTCACCTTGGAGCCGACAAAGGCCAACGCCGCCGCGCCTTCAGCGCGGCGACCGCTGAAGGGATGCAAGCCCATCCCGACCCGCCAAAGGCGGCCCGGAACGCATCAAGCGATCGTTTTGGCTGTGCCACCGAGACGCTAAAGAGCGGCTCGACCGGCGCGCGAGTGGAGGAAGCGCCCGGCAAGGCTAAAAGCCTGGCACGCCCTTAGCGGCTTATCCGTGGTGAGGTGCAAAAAGACGCCCAATCGTTCATCATGATCCGACGCTTCTCCAGCAAGTTGCCGCGCCGATAGGCCGCCTCGGTCTTGTCCTTGACGGCATGGGCGAGGGCCGCCTCGGCAACGTCGCCGGAGTGATTGGTCGTCTCGCTCACCCAATCGCGAAAGGCCGAGCGAAAGCCGTGAGCGGTGTAAGGCTCTTTCATTTCCTTGAGGAGCTTGGTCAGAGTCATATCGGACAAAGGCGCATTGCGACGTGCCCCCGGAAAAATCAGCGGGCAATTGGCTATACGAAGTTCAAGGCAACGTTCGAGGATACAAAGGACAGGGCGCGTGAGTGGCACGACATGCTCGCGCTGGGCCTTCATTCGCTCTTTCGGAAGCGTCCAAAGTCCAACTTTCAAGTCGATCTCGTCCCAGGTCGCGTGCCGCACTTCGCCAGAACGTGCCGCTGTCAGGATCGCAAATTGAAGGGCCAGACGACTGAACGATTCGCGCTCTCGCAGACGCAAAACGAACGCGGGCACCTTGTCATAGGGCATGGCCGCGAAATGGCCGTCCTTCTTGGGTTGGCGCGGCAGACCGCGCGTAACCGCACGCATGGGCGCCTCTGACTCGCGGTAGCCCGACGCGTAGGCCCAGTCGAGTATCGTTCCGATCCGTTGGCGGACCCGCCGCGCGGTCTCGGGCTTGGAAAGCCAGATCTCCGCGAGCAAACCACGAATCATGGGTCCCGTGATGTCATTGACCTGAAGATGCCCGATATGGGGGAAGGCATATGCCTCTAGCGTACTCGACCATTGGGCTTCGTGCTTCTCGTTGCGCCAGGTCTTGCGATGCGCGGCCAGAACCTTGGCTGCGGCTTCGCGAAAAGTCGGGATCCCCTGCGCCTTTCGCCGCTCGAAGATCGGATCGAGCCCGAGTTCAACCCAACTTCGGATCTCCCGGGCTCGTTCGCGCGCATCGGCAAGCGATACCTTCGCGGCGCTGCCGAGCCCGAAGTCGCGACGCATTCCATGCTTCTGTACCCGGCACACCCAGCTTTTCGAACCAGTAGGCTGGACGACGAGGTAGAGGCCGTCACCATCGCCCAACCGGCCCGGACGCCGGGCTGCCTTCACAGCCGTTGCGGAGAGCTTTCCCATGACCAAAATTCTCCCACATTCTTTCCCACATTTCCAATCGGTCACCGGTGGATGGGGCTGGATGCAGAAGGACGCGAATCACCAATCAAGCCAAGGAAACCCTTGGGCTTTTCGGTGTTCGGCTGGATGTAGAAAGAGTGGCTAGTGGCGGAGAGGGTGGGATTCGAACCCACGGTACGGTTGCCCGTACACCGCATTTCGAGTGCGGCGCATTCGACCTCTCTGCCACCTCTCCGCTCGAAGTGCCATCTGCAGGATATGCCTGCGAGGTCAGGAAGAAGCGCGCCACTAATCCAACTTTGCGAGCTTGCCAAGCCCCTAAATGACAAAAAAGGGGAACATTTTTTCAGCTTGCTTGTCCGCTCCCCTCGCGGGGCCTATATTGCACATATGAACAGAGCGTCCTTTTTCTCGCCTCAGGCCGGACGCGTGATCGATGCGCCGCGCCAGATGCGCGCCCGTTTTGCCATCGGCGACATCGTGCGCCACCGCGATCACGACTTCCGCGGCGTCGTCTTCGACATCGACCCTGTCTTCGCCAACAGCGAGGAATGGTACGAATCGATCCCGGCCGAGATCCGCCCCCTGCGCGAGCAGCCCTTCTACCACCTCCTCGCCGAAGCCGACGATTCGAGCTACGTCGCCTATGTCAGCCAACAGAACCTGATGGCCGATGACGAAGGCGGTCCGGTCGACCACCCCTCGCTTTCGCAGATCTTCGAAGACTACCGCAACGGCCGCTACCAGCTTCGTCGCAGCCTCGCGC
>NZ_DF850488.1:2243015-2317222 GCF_000813185.1 Novosphingobium sp. MBES04 | reverse complement strand
TTTCCGATCCGATTACATCGGATCAACCGCTCTAGATCATTGGTTTGACGCATTTTCTGAACCAGCAGATGATTCCATCTGATTGGAAAATGCTCTAAGCGCGGCGGTTTGCGGCGCTATCCGGCGATCTCAGATCGCCCAGCCGTCGCTTCCGGCCCATTGCAGCGCGGGGCCCTGCCCCGCCCGGCTTTCCGCCAGGAGCGCGGACAGGTTTTCCGCACAGACCGGATGAGACAGCAGGAAGCCCTGCAACTCGTGGCATCCCAGGTCGCGCAGGAACGCCAGTTGCATCGGGGTTTCCACGCCTTCGGCCGTTACGGCCATGCCGTGCACCCGGGCCACGCTGACGATGGCCTCCACCAGCCCTGCCCCCTGCGGTGTCGATATCGCCGCGACGAAGGACTTGTCGACCTTGATGCGGTCGACCGCCATGTCGCGGATGTGGCTGAGCGAGGAATAGCCCGTCCCGAAATCGTCGAGCGCGCAGGCCACCTCCAGCTCGCGCAGCGCCGCGATCGTGCGGCGCACGTCGCGCGAGGAGGCCATGAGCGCGGTCTCGGTCATCTCCAGTTCGAGACGCTGCGGAGCGACCCCGCTCTCCTCGAGCAGGTCCCGGACACGGGTCACGAAATCGGTACACCGCATCTGCGAGGGCGAGATGTTGACGCTGACCCGCACGTCGGGCCAAGCCCGCGCGTCCTCGAGCGCGCGGCGCAGGACAAAGTTGCCCAGCGCCTCGATCAGCCCCGATTCCTCGGCCTGCGGGATGAAGGTGCCCGGGCCGATGAAACCGCGCTCGGGGTGCTCCCAGCGCAACAACGCCTCGACCGCCCGAATGGCACCGGTCCGCGCGCAGTACATGGGCTGGTAGTGGACGTGCAACTGCGCCGGGTCTTCGTGCACGGCGTGGCGCAGCGCCTGCACCAGCTCTTCGCGCGCACGGATGTTCGCATCCATTGCCGGGGTGAAGAACAGGTAACGCCCGCGCCCCTCGGCCTTGGCCGTCGTGAGCGCGATGTCGACCCGTCGGGTCAGCTCGGTCCGCTCACGGCTGTCATCGGGAGCGAGGGCAACGCCAATGCTGCCGCCGATATAGGCGCGCGCGCCGAACAAGTCGAAGGGCCGGGCCAGTTGCTCGATAATGCGCGCGCAGATCCCCTCGACCGCCGCGCGGTCCTCGGGCTCGCAGATGGCAATGGCAAACTCGTCCCCCGCCATGCGCGCGACCATGTCGTAGTCACGCACCTCGGCGCGCAGGCGCGCGGCCACCTGGCGGATCAGTTCGTCGCCCGCCGGATGGCCCAGCGTGTCGTTGATCAGCTTGAAGCGATCGAGGTCAATGCACAGCAGCGCCAGGTGGCCCGCCCCGTCCGGGCCCTGCTCGCAGCGCTCGAGCGCCTCATCGAGCCAGGCCTCGAACATCATGCGGTTGGCCAGTCCCGTCAACGGATCGTGGAGCGCCTGATAGTGCGCTTCGCTGCGGCTCTCGGCCAGGTCGCGGGTCCGCCGGGTCAGACGGCTGGCGAGGAAAAAGACCACCGAGGCGACGACCAGCACCAACAGCATTGAGACGGGGCCGAGCGCGGAGACGACCTGCTGGCCCGGCGCGAAGGCCCGCCAGACAAGATAGCCCATGACCTGGCTGGAGCGATCACGCAGCGGCGCGGAGGTCTCACCCGGTCCGGTGCGGGGACCGGACTGGTAGCGCATATCGGCCAACCCGTAGTGCTGTGCCAGACGCTCGAAGAAAGACCCGTCGAGATAGGCGACCCCCACCACCATCGGCACCGCGCCCACGCGCTCGCCATCGGACGCCTGGCCGGCCAGGACCGGCTTTACCGAGAGGATCGCGGGGCGGCCGCGCAGGAAACGCAGATCCGCCACCACCGGCGTGCGCGTGCTCGAACCGTCGTTCTGGGTGCGGTTGCGGATGGTGGCCGCGCGCATCTGTTCGGCCAGCGGAGCGGCGTATTGCTCGATCCCGATGTAGCTGTGCGCTGCGACCCGTGCGTTGCCCCGAATCGCGTAGAGCGGCGCGCCTTCCGGCGAGAGGAGATAGGTCTCGGCGAGGCCCGCGTAGTCGGTGAACCAGCGCTCGGCGAAGACATCAAGCCATTCGAGATCGGGCTCGCCGCCGGACAACTGGCCCAGCAGCGCGCGGGAGGACGCGCCGACCTCGAGCCCATGGCTCATCTGCTCGACACTTTGCGCCACCACGGTCTTCGCGGTCGCCTGGTCCCGCTCGCGGGCGATCCGATCGACCTGGCTGCCGGACCACTGGAGCAGCGCGACCAGCAGCGTGCCCAGAACCATGATGGCAAGAGCCAGCGACAAGGCAAAGGCCGAACCGCGTCGGTCCGAACCGCCCCCGGGGGGATGGGCACGCCGTTCCTTCACGGGCGCCAGACTGCCCCCGCAAGGGATGCGATTTGGTTAATATCCCAAGCCACCTTCTGCCTTCCCCAACAAATTCCCGTGTTTGGCAGATACGGCATGCGCGAGAACTATCCCTTGAGCTTCCAGCCCGAGCGCAGGATCATGTAGACCACTACGGCCAGCACGGCATCGACAAGCGTCATGCCCAGCGCGCTGTGCAGCACGTCCATGTTGGTATCACCGATGTCGCTTTCGCCCAGGAATCCGAAGCGGAAGCCCGAGATCACGTAGAAGAAGGGATTGATGCGGCTGATGACCTGGAAGGCGGGCGCCAGATTGTCGATGACGTAGAACGTACCTGAAAGCAGCGAGAGAGGGGCGATGACAAAGTTTGTCACCGCCGCGTTATGATCGAACTTTTCCGCCCAGATCGAGGACAGGAGGCCCAGCAGCGCCAGGAACACCGCCCCGATGAGGCCGAACCACACGACCGCCCAGGGATGCGCCATCGAGAGGTCGACACCGGGCCAGAGCAGCATTGCGATCGACAGCGCCAGGCCCACCATCACCGCACGGGTGACCGCAGCCCCCACCATCGCGGCCATCAGTTCGGCTTCGCTCAGGGGCGGCATGAGGTAGTCGATGATCGTGCCCTGGATCTTGCCGGCCAGGAACGAGAAGCTGGAATTGGCGAACGAGTTCTGCATCATGCCCATCACGATCAGGCCCGGCGCCACGAAGGTCGCGAAGTTCACGCCCAGCACCATGCGGTCCCCACGGCCCATCGCCAGCGAGAAGATCACCAGGAACAGGAGCGTGGTCACCGCAGGCGCCCAGATCGTCTGCGTCTGGACCTTGAAGAAGCGGCGCACCTCCTTCATATAGAGGGTTCCGAGCCCGACCCAGTTCACCGTGTGGATGATGGGCTCGCCCTTGGCCGGGAAATGGCGGGGCTCAACGGGCCTCTCGGCACTGTGGAGTTCGGTCGAATTCGTTTGATCGTCCATGCCCCGGCGACTATCGGCTGACGTTTGGCATGGCAAGCGCCACCTTTTGAATTTCGGACAACCCGCGCGCGGTTGTCCTGTGAGGAACGGAACAGGAATGAGCTGGACGGACGAGCGCATCGAGAAGCTGACCAAGATGTGGGAAGGCGGGGCCACCGCCAGTCAGATCGCGGAAGAACTCGGGGGCGTCAGCCGCAACGCGGTCATCGGCAAGGCCCACCGCCTGGGCCTGAAGGCGCGTCCTTCCCCGGTGAAGGCCAACGAGAAGCCCGCCCGCGCGCCCGCGCCCAAGAAGGCGAAACCGGCAAGCGAGGCACCGCCCGCGCCAGCAGCCCCGGCCGCGCCCAGCGAAGCGCGTCCCGCGCCCGCGGCTCCGGCCCGCGCGCCGGCCGCAGCGCGTCCGCAGGCCCCTGCCCCCGCGCCCGAGCCGGAAACCGAAGAGGCGTCCGACACGCCCGCTTCGGACAAGCCGCGAATCGTCTCGGTCGGCCCCGGCGGCTTCCTGCGCCAGGGCCCTGGCGACCAGCAGCCGCCGATCCCGCCGGCGCCGCCGCGCCGCCTCGTGCCCGCCAAGCCGAGCCCCGAGATCGCCGACAAGACCAGCTTGCTCGACCTCAACGACCGCATCTGCCGCTGGCCGATGGGCACCCGGGTGAGCCGGACTTCCACTTCTGCGGCGACAAGGTCAATCCGGGCTTCCCGTACTGCGTCGAGCATTGCGGCCGGGCCTACCAGGCACAGCTGCCGCGCGGTTCGCGCCGTCCCCCGCCGCCGCTGCCCTTCGGCGGTCCGCGCGTGCGCTGAGGCACCCGCCCGCCACTTTTGAAAAACTCCGGATCCCGGCCCGCTGCTCCCGAGCATCGGGCCGGGATCCGAAACCCAGCCAGCGAGATCACTGCCACCGGGAGTTCGACCATGGGCCGCCTGACCTTCTGCGCCAGCCTTGCCGCCGCATTGGCTCTCGTGCCTGCGGGCCTTGCCGCCCAGGAAACCGCTCCTGCGCCCGGCGCGATGACGCCTGCGGTAGAAGCCCCAGCCGAGCCCGCACCCGAACCGGCCGAATACGCCTACGTCGCGCTCAAGACCGCCAAGGGCACGATCACGCTCGCGCTCGACACCACCCATGCGCCCAAGACCTCGGCGAACTTTCTCAAGTACGTCGATGCGAAGAACCTCGATGGCGCGCTGTTCTACCGCGCCATGCACCTGCCCTACGGGGAAGGTGAGGACCAGGGCCTGCTCCAGGGCGGCGTGCGCAACGCCGCGAAGCTCTTCGCCCCCGTCGCGCACGAGAGCACCAACGAGACCGGCATCAAGCACACTACGGGCACGATCTCGATGGCCCGCTTCGCGCCCGGCACGGCCACGGCCGACTTCATGATCATGCTTTCGGACATGCCTGCCCTCGACGCCGAGGACGGCAACACCGGCGAGGATCCGGGCGCAGGCTTCGCCGCATTCGGCCACGTTGCTGCGGGTATGGACGTGGTCAAGGCGATCTGGTCGCAGCCGCGTTCGGCCACCAAGGGCGAAGGCGTCATGAAGGGCGACATCCTGGAGAACGAGGTCCCCATCCTGAGCGCCCGGCGCACCTCCGCGCCGCCCAAGGCGCCCGAGACGCCCCAATCTCCGGCCACCGAAGCGGAATCGCCCACTCCGACCAGCTGACGGGGAACAGCGCCACCAACGCAGGGGAAATCCCTGCGCCCGCGCGCAACCGAGGCGAAACCGTGCCCGGCTAGTCTGCCCTCTCCCCGGAAGCGAGCCCGCAAAGGCCCGCCGATGGACTGGAGCAACGCAGCTATCGGTCAGCCTCGCCCATGAACGCGCACGATCCCGGCACCTCCCGAAGCCCCGGCTGGGCCCGCTGGCTTGGCCTGGGACCTGCGCGCGAGGACGAACCTCCTCCCCCGCCCCCGCCGACCACGGACACACTGCCGGGGCCTGCGGAAAGCCCTGCCGACAAGCGCCGGCGCCATGTGCTGGAGGACATCACCCGCTTTCTCATGGGGCACGGATTGCCGGTCAGCCCCCACACGCTCACCATCGCGCACGATGTCGTGACCGGCGCCAACCCCGCGCTGGTCCGCCTGGTCGGAGAACATGTCGCGAGCGGAGCGCCGCTCACCGTCGAATGGCTTGAAGAGACGGTGCGCTGCGACGAAGAGGAAAGCGGCGCACGCCAGATCCACGCCCTTGTGCGCAAGCTTGAGGGCGCCATTGCCAAGTTCGGGTGTACCGCCACCGCTGCGCGCTCTGCTACCACCAGCTACAACGAGACCCTTGCCGAGCAGGTCGACGCCCTGGGCGGCATCGCGCCGTGCCAGGAGGCCAGCAGCGCGATCGCGGCGCTGACCTCTGTCGCGCGTGAGATGCTGCGCCGTACCCGCGACATGGAGCGCGAGATCTCCCGCTCCGAGCGCGAGACAGAAGCACTCCAGCGCAGCCTCGAAGATGCCCGCCGCGAGGCCGAGATCGACCACCTCACCGGCCTTCCCAACCGCCGCGCCTTCGAGGCCGTGTTCGAGGATGAACTGGCCCAGGCCAAGGACAAGAACGAGCCCCTGTGCGTTGCCTTCTGTGACATCGACCGCTTCAAGCGCGTCAACGACACCCACGGCCACGAGGCCGGGGACCGCGTGCTGCGCACCGTCGCGCAGGCTCTGGCCGAACTGTCCAACGACAAGTGCCATGTCGCACGTCATGGCGGCGAGGAATTCGTGGTGCTTCTGCGTGGATCGAACCTGGCCACGGCCTGTACGATCCTCGACGAGACGCGCGAGTCGATCGCCGCGCGCCGTCTCGTCAACCGCGCCACCAACACCCCTTTCGGACGGATCAGCTTCTCGGCCGGGGTCGCCGACGTCCACGCCTACCCCAACCGCAAGAGCGCCCTGCGCGCAGCCGACGAGGCGCTGTTCCGCGCCAAGCTGGCCGGACGCAACCGGGTCATCGCGGCAGGCCATGACGACTGGAACGGCTTTCGCGTCATTCCCCCCGATCCTGCCTCCGGGACCGCGGCCTAGCCGCTCAGCCCCGCCACCGCCTGCGCCAGGGCGAAGAACTGCTCCATCACCCACAGGAAGGGCGGGACAACCACCCGCTCGACGATGTTCCAGTCGGGAAAGACATAGGGGACGCCGAGCAGGATCAGGAACATGAGCCCCAGGCTGAAGGGCCGCGCCCGGGCATAGACGCGCGCGGCGGGCGGGGGCAGCAGGCCCTCGACGATGTGCGAGCCATCGAAGGGCGGCACCGGCAGCAGGTTGAAGAGCGCCAGGAAGACGTTGAACTGGATGAACAGCGTCAGGCTGAGCGCGGCGAACTCGCTCACGCCGCCGCCCTCTTCGGGCAGGAAACGGGCGAGGAGGCCGAACAGCACCGCCGAAAGCGCGGCCAGCACCAGGTTGCTCCCCGGCCCTGCCGCGGCCACCAGCATCATGTCGCGGCGCGGATGGTTCAGGCGGCGCTTGTTCACCGGAACCGGCCGCGCCCACCCGAAGACCGGCGCGTGGACCAGCGCCAGGAAGCCCGGCACCAGCAGGGTCCCCACCGGATCGACATGGCGCAGCGGGTTCAGCGTCAGGCGCCCGGCCGCGTGCGCCGTGGGATCGCCGAGCAGGCGCGCCACGGCGCCGTGCGAGACTTCGTGAAAAACGATGGCGAGGATCAGTGGCAGAGGGATCGCCGCCATCTGCAAAGCTGTAAGTTCCATGGTCCCGTCCCTTAGCCTGGCCCCTATGGCCGGGTGCTGAACGCCCGCCCGAAAGCCCGAGCGATCAGTGGCCCAGCGCCTCGCTGAAATGCTTGCGGCACAAGGCCACGTAGCGCTCGTTGCCGCCGATCTCGGTCTGCGCGCCTTCGCTCACTGCGCCGCCGGTGGCATCGACCCGCAGGTTCATCGAGGCCTTGCGCCCGCAGTGGCACACCCCCTTCAGCTCCACCAGCGTGTCCGCGATGCCCAGCAGCACCGCCGAGCCCGGAAAGAGCGCGCCCTGGAAGTCGGTGCGCAGGCCGTAGCACAGCACCGGGATATTGGCCTTGTCGGCCAGATGCGCGCATTGCCAGACCTGCTCTGCTGTCAGGAACTGCGCTTCGTCGATGAGGATGCAGGACAGCGGCTCGGCCGCGTGCGCGGCGCTCACCCGCGCATAGAGGTCCGTCTCGGGCGCAAAGCGGTGCGCGCTGGCATGAAGTCCGATCCGGCTCTCGATCGCGTAGGCATCGTCGAGCCCACCCGAGCGGCTATCGAGCGCGGCGGTCCACAGCATGGTGCGCATGCCGCGTTCGTTGTAGTTGAAGTTCGCCTGGAGCAGGGTCGCCGACTTCCCGGCGTTCATGCTGGCGTAGTAAAAGTAGAGCTTGGCCATCGCTGCTGGGGATAACAGGGCTCGCGCCGCTGTCTACGGGCTTGCTCTGCGTTCTCCCCGGCAGGAAGGATCAACGCCAAGTTGCACCGGGCGCGCGCGTCCACAAAGCGGCCTGCGCGGCCGTCGACAGAGCACAGCACGGCAGTGGAGCACGCCATGAAACGAATGATCGCCGCCTTCGTCCTGATGGGACTGGCGATAGCGGTCGCGATCTACATCGCGATGGCCCCGGTCGCCTCGCCGACGGCGGATGGCGCGCTCAACGGCTTCCTCGCCGGGCTCGACGGCCTGGTCGACGGCATCGAGGCCGCAGTCGGGCGCAGCACCGGCGCCCTCATCGCGATCGGGATCGGCCTCGCGCTCTCGCTCGTCCTGGCGCTGATCCCCACGCGCACGCGCTACGAGGAGGAGGGCGAGCTCTTCTTCAACCCGTCCGACGAACTCGATCTTGACCATTACCCCCAGGCCCCCGGCGCGCAGGACCTGATCGAGGCCGAACAGGACGAAGATGCGCCTGTCGAAGCGACTGCACCCGCTCCCCGGCCAGCCCCGCCCCCCGAGGTCGAACGCGCGGCACAGCCCGCGCCGGTCCCCGCCCAGCCCGTACCGGCAGAGCCCATTGCGGCCGAGCCCCTGCCTGCGCAGCCCACGCCCGCGCCCTTCACCGCCACCCCGCTCACCCTGGTGCGCAAGGTGCGGGAACCGGGTCGCGACTGGTTTGGCGACAGCAGCTGGTTCGGCGGCCTCCCGCGCCTGGGCGATACGCCCTGGCCGCGCGACCTTTCCGGCATCGCCCTGCCCTTCCTCGCCCAGATCGACCTCGCCGACATCGCCGCGTGCAGCGCGGAAGGTTCGCTGCCCCGCGCCGGCTCGCTGGCAGTGTTCCTCGGCGATGGCGGCGTCGTGCCGCTTGCCGTAGACGTTACCGCCGACTTCACCGATCCCCCGCAGGACCTGCCCCCCGCCTTCGAGGAGGGTGCGGCCATGCCCTTCCCGCAGCACACCTCGCGCCTGACCCGCTGGCTCTTTCCCTACTGGCCCATCGAGGTCCATGCCGGAGACGCCATCGGCACCGCGCTTGAACGCGACCACCCGTTCTACGCAGTGGGCGTGGGCGAGCCGGTCGAGACGCTGTGGTGGCATTCGGTCCAGCACTTCGCCGATCGCCTGCGCGAGGGACTTGAACAGGCCGACGCGCCGATCGCGGCGCACCGCGCGAACCTGCTTCAGGCCCGCGAGGAACTGAAGCGGATCGAGAACGATCCCGACACCGACCCTTACGAGCTGGAAGACGCGCGCGAGGACATCGAAGGCCTGGAAGCCGACCTCGCCCGGATCGAGGAACAACGCGGCTCGCTGCCTGACATGCTGGCCGCGCTTGAGAGCTTCACCGAGGGCCGCGCACCCTGGGGTGTGCTGAGCGAGCAGGAACTCGAGATCGTGCGCGATCTCTTGCCCGAAGCGCACGAGCGTTATGGCGAACTGATCGGTCCGGCCATTCCCGGCTCGCTGGCCGAAATGGCGACCGTCTCGCTGCGCGCGGCGATTTCAGGCCCCCCCGAAGCGGTCGCGGCAATTCCCGAAGCCATGCTCGCGCGCCTCAACGCCGAGTACCGTCTCCCCGCCGAAGGCACGCACCGCCTGTTCGTGCCCGCCTCGGACAGCGAGGAGATCGTGCTCGTCGACCTCGCCTGGGACGACATGATCGAATGGTGCTGGCCCGAGGAAGCCCGCTTCCAGATCCGCATCGCGCCCGAGGACGCCGCTCTGGGCAACTGGGACCGCGCCCGCGCCCTCTTCGTGCCCGGCTGATAGCTCCAGCCATTCCAGCCCCACACACCAAAAGAGGCCCGGACACAGTGTCCGGGCCTCTTTTGGTTGGCGCAAGGCGATGGTGCGATCAGTCTTCGTCGCCGTCCTTTTCCTCGTCGTCGAGGTCGCGCTGGACGCGCGGGTCGTTCAGAAGCGCATCGATCCGGCTCGCCTCGTCGAAAGTCTCGTCGGCGCGGAAGCGGATCTTGGCCGCGAACCTGAGCTTGAGGCGCTGGGCCACCTCCTTCTGGAAATAGGCCGTGTTCGTGCGCAGCGCCTTGAGTACCGCCTCCTCGTCCTCGCCGAGGAGCGGCTTCACGTAGACGGTCGCCTGCCGCAGGTCCGGCGTCATGCGCACCTCGGTGACCGAGACCGAGTGGCCGCTCAGCGTAGTGTCATGCACCTGCTGGCGGGTGAGGATCTCGGAGATGACGTGGCGCACCTGCTCGCCCACCTTGAGCAGGCGGACGGAGTGCTGTTCGGGTGTGATTTGCTGTCGAGCCATGGTTGTCCTCCATGTGGGCCGAACACGACAATTTGCAACAATTGATTACGCCACTTTCCATGCGGCGTGGGGTTAAGGAGGTATAGACGTTCACATAAAGGAACAATAAAATGAACAAACTTGTCGCAACCCTCCTCGGCGCGTCCCTGGCCCTTCCCCTCGCCGCCGCGCCTGCCCTGGCCGCGCCGCAACATGGCCACGCGCCCACGGCAAAGAGCCAGACCCGCCACGGCGCACCGGCTCCGGCGAAATATGTGAAGAAGGCCAAGGCCAGCCCGAAGAGCTACAAGAGCTTTCGCAAGGGCGACAGGTTCGACCAGGCCCACGCACGCAACTACCAGATCGTCGATTACAAGCGCTTCAGGAAGCTGCCCGCCCCCAAGCGCGGCTACCGCTACGTGCGCGCGGGTAACGACGTGCTTCTGATCGGGACCTCCAGCTACAAGGTCTTCCAGGTCTATGGCGGCCTGTTCCGCTAGGACGACGAACTTGGGGGACAGACCCGCTCTCAAGGGGCCATGGCCCCCGCCCCTGAACGGTCGACCTCACCTTAGACGCGCCACGCGGGCCGCGACCGGTGAGGTCGACAGGTTGGGGAACCCGAGGGCAATGGCCCTCGCCCCCTCCCTTCGCTTGCCCTTCTGGTGCCGACACAGACAACCAGCTCAGCGCATGTAGTTGACGTAGATGCCGTGCAGCAGACCGGGCAGGAACAGGATGATCGTGAGGATCAGGTTGAGCAGGAACGTCTTGCCCAGCCCATGCTTCAAGGCGACGCCAAGCGGCGGCAAGAGAACGGTCGCGACCAGCGTTATCAGTGACATCATCGGGGTATCTCCTTTGCAGGGACAACCCGGCATCCGGCGACTCGTTCCGCAGCTGCGAAACCGGCCCCGGATGGCTTTCACATCTTGGCGAGAATGCGTCCCAGCGAGCGGGCGTTGCGCGCGGTCGTGCGGCACCCCAGACGCCGCTCAATGAAGGCCGGGGTCAGACGGCTTTGCCCCACGCCGTGGACGTAATCCACGAAGAGGCAGCGTTCGCCGAGCGCGAACTTCTCCTCGCCCCGGCCCTTGTAGGCGGCGAGGAGCGCGTCGAAGTTCTCCTGAGGGGGCTGGGACTGCAGGAAATGGGTGTGGACCTGTGCGTCCTCGCCAAAGCCCACGAAGGGGTTGTCCTCCAGCGCCGCGCGCACCTCGTCCTTCGTACGGATCGCGACGAAGCTGTCGATGTCGAAGCGCTCGGCCATGATGAACCCAAAGAGCTCCTCCAGCCCCTCGGTGGGCCGGTCCTCGTAATCGAACAGGACATTGCCGCTGGCGATCACGGTCTCGACGTTGTCGATCTCCTCGCGCCGCAGCGCGTGGCGCAGTTCCTCCATCGTCAGGCGGTTGCCGCCCACGTTGAGCGAACTGAAGAAGGCGCAGTAGCGGGGCATCAGCGAAGAACTCCGAACAAGGCCACGCCGCCCAGACAGGCCAGCGCGGAAAAACACCCGCAGCCTAGCCGTTCCAGCCCCTGGGAGACAGCCGCATCGGCAAGTCCGCCAGCCAGTTTTCCCCCAATCCCCCTTTTGCCGCGCCCCAAACGGCGACGGCCCACGCCGGACGTGGTGTCCGACGCGGGCCGCAGCTGTCTGTGTCGCTTTCGCGAGACGGGCAAGGCCTATCAGCCCAGCGTACGCTCGCGATGGCTGACCTCGAAGACTTCGAGCTGGTCGCCCGCACGAATGTCGTTCGTGTCGGCCAGGACCACACCGCACTCGAGGCCGGTACGCACTTCGTCCACGTCGTCCTTGAAGCGACGCAGCGAGGCGATGGTCGTTGCCGAAACGATGACGTCGTTGCGGGTAAGACGGGCGTGGAGACCCTTGCGGATCGCGCCCTCGACAACGAGAAGACCCGCTGCCTTGTCCTTCTTGCCGGCCGGGAAGACCTGCTTGACCTCGGCGCGGCCGACGACGGTTTCGATCTTCTCGGGGCCCCAGATGCCGGCCATCTGCTTGGCGACTTCCTCGGTGAGCTCGTAGATGACGTCGTAATACATCATCGCGGTCTTGCTCTTCTCGATCTGCTCGCGCGCCTTGGCGTTCGGACGGACGTTGAAGCCGATGATCGGAGCGCCCGAAGCGGATGCCAGCGAGACGTCGGTCTCGGTGATGGCGCCCACGCCCGAGTGCAGGATGCGCACCTTGATCTCGTCGTTCGAGAGATTGTGGAGCGCGGCTGCGATCGCTTCCACCGAGCCCTGCACGTCGGCCTTGATGACGACGGGGTACTCGATGACGTCCTGCTTGGCCTTGAGCGCGGAGAACATCGTGTCGAGCGAGGCCGGAGCCGTGGCGGTGCGCTTGGCGGTTGCCTGCTCCTGGCGCCACGAGGAGACCTCGCGGGCACGCTGTTCACTCTCGACCACGGTCAGCACGTCGCCGGCCATCGGCACGCCGCCAAGACCCAGCACCTCGATCGGCATCGAGGGGCCAGCTTCCTTGACCTGCTTGCCCTTGTCGTCGTTCATGGCGCGTACACGGCCGCTCTCGGTGCCGACGACGAAGATGTCGCCGCGCTTGAGCGTACCGCGGTTGACGAGAACCGTGGCGACCGGACCCTTGCCCTTGTCGAGCTTGGCTTCGATCACGGTGCCCACCGCGTTGCGGTCCGGGTTGGCCTTGAGCTCCATGAACTCGGCCTGGAGCAGCAGCTTCTCGATCAGTTCATCGAGGCCCTTGCCGGTCTTGGCCGAGACTTCGACGTCCTGCACATCGCCCGACATGGCCTCGACGATGACCTCATGCTCGAGCAGACGCTCGCGCACCTTCTGGGCATTCGCCTCTTCCTTGTCGCACTTGTTGATTGCGACGATCATGGGAACGCCCGCGGCCTTGGTGTGATTGATGGCCTCGATCGTCTGCGGCATGATGCCGTCGTCGGCGGCCACGACCAGGATGACGATGTCGGTGACGTTGGCACCGCGCATACGCATCTGGGTGAAGGCCGCGTGACCCGGGGTGTCGAGGAAGGTGATCTTGTCCCCGCCCTTGGTCTTGATCTGGTAGGCGCCCATGTGCTGCGTGATGCCACCAGCTTCGCCGCGCACCACGTCGGTGCCGCGAAGGGCATCGAGCAGCGAGGTCTTGCCGTGGTCGACGTGGCCCATGATGGTCACGACCGGCGCACGCGGCTTCAGCGTCTCGGGCGCATCGACGTCGCTGTCGACGTTGATGTCCACGTCGCTCGAGGAGACACGCTCGATGTTGTGGCCGAATTCCTCGACCAGCAGCTCGGCCGTATCCTGGTCGATCGTCTGGTTGACGGTGACCATCATGCCCATGTTGAACAGCGCCTTCACAAGGTCGGCACCCTTCTCGGCCATGCGGTTGGCGAGTTCCTGGACGGTGATCGCCTCGGGCACGATGACATCGCGCACCTGCTTCTCGCGCGGCTGCGAGCGGCCCGAGAACTGCGCACGGCGCTCCTTCTCACGCGCACGCTTGAGCGCGGCGAGCGAACGTGCACGTGCACCCTCGTCGTCGTTCAGCGCACGGTTGACCGTGAGCTTGCCCGACTGGCGGCGGTCGTTCTTGCGCTCGGCGCCGCGCGCAGGCGCGCCGCCCTTCTTGGCGACCGCCGGCTTGGCACCACCAGCCGCACCGGCCCCCTCGGGCTTGCGCGCGGGTTCGGGACGCTTGACTGGGGTGAAGCGGCGCGGACCGGGTGCAGCAGCGCCGTTATCCGATGCCGACGTTGCGGCGGCGGGCTTGCTGTCCTCCGCAGGCGCGGCCTTGGCCACCGCTTCGGCTTCGGCCTTGGCCTGTGCTTCGGCTTCCGCCTTGGCCTTGGCGTCGGCAGCGGCCTTCACAGCTGCTTCTTCCTCGGCGCGGCGGTTATCTTCGGCGCGGCGCTTTTCTTCCTCGATCGCCTGAAGCTTGGCTTCTTCCTCGCGGCGACGGTTTTCCTCGCCCATGCGCAGGCGGTCTTCCTCGGCCTCGCGCTGGAGACGCTTCACGCGCTCCTGCGGCGTTTCACCGGGAGGGCCCTTGCGCGGCGGCGCGGGCTTGCGCGGGCGGGGCGCCGGAGCGGCCTTGGGCGCAGGCGCCGCCTTTGCAGCAGGTGCCGGAGCGGGCTTGGGGGCCGGGGCCGCCTTGGCCTCGGGCTCGGAAGCGGCCTTCGCCTCGGGTGCCGGAGCCGCGTCCGCCTTGGGAGCGGGCGCAGGCGCGGGTGCCGGAGCGGCCGGCGCTTCGGTCTTGGCCTCGGGGGCCGGAGCCGGAGTGGGTGCCGGAGCCGGGGTCGGCGCGGGCGCCGGGGCCTCGGCCTCGGGAGCCTTCGTTTCGGGGGCCTTGGTCTCGGCCGCCTTGCTTTCGCTCGCGGTGTCCGCGCCCGGCTTGCCAATCACCTTGCGACGCTTGACTTCCACCACGACCTTGTTGGTGCGGCCGTGGCTGAAGGTCTGCTTGACCTCACCGGCTTCCACGGAACGCTTCAGCCCAAGCGGCTTGCGGCCCAGGGTCGGTTTGTTATCGGTCTCGCTCATAATTCTCGTTTTGCCCTTCAAATCTCAATCTGCGTGTGCCCGACCCATGTCGGGTGTCGTCGTGGGCACAGCGTTTTGGGCCTGCCCCTTGCCATCTTCGTGTGTGGACGCCCCGTCATCGGGTGGGTCCTGCCCCTGGAAATTCAGGAGGCGCGTCAGCAGCGAATTGACCCTCTGGGCCGCGCCGTGATCGTTCAGCGCCAGGTGCACGACATTGTCGCGGCCCAATGCCACAGACAGTGTGGTGCGGTCCAGTGGCAAGCGCGCGCCTTTCAGGCCCGAGCCTTCGGCATCGCGGCCGACACGCCAAGCCTGGTCCAGTTTGCGCGATCCATCCTCGCGGGCGTCGGCGGCATGGGCAAGCCAGGCCACCTTCCCCTCACGTGCGTTCTGCGCGATCCGATCCGATCCCATGAGGAGGCGCCCGGACTTCAATTCCAGTCCCAGGCGTTCGGTCAGGGCTTTCTCGAGCCCCTGCGCGATGCGCGCACCAAGGTCCTCGGGGATCGACAGGGGCGCGCCCTTGTAGGCACGCGCCATCGCTCCCTTTAGTTTGCCCTTCGCGAGTGCATTTTCAAGGGTGTCGCGCGAAACGCCGATCCACGCCCCGCGCCCGGGGGCACGTGCGTGGATATCGGGAAGGACCAGACCGTCCGGCGAGATCGCCAGACGGATGAAGTCCTCGCGCGCACCTTTCCGACCGGAGAGGATGCAGGTCCTCTCCGTCCCGGTGCTATCGATGTCGGAGCTTACGCGCTCATTGCGAGGATTCCGCATCGGCGGCCTCCTCGGTTTCGGGCGCAGCGGCCGTGTCGGCCGTGTCCGCTTCGGTTTCGATCGCGGCGTCGGCTTCCACCGGCTCCTCGTCGTCGAACCAGTGCGCACGCGCAGCCATGATGATCTCGTTGCCCTGCTCTTCGGTCAGGCCGTACTCGCCGAGCACGCCGCCCTTGTCCTCGTCGCGGGCGCGGCGGTTCACCGAACCGTCGCGGCGACGCTGCTCGGTGCGCTTCTTGGCGATGAGCTCGTCGGTGGCAAGGTCCGCCAGATCGTCGAGCGTCTTGATGCCGCCCTTGCCGAGCACGACCAGCATGCCCTCGGTGAGGTGCGGGAGTTCGGCCAGGCCGTCCTCGACGCCAAGCGCACGGCGCTCCTCACGGTAGGCGTCCTCGCGGCGCTCGAGCGCCTCGTGAGCACGGTTCTGGAGTTCCTCGGCGAGTTCCTCGTCGAGGCCTTCGATCGAGGCGAGTTCGCTCATGTCGATGTAGGCGACTTCCTCCAGCTCGGTGAAGCCTTCGGCCACCAGCAGCTGCGAGAGCGTCTCGTCGAGATCCAGTTCGTTCTCGAACATCGTCGAGCGCTCGGTGAATTCCTTCTGGCGCTTCTCCGAGGATTCGGCCTCGGTCATGATGTCGATCTGCGAGCCGGTGAGCTGCGAGGCGAGACGCACGTTCTGGCCGCGGCGGCCAATGGCGAGCGAAAGCTGGTCATCGGGCACGACGACCTCGATGCGGCTCTCTTCCTCGTCGATGACGACGCGGCTGACGGTCGCGGGCTGGAGCGCGTTGACGACGAAGGTCGCGGTGTCCTCGCTCCAGGGAATGATGTCGATCTTCTCGCCCTGCATTTCCTGGACGACCGCCTGGACGCGGCTGCCCTTCATGCCGACGCAAGCGCCGACAGGGTCGATCGAGTGGTCGTGGCTGATCACGCCGATCTTGGCGCGCGAGCCCGGATCACGGGCAGCGGCCTTGATCTCGATGATGCCGTCGTAGATCTCGGGGACTTCCTGCGCGAAGAGCTTCTTCATGAAGTCCGGATGCGCGCGGCTGAGGAAGATCTGCGGACCACGGTTCTGGCGCTCGACGCGCAGGACCAGGGCGCGCACGCGCTCGCCGACACGGGCGGCTTCGCGCGGGATCTGCTGGTCGCGGCGGATCACGCCTTCGGCGCGGCCCAGGTTCACGATCACGTGGCCGAATTCGACGGACTTGATGACGCCGGTGATGATTTCACCCGCGCGGTCCTTGAATTCCTCGTACTGGCGATCGCGCTCGGCGTCGCGCACCTTCTGGAAGATGACCTGCTTGGCCGACTGCGCGTCGATACGGCCGAGGTCGACAGGGGGCAGCGGATCGACGATGAAGTCGCCCAGCTTGGCTTCCTTGTCGAGCTTCTGCGCCTGCTTGAGGTCGACCTGCTTGAAGTAGTCGTCAACTTCCTCGACCACCTCGACGACACGCCACAGGCGCAGGTCGCCGGTGCGCGGATCGAGCTTCGCACGGATGTCATTCTCGGCGCCGTAGCGGTTGCGCGCCGACTTCTGGATGGCTTCCTCCATCGCCTCGATGACGATCGCCTTGTCGATCATCTTCTCGGAGGCAACGGCATTCGCGATCGCGAGCAGCTCGGCGCGGTTGGCGGAAATCGCACTGGCCATGGCTTAGTCTTCCTGTTCCTCAAGAATGTCGTCCGCACCGTCGGTGTCGAGCGGGCGGGTGGCTGCGATCAGGCGGTCGGTAAGGACAAGCCTGGCGGAATGGATGTCACCGAGCGGGAAGGAAACCCGACCCGACTTCTTGTCCTCGATGGTCACGACCTCGGCCCCCGCCTCGCCCTCGATGCCGACGAGATCGCCGGTGAGAGCCTTGCGGTTGCCGTCGACCGGCACCGTCAGGTTGACGCGCGCCTCGTGGCCGACCCACTTGGCGTAGTCCTTGGGCCGCGTCAGCGGACGGTCGATGCCCGGCGAGCTGACCTCGAGGCGGTAGGCCTCCTCGATCAGCACGTCACCGGCCTCTTCGAGCGCATCCATGCGGTCCGAGATGCGGTGCGAGAGCGCCACGCAATCGTCCAGCACGAGCTGCCCGGTCTCGGGACGCTCAGCCATGATCTGCAGCGCGATCTCGTCGTCGCCGACCTCGCTCTTGCCAAACAGGCGCACGCGCACGAGCTCGAAGCCGAGGGCGGTGCCTCCGGTTCGATGACTTCGGTAAGGCGTGCAAGATCGGCCAAGCGGAACTCCAGCTACAGAACAAGGCGATTCGCCCTCGGGCGAGTCGCGGGATAAAACGCATCGGGAAACGCGGTTTCGCGCCGGCCCCTGTCCGGCGCCAGCCCGATCCATGTTTCACCAATGTCGGGATGAGCCTGCAGATAGGCTCTTTCGCGCAAAGATGCAAGGGTCACGTTCGGGCCCAGGCACGGCCTGCACCGCCGGGCACCGGACAGACCTGCGCCATGACCCGGACAAAAAGGGCGGCGAGACGCCCTGAAGGCCTCCCGCCGCCACGAAGCGAGACGGACCCGGACCGGCACAAACCGATCCACATGGGCCTGTCATCACTCCCCCATGTGCTCCACGCAGGTGCTGTGCGTCTGAAGTGCAGTCCCTGCGCGAAGATCGCGAAATTCCATTACGCCGCGCGGCGGCGGCGCTCGATACGTCCTCCCAGCAGGCCACAGGCCCGCATGCTCGTCACCTGTCGGCCACCGACCACGAGGTGATCGGCAAATTCCAGCTCGAGTGCCCGGCCCAGCGCCTGCAGGCCATGAGTCGCGCGGATATCCGCCGCACTGGGCCGCGGATCCCCCGAGGGATGGTTGTGCGCGAGCAGGAAGCCCGCCGCCCCCAGCCGCAGCGCGGGCGCTATCAACGGGCGGTAGCGGCCATGGACGGCATTCGCATCCTCGCCCCCCAGAAACACGTGGCCAAGCGCATGCCCGTGCGTATCGAGATAGGCGATCAGCAGGACCTCACGCGCCAAGGGCCCCATCATGTCGGCAAGGAGCGGCGGGAAATCACGGCTCAGCACCCGCACCCGGGCTAGCTGGTCGGCCAGCTCTGCCAGGCGATGTCCGTCCCCTCGCGGCGCACACGGCGCATGTGGCACAAGGTGCCGATCAGGAGCGCGATCATGACCACGAAGGTCGGACCATCGCGCATCAGCGCGTAGACAATCGCGGGAATGTCGAGGTCCGCCCAGCGGGCGAAGTGCGCGCTCAGACTCAGCAATTGCAACGCGGCTGCCCATAACGGCCAGACCCTCCTTGCATTGAGCGCGATGATGCCAAAGCCCAGCATACCGACCACGTCGGTCAGGAAGGCCACGGGATCGACCGCGTAATACTGGCTGGGAAGAACGAATTCTCCGACCGACTGGAGCGCCCACATGGCCAGTATGACCATGCCGCCCCAGCGTTCCGGCTCGCCCCCCTTCCAGGCCGCCAGTCCGGGACTGACGACCAGAAGCAGGAAGAACGCGGGCAGGAAGATGCCCGAGAGCATCGCAGATTCCCCCATTACAGCCGCACCCGTGGGTGTCAGGCGGCGCGCTCCACGGCAACGTCACCTTCCAGATCCTCGCCCGCGGTGCTGGCAAGGCTTCCCTCTTCAGGGCACCCGGCTACCGGAATACCCATGGTTTCGGCAAGCTGCGAGAGGTCGCCGTGGGCGCGCAGCAGTTCGCCGCGGGCAGCCATGAGGTTCTTCTGCATGGCGGCAATGCGCATCATCGGGCGCTGGCCGGCGTGCGCGGCTTCGGCGGTGGCGACACGGGCGCGGGCCATTTCGGCCATGAGATCGCCCGAGCGGGCAAGCAGTTCGTCCATGGCATCCTCGAGCGAGGTCACCGAACGGCCGATACGCAGGCTGGCAACTTCAGGGGTCATGGTCATGTCGTCGTCTCCGGTCCTAATGCCGGGGCCACACGAGAAAGCAGGGCCGCGGCGCGAGCGGCCGACCTGAAGGAGGTCGACCAGGGTCTGGCGAAGACCCCGGCACGAACTGTCAGATAAGGCGCTCCAACGCGTCGGCTACCGCCAGCGAGGTGGCCAGCGTCATCGCCATGACCATCGCAAGAACGAGGATCGCGGCAACGCGGCCAATACGCCCGAACTTCTGGTCCAGGGTCTCCAGGCCCACCGGAGCGGTCACGACAGGCTCGCGCTCCTCCTCCAGCCACTCGGGAAACCCCATCATGGGGCGGGCATCGGAGAGAACGAACTGCGGCGTTTCCGGCAGGTCCTGGAGCAGACTTTCAACGTCTGCCCCCGGTTCGTCGACACGCGAAAAATCACATGTGGGTTTTCCACATAGGTCGCACAGACGGGCGTAGAAACGCGCGGTTTCCTTGCGGTTGGAGGTCCCCCACTTGTCGCGCACCCCGGCAATGCGCTGGTCGACCGTGTTGGGCGCGATACCCAACTCGCGCGCGATCTCCTTGGTCGTGCGGTGCAGGACCAGCAGATCGAGCACCTCGCGCTGCTTGGCGGTCAGGCCATCCAGCAGCGCCCGGGCGCGGTGTTCATCCATCTCAGCAGGCATGGCTCACGTTACAATCGCTCATCGTCGGGGCACGGACTGTAGCAAAATCGCCACGGGACCGAAATTCCCCATGTGTCCGATATTGCAACAGAGCCATCAACAAGAACAGCCGCCCCTGCCCGATCATCGTCAAAACGGCTATCCCTATCGACAAAGTGCGCGGATTCGCCCCCTGCTACGATCCACCCCGGCCCACAACCGCCCTGCGCTAGGTGCCCGGAGCAAGCGCATGACGCTTCATCGCGTGGCGCAGCTGGTCGTAACTGAGCCCCAGCGCTTTGGCCGCGCGCCGCTGGTTCCAGCGATTCGCCTCGAGCCCCCGGCGCAGCAGATCGCACTCGAAGGCATCGACCGCGGCGCGCAGGTCGTCCGGGAGCGGGCCGGAGGCGAGCACCCTTTCCTCGGCGCTCCGGACCACCGCGCCTGGAGCGGCAGTCGGCACCTGCAGGGAAGATGCAGGCGCAAGCTGGCCGGGCTCGGACGCGTCCTCCACCCGCCAGGGGCTGCCGAAGGGGTCGAAGACGACCTGCCCGATCGGCTCCTCCGGGATATCCCAGCGGTAGACCGCGCGCTCGACCACGTTGCGCAGTTCGCGCACGTTGCCCGGCCAGGCGTAGGCCTCCAACTCGTCCAGCGCCGGGCGGGCAAAGCCGGGCCACCCCTCCCAGGCCAGTTCGGCCGCCATGCGCCGCCCATAGTAATCCGCCAGCTCGAAGACATCGCCTTCGCGCGCGCGAAGCGGCGGAAGCGTGATCACCTCGAAACTCAGCCGGTCGAGCAGGTCGGAACGGAACGCCCCCTCGCGCGCCATGCGCGGCAGGTCCGCATTGGTGGCCGCAACGATGCGCACGTCAACCGTGATCGGACGCGAGGCGCCAATGCGCGCAACCTCGCCATATTCGATCGCGCGCAGGAGGCGCTCCTGCGCGGCCATCGAGAGATTGCCCAGCTCATCGAGGAACAGCGTGCCCCCGTCGGCCTCCTCGAAACGACCCGCCCGGGCGCGCGTCGCGCCGGTAAAGGCGCCCGCCTCGTGACCGAACAGCTCAGCCTCGATGAGAGTTTCGGGCAGCGCGGCACAGTTGAGCGTGACGAGCGGCTCACCCCAGCGCGGCGACAGGCGGTGCAGGCGCTGGGCGATCAGTTCCTTGCCCGTGCCGCGCTCCCCGATGACCAGCACGGGACGGGTGATCGGAGCCGCGCGACTGGTGCGCTCCACCGCATCGAGAAAGGCGACCGACTGGCCCACGAACTGAACATCACGATCCATTGCCAATATTTGGCGTATTTTGCCATTATTTGGCAATATACAAAATGTGGTTCATCGGCCAGACAGTTAGCAAAGGCTGCAATTCAGCCATTTTTCGCATTTGGCACGGCTCCTGCAATGTCTTGGGCGACACGCCGAAAGGCACACTGCAACAGGGATTTTTCGCCATGCCGCTGCGTACCGCCAGCTCCGACCAGACCGGTTCCGACCTCGCCGCCCGCCAGCCGCGTGCGACCCTTGCCCGCACCAAGCTCGACTGGGCAATCATTGCCAGCCTGCTGGCGATGGGCGCTCTCAACCTGATGGCGATGGCCGACCAGCTCGGCCCGGCCAAGGCCTATGCTGCCCCCATCTGCGGAGTACCCCTCGCATGAGCCGCCTCGACACCGAAATCGAAATCCTTCACGCCTCCGGCGATGCGTGCGATGATCGCGGACAACGCCAGGGCGGTCGCACCTGGCACGCCGCCAACGACAGCCACGCCTCGTTCACCACCACCACCCGCCGCCCGAGCCACAACAAAGGAATAGCCAGCATGGGTATCTTCTCGCGCACCCGCGATATCATCGCCGCCAACTTCAACGACATGCTCGACAAGGCGGAAGACCCGGCCAAGATGATCCGCCTGATCATCCTGGAAATGGAAGAGACCCTCGTCGAGGTGCGCACCAGCTCGGCCCGCACGATTGCCGACCAGAAGGAACTGCGCCGCCACGCCGACAAGCTCGACGCGCTCCAGGCCGACTGGGCCGACAAGGCGCAGCTGGCGCTGAGCAAGAACCGCGAGGACCTTGCCCGCGCCGCCCTCCTTGAAAAGAAGAAGGCCTCCGACATGGCCGAGCAGCTGCGTTCCGAGATCGCGGTGCTCGACGATTCGCTCGGCGCCTACGAACAGGACATCGAGAAGCTGCAGAGCCGCCTGCGCGAAGCCCGCAGCCGCCAGAGCGCGATTGCCGCGCGCCTCAAGAGCGCGGAGAACCGCGTGAAGCTGCGCACCCTGCTTGCCAGCGAGCGCGTCGACGAGGCGCTGGCCCGCTTCGACCAGCTCGAACGCCGGGTGGACTATGCCGAAGGCCGCGCCGAGGCGATGAACATCGGCGACGACAGCCGCCAGCCGACGCTCGCCGATGAAATTGCCGCGCTCGCCGATGGCGACTCGATCGAGGCCGAATTGGCGCAGATGAAGAAGACGATGGGCCAGGGCTCGGACACCACCGGGCAGTAGACCAAAGGCCACCGGGCCCGCGGCAGACACCCGGATCGCCGCGCGAGCCCTCATCAAGGGCCCTCAGCCATCCGTGGCAAGGGGCCATGGTCCGGGGGCGCGGGAGACACGAAGGTCTCCTGCAAGGGACAACCCAAGGGAAGGGACCAGCACAGTGTCACGTGGACATTTCTATCTCGACAAGTCGAACGCCAAGCTTGCAGGCGTTTGCGCGGGCATCGCCGACTTCACCGATGTCGATGCGCTCTGGATCCGGCTCGGCGCCGTGCTCCTGCTGCTCTTCGGCTTCCCCATCGTCATCGCGATCTACATCGCGGTCGCGCTCATCGCCGACAAGCGCCCGCTGTCCGACTACAGCGCGCACGAGGAAGAGCGCCTGCTGCGCCGCATGGAACGCCGCCGCGCGAAGAAGGCCGGGATCGGCCGCGGCGAACGCCTGCGCGGCGAGCTGAGCGACATCGACCGGCGCGTCGCCGACATGGAAGCGCACTACTCCAACAGCAACTCGCGCCTCGCGGCCGAGATCGAGAGCCTGCGCTAAGGCGCATCTCTTCTACCGGGCATCAGACAGGGACACGATCATCATGGACACCAGCTCACTCGCGCTTCTCATTCCCCTTGCACCGTTTCTGGTCGGCGCCCTCGTCGTCTGGACCAAGCACCAGCGCAAGATGGCCGAGATCCAGGTCGAGGCGACCGCGGAGAAGGCCGCCCAGTACGCCTCGAACGCGCGCGAACTGGAAGAACGCGTCCGTGTCCTCGAACGCATCGTGACCGATGGCAGCTACGACACCGCGCTCCAGATCGAAGCCCTGCGCGACCAGCGCGAGGCCGACGCCCAGCGTGCGCCCGCCCCCGCCAAGCGCGTGAACTGAGGGGAGAGCGAGCATGAACTGGGGAAGCCCCGAATTCGTCCTTGCCATCATCGCCCTTTCGACCGGCGGATGGATCTTCAACAACTGGATCCGCGCGCGCCACGGCTACGCGCTGGAGGATGAATGGTTCGGCAAGACCGAGAAGACTGACCCGGCTGCCGCACGGCACCAGACGCAAGCCCATGCCAAACTCCTCGAACGCGTGGAGTATCTCGAAAAGCGGACCGCCGCGCTCGAAACCATCGTCACCGACAGCGGCTACGACCTCGCCCGCCAGATCGAGGCGCTGAGCGCGCTCGACACCGCCCGCAGCCCGGCCGCAACGCCCGCCCCTGCCTCCCGCGCGCGCTGACGCCGGCCACCGTTTCCCGAAAGGACACCGTCATGGCTCTCGATATCGCGACCATCGAAATGCTCAGCCCGGTCATCATCGTGGGCACCGCCGTCGCCACGGCGGGCTGGATCTTCAACAACTGGCTGCGCATGCGCCACGGCTATCCGCTGGAGAATTCCTGGGGCAAGAGCATTTACCCCAGGACCGACGGCGAGGCGCAGGCCCGCGTTCAGCTGCTCACCCAGGAAAACGCGGAACTGCGCGCGGAGATGAGCGCGGTGAAAGACCGCCTCGCCGCAGTCGAGAGCATCGTCACCGACAAGGGCTATGACGTGGCGCGCCAGATCGAATCGCTGCGCGAAGCGCGCGATCTCGCCCGCGCCGACGTGCCTGTGGAGACGCGCCAGTGAATCTGGGAGACCTTCTTACCGTCACCATTGTCATGGGAACGGTGGTGCTGCTCTTCGCAACGCTCGCCAGCGCCTACAAGCGCTACCTCGCCTACCTGGAACGCAAGCTGGAACTGGCGGCGGACACCCACGCCCTCAAGGCCCGCGAAAGCGACCTTGAAGAACGCCTGCGCCACCTCGAAAACCTTGCCTCGCCCCGCCGCGATGCGCAGGATAGCGAGCACCAGCTGACCCACCCGACCGAGGAGCAGGCCATGCCCCTCCTCGCGCATACATAAGGTACCACGACAATGAGTTTCTGGACGGCCGTGGTGGTCATGTTCGTCATCGGCTGCATTACCTGGCTGCGCGCCAAGAAGCTGCACCTGCCCTCCGAACGCTCGGACCATGGTCGCACCATCGGTCGGCGCGATCCCCACGAGCAGGAACTCGAGGACGAGATCGCCCAGCTGCGCGAACGCATCAATGTCCTTGAACGCATCGCCACCGACGAACGCCGGGGCAAGGATCTTGCGAAAGAGATCGAGAGTTTAAGGGATTGAAGGTAAAAGAGTAGGTCCGAGGGCCATCGCCCTCGGGCTCCCCGAACTGTCTGGGACCGTTCACGCCGCCACCTGGCGTCGGAATGGTGAGGTCGGGGAAAAGGTATTGGGGGCGAAGCCTCTTTTTCTTATCCTGTGGCTTCGTCTTTCAACGCCGCACTGCCCGCAAAGCCCCCCTCACCGATTCCGGGAGCCCGAGGGCGATGGCCCTCGGAACCTCCCCTTATCTTCCTACCCTTCCAAAGGCACCTTCGCATCCAGCTCTGCCAGCCACACCTCGGCGCGGGCATCGGACGGCGCGCGCCAGTCGCCGCGTGGGCTGAGCGCTCCGCCCGAAGAGACCTTGGGTCCGTTGGGGATCGCCGAGCGCTTGAACTGGCTGAAGGCGAAGAAGCGGCGCAGGAACTTCTCCAGCCATGCGCGGATCACCGGCAGGTCGTAGGCCACGCGCCGGTCGGCGGGATAGCCGTCGGGCCATTGGCCCTGGGCGGCATCGTGCCAGGCGTGCCAGGCGAGGAACGCGACCTTGGAGGGCGTCTGGCCGTAGCGCATGATGTGGTGGAGGAAGAAGTCGTTGAGCGCGTAGGGCCCGATCTTCTCCTCGGTGCTCTGGATCGCGCCGTCCGCGCCGGCGGGCACGAGTTCGGGCGAGATCTCGGTATCGAGGATGGCGTGAAGGATCGCCCCGGCCTCGGCCGCAAAGTCCTCGCCATCCGCGCACCAGCGGATGAGGTACTGGATCAGCGTCTTGGGCACGCCCGCATTGACCGCGTAGTGGCTCATCTGGTCGCCCACGCCGTAGGTGCACCAGCCCAGCGCCAGTTCGGAAAGATCGCCCGTCCCGATCACGAATCCACTGTGCTGGCTGGCGAGGCGGAAGAGATAGTCGGTGCGAAGCCCCGCCTGAACGTTCTCGAACGTGACGTCGTAGACCGGCTCGCCATCGGCAAAGGCGTGGCCGATGTCCTCCAGCATGCGCGTTGCGGCCGGGCGGATGTCGATTTCCTCGGCCGTGATGCCCAGCGCATCCATCAGCTTCCAGGCGTTCGACTTCGTCCCCTCGCTCGTCGCGAAGCCGGGCATGGTGTAACCCCGGATGAAGGTGCGCGGCAGGCCCAGGCGATCGCAGGCGCGTGCGGCGACGATCAGCGCGTGGGTGGAATCGAGCCCGCCCGAGATCCCGATCACCATCGACTTGGAGCCCGTCGATTCCAAGCGCCGCATGAGGCCATCAACCTGGATGTTGAACGCCTCGTAGCAGTCCGCATCGAGCTTTTCCGGGCGGTTGGGCACGAAGGGGAAGCGGCGGATCGGACGCTGGAGGCCGATATCCCCGCGCACCGGCGCATGACGGAAGGGAACGGTTCGGAACGTCTGCGCGGGCGATCCGGCAAGTTCGGCCGCGTCGGCGAAGGTCGGCAGGCGCAGCCGGTCACCGACGATACGTTCGCAGTCGATATCGGCGATGCACAGCTGCGGCTCCAGCGCAAAACGCTCGGACTGCGCGAGACATTCGCCCAGTTCGTAGACGATGCCCTGCCCGTCCCAGGCCAGATCGGTCGTGCTCTCGCCGTGCCCTGCGGCGCAATAGACATAGGCCGCGGAGGTGCGCGACGACTGCGCCTTGCACAGCGCGTGGCGTTCGTCCGACTTGCCGATGGTGATGTTGGAGGCCGAGAGGTTGCACAGGATCGTCGCCCCGGCGAGCGCGCCCAGCGTGCTTGGGGGGGTGGGCGCCCAGACATCCTCGCAGATCTCGACGAAGAAGCGGAAATCCTTGAGCACTTCGGATGCAAAGACGAGGTCGACGCCGAACGGCACGTTCTGCCCGGCCACCGTGATCGACTGCCCGCGCACCGCCTTGCCGCTTGCGAACCAGCGCTTCTCGTAGAACTCGCGGTAGTTGGGCAGGAACGACTTGGGCACCACGCCCAGGAGCTTGCCGTGCGCGATCACCACCGCGCAGTTGTAGAGGCTGGAGCCGTGGACCAGCGCGGCCCCCACCAGCAGCACCGGCGAAAGCGAGGCGCTGGCCGCGACGATCTCGGCGAGCGCGGCATCCACCGCCGCGATCAGCGCGCCCTGCAGGTGCAGATCATCAATGGCGTAGGCCGAAAGGCACAGCTCGGGAAAGACCAGAAGATCGACATGCGCTTCATGCGCGCGGCGCACTTCGGCCAGAATCGCATCGCGGTTGAAGGCGACATCGGCGGGCCGCACGTGCGGGGTCGAGGTCGCGACGCGCACGAAACCATGCTCGTGCAGCGAGAAGAAGGGATGGCTGCGGTCGGCGGCGGCAGAAGCGTTCATGGCCTTTTCCCTGACAGGAACCGCGCGCCGGTGCAATTGGCGTGATGCCGAAAAACAGGAGGAAGCAGGAAGATAATCCCGAGGGCCATCGCCCTCAGGCTCCCCATACCGTCGACCTCACCTCCCACACGCCACCCTGGCTGAGCAAGGTGAGGTCGCCCGTTTGGGGGTCAAGAGGTGATGCCCCCTTGAATCAGTCCTTTCTTTGTCTCTGCCTGTCTCTTTATTTCGATTGCAGCCCTATCGGACCGCGCCCCACGCCCAAGCCCCCTTGCCCTGTGGCGACACGGCCCTAAATGACGTTGCATGCGCAGCCTTGATGACATCCGCGAAGAGTATGAATTCCTTGAGGGCGATGAACGCTATCGCCTGCTGATCGAGTTGGGACGCGAGCTCGACCCGATGCCCGACGCGCTCAAGACCGACGCGACCAAGGTGCGCGGGTGTTCGGCCTCGGTCTGGGTCTACCCCACCGAAGCGGAAGGTGGCACGCTACATTTTCTGGCGGACAGCAACGCGGCGATCACCAAGGGCATCGTCGCACTCGTCATTGCAGGCGTGCAGGACAAGCCTGCCGCCGAAGTCGCCGAGACCGACATCGTCGCCGCGCTCGAGCCCTTCGACCTCAGGAACCAGCTCTCCTCGAACCGCACGCAAGGCGTTCCCAACATGATCGCTCTGATCCGGGAAACCGCGGCGCGCTACGCGGACCCGCAGTCTTGACCCAGCCTTCCTCCGACCGGAGCGCGCGAGCTTGAAGAAGGTCAAGCGCTCGGTCTGGATGCTTGGCGGCGTACTGTTCGTGGCGCTGGGCACCATCGGCATCTTCCTGCCGGTCATGCCCACCGTCGTCTTCTACATCGCGGCGGCCTGGTGCTTTTCCAAGAGCCACCCGGAATGGGCCGAGCGGCTCTACAACCATCCCAAGCATGGCCCCCATCTCGTCGCCTGGCGCGACCGGCGGGCGATCAGCCGCAAGGGCAAGGTCTCGGCCATCCTCGCGATGAGCGCGAGCATTCCCTTCACCTGGTTCGTGGTGGGCTTCCCGCTGGCCTTCATCCCGGTTGGCGTGCTCGCCCTACTGGGCCCGTGGATCTGGACCCGGCCCGAGTAATCCCCCGGGCCGGTGGTCCTGCTCAGATCTCGGCGTGGATCTGGCCGTAGGAGAGCATCGCGAAGAGCCCGGTGCCCCCGATCACGTTGCCCGCGAACGTGGGCAGGAGATAGCCGGTAAAGGCGGCCTCGATGGACTTCTGCCCGTCGATCACGAGCATGAACATCTCGGTCGATCCCGCGATGACGTGGGTAAAGCCGCCCGCCGCGATGAGCGCGGTGAAGACCATGATGACCCACAGCTCGAAACCCTTGGAGCTGGGCAGCATCCAGACAAGGCCGGCAATGAAGAAGCCTGCCGGAATGCCCTTTACCAGCGCGGTCCAGCCTTGCGACTGCGCGGCGTGTTTCGAGACCTCGAGCATGGCGGTCACATGGCTGCTTGCCTCGGCATCGCCCCCATCCGACATCACCATCACGAAGAAGGCGGTGAGGAAGGTGCCGATGAAATTGGCGGTGAGAACGATCGCCCAGAGCCGGGCGGAAAGGCCCAGCTTCCCCCAGCTCGGCTCGGAGAGCATCGGCAGGACCACGCTCAGCGTGTTCTCGGTGAACAGCTGGAGGCGCGAGAGGATGACGAGGATGAAACCCACCGAATAGCCCAGGCTCGAGACAACCCAGCGGTTGGGGCTACCTTCCAGCGCCTCGTAGAGAAGCGCCTGGGCGAAGACCGAGGTCGAAATGCCGATGCCAGCGGCAATGCCCGACCACCACAGTGAGGAGGTCGGACGGCGCAGTTCCTCCTCGCCCTCGCTGCGGATGATCGAAAAGACGGTGAGAGCGGACAGGCGGCTGTGCGCGGACACACGGCGGCGTTCGCGGCGGGTCAGGGTGGAATTGCCGCTTTCGATTTCACGCTCGACGTTCTCGCGCTCGGCCTTCTGTTCGGCGCGGCGCAGTTCCTCCTCGCGTTCTTCTTCGGTTTGCTCCGCCTCGGCAGGACCGGAAGAGGTCCCTGCACCGGAGCCGGCGGTATCGATCACGTTCGGATGTCTCCTGAAAGATCTGGAACGCCTGTAACGCGCCAGATCGTGGCAGGTTGCCGCTTGTGTGACCTTCTGCTCAGTCCTCCACCGCCTCGCGCACCACCGCGATGCCCCGGCGGCGCTGCTCCTTGAGCTCCTGCTTGAGCCGGACCGGATCGCGCGCGACGACGAACCCGAAGCTGACCCCGCCCTCCTTGCCGATCGTCGCATGGTGCAGCTTGTGCGCCTGGACCAGACGCTTGGCGTAGCCGCGCTTGGGCACCCAGCGGAAGTAGCGCTGATGGACGAGGCCATCGTGGATCAGCGTATAGATGATGCCATACACGAGGATCCCCAGCCCGATCCACGTCCCCGGCCACCAGGCGTGCTGGCCCATGACGAGCGGCGAGCCGAGCGCGAACATCGAAATGCTCATCCCCGCGCCGACCAGCGCGTAGAGGTCGTTCTTTTCCAGGAGCTTGTCATGGGGCTCGTGGTGGTCGCGGTGCCAACCCCAGCCAAAGCCGTGCATGATGTACTTGTGGCTCGACCAGGCGACCAGCTCCATGGCGGCGGCGCTCGCAAGAACGATGAGAATGGCGATAAGAACAGTCACCCCCTTCTCCTAGACCGATGCGGCGCCCGTGTCAGCGCCTGATCGCACGCCGTTCACCGCATCTTCGTGGCGCAACTTGCCCCCTTACCGGGTTGAAAAATACGCCGTTCGTCCTCCTGCCGGATAAATCGAACACATGCCCTGCGCTGTACTGCTTGAATTGCAAAGCGCAGGGGCCTAATCGGCTCGCATCATGACCACACAGCCGCGCACACTCTACCAGAAGATCTGGGACGCCCACGTTGTCGACACCCGCGACGACGGTACCTGCCTCATCTACATCGACCGGCACATCGTGCACGAGGTGACGAGCCCGCAGGCCTTCGCGGCGCTACGCGCGAACGGGCG
Organism: Novosphingobium sp. MBES04; assembly: GCF_000813185.1. Taxonomy (NCBI): domain Bacteria; kingdom Pseudomonadati; phylum Pseudomonadota; class Alphaproteobacteria; order Sphingomonadales; family Sphingomonadaceae; genus Novosphingobium; species Novosphingobium sp. MBES04. Next base: position 2,287,288 of record NZ_DF850488.1, on the reverse strand, counting down.
CAAGGTGCGCCGTCCGGACCTGCACATCGCGGTCCCCGACCACAACCTGCCGACCACCGCGCGCCGCGATGCAGCCGGCAAGCGCGTTCCCATCGCCGACCCGCAGAGCGCGCAGCAGCTCGACATGCTGGAGAAGAACGCGCCTGAATTCGGCATCCGCTACATTGGCGATGCCGACCCCGAACAGGGCATCGTCCACGTCGTGGGCCCCGAACAGGGCTTCTCGCTGCCGGGCGCCACGATCGTGTGCGGCGACAGCCACACCGCCTGCAACGGCGGCCTGGGCGCGCTGGCCTTCGGCATCGGCACCAGCGAGGTCGAGCACGTCATGGCGACGCAGACCCTGCTCCTCAAGCAGTCCAAGACCTTCCAGGTCAACGTCGAGGGCACCCTGGGTGCAGGCGTCTCGCCCAAGGACGTGATCCTGCACATCATCGGCAAGGTCGGCACCGCGGGCGGCACCGGCTACGTCATCGAGTACACCGGCAACGTGTTCCGTGAAATGTCGATCGAAGGCCGCCTGACGGTCTCGAACATGTCGATCGAGGCGGGCGCACGCGCGGGCCTGATCGCGCCCGACGAGACCACCTTCGCCTACGTCCAGGGCCGCCCCTATGCGCCCAGGGGCGCGGACTGGGACAAGGCCGTCGCCTGGTGGAAGAGCCTCGCGAGCGATCCGGGCGCGACGTACGACAAGTCGATCCACATCCGCGCCGAGGACATCGAGCCGACCGTGACCTGGGGCACCAGCCCCGAGGACACCGCCCCCATCGGCGCGGTGGTCCCCTCGCCGGACGATTTCGCCGACGCCTCCAAGCGCCAGGCGGTCCAGCACAGCCTTGACTACATGGGCCTGACGCCCGGCACCAAGCTGACCGACATCGAGGTCCAGAACGTCTTCATCGGCTCGTGCACCAACAGCCGCATCGAGGACATCCGCGCCGCAGCCCAGGTCCTCAAGGGCCGCAAGAAGGCCGACAACGTGACCTGGGCGATCGTCGTGCCGGGCTCGGGCCTGGTCAAGGCGCAGGCCGAGGCCGAAGGGCTCGACAAGATCATCATCGAGGCAGGCCTGGAATGGCGCGAGCCGGGCTGCTCGGCGTGCCTTGCGATGAACCCCGACAAGGTGCCCGCCGGTGAGCGCTGCGCGTCCACCAGCAACCGCAACTTCACAGGGCGCCAGGGTCCGGGTGCGCGCACCCACCTCGTCAGCCCCGCCATGGCGGCCGCAGCCGCCGTCACCGGACGCCTCGCCGACGTGCGCGAGCTGGCCGAGAACGCCTGAAGGACGAACGCAAGATGGCAGACGAACCCGATACCTCGCTCGCCGGACGCGCCGCGATCGCGGCCGGTGCGGCCATTGGCTCGGCGGCGGTTGCCGCTGCGCTGCTCTTCGTGAAGCGCCGCAAGTCGCGCGCCGAGAAGAACGCGCCTGCGCACCCCGAACAGGCCCACGAGACGGATTGAGACGAGCACACCCATGAACCCGATTTCCCAGGTTTCCGGCCGGGCCTACCCGTTCGGCCGCAAGAACGTCGACACCGACGTCATCATCCCTGCCCAGTGGCTCAAGACCGTGACCCGTGAGGGCCTTGGCCAGGGCTGCCTCGAATCGGTCAAGGCCGAGCCGGGCAACGTCTTCACCGACCCGACCTACGAAGGCGCGCCGATCCTGATCGCGGGCGACAACTTCGGCTGCGGCTCGAGCCGCGAGCACGCGGCCTGGGCGCTCCTGGACATGGGCGTGACCTGCGTGATCGCGCCCAGTTTCTCGGACATCTTCTCGGGCAACGCGTTCAAGAACGGCATCCTCACCGTGGCCATCCCGCAGGAAGCCATCGACCGCCTGATGGAGGTCGCCACGACCGATCCGATCAGCGTGGACCTGGAAACCCAGACGGTGACCACCCCCTTCCAGGATCGCTTTACCTTCGAGATCGACCCGTTCCGCAAGCACTGCCTGCTGAACGGCCTCGACGAGGTTGGCCTGACGCTGGCGCAGGACGCCGAGATCGGCACCTACGAGGCCAAGGCGCGCGAGGATCTGCCCTTCCTGGCCAGTCCGAAGCTCGCCGAGGCCTGAGCGCTTCGCATCCCCTTTGGGATACTTTTTCCGGCCCGGCGGGACCCTCCCGCCGGGCCGGTTGCCTTTGGGCCCCGCGCACGATGCCGGAATCGGGATTGAACCCGGCCCCGCTCGGCCCTATCGCAATGGGAACGAACCGTGACGCGGCGCGCAGGTGCGCCGGGCTCACGCTTTTGCGGGATTGTGTGATGAAGAGTTTCAGCAGCAAGGGGCACGGCGCAGATGGCGGCGAGCCGACCGGGCTCGAACATGACGCCGAGGTGCTTTTCCGCATCCAGGCGCGCCGCAACCGCCTCGTGGGCGAATGGGCCGCTGCGCGCATGGGCCTTTCCGAGGCCGAGACCGAAGCCTACGCCAAGGCCGTGGTCCAGGCCGACTTCGAGGAAGCGGGCGACGAGGACGTGATCCGCAAGCTCCTGGGCGACATCACCGCCGCCGGTGTCGATACGACCGAGAGCGAAGTGCGCGCTGCCCTTGAAGCCAAGCAGGTCGAAGCGCGCCGCGCCTTTCTCGGCACGGCCTGACCCCTCCCCGCCTTGCAAGCGCCGCGCCCGAAACGGCTCGAAACCGTGCGCCAGCGGTGCTAGGGCGAGGCGCAAGACCAAGGTGCCGGCCGCACCCTGCCCCCCAACGACGGCCATAGGAGAAGCCCATATGGCGATGCCCGCCAGCGAGATCGAGCGCCTCATTGCAGAGGCCCTGCCCGGCTGCGAAATCACGATCACCGACCTTGCCGGCGACGGCGACCATTACGCCGCGCACGTTATCGCGCCCCAGTTTGCGGGCAAGATGCGTGTCGCGCAGCACAAGATGGTCTATGAAGCGCTTGGAGGCCGCATGGGAGGCGAGCTCCACGCCTTGCAACTCACCACCGCCGTTCCCAAGTGACGCGCATACGCTTTTGAGGATTTGAATCAGATGTCCGACGTTAACGCCCGTATCGGCGACCTCGTGAAGGCCAACGATGTTGTCCTGTTCATGAAGGGCACGCCGCTCTTCCCGCAGTGCGGCTTCTCGAGCCGCGCCTGCGCCATTCTCGACCACATCGGCGTCCCGTTCGAATCGGTCGACGTCCTGCAGGACCAGGAAATCCGCCAGGGCATCAAGGCCTACTCGGATTGGCCGACGATCCCGCAGCTCTACGTGAAGGGCGAGTTCGTGGGCGGCAGCGACATCATGATGGAGATGTACGAGGCGGGCGAACTGCAGCAGCTCGTCACCGATGCGGGAATCGCGCCCCAGGCCTGATTCGCGTTCGCAAGCACCGTCACCCGACGCAAGAAGGGCCCGGAGACCACTACGGTGTCCGGGCCCTTCGTGCGTCTGTCGGGGAGGCAGGGCCAGGAGACATGATGGCCCTGCCCCATCGAGACTGCTTTGGGTACAATGGATACAAAGCATGGTCCGTGCCAAACTCGCGAAATTACGCAAAACCCGCATTCGAGCCTCCGACGCGATCATGCCTCAAGGCCGATGTGTAAGAAATCTCGACACAACGGAGACCCGTCCTGGCTCCGGGAGGCGCATCGGGACCAACGCACCTGCGGCCAGCGCCGCCGCCTTCTCCCTGGGACCCGGAGGGCGTCAACCGTGCGCGCGCCTTACCTGCAAGGCAACCGCCCTCTTGCCCCCGGCGGCACGGCGCGCGAAAGCTGTTCCATGACCGCGTCCCACGCTCCCACCGACCCGCCCGAGGACATGGTCCCCGCCGCGACCGTCGTCATCTTCCGGCGCAGCCCCCGGCCCGGCGGCCCGCCCGAACTGCTGATGGTCAAACGCGCGCCGAAGATGCGTTTTGCCGCAGGCGCGCTCGTCTTTCCGGGTGGGCGCGTCGATGCCGAGGACACCGCCCTTGCGCGCCGCCTCCTGCCAGATGAGGACGAAACGCTGGGAGCGGGGCGGATCGCCGCCATTCGCGAGACACTGGAAGAGACCGGCCTGCTCATCGCCAACCCGGCCGCCGTCTCGCCGCAGGCCGTGCGCGAGGGCCGCGAGCTGCTGCTGCGCGAGGGCGCCCTTGCCCCGGTGCTCGAACGGATGGGCTGGGAGCTCGATCCCGGGCGCCTGACATTCTACGCCCACTGGTGCGCGCCGGGGACCAGGCCCTTCGACACCCGTTTCTTCCTGACCGATCTTGGCCGCGGGCAGGTCGATATCGCGGTCGACGAGACCGAAAACACGTACCTGTTCTGGGCCAGCGCGCGCGACACCCTGGCGCTGTGCGAGCGCGGCGAGGGACGGGTCATATTCCCCACCCGCCGCAACCTGGAGCGCCTCGCCGGACATGCCACCTTTGCAGAGGCCAAGGCCGACGCGCAGGCCCATCCCCCGCGCCGGATCCGGCCCGTGATCGAGCACCGCGAGGATGGGGACTGGCTGACGATTCCGGAAGGACGTGGCTACCCGGTCTGCGCCGAGGCCATGGCCAGCGTCCAGCGCGGCTGAGCGCCGCGCCCATACGCGCGGATCAGAAGCCGCGCGGCATGCCCTTGGACGGGTTGTGCAGCGCCAGGTGATCAACCACCGGGCCATAGAGCGGCCGGTCGAACTCGACCCCGGCAAAGTCGCCGCTGATCCAGCGCACGACCCCGCTGAAGGCTTCCAGCCCGGCCGGGCGCAGCACGATGCGCCCGCCCACCTTGAAGAACATGCCCGTGATCTGGATGCAGCACCCCTCGGGCGAAAGATCGTAGATCTCGCCTGTGTCCCGCAGACCGCTGTGGGTCCGGCACTGTACGGTCATGGAGACCGGCTTGCGCACGGAGCGCCGGGGGATGATCGGACGGCTCATTCAGGTATCAATAACCCTGTTTTCTTGACCTTCCATTAACCTCTTGCGACGCGCCCGGTTCAGGCCGGACGGCGTGCGTAGAGGCCAAAGCCGGCGATCACCGCATAGCACAGCGCCGGGATGATGAAGGCGATCGAGAGGTTGCCGCCCGTCGCATCGGCCAGCGCGCCGGTAAGGACCGGGATCACCGCCCCGCCGCAGATGGCGACATTGATGATGCCCGAACCATCGGCCGCGCGCGTGCCCAGCTTCTCGCAGGCAAGGCTGAAGATGGTGGGGAACATGATCGAGTTCATGAGGCCCACGGCCAGCAGGGTGTAGCCCGCCAACGGTCCGGTGCCAGTGGTCGAGACCGCGATCAGGACGATGGCCGCGCAGGCGTTGAAGGCCAGCACCTTGCCCGGGCTGATGAGGCGCAGCACCGCCGAACCGAGGAAACGGCCGACCATCGCTCCGCCCCAGTAGAAGCCCAGGAGCTTGCCCGCGCTCGCCTCGGGCAGCGCCATCACGTGGTCCTGCATCAGGTAGTTGACGATGAGCGAGCCGATGGTGACCTCGGCGCCGACGTAGAGAAAGATGCAGAGCGCGCCGTAGCCAAAGCGCAGGCGCGCAAGGAGATCGAGACCGAAGCGTTCTAGCATACCCTTGCTGGCGTGCGCCTCGTGCTTCTCGACGGGAAGACGATTGCGGAACATCCAGACCGCGAGGGCAACCAGCGCCAGCGCCGCGGCAATGCCGAGGTAGCCATGGACGATCGCCTGGCTTTCCTGCCGGCGGTAGGTGTCGAGCGCCGCGCCGGTCAGTTCACCGGCCGAGACATTGGCGAGGCTTCCCAGGATCAGCACCGAACCGGCAATGGGGAAGAGCGTGGTACCCAGCGAGTTGAAGGCCTGCGCGAACGTCAGGCGCGAGGACGCGGTCTTGCGCGGGCCCAGCAGGCTGATCAACGGGTTGGAGACGACCTGGACGATCACCACGCCCGCGGCCAGCACGAAGTAGGCGGCCAGGAACAGCGGGTAGTAGGCCGTCTGCGAGGCCGGAATGAAGGCAAGGCAGCCCGCAATCATCACCACCAGGCCCACTACGGCGCCGCGCATGTAGCCCAGCTTGCGCACCAGCATCGCGCCCGGAATGCCGATCACCGCATAGGCAGTGAAGAAGCAGAACTGCACCAGCATCGCTTCGGTGAAGCTGAGCGTGAACAGCTCCTTGAGCTTGGGAATGATGACATCGTTGAGGCTGGTGATGCCCCCGAAGATGAAGAACAGTGCAAACACGAAGTAGCGCAGCTCGGGCGCGTCGACGTGGCCGCCCGGGACTTCTTCCCCGAACGTTTCAGCATCGCCACTGGGGCTGGTATCGATCATTGCGGCCACGGTGCTCTTCTCCCGGTGGGGTGGCTGTTCAGGGCGCAACGATCTGGTGCATTTTTTCACTCAGGGCAAGAAATTGCGCACGTCTGAGAGATACATGCCGTGATGGCTCATTTCGGGCCAGATCATTTGGAGATCGTGCGGCGCACAGCATCTTTCCAGCCAGCGGCAAGATCCCGGCGGCGCTCGGCTTTCATCGCCGGGCGGAACAGCTCGCCCTGCCGCCAGGTGCGCGAGAGCGCGTCGAGATCGCTCCAGACGCCTGTCGCAAGGCCAGCGTGAAAGGCCGCGCCCAGCGCCGTCGTTTCCAGGTGCACCGGACGCTCGACCGGCACATCGAGCATGTCGGCGAGGAACTGGCACAGCCAGTCGTTCGCGGCCATCCCGCCATCAACGCGCAACCGCTTGGGCGTGCGACCACCATCGGCGACCATCGCATCGGCCAGATCCATGGTCTGGTAGGCCACCGCCTCCAGCGCCGCGCGGGCAAGATGCGCCTGCCCGGCCCCCAGCGTCAGCCCGTAGATCGCGCCGCGCGCGTCGGGGTCCCAGTGCGGAGCCCCCAGACCGACAAAGGCCGGGACCATGTAGACGCCATGGTTATCGGGCACCTGCGTCGCCATGTCGTTGGTCTCGCGCGCATGGGTGATGACCCCGATGCCATCGCGCAGCCACTTGATGGCCGCCCCCGCCACGAAGATCGAGCCTTCGAGCGCGTAGGTCATCTGGCCATTCAGGCGATAGGCGGGCGTGGTGATCAGGCGGTTGTCCGAGGCCAGCGCCTCCTCGCCCGTGTTGAGCAGCATGAAGCAGCCCGTGCCGTAGGTCGACTTGGCCATGCCCGGCGCGAAACAGGCCTGGCCGAACAGCGCGGCCTGCTGGTCGCCCGCCATTCCCGCGATGGGAATCTCGGCCTCGAACAGGCCAGGCGCGGTCGTACCGAAAACGTGGCTGTTGTCGTGGACCTCGGGCAAGATCTGCATCGGCACGCGGAACAGGCGGCACAGTTCCTCGTCCCACCCTTGCGTGCGGATGTTGTAGAGCATCGTGCGTCCGGCGTTGGTGACGTCGGTCGCGTGGACCTTGCCGCCCGTCAGGCGCCACAGCAGGAAGCAGTCGATGGTGCCGAAAGCAAGCTCCCCGCGCTCGGCCGCGGCGCGCGCCCGCCACGTTGTCGAGGATCCAGGCGAGCTTGGTCGCCGAGAAGTAGGGATCGACAAGGAGCCCGGTGCGCGCCCGCACGTCGGCCTCCACCCCCTCGGCCTTGAGATCGGCGCACAACCGCGCGGTGCGCCGGTCCTGCCACACGATGGCCTTGTGGATCGGCGTGCCCGTCGCCTTGTCCCACACCACCACGGTCTCGCGCTGGTTGGTGATACCGATCCCGGCGATGTCGCGCGGCGCGACGCCGCTTTGGGCCATGGCCTCGCGCGCGGTCTTCACCACATCACGCCAGATGTCCTCCGGGTCGTGCTCGACCCAGCCCAGTTCCGGGTAGTGCTGTTCGAACTCGCACTGCGCGGTTGCGACTGCGCGCGCCTCGGCGTCGAAGACGATGGCGCGGGTCGAGGTCGTCCCTTGGTCGATAGCAAGTAGATGGCCGGGCTGGGACATGCGGGAACTCTCCGTCGGGGTAACTGGGGTAACGGGGCCGGCTTATTCAGCGCCGGTTTCAGATGCGGTTTCGGTTTTCGCGTCGGGGCGCAGGTAGGGCTTGATCGCGAAGTGATAAAGACCTGCGCCGACAAGGCCGCCCACGAAGGGCCCGGCAATCGGGACCCAGAAGTAGAAGCCCGCCCCCGGCAGCGCCGAGGATCCCCATCCGGTAAACGTCGCGAAGAGGCGCGGCCCGAAATCGCGTGCAGGGTTGATCGGCCAGCCTTCGAGATAGCCGCCCGAGGCGCCGATGGCCGCGACGAGCAGGCCGATCATCAACGCCCCCGAATTCGCCCGCGGGGCCATCTCGTTGTACTCGTCGGTGATCGCAAAGATGCCCAGCAGCAGGAACGCGGTCAGGATGACCTCGTCCCAGAAGGCGTGCCAGGGGGTGATGTGCGCGCCGGGCAGCGTGAAGAAGACCCCGGCCGCGCCGCCTTGCGCCCGGGTCAGGCCCTGCGCGGCGTTGAACGCGTCGATCACCGGATGCCACAGCTGAAGGACGAGCGCAGCGCCGATCACGCCGCCTGCGACCTGCGCGGCCATGTATGGAAGAACCTTGCGCCGGGGAAAGCCGCGATAGACCATCAGCGCCAGGGTCACCGCCGGATTGGCGTGGGTCCCCGAGACCGAGCCGGTCACGTAGATCGCCAGCGTCACGGCAAGGCCCCAGGCGATGCACACGCCCCAGTAGGCCTGCGCATAGGGGCTGGGGTCATAGAGCGTGATCATGGCCGCCGCGGAATCGCCCAGCGTCACGATGATCATCACCGCGATCATCTCGGCAATCAGTTCGCCGCGCAGCTTGCGCGAATCTTCGGTCCCGGCAGGCACGATCCGAGATCTCCCCTCTATTGGTCTTCGTTTTCGGCCCCTCCCTGCACGCACCTTCATACGAAGGTCAAGACTTTCGTTTGAATTTTCGTTTTTGGCAAACTATACGATGAAACGAAATTCACCGGGATGTGTTTCCCGACCCGGCCACACCGAAGTGGAGTCCCCACCTTGCCATCTGCAACGCCCCTTCCCTCGCAAGAGCCCACCTACGACCTGCTGATCGTGGGCGGCGGCATCAATGGGGCTGGCATCGCGCGCGATGCGGCCGGGCGCGGGCTCTCGGTGCTGCTGGTCGAACAGGACGACCTTGCCAGCTACACCTCATCTTCCTCGACCAAGCTGATCCACGGCGGGCTGCGCTACCTCGAATACTATGAATTCCGCCTCGTGCGCGAAGCGCTGATCGAGCGTGAGCGCCTGCTGTCCATGGCCCCGCACATCATCTGGCCGCTGCGCTTCGTCCTGCCCCAGTCGCAGTCCCCCCGCCCGGCCTGGATGGTGCGCCTCGGCCTTTTCCTCTACGACCACATCGGCGGGAGAAAGAGCCTGCCGGGCACCGAGACGCTCAACCTCGACACCGCGCCGCAGGGACGCGGCCTCTCTCCCGTGTCGGACACGGGCGCTCACAAGGGCAAGGGCAAGGCCTTCGTCTATTCCGACTGCTGGGTTGAGGACAGCCGCCTCGTCGTCCTCAACGCAATGGACGCGGCCGCGCGCGGCGCGCGGATCGAGACGCGCACCCGCCTCACGGGCGCGACCAGCGCAAATGGCACCTGGAACGCCACTGTCGAAGGCCCCGATGGCGCGCGCGAGGTGCGCGCGAAGATGCTCGTCAACGCGGCCGGCCCCTGGGTCGACAAGGTGCTCCAGCGCCTGGGCCGGGCCAAGAACGATCGCGGCGTGCGCCTCGTCAAGGGCAGCCACATCGTCGTGCCCAGGCTCTACGAGGGCGATCACGCCTTCATGCTGCAGAACCCGGACCGCCGCATCGTCTTTGCCATTCCCTACGAACGCGACTTCACGCTCATCGGCACGACCGACGAGCCCTGGACGCAGGAGCCCGGCAAGGCCGAGATCAGCGAGGCCGAGACCGCCTACCTGTGCGAGACCGCCAACCGTTATTTCGATCGCGCCATTACCCCCGCCGACATCGCCTGGAGTTACGCCGGGATCCGCCCGCTCTATGACGATCACGCCGCCAACGCCTCGGCGGTGACGCGCGACTACGTGCTCGACTTCGACCGGCCGGAGAGCGGCGCGCCGATGCTCAGCATCTTCGGCGGCAAGATTACGACCTTCCGAAAGCTCGCCGAACACGCGCTGGAGCATATCGCGCAGGTCTTCCCGCAGGCGAAGACCGCCTGGACCGGCGGCGCAGTGCTGCCCGGCGGCGATATCCCGAACGGCGACTTCGCCCGCTTCGTGCAGGACCTTACCCGCCGCTTTCCGCAGATGCCCGGCGCCCTTCTCCACCGCCTCGCGCGCGCCTACGGCACCTGCGCCGAGACGATCCTGTCGGGCGCGCAGAGCCCTGCAGACCTGGGCGAGGATTTCGGCGGCGGCCTGCATGCTGCCGAGGTCGACTATCTGGTCGCCCACGAATGGGCCCGCAGCGCCGAGGACATCCTCTACCGCCGCTCCAAGCTGGGCCTGCATGTTCCTGAAGGTACCGCCGCCAGGCTTGCCACCTATCTTTCGCAGGACGCCTGAGCGCCTGCGCTTTGCACGGCGCGTGCGCGCCGCTAGGGTGGCGCCATGACGGGGGCAGCAGGCGCATGAGCGCGCACACGAGCATCGAGGACAGCCAGGGCGATATCGTGACGCGCCGGCGCACGCGCATCCTGGAGATCGCGCGCGGCGCGGGCCGCGTCGAGGTCGACGATCTCGCCACACGGCTCGATGTGACCCCCCAGACCATCCGCAAGGACCTCAATGTGCTGGCCGAGCAGGCGCTGCTCTCGCGCGTGCACGGGGGCGCGGTGGTCACCTCGGGCGCATCAACCTGGAATACGAGGCGCGCCGTTCGGTCGCCTCGGACGCCAAGGCCCGGATCGGCGCAGCTGCCGCCGCGCTGGTACCCGACGGAGCCTCACTGTTCGTCAACATCGGCACCACGACAGAGGCGGTCGCGGCCAGTTTCGGCAACCACCGTAACCTCATGGTGATCTCGAACAACCTCAACGTGATCGACACGCTCTCGGTCCACCCGTCCATGGAACTGGTGTGCGTGGGCGGCAAGGTGCGCACCGCCGACCGCGCGGTGGTGGGCGCCCTTGCCATGCGCTTCATCGAGAGCTTTCGCGTGGACTACGCGCTCATCGGCATCTCCGCGCTCGATCCCGACGGCAGCCTGCTCGACTTCGCCATCGACGAGGTGGAAGTCTCGCAAACGATCATCCGCAACGCGCGCAAAGTGATCCTCGTTGCCGACAGCTCCAAGGTCGGCCGCTCGGCCCCGGTGCGGGTCTGCGGAATGGAAGCGATCGACTATTTCGTGTGCGACACCCTGGCCGACCCGGACCTGCGCCAGGCCTGCGCGGACAACGGCGTCACCCTGATCGAGACCCTGACGCACCCCTGATCGATGAGGGGCTGAGATTTCAGCTTCAAATTTTTACGAATGAACGATTTTTATAATCGCATTCCGCAAAGCACCCCCCCCATTTGCCCCCCAAGTCCATGAAGTGGCACCAACTTCCGTCACAGCAGAGGCCGCCGCCTTGCTTGCCGACAAAGGCCATGATGGCGACCGCTTGCGCGAGAACCTGCTCCGGAGCATCCGAACTATCGACACGATCGCAATCGCGTCGAGCGCATGTTCGGCTTCCTCACGCACCAAGCAATGAGAAGAATTGTCGACCTGCCCGGTATCCGCAGGATGTGGTGGCGATGGTAGGCTAGGCTGGCCTCAATCACGCAGGTGCGGTGCGATGCCCTCGAGGCCCTTCAGCGGGACATCGTTGCCGGCTGCGGTTTCGGCCTGCAATCTTGGCAGCCAGCGGCGATGCCGGTGGCGACGGCGCAGCAACCGGTGACGCGCCGCGTTTTCCAACGGAGGCTCCTTCACCAACGGGGCGAGCCCTGCAGGTCAGTGCCGAGGCGCCCCGCGTTCGCGCGCTGCATCGCGGCGGCAAGCCTGGTCCCTTCCAGCCCGGCGAGGATTTCACGCAAGGTGGGCAGGTCCTCGTCCTGCCCCAGCTTGAAGCGCAGGTCCCGGTCGGTGATCGCGGCGCGAAAGCCGATGATCCGTGACAGCATCTGCGGCGCGCGCGATCCCGCATCCTCCATGCGCCAGGGCCCGGGCCGGTCGGCCTCGGCCTCGTCGACCAGCTGGCGCACGGCCTCCTCGGTGCCCTCCTCGCGCAGTTCGACCTCAAGCGTGAGCACGGCGACGGCGTAGTTCCAGGTCGGAACCCAGTGGGCCCTCGACACATGGCCGGGCGAGACATAGCCCTGCGCCCCCATGAACAGCGCCCAGGCGCGGGGCTGCTGGCGCAGGGCCGCGACCTGCGGGTTCGTGCGCGCGCAATGGCCGATGAGCGCACTGACCTCTCCGTCCGGGCCGGTCTCGGCGACGAGCGGAAGCGCAGATGCATCGAAACCCTCTGCGCCCGAAGTGACGAGCCAGGCCAGCGGGTGGGAGCGGATGAGGTCGGCAAGGTCGCCCGGGGCGCCTGTCGGAAAGGTCATGTCGAAAGCCTTGTCGGGAAGGGGCGCGCGGGCGCGTCCCGCATGGGAAGATCAGGCGCGCAGCACGGGCGGGCGGGCCTGCGCGATCCAGGCGCTGGCCTGCTCGTAGGCGTGACCCAGTTGCAGGACGGCCAGGTCGGCGTTGCGCGGGCCGATCAGCTGGATGCCGATGGGAAGCTTCCCCGCGCCGCCGAAACCGGCTGGAATGGCGAGGACCGGCAAAGCGGCCATGGTGGCAGGCAGGGTAACTTCCATCCAGCGGTGGTAGGAATCCATGCGCCGTCCGGCGATCTCATGGGGCCAGTGCTGGTCGACATCGAAGGGGAAGACCTGCGCGGTCGGAAGTGCAAGGAAATCATGGCGGGTGAACGCCTCCTGGAACGCCTTGGCGATGCGGGTGCGGCCTTCGCTCGCGGCGACCAGCTGCGGCGCGGTCTGGCGTTTGTAGCCTTCGACTTCCCAGATCGCCTCGGGCTTCATCAGACGGCGCGTTTCGGGATCGTCGTAGAAGCCCTGAAGGTCGGCGCCTACTGACCAATGGCGCAGCGTGACGGCGGTCTGCCACATCGCCTCGGCGTCTTCGGACAAGCTCGCCTCGCCCACCTCCATACCCAGGGATGCGAAGGCACCCAGCGCCTTCTCGCAGGTCTCCAGCACACCCGCTTCCATGGGTAGTGCTCCGCCCAGATCGCCCAGCCATCCGATGCGCGCGCCCTTCCAGTCGCGCGCGAGCGGCTGCGCGAAGAGGGCCGGGTCGTCGTCCTGCGCGAAGGGGGCGCGTGGATCGGGGCCGGACTGGACCGACATCAGCAACGCCACGTCCTCGACATGGCGGCCCATCGGTCCTGACGTTGCGAAGTTCTGCCAGAACAGGTCGGTGTTGGGGAGCGAGGGAACCCGGCCCCAGGATGGGCGGAAGCCGAACACGTTGTTCCATCCGGCCGGGTTGCGCAGCGAACCGCCGAAGTCGCTGCCATCGGCCAGCGGCACCATGCGCAGCGCCAGCGCCACCGAGCCGCCCCCGGTGCTGCCCCCGGCGGATTTGCGCGGATCGTAGGCGTTGCGCGTGATCCCGAAGACAGGGTTGTAGGAATGCGAGCCCAGCGCGAATTCGGGCACGTTGCTCTTGCCCACGAAGATCGCTCCGGCTGCGCGCATGCGGGCGACGACCAGCGAATCTGCATCGGGAATGTTGTCCTTCAGGATCGGCGAGCCTTGCGTGCTGGCGATGCCGCGGGTGGAGGCGGTGTCCTTGACCGCGTGAGGGAAGCCATGGAGAGGTCCGTGAAAGCGGCCCTTGGCGGCGTCCTCGTCCAGCCTGCGGGCCTGGGCGAGCGCGGCATCTCCATCGATCCGCGAGACGATGGCGTTAAATCGGGGGTTGAGGGCATCGACCCGTTCGAGATGCGCGGACATGACTTCGCGCGCAGAGAGTTCCTTACCGCGCAAGGCCTTGGCGAGCGAGACCGCGCTCATGTCGAGGATGTCATTCACAGGCGCATTCTCCCTGGAAGCGGCCAGCACGGCCGGGGCGGTGAGGGCAGAGCCCAGAGCGGGGGCCAGCGCGGCGGAGCGGGTCAGCACGTCGCGCCGGCGCAGACCCACAGGGGTGGTTGCTTGTGTCATGCCGAAGTCTCCTTGTCACAGGGGTACAGGGTCACAGGTGCGCATCGAACCAGGCGAGCACGCGCTCCTGGATGTCGCGTTGATGATCGGGTCCGCCTATCCGGTGCGGCTCGCCCGGATAGGTGACCATGCTGGCCGGCTTTCCGAGCAGTCGCAGGCCGCGATAGAAGGCGAGCCCCTGCGAAAGGGGGACGCGCGCATCCTCTTCGCCATGAAGGACGAGCACCGGCACCGCGACCTTGTCGAGCGCGCCCAAGGGGGCGGATCGGTCCATCCGGGCGATCGCTTCGGGCGGAAGGCCGAAATAGGCCGTCACGAAGTCGGGCGTGTCAGTGGCTAGCGCGAGGGTCAGCGGATCGGTGGGGGCCGCGCCGATCACGGCTGTGCGAAAGCGGCGGTCGTGGGTCACCGCCCAGGCCGAAAGGAAGCCGCCGTAACTCCAGCCTCCGATACCCAGACGTGCCGGGTCGGCGATGCCGCGCGCCACCAGCATGTCCACGCCGTCGGTCAGGTCCTGGTAGTCCCGCGTGCCCCATCCTGAGATAACCCCGCGCGCATAGGCGTTGCCCTGACCTGCCGAACCGCGCGGATTGGGCAGGAGGACTGCATAGCCGTGGCTGGCGAGAAGCTGCGCCCAGTCGATCCAGCTGCCCTGCCAGGCCGTGGCCCAGGCTTCGTGCGGGCCACCATGCGCGAGGACGACCGTCTTGCGCGGGCTGCCCGGCACGTGGTCGGGGGGGAGCACCAGCACGCCATAGATCGTCTGCCCGTCACGCTGGCTGGTCCATTGCACTTCCTCGACGGTGCCGAGCGCAATCCCGCGGATCTGGGGGTTGAGATCGGTGAGCGAGGTAAGCCTGGCGTCCCCGTGTATCCAGATATCGGCAGGACGCTCGGGCGTACTCGCCGCAAGGGCAATCTGGCCGTCCGTCGCCACCGAAAAGTCCGTGATGCGTCCCTCAAAGGGGACGAACGGGCTGGCCCGTCCGGTCCTGGCGTCGATGCGGACGATCTGTTGGCGGGTATGGACGACGGCGCGGGCGAGGAGCGTGTCGGCCTCGCCCGACCATGCGATCTGCCGGATCGTACCGTCGAGATCGGCACCGACTTTGCGCACTCTGCCTGAGGCGACGTCGGC
The DNA here is from genome assembly GCF_000813185.1 of Novosphingobium sp. MBES04. NCBI lineage: Bacteria > Pseudomonadati > Pseudomonadota > Alphaproteobacteria > Sphingomonadales > Sphingomonadaceae > Novosphingobium > Novosphingobium sp. MBES04. The sequence continues at coordinate 2,272,091 of NZ_DF850488.1, read as the reverse complement.
GACGAAGGCGTCGATTCCAATGGTCCCTTGGGCGGGTGCGGTGAAGGCGACCTTGCGGCTGTCCGGCGACCAGCTGGCTCCGCTGTAGGCGCTCTCGCGCAAGGTGCGCAGGCTCGTGCTGCTGGCAACATCCAGCACGCGCAGTTCGGAATGGTAGAAGCGGTCGTTGAGGCCCGAGGTCGCGGCCGCGCGAACCGCGATGCGCGTCCCATCGGGCGACCAGCTGACATCGGACAGCGTGCGCCCCTTGACCGCGATGCGGCGCACGGCGCCCGAGGCGAGGTCCTGGATCCACAGGTCGACAGGGGTACCCGGCGCATCGACCTCCTGGATCGGGTGGGCGGTGTCCTCGTGCGGTGCGCGCGCCAGCACCGCGAGGCTCTGGCCGTCCGGGGCCCAGGCAAAGCTGCGCACGCCATCTGCAAAGCGCGTGACGGGGCGAGGTCCCTCGCGGCCGGGGCGCACGATCCAGATCTGCCGCGTGGCGGTGCCGGTCGCATCGTCAGGTGCCTTGCGGTTCGAGAGATAGGCGATGGCCGTGCCATCGGGCGACCAGCGCGGGCTCCCCTCCTTCCACGTGCCCTGCGTCAGGCGCACCGGGGGCGAGGCGCGGTCGCGCGCCGCGATCCAGATGTCCGAACGATCCGGCGCGCCCGTCGCCAGGCGGGGCTGGGTGACGTAGAGAACCTGCGCGCCATCGGGCGCTATCTGCGGGTCGTGGACTCCGGTCAGAGCCTGGATGTCGTCCGGCGTGATCGGGCGCGCGTCCTGCACCTTGGATGCGGGTCGGGCCGTGTCGTCTGGCTCGGCGGTCTGGGCCGGGGATGCCATACCGAGGCTGGCGACCAGTGCGCCGGCCAGCAGAACCTGCCGGAGCTGCGCGCTCGCCGCGCGTGAAAGGTCCTTCACTTGCAATGTCCTCATGCGCGGGGTGGAATGTTCAAGGCGCGAAAAAGGACTGCGGGGCAGGTACGCGTGCCCCGCAGTCCGGTCGGGACCCGATCAGAACTCGAGGCGGGCGCCGATCGTCATGTACCGACCGATCACGTCGTAGTACGGCGTGAAGGTGGAGTAGATCGGCGGGTCCTTGTCGAACAGGTTGGCGACGTTGCCGTAGATTTCCAGCGACTTGCCGCCTGCTACCGCGACCTTCTGGCTGAGGTTGAGGTCGAAATACATGAAGGCGGCGTAGTCGTTGTTGGTCAGCGTGGGACGTGTGCGGTCCCAGTAGCCGGCCGAGATGAAACGCCCGCGCACGAGGCCGCTGAACCCGTCGCTGGCGTAGCCGACCGAAAGGTTGGCGCGCAGGCGCGGGGTGCCGTCGGTGAAGGCGTAGCCCTGCGTCTTGACGTACTCGATCTTGGTGATGTCATCGTCGCGGGTGAAGCTGTTCACCCAGGTCCCGATGAGACGCACGTCGATCCGACCGTTCGCCGAATTGTTGAGCGGCAGGCTATAGGCGACTTCGGCGTCGATCCCGTCGGTCTTGAACTGCGCGAGGTTCACCTGCGAGGAAGTGATGCTGGTGATCCGGCCCGCGCTGTCCCGGTTGATGTAGCCGCACAGGTTCGTGTTGCCCGCCTCGCAGCGGTCGACGATGTTCTGTCCGCCCAGCGTCGAGATGACATCGTTGATCGCGATGTTGAAGTAGTCGATCGAGGCGGTCAGGCTAGGAAGGGGAGCCATCGTCAGGCCCGCCGTCCAGGTGTTCGCCAGCTCGGGCTGCAGCTGCGGATTGCCGCCGCCGTAGATCAGCGTGCTGGTGGTCCCGGCATCCGGATTGCGCGGATCGACGATGCCGCCGTAGCTCATCGTCGGGGTGGTGTAGAGCTCGGTGAGATTGGGCGCGCGGATATCGCGCGAACGGGTCACGCGGCCGATAACACCCGGAAAGAACTCGTTGGTCAGCCCCAGCTTCCAGGACCAGATCGTGCCGCTCGTGCTGTAGTCGGAGGCGCGCACCGCGCCGTTCAGCTGCAGATTGCGCAGCAGCGGGGTGTCATGGACGAGCGGCAGGACGACTTCGGCGAAGGCTTCCTTCACGTTGTAGCTGCCCGAAAAGCCGCTGAAGTTGAAGGTCCGGAAGGCACCGGCTGCGTCCATCTCGCTGATGTCGGCGCGGGTGGAAAGACGGCGCCCCTCGACGCCCACGGCAATCGAGACGGGGCCTGCGGGCAGGTCCACCGGCTCACCGCGCAGCGAGGCGCCATAGGTGTCGAGCTTGTCGAGCCCGTTGAAGCGCGGAGTTCCGGTCGTGTAGTTGATCGCGGCCTGGCTGGGCGCGCCCTCGCCGAAGAGGTTGAGCGGCACGCAGCCGCTGTCGCCCTGGGTCAGCTGGACACGGCAGACCGGCGCGCCGGTGGCCGGGTCGATGACGGCGTCGACCGCGTTGGCGAAGTTCTCGGCGATGAGGAAGCCGGGCGTGCGCAGCTTGTTGCGGTATTCGCCGTGGCTGTAATAGGCGCCATAGCGCCAGCGTCCGTCGCCGAAGCTGCCATCAAGGGCGATCGTGCCCTGGATATTGCGGCGGTCGACGTCGATGTCCGCGAAGGCAAGATCGCCGTTGAAGCGCGACAGCGTGAAGCTGTCCTGCCCGGCCGCGGCCAGCGCCTGGCGGATATCGTTGTTGAGAAAGGCGTTGTCGGCCTGGATCGTCCAGTTGTCGATGTGGCTGCCGAACCAGGCATAGGAATTGTAGAAGCGCGAATAGCGAAGGTCCGCGCTGATCTCCAGCGTATCGGTCAGTTCATAGGAAGCCTTTCCCATGATCGCGTAGCGGCGCTGGGGCGTGACGAGCACGCTGTAATCGTCGTTCGAGGGGCCTTCGCCCCCGATCATGTTGCTGCCGATGACCGTACCGATGTCGGGGGTGCGCAAGGTGCCGTCCGGGTTGAAGCCCTGCCCCTGCAGCACGCCCGAGGTGATGTAGCCGCCCTTGAGGCGCGTGGCATAGCCTATGTCCGGCGTCAGCGTGGTGTTGCCAAGGCTCGACCAGCGGCCGGTGTTGGCCCGGTCGGTGCGCCGGGGAATGCCCTTGTTGTCGACGTATTCCCCGCCGATCACGAAATGGCCCCGACCATCTGCGAAGCGCGTCCCGAACTTGCCCGAGAAGCCGTACTCCTGCGCGTCCCCGCGCGAGGAAATACCGCCGTGGGCGCCCAGACGTACGCCTTCGTAGTCGCCGTCGACGATGAGGTTGACGACGCCCGCGACCGCGTCCGAACCCCAGGCGGCCGAAGCGCCGCCCGTGACCACATCGACGTTGGCGATCATGATCGAGGGAACCGAGTTCAGGTCCCCGTCGACCAGGCGGCGGCCATCCATGAGCAGGAGCGAGCGCTGCGCGCCAAGGCCGCGAATGTTGATCGGAAAGCGCCCCGCGCCGGTGTTCGTGCTCGACGTCACCGGGGACTCGGCGGCCTTGAACTGGGGCAGGTCGGCGAAGGCGGCGCCCAGGTTCGGACGGCTCACGACCTGGAGGTCCGATTGGGTCATGCGCAGCAGCGGAGTGGGCGATTCGTAGCCCGGAAGATCAATGCGCGAGCCCGTCACGACAATGCCTTCACCCGAAGAGCCCGGCGTCGTGGCGGCGTCCTGGCGGGTCGCGGAGGGCGCACTGTCCGCGCGTTCGATGCGATATCCTCCGCGCGCGTTGGCCACCGCGCGAAGGCCACTTCCCCGCAGCAGGCGGGCGATGGCTTCTTCGCTGGCATAGCGACCGCGCAGCGCAGGCGCCGTCCGGCCCGCGGCAAGATCGGGCGCGACGACGACCATGATGTCGGACTGGCGCGAGAACTCCAGCAGGCTGGAGGCCAGCGCCTGGGCCGGGATATCGAACTGACGCACCTGCGTCTGCGCCATGACCGGCGTGGCCGTGGCGAGTGCCGACACGGAGACCCCGAGCGCCGAGGCCAGCACCAGACGCGACTTGAATAGGCTCAACATTTGCATTTCCCCCTGATCCGTCCCTGAACGGTGGCGCTGCCCGGTGCCGCGACGCAGTGTCCGCATGCACCGACCAACACCCCGATGACGCACGCGGTCAGGCGATCGTCAGGGGGTGGGTGAAATTTTTTTTGTCACAAGGGAGCCCCGCGCGATGCAATATGTCGGAAAGACGGGGTCGGGAGGTTCTCAGCGGTGGGCGCGGTCAAGGCGGAAGGCGCCGTCCGGGGCCTCCCGTGCCGTGACCGGGATGACCCCATCGAGCGCGCTGATGAAGGCGGGGATCTCGCTGACCTTGAAGGCGGCCGTGACGCGCAGGCCCCCAATGGCCGGATCGCGCATCGTCACCCCCGGCGCGTAGTAGCGGTTCACATCGGAGACGAGATCGGCAAGCCGCACGTTGTCATAGACGAGGCGCCCTTCGCGCCAGGCCCCAGGGGAGGGGGCAGGCGATGGCGGGGCTGGACGCGATGCTCCGGCGGACATTTCGCGAGATGGGCCCGGTGCTGCCGGGGCTGCTGCGGCAGCGGCGAACTGGACCTCGGTGCGCTCCCCGGCGCGAAGCCGGGTGGCGCGCAAAGGCGCTCCATCGCCTCCGGGATTGGCCACTTCGACCCTGCCCTGGAGCACTGCGACGCGCACCGACTGGTCGGTGAAGTTGACGTCGAACTTGGTGCCCAGCACGCGCACACGTGACTGCCCGGCCTCGACGGTGAAGGGCCGACTGGCATCATGGACGACCTCGAAGAACGCTTCGCCGCGGGTCAGCGCAACGCGGCGCTGCGCATCGGCAAAGCGCACCTCGAGCGTGGAGGCCGGCGCGAGCGTCACCTGCGAGCCATCGGGCAGCGTGATGAGCCGCGTCTCGGCAAGGCGGGTCTCGTAGCGTTCCGGCGCAAGCGGGCGCAGCAGCAGCGAGATGGCCACGACGGCGACAAGCACGGCGGCCATCGCGGCCCATGCCATCGGGTGCCGTCCGAAACGGGCAAGGGATGAGTGCATAGGCGCGCGGTCCGCCTCGGCTTCGGGCGGCGGCGGGGCCAGATCGGCGAGGCCTTCCAGGGCGGCGATATCGCCCCAGGTGCGCGAAAGCTCCTGCCAGGTGCGTTCGTGGCGCGGGTCGGCCGCGCGCCAGGCATCGCGTTCACGCCGTTCTTCTGCGCCAAGCTCGCGTTCACTGGCGAGCACGACCCAGTAGCTCGCCTGCTCGTCGATACGGTCCCTGTCTTCGCGGGCGGCCTGCGACGTCATGTTTCTTCCTCCGCCTCCCTCAGCGCGCGCTCGCACTGCACGAGTGCCTGGGCCGCGTGCATCTTCACCAGGGTCGGCGAGCATTTGAGTTGGCGCGCTATCTCTGCGTAGCTTACGCCGTGAATGCGGTTCATAATCAAGACCTGTTGCCGGCGGGGATCCATCGCGCGGATTGACCGCTCGAGGATCTGCCATCGTTGCTTTGCCGATAAGACGCGCTCGGCGTCGCAGTCGTCATGCAGCGCGCCCAATATCTTTTCGCCCTCGGCATGGTCGCTGCGCACTTTCTGGCGGCGGCGCTGGTCGAGGACGTAGTTGCGCGCCGAACGGGCCAGAAAGGCCTCCGGGCGTTCGATGGCATGGCGGTCTTCGCGCACCGCGAATTTTTCGAAGGCGATCTGAACGACGTCGTCCGGGTCGGGAGGGCCGGGGCCGAAGTTCGCCGCGACGTAGCGGCGCAGCCGGTCCCGGTAACTGCGGTAAAGCCGCTCAAGCTCCTCGCCCGAACCGGTCGGGGCGGGCGTAACGACGTCTTTCGATGTGGATTTGGAACTCATGAAGACGCCGCTTCCCTTCACGCGCGAGGGGACCAAATCCCGGACCGGGATGCAAGTGCGCTTTTTCTACACCGCCACGATCCGGGAGATAGGGGGCATCAGGAGGCGGGACGCGGCGCGAGGTGGATACCCGCCAGCATGCAGCGCACCGACCTCCGGCCATTTCGATGGTCGGTACGTCCAGCGGGACAAGGCGCGCGGCCCGCTCCAGCCGGGCGATCTGCCGGGCATCGAATGCGCGCAGGGCGCGCGACGACAGCGCGATGACCGGCCCGGAGCGCCCATCAAGCTCGATCAGGTTGCCGCAGAATTCGCCGACCTGGTGCTGGCTGATGGCGATCAGCTCGCGCCCGTTGCCGGTCAGCCGCGCGTGCAGTTCCTCGCGCCGGCGCGCATCGCGCAGCGTGTCGAGGCCCGCGACGCACAGCCGCGTACCGATGCTGAGCATGACGTTGGTGTGGTAGATCGCCATCCCGTCCGCGTCGGTTGCCTCGAACATCATCGGCTCGAAGGCGAAGCGGGTGCAGAAGCGTTCGAGCAGGACCTCGCTGGCGCGCTGCGAGCGGGCGGCATAGGCCACGCGCTCGCAGTGGTCGAGCACGATGGCGCCCGTGCCTTCGAGATAGAGGCCATCGTGCTCCAGCCCCGACCAGTCGGTCACTTCCTGGACGCGGTATTCGCGCTTGAGAAACGCGACGATGTCCTCGCGGCGCTCAGGACGGCGGTTGGGCGCGAAGAGCGGGAAGATCGCCAGATGTCCGCCCGAGTGGGTCGAGAACCAGTTGTTGGGAAAGACCGAGTCGGGCGTCGTCGCGGCATGGTCCTCGAACAGGTGGACCCGGATACCCGCCGCCTCCAGCCGGTCCGCCGCGCGCGAGACCTCGGCATGGGCGGCTTGGGCCAGTGCCGCGCGGGCCTCGGCCCGGATGGCCGCCGTACTCTGGAAGGCGTTGTCGCCGCGGGTCTGCGGGTTGGGCGCGAAGAAATGGGGGCGGATCATCACGACCGCCCCGGGCGCCTGAACGGAGGGCATCAGGCGTGTGCGGGCTGGCGCGGCGCGAGCAGGCCGAACAGGTCGCGCGGGTCCTGCGGTTGGGCAATGAGGTCGAGTTCGGAGTGCGGCGCGTGTTCGGGCAGGAGGTCGTAGAGATAGCGCAGCGCGGAGAAGTCCTCGATGCCAAAGCCCACCGAATCGAAGATCGTGATTTCCTCGTCGCTCGTGCGCCCCGACGCCTTGCCGGAGAAGACCGACCACAGCTCGGTGACCTCGAAATCGTCGGGCATCTGCTGAATCTCGCCTTCGATGCGGGTCTGCGGGGTATATTCCACGAAGACACGGCCGCGCTCGAGGATCTCGGGGGCCAGTTCGGTCTTGCCCGGGCAGTCGCCACCCACCGCGTTGATGTGCAGCCCTGCGCCGGTCATGTTGGCGCTGAGGATGCGCGCGTTGACCTTGTCGGCGGTGACGGTGGTGACGATGTCCGCGCCGATCACGGCCTCGTCGGCGGACGGGGCGATCACGACCTCTATACCGCTGTCGGCGAGGTTCCGGGAGAACTTGCGCGAAGCGGCCGGATCAATGTCCCAGGCCTGCACGCGGGTGATGCCCAGCAGGGCCTTGAACGCGGTCGCCTGGAATTCGGACTGCGCGCCCTGTCCGATCATGGCCAGCACACGCGAGGCGGGCCGGGCGAGGTAGCGCGCGGCAAGCGCCGACATCGCGGCGGTGCGCAGCGCGGTCAGCAAGGTCATCTCGCTGACCAAGACCGGGTAGCCGGTATCAACGCGGGTCAGTACGCCCAGCGCCGCGACCGTCTGAAGGCCCGCGGCGGTGTTGCCGGGGTGGCCGTTTACCTGCTTGAAGGCGAAATAGTCGCGGTCGGCCGCGGGCATGAGTTCGATCACGCCGCCGGGCACGTGGCTGGCGTAGCGCGGGGACTTGTCGAATTCCTCCCAACGCTCGAAATCGGCCTCGATCCGCTGCGCGAGGCCGCGCAGGAAGGTCTCGAGGCCGACCGCTTCAACGATCCCGGCAAGATCTGCAACGCCAACGAAAGGTACCATGCTGTGTCTCCTGATTTTCGCTCAGGATAGGCAGGCAGGTTTCATGGTGTATGTCGAAAATGGCTACATTTGTGGCATAATTCAGGCTATTTGCATGGCCGTTATGAGCAATTTGACATGATAAGTCTCGACAAGCTGGACCAGAGCCTGATCGGTATCCTGCGCACCGATGGCCGCGCGCCCGTCTCCAAGATCGCGCAGATCCTGGGTGTGTCGCGCGCGACGGTGCAGACCCGGCTCGACCGGCTGGTGCAGAGCGGCGCGATCCTGGGCTTCACCATCCGCGCGCAGGAGGAAGCGCCCACAGGGGCGATCCGGGCGATCATGCTGGTCGAGGTCGCCGGCCGTTCGACCGATGCGGTGATCCGCCTCCTGCGCGGGATCCGCGAGATCCATGCCCTGCACACTACCAACGGTGCCTGGGACCTTGTCGCCGAGATCGTCAGCCCGACGCTTCCCGACTTCGACCGGGTCCTGCGCGAGGTGCGCATGATCGAAGGCGTGCTCAACAGTGAGACGAGCATCCTGCTGCGCTCGCTGGCATAGCACTGGCGATCTGCCAGGTATCCGACCTTTGTGATTTCGAAGTAGAAGCGCAGGCTTTGACGTCCGACACGCTGTGTACGCTTGGGCCGTCCACCGTCACCGGGAACCAGGAGCCCATGTTCCTGCAGGACGGAGGCGGCTTCCCCTGGATCGCGGCCGGTCAGGACTTCATTCCAGCCGCTATGGAGATAGCCTAAAGGTGTGAGCGAACGGGCTTCGCGCTCCCGGTTGCTGGCCGCCGCGCCATCATCATCTGAGTTGCTAGCGCATGACGAATGCTCTTTCGCCCTGGGAACGCGGCCAGAGCGTGACTGTCCGGCCTGTATGGCGTTGCGGACTCGTTCCAGAGCAGGCGGTTGATCCAGGCTCGCGCCAGCGCGCCACTTCCTGCCCCTCCCGCTTGATCCTATCCGATCGGGCTGCGCGTCTGGGCAGGCACTGCTTCAAGCAGGTCGAGCTTGTCACTTCGGAAATGCAATTGCATTTCAGGCTCTTCGTCTCTGAAGGTGAGAAAAGCATCCTCGGGCGTGATCGGCTTCCATTCCACGCCGTCGACCGCACCGGGCGAACCATCCCGCGCGAAATTCACCCAATAGCCAATTGCGGCCTTCGCGATTGCATGGTCCTGCGCCGTCGCAGGCGGCTGCGGCGCGCCGTAGAACGTGAAACCTTCGTCCGTCAGGTTGTCGAACACGAAAGGAATTTCACTGCCATGCCCGGCGCCGGGAAACTGCGCGCGCAGCGCCTTGGGCACGTAATCGAAGAAGTAGGCATAGGATGGCTGCCCGTTCGCCGCGTGCAGCCGCGCCAGGTGGCGCACAGGTTCGGTGCTGGTCACGTCGGTGCGAACATCCTGGGCCATGGCCAGACGGTCGCCTGAACGCGCATACGCTGCCTCTACCTTGCTCTGCAGCGGGCCCAGCGAGGTCAGGGCCCGTTCCGGGTCCTGCGCGATACTCTCGCGCATCAAGGAGGCTTCCCAGCTGTTGCTTCCGGTGATGAAGGGAACCGGTGCTTCGTGCCCCGCCGCAAAAGCCTCCTCGGGCTGCTCGGGCAGGGTGTAACCATCGATCATGGGAAGGGCCATGCCCAGTCCGACCTCAGGGCTGGCAAAGAGCTCTGCGGGCAGCGCGCGCAGGGCCTCGGCCGCCGTGGCATCGCGCCCTTCAATGGCCTGCCCTGCGGCAAAGCGCATCGCCGTCGCCTCGCCGGTAAATGGTCCATCACCCAGCGCCGGCGGGGCGGAATTGCGGTTGAATCCACTTTGCGAGATCGCCTTGTGAAAGAGACCGCGCGCGCGCGGACTGACCATGAGGTCATTGACCATTGCCGCGCCCGCACTTTCGCCGAAGATGGTCACATTGTGCGGATCGCCTCCGAATGCAGCGATGTTCTGCTTCACCCATTCAAGCGCAGCCACCGTATCGAGCAGCCCGAAGTTACCGGTCGGCGCATCGGGTGACTGCGCCAGCAGCGCCGGGTGGGCAAAGAAGCCGAGCAGTCCGAGCCGATAGTTGATCGACACCAGTACGACATCGCGCCGGGCGAACTGCGCGCCGTCATAGACCGGCATGGCGTTCGAGCCGACGACAAAACCGCCGCCGTGAATCCAGACCATGACCGGCATCGGCGCTGCGCGTGATCCGGCCTTGCGCGGTGTCCAGACGTTGAGGTTGAGGCAGTCTTCGGACTGGTCTGGCGCGCGTTCCTGCCACATCTCGGGCTGAATGCAGGCCGGGCCGTAGCGGCGTGCGTCGCGCACGCCCTGCCAGGCCGGAGCGGGCTCGGGCGGGGACCAGCGCCGCGCGCCGACGGGCGGCGCCCCATAGGGTATGCCGCGATAGGCGGTGACGTCCCCCTGGGCCTCTCCGCGCACGGCACCTTGCGCGATCTCGACGGTCTGGGCCAGGGCCGGCATCGCTGCCGCACCCCCAAGCCCGAACGCGAACAGCAGGGCGACACGGCGAACAGGCGAGAGCTTAGGCATGGCGATATGGCTTCCATTCTGGCGGCGGCCCCTCGGCACACCGGGAAATGGGATCAGATCAGATCAGGCAGGGCCTCAGCGCTGCGCGGCGGGGAGCGGCGCTTCGCCGCCCTCCCCCGATGGCGCGGCCGCCATGTGCCGGGCCTGGATAGCGCAGGTGATCAGCTGCATCTGGTGGAAGATCATCAAGGGAAGGATGATAGCCCCCACACCAGCTGCCGGGAAAAGCACGCCTGCCATCGGAACGCCTGCGGCGAGACTCTTGACCGACCCGCACATGAGCAGAACGACCCGGTCCTCCTGCGCCAGTCCCAGCATGCGCCCGGCGAGGTGAATGACCAGCTGGATCGCGGCCAGCAAGACCGCGTTGAGGCACAGCAGCCAGACCAGGTCGGCCAGTCCCACTTCGCTCCAGATACCGCCCACAACGGCCGCGCCGAACGCGCTGTACACGACCAGCAGGATCGAGCCGCGATCCACCATCGTCGTGGCCTTCTTGTGTCGGGCAATGAAGTCGCCGACGAGCGGGCGCAGGAGATGGCCCGCCAGGAACGGCAGCAGCAGGTTCAGAACGATCTTCTGGACCGAGGCCATGATCGAGAGCTCTCCGGCCCCTCCCAGGAGGAGGCCCACCAGCAGGGGTGTGATGAAGATCCCGGCAAAGTTGGAAAAGGTCGCGCTGCAGACCGCAGCAGCCACGTTGCCGCGCGCGATCGCCGTGAGCGCGATCGAGGATTGCACGGTCGACGGCAAGAGCGCGAGGAAAAGGAAGCCGGTGGCCAGCGACGCGCTGAGCATCGGCAGGCTCGACAGCGCCAGTCCAAGGACCGGAAAGACCAGGAACGTGCACGCCAGGACTGCCAGTTGCAGGCGCAGATTGCGCCCGCCATCGATCAGGTTGCGCCGGGAGAGCTTCGCGCCATGAATGAAGAAGAGCAGGACGATGCCGATATCGGCCAGGACATCGACCCGATCCGCCCAGGCCCCCCGGGCCGGAAGCAGCGAGGCAAGTACCACCGTGCCGACCAGGAAGCCGATGAAGGGATCGAAAAAGCGGGTAAGACGAGCCATCGTGCAATCCAGTTCCTAGTATGCCGCGACGCAGCCGTCGCTGCGCGGGTCCTGCGCCCCTTCGAGGAGCCCGGTGTCATGCCGCACGATTGCCCCGGCATGCCCCATCATCGAATTGAAGGAAGGCACCGCTTCCACGTCGTGGCCGGCGCTGGCCAGGGCTTGCAGAAGGTCCGGCGCGAAACTGTCCTCCAGCTTCAGGGTGTGCGTTTCCTGCCCCCAGGTCTTTCCCAGGAGCCAGCGCGGCGCGGTCACGGCTTCCTGCAACGCAACGCCGCGGGCATAGCGTGCGAAGATCGCGGCCTGGGTCTGGGGCTGGCCTTCACCGCCCATCGTGCCGTAGGCCATGACGCGGCCATCGGCGAAGCGCGCAAGCGCGGGATTGAGCGTGGTGAAAGGCTGGCGCCCCGGCTCCAGCGCGTTCCAGCCCGGTGCCAAGCGGAAGCTGGAGCCACGATTTTGCCAGATGATGCCGGTTTCGGGCAGGACCAGCCCCGAGCCGAACTCGAAGTAGGTGCTCTGGATGCAGCTCACGACCTGCCCCCGGCCGTCCGCAGCGGCGAACCAGGTGGTGTCGCCGGGCGCCGCCTGATGGGGCCAGGGCAAGGCGCGGTCCGGATCGATCCTGGCCGCAACTTCGCTGCCCGCTGGGCCGAAATGATCTTCACGCTGCAGAACGACCTGCCCGAAATGCAGGCCTTCTATACCGACGTGAAGGGCCGCATGGCCAAGGCCGGACGCGATCCCAACGACTGCGCGATCCTCGTCTCGGTTGATCCCATCGTGGGCGAGACCGAAGAAATCGCGCTTCAAAAGCAGTTCTACATCAACAATCTGGTCGACGACGAGGTGGCGATCTCACACGCCTCCAAGCACCTTGGCATCGATCTCAGCCAGTATCCGATGGACAAGCCGCTTGAGGACCTCGAGATCGAAGGCGGTTCGGTGGGCGCGCTGGAAGTGATGAAGAACGCGGCAAAAGCCAAGGGCCTTACCCTGATCGAGCTATGCCGGACGTATTCGATCAGCGAATCCTGCCCGCAGCTGGTCGGAACGCCCGAGCAGATTGCCGATGCCCTGTGCGACATGTTCGAGAACAAGGGCTGCGACGGCTTCATCATCTCGCCGGCCACGATGCCCGGCTCGATCGAGGAGTTCAACCGCATGGTCGTTCCCATCCTCCAGCAGCGCGGCCTGTTCCGCACCGCCTATGAAGGCACGACCCTGCGCGCCTCGCTCAAGGCGAGCTGAGCCGGGCAGCACCTGCCAATCTTCCGGCCGCGGGGCGTCAATCTTCGCTCCGCGGCCGCTTCGCACTCCGGCATGAAGGCCCGTCACCATGCACGCACCCGTTCCCGAACCGGCGCGCACGCGCCGCTCCGACCTGCCCTACCGGCTGCTCCTGCTCGGACTGCTCTCGGCGGTCTACATGCTCAACTACACCGACCGCATGGTGCTGCCCCTTCTCATGCCCGAGATGAACCGCGAACTGGGTTTCTCCGACAGCCAGATCGGGCAGATCACGGGAAGCCTGTTTCCAATCGTCTACAGCGTGATGTCGATCGTCTTCGCCATCCTTGCCGACCGGGTCGACCGTATCCGCCTGCTCGCCTTCACCACGATCCTGTTCTCGCTCACGACCGCCGCGTGCGGACTGGTTGAGGGCTTCTGGACACTCATGCTGGTGCGCGTGGGCGTGGGCGCGGGCGAAGCGGGTTCGGCGCCGCCCTCGCTTTCGCTGATCGCCGACCACTTCGAGGGCCCTTCACGTCAGCTTGCCAACTTCGTCTACGTCAGCGCGCTGGTGGTGGGCATGCTCTTTGCCTACGGCGGCGTAGGCGCGGTCAGCGTCTGGTATGGCTGGCGCATGGGCTTCTATGCGGCGGGCGTGGTGATCGGGCTGTGCGTGCTCGTGTTCCTGCGCGACAACCGCAAGAGCGCACCAGTTCTTAGTGACGTCCCGCGCCGCTCGGGTCGTTTCCGTGACCTAGCCCGCAACGGGCCGTTCATCTGGGCCGTGCTTGTCGCCGCCTTCAGCACGATGCTGTCGATGGCCCCTTCGCAGTGGCTTCCCCTCTACCTTTCGCGCTCGCTCGACATGAGCCAGGCCGATATCTCGCTCTTGCTGGGCACCTATTTCACGCTCTTCAGCTTTGTCGGACTCGTGCTCGGCGCCTGGCTCGCCACGCACCTGCGCCGTATGTCGGTGGGCATGCCGCAGCTGGCCGGCGTGCTGATGATCGTGGTGACGACGCTGGGCTATCTCTGCGCCTTCACCTTCCACGACATCACCGTGGCCCGCGTCTCACTGGCCCTAGTCAGCCTTGTCTCGCTGCTCGCCTACGGGTCCCTTCTCGCCTACGTTCAGGACGTGACCGAGCCGGAGAATCACAGCAAGGCGAGCGGGATCATGTTCGTGGCCATGGCGCTGGGCTTCTCCCTGGGCACGATGGCCACCGGCTTCCTCAGTGACCTTCTTAAGCCGGCTTACGGCGCGGACGCGCTGGGTGTGGCCGTCCTCCCCGTCATCGTCGCCTCCGGCCTGATCGCGGGCGTCGCGTACTACATGATGTACCATACGACCCGGAACCGTCACTGACGCGACGTCGGGGCGGGGCGGGCCGGACCGCTCCCACCCTTCCGCACAGGCGGCTTGCGCGCTCATGAAAAAGGGCCTCGGATCTATCGATCCGAGGCCCTTTTCGCAGTCCTCTTACGCCTGCAGGGGCAATGTCAGGCGGCGGCTCCCGCAACCGGCAGCGCATGGTAGCGCCGGGCGAAATAGGCCAGACCGTCCGCTTCCGAGCCGAGGGCGAGATGCTCCACGGTGCCGAAGAAGACGCTGTGGGTGCCCACCTCTGCGACGCTCTCGACCGAGCAGCCCAGCACCGCCAGAGCCTCGCCCAGTCCCGGCAGGCCGCCCGTCTCGATCCACGGGCCGCACCCCTCGAAGCGCTGATCCATGGTCAGCGCACTGTCCGAAAACGTGCGCGAGTGCCCTTCCTGGGCCGCCGTAAGCACGTTGACGGCAAAACGGCCATTGGCCTTCAGATACCGGTTCATCCGCGCCGAACGGTTGATGCACACCAGCAGCGAGGCGGGCTCGTCGCTCACGCTGCACACCGCCGACGCGGTCATCCCGAAGCGGCCCTCGGGACCATCGGTCGTAATGATGCTCACCGCCGCTCCCAGACGCGACATGGCGGTGCGAAAGTCCTGCATCTCAATCATAAGATCACCTCATCAACAGGCCGCCGTTGATGTCCCAGACGGCACCATTGGCAAACGCGGCCTGTGCAGAGGCCAGATGGACGGCGGTCTCGGCCACGAAATCGGGCGAGCCGAGATGGCGCACGGGAATGCCTTCGACGATCCCGGCCAGCTTGTCGGCCGGGACCAGCGCGCGCACGGACGGAAGGTCCAGCGGGCCCGGCGCAATCGCGTTCACGGTAATGCCGAAGGGCGCCAGATCCCGCGCAAAGACCTTGGTCAGCGTGATGATACCGCCCTTGGAGGCGGCATAGTGCGCGCCCGTCGCCGTGCCCCCGTTCTGCCCTGCCAGCGAAGCGATATTGACGATGCGCCCGACCCCGCGCTCCTTGAAATAGCGCCCGAAGACCTGGCAGCCCACGAAGGTGCCGCGAAGGTTCACCGAGACAACCTGGTCGAACTCGTCGGGCGCGATCTCCAGAACCGGGCGCACGATGGTGACAACCGCGTTGTTGACCAGCGCATCGACACCGCCCCAGCGCGCGACAAGCGCATCGCGGGCCGCCTCGAAGGCGGTCTGCTCGCGCACGTCGAGGGCCAGGCCAATGGCGCTCTCACCTGTGGGATCGAGCGCGCGCGCCGCAGCGCAGGCCCCCTCCTCGTCGATGTCGGAAAGGCCCACGTTGTAGCCCGCGCGGTGGAAGGCCCCGGCGATCGCAGCGCCCAGACCCTGGGAGGCGCCGGTCACAAGGACCGTGCGCGAACGGGAGGAAGAGACAGTCGTGTTCAAAGCAAGCACCTGACAGTGTGTTGAAAATCGCCGAGTTCACGCCCGGCCAGACCCTTCGGTCACGGCCATGCCCTGCCCCTCGGGGCACGTGCCAGGCCCATGTGCCGCACAGGCGCGAAAGGGCCGTGGCGGCACGGCGCAGCGCGTCCCGGGCCACGCAAGCGGCCCGACCCGAGACGCGAGCTACTCCGTCCCGATCATTCGGGAATGACCAGCTCGCGGCCAATGCGCGCTTCGACCCGGATGTACTTCCACAGGCGGTATTCGCCCACTTCGACGGTGCGGAAGAAGTTGCAGGCCGCCTTCACGGTGTCGCGGTCGGGCGCTTCGGCCAGAATGTAGAAAGTCCAGGGCCAGCCATTGGGGGAGGTGCCGACCATCGTCTCGTCATCGTCGAGCGTGCCGAGCACCTTGACGCCGGGCAGATCGCGGATGCCGGTCAGCATCTCGGAAACGCCCGCCCAGACCTTGCCGATCTCGGCGGCGGGAAGGTCGAAGAAATTCTGGAGGACCGCGCCGCAGAACAGGACGCGAAGGGGCTTGGGGGCTTGGTCTGTCATGATAGGTATCCTTGTCTGAAATCAGGGAAAGCCGGGGCCGACATCGCGGCCCAGGAAAACGCCCCCGGCCTTTTGCCAGGTGCCTTCGGAGAGAAATGCGTGCTGGGAGACGACCAGGGCATCCTGGACGAACCCCGACAGCGGGTGGTCGTTGAAGATACCGGTGGTCCCGGTCATCTGGATGGCGAGCCGGGTCACCTCCGCGCCGGTTTTCGCGGCATGCGAACAGGCAAGGCGCAGAAGGTTGGCCTGCTGGGCGGAGACCGGGTCGCCCGCGCAAATGGTGCTCCAGGCGTCCTGCGTCGCCTCGTAGAAGAACGCGCGGGCCGAACGAAGTGCGGCTTCGCCCTTGGCAAGGTCGCTCTGGACGTAGGCACGGTCGGCCAGAGTGGGCGCCCCGGTAATGGAGCCGCGCGTCCCGGCCATCTCGGTGACGGTATCAAGCGCGGCCCGGGCCACACCCAGCCCCACGACCGCAAGCACCTGCGCGGCAAAGGCCATCGAGGGGTAGCGATAGAGCGGCGAATCGAGCGTGGGTGCGCCGCCACGCACGAAGGTCCAGTCCTCGGGCACGACCACGTCCTCGACCACGATGTCATGGCTGCCGGTACCACGCAGCCCGATGACGTCCCAGTTGGGCTCGATGCGAGCGGCCGAGGCCGGCATCACTGCCATGCGCGGCAAGCCGCCGTCGTCCGCTCCGGTCACCTTGACCCCGACCCCGATCAGGTCCGCTCCGGTCGCGCCGCTGCCAAACTGCCAGCGCCCGCGCACCTTGATACCGCCGTCCACGCGCTCGGCCGGCTGCGGCGGGAAGAGGGCTCCTGCGAAGATCACGTCGGGACTGTCGGCGTAGAGCCGGTCCAGGGTCTCCTTTCCGAGCGAGGAAAGGTACATGCACGAGACCCCGAAGCTGGCCACCCATCCGACCGACCCATCGCCGATGGACAGGCGCTCAATCGCGCGCAGGAACTGCTCGGGCGAACACTCGTCGCCGCCGTAGGCCCGCGCGACGAGTGCGCGGTAGATGCCCAGTTCGCGCAGCGTTTCAACCACATCGGCGGGCAATTGGCCAAGCGCATCGAATTCGCGGCGCCGTGCCTTGAGGGATGCGAGAAAGCTATCGGGTATCGCCTGCTCTGCAGGCAGACGTCCCACGCCCGCAGGCGGCGCGCCGGTGTCTTTGGCTGTGACCATATCCATCGCGTAATCCTTAAGCCGGATCAGTGTTGAGAACGACCGTGCGCCTTGGCGCGCAGGGTCGCATCGGCACCGGGGAGTGCCACGAATTGTGCCGCGAAGAAGCTGTCCCTGGTGCGCACGCAGCGCCGTGCAGTGCCGTGCGCGCGATGGCCGACCCGCTCATGGAGATACTTCCCTCCATGGTGCGTGGTCGTTCCCGAAAGGCGTTGGTTTCGCGTTCCTCACCCTGCAATTGGTGTATTTTTCGCGTGAAATGTCAACTAATTTCTCAAGCAATTGTGTATTCCGCCAAAGAGCGTATGAAGCGCATATATCCGAACCTTCAGGTTCGGATGCAAAAGGGAGACATGACCAGGTGAATGCAGACGAGGCCGTCCAGAACGGAACTGACGTGACCAGCTTTCGCATGGAGCAATGGCCCTTCTACTGGATGACGCAGTTCACCGGGAGCTATCTGCGGCGTATCGAACTGGGCCTGAAAGGCATTGGCCTCGACATTCCACGCTGGCGCGTGCTCATGTCGCTGCGCGGTCGAGAGTCTCTCAGCGTGAGCGAAATCGCCGATCATGCTATCGTCAAACTTCCCACGATGACCAAGATCATCCAGCGCATGCAGGCAGAGAACCTGGTTATTGCGCAGCAAAGCCCGACCGATGGCCGCGTGACCGAGGTGCGCCTGACAAGCCAGGGGCATGAGGCTGGAGAGAAGGCCTGGGCGGTGGCGAACCGGATCTACCGGCGGGCATTCGAAGAGGTCAGCGAAGCCGAGATCGCGAACCTCAACGTCCTGCTACGCAAGATCACTGCAAACTTGGCCGACTAGCCCGTCCTATTCTTCCGCCCGTGTTCTGAAGGGTTGGGGGGAGCGGTGCAAGGCTCTGACTTCACTAGAAACGGATCACCTCGACGCCATCCTTCGGGCCCGCATGGTCGCGATCGCGCGCGGCTACTCGCGTAGCACGCTGCCGTTTTCACGGCCCGCATCGCCCTTGCGCACGACCTCGATCCCGCTTGGCCCCGTGCGGGTAACGAGTCCGAAGCTGCTTTCCAGCGCCTGGAGGAATTCGCGACTTTCGTTGACCCCAAAGCGGCCCGTGATCGACAAGTCGGCAAGGTCACCCGAGGCCACATGCAGCGGTTTGGCGCGGTAGCGGTTGAACTGGGCCAGCACGTCGGCAAGACGCTCGCCGTCGAACTGGATGAAACCCTCGCGCCAGGCGATGCTGCGTTCCACCGCGAAGGCGTCGTTGTGGCGGATCGCAACCGAAGAGGCGGTGATCTCGGCAAGACTGTTGCGGGTAAGCTGGTGCACGGTCCCGTCAGGGCCGGTGACGGCTACGCTTCCCTCGGTCACGGCCACGCGCGTGGTATCTCCACTGCGGCTGACGTTGAACTTCGTGCCGAGCACACGCACACGCACATCCGGCGCCTCCACCGTGAAGGGGCGGTCGGGGTCGCGGGCGACCTCGAAAAAGGCCTCGCCCTTCTCGAGAACGATCGCGCGCTGCGTGCGGCCAAGCGCGATGGTCAGGCTGGTCTCGGTGTTCAACGCGATGGTCGAGCCATCGGCCAGCGACTTGATCGCGCGTTCGCCAAAGCCGGTGCTGCGCCGTTCGGCCGGGGTGTAGCGGTACCACCCCAGCGCGGCGATTGCGGCCACCGACGCGGCCGCCGCCAGCGCCCGGCGCCGGGTCAGGAAAGGGACCGCCGCGCCTGCCCGCGCGGCCACGGAGCGCACGGGCGGATGCCCGGCATCAGGGGCAAGGGGATAGTCCGCATCCAGACGCACCCGAGGCATTGCCTGCCAGTTGGCGTCCGCGCGGGCAAAGGCCACGGCATGGGCCGGATCGGCCTCGATCCAGGCGCACAGTTCGGCCTCGAGCGCTGCGCTTGGCGCGCTATCGCGGCGAACGACGAACGCGGCCGCCTTCGCGTCGATGCGCGCCTGCTGCTCTGCCCTCTCCGTCCGATCCTGCTGCGACATACTCTGAGATTTCCAACTTGATACGGGCCAGACCTGAAAGCGCCCGGGTAAGATGAGTTTCCACGGTCGACACCGAAATGTCCATTATCGCCGCGATCTCGGCCCGCGAATGGCCATGGACACGCCGCAACAGCAAGGCCCGGCGCTGGCGCTCGGGCAATTGCGCAATGGCGCTTTCCAGGCGTCGTAATTCGTCGCGGGCATTGAGCAGGGGTTCCGGAGAAAAGCTGCGTTGCAGGTCCTCGATGTCGGCCATGTAGTCGAACGAGACCACCTGGTCGCGCCGGGCCTGATCGATCAGGATGTTGCGGGCAACCCGCGTGAGAAAGCGCAGGCCCTGGTGCATCGTGCGCCAGTCGGCGGCCTCGTAGGTGCGCTTGAGCGATTCCGCAACCAGATCGTCAAGATCGGCCTCGCTCGTCACCATGCGGCGCAATCGCGCCCGCAACGCCGGTTCACATGGGAGTATAACCTCCTGGAACCAGGCAATCTTCTCAAGTGTCTCGTTCATCGGCCCCGTCATGTGCCCCCTGAGGCACGCCTTCCTGAGCGGCCTGCTGTGCAGGTCCGTTTGGCATATCCTTACGCCAAATTGTGCACTGCGCAAAAAAAGATCAAAAAACCGTCACACGGTGTCGGGGTGTTTTGCGCGTCACTCGTTCTGGGGGGCAGGGACGATCCGTCCGAAGACACCAACGGGGCAACGATGTTCAACACTTTCGGCAAGACACTCCTGGCCTGCGCCAGCCTTTCGGTCATCGCGGCGACAGGCGGCATGGCGCAGACCGCCACGGCCGCGGCGCGCATTCCCGACGAGGGCACCCGCATCGCCTTCGAGATCCCGGCGCAGTCGGTCAGCCAGTCGCTGCAGATGTTCGCGCGCCAGTCGGGCTATCGCATCCTGTTTTCCGAAGAGAGCGTGCGCAGCCTGCGCGCATCGGCGGTGACCGGCAGCCTTTCGCCGCGCGCCGCGCTCGACCGTATTCTTGCCGGAA
This sequence comes from Novosphingobium sp. MBES04, assembly GCF_000813185.1. Taxonomy (NCBI): domain Bacteria; kingdom Pseudomonadati; phylum Pseudomonadota; class Alphaproteobacteria; order Sphingomonadales; family Sphingomonadaceae; genus Novosphingobium; species Novosphingobium sp. MBES04. The sequence continues at coordinate 2,251,928 of NZ_DF850488.1, read as the reverse complement.
CCCGCCTCGAAGTTGCGTCGGTCAACGGCAAGGTCATTGCGCTGGGGGAGCGCAAGACCGCCGCAGCGGGGGCGCGCCGTGCGCTTCCCGCGACCCGCATGGCCCCGCAGAGCGAGACCGCGCCCGTCGCTAGCGGCGACACCCTCGCCGCGGCCGAGCCTGCCGCCGCCGAAATCGTTGTTACCGGCACGCTGATCCGCAACCCCGCGCTGACTTCGGCGACGCCCGTCCAGTCAACCGGGGCCGAGGAAATCCAGCTGCGCCAAGCCAACACGGCCGAGGAACTGCTGCGCGAACTGCCCGGCGTCGTTCCCAGCCTGGGCAGCGCGGTCAACATCGGCAACCCGGGCTATTCCTTCGTCGACCTTCGCGGCCTGGGCTCCAACCGCAACGTCGTCCTGCTCGACGGCCAGCGCATCGCGCCCGCCGACCTCTACGGCCGCGTCGACCTCAACAACATCCCGCTCGCCCTCATCGAGCGCGTCGACAACCTGACCGGCGGCGCCTCCACCACCTATGGTGCGGATGCGGTCTCGGGCGTCGTCAACTTCGTCACCCGCAAGGACTTCGAGGGCGTCGAGATCAACGTCTCCGACCAGATCACGAGCCGCGGCGATGGCAACTACTTCAACGCCGACATCACTGCAGGCCACAACTTTGCGGACGGGCGCGGCAACATCGTGCTCTCCTACGGCTACCAGAACGCCAACCCGGTCTACCAGGGTGACCGCTCGTTCGGCGAGGCGGCCATCGATTCGTTCTCGGGCGGCGTCTCGGGTTCGGGCACGACCACGCCTGCGCGCTTTACACTGCTGGGTCAGAACGGCGGCAACGTCCAGGTGAACCCGGAGACGGGCGGCTTCAACGAAGGCTACGTTCCCTTCAACTATGCGCCCTACAACCTCTTCCAGCTGCCCTTCGAGCGCCACAACGTGTTCGGCGCGGCGCATTACGAAGTGGCCGACGGCATCGAACTCTACGGGCGTGGTCTCTATTCCAAGAACACCTCGACCACCATCGTCGCGGCCTCGGGCGTATCGGGTTCGGTGGTTTCGATCCCGCTCTCCAATCCGTTCCTGGGCGATGGCCAGCGCAGCATGTTCTGTGCCGACGCCGGGATGACGTCCGTCCAGTGCGGCGCGGCGGCGGTCGCGACCGATCCCAACGACCCGAACTTTCGCGCGGTCGACCAGCAGCTGTGGTACCGCTCGGTGGGCCTCGGGCCCCGCGTCGATGAATACCAGACCGAGCTTTACGACTTGCGCGCCGGCCTTCGCGGAGCGCTTACCGACACGATCAACTTCGATGTCTCGGGCAGCTACGGCGAGAGCATGAACAAGCACATCCAGGATGAAGGCTTCATGTCGCTTTCGGCCACCCGCGATGCGCTCATGGCGACCAGCACGGGGGCCTGCCTCAGCGGCAATCCGGGCTGCGTGCCGATTAACATCTTCGGTGGCCCGGAGGCGCTGACCCCCGAGATGGCCGAGTACGTCACGGTGCGCCCCTACAGCGAGACCAAGGCCTCGCTGCTGCAGTTCTAGGGCCAGCTCGATGGTGACTTCGGTGTGACCAGCCCCTTCGCCAGCGACCCCATCGCCTTTGCGGCGGGCGCTTCGTACCGCAAGTACAAGGCCTCGCAGGATGGCAACGAGGCCAAGACGACGCCGGGCGAGGTTGGCCTCGATGCCAGCATCATGCCCTTTTCGGGCGGCTACCACGTGGTTGAAGGCTTTGGCGAAATCATCGCGCCGCTGGCCTCGGACCGTCCGTTCCTGGAGAGCCTGACTTTCGAGGCGGGCCTGCGCTACTCGCGCTACTCGATCGATTCCGAGGAGGGCCGCAGCTTCGGCACCACCACCTACAAGATGGGTGGCAACTGGGAGCCGGTCATGGGTCTCAAGCTGCGCGGCATGTACCAGCACGCCGTGCGCGCGCCCAACATCTACGAGCTGTTCCAGCCCGCATCGGCCGGCTTCGGCAACCTCCAGACCGACCCCTGCGCGGGCGCGGCGCCGCTCAACAACTCGGCCCTGGCGGCGGTCTGCATGGCGCAGGGCGCTCCGGCCGGGCGCCTGGGCAGCATCGTCACCCCGCAGGCCGGCGAGATCAACACCACCATTTCGGGCAACCTCGATCTCTCGCCCGAAACCGCCGACAGCTTCACGCTGGGGTGGTGCTGCAGCCGCTCGCCGTGCCGGGCCTGACGATCACCGCGGACTACTTCAACATCCGCATCAAGGACGCGATCGCCTCGATGTCCTCGTTCGACGCGATCGAAGCCTGCTTCGGCGATGTCACCGACGCCAGCGCCACCAACCCGGCCTGCCTTGCCATCCGCCGCAACCCGAACACCGGCGGCCTTTCGGGTGACCAGTCGGTGACGCCGGGTCTGGCCCTGCCGCTCACCAATGCGGGACGCCTCAAGACCGACGGCATCGATCTCAACGTGACCTACCGCCGCGATGTCGGCCCGGGCACGCTGACGCTGAACTTCGCGGGCACCTGGACGAGCCGTTCGCAGTTCCAGTCCGGCCCCTCGGCGGCGGTGCGCGAATGCGTGGGCTACTACAGCGCCAACTGCGGCACGCCGGCCGCCCCCGAAGTCGGTTCGCTCCAACCCGAGTACGTCTGGAACCAGCGCGTCTCGTACAACTGGGATCCGGTCATGCTCTCGCTGCTGTGGCGCCACACCAGCTCGATGCGCTACGAGCCCGCGGCCGAAGCCTCGACCGGCCCCGCCTATGCGGCCGATGGCGTCGACTTCGGGCGCATCGGGGCGGCCAACTACTTCGACCTCACAGCACGGGTCGACGTGACCGAGCAGCTCCAGTTCACCCTCGCGGTGCAGAACCTGGCCGACAAGACGCCGCCCTTCGTGGGCTCCAGCATCGGTTCGTACTTCTTCAATAGCGGGAACACCTTCCCCTCGACGTACGATCCGCTTGGCCGCCGCTTCTCGGCCGCGGTCAAGATGAAGTTCTGATCGAACCACCCTGGCGAGAGTGCCGTTGCCGCAAGGTGACGGCACTCCCGCTCTTTTTACGGTCCCCCACACGCACAGCCACATCGCCAGACCGGAGATCTCCGTGCCACGCATCCTGCCCGCCCTGGCGAGCGTCGCCGCCCTCGCCATCGTCCTTGCCGGAAACGCCCCGGCACGGGCCCAAGCACCCGCGGACGATCTCGACGCGCGCGTGGAGCGTGGCCTCGGGTTTACCAGTCGCACGCTCGACGGGCTGACGCGCAACACCCAGCTTTCCTTCCACTGGTTTCAGGAGGGTGAGCGCGTCTGGTACAAGCGCGAGGAGGCCGATGGCACGGCCCGTTTCGTTGCGATCACGGCCGCGACCGGGGCGAAATCCGACCTCTTCGAGCCTGCGGCCATGGCCCGCGCACTACGCGCCGCAGGCGCCGGGGTGGCCACGGACGCATCGGATCGGACCACCGGCGATCCCCGGATTCACGACGTACATGTCGCCCCCGATGGTCGCAGCCTCGTCGTCGACGTGCCGCTGCCGGATGCTGAATGCCTCTGGCCCCAGCTCTACGATGTCTGCTCGCTTCCGGTGCAGAGTTTCGCCTGCGACCTTCCGGTCACCGCCTGCCGTGCGCAGGACGCCTGGCCTGCCGACCTCGTCATGGCGCCCGACCGGCGCCGCTACATCGCCGTCAAGGACCACGATCTGTGGCTGCACGACCTGCGCGGGGGCGCGGCGCGCCGCCTGACCTCGGACGGGGAGGACGGCTTTGCCTATGGCGAACTGCACGACCAGCTGGAAACCTTCGCCTTCTCGCGCCGGCGGGCGGGACTTCCCGAGCCCGTCAAGGGCGTGCTGTGGTCGCCCGACGGGCGCTATGTCCTGGCCCTTCGCCACGACGTACGCCCCTACCCCGACCGCCTCATCCTGACCGAATACGTGCCGCCCGAAGGCGGGCTTCCCGTGGTCCACACCAAGCGCGAGGCCGATGCAAGCGACGCGGTCTACCCGGCCGCGCAGCTCAGCGTGCTCTCCCTCGCCGAGGGGACCCAGATCGTCACCGACCTCGATCCGCACCTGATGGACGACCTCGCCAACCTGGGCTTCAACGCCGGGCAGGTCTGGTGGGATACCGACCACGCGCGCGCCTGGCTGATCGGCGCGCGGCGCGGTGGGCGCGACGTGCGCCTTCTCGAAGTGGACCTCGCCAGCGGCAAGGTGCGCACGCTGGTGCAGGACACCGGCGATTTTCCGCAGGTGCTCGGCCCCGGCCTTGGCCCTGCCAACGTTACCGTACTGCCCGAGCAAGACCGCTTCATCTGGTACTCCGAGCGATCGGGGTTTGGCCATCTGTACCTGGGCGAACTTTCCTCGGGCAGGATCCTGCGCCCGCTGACGAAGGGCGACTGGGTGGTCACCGAACTGCTGCAGGTCGACACCCGGGCAAACCGCGTGTTCTTTGCAGCTGCAGGCCGTGAGGCGGGCTCCGATCCCTATTACCGCCGCCTCTATTCGGTGCCGCTGAGCGGCGGCAGCCCCACCCTGCTCACCCCAGCCGAGGCCGACCATGCCTTTGCAATCGCGGGGCCGGGCGGTTCGGTTTCACCCGGCGGGCGCTATTTCATCGACGATGCCTCCACCGTCTCGCAGCCGGACCGCTACACCCTGCACAGCCAGGACGGCGCGGTCATTGCCGAGATCGACGCCGCCGACATTTCCGCCTTGCGCGCGGCAGGCTGGAGTGCGCCCGAGAAGGTCACCGCCACGGCCTCGGACGGGACAACGCAGCTCTACGGCGTCATCTACAAGCCCGCCGACTTCGATCCGGCCAGGCGCTATCCCACTGTCGAGATCACCTATCCTGGCATCTGGGCCAAGTACCATCCCACGACCTTCCGCGACCAGTTCTACGGCTCGGCCACGCTCAACGCCTTTGCCTTTGCCAATGCGGGCGCGGTGGTCGTCTCGCTCGACGGGCGGGGGACTTCCTACCGTTCGGCTGCGTTTCGCAACTTCGTCTATGGCAAGGACGATGCGACCGGCGCGCATGACCATGCCGCCGCGCTGCGCGAACTGGCCGCCAGCCGCCCCTGGATCGACCTTTCGCGCGTGGGCGTGACCGGCCATTCCTCGGGCGGGGACGGGAGCCTGCGTGCCGCGATGCTCTATCCCGACCTCTACAAGGTGGTGGTCTCGGGCGAAGGGCCGAGCGACTACCTGACGCTGCCGATGGACATCGCGGTCGAGCGCGCGCTGGGCGTCCCCGATACGAAGGAGGGCCTTGCCTATTACCGGCGCATCGCCACCCCGCAGTTGGTCGACCGGCTCAAGCCGGATCAGAAGGTCTTCCTCATCTATGCGGGCGCGGACGAGGAAGTCCCCCTCCAGCAGGGCTTCACCCTGTTCAAGGCCTTCCAGGATGCAGGCCGCCTCTACGATGAACTCATCATCCCCGATGCCGGCCACTGGGGCGGGCGCGGCGATTACGGCGTCATGCGCACGGTGCGCTATTTTGCCGAGAACCTGGGCGCGCCCGAACCTGCGCCAACGCCCGCCGCGCAGCCCTGACCGCAATTTCCCCCTACGGTCCGAGCCTGCATTCCCCCTCTTCGGACCGTAAATCTCACGATGAAACTGGAACCTGCCATGTCCCACACCTCCCGCTCCCTTCGCCGCGCGATGCTGCGCCTTGCCGGGGCCACGGGCCTTGCGCTCGCGCTGCCCGCAACCCTGGCCGCATCTCCCGCCGCATCCCCCGCCACTGCGACCGAAGTCGCGCAGGATGCCGCCATGGCAAAGATCATTGCGGGCCAGCATGACGAGATGATCGCGCGCCTGCGCGACTGGATCGCGCTGCCCACCATCGCGGCCGAGGGCCTCAACATCGAGGAAGGCGCGCAGATGATGGAGAAGGTCCTGCGCGATGCAGGCTTTGGCCAGACCCGGATCGTGCCGACCAGCGGCTCGCCGTCTGTCTTCGGCTACCTCGACGCGGGAGCTGAGCGCACCATCGCGGTCTACTTCATGTACGATGTGAAGCAGTATGACGCGGAGAAATGGACCACGCCCCCGCTCGCAGGCGAACTCGTCGCGCGCGAGGGGCTGGGCGAGGTCATGCTGGCGCGCGGCGCGATCAACACCAAGGGGCCGCAGATGGCGTTTCTCGCCGCGCTCCACGCCTACCGCAAGGCGAACCGGCTGCCGCCGGTCAACATTGCGCTGATTGCGGAAGGCGAAGAAGAAGTGGGCTCCGCGCACCTCGCCGAGGCGCTCGCCGATCCCGAAGTCAAGCGCCGCCTCGACCAGAGCATCGGCATGTTCTACTGCTCGGCCGCGCAGTCGAGCGACGGCTTCGTCTCGGTGGACCTGGGCTCCAAGGGCATGATCGAGGCCGAACTGACCGCCCACGGCGCCAAGGGTATCGGACCCGACCATGACATCCATTCGGGCTATGCGGCGGTCGCCGACAGCCCGGTCTGGCACCTTGTCAAGGCGCTGTCCTCAATGACGAACGCGGACGGTACGCAAGTCACCATCGATGGCTGGAACGATAACGTGCGTGCGCCCACCGCGCGCGAGGAAGAGCTGATCGACCTGCGCGCCGCCGAACTCGACGAGGGCCTCATGAAGGAGGAATTCGGGATCGAACGCTGGATCGCGGGCGTCGACTACCGCACCGCGCTCGACCGCATGGCCAACGCGCCCACGGCCAATATCGAAGGCATCTCGGGCGGTTACACCGGCGAAGGCGGCAAGACGATCCTGCCTTCCTCGGCCACGGCCAAAATGGACTTTCGCCTCGTGCCCGGACAAACCGCCGAAGACGCCAAGGCCAAGCTGCGCGCGCATCTCGATGCCCATGGCTTTGCCGACATCGACGTTACCTTCACCGGCGGGCTCGATCCCAGCCAAACCGCCGAGGACGCCGCGCTCACCCAGGCGCTGATCGCGAACCTCAAGGCACGCGGCGTTCCCTATTCGCTCGACCCGCGCAACCCCACCTCCGGGCCGACCTACCTGTTTACCGACAAGCTCTTCTCGCTGCCATTTGTCAGTGTCGGGCTGGGGCTTGGCGGGCGCTTCCACGTGCCCGACGAATTCTACCTCATAAACTCGACCAACCCGAACGTGGCCGGGTTCGACGAGGTCAGCGGCTTCTATATCGATCTTCTCGAAGACGTGGCCACGCGCCCGCTCTGAGCGCGCGGCCATAGGGGAAACGGTGCGCGTGCGTCCCTTCGCGCGCGTTTCCATTTCCCATCCACAGGGGCGGTGCGGGCAAAAGGGAAAACGGATGCGTGATCGGAACAAGAGGATGCGCCGTGGGATGGTGGCGGCAGGTCTTGGCGCTGCGCTGCTGACCAGTCTTCCGGTCTCGGCGCAACTGTTGCCGCCTCCCGAAAACCCGGTCGAGGACCCGATCCCGCCCCGTCGCGAAAGCGAAGGGCCCTATGCCCGCCTGATCCTGCGCGGAGCGACCATGGTCGATGGCACCGGGGGGGCCCGCGCAGGGCCCGGTCGATATCGTCATCGAAAACGACCGTATCGCCGCGATCACCCCTGTCGGCGCACCCGGGCGGATCGAGCCGAAATGGCGCCCGGCGCCGGGCGACCGCGAAATCGACATGACCGGCTATTATGTCCTGCCCGGCTTCATCGACACCCACGTCCACCTCCACTCGCTGAATGACCCGCAAGGGATACCCTCGGAATACGAGCTCAAGCTGTGGTTGATGAACGGAACTACCTCGGTGCGCGAGCTGGGCAGCGACCGGCCGCTCGAGTGGCTGCTCGACATCAAGGCGCGCAGCGCGCGCAACGCGATCACCGCGCCCCGCATCGACGTGTACCCCTTCCTTCTCGACATGAACCGCCCGCTGGTCACGCCCGAGGACGCGCGCGCACGCGTGCGTGAGTACAAGGCGCGCGGGGCCGACGGGATCAAGCTGGGCGGGATCACCGCGCCCCAGACCCTGGCCGCGATCGACGAGACGAAGAAGCTGGGCATGCATTCGACCATGCACCACGACCAGACGGCCGTGTCCGAGGCCAACGTGCTCGACACCTCGGCGGCAGGCCTCGAAGGCATGGAGCATTGGTACGGCCTGCCCGAGGCGCTTTTCACCGACCGCAGTCTGCAGCACTATTCGCCGGGCTATGTCTACCAGAACGAGCAGGACCGCTTCGGCGAGGCCGGACGTCTGTGGGCGCAGGCCGCGCGCCCGGGCTCGGCGCGCTGGAACGAGGTGATGGAGACGCTGCTGGAGCGGGATTTCATCATCACCCCCACTTTCGTGCCCTATATCGCCACGCGTGACCTTCAGCGCTCGATCCATGCGCCCTGGCAGGCCGACTATACCCTGCCCGCGCTGTGGGACTTCTGGCGTCCCGACCCGATCAACCACGGCTCGTTCTGGTTCGACTGGACCACCGAGGACGAGGTGGCCTGGAAGGAGAATTTCCGCCTGTGGATGCAGTTCATCAATGAATACAAGAACAGGGGCGGCACCGTGCCGGTGGGCGATGATGCGGGCTATCTCTACAACCTGCCCGGCTTCGGCTTCATCCAGGAACTCGAACTCCTGCGCGAGGCCGGCTTCACCCCGCTCGAGGTGATCCGCGCCGCAACGCAGAGCGGCGCCCGCGCGCTGGGCCACGAGGACCAGGTCGGTACCCTCGAACTGGGCAAGAAGGCCGACATCATCGCGGTCAAGGGCAACCCGCTTGCCAATCTCAAGTTGCTCTATCCCACAGGGACAATCCGCCTCGATCCCGCCGATGGCAAGGTCCATCAGGTGGGCGGAATCGACTACATCATCAAGGACGGTATCGTCTTCGAGGGCGCGATGCTGCGCCGCTCGGTGCGCGACATGGTCACCGCGGCCAAGGCCGAACGCGGTCTCGAACCGGGGGCCATGCCGGTCGCAATGCC
>NZ_DF850488.1:2221494-2241979 GCF_000813185.1 Novosphingobium sp. MBES04 | reverse complement strand
TGCTAGGGCGTGTTGACAAAAGGGATTCCCAACCCGGTAAAGTTCTGATTCAGGCCTGCCTTTTGGAAGGGCAGGCAGGGATCGCGGCGACCTGAGCGACGCAGAATGGGAATTGATCGGGCCGCTGCTCCCACCCGAGCGTGGCAGGCATGCTCGCCCTGCCGGAGATAACCGGCGCTATCTCAACGGAATGCTGCACGTCCTGCGAGTTGGATGCCCCTGGCGCGAGCCGAAGGCCAGCGCAGCTACATGCATGAGCGCTATGGGAAATGGATCTCCGTCTACGTCCGGTTCCGGCGCTGCGACAATCAAGGCCTCCCTCTCGACTTCCAGCTGACGGGCGGCGAGGCGTCCGATTACGGCGGTGTCGATAGCCTGATGGCCATGCCGGAGCCAAAGCCCGCCGCCTTGCTTGCCGACAAAGGCTATGATGGCGACCGCTTGCGCGAGAACTTGCCCCGGAGCAACATCTTGCTGGTCAACCCGCCGCGTTCGAACCGCAAGTCGCCAGAGCATCCGAACATTTCGACCCCTTACCGGTCGTTCAAGTGCCGATTTCTGGCATCCAGCTGCAAACGGTCAGGTTGAAATCTCGACTCCTCGCGTTTGTACTTTCTCGAAAGTCGGCCGCTCCAAATCTCGGTGGATTTCATAGCACCACTGCGCCAAGAGAGAGAGCCGATCGTATTTTTGGGGAACACGGTGGAATTGGAAGACCGGGAGCGTAGTACGCAGGATCGCAAGATCGCATTGCTTATCGATGCCGACAATGTCCCGCATGGCAAGATCGCGGAGATGCTGGCAGAACTCTCCAAATATGGGACGGCCAACATTCGACGCGCCTATGGAGATTGGGCGAGCGCAGGCCTGAAGAACTGGAAGGACAAACTGCACGATTTCGCGATCCGCCCGGTTCAGCAGTTCAGCTATTCCACAGGCAAGAACGCCACGGACATGGCGCTGGTGATCGACGCCATGGAACTGCTCTACACGCGGAAACTGGAAGCTTTCTGTATCGCCTCCAGCGATGCCGATTTCACGCCTTTGGTGATGCAGCTCCGAGCGAACGGGCACGAGGTCTACGGCTTCGGTGAGCGCAAAACACCTTCTCCATTCGTCAATGCCTGCACGGCATTCCTTTTCCTCGATACTCTGGGTGAACCGCTTGTTGCCGCAGCTCCTTTAGCGCCGGCTGCAAAATCCAAGCCCAAAGCCAAGCCGAATGGCAACGGAGCAACCTCGCCCGCCCCCAAACCAGCGGGCACGATCCTGTCGCAGGACACGAAGCTTGTCACTATATTGCGCGGGGCAGTCGAAGCCACGGCCCGCGAGGATGGCTGGGCCCATATGGCGGCTGCCGGACTTGCCGCCCGACGGCAGGCTCCGATCGATCCACGCAATTATGGCGTTCGGAATTTCACCGCGCTCTTCGAGGCTACGGGCTTGTTCCAGGTAGTGCGGAACGAGAATGGTCAGAGCTATGTCGCAGACAAACGAAACAAGGAGCGGACATCGCAACCGACACGTTAGAACCTGGGCACCAGGCTCGCGAAAGAGGCTGACTGTTGCAGCCCCCCGCGCCGCGCGTGCCCGAGGTGATCAGGCCCGCTTGCCCTTCAGGCTGAGAAAGTCTGTCACGGCTTGATCTCCAGCGCGCTGATCTTCACTCCCTTCAGCACGATGAGGTAGCGAAGATCGGCCGGGCTGCCGGGAAAATCGCCCTCCAGGTGATTGGTGACGACAATGCGATCCGCGTCGACCTCAATCGAAAACGGTTCGACCGTATAGCTGTATTTCGTCGAGGATGACGCTTTCCAGTTCCTGATCGCGGCGCGCCCTTCATGGTCTTCGCCTTCGTCCCGAACGAGCGGGGCCTGCGTGAGGCATTGCGCCACGCGCTCTGGATCCTTCGTCTCGTCGGCAGTGAAATAGCGGGCGATGGCCCGGGACGGTTTGCTCATCGACGCCAATCAACCGACTGTATTTAAAAAAGGAATTCCTCGGCCATTTGCGCGACAAGGCCCCCCGGACATGCCGCGATGTGGGACGTCAAAGCGGCCTCACGGCCATATCCGGCGTGCCGACCTGGAACTTTCGCGGTGAACGGCCTTTGATTGGGAAGGGCGGCCATACCGACCGTCCACCGGGATCGAGGCCGACGGCATGTATTCACCCCGCGCTCCAATCGCGTCCGCTGGAACCGAACGGGTCCGGGCCGGTCCACCCGACCTGACGCATTTCCGGGCAACTCGCGACCTGAGCGTCGCCCTTGCCAGCGGGCTCAACGAAGCCGACGCAACGGTCCAGTCGATGCCCGATGCCTCTCCGGTCAAATGGCATCTGGCGCATACGACCTGGTTCTTCGAGACGTTCCTGCTGCGCGACACGCGATCCGACTATCGCCTGTTCGACGCAAAGTGGCCCTTCCTCTTCAACAGCTACTACGAGGCCGAAGGGGCTCGTCTGGCCCGCCCCCAGCGCGGCCTGCTCACCCGCCCCACCCTGGAGGAGGTCCTCGCCTACCGCGCGCATGTCGACGCCGCGCTCACGCGCGTCTGGCCCGACCTTCAGGAGCACCATGCCGCCCTGCTGGAACTGGGCCTTCAGCACGAACAGCAGCACCAGGAACTGCTCCTGACCGACCTGAAGCATCTCTTTTCCTGCAACCCGCTTGGCCCGGCCTACCGCGAGGAAGGCGCCGCTCCGCCAGCAAGCGTTGCCGCCGAACTAAGATGGCTGGAAGGGCCGAGCGGCGCGCGGACCATCGGCCACGCCGGCAAGGGGTTCGCATTCGACAACGAAGGGCCAGCGCACACGCAATGGCTTGCGCCCCACGCCCTTGCCCATCGCCCTGTCACCAACCGCGAATGGTGCGCCTTCATCGCCGATGGAGGCTATGAGACGGCCTCCCTGTGGCTGTCCGATGGGTGGGACTGGGTCCGCCGCGAGGGGGTCGCGGCTCCGCTCTACTGGCGTGGGCAGGGCGAGCCGGAGGCGCGCGAGACCTTCACGCTTTCCGGTTGGCGTGCGATCGACCTCGATGCGCCCGTCACCCACATCTCGTTCTACGAAGCGGATGCTTATGCGACATGGGCCGGCGCGCGCCTCCCGACCGAGCAGGAATGGGAAGCGGCCGCCAGCGCTCATCCGGCGACGCACGGGATTCAACTCGACCGCGCAGCGGCTGTGCAGCCACGCGCCGAAAGTCCGGAAGGGGATTTTGCCTCGATTTTCGGCAACGTCTGGGAGTGGACGGGGTCGGCCTACCGCCCCTGGCCCGGCTTTCGCCCTGCCCCCGGCGCTGTGGGCGAATACAACGGCAAGTTCATGTCCAACCAGTTCGTGCTGCGCGGAGGAAGCTGCGCGACCCCGCGCGGCCACGTGCGCGCGACCTACCGCAATTTCTTCCATCCGCACCAGCGCTGGCAATTCACCGGCCTGCGACTTGCAAGGGACCTCTAGACATGGCCACATCACCGCTCGACGCCCCCCGGGGGCGCTACAGCCCTCCTTTGACCCTGCCTTTCGGGCCGATGTGCTCCGCGGCCTGGCGGGACGGGCCAAGTCCATCCCGGCCCGATGGCTTTACGACGAGACAGGCTCGGAGATCTTCGAGGCCATAACGCAGGCTCCCGAGTACTATCCCACCCGCACCGAAACCTCCTTGTTGCAAGCCCACAGCGCGGACGTCGTGCGCCAGAGCGGCGCGGACGCGCCGGTCGTCGAATTTGGATCGGGAAGCTCGCTCAAGACGCGCATCCTGCTCGAACACATGCCGAAAACAACCTACGTCCCCATCGATATCTGCGGCGAATTCATGGATGCCGCCTGTACCGAACTGGGCGCGCGCTTCCCCGGATTGGAGATCCTGCCCGTCGAAGGCGATTTCATGCAGGAAGTGCCGCTGCCTTCCTGCGTGAAGTCCTCCGACGGCGCGTCCCCTGAAGCGCTCGGCTTCTTTCCCGGCTCCACCATCGGCAACCTGCTTCACGCCGAAGCGGTCGACATGCTGCGCGCCATGCGCCGTACCCTCGGCGATGGCGCCTGGCTTCTCATCGGCATGGACCGCGCGAAGGCACCGGACCGGCTCATTGCCGCCTACGACGATGCCCTGGGCGTGACCGCCCGGTTCAATCTCAACCTCCTGACCCGCATCAACCGGGAACTCGATGGTTCGATCCCCCTCGACGGCTTCCGCCATCTGGCTCTCTGGAACGACGAGCGCAGCCGTATCGAGATGCACCTCGAGGCGCTTCGCGATGTCCGCTTCGAAGTCGCCGGCACGCCGTTCACCATGGACCATGGCGAGACCATTCATACGGAAAACTGCCATAAGTACACGCCTCAGGGCATGGAAGACCTGCTCGCCGCGGGAGGCTGGGCCACGCAGTGCCACTGGAGCGATGCGGATGGGGACTATTCCCTGTTGCTGGCCCGCGCGCACGATCAGGAGCGCGGCTGAGAGGCTAGCGGGTTTGGCGAAGAGGCGCGGTTTCGGGCATGCGCACGAACACCGCGATCACGCACAGGGCAACAGCCGATATCATGGCGCCCGGCGCTCCGGCCCAACCGGTACCGGTCACCAGGAGATGCGCGATCACGGGGGTAAGACCTCCAAAGATGGCGGTCGCGCTCGTCGCGCCCAGGGCCAGGCCGCTCAGGCGCCCCTCGCCCGGGAACAGTTCGGCCGTGGTGACCGCCCCCACTGCGCTCACCGCTCCGCCAAGCGCCGCCATGACCAGGGCACCTGTCCAGGTCGCAAGGCCGTTCGCGGTCATCCCCGCAAAGAGCACGGCAGGCACCATGATCGCGACCAGCGCCAGCGCGACGAGCACCGGGCGACGGCCGATACGGTCCGACAGCATGCCCGTCAGCGGCGTCACCAGGATCACCGTCAGCGCGGCCAGGGTCGAGATCGAGAGGGCCTGCGTTTCGGGCATGGTTCCGGTCGCGTCGAGAAACGCGGGCACATAGGTGATCCCCACGTAGTAGGTGATCGAACCCAGGGCCGAGATCGCAAAGCCACGCGCGATGGCGGCGCGATGTCCCGACAGGATGTGCCGGATCGGCCGATCGGGGACCGTGCCACTGCGTTTCTGGGCATGGAATTCGGGGGTTTCGGCAAGCGCGGCGCGGGCGATCAGCACACAGCCTGCCAATGCCCCGCCAAACAGGAACGGGATACGCCAGCCCCATACGACAAGCGCGTCGGGCGGCAAGGCCCAGACCGTCAGCGCCGCGGCGCCCGCCGCCAGAAGAGCGCCGATCTCGCTCGATGCCGACGCGCAGCTGGCAACGAGGCCACGGCGATGCGCGTGCGCGCCTTCGAGCAGGTAGGCGACAACCCCGGTATATTCACCGCCGACCGAGAACGACATCACGCAGCGCAGGAGCACCAGCAGCACGCCCGCCACAGGGCCCGCCTGTGCGTAGGTGGGCAGGACCGCCGTTGCCAGCATGGCCGCCGTCATCAATGCCATCGAGCCCAGCATCGCAACGCGCCGCCCGAAGCGGTCGCCAAGGTGGCCGAACACCAGGCGCCGATGGGACGCAGCAGGTAGGCGATGGCGAAGCCGCCCAGCGTCTGCGTCATCGAATGGCCGTCCGCTGCGAAGAACACCCGCGCCAACACAGTCGCGAAATAGAGATAGAGCGTGAAGTCGTACCACTCGACCATCGTCGAGAGCGCGGCAATGACCATCGAACGCCGGGGCATCGGCACGTGACGAGCAGAAGGCAAGGGTTCGGCGCTGTGCGCGCTGTGGCTGGCTTCGCCGTGCATCTGCCAAGGGTGCCGCATTCGAGCGGCCCGAACAAGGCTAGCGTGACCGCACCCTTGCCTGCGAATAAGGCTATTCGGCGTGACTGAGGGACTTTTCGACTTTGACAGTGCTGTGGATCGCAGCGGATCGGACGCCGCCAAGTGGCAGGAGGGTGCAGACATCCTGCCGCTGTGGGTGGCCGACATGGACTTTCGCAGCGCACCGGCCGTGATCGCAGCGCTCGAAGCGCGGGTGGCCCATGGCGTGTTCGGCTACCCCGCACCCGATACGGCCTATTTCGAGGCTATCATAAGCTGGTTCGCGCGGCGCCACGGCGTGCGCCTGCCGCGCAGCGGCATCATCCCGACGATCGGCGTCGTCCCCGCCATCCAGGCCATCCTGGGTGCCCTGTGCGCCCCGGGTGACGGCGTGATCGTGCAGCCGCCGGTCTACAACCGCTTCCTCTCTGCACTTGAGCACATGGGCTGCCGCCGGATCGAGAACCCGCTGGTGCTGCGCCAGGGCCGCTACGAAATGGATTTCGCCGACCTGGAACGAAAGGCGGCGTGTTCGCAGGCGCGCGTGCTCCTGCTGTGCAACCCGCACAATCCGGGCGGTCGCGTCTGGACACGCGCGGAACTGGAGCAGCTCGCCCGGATCTGTACGCGCCATGGCGTCAGGGTGGTGAGCGACGAGATCCATGGCGACCTGGCTTTCTCCGACCACCCCTTCACCCCTCTCGCCGCAGTGGCGCAAGACGCGGCAGCAGGCTGCATCACCTGCACCGGGGCTGGCAAGGCGTTCAACATTTCGGGGCTGCAGAACGCGTTTGTGGTCGTAGGCGATCCCGAATTGCGAGCGCTTGTGGAGGCCGCCATGACCGCGCATCAGATCCGCGACCTGAACCCGATGGGGCTGGCCGCCACGACGGCCGCCTACACCCGAGGGGAAGCCTGGCTGAACGCACTCATCGCCTACCTGGAAGGCAACGAGCGCCTGCTGCGCCAGACCTTTGCCCGGCACCTTCCCCACATCGATGTGATCCAGCAGGAGGGAACATACCTCGCCTGGATCGACGGCCGAAGGCTGGGCTTGTCCAGTGAGGCTCTTGCGGATCGACTGGTTCGCGAGGCTGGCGTGCGTGTCACGCCCGGCTCGATCTTTGGAGCACAGGGGGAAGGCTTCGTGCGCGTCAACTTCGCCTGCCCGCGCGCACGGCTCGAAGATGGTCTCGACCGGCTGATCCGCGGACTTTCTCGATAGCCGCTTTGGCCCGTTAGCCGTCCTGCTCCGAACCAAGCGCGATCGCAAAGCGCTCTTCGCGGCGCTCGTCCACGACACGTACCTGCCAGGGCTGGGTTTGCCGGAAGCGCTGCGGAGCTTCGAGCAGGAGCTCCCCTGCAAGCTGGATCGCGGCAAGGATGGCGGCTTCCTCGTTCGCGAAGTCCGCCGACACGTCGCCAGCGTCGGGCGTGCCGTCACGAACTTGGAAATAGAATTGGTTCACGGACCTGGCTCCAATCTCCCTACGCTCTGCGATTCTCGGGTGTTGCGTGAAATGGGGGCGCCAACCGGGAATTTACCTTCCGGGTAGGCGCAGGGCACAAGCAGCCACGGAATACGTGGTAGGAACGAAACCTCGTCGAAGCGCGCAAGCCCTTCGGATTGTATCCATTGCCCGCTCCCCAACGGAACGTGATCTGATCCAAACAGTTCCTCAGCGGCGAAAGAAGCCTCTGAGCAGGCCCACAGAGAGGCGTGTCTCGCGCAGGCCGGCCAAAGCCTATGATAATTGTCAATTGACCCGCAACGAGCGGAACGAGGCGCTCGACTGCCGCATTCTCGCTGCACCAGCTTTCACATGCAGGTGGAGTAAGACCAATGAATGAGCGCCTGATCGTGGTTTCGAACCGCCTGCCGATGGGAGACACGCCATCAGGTGGGCTCGTGGTTTCGCTCCACGACGTCCTCGCGGCATCGGGCGGCTGCTGGATCGGCTCGCACCCCGAGGCCGGAGACGATCACGGAGCGTTCGAGCGCATCGGCGAGGAGCCTTACCAGCGCCTCGCTTTCCGACTCACCCAAAGCGAGATGGAAAACTACTATCTCGGCTATGCCAACTCGGTGCTCTGGCCGCTGTGCCATCGCCGTCCGGACCTGGTGAAGATCCGGCCCGCGTTTCGCGAAGCCTATGAAGCGGTCAATCGCCGGATTGCCGCCATGATCGCACGTGAAGTGGGTCCCGAGGACATCATCTGGGTGCAGGACTACCATTTCATTCCGCTGGCCAGAGAGCTTCGCAAACTGGGCGTCACCAACCGCATCGGCTTTTTCCTGCACATTCCCTTTCCCGTCCTGGCAGACCTCTCGATCATGCCGCAGGCCGAAACCTTTGCCGAATGCCTGGCGCACTACAATCTCATCGGACTGCAGACTCGCGAAGACGTCGCGCGCTGTCTGGAGATGTTCCGCGACGATCCGCGCGCGGAGTTCATGACGGATGGGTCCATCAAGTTCGGCGAACATGTCTCGCTGGTGCACTCGTTCCCGATCGGGATCGACGCCAAGGCGTTCGAGGACGAAGCCCGGCGCGAGCTGCCCGATGTTTTTGGCGGTGCCAGTCCCGCGCCCTTCGCGATCGGGGTCGATCGCCTGGACTACAGCAAGGGCCTGCCGAACCGCTTTCGGGCCTTCGGCACATACCTTGCGGACCTACGTCCCGAGGATACCCGCCCCTGCCTGATCCAGATAGCACCTCCGACCCGTCTCGGCGTACAGGCCTATGAGGACATCACGGAAGAACTTCAGGGCCTGACCGGCAAGATCAACGGGCAGTTTGCCGAACTGGATTGGACGCCGATCCGGTTCATCAATCGCTCGGTGGAGCGCGCCCGGTTAGCCCACCTCTTCCGTATGGCGCGCTGCGGCCTCGTCACCTCTCTTGCGGACGGGATGAACCTGGTCGCCAAGGAATACATCGCCGCGCAGGATCCGGCGGATCCCGGCGTGCTCGTTCTTTCGCAGTTCGCCGGAGCAGCCGAAGACATGACCGAGGCTCTTCTGGTCAACCCCTACGATATCGAGGCCATGGCGCACAGGATCGATGAAGCGTTCCGCATGCCTCTGGGCGAACGCCAGCGGCGCTATCGGCATTGTCTTGAAGTTGTGCGCAAGACCGATGCCACGTCCTGGGCACACAATTTTCTGAATGTCTTGCGCTCGAGCCTCAAAGCGCTCGACCTCGCTTTCCAGGAGCGGGAACTCCAGCCTTTCGGCTGACACGGTCCACTCCTGGAGACAGGTTGTTGCGGCGCTTTGTCAGGGTGAAATATACCAGACGTCGTTGGTGCGCTGGACACGGCACAGCCGCTTCTTTCCCAGCCACAATTCCGCAGGCCGGTTCTCGGCCTCGATCCTCGCCGCTGAAAGCGCGCCACCGGCGTCAGGCGCTGTAAAATCCAGGCGTTTGGCGAGACCATGATCGTCGTCGGCAAACGTCAACTTATAGATGGGCATGAAGTACCTTTCTGCCCGCAGCTCTCACGGCCCGAGCATCTTTCGTGCGCCATCTGGATAGCATGGCGGCGAAGGCACCACGCGCCAAATCCCCTTGATAGTTATCAAGTGCACGCGCGCGCCGCGGGCTGAAGCCTGGCGGGGACGAGAGCTTGCCGCGCCATCCGCCCCGGACACGGACCCGCAATAAAAAGGCACCTGTCCCGGGAGCACCGTGGCCTTTCACGAATTACTTCGGTGCGTGCCGTGTACTCGAATGGAGCCCTCCTCGTCGTGCTAATGGATGCCTTTCTTGCCAATCGTCGCGATGTCGACCTCAGTCTGGAAGACCGGGCTCTGCTTGAAACCGCGATTGCAGAAGTCCGCGAGATCGAAAGTCGACAGGTCATTGTTCCTCCGCGAACCACGGTCGAGATCAGCACCTTGCTGATCGAGGGTCTGGTCTCTCGCTTCATCGACGACCGCCATGGCCTTCGCCAGCTTGTCGCCGTCCACGTTCCCGGCGAGTTCGTCGATCTGCACGCCTACCCCATGCGTGAGCTCGATCATGGCATCGGCGCGTTGACACCCGCGCGGGTCGCGATTGTCCCGCATGATGCCCTGAGGCGCATCCTGGACCCACGGCCCGAGCTTGCTCGCAAGCTCTGGTTCTCGACACTGCTTGACGCCGCCCTACATCGTGCGTGGCTCTTTCGGGTTGGCCGGCTCGATGCGGTTGGCCGCGTCGCCCACTTTCTGAGCGAGATGAACCTGCGCCTCCAGGCTATCGGACTGTCTGACGGCATGCGATTTGCCTTGCCATTGACCCAGGCCGATATCGCCGAAATCTGCGGCCTCACCACCGTCCACACCAACCGCGCCTTACGCCAGCTGCGCGAAGCCGGATTGTGCGAGGTTCATGCCCCCACAGTTGAACTTCTCGATCCCAAAGGCCTCGCCCGACGCGGCAACTTCAATTCGCATTACCTTTATCTGGACACGGAAGCTTTGATGGCAAAGGGGAACGGTTCATCCTCGCAGCAGAATGACTGAACCGAGACCTTGAAACAGGCTTGGTTGCGCAAATGACCGAGGGTTTCCGTTCGTGAATTCAATTGGTCAGGGAGAGGCCATGAGCAAGCCGCCCCGGCCCCGCCACCGCACGACAAACTGGAAGTCCTACACCGCAGCGCTGGCGCAGAGAGGTTCGCTTCAGGTCGGGCTTGATCCCCGGATGCAATGGCTGTCCGCGCCAAGCGGCAAGCGCGGGCGCCAGCCTGTCATTTCGGACGCCGCGATCCAGGCCTGCCTGACACTGAGGGCGGTGTTCAAGCTGCCCTTGCGCCAGACCTCCGGCATGGTCGCCAGCCTTCTCGAGATGGCCGGGCTTGATTGGCCGGTGCCCCCATGCTGGCTGAACTGCTGGACCAGATCCCACCCGATCAAGCCATCGCGACCGTCAGCGCCGGTGGCGCCTTTGCTAGTAACGAAGCCATTGCCGCGCGCGATGCCTGCGCCATCATTCCCGCCCGAAGCAATGCGCAAGCCTGGTCCGAGAGCACGCCGGGAGTTACGGCCCGAAGCGAAATCGTTCGCTCAAGCAGGCGGTTTAGCAGGCTCTCAAAATTTCCGAATAATTCTTTAAAACCAGCGTTTTAGTACTGGTGGGCGGTGAGGGGCTCACAAAAAACAGTACAAGCGACTGAATCTAAATTTTAAAATTCAAAATTGCGCTAACCAAGGCCCTGAGCCAGCCCCGCCCACGTCACACTGTGATGTGACGTGATCTCAAGGGGTATCACATTGCACTGCATGTCGCAGTCTTCCGCATTAACAGGCCGCAGAGGCTTGCACGCCCCAGTTCGTCAAGTGGCGCGGCGATTCGCGCGCAGCAGCCTAGGTCCCAACGAGAAGGGCGTAACGACCCATTCAAGCCGCTCAGGGGGCGGTGGTTACTTTCCAGGTTCGGAAGGGCCGCTTTCCTTGACCCAAGGGGCGTGATATTGACGTATACGTGACCCATTCCATTCCCCACCGGTTTCCGATCGGCATCGCCCCGAGTGACATCGACTTCATGGGACATGTCAACAACGCCAGCTATTTGAAATGGGTGCAGGCTGCTGTCATCGATCATTGGCTTGCGTTGGCGCCTGCAGAAGCAATCAGGCAGCATCTGTGGGTAGCGATCAAGCACGAAATCACTTACCGTCGACCGGCTTTTCTGGAAGATGATGTCATAGCCACGGTGGTTTTGGAAAAAGTGCAAGGGGCCAGAGCTTTTTACGAAACGGTGATCAGGCGTGGGGAAGAGGTTCTGGCTGAAGTGAAGTCCAGTTGGTGTTGTCTTGATGCGGCGACCATGCGGCCCGCGCGCTTGGCAAGCGACGTGATTAAGCGTTTTTTCTCGGCCGAAGAAGTGAGCCAGCTCTAAGAGGCTGTTTTGAAATGGGTTGATGCGGCGACTTGGGCGCGATTCAAGCTTGGGATGAAGACCTGTTCGAGCCGTCGCCAAGTGCGGACGCAAGCTTACTACGGACCTGCATAACGTGCTCGATGCACTTCGCTAAATGGGATTGAGCAGGTGTCGGACCACGTATTTTCCCGATCGACGGCCCGTTCTGCCGAACATTGTATTGGTGGTTTCGCCGCTTCGGCCGCCGAACCTTTATGGCCGTTCAGACGCCGATTTTCAGTCCCAAGGTGCGGACCGTCTGCAATTTCGGCAGCTCGCGACCAGGTTCAGCCATTCTCCAACCACTAGTTGAACAGCAGCCTCGGGCAGTAGCTGCTGAGGGAAGAGAAGGCTGTCCGACAGCAGCGGTACCATTGATCATTGCCCCCTCGGCCTAATCAGCTACTAACAGGCCGGGCTGCGCGATCGCGGCAGTTTCGATCCTTGATTGCCGGGGCGCGCATGACACCGCACGAATTTCTGAAAAAATGGCGCAACGTGGAGCTGAAGGAGCGGTCAGCATCCCAAAGTCATTTCAACGATTTGTGCGCGCTCCTCGGCGTCCAGGATCCGGTTTCGGCCGATCCGAAGGGCGAATGGTTCACCTTCGAGAAGGGCGCGAACAAGACCAGCGGCGGCAACGGCTGGGCTGATGTGTGGCGTCGCGGGTGCTTCGGCTGGGAATATAAGGGCCGCCACGCCAATCTCGACAAGGCCTATGCCCAGCTGCTGCAATATTCGGTGGCGCTGGAAAACCCGCCGTTGCTGATCGTATCCGACATGAACCGGATCGTTATCCGCACCAACTGGACAAACAGCGTTCAGGAAACCCACGAAATCGCGCTGGAGGACCTGACCGACGGAGCGGTGCGCGATCGGCTGAATGCGGCGTTCACTGATCCCGAACAGTTCAAGCCAGCCAAGTCCCGTCAGGAACTTACCGAGGAGACCGCGCGTGAGTTTGCCGGCATCGCCCAGCGGCTGCGCGAGCGAGGGCACGAGGCGCATCGCGTCGCCCATTTCGTCAATCAGCTCGTCTTCTGCATGTTCGCAGAAGATGTGGGGCTGCTCCCGGACAATCTGTTCACCAAGATGCTCGCGGCCAGCCGGGTTCGACCCGAGCGGTTTGAAAGCAATGCCGCCAAGCTTTTTGGTGCGATGGCGACCGGCGGCGACATCGATTTCACGCCGATCGAATGGTTCAACGGCGGGCTGTTCACCGATGCCAGCGTACTGCCGATCGAAAGTGAGGATATCGACCAGCTGCTCACCGCCGCCCATCGCGACTGGTCGCAGATCGATCCGTCGATCCTGGGCACGCTGTTCGAACGCGGGCTTGATCCCGCCAAGCGCAGCCAGCTCGGCGCGCATTATACCGATCGCGACAAGATCATGATGATCGTGCGGCCGGTGATCATCGATCCGCTGGAGGCCGAATGGGTCGAGGCGCTGGCGAAGATCACCGCGCTGGTGGAAAAGGCACCCAAGCGTACCGCTGAAAAGCTGC
The DNA here is from genome assembly GCF_000813185.1 of Novosphingobium sp. MBES04. Lineage (NCBI taxonomy): Bacteria > Pseudomonadati > Pseudomonadota > Alphaproteobacteria > Sphingomonadales > Sphingomonadaceae > Novosphingobium > Novosphingobium sp. MBES04. Next base: position 2,228,763 of record NZ_DF850488.1, on the reverse strand, counting down.
TGACCTCCGCCGAGCGCGGCCGGGCGACGCGGATGCTGGCTGAAGCGACGGCGATCCATTCGGCGTTCATCGAGCGGCTGGCAAATTTCCGCGTGCTCGATCCCGCCTGCGGCTCGGGCAACTTCCTCTATGTCGCGCTGAAGGCGCTGAAGGATATCGAGCATCGCGCCAATCTCGATGCCGAGGCGCTGGGGCTGCCGCGCGGCTTCCCGCGTGTGGGGCCGGAATGTGCGCTGGGGATCGAGCTCAATCCCTATGCCGCCGAACTGGCGCGGGTGAGCGTGTGGATCGGCGAAATCCAGTGGATGCGGCGCAACGGCTTCGATGCAGCGAAAAACCCCATCCTGCGCCCGCTGGAGACGATCGAGTGCCGGGATGCGGTGCTGAATGCCGATGGCACGCGGGCGGAATGGCCGACTGCGAATGCGGTGGTGGGGAACCCGCCGTTTCTGGGCAACAAGAAGATGATCCGGGAGCTTGGTGAAGATTACACCTTCGCCTTGCGCAAAGCCTGGCCGGAAGTGCCAAACGGCGTTGATTTGGTCTGTTACTGGTTCGCTAAGGCTTGGGCGATGATGGTTGGCGAGCGATTACAGCGCGCTGGCTTGGTCGCCACTCAAGCGATCCGTCGTGGGACAAACCGTAAGGCCTTAAGCGGGCCCGCCGCTGCGAACGGCATCTTTCATGCTTGGAGCGATCAAGAATGGACCGTTGACGGTGCAGACGTTAGGGTGTCGCTGATCTGCTTCGAGCCACAACAGCATAGAGATGCTACTCTGGATGCTCGAAAGGTGAGCGCAATCGGCGCCGATCTCAAGCCAAAGCTGACCGAAACAGCGCCTCTCGTCATTTCGACGAACAAAGGGGTAGCAGCACAAGGAACGATTAGCGGCGGCCCGTTTGAAGTTCCACCAGATTTAGCGCGCCGATTCTTGAGCGCTCCGACGAATCCGAACGGGGAAACGAATGCGGAAGTGTTGCGCCCATGGAAGAATGGAGACGACCTAACGGATCGACCTTCTGATTGGTGGATTATTGACTTTGGTGAGCGTGAACAGGCTGAAGCGGCTTTCTTCGAATTGCCCTACGCTTGCCTGGATTCCGCTTGGAAATTGGAACAGCAACGGCGTACTGCCGCAGGTGAAAAAGCACTGCGAGACGGTGAGCCAAAAACTGCCGCTCGTTGGTGGATTATGCAGCGAAGGCGAACGAAGCTGTTGCGAGACATCCAGAGTCGAAGGAGATATCTGGCAACACCAAGAGTTTCGAAGCATCGCTTCTTTGTATGGCTTGAGCCGCAAACCATACCTGACACCCGACTTGTAGTATTTAAACGTGAAGACGATACCTTCATGGGAATACTTCAATCGAACGTCCATGAGGTTTGGTCACTACGACTTGGAGGGAAGCATGGTGTCGGTAACGATCCCGAGTACGTGCACACCTTGACTTTTGATACCTTCCCCTTCCCTGAAGGCCTGACTCCGGACGCTTCCGCCGCCGACTACGCCGACCATCCCCGCGCCCAGGCGATCGCCGCTGCCGCCGCGCGACTGAACGAATTGCGCGAGAACTGGCTCAACCCCGCCGATCTGGTGGTGCGCGAGCCCGAAGTGGTGCCCGGCTATCCCGATCGCATCCTGCCGAAGGACGAGGCGGCGGCGAAGGAATTGAAGAAGCGAACGCTCACCAATCTCTACAATGCCCGGCCGCAATGGCTGGCAAACGCCCACGCCGCGCTCGATGCGGCGGTCGTCGATGCCTATGGTTGGGGCGAGGACTGGCGCGCCGGCCGGCTGGACGAGGACGAAATTCTCGCCCGCCTGTTCGCGCTGAACCAAAGCCGTTCGACCGCGAAAAAGTAATGTCCGCTGGCGCCGCCGGCAGTTGAACTGGATGTCAGCTCCCGTCGGGAGCTGACGTTAGCTATATCGATCTGGAACGGCGGCTTCGTCCCAGGACCCGGCGGGTTGAAACCAGGAACGACCCTTCCCGGTCGTTCAGCACCCAATTTTACGCTCCCGGGTGCGGACCGGCAGCTTTCCCATTTGGGATGCCCAAGACGGGCCGGTAGGCGAAGGTTCGGTTCGGAACCGGTTCGCAGGGTTAGCAGACGCTGCCGTGATCATTTCCGCGCACCTGGCACCTTGTTCCATCGCCTCTGTTGGCAATCCCAAACGGGAGCATGGCGCTTTGCGCAGAAGTGATTTGAAGGTTTATGCCCGCAGTTGTAGGGGCCCCGGATTGGTTGCTTGAATGGGCAGGCGCGCGGCTTTTTCGCGCCTGGAGGCTCGCATAAAGGCAGATCGTCGGGATTTTAGATCGCAATGAATTATCGGCATTCCTTTCATGCTGGCAACAGCGCCGATGTCGTGAAGCACAGTCTCCTGATCGCCCTAGTGCAGGCCCTGCAAAACAAGCAGGGCGCGCTGACTTTGATCGACACCCATGCGGGCTGCGGGATGTATGACCTTGACGGTACGGAAGCCCAGCGCACCGGGGAAGCTACGCAAGGCGTCCTGCAGGCCCTTGCCGACCCGAACCCCTTGCTGAACCCCTATCGCGCCGCCGTAGAGGCGGTGAATGTCGGTGCCGAACCGAAGCTCTACCCCGGCTCGCCGCGGGTTCTGGCCCAGCTTCTGCGCCCGCAGGATTTCCTGGTTCTCAACGAAAAGCACCCCGAGGACGCCCGCGCCCTGCGCAAAGCGATGCGCGACACGCCAGCCGCCGTGCATCAGCGCGACGCCTATGAGCTTTGGCTGGCGATGGTGCCGCCGCGAACCTCTCGCGGCGTCGTTGTGGTCGACCCGCCGTTCGAACAGCAGGACGAACGCTCCCGCATCACGGCCACTCTCGCTGCAGCTTACCGCAAGTGGGCGCATGGCGTGACGGTGATCTGGTTTCCGCTGAAGGAGCGCTCAACGCACGCGCACTGGAAGCACAAGTTGCGCGGCCTCGGCATCCCGAAATTTCTGAGCATCGAGCACTGGCTCTACGATGCCGATCAGCCCGGCATCTATAACGGCGCAGGCCTGTTTATTGTCAACCCGCCTTACGCCTTCACCCAGGCTTTGCCGCCTCTGCTAGATGCCCTGCGCGCTGCGTTGGCTCCCGAAGGGCATCGGGGCGAAATTTCAAGCGAATGGTTGAACGATTGAAAGAGCTGCTGTCGTGGTCGCGCTTCGGCTGATGCCTAGTTGCCTTCGGCATCGACCACGAAAACCATCGGCTTACCCCGCGAGTCAGGCTCCCAACCGGCGTTCAGCGCCGCCTGAATCCCCCTGATCACAACCGCATCGCCGATCTGGAGCCGACCACGCGGCAAGCCCTTCATCAGGCGCTTTGGCGCTGGGAACTCGAGCAAGGCGCCGCGCTGGGTGCTTTTGCGCAGCAAGCTGACGGTCATGCCTTTCCAGCCTTCGAACTCGCTCCAACGCGGCTCGCTGCGCAACTCCCATTCATATTGAACCCCGTCGACCTCGACGATACCGGAAAGCTTATGGGTGTTGGTCATGCCAGGCTGCCTAGCAGGTTTAAGATTACATACCACCGGCCAGTTGCGATCATGTCCAACCTACCCAGGATTGGCCGTTCCGTAAGAGGCGCGCAGGATGGCTGCATCGTCCCACGATGCGGCGTTTGGCGCCCGGCAAAACCGACCCTTTATCGCCGTTCAGGCGCCGATTTCCCGGCTCCAGAAACGGACCTTCAGCTAGGGGGAGGCGCACTGACCCTAGCTACATTGGGGCGGGCACCTTAAGTCCGGCGAGGGGGCTCCTCGATGGCCAGTCGCTTGGCGGTTCGCCATGTCTGGATGACGAAGAAGACAATCAGCAAAGCACCGATTCCGCCAACAAGCAGGTCAAACCATGTAAGCACGCCAAGCAGCACCGGCTGCGATCCGGCGGCAATCATCGCCAGAGTGAGCCCGATAAGCAGCACTCGCAGTTCGGTAGGGCCGGCATAAGCGTAGGACAGCTTCATCTCGCCCAGTACCCGAACGAGCAGGAAAGCGTGGATCGACAGGAGGAGGTAGCCTGCCAAAGCCACCAAGGCGACTTCCAGCTGGACATACCGGCTCAAGCCAATGCCCACCACAACGAGCGTTGTCGCAAATCCATCGCAGCTATGGTCGAGGAAATAACCGTAGCGCGGCCTCTCGATCTTCCGGTAGCGGGCCAGGCTTCCGTCCATCGAGTCGCCGAACCAGTGGATGAAATACCCGGCTATCGACATCCACAGCCAGCCATCACCCAGATTGCTCAAGATATATCCGCTGAAAATTACGAAGGCCCCGAACATCCCGATCGCGGTCAGGATATCGGGCATGACCCAGCGCGGCATGGAGGCGCAAAGCCGATTGAGGAGCCTGCGCTCTGCGCGCGCGAGGAGGTTCTCCTGGATGCGATCGATGGGGCCGGTATTCATATTCTTCGGGTTCGACAAAGGTCTTCCTGTCATTCTTTGAGCGCTACGGCCTGCGGATGTGGGGCATCGGGCCGGGCCAGGCCAAGCTTGTCGATCCGGACGGATCCCCCTCGGCGCTTAGAGGCAAATACGGCTCGTCTTGTAGTCGAAAGGGTCAACCTTGCGACTATGGGACCGAGCCATCCTTAGCTGTGGTCCGCAAGCGCAGCAACCGGATCGTTGGTGCCGGAGCGCGCCCGGGTGTCCGGTCCCGCCGCGATTTGCAAGCCGGCTCGACACGCGGCATGGAGCGTGGATCGACACCACCGGAAGACCCATGCCCCCTAGCCTGACCCAACAGATCTACAGCTCCGACGTCCTGGCATCGATCGCGTTTGTCGCAATTCTCGCGTTGCTGCGCTTTATTGTCGCTCGGGCCTTGCGGCGCAGGGACGATCTGCCCCAGCACGTGGTCCGACGCTGGTCGGCGAATGCCCGCAACGCGCTGTTGCTGATCGGCCTGATCGGCCTTGTCATGATCTGGGCACCGCAATTGCGAACCTTCGCGCTGTCCCTGACCGCGTTCGCAGTGGCCATGGTCGTTGCCATGAAGGAGTTGATCCTGTGTCTTTCAGGGTCAGCCTTGCGGACCTTGACGCGCGCCTTTTCGGTGGGCGACTGCATCGAGCTGGGTGGCATCCGGGGCGAAGTCCTCGACCACAACCTGATCGCCACCCGCTTGCAGGAAATGGAACGGCGCGAGGGCTCGCTCATCCTCACTGGGCGACACGTCATTGTCCCGCACAGCCTCCTGTTCGGCGCGCCGCTGCGCGTGGAACCGGCGGGGCCGGGCAAGGCGTGGCATACGATCGTGCTGACCTTCGAACCCCAGGGCAATCTGTTCGCCGCGCGCGGCGAAATCCGGGACAGTGCTGTATCGGCCCTGGCATCGATCGAGGCGACCGCACGGTCCGGCTCGCACAGCGCCGCTGGCCCTGCGTCCGGCCGCGAGGACGTCGAAGTCGCGTTGGGTACCAGCGACATCGGCAAGTACCGCATCGAGATCCGCTTCCCGATCCGCGCCGAACTGGCCCGCAGCGCAGAGCAGGCCGTCGTCTGCGCGATCGGCACACTGGTCCACAGCTTGCGCGAGAACGGCTAAATCCAGGCTTGGATGCGCGCCATTGGACAGCGTACTCACGCGTCTCTAGAAACACCAAGGCGGGCCAGACGCGGCTTGGTCATCGGCACGGTCAGCATGGTAGATCCGACCGCCATCAGCAGAAGCGCGGTGAAGGTCTCGGGCGTGATGATCGCGCGATCGAGAAGGACGTTGGCGAAGATGATCATGATCAGCGCCTTGGTCTGAAGCATCCAACCGATCAGTGAAGCCTCCCCTTTGTGCCAACCCAGAAGACGCCCGGCAAGGTGCACTCCGGCAAGCTTGCCCGCAACCGAGGCGAGCAGGAACAGCAACGCGGCAACAATCACCGCCGTCGCGCCCATACCGCCCCCAACCCCGAAATTCGTGCGCAGGCCGGTGCTGAGGAAGAACACCGGCATGACGGCAAGCAACAGAAACTCGCGGAACTGGTCGAGCTTTTCGCGGGTGAACCAGTGCCCGTCGAGCACCACCCCGGCAAGGAAGGCACCGACCATGAAGTGCAACCCGGACCAGTCGGCGGCGAAGCCCACGGCGGCCAGCCAGACCAGCGAAAGATGCCAGCGGTCCGCCTCGGGCACCCTGCGGAACAGCGCGCGAATGGCCAAGGCCGCAACCGCGAAGCCGCCGAGGAACAGGGCCTGGCGCCCCATCCGCTCCCAATCGACCAGGATCAGCGCGAGCACGCCCCAGATCGCGATGTCGTCGAGGCTGGCGTAGCGCAGCATCCTCTGCCCCAGAGGCCTGCGGAAGATGCCGAGCTTCTCCATGAGCAGCACGAGGATCGGCAGCGCGGTGACGGCACAGGCCATGCCGATGCCGAGCACCGCCTGCGGGTATGTGCCGCGCGAACCGATCCAGCCAGGCGATCGCAGGAGCAGCGCCGCGGCGAGCGCCCCGAAGGCGAGCGGGGTCAGCAGCGCGCAGGCGGCGGTGATCGACGTCTCGCGGCGGTGGGTCCAGGCGTCGGTGAGGTCAAGCTCGAGGCCGGCAACGAAGACGAACATCATCACCGCCCACCAGGCGACACCGTTGAGCGCCATCATGACCTGGGGGTTGAACACGAAGGCATGGATCTCGGGGAACCGGGCGCCGAGCACGCCGGGGCCAAGCAGGATGCCCCCGACGATCTGCACCACGACAAGCGGCGCCCAGTGTTCGGTGCGCAGCAGGCGCCAGACAAGATAGGGCACGCAGAGGATCACCGTGAGAGCGATTAAATAGACTTCCGAAGTTCCCATGGTTGGTATGCCGTTCTTCCTGCCCAATTTCGCTTTCGCGCGACATGTGACCGGTCTCAGTGTCTTGTAAACGGGAATGCTGTCGTGACATATGATCTTGTGGCATCAGACAAGGGCTCATTCCGATTTTACCCCTTGTCTCCAAATCCTATCTCCCTTGCTTCCCGTCGAAGTTGGCAAGAGAATCGACAAGTCGAATTTAGCGCAATCTGGCGGGCGTCTGTGATGGCTGCCTTTGGCGTTCTGAAGTGGTTTCAGCCGTCGACCCTTCCCGGCCACTCAGACGCCGATTTCGCGTTACCAGGTGCGGACGTTCCGCTATCCCGTCAGTTCACCACCAAACCATGCCAATCTGGCATTGCGAGGTTCGGGTATCGTTCTTAGTGAGATTACCCCATCAGTGCTGGGTGAACCGCCGACTACCCAATTCGGCTTCCACCATTTCCGACCATCCGGTGT
>NZ_DF850488.1:2195116-2219644 GCF_000813185.1 Novosphingobium sp. MBES04 | reverse complement strand
TGCGCACGCGGAGGAGGTGCAGTTTTCGTCTGCTCTAAGGCTGATGTGAGTTCAGCCAATTTCTTGTCGTACCGGGCGCGCTTTTCCGGCGTATCGTAAGTCCGATCAATCCGGTCCTGCTCAGCAGCTTGTTTGAGTGCCGCATTCAAAACGGCCTGCTCAGGGTAGGTCGTACCAACGACCGCCGATACTCTTTCCTGAATTGCGACTTTGAACTGAACGGCATCCAGCAATTTTTCAGATTTGCGCTGAAGATGTTCCGCGCCAGTCGAGAGGCTATCGATAAATCCTTCAACCGGAGCCGGCGGGGTCACCGGCTGCGCGGTCTTTGTGCTTCTGCCAGCCTGGACCTCTACCCGGTTGAGCACGGGAGCCGTGCTCGCCGCGGATGGAACGGACGCGCTTGGGCGATTATCACTGTTTGCCGAGGAGTGACCGCTGCCGCCGCCTCCTGACAAGAGGCCATAACTTCCCCAAATGACAAGCAATTGCAGCAGAATCAGTGGCGATGCGTAGACCATTACGAACGTGAAGATCGTCCAGCCAATGCACAGCAGTTCAAGTTTGCCTCTGGCGAGGACACGTACAGCCAAGATCGATAGAAAAATCGCGATCTGAAAGCCAAGGATCGAACCAAACATTTACCCACCCCTCGATCAGACAAGCACCATTCAGCGTCGCCCGACAAATTCCGCGCCGTCCCCCCTTCGTCGATCCGGCCCGCCAAGCTGGAGGCCTATCAGAGGCTTCGCTTCGATGCATTGGCTACGCAATATAGCGGAGCGCGCAAGGTCATACTCCATAACGTTTTTTTGATTGGTGATCCCGGCTGCCGCAGCCGACCCATTGTTGCCGTTCAGCAGTTTCGTAAAGGCTTCTAGCTCCGGACGGATAGCTTGCAGATTGTTCACTCACTCCTGACAAACGATCCAGCTAAATTCTGTCTACTGCGCTACGCACGAAGGCACTATGCGACCTATCACGTCCCGCCGCTGAGGTGCGAATTTCCAGTTCTCGTAGGCGGCCGAGCAGCTGTCTATGCCTTACTGGTCATCTGAGGGATGCTGCCTTTGAGCAGACTGGTTAATGCCACTCGATACCAACTGGCGCACTTGGAGTATCGATTGCATAAGATGGAGCTTTAAAAAAGATCCGCCAGCGTTAATAGCATATTGGCGATTTATCCTTAACGGACTGGGTTTGGTTGGTGGTGAGCCGAGCGCTCAGGGGCTGCGGGACAATCAGGGGGATTATGTTTAAAGTATTTTCCGCGCGTGGCTGCGCAGCACTTGCGGCTGCTGCATTGATTTCCGGAAGTGGCGACCTCACGGTCACAGAGGCGGCAGCACAAGAAGCTCCAAATGGGGCCATTGGTTCTGACTTGTCTCTGAAGCGAAAGATTGCCATCGGCCGCTTCACTAACGAAACGCGATACGGCCAGACGCTGCTACGAGATTCCAACCTGGATCCTCTGGGCAAGCAGGCCGCTGACATCTTGGCCGCATACTTAGTCCAGTCTGGTGATTTCCTTGTCTTTGAGCGGGGAGATATGAGCCAGATTGCAAGTGAGCAGAAGCGTCTCGGGGAAGGCGACCAATCCATGGTCGGCGTAGATACGCTCATCATCGGGTCAATCGTTGAATTCGGTCGCAGTGAAGACGGAAAGCGGGGATTTTTGAATCGTGAGCGAACTCAGCGTGCGCACGCGAAGGTCGCCATCCGCTTGGTCGACGTGCGGACCGGCCTTGCATTCCATTCCGCTACCGGCTCTGGCGAGGCCACCACTGAGACAAAGACCACCCTTGGCATGGGCAGTACTGCACGCTTCGACGGTTCCCTGACGGACAAGGCTTTGTCTGTCGCGATTGAGGATGTTCTCGAAGAGCTGTCAAACACCATTCAGGCTAGAGAGTGGCGTACAGACATTCTCGCAATCGAAGATGGCCAAGTGTTTGTATCTGGTGGCCCGAGCCAAGGGTTGCAGAGCGGCGCGCAGCTCAAGGTGATGAAGGCCGGGCGCTCGGTCAAAAGTCGCCAGACCGGGCTTGATATCCAGCTTCCGTCCACGGAAGTCGCGCAGCTTCAGGTCGTTTCGCACTTCGGCAGTGGGGAACTCGGCGAGGGATCTATCGCCAAAGTGGTTTCCGGCTCTGTTGTCGGTCTCGACGATGAGCAGATTTATGTGGTGGCAAAATGACGATTCAACCTAAATCACGCCTGCTCCGTTGGGCATTTGCTTTTGCGACCCTCACTGCGCTTTCTGCTTGCGGGATGAGCCCTCGCCACGATCTGGTGCGAGGAACGAAAGCGTCCGCGGTCGAGGTCATCGACGCTCCCAAAGGGGCCCTTGTCGTGATCGATGAAAAAGCCGTTCCGGTCGACAGCAAGGGGCGGGCGCTCATTTCCGTTCAGGACGGATGGCATGATGTCGACGTGATGAGTGGCGGCGATGTTGTTCACCACCAACGCGTCTTTCTTCAGGACGGATCGCACAAGATTATCGATCTGGTTCCCTAAGCCGGGTGGGCGACAGGGCTTCTAAGAAACTAGGGGGCAATTCATGAAGTTGGTGCCGATTGTAGGCGCTGCGTTTTTGCTTGTTGGCTGCGCAGGGCAAAAGACAATGTACGAGTGGGGTAGCTACCAGCCAGCACTGGTAAACTACGCAAAGAATGCAGATAAGACTGCGTTCGAAAAAGAACTTCGCGAAACCATCGCCAAGGCTGAGAAGAAGGATCGCGTTCCGCCGGGCGTTTACGCGGACCTTGGCTACCTGCTTATGGAGCAGGGAAAAGGCGCCGAGGCAGCGACCTACTTTGTAAAAGAACGCGAACGTTTCCCGGAATCCGGCGTTTTTATGACCAAACTTATTGCTGGGGCTGAAAGTCAGTCAGAGGAGACTGCGCAATGAAGCGGCTACTCGCCATTGCCGCACTTGCGGCCACGCCGCTGCTTGGTGCTTGTGCCGGAAACGCGCCTCCGTCGAAGGACTACACCGCCTATTACGCTCAGCAACCAGCCTCAATTCTCGTTGTTCCTGTGATCAACAATTCGAACGAGGTCGATGCCTCCGACTTGTTTTTTGCCACGATGGCTGCACCTCTGGCCGAGCGCGGATATTACGCCTTTCCAACCAATGCCATCAAAACCCTCATGCAGGCAGAGGGGCTAGGCGACCCTGGTTTCGTTCATCAGGCAAAGGCACAGGATCTGGCAGGGTTGTTCGGGGCCGACGCAGTTCTTTATGTAGAAGTGCTTGACTGGAGCTCGAAATATCAGGTCATCTCGTCGTCGATCGAGACTGAGTTCCTTTACACTCTCAAGTCAGGCCGCACTGGCGAGGTGCTCTGGCAAGATCAACAGGAGTATGTTTACGCTCCGAACTCGTCGTCTGGCAACATTTTCGCCGATTTGCTCGCAACAGCAGTTACTGCTCTAATCAACAATACCAGATCTGATTTTACTCCGATGGCGATGCAAGCAAATCTGGCTGCTCTGTCTGCACCAGGTCAGGGCCTGCCTTTCGGTGAACGTAATCCACTTTCACGGAACAACCGTAAGTCTTGGCCCGCGACCGGCTCAGGCCTTCTGACGGATTCCCGTCAAGAAGCTGTTGCCGCACCCGGCTTGCTCGCTCCTAAGGCGGAGGAAGTCAGTACTACTAAGGACGCTGAAACGAAGTAATTTAAAGAAAGCTGCATCCCGGTAGTGTCCTTGCTACTGTCGGGATGCAGCGATGCTCAAGTGAAATATCTTTGCGTCCTCCGCCGGCCAAAATTTGGAGAGCAGCATTGGCTGATTCTCATCACAGCCGTAGAGTGAACGTCGGCTTACCCAAGGCGGCCACTCCAGAGCCGACTGTCGCGAATGTCCCAAGGCCCGCCCTTATTTGCCGCCCGTCGAACTCATGTGGATAGGCAGGTGGTCTCGCTCTCCTTCTCCTCCGCCTTCGCCGCGCAATCGGCGAACTTTGCGCGCTCCTCGTCCGGTAATCGCAGGAAGTGAGCCACTTCCTCCCAGCGCTTCTCATCGTAGACCTGCATAAGGCGCTGACCGGCAGTCCAGCCATCGCGCTTCATGGCCGCCACAGCGGATTTTTCGCGCCAGTGCCAACTGTCCGGTACGATATCCAGGGCGACAGTTGGGGCAGAGAACATCAGTAGTGCGCCCATCACGAAGCCACCACCCAAAACGTAGAGAAGCAACTTGTCCTGTTTGTATGCCTCCCGAGCTGAATAAACGACTTCACGGATCGAGTTTGCCTCGATGTTCAGCTCATTGCGTGCCCGGGTCCAGGCGACTTGCTCCGCCTGCCGCGCTTCATGTGCAGCCGCCTTGATCTGGCTGTTTACACGTTCGGGCGTCAAGGCCATTGCGGGCTGACCTTTCAGGGATTGGACTTCCTTCCCGAGTTGATTGATCCGCCCATCGATCCGGGCCAGATCCGCGCTGTAGTCGCGCTCCTGCAAATGATCGAAGCGCGCAGCAAAGCCATCAATGGCCGCCGACAGGCCTGCAAGACGGCGGTTCATCGCTTCAAATGCCTCGGCAGCAGCGAGCTCTTCAGGTGGGTTGGTTTCAGTCATGCGCGAAGGCTACCGCTCAAGCCCGCGTGAGCGCGAGCGGCTGATCCAATCCTGCATGTCCCGAGACAGGGTACTCCCCTCACGAGGCTTGAAGCCCAGCTCATAAGATCTCCTGTGGAGCCGGGATTCCAGTTCCGGATCGCGATGGAAGCTCTTTGACAGATAATCGATTCGCTCGGCCGCGCGTTCGGCGCCGAGCGGATCGCCCATCTTCTGCATGCGCAGGAACTGGCGGGTGCGGGTCTGCCATTCTTCGATGAAGCGATCGGCGCGCTCATCAGCCGCGACACGGATCTCGCTTTCCAGGCGCATCGCCTGAATGGCGCGCGCGCCTTTGCCCTGGGCGGCCTCATCGATCAGCGACGGATCCTTGCTCATCGCGGCGTACATGTCCTCCGCCGCGTGCGGTCGCTGCGCATCGAGACTTTTGGCCGCGCGATCGAGGGCGTGCACCTGGCTGATAATCGGATTGAGCCGTTGGCGTTGCATCTGGTCGATGTCGCGCAGGGCCCGCCCATAGCGCGCGACGGCGGCGTCGAATGGCTGGGATTGTTGAACAGACGGCTCCGGCTGCACCTTGAAGCGCATGCCGGCAAAGGGATTGCGCCGAACCTCGGGTTCATTCTTCGGCGTAGGCGCTGGCTCCGACTTCGGTTTTTGCTCCGGCGCCCGGGTGTAGTCGGAGACCATGTCCTTGCCGCGCTCGCGGCTGAGCGCCCGGACAAGCCGGCTGCGCTCGGCAAAATCGTCCTTCCCGTAATGCAGGTCGACCTGCGTGCGATGCCGCGACAGCGCAACATAGGAGGCATGCCGATCGAGCCCCGGCGTTGCCAGCACATGGACCCGGTCCACGGTCATGCCCTGCGACTTGTGGATCGTCGCGGCGTAGCCGTGATCGACGTGGGCATAGTCCTTGATGTCAAAGGCGACCGACCGCCCGTCATCGGTGCGCACGCGCATGTTGGCGGCGCTGACATGTTCGATGGTGCCTAGCGTCCCGTTCTTCACGCCAAGGCTGCGTTCGTTCTTGAGGAACATCACGCGGTCGCCCGACGCGAATGTTCGCTCGCCGCGCTCGACCGTCAGCCCCACGTCCCGCCCGAGCATCTGCGCGGTACGCAGCCGATTGCGCGCGGCCTCGTTGAGTTCGCGCACTTCGTCGTTGGTGTGGGTGAGAATGATCCGGCTGGCATCAGGATGCGTTTGCCGGTCCGCGTCCCAGCGATCGATCAGATTGGCGCGGGCTGCTTCGCGCGTCTCGGCAGCATGGACATGCCCGGCATCCTCGTAGGCGGCGAGCGCCTCGCCGGTTCGACCGGTGGCAAGCTGACGCGTGGCCTCGCGCTGCCATTCTTCGGACTGACGGCGAATAGCAGTGATCTCGACCGCGCCGTGCCGCTCGGCGATACTGCGGAAAGACGCCCCTGCCTCAATCGCCTGAAGCTGCTCGGGATCGCCGACAAGCACGATCTTGGCGCCGCGCTTCTCGGCCTCGCGCATCACGCGCTCCATCTGACGCGTGCCAATCATGCCCGCCTCGTCGATGACAAGAACGGACTTGCTGGTCAGCAACTCGCGCTCCTTTCCCCACTGGTGTTCGAGACTGGCGAGCGTTCGGCTGGCGATGCCCGAACCCTGTTCAAGGTTCTCAGCCGCTATCCCTGAGAGCGCTGCGCCGTGGACCGAATATCCCGCCGAGTGCCAGGCCTCGCGCGCAACTCCGAGCATCGCGCTCTTGCCGGTCCCGGCATAGCCGATGACACTGCTGATCCCACGCGCATCGGTGACATGCTCGAAGGCCCCGCGCTGCTCGGGCGAGAGCACCATGCCGCGCGCCTCGGCGCGCGTGAGCGCGCGGTCACGATGCCGGTCGGGCACGCTGTGATGACGTTCGGCATCAAGCCGGACGGTTTGCCGTTCAAGCCGCTGTTCGGTCTCCAGCATGGCGCGCGAGGTGAAGCGGTCTTCGCCGCGCCCGTCCTTGCCCAGCTTCACCAGCTCGGGTGAGGCCCTCACCACGGCCATGATCTGGTCGAACTGGTCCTTCCCCTCGCTGTGGCGGTGGACGAACATCGCAAGGTCGCGGTTGGTGAACGTCGACTGCTGGTGCGTGATCGCATCGAGCGCGATGTGCGGGGCCGCGAGCAGCTTCTCGCCGTTGGCCCTTGCAATGGCGTGGTGCTCGTCGAGGCGTTCACTTTCGAGCCCTTGTTCGAACATGCGCGAAGCGGCTGGGCCGATCTTGTTCTGTGGCTCCAGCTCGATGCCTTGCGCTTCCAGCGAGCGGTGATCGACACGCGCGTCGATATCGAGTTCGGCCAGCCGGGTGTTGACGTGCTCGGCCCAGGCTCCGCGCCAGTGCGTGAGCAGCTCGGTGCGGTTCCAGTCGCGCACCTTCGCGCCAAAGCCCTCTTCGCTGACTTCGCGCAAACTCAGCATCACATGGGCGTGCGGCTTGGCCATGCCGTCCGTTCCCATGTCCCAGTGCACATTGAGATCGGCAACCATGCCCCGGTCGACGAACTCGCGCTGAACGAAGTCGCGCGCCAGTTCGATGCCATCGGCCTGCTTCATCTCGCGCGGAATGGCGAACTCGACTTCGCGCGAGAGCTGTGCGTCCTTGCGCTTCTCGGCCGCCTCGACGTCGTTCCACAGCCGCTCGCGGTCATGCCATTCGTCGGGTGCGTGCTCGGGGAGCAGGACTTCGGAATGGACGACGCCGGCCTTGTTGGTGAAGTCGTGGCTGCGCTCTAACCGCGCATCGTGGAGCCGCGAGGCCGAGCGGTAGGCGGCGGCGGCCACGGCGGACGATCCGGCGGCGCGGGAAATGACTTTGGCCGAGAAGTGGTAGATCGCCATGGCGACCTACCAATTACCCCTAAAAGCGCACGTCGGCACGACGTATAAGCGCGCCCTCGAACGATTTCATCGCACTCGGGAACACGAAATCCCAGAGCATTTCACGCTATTGAGGGGGGCTGAGACTCCCGATAGCGCAATGGTCCGACTTCCTCAACGAAAGGACGGACCATGCGCAAACCCAGGGACTACGATGCCGAGCTGAAGGCGCTGACCGACAAGGCAAAGCAACTCAAAAGCCGCAAGGTGAGCCAGCTTGGCGAGCTGGTCACCGCGACCGGCGCCGATGCTCTCACGGCAGAAGAACTGGCGGGCGTTCTGCTCGATGCCGCCAGCAACACGGACGCGGCACGAAAGGAGGCCTGGCGCAAACGGGGCGCGGCGTTCTTTTCGGGCGAAGGGAAAGCAAAGGCTCGCCAGCGAACTGAACGCGAGCCGCGCCGCGCTCCGACGGAACCGGGCAGCGCGCAACCGCTGTTCGATGGGCCAGGCGCGGCATGATAGACGGGAATGGCAGGTGAAGCGGCGCGAACGTACCCGCCAGCTTATCGAACTGGGCGGGCTGGTCGTGAAAGCCGGACTTGTCGAGCTAGCCGACGACGATCGCGCCGTGATCCTTGGCCTGCTTGTCGAAGCCGCAGCCAGGCTGCGAACCGAGGATCGTGAGCAAGCCCTGACGCTGTGGCGGCGAAGGGGCAAGCGGGCCTTCGCCCAAGACGCCGTCGCGTAGCCATCACACCGCACAAAACGGCCCGCTACTGAACCGGCCTTGGCGTAGAGATTCGCGTCTGGTAACGTGCAAGGGCGCTGCGCAAAGGGCAGCGCCGGGACTGGTAATCCCGCGAAAGCAAACGGCTCGGAAAACTCAGTTTTCCGGGGTGCCGTCGCGTATGTCCAAACCTTCGGGTGAAAGGCGGCGGCGCATGTGCTTTCGCATGTTACCAGCTCCGGCGGCTCCCGCGCCCAGTGTGCGGGAGTTCGGGACTGGTCCGCATGATGTCTCGCCTCTTCCGCTCAACCGCCCAGATGCGGACCCGGAGGTGCCGATGGACAGCATTGTTTCTGTTGCTTCACCCGATGAGATCGCCGCTGTTTCCGCAGCGCTGCGTTCCCTGCCAAACGACAATTCCGCGCTCGCTGCGCTCTGGAAGATCTACGGTGCACAGCCCGTTCGGTTGCTGCGCACCCAGGAGGGGCGAAGCCTCAGCCGGGCGCGCTACGAACGGGCGCTGGAATTCATGCACGGGCTCGAACCCAATGGCCGGAGCGACTGGCCCTATTTTCTCTACACCGCCGGGATCGTGACGCAGCTCGCGCTTTCCTCGCATCTGCTCGATGTAGGCTTTCCGGACAGCTGGTGCGCGCGGCATGTCGGCCTGCATGTCGATCGTTCGCTGGCTTATGCGAACGTCACGGCGTTTGGCTACGATTGCCCCGAGACGGAGCGGTTGATGCAGGTGCTCTCGCCGTACTGGAAATGGAACCAGCAGAATGTGGTTGGCGGGCAGCTACCGGACGATGGCGGGTTCACGCCGGACACGGTTCGCGCGTTGGTCTGCGGGCTCGTCGATCATGTGTGCCATGTGACGGGGCATGCGCGATCGCGGGGAAGGGCACGGGGCAGGCCTTCTTGATCCTGGGAGAAGAGGTGACGCGACCCCAGGCTTTCCTCCAGAGAGGGGAGGATTAAAGCCGGAGTGACGTCCCCCTCGCCCATTCCCTGCGGCAAAATGATCAGCCGTCCTTCAGGCGGACGGAGTACTCACCACGGCAGGGAGTGATAGAACTCTCTGACGGCAGCGAAGCGTTCTTCGAAGGGCGGCAGGTCGGACACTTCGAGCCGTAGCGTTTCCCAATCCCGCTGCGCGCGTTTCGCCACCTCCGGGTCATCGATCGACTCGCGCGTCGGCTCGATCTCGCGTGATCGGCACTTTTCGATCAACGTCTCCAAAATCGTTGTTCGAAGCGCATCGTCCGGCGGGTTGTCGTCGAGTAGCAAAGCGATGTCATAGACATCCTGTCGCCGGTTTCTGTTGCGGATCGGCTGTTGCAGAAGCGCACGTAATTTTTCGGCGATGAGCTCGGCGAGCGTGAACGCGCGGAGGGCAGCATCCGCCTGTCCCAGATTCAGCTCCTGGAACGCGTAGACCTGATCGCGAAAGCTGACCTCGACGAACAAGATGCGGCTCGCTTTTCCTTCTGCCAGCGCCGCTTCCTGCTTGCTGCCCCGCTCTGCCGAACCCACGCGCAACTCGAGCGCTGGAAATTCAGCATTCTCGAACAAATTGGAATGTGGGCGTCGCTTCACGCCCTGCACCCGGCAGACGAGATCAAGATAACCAAGCTTGATGGCCGCCACGCGAAATTTCGCATTGAGCTCATCTCTTAGCAGGTCGTCGAAGCCATCCGGCGGTACGGTCGCAGAGAAGTCGACATCGCCAGTCACGCGGCGCGAACCGAAGGCGAGTGCCATGAGCGTGCCGCCTTTCAAAACAAGGCTCTGATTAAGCGAAGGTGAAAGCCCGATTGCAGCGAGGACGATCTCGGTAACTTGTCGGTCTCGATATAATTGGGGGTCGGCGCGGGCATTTTCGACCCATGCGCGAACATCGACATCGACGATTTCGACGACTGGGTCCATATTAGGCATTGAGCGCTATCATCCACTTCTCCGAAAAGACATGCCCGTATGGCGCCTGCGGGTCGAGCTTGCGAGAGCCTCCCCGCTGTGCGCATCGCGTCCATCCATTGATGTTCGGGTGCGATAGACCCAACATCTCATCGAGGATGTAGCCGGCTCGCACCTTCACGATCGGGCTGTCGGTCGTATCCACTGCGGCAACGATCTCATCGAACCATTGTTCGGCGTGCCGATCGTAACAATCTAGCACATGGCGAATACCGCCGCAGAGCTGCGGTTGGTCGAGCATGTCGACGAAGACACGACCGATCGTGGCGATCCTGCTGACGCTCCCGGCGATAGGTACCGGTTCGGCAGGATGCTTCGATTCGTGTATGATAACCTGGCGACGTCGAACCTGTTCGCGAATGCCGATCTTGCTGAGTTGCGGTAAGAGAGATCCGGCTAGCTCGCCTTCGTAATCCTCGGCCATCTGGACGTCCCGCATATGTGTCCATAGCGTGCGAGCTGGTGTTGTAACGTGCAGCGCCTCGGGCGAACGATCCGTGACGCCATATCGCTGCATGGCAGACAGATGCGAAATGTACGAGAAGGGATCGACAAGGCAGATAGCCTCTTCCGCAGTGGGCGCTGCCGCTGCCTGAACGACGCGCCATACGCCAGCTTTGAAGTCTTCGTCTGGCGCGAGAACCCTACGCTTTTCCAATGTGCGGATCATCGCGCGGAGTTGAGGCTGCGACCAGTAGGTTGGGAGGCGCAGAATCCGCTCTCCGGAATATTGCCCGGCGGCCAAAAGCGGCTGGACCCGCTGATATAGCTGGTACTCGGTAACGAGCGGAAGATCGGCCTCTTCCAGCATTCGAGCAATCGCCTGACTAAGGTAGAGTGACACAGTACCGAACTCCATACGTCCTTAGGACGTATGGAGTTCGGTACATGAACTGTCAAGCGTTACGGCCAATCAGTACGTAAATAATTGGTAGTTGCGATGCAGCACGGGATGCTTTACGTCCTGAGGACGTAAAGATCCCGTGCATGAATGACCTGTATTCAGCGCTGCTCGCCGCTATCATCGCCAGCGCCGGTTACCGCAAATTTTCAACGCCCTCCTGCGTGCATTTGGAGCAGCCTCCCGCACTCAGCGCCTTAGCTGCGTTAAGTCGAACTCATTTGCTATTGGGCAAGAAAGATGTCGCTTGAGAGAAGCATGGCGGCAGTCTCGGGCCACCATATCGCGGACATATTACTCGGTAATATTATTGATCCGTATATCGCCTGCCCTACGCCGACAAAGGGTCGATAGTCTTGAGCGGGGCATTTGCACATGGGTGCGACGCCATTCTGTTGCGACCGTTGCCCTACAACACTGGCGTGTCCGCTTTTCTGGCACAACTGGTCAGAAGCCTCCATTCTGCCTTCAGCCCGAATTGAGTTCAGATCTGCGTGGCCTGTATGCCGTATCGCCGTCCATCCAGCATTGCGTTACGCTGAGTGATTCGGTCAGATATTCGGTATATCGGGTGGCTCCCGATGCCTGTTGAGACGGCCTGCGAGCAAAACGTCAAAATGGAAATTCTGGCGACATGTTTTTTTGATCATCCCCGATCGTCCTTAGACGTCCCGGATCGTTCACTTCGCCAGGTTCTGCGCTCCCGGCGATGTCTGCATACCCTTGATCCCGGCTCGTTTTAGCCCATTCTTGTTCGTGGCCGGCCAGTCCACCTCACCAAATCGGAGGACATGCCACATGAATATGATGTCGCCACCTGACCGCTTTCTTCGCCTCGGCGATGTGCTCGACCGTACGGGGCTTTCCCGCGCGACCCTCTATCGCAAGATTCAGAGCGGGACCTTTCCGAGGCAAGTACGCCTCGCCGAACGATGCTGCGGCTGGCGCGAAAGCGCCGTCACCGAATGGATGCGCAATCCCATCTTCTACTCAGTTGATGACTTCCCGCCACAGGCATGAGCAGCCACCCCAATCCAATTGGAGCCTGGCGCGCCCGCACCAGCGGGCGCGCCCGTTTGCTCACCAGCCCTTGCGCTTCTGCCGATCCAGCGACAGGCTCAACATGAAGAAGGTACGGCCCATCTCGATCTCCACCCTGCGCACGCTGATGTCGAAGCACGCGGCGATCTCGTCGTAGGACCAGTTCTCGTAGCGCACGAGGCAGAACAGCTGACGGTGGAAGCGCGGCAGCGAATGGACCGCCCGCGCCATCCGCCGCACTTGCGGGTCCTCATACTCGGGGAAGGCATCGCGCAGGAACACTTCGCGGATAAGCTGCTCCAGCTGGTAGAAACGCCGCATCATGCCACGTCCTCCCCGAAAGCCAGTAGGTAGTCGGCGCCCTTGCTGGCCGCGCTCGCCGCCCGGAAGATAGCCTTCTCGTCGGCGCGCAGGACTTCAAGCCACGCCCCAATGTAATCGGAATGGCGAACCGTGGGCTCGATACCCAGCGATGCGCAGGCAAAGGCGGATGTCATCTCCGCGACGAGTTCCTCCTTGGCGTACAAGGCTGAACCAAACTTACCGCTCTGATCGCGCTCCAGCCGTCCCTTGCCGCCAGCCCAATGGCCAAGCTCGTGCAGCGCCGTGCGAAACCAGTTCACGGGCTCATGAAAGGCTGCCTGCGGGGGCACCTGCACATAGTCTTGCCTGGGCGAATAGAAGGCTTCGCTCCCGCCGATCCGGAAGTCGGCACCGCTGGCCCTAATCAGCTTGTCCACTTCGGCAATCGCCATCACGGGATCAGGCACCACCGGCTCGTTGGCATGCTGTTCGGGCAACCCTTCGATCTGGTCGAGATTGAACACCGTGAAGCGCTTCAGGAAGGCAATCGTACGCGCCTCGCGGTCCTCGCCTGCGGCCTTCGCGGCTTCGTCCTTTGGGGTGAAGCGATCAGCATAGCAAATGACCGTGCCTTTCTCTCCGCGCCGGACATGCCCGCCTGCCTTCTCGGCCTGCTTGTAGGTAAGCCAGCGCTGCGAGGTGAACTGGCGCTCCACCGCCTCGCACCACAAGATCAACACATTAATTCCGGAGTACACCCGTCCAGACACCGCGTTGTGCGGCATCGTGCATGCACACCGGGCCTTGTCCCAAGGCTGCACCCACGGAAGGCGTCCTTCTTCCAGCTCGGCGATCACACGTGCGGTCACCTCGCCATAAAGGCTCTGACGGTCGGCCATAACTCCTGCTCCTTTCCTCAACCGCCATTGACCGGCGCCAGGGTGGCGGGGGGCGGCAGGAGCAGACCAGAAGCCCCGCCGGCTAAAAGCGGGGCGCACCCGAAGGGGCGAAACGAAGAGGAGCACCCGGGAGCGCAGCGGACGGGTTGCGCGCCGTCGAGGCGGGGCTAGAGGGCCGCGACGCCCCCCGCCACCACGGAGCCGTCAAGGCTCAACGCCGCCGCGCCTCATGCGCGGTGACCATTGACGGGATGCCAAGGGCAGTCCGCAACCTGACAGGGATCGTCACGGCTCTGCCGACGAGACGGCGGCGCAGCCGGTGGCTCGGTTGAGACCGAGCGAAATAGAGCCCGGCCGCGCCGCAGGCGCGGGTCAGCCCCCGCCTACAACCTGCTACCAACATCGAACCACAAGATACCCTCTGAATTTTCATTCCAGCATAGTGACTTAGTCACCTCGTTGAGGAATAGGCCCGCGCCCTCGCGATCGGGCTTCACTCGCCCGGCAAGCCTCACACCCTGGCCGAAAGAATTCCATGCCCCGCCCCAGCTCCCAGAAACCAACAGCGGCCTCAAAGCAGGGCCAGGGCAAACGGGGAGCGAAGCGCAGGCAACCGGCCGAACGTCCCGTTGCGCAGTTCCACGAATGGGAGGAACCAGACAGCTTCGACGAGGCTCTGCGCCTGCACCTGAAACGCTTCAACGAAACAAGCCTTCTCCTCCATCGCGCGATCATTCGCCCCGACGAGACCTTCCATACCGACACGCTCAAGGGCTGGAGCCGGGGCAAGCGTCTGCCCCGCAACGTCGCGAGCCTGGACGTGCTTGCGCGCATCGAGGCGCGCTACGGGCTGCCTTCGGACTATTTCAAGGCGAAGCTGCCGCATCCAGGACGCGCTCCCGCCGATCACGGCGTGCGAGGCATTGCCCCGGCCGAACAGCGCCGCCTGTCCTGGCATTTGCCAGACGATTTCGCCCAGCGCTCGCGCAAGGAGCGGGCGGAAATCCTCGAATGGGTCCGCACCGTCATCGTTTCCGGTTCGACCGAATATCGACGCTATCAGGCCGATGCCGCCAAGCTGCGCTATGGCCTGCGGTTCCCTTCGCTGACCGGGCGCAAGCCTCAAGGCCGACCGGCACCGATACAGGGCCAGGACGAAGACGGCGAAGCGCTTCCCGGCACCAGCCTTTCCCGCACGGCAAAGGAGGCTCCGCCGCGCCTCACCGGCGAACTCGCGGAACTGATCCGATTCAAATCGAGCACGCTCACCGACATCGGCTTTCACCGGAACGGGGTCTGGAACGACGAGACCATTCAACAGAAGGTAGAGCACCTGGGCCTTCTGTTCGGCGCCATGCACGCCGGGCCGGATGACGCTGTCGCGGGTCTCGGCGTTCCCGCAGGGCAGCTCACGCTGGCCCTGCTCGTGTTTCCGCGAACCTGGGACTGGTATATCCAGTGGCGCGAGGCACGGCGCGGCTTCTTCACCCGTTGGGAGGTGGACATGCTTCGCCTCGGTGCGGCGCTGACCCGCAAGCGTACCGGATGGTTGCGCCAGATGCCCGAACTGGCAATGCGGCTTCTGCCTATCGAGGGCCTGCTGAGCGCGGCCGACGTTGAGGCCGCGCGGCAGGACTGGGATACGGCCTGCGACCGGCTCCACGCGCACGCCGTCGCCCGGGCCAAGGAAATCGAGCGCGTCGCGCGCGTGCATCGCGATCCCTTCGAGCCCATCCTGCCCGTTCTCGAAGCGGACAGCCCGGTGGGCGAGTACCGCAAGATCGCCGATGAAGTTCTGCGGCTCGCGCCCGATCCCGATCGCTATCCGCGCGCGGCGGCGGAAGCTGCGCGCGCGTTCCTGCTCATTCGCCTCGGCCTCCATCTGGGCTTGCGGCAGAAGAACCTGCGCCAGCTCATGGTCTGCCCGCGTGACCGCCTGCCCCGGTCCGAGCGTCAGCTCGAAGCGCTGAAGCGTGGCGAGATCCGCTGGAGCGAACGCGACCACGGCTGGGAAGTCGTCATCCCCGCCAACGCCTTCAAGAACGCGGGGTCCTCGTTCTTCGATGGCCGCCCGTTCCGGCTCGTCCTTCCGGACCTGGGAGGCCTGCACCGGCACATCGACGAATTCATCCGCCGCCACCGCCCGGTGCTGCTCGGCACAATCGCCGATCCGGGCACCTTCTTCGTCAAGACCACCAAGGTCACCAGCCGAACCGCAGAATACGACCAGAACACCTTCTACGAGGCCTGGCGGCTCGTGATCCAGCGCTACGGCATTTTCAATCCCTACACGCAAAGAGGCGTCATCAAGGGACTGCTTCCGCACGGGCCGCACAACATTCGCGACGTTCTGGCGACCCACATCCTCAAGCAGACGGGGTCATACGAGCGCGCGAGCTACGCGATCCAGGACACGCCCGACATGGTCGCCAAGCACTACGGGCGCTTCCTTCCACAGGACAAATCGGCCTTGGCAGCGCAAATTCTCAATCAGGTCTGGCTCGCCGCGTGATCTTTCGTTTATTTCGAATATGCGCTAACGAAGATTGCTCTTCGGAGAGCCATCATGACACCTCCCGCGAATTCCAGGCCGTTGAACGGCGACATCCCTTCAGTTGAAGACCGCCAGATTGCCAACCAGCTTCGCGACCTGCTCGCGGTCCAGAAGTCAGATGAGGCATCCCTGAGCGTACAGGCAGGGGAGTCCGGGAAGTCGGTCGATATCAAGCTCACACCCACCTTGTTCGATCTGCTTCGCGAAATGCTTGACCAAATCGGCAAGGGTCATGCGGTGAGGCTTACGCCGATCCGGGCAATGCTGACGACACAGCAGGCCGCAGACCTGCTCAATGTGTCGCGCCCGCACCTCGTCAAGCTCCTGGACCAGGAAACAATGCCTTACACATGGGTCGGCCGGCATCGCCGCATCCAGGCCGACGACGTGCTCCGCTACAAGGCGGACAGAGATCGTCTCCGCTCGCAAGCATTGGACGAGCTAATTTCTGATGATGCTGATCTGTTGTGAAGTCGTCTGCGTGACAGCAGGGTCGTTGAAATCCAAGCCGTAAGCCTGTCATTGCACGCTTGCCGCGCAAACGACCTGGCCGTTGCCGAACCATTATGCTTGCAGCTTGTTATGGACTTGTGACCGCAATGGTATCGTTCATGCGAGTGGTTCAGACAGCAGAAATTTCGAATGTGCTATGCACACATTAACTCGAAATTTTGAAACCAACGAATATCAACGTCGTTGAAGAGTCACGTTGACCGTCACACTATATGTGACATATCTGGTGTTTCAGCGCATATGGAGGAAGGCATGCTCGAATACGCAGACAAGCCTGACGCGAAGAATCGCGAACCCCGCAAGGCGAAGCCGAAGCGCGAAATTGACCGCAAGAAGCTCCGTGCGGAAATCAATACCAAGTTTTCCAAGTCGCTTGCCTATCTGGCTCAGTGAGCGAACCATACTGGATCGACGCCGATCAGGTCGTCGAAATTCACGAAGAGCAAATCGAACTTTATGGAGGTCCCCACGGTGTGCGGGACCTCACTCTCGTTGAAAGTGCCGTCGATCGGCCCCGCACGCTTTACCACTACGAAGGCGAAGAAGATGTTCTCGTTCTCGGAGTGCGGCTCGGACTGTCGATTGCCGACAATCACGGCTTCATTGACGGGAACAAGCGCGCTGGCGCCTTCGCCATGCTCGAATTTTTCGCCATCAATGGCTACGGCCTAGACATGCCGAATGACGAAACCCTGGGGCAACTCTTCAAGGCGGCCGTCACCGGAGATATACGCGAGAGTGATCTGGTCGCTGAACTTGATCAATATCTGGTCGAAACCGCCGAAGACTGAGAGCCACCTCCCTGCACTGGCGCAGGATTGCTGAGCGTGCTGGCCGAACTTCAACTCCAAGACCGCGACGATGTCCGGTTCCCACCACGCTCACGCGGGCCCCGCCGCGTGTCCTCGCGGATCGCGTCGCCCCGGCGTGTGCGCACCGGACCCGTGCCCGCAGGACGCCCGTGACCAGTTCTCCTGCCAGCCGCCTTGCGGAGCGTATCGAGATTGTCGGACCACCACTGCGCCATTTCGACGCGCTCTTTCCAGTGCATGCCGCGATGATAGGCAGCACGCACCTTGTTGCTGTCGCCGTGGGCCAGCGCGCGCTCGATGGCATCGGGCGACCACTGCCCCGATTCATTCAGGAGCGTGCTCGCCATCGCCCGAAAGCCATGCGCCGTCATCTCGTCGCCCGAGAATCCAAGCCGGCGCAGGGCCGCATTGATCGTGTTCTCGCTCATCGGTCGCCGCCGACTGCGGATCGAAGGGAAGACATAGCCAGTCGGCCCTGAAATCTCCTCGACCCGGCACAGGATTTCGATGGACTGGCGCGAAAGGGGCACCTGATGCGCACGGCGCATCTTCATCTTCTCGGTCGGAATGGTCCAGATCGCGGCATCAAAGTCGACCTCATGCCATTCCGCATGGCGCAGTTCGCCGGGGCGCACAAAGACGTGCGGGAGGATCTGCATGGCAAGCCGGGTCAGTTCCTGCCCATCATAGCCGTCGATGGCGCGCAGCAGTTCACCGACCCGGTCGGCCTCGACGATCGCGCCGTAATGCTTGGGGCGGGGCGCGATGAGGGCGCCGCGCAGGTCGCGCGTGGGATCGGAGACGATCCGGGCGGTTGCGACCCCATAGCGAAAGACGCGCCCGGCAAGCTGCAGGACGCGCTTGGCCGTCTCGTAGTTGCCCTTGGCCTCGATCCGCCGCAGCGCGACGAGAATCTCGATCGTGGTGATTGCACCGATCGGCAGCCGCGAGATCGCCGAGCCAAGCCGGGTGATGTAGTATTCGCTCTTCGTGGCCGTCGATTCCGACATGCCCTCACGCCGCCGCTTGTCGATGAATTCCTGGGCGACCTTGCCGAAAGGATCATCACCGCTGGCCTGGGCCAGATAGTTGGCGAGGATCTTCTCGCGCGAAGGATCGATGCCTTCGAGAAGCTGCAGGCGGGCCTGGTCGCGTCTGGCGCGCGCCTCGGCCAGCGAGATAAGCGGATAAGGGCCAATGGCCAGCTTCTTCTCGCGCTTCTCCCAGCGGTATTTCATCCGCCACAGCTTGCTTCCGGACGGGTTGACCTGAAGGTACAAACCGGCGCCGTCACCCAGCTTGTAGGTTTTCGCCTGGGGTTTCGCGTTCTTGATGGTAAAGTCGGTCAGCGACATGATTGGGGGCCTCGTCCCGAATTGAGAATCGCGAGGCCCCCAAATATGCCCCAAAAGGATGGGCAGTCATGAGATGGCGGCGGACGCGATGAGCAGGAAGGCCCTAAAAATATCGCAGTTTTCTGCGGGTTACAACGCTCAGTGAGATGTGATGAGGTGTAATCCATGGTGGGCGGTGAGGGGCTCGAACCCCCGACCCTCTCGGTGTAAACGAGATGCTCTACCAACTGAGCTAACCGCCCGCAGGCGCTGTTGCGCCGCAGAAGAGGTGCCCATTACGCCATTTTGCGAGGGCGTCAAGCTCTCTTGCGTGACAGGGCCGTTCGGCTGCGCGAAAGGTTCTCCACGATATCGCACGAGACGAGGTGGTGCGCCTGCGCGCCCGATCGTGTATTCGTGACGAGGCCATGTTCAGATTCAAGCGCGCTCCCGAACCGACTGAGCCGGTCGCGGACACCCAGCCTCTTTCCGACAATGCCCCGGGCGTCGATGCCGCGCCCGAGACGCCGCGCGCCGGGCGTTCGCGCTGGTGGTGGATTTCGCGCGGGATGGCAGGCGTCCTCTTTGCCTTCCTGCTCCTGATCGGCTGGCTGGCCTTTACCGCGCCGCTCTCGAAGTCGCTCCAGCCTGTCTCGCCCCCGCAGATCACGCTGCTGGCGGCCGACGGCACACCGATCGCGCGCAACGGGGCCATTGTCGCCGCGCCCGTGAAGGCCGCGGACCTGCCCGACCACGTCAAGCAGGCCTTCATCGCGACCGAGGACCGGCGCTTCTACGAGCACTGGGGGGTCGATCCCTACGGCATCGCGCGCGCGGCCTGGACCAACCTCACCACCGGGACCACGCAGGGCGGCAGCACGATCACCCAGCAGCTCGCCAAATTCACCTTCCTCTCGCCCGAACAGAGCCTGACGCGCAAGGCGCGCGAGGCGCTCATCGCGTTCTGGCTGGAGGCCTGGCTGAGCAAGGACGAAATCCTCGAGCGCTACCTTTCGAACGCCTATTACGGCGACAACACCTATGGCCTGCGCGCGGCCTCGATGCACTACTTCCACCGTCGCCCCGAACGCCTGCTCCCCGGGCAGGCGGCGATGCTGGCCGGACTGATGAAGGCGCCCTCGAGCCTTGCGCCCACCAACCACTACGAGGCCGCGGAAAAGCGCATGCGCGTGGTCCTCGCCGCGATGGTCGATGCCGGCTACATGACGCGCGAGGAAGCCGCCGCCATTCCCCCTCCCCCGCTCGACGTGCGCGACGGCAACGACCTTCCCACCGGCACCTACTTCGCCGACTGGGCGCTGCCCCAGGCGCGCAGCATGACCGAACAGGGTTACGCCGCGCAGACGCTGACGACGACGCTCGATGCGCGTCTGCAGCTGGCCGCCCGGCGCGCCATCGACAGCGCCGCTCTGGGCTCCGCGCAGGTCGCGCTCGTCGCCATGCGCCGCAACGGCGAGGTCGTCGCGATGATCGGGGGCAAGGACTACGCCAAGAGCCCGTTCAACCGCGCGACGCAGGCCAAGCGGCAGCCCGGCTCCACCTTCAAGCTGTTCGTCTATCTTGCCGCGCTTCAGGACGGCTGGAGCCCCGAGGACACGATCTCGAACGCGGCCATCGAGACCGGTGGCTACCGCCCCAAGAACTCTGGAGGGCACTACTCGCCCACGATCACGCTGGAGGACGCCTTCGCGCGGTCGAGCAATGTCGCGGCCGTGCGCCTGTTCCAGCAGGTAGGCGATGAAAAGGTGATCAAGACCGCACGGCGCCTGGGCATTACCGAGCCCCTGCCCGAAGGCGACCCCAGCCTGGCGCTGGGGACCGCGACAATGCCGCTGATCGAACTGACGGCCGCCTATGCGGGCGTGGCCGCCAACAGCTTCCCGGTCGAGCCACGCGCCTTCCCGGTCGAGGAGAAGGGCTGGTTCGCCCGCCTGCTCGATGGCAAGCACAGCCTGTCCAAGTCGCAGCACGCGGCGATGGAGAAGATGCTGCGCGCCGCGGTCAACCGGGGAACGGGGCGCGCCGCGATGCTGCGCTCGGCCAACTTCGGCAAGACCGGCACCAGCCAGGAGAACCGCGACGCGCTGTTCGTCGGCTATGCGGGCGATTACGTGGTGGGCGTGTGGGTCGGCAACGACGACAATTCCCCGCTCGGGCGCGTGTCGGGCGGCTCGACCCCGGCGCGCATCTGGCGCAGCTTCATGCAGCAGACGCTGGGCGAGCGTGCGGCTCCCGCAGCCCCCAAGCCGCGCCCCGAAGGCCCGGTGCAGCCGCTCGACATCGAAGGGCTCGACCAGATCCCCGACGGCGGCCTGCCGCTGGGCGAAGGCAACCGCCTGCGCATCGAGGACGGAACCGCGATCATCACCACCGACCTCAACGGATTGCCGCTCGATATCCAGCTCGACAGCGAGGGCCTGCGCTTTCAGGGCGAACGAACGCTGGAGGAAGCGCGCCGGAGGATCGAGCGGGAGCCCGAAGCGCCGCCGCCCGCAGGGCCATGAAGGAGTGATTCAAGGGGCCATCGCCCCTTGCCCCCTAAATGGGCGACCTCACCGCTTTTCGCCACCGTGGCGCGCCGAAGGTGAGCTGGACAGTCTGGGGAGCCCGAGGGCGATGGCCCTCGGAAATCTTCATTCACCCCTTAGTGATGCGTGGTGATCGCGGCGCCTACGCGCGCCTCGATCTCGGCGCGGGGCAGGCCCGGCTCGATGCGTTCGCCCAGCGTGTAGGTGATCGTCCCCGCCTTCTTCCAGACGCGATGATAGAGCCGCCCGCTGTCGACCGCGACCGGCACGACCGGAAGGCCGAGCATCTTGTAGGTTCCGGCAAATCCCGAACGCAGCTGCGCGGTGGCGCCCGTCGGCATGCGCGTGCCTTCCGGGAAGATCACCAGCTGGCGTCCCCTGGCCGCGAACCCGCGCGCGGTCGCGATCATCCGGCGCAGCGAGGCCGCTCCGCCCGCGCGTTCGACCGCGACCACGCCAAAGCGCGAGAGAGCCCAGCCCCACCCCGGAATCTTGAGAAGTTCGGACTTGGGAAAAGGCGTGGGCCAGGGCGTCAGCAGCGGCAGCTCGATCGCCTCGAAGAAGCTCTCGTGGCGCATCGCCACCAGCACGCCGTCTTCGGGAAATTC
The DNA here is from genome assembly GCF_000813185.1 of Novosphingobium sp. MBES04. NCBI lineage: Bacteria > Pseudomonadati > Pseudomonadota > Alphaproteobacteria > Sphingomonadales > Sphingomonadaceae > Novosphingobium > Novosphingobium sp. MBES04. The sequence continues at coordinate 2,197,996 of NZ_DF850488.1, read as the reverse complement.
GCCCTTTATCTCCACCCGGATGCCCAGCAGCCAACGGCAGCAGAAGCGGTGAAAGGCGCTCCAGCTGTACGCCAGCAGCCAGATCTGGCGCTCACCCAGCGCCGCGAACGGCAGGGCCAGGAAAACCATGATCACCGAGCCGGGATAGAAGATGGCGTAGAACGCAAGGCTGCGCACGACGTCTGCGAAACGGGTCTCCATCACGGGCTCCATTGCTCCCACAGGTTGCTGGCGAGGCGCCAGAGGAGCTTGTGATATTCGAGGAACAGGGCGCTGAAGCTGGGGCGCGAGCGAACCGCATCGCGCCGCACCTCAACGCCCTCGGGCAGTTCGCGCAGCAATTCCAGTTCGGCGCGGCGCATGTGCCAGTCGGCGGTCACCAGGCGGATCGTGCGCACCTTGTGCCGCTCCACCCAGCGCGCGGTCTCGACCCCGTTCGAGCGCGTGTCATAGGCCTCGAAACCCAGGTCCACGCAGCACTGCATGGTGCGCGCAGGCACCTTGAACTCGGCCGCGAACTCGACCGGACGCACTTCGGGATCGACGCCGGAGACGAACAGGCGCGGCGCAGCGCCCTTCTCCAGCCCATCAAGGGCATGTTCGATACGCCCCCTGCTACCCGTCAGCACGATGATCGCATCGCTCTTGGACGCACCCACCATCGGCCCGGGCAGCGTCACGGCGAACCAGACGAAGCCGAAGAACCAGACAAGCACGACAAAGGCGGCGGTGCGACGAAACATGACCTTGCAGGAAATAGCGGTTGATTGCTTTCGCGGGCCTTATGGCGACACTTGCCCGCGTGTACCAGTGCTCTTTGCCCTAGAGCATCTTGCGCAGGGCGTGAAGCACGGTGAAGCGGGCCGTGATCATGGCCAGAAGCGTGGCGAGGATCGGCACCAGCGCCAGCAGAAACCAGTCGCTCCAGACCAGCGCACCGTTGTCGACAAGGCCTGCCCCCAGCCCCTCGAATCGGCGGGCCAGGAGAACGATGACGACCAGCGCCAGCGCCAGCCCGACGGCGCCGCCGCCCGCGGCATCAAAGCCGATCGAACGCTGGAACACGCGCGCCACCTGCTTGTCGGTTCCGCCCAGGAGATGGACGATCTCGATCACGTCGCGGTTGGCGCCGAGCGCCGAGCGCGCCGCCAGAAGCACCGCGGCGGCCAGCGCCAGGGTGAGCAGCGCGACCAGAGCAATGGCGAGAATCTGAAGCGAGACCATCGCCTCGAACACCGGGCGCAGCCAGCTCGACTGGGCATCGACGCGGGCCGCCTCCGTCACCTTGCGCGCGGCGGCGCGGATCGTCTCGACCCGCTGCGGCGTCGCGCCGGTGGCGAGGCGCACGTCGATCAGCGCAGGGACAGGAATGGCCGAGCCGGTCGCTTCCGCGATGCCGCTGCCCAACCACGGCTCGATCAGGCTGTCGAGTTCCTCGCGCGGCACGATGCGCAGGCCGCTGACGCCGGGGAGCTGCTGCACGGCCTTCGCCACATCGCGCGTCTGGCGATCCCGGGTATCCTCGCGCGGCTCGATGATCTGGATGGTGACGCCGCCTTCGATCTCGGCCTTCGCGGCCGAAACCGCGTTGCCGATGGAAAGCCCGGCGGCAAGCGCAATCGCGGTCAGGGCGACCATGATCGCGATCACCCAGGGCATGGGCCCGGACATGCGCCCCTGCGGGATCAGCTCGGCTCCGCCCCCGCCCAGACGCCGCATCCCGTGCAGCATCGAAGGGCCCAGGCGCCGTTCGCGCCGTGTCGTCCCATCGCGGCTCATGTGCGCCTCCCGCTCATGTCCGACGGGCCGGAGGATGGCGCAGCGCGCCGGTCGGATCGGCCAGCCGCCCGCGCTCAAGGCGCATGATCAGGCTGTCGGGCACCTTGCGCAGGAGATCGAGATCGTGGGTGGCGACCACCACGGTCGTGCCCTGGCGGTTGAGCATCTCGAACAGGCGCAGAAGCTTGAGCGCCATCTCGGGATCGACGTTGCCGGTCGGCTCGTCGGCGACGAGGACGGCCGGGCGCCCGATCACCGCACGGGCGATGGCGATGCGCTGCTGCTCACCGCCCGAAAGCGTGGCGGGCACCGCGTCGATCCGTTCGGAAAGCCCCACCCATTCGAGGATGTCGCGCACGGGGCCGGCGATGTCCTTCTCCCCGTGGCCGGCCACGCGCAGCGGCAGGGCCACGTTGTCGAAGGCGGAGAGGTGGGGGACAAGCCGGAAGTCCTGGAAGACCACGCCGATCCGGCGGCGCAGCGCGGGCAGGCTCGCGCGGGAGAGCGTGATCGCATCGTTGCCGAACATGCGCACCGCGCCGCGCGAAGGGCGCTGGGCGAGATAGAGAAGTTTCAGCAGCGACGTCTTGCCCGCACCGCTGGCGCCCGTCAGGAAATAGAAGCGCCCTGCATAGAGGGTGAACGTCAGGTCGCTCAGCACCTCGCGTTCGGTGCCATAGCGCAGCCCGACATTGTCGAAGTGGATGATTTCGCCCTCGGCAGTCATTCGTCTTCTGGTGAATAGTCCTGGCAGGGCCGAAAAGATGCGGCCTTGCGCGCTATAGCGAGCAATCCATGTGGAAAAAAGGGCAATACGCCCCGTACCCACAAGTCGGGTGCTTGTCGTCCCTTAGCGAATGGTGCTTATGAGGTACTCGTATGATTATCGCCTGCCCTGCCTGCTCTACGCGTTACGCCGTACCGGATAACGCCATCGGCGTGGAAGGCCGCACGGTCCGCTGCGCCAAGTGCAAGCACAGCTGGTACCAGGACGGCTCTTCCCCCGAGGAACTGGCCGCGCCCGCTCCCCAGCCCCGCCCGGCACCTGCGGCCGCACCGGCGCCGAGCCCGCAGCCGGCGCGGGAACCCGAGGCTGCACCT
>NZ_DF850488.1:2011362-2195092 GCF_000813185.1 Novosphingobium sp. MBES04 | reverse complement strand
CCCGCTCCCGAGCCGGTGGCCGCAACGCCAGCTCCCGCAGCGCCCACACCGGCACCGGCTCCCGCGCCTGCCCCGACACCACGCGCAGCACCCAGGCCAGCCGGCAAGCCCAAGCTGCGGACCGATGCGGAACGCGCCGAGATGGCGACGCCCGCCTCGCTGCGAAAGCCCCCGGCGGCGGTCTACGACGACACCGAGAACACGGTCCACTACGCCGACGAGCGCAGCTCCAGCTTCGATTTCGCACCGCCCTTCCAGCCCCGCCGCAACTGGGCGAAGATCGGCACCTACGCGGCCTCGATCTTTGCGGTGGTGACGCTGGGCCTGACCGGCGCCATCGCCTGGGGCGGCCTGCCCCGCTGGATCCCCACCCCGCACGAGACCTTCCGGCAGGGCGAACCTGACCTCCAGCTCGATTTCCCGCGCAAGCGCCAGGACCGCCAGCGCCTTGCCGATGGCAGCGACTTCTTCAGCGTCAGCGGCACGATCGGCAACATCGGCAGCGAGACCCGCTACGTGCCCTCGCTGCTGGTCGTCCTGCGCGACGCGCGCGAGCGGATCATCTACGAAAAGGAAATCGTGCCCCCCACGCGCAAGCTGGCGGCAGGGGAAGTCATCACCATCAACGAGGCCCTGACCGACATCCCCAAGGCCGCGACCACCGCAGAGATCGGCTGGAAGCCCGACTGAACCCCCGCAGCGAACGGGACCTGACAGAGCGCCGCGCCCCATGGACCGGTCACGCCGTTGTCATACGTCCGCGCCATAGGGGCCGGGCATGCCTTCCCATCCCCCACACCCGACGACCGTGGCCGAAACCGGCCCTGTCCGCCTGATCGTTCTGGCCGGGCAGCGCTGCCCGTCTTCTGACCCGCTGTCCGAACGCTTCGGTGTCAGCCACCGCAGCCTGATCCCGCTCGCCGGGCGCCCGCTGATCGCCCATGTCCTGCAGACCGGCGCGCAGCACCCCAAGGTCGGCAGCCTCGCCATCTGCATCGAGCAGGAGGCCTTCGATCCGGTCTGGGACGTGCTCACCCGCCTTCCCGGCCGGGGCGCGGTCACTCTCGTCGAAGCGCGCGAGGATGTTGCCCAGAGCATTCGCGCCGCCGCGCAAGGGTGGGATGGCCCGCTCCTCGTCACCACCGCCGACCATGCGCTCCTGAGCGGCGAGACCATCGACCAGCTGGTCACGGCCCTGGAGAGCGCCGACATCGCGCTCGCGCTCGCCCCGCGCGACGCAGTCGAGGCGGTCCACCCCAGCGGCTCACCGCATTACCTGACCTTGCGTGACGGGCACCTGGCGCCCTGCGACCTCTACGGTGTGCGCAGCGCGGACTTCCTGGGGGCCGCCTCGATCTTCCGGGGACGCCGCGCCTCGGTGCGGGTGGCCTTGCGCATTGCGCGCGCCATGGGCCTTGTGGGCCTGATCCTGCTGGCATTGGGCCTCGAGACGCGCAGCGGCGCTCTTGCACGCGCCTCGCGCCGCCTGCGGGCCCGTGTGGAGGCGGTCATCACGCCGGACGGCACGCAGGCCATCGATGTCGGGAACGAGCAGAGCTACGCCATCGTGCGCCACCAGCTCGAAGCGCGCGCGCGCGAAGTGGCAACGGTTCAGGACACCGCCCTCAGCGCCTCCTGACGCCCCCCCCCTGCACGCACCACGCGCACCACGCAGACACGCCAAAAGGCACCAGCCTTCCGGTGTCCTGGGAGGGGTGCCCGAAGGCTTTTATCCGTTTCTTTTCAGAAATCTGCCTGGTGCGGTCGAGAAGACTCGAACTTCCACGGGCTTTCGCCCACAACGACCTCAACGTTGCGCGTCTACCAATTCCGCCACGACCGCTAAATCAGAGGAGCTTTTGAAAGCGTCCCTCGGCAGGAGCGCGCCCCTAGCAAGGCTTTCCGGACCCGGCAAGTGATTCGTTTCGATTATTTTTGCAGCGCTTGCGCCCCCACCGCACCCGCATGGTAAAAACTCCCGCATTTCCGCCATTTCAGGTGAAATTCGGCGCGCAAAAAAAGTTTCAGCCAGCCGCAGTGATGCGGACCAAAGTGCAATATCGGGCGCCGCGCCTTCCATGCGAAACCCTGCGCAAAGATCATGAACGGGGAGAATTTTTCGCCATGCGTCATCCACGCGCCCATTCGCGAGGCCCTGTGACCTCGTCCATCGCCCTTGGCCTTGGTCTTGCGCTGGCCCTCTGCGCCTGTTCGGGCGGCGAGCAGACCGAGGCTCCGACCACGCCGGAACCCAGCGCAAGCGCGACCTTGCCCGAGAGCCCGGCCGAACCGGACAGCCCGCCCGCCAGCCAGCCGAGCGAAAGCCCCTCCCCGCAAGCCGAGGCCAGCCCGAAGCCGAGCCCAACTCCCACGCCCACCGAGGCCAAGGCCGCCCCGGCTCCCAAACCCGCACCTGCGCCGACACCAAGCCCGGAACCTGTGGCCGCAGCCGGCCCGCCCGCGGCCTTCGGGCGCTGCGCGGTGTGCCACAACGCGGAGAAAGGCGCGCCCGACAAGCTGGGGCCCAACCTCTTCGGCACCTTCGGCCACCCGATGGGCCAGGGCAGCTTCGCCTATTCGGATGCGCTCAAGAACGCGGGGCTCACCATGGACGAAGCCACCTTGCACCAGTGGCTGGAGAACCCGCGCAAACTGGTCCCGGGCAACCGCATGAGCTTCCCCGGCATCAAGGACGCGGCCAAGCGCCAGGAGATCATCGATTATCTGAAGAAGCAGCGCTGAGAAGAAGGACAAGGGAAGAGGATTCTATTCAAGGGGCCATCGCCCCTTGACCCCGGAATCGGCGACCTCGCCTTTCTCGGCCAGGGCCGCGCAAGAAAGGTAAGGTCGCCAGGTTCGGGGAGCCATAGGGCAATGGCCCTCGGACCTAATTTCCTACTCCCGTCAGGCTCAGGGCGGCACTGTCAAAGGCGTGACCTCCACGAGGTCACGGCCTGCCGCGTGCCAGCCCTCGACCCCCTCCTCGTACCAGTAGACCTGCCCCACGCCCTCGCGCGCAAGGCGGCGGGCGACGTTCCAGCTCATCCAGCAATCCGAGCGGCAGAATACAATGACAGGCAGGTGCGCGTTCGCGCGCCGCGCCTCGGCAATGGCACCGCGCAGGGCCTCCCAGAGCCGTGCATCGGGCGGACTGCGCCCCGTTTCCGGGTGCCAGAGCGCGCCGGGCACACTGCGGTGGGGTTCGGAAAGGTGCCAGCGCCCCGTCGCCGGATCGCGCCAGCCGCCTGTCACGGGCAGCACATCGAGGAACAGCGCATCGCGCCCCGGCTGCAGCGCCAGCACCTCCGCCTCGGCCATACGCCGTGCCGGAGCGGGATCACGCGCGACCGGGGCTCGGAAGCGCGCGGTGCGGTAGCCCTCGGCATCGAACAGGTCCTCTTCGGACAGAGCACGCTCGGGTGAAGGCCGACCGGGCAAGGGCGCACAGGCCAGCGTCAGCAGGGCCGGGGCCAGCGCGCCCAGTGCCATTCCCCTTTGCCACGCGTGCCTTGCCATCGTGCCTCCCGTCTCGGTCCAAGGTGCAATATGGGAAGGCCCTGCGCCTGCCTACATTGCCCATTGGTATGAAGCGCCTTGCTCTTTTCTCGGCCCTCATGGGCCAGGTCGCCCCGGCCCGTGCGGCAACGGACCTGCCCACAGATCCGCTCGGCTCACCGATGTGGACCTATCATGCCGAGCGCCTTTTCGCAGGCGCGCGCGTCGTCTTCGATGCGCAGGTTGGACTCGCGATCCCGGGCATTGCCGAGAACCAGCGCGTCTTCCCGGTCATGGTCGATGCGCGCGCGGTGCCCGATGTCACCCGTCTGCTGATCTTCGCCGATCTCAACCCGATCCCGCTTGCCATCGACTACCGCCCGCTGGCCGCGCGTTCGTTCCTGGCAACGCGCATCAAGCTCGACCAGCGCACCCCGGTACGCGCCGCCGTGCAGACCCGGGACGGCACCTGGCATGTCGCGGGGCAGTGGATCGATGCGGCAGGTGGAGGCTGCTCGGCCCCGCCGGTCAGCCGGGTGAAGGGCGACTGGGCCGAACACCTGGGCGAGATGCGCGGGCAAACCTGGGCGGAAGGCGAGGACACGCGCCTGCGCCTGACCTTGCGCCACCCGATGGACACAGGGCTTGTCGAGAACATTCCCGCCTACAACCTGGAGACGCTGCGCGTGCTGGGCGAGGACGGGCGCGAACGTGCCCATGTCGCCGTCTCGGGCGCGGTGGCCGAGGACCCGGCCTTCACGCTGCTCCTGGCCGGGCGCGAAGCGCGCTACCGGGTCATCGCGCGCGACACCTCGGGCCGCGAGTTCGAAGCCCGGATCGAAGGCCCCACGCCATGACCCTTTCGCGCCGCACGATGGTGGCAGGGGCGATGGCCCTCCCCGCGCTCGCTCCTGCCCTTGCTCCTGCTCTTGCCAGAGCCGAAGTCTTCGCCGGGAGCTATGCCCCCCAGGCCGAGGCAATCGGCGATGGTGTCTGGATGGTGCGCGGCGCCGACGCGCCGATCCTGTTCGAAAACGGCGGCGCCATTGCCAACAGCGCGTTCCTGGCAACCGATGCGGGCACCGTGCTGTTCGATCCGGGAGTCTCGCTCGCCCATGGGACGGCGCTCGCCACGCTGGCCCGTCGCACGACCGGGCGGGAGGTCGCGCGTGTCTATGTCAGCCACCTCCACCCCGACCACGCGATGGGCGCGGCCGCGTTCGATCCCGCCATCGTCCATGCCCTTCCCGCCACCCGCGAGGGCCTGCTGCGCGATGTGGAGGGGTTTTCCGATGCCATGTACCGCCTGCTTGCCGACTGGATGAAGGGCACCCAGATCGCGCTGCCCCGGGGCGATGCGGCCGCGGGCGAAGTCACCTTTGGTGGACGCACCTTTCAGCTCCTGGCGCTGGACGGGCACAGCGGGGGCGATCTGGCCCTGCTCGACCATGCTACGGGCACGCTGCTTGCCGGCGATCTCGTCTTCCACGACCGTGCGCCGTCCACGCCGCACGCCGACCTTGATCGCTGGCGCCGGGCGCTGGAAACACTGCAGGCGCTCACCCACCGGCAGCTCCTGCCCGGCCATGGCCCTCCCGATACGGGCGCACGCGCCATCGCGCAAACCCGTGACTGGCTGGACTGGTTGGAGAGCTTCTTACGCGAAGCCGTGACCCGCGGCCTGTCGATGGTGGAGGCCGGATACACCGCGATCCCGCCCCGCTTCGCCCCGCTCAAGGCCGCGCGCTATGAACTGGAGCGCAGCGTCAGCCATCTCTACCCCGCGCTTGAGGCCGAGCTGCTCCCCGCCCTCTGAAAAGTCCCGGACATGGTCTCCGGCGGACAGGCGTCAATCGCAGGCGAGGACTTCGCCTTGCGTGGTGCTGTCGAGGCTGGTGAGGAGAAGCTCGTCGAGGAACGGCTTGTGGCCCACCCCGATCAGGACGACCATCGCCCCGCCCACCGCCGAGGCGCTGGCGTGGCGAACATGCGCGGCGATGCGGTGGTTCCGCTCATCCCAGGCGGCCTCCCGGATACGGCCCATATCGTCCTCGAACTCCAGGCGATTGGGCAAGTCGAACTGCCCGCGCACATCCGCAGCACCAAAGCTCTGCGCGTTGATATGGCAATAGACAGGCAGGAGGTCGCCCTTTGCGATAGCGCGATCCGTGATCTCTTCCTGCTCCACGAAATGGGGCATCTGCGTAACCGGCGGCGCTTGGCAAAGGCGGCCTGGAGCTCCTTCATTCGGGGCAGGATCAGGCGCTTGTCCAGGTGCGAATCGATCGACCAGAGTTTCGCAAGGCCCAGCTTTCTGGCCGCGGCCAAGGCCACGCTCACCCGCTCGTTCATCGAGGTACGGTGCGTGTCGAGATAGTGCGCCGCATCCTGGTCGAGCGCGTCCGCAGCGATGCGTTCGCGATAGAGCAGGGCCGTTTCGGGCTGATAGGCAGCCAGGGAAATGTCCAGCCGCTCCAGGCATTCCTCCTGCGACAGACCTGCGGACCCGCTCGTCCACGCAGAGGTCACCTCCGCCGCTTCGAGAGCGCCCATTCCCGTGCGGGACTGGGCGGCGGCGGCAATCTGCAGAAGCCTGGGGCCCACGAACTGTTCGAGCGCCGGTGCGAGAACGGGGCTTGCCTGCATGGTCACGATCTCGAGCGCCGAGAGTCGCTCTATGCCGATGACGCGCGCCTTCGCGGCCACAATCTGGTCGACGACCGTTTTGACGTGCGAGAGGGTGACATCCTCAAGAGCGCTGAGATGCGGCGTTCCCAGAACCATGATGGATGTCAGGTTTTCGGGCGGAACCGATGAGTAGCTGCGGATATCCGCTATTTGCGCCAAGGCCGTCGTGGGCAGAAGGGCGGCCAGCACGGCCGCCGTCATGGCCTGGAAAATCATGTCCTCGCACTCTCCTTGTCGCTCGCCGGATCTGCGCGTCCCCCGGCGCGCGCCGCCAATGACGCGGAGCGTCGATCAGGTCACGACCGGCACCGGTGCGACACCCTAAGTCAGCGCCACCGGAGCAGACAAGAAAAGTTGAGATGCAATCACTTATGCAATCGCTGACATGGCGATCACCGTTCAGAGCATGCGCTTGAGGATATCGTCCTTGAGCATGAAATGGTGGCGCAGCGCCGCAAGGGCGTGGCCGGCGACAAGCGCGATCAGGAGGTAGCCGCCGATCTCGTGCGCTTCGTGCCCCAGACCTGCGAGCAGGCTGTCCTTCACCACCGGCAGGCGGGGGATGTCGAACAGGCCAAACCAGGTCAGCGGATAGGGGCTGGCCGACGACATTATCCAGCCCGTCAGCGGCATCGCGATCATGAAGAGATAGAGCACGACGTGGACCAGATGCGCGAGGCCGACTTCGGCCCGTGTCATCGTCGCGGGGTAGGCGGGCGCGGTCCAGGCCATGCGCCAGCCCAGCCGCACCAGCGAGAGGACCAGAACGCTCATCCCCACCGCCTTGTGCAGAGGCATGATCGAGATGACCCCGTCCAGCGGCTCGTGCAGCAGGCCGCCAGCGATATTGGCGATAATCAGCAGCGCGATCAGCCAGTGCAGCGTGCGCGCACCTGCGTTGTAGCGTACCGTCCCCATGCCCTCACATCCCCCATCGCAGCCCCGCCCACAGCGTGCGGGGCACACCTGTATCCATAGACCCTGCCTGGTTGCGCGTCACGATGGTTTCGTCGGTCACGTTCTCGGCGCGCAGCACCAGACTGGCCTTCCCGCCAAGCGGAACCTGTGCAAAGAGATCGAGCGTTGTGGCCGCGGGCAGCACGTCGCTTTCCCGGTCGTCCTCGTACTGCGCGCCGACATGGCGCAGCGTGGCCGCGATCCGCCACCCCTCCTTCGGTACCAGCCCGAGCGTGGCCGAGGCGGCGAAGTTCGGGGTCTGCGAGGGGCGCAAGCCGTCCAGATCGGCCGAAGCGCCCTGCCCATCCACCTTGCTCTCGGTCCACAGCAGAGAGCCGTCGAACCGCACGATCCCGCGCACCAGATGCGCGCCCAGCTCGATCCCCTGCGAATCGATGGCGGGCAGGTTCTGGCGCTGGCGCAGGTTGGGCTCCAGCGTGACGTTGGCGATGGCGTGCTTCACCCGGTTGTCGAAGGCGGTCAGGGTGAATTTCATCCCCGACATGGGCGTCAGATCGAGCCCGGCCTCGTAGCCCTCCAACTTCTCGCTGCGCAGCTGCGCGTTGGCCTGGGTGACGACGGGAAAGACCACGAAGGGACGGTAGAGTTCGTTGAGCGTGGGCATGCGCAGACCCGAATAGGCCGCTCCGCGCACGGCCAGCGCCTCACTCAGCGCCAGCCGCGCGCCGCCGCGCCAGGTCACCGTCCAGTCCGCCTGCCTCGCATAGTCGGTGCGCCCGGTCGGCGTCCCTTGCGCATCGCGCGTGGCGTAATAGCCGCCCGAAATGACCGTGCGATCCGCGCGCACGCCTCCGGTAAGGGTAAGCGCGCCGAGGCGCCAGTCGTCCTCGGCGAAGAACCCGAGGTCGCTGTTCACCCCGCCCGCCTGCCGCCGCTCGGTCACGTTGCCCGAAAAGGCGCTGATCGCGATCTCGTTCATCGTACCCGAGGAACGCCGCCAATCGGTGCCAAGACGCAAGGTGTGCGCATCGCCTATGGGCGGGCGCAGCTCGAACTTGCCGCCGATCCCCGTCGCGGGGGTCTTGTACTGGTCGAGTACGGGGGTGAAGCGGCTGGAGGAAATGACCGTGTTGGCGAAATTGCGCGCCTGGACATAGGCCAGCGCGTCGAACTGCCAGGTGCCGCGCCCGACGAGGCGCAGGCTCGCGTCCTGCCCCTCACTCGCGCTGTCGGCGCCCGCAAAGCGCAAGGTGCGATCGTCGCGGAAGATCAGGCCGCGCGCCTGGAGCTCCACGTCCTCGCGGATCGGGACGACGGTTCGCAGGCCCAGCGACCAGGATTCGTAGCGCGCCCGTACGCTGGCATCGGCGCGCTGGTCACGCGGCGTCGTCCAGAAACCCTTGCCCCGGTCCCAGCGACCGGAGACGACCGCAAAACCGCTGCCCAGCTGGGGCGCGATGGCTGCGCTGAGCTCGCTCTCCCCGCGCTGGTTGCCAAGGGCACTGGCGGTGAGGAGGCCCAGCTGCTCTGCACCTGCGCTTTCCAGTTCGATCGTGCCCGAAAGCGCGCCGCCGCCAAAGGGGCCAGAGCCTCCGCCCCGCGTCACCCGCACAATGCCCAGCGTGTCGGGCGAAAGCGCGGTGAGCGGAATATACCCGAAGAAGGGATCGGCCATCGGCACCCCGTCCAGGAGGACAAGCGCACGGCTGGTGGCGTTGCCGCCCAGCGCGCGCAAGGTCACCCCTTGCGCGGAGGGGTTGGACGAGCGGCTGTCCGAGCGTCGGAACTGCTGGAAGCCCGCAACCGAGGAGAGCACGTCCTCGACCCGGCCCGAGGCCGACGAGACGATGTCCCGGCGTTCCAGGGTGCGGGTCGAATAGGCCGGACGTCCGGGCGTCTCGGAAAGACCACGCCCGGTGACAAGGATCTCGCCTGCGAACGCAGCGTCGTCCGCATCCTCGGCGTGGGCGGGTAATGAAAGGAGAGTGGAGGCAAGCAGGGCGAGCGCCAGCGCGCTGGCAGCCGTCTGCGCAGCGCACGCGCGCCGCTTGGGGGTGAAGTCATCCATGGCTGCGACCTTTTCCGGGTGACGATGTGGGGCATGTCTGGGCAATGTGGTCCCGGAAGACCTGTCATGAGGACAACCGGCCTTCCGGGAAGATACCGGGGACGCACAGCGCCCCCGGCTCGGTGGTGCCTCGGGGAAAGCGCCTAGAAGAAGAGGATGCCGCCCATGGCAAGCGCATCGCTTTCGGCCTCGTTGCCCGAATGGGCCTCAGCCTTGGAGTGGATGTACTCGCCGATCAGCGTGACCCAGCTGGTCAAGCTGTAGCGCACCTGGCCGACATAGCTGGAGTTGGTCTTGACGAGGTCCGGGTTGGCGAGCGCATCGGCCGGGTTGGCAAAATCAAGCGAACTCTCGCCATAGCTGCCGCCCACCGCGAACTTGCCGAAGGTGGCCAGGCCCTGGACGTAGAAGCCATCGCTCGAACGCGGGTTGCCTTGCGCGTCGGTGTCGAACAGGCCCAGCACGGTCGTGCCCAGACCCTTGGCGGTGTAGTAGTAGCCGGTCACCGCGATGGGGCCCGCCGTGACCTTGGCGCCCATGTCGAGCCCGCGCCCGGTGTAGTCGCCGCCAGTCAGCATGTCGTGCTTCTGGGTGATGCCGGAGGCCCACAGGTGCGCACCGACGCCGCCGAACTGGCCATCGTAGGTGAGCTTGCCCTGGAAGCCGGGCTCCGAATTCGCCTGCGCCGGGCCGGTCAGCGAGGAGAGCGGCTGGAACACGCCGACTGCGGCCTGGAAGCCGCCCAGCTTGGGGCTGGTATAAGTGATCTGCGGCTGGAAATCGGTGTAGATGTAGCCCGAGCCGATGCGGCCCAGCGTCGTGTTGGCGGGCGCCACGTTGCCGCCGGGCGAGCCCGAGGAGAGCAGCGTGATGTCGTTGAGGATCGCATCGGAACCGAACAGGCCGATGTCGCGGCCCAGCTTGACCGTGCCGAAGTTCGCGCGGCCAAAGCTCATATAGGTCTGGCGCGCGTCGATGCCCGAGGTGGCGAGCGCGGTGGGCTGGCCGCCGTTGTTGGCGCCCAGCGTCCCCCAGGCGGCCGAGTTGATGCCGGGGTAGAGGCCGAAGAAGGCGTTGATGTCCCAACCCGCCTGCTGGGTCGAGACCGAGACCGTCAGGAAGCCGGGAAGAAGGCCGTTGCGCACCGCGCTCGAATTCTTCGTGCCCACGCTGGCAATGCCCCCCACGACCGGGGTCGTGGCCGAGGGCGTATCGGGATTGTCGTGTACGTAGAAGCCGTTGACCGAGCCTGCGAACTGGATCGTGGCCGGACCGACCTCGAAGCCGATGCCGCTCTGGGTGCGCTTGACGAGAAGGCCGGTGTCGACCTCGCCGCCCTGCACGGCCACGGCCGGGGCGGGCGTGGCCTCGGCCTCCGCGGCTTCTTCGGCGAGGAGTTCGTTGTACTCCTCGTCGGTCAGGATACCTTTTTCATGCAGACGCTTGAGCAGGGTCTCGCCCGTACCGGCAAAGACCGGCGTCGTGGACATGGCGATAGCCCCCAGCGCAGCGGTGCTGCGCAGCATGATCTTGCCGATCATCGTTCATCCCCTCCTGAGGTTTATGTGTCGTCTTTTCCTGCGACTGTTCTCAGCATGGGAGCGGATGGGAATGTGCGAAATTGGACTTTGGGACGAACTGACCCGGTTCGGTGCAAACCGCGCCCTCAGTGGCCCAGCGCGACGCCCCAGGGGCCTTTTCCGGCAGGGATCGTGGCGATGACCTCCCGCATCGCAATGTCGATGAGGGACAGCGTGTCGCTCGCCCCGTTGGCGACCAGCGCGCTCCCGCCATCGGGCAGGATCGCCAGGTGCCAGGGGCGTTCGCCCACAGGGACATAGCCGCGCACCTCCCCGCTCGCGACATCGACCACCGCCACCGCGTTCGCGCGTCCCAGCGCCACCAGCGCCGTCCTGCCATCAGGCGTGAAGCGGATGCCGCAGGGCATGACCTTGTAGGCGGGGACGCCCGGCGGCGCGAAGGCGATGGTACGCGTGATCGTGCGCGTCGCGACATCGGCGATGTGGACCGTCCCTGCCATTTCCGCCCCGATCCAGACCTGCTGGCCGTCAGGCGTGAACTCGACATGGCGCGGGCGCGCGTCGGTCTCCATTTCCAGGCGGACCTCGTGGCTGGCGACATCGACCCAGGCGACGGTGTTGTCCTCCTCGCTCGTCACGAGCAGCCATGTGCCGTCCGGGCTCTGCGCGATGCCTTCGGGCTCCTCGCCCACCGCAACCTGCCAGGCGACCTTGCCTTCCACGAGGTCCACTGCGGTGGCCGCCGCGTTGTCCTCGTTGGCCACGAACAGGTAGCGCCCGTCGAAAGCCGGAAAAAACTGCTCAGGGTCCGCGCCCGAGGGGAGCGTGCGCACGAGCGCGCCCGTTGCCGGGTCGCGCACTTCCACCGCGTTGTCGAGGCTCGCGCAGATGAGAAGATACTTGCCATCGCGTGTCAGCGCGATCCCGCGCGGGCGCTGGCCGACCGGCCATTCGGCCACGATCGCGCGGCTCTCCAGGTCAACGACCGAGACCGTCGAGCTGCGCTCGTTGCTGATATAGGCGCGCGTGCCCGCGCTTGCCGGGGCGCTCGCGGCAAGCGCTGTTCCAAGGGTCAGAAACGCTGTGAACGCGCGGCGGGCTGACATGTCCATGATCCTCTCCATTTGCCTTGCAAACCTAGGCATTTGCGCGCCCCGGGCCCATTGCACCTTGGTCTTGTACCATGGTCCAATTGGGGAAAGTTAAAGGCTTGCGCTAGATCATGGACACCATTCGGGGACGCCTGACCGAGCCCTGAGGTCGCAGAGGATGACTGACACCATGACGATACGTACAGGCCGCGCGGCCCTGATCGCGGCGGCGGCCATTACTTCGCTTACCGCAGGCACCAGCCTGCTGGCCCACGGCAACGTGACCCCCCAGGCGGTCGACACCTCGGCCCTGCCCGACATCGAGGGCGGCAACGACACCTGGATGGCGGAGAACCCCTATTCCGGCAACGCGACAGCCATTGCCATCGGCGAAAGCGCCTATGGCCAGAACTGCGCGCGCTGCCATGGCCTCGAGGCCATTTCGGGCGGTATCGCCCCGGACCTGCGCTACCTCGAACCCGGCCCCTCGGGCGATGAATGGTTCGTCGAGCGCTTCCGCAACGGCTCCAGCCACGACGGCAAGGTCTACATGCCACCCTTCGGCGAGGTGCTCGGCCAGAAGGCAGGCTGGGCGATCCGCGCCTGGCTCGAAACCAAGTACACCGACGAGTAAACCCAATGGAGAGTGGTCGCAGGACTCTCCTGAAGAGCCTTTTCGCCGCCGCAGGGGCGCTGGCCATGCCAGCGGCCCTGCGGCCTTCGTCGCTTTGGGCCGCCCCGCTTGCCAAGGTGCGCGAGGCCGGCGTGCTGCGCGTCGGGCTCTACACCGACAACCGGCCCTGGTCCTGGGATGAGGCTGGCACACCTGCCGGCATCGACGCCGACCTTGCCCGCGCGCTTGCCGAAAGCCTGGGCCTTCGCGCCGACATCGCGCTGTTCATCGCCGACGAGGAAGTCTCCGACGACTTGCGCAACGTGGTCTGGCGCGGGGGCCTGCTCGGCTTCCAGCCCTGCGATGTCATGCTCCACGTCCCCTTCGACCGCACCTTGATGCAGCAGGAGGACAACGTCGCCTTCATGGCGCCCTACTACCGCGAGAGTTTCGGCGCGGCCTGCAGCCCGGATGCGGGCAACTGCGAGGTCGTGCCTGCGCAGTTCAAGGGCCACCCGATCGCGGCCGAACTCGATTCGATCCCCGACTTCTACCTTCTGGGCCATGCCGGAGGGGTCCTGGCCAGCGACCTCGTCCACAAACGCACCGGCTATGAGGCGATCTCCGCGCTCGGCACGGGCGAAGCCGACTTCGCAGTGGCCAGCCGCGCGCAGATCGAGGCCGCCCTGGCCGACGCGCCCGAAGCGGGCATCCGAAAACGCCAGGGGCCCCTGCCGATGATGCTTTCACCCGGCTGGGACATCGGCATCGCGGTCAAGGAGAACTCGCGCACACTCGGCTTCGCGCTCGAGGACGAGATGAACGCGATGATCGCCGATGGCCGGATGACCGCCCTGTTTTCCAGGCACGGTGTGAACTGGCAGCCCGCATTGGCGAGCCAGAGCGCAGCGTGAACGGGGGGACGGGGGTGCCGACTGCGACCGGCGCCCCCCGAACCGTCCTCTCCCGGCCCTGTCCCGGAACCCTCCCGCACACCATCCGACCGCTTCGGAATCGGGACTTTCCCGTGACTTGGCGCACACCCAATCGCCATACCCCTCATCCCAAGGTGCAATTGTTTGCGCCCCTGCGAGGTCTAGGCTGACCGCCGACGACCGGAGATCATGGGGGCACATCCCGAGCAACGAATCCCCGGCGAGGTCACCCCAATAACGGAGGGATAGGATGAAGCGGCGTTTTTCACATTTTCTGGCCGGCCTTGCGGCCGCCACCGCACTGGTCGCAGCCCCGGCGCTGGCCGACCACCATGGGCCCACCAGCTCCGACCTGATGAACGACGCGGCCAGCGCGGGCGACGTTCTGAGCTACGGCATGGGTCCCTGGCAGCAGCGCTTCTCCGGCCTCGACGCGCTCAATTCCGATAACGTCAGCAAGCTCGTCCCCGTCTTCGCCGCCTCGCTCGGCGGGGAGAAGCAGCGCGGGCAGGAAGCCCAGCCGCTGGTCTATGACGGCACCATCTACGTCACCGGCTCCTACTCGCGCCTGTTCGCCTTCGACGCGCGCACCGGCGAGAAGAAGTGGGAATACACCGCGCGCCTCCCCGACGGCATCATGCCCTGCTGCGACGTCGTCAACCGCGGCGCCGCGATCCACGGCGAGAAGATCATCTTTGCCACGCTCGACGCGCGCCTGATCGCGCTCAACCGCGAGACCGGCAAGGTCATCTGGAACAAGAAGACCGCCGACTACCAGGAAGGCTACTCGGCCACCGCCGCCCCGCTGATCGTCAAGGACATGGTCATCACCGGCAACTCGGGCGGCGAATTCGGCGTGGTCGGCGCGGTCCAGGCCCGCAACGTCGACACCGGCGAGCTGGTCTGGGAACGCCCCGTGATCGAAGGCCACATGGGCACCTTGAACGGCCAGCCCAACGGCATGACCGGCAAGCTCAACGCGACCTGGCAAGGCGATCTGTGGAAGACCGGCGGCGGCGCCACCTGGCTGGGCGGCACCTACGATCCGGGCACCAACCTCCTCTACTTCGGCACCGGCAACCCGGCGCCCTGGAACAGCCACCTGCGCCCGGGCGACAACCTCTACACCTCCTCGACGCTCGCCATCGACGCCGACACCGGCGTCATCAAGTGGCACTACCAGACCACCCCGCACGATGGCTGGGACTTCGATGGCGTGAACGAGTTCATCCCGTTCGACGCGACGATGAACGGCAAGCCGATGAAGCTGGGCGCCAAGGCGGACCGCAACGGCTATTTCTACGTGCTCGACCGGACCAACGGCAAGCTTCTGGGCGCGCACAAGTTCGTCATGCAGACGACCTGGGCCGACGGCATCAACCTCAAGACCGGCCGCCCCAACTACATCGGCGATGGCCGCCCCGGCGCTCCGAGCGGCGCGGAGAAGGGCAAGGTCGTGTTCTCTTCGCCTTCGTTCCTGGGCGGCAAGAACTGGATGCCGATGGCCTATTCGCAGGACACCGGCCTGTTCTACATCCCCAGCAACGACTGGGGCATGGACATCTGGAACGAACCCATCGCCTACAAGAAGGGTGCAGCCTACCTGGGTGCGGGCTTCACCATCAAGCCGATTGCCGACGACCACATCGGGGCCCTGCGCGCCATGGACCCCAAGACCGGCAAGATCGTGTGGGAATACAAGAACGCAGCCCCGCTCTGGGGCGGCGTGCTGACCACCAAGGGCAACCTCGTCTTCACCGGCACGCCCGAAGGCTACCTCAAGGCCTTCGACGCCAAGACCGGCACGGAGCTTTGGAAGTTCCAGACCGGTTCGGGCGTGGTCGGCTCGCCCGTCACCTGGGAGCAGGACGGCGAACAGTACGTCGCGGTGATGTCGGGCTGGGGCGGCGCGGTGCCGCTGTGGGGCGGCGAAGTCGCCAAGACCTTCAAGGACATCAGCCAGGGCGGCATGCTCTGGGTGTTCAAGCTGCCCAAGTAAGACGCAACAGAACGGTAACTGGAGCGCTGGCACAAGGGGTCATCCCGAGGCTGGCGCTCCCTCCCTCCCCGGGATAGGAACATGAACGCACTGGCAGGAATGGAACGCGCAATGGGCGGACTGACGAGCCCCGACAAGGTCCTGATCGTCGATGACCATTCGCTTGTGCGCGATGGCCTGCGCTCGATCTTTGACGACGCCTTTCCCACCTGCGAAATCCTGGAGGCCGACAGCCTGCAAGGCGCGCTCCAGGCGCTGGACACAGCCGACGATGTCGACCTTGTCCTCCTTGATCTCAACATTCCCGACGTCTCGCACCTCTCCGGCCTCGAGGCGCTGCGCGACCGGTTTCCGGCCACCCCCGTGGTCATGGTCTCGGGCGTGACCGACCGCAACGTGGTGCGCGATGCGCTGGCCGCAGGGGCCGCCGGGTTCGTGCCCAAGTCGCTCAAGCGCACGGCCATCGTCGAGGCGCTGCAACTCGTCCTCTCGGGCGAAATCTACATGCCCGAACTCGAATGCGACGAGACCCAGGCCGCCGAGGAAGACATGATCCGCGCCCGGATCGAGACGCTCACCCCCCAGCAGCGCGTGGTCCTGGGGCACCTCGTCGCGGGCCGCCTCAACAAGCAGATTGCCTACGAACTCGACGTCTCGATGACGACGGTGAAGGCGCACGTTTCCGCAATCCTGCAGAAGATGAACGTCTTCTCGCGCACGCAGGCCGTGATCATGGCCGGAAAGATCGGCTTTCGCGGGTAGTTAAGAAGAAGATTTTTCCAAGGGGCCATCGCCCCTTGACCCCGGAATCGGCGACCTCACCTTTCTCGGCTACGGCGGCGCGCGCACCGTGAGGTGGACAGTTCGGGGAGCCCGAGGGCGATGGCCCTCGGATAATCTATTCTGATCCTCTTTGCCTTCGGCCGCCTGGCTGGTAGCCCCCTCCCATGAGCCGTGAACCCTTGCGCGAGCGCGCCTACTACCGCGCCTTTGTCCCCGTCGCCACGCGTTGGCGCGACAACGACATCTACGGCCACGCCAACAACGTGGTCTATTATTCGTGGTTCGACACGGTGGTGAACACCTGGCTGATCGAGGCGGGCCTGCTCGACCTTGAAAGCGAAGCGCCGACAGGTCCCATCGGGCTCGTCGTCGAAACGGGCTGCCGCTATGCCGCCTCGGTGCAGTTCCCGCAGAAGCTGGAGGTGGGCCTTCGCGTGGCGCGGCTCGGTTCCTCCAGCGTCACCTATCACCTCGGCCTCTTCGTTGCGGGCGAGGACGCGCCTGCCGCCGAAGCGCACTACACCCACGTCTATGTCGACCGGGAATGCCGCCGCCCGACCCCGCTGCCCGAGGACTGGCGCACCGCCTTCGCCGCGCTGACCTGAGCGCTCAGAGCACGTCGAGCTGGCGCAGAAGTGCGCGCAGGCGTGCCGGTTTCACGGGCTTGTTGAGCACGGGCAGCCCTTGCCCTGCGGCCAGTTCCGCCACTTCGTCGCCGCGGTCGGCGGTGATGAGGATCGCGGGGATCTCGCGCTCGGTCTGGCCGCGCAGGAGCGCCACCGCCTCGTCGCCCGTGCGGCCTTCGTCGAGGTGGAAGTCGACGATCATCAGCACGGGCCCCTGCTCCAGCGCGGCCGCAGCCGCCGGATCGCCGGGGTCCGGCACGGCTACGACATCGAGCCCCCAGTTCTCCAGCAGCGCCTCCATGCCGCGCAGGATCGCCGGGTCATTGTCGACGACAAGCACCAGCCCGCCTTCCTCCGCGCGCGTGCCTTGCGCGCTGGCGGGCAGTTCGGGCGCGCGCGCTTCGGGCGCGCAGCGCGGCGCGCGGATCGTGAAGCAGGCCCCTTGCCCGGGCGCGGTCTCCAGTTCGATGGCGTGGCCCAGCACCGCGGTCACGCGGCGCACGATGCAAGGCCCAGCCCCTTGCCGGGGATCTTCTGCGTCTTGCCGACCCGGCGAAACTCCTCGAAGATCTGCGCGCAGTCCTCCTCGGCAATGCCGGGCCCGGTATCGCGCACGCGCACGCTGACTTCGTCCTTCGTATGTTCGACTTCCACGCAGACACGGCCCACTTCGGTGTAGCGGATCGCGTTGGAGACGAAGTTCTGCAGCACCCGGCGCAAGAGGCGCGGGTCGGAACGCACCCACAGGTCCGTCTCGGGGATGGCGAACTCGAGCCCTCCGGCCTGGGCGAGCGGGGCGAACTCGATGCGCAGTGCCGTCAGGATCGGGTCGAGCGCCAGCGGCTGGATCTCGGGCTGGACGGCGCCCGCATCAAGGCGCGAGATCTCGAACAGGGCTTCGAGCAGTTCTTCCACCGAATCGAGCGCGGTCGAGGCCTGCTGGACAAGGCTCGCCGCGCGTTCGGGCATGGCCATGCCGTCCATCGCCGAGACGAACAGGCGCGCCGCGTTCAGCGGCTGGAGCAGGTCGTGGCTGGCCGAGGCAATGAAGCTCGTCTTGGAGCGGTTGGCGGTCTCGGCCTCGTTCTTGGCATCGACCAGCTGGCGGTTGACCTCGACCAGTTCGGCGGTGCGCTCCTCCACGCGCCGCTCCAGCGTCTCGGCGGTCTCGGTCAGCGAGCGCTGGAAGCGGACATGGTCGGTGACATCGTCGAAGGTGAAGACCATGCCCCCGTTCTTGAGCGGGACCGAGCGGATCACGACGTGGCGCTCGCCCATCATGCACATCGTCTCCAGCTGGCCGAGCGAGCGCGCCTCCCCCTCCTCGCGCCAGTCGAGCGCCTCGGCCCGGTCGAGCCCCTGGCGTTCGAGGCACCAGCTGCGCAGCATCTCGTGGTTCTCGATCTCGGGTGCCCCTTCGCCGGCTTCGCCTTCGAGGCCCAGCATCGCAAGCACGCCCTCGTTCCAGGCCTGGAGGTGGCCGGTCTGATCGAACAGGCACACGCCTTCGGACAGCGTGTCGAGCGTTGCCTGGAGCGCGAGGTTGCGTTCGGCCAGTTCGCGCGCGCGCTGGCGCGCGTCCTCGGCCTTTACCGAGGTGATGTCGGTGTAGATCCCGACGGTGCCGCCCTGGCTGGTGCGCAGCTCGTTGATCTGGATCCAGCGCCCGTCCGAGAGCGCCTGGACATGCGCGCCCTGCGCGCGGCGATGCTGCGCCACACGGTCCTTCAGCCAGCGCTCGGGCGCCACGCGCGAGGCCACCGTCGCGCCCGAGCGCGCGAGGCGCGAGGCCAGCTCGGAAAATTCCGGCGCACGGTCCGAGATCGCCTCGAAGTAGGGGAATATCTTCAGGAAGGCCCGGTTGCACAGGATCATCCGGTCTTCATCGTCGAACAGGGCAAAACCATCCGAAAGCGATTCGATGGCATCGCGCAGGAGGACACGCGCGGCCGTCGCATCGGCGTGGGCCTGGGCAAGCTCGGCGTTGACCGTGTTCAGGCGCTCCAGTGCGATCTCCAGCGCGCCGGTGCGGTCGCGCACCATGGCTTCGAGCGAGATCGCCGTCTCGAACATCGAGAAGGCCCCGCCCTGCAGGTCGGTCGAGCGCTCCACCCGGTCGATCAGCGCGGCGTTGATCTTCTCCAGCTGCTTCACGCGCGTGCGCAGCCGCGCCAGTTCGGCGTCCCGGTCTTCGGTCGTCTCCTCCAGGGCCTTCGCCCCCGGCGCCGGTGTCTCCCCCGACTTTTCGCGCAGCATGGCCGGTCTCTCTCCCGCTCCTGTGTCTCCCGTCCTGGCTCAGCGCCCTATCGCCAGACCACTGAAGGTCTGGTTCATGTGCGCTGCGAGGAATTGCTCACCATAGGTGTTGAAACCGATGATCTTGTTGTCGACGTAGAGCCGGGAGAGTTCGCGCACGATCTGCCGGTCCTCGGCGTCCAGACGGTTGAGCACGCAGTCAAAGCCGATCACGTGATCGATCGTGCCAATGCGCTGCGAGACCTTTCCGATCAGCTCGTTCATCCAGGCAATGCGCTCGATCGGCTCGCCGATGGTGAGGACGACGCCGGTGTCGATGGCGCAATAGAAGGTAAGCGAACCGTCCGCGTTGGCCGACTGGATCGAGCGCACGTGGTACTGCCCGCCGGTGCGCACCATGGGCGGGTGCGCGGCGAAGAAATGCGCATCGAGCGCATCGGGCGTCTGGCCGGTGAGGCGCACGTACTCCTCGGCGGCGGGCGCGGCGTTGATCTCGTAGACGGTGCGGGTCTGGGGATCGGCCTCGGTGATGACCATGCGCGCGGGGCCGGGCCGGTAGGGGCTCTCGCAGAAGACGTGCATCGGGCGGCGGCTGGTGAGCACCGCGATCACCGCGCAGTCTCCGTGGAAGCGCCCTTCGTGCAACACGCCGGTCTCGCTGAAGGAGAGGCCATCCCCGCTCGACCCACCGATCAGCTGGATGTCGCCCAGCGCGTGCTGCGCGGTCATCGTCAGCAGTTCCTCGCGGTGCGAGAGCCCATCGACGAAGAAAAGCGCGACCTGGTGCACGTCCTGGACCGCGGCATGGTCGAGCCGTGCCCCGGCCACCAGCTGGCGGATCGCGCCCTGCGCTTCCTGCGGATCGAAATGGTCGAGCGCATCGAAGCGCAGCGAGACCATCGAAAAGCTCTCCGCCGGAAAGCCGACGAGCACCACGGTTTCGGTGTCGTAGCCCCGGTCGGTCAGTTCGCCTGCACTGGTGCAACCGATCAGGGGCACGCCGGGCAGCCCTTCGCGCAAGGCCTTGGCAAGTTCATCGCGCGGGAAACGGTTGGAGCAGAACAGGAGCGCGCCTGCCAGCTCCATCGTGCCGACAGCGGCGGCAAGATCGGCCACGACGCTGGTCACATCGGCCGCGCGCGAGGAACAGGTCAGAAGGGGCGTATCGCCATGCTCCAGCTGGATCTGCATGCCTTGACTATTTCTCCCATCGGACCTCCTCGTTCGGTGGGAGGCCCTTGCAACCCTGCGCGGCCCGCAAAGGTGCCGTGCAATCGTTTTGCAGACCTTAGTCTTACGCCGGGAAAGCCCATAGGCCAAGGAATTTGCGACATGGCGCAAGCGCGCGCACGGCCTTGCCTCAGGACGCTGCGGCATCGCCGCGTGGCGGCGCACCGGCAGCTTCGAGTGCGGCGTTTTCCGCGTCGGTGAAAACACGGCTGCGGATCACGAAACGCACCCCCTCGGGCGCCTCCAGGCTCATGCCCGAACCGCGCCCAGGCACGACATCGATAGTCACCTGGGTGTGGCGCCAGTATTCGAACTGCGCCGCCCCGATCCAGACCGGGGTATCGCCCACCAGCGTGCCCAGCCGTACGTCCTGCCCGCCCACGCGAAACTCGCCTGCCGGAAAGCACATCGGCGCCGACCCATCGCAGCACCCGCCCGACTGGTGGAACATGAGCGGCCCGTGCTGCGCGCGCAGGCGCAGGATCCAGTCCTCGGCCTCAGGGGTTGCGCAAATGCGCGGGGGAGGTGTCGTGTCGGTCATCGCTGCGCTCCCTGAATAGCAAAGAAGACGATTTCCGAGGGCCATCGCCCTCGGGCTCCCCAAATTGTCCACTTCACCTTGCGCACGCAACGGCAGTGGAGAAAGGTGAGGTCGCCGATTTTGGGGTCAAGGGGCGATGGCCCCTTGAGAAATCCCTCTTCTTCTTCGCCTCTAAAAAAGACGGTGGATGACCCGAGGGCCACCCACCGACCCGAGAGACCCGGCGCCACTGGACTGGTGGAGTGAGAGATGGGCGCCGGGAGCGGAGCTCTGCAGGGCTCCTTGGGGGGCTTTCCCAGGACGTTCGGATCAAAAGAAGCCGAGCGCCTTGGGGCTGTAGCTGACGAGCAGGTTCTTGGTCTGCTGGTAGTGGTCCAGCATCATCTTGTGGTTCTCGCGCCCGATGCCCGACTGCTTGAAGCCGCCGAAGGCCGCGTGGGCGGGGTACATGTGGTAGCAGTTGGTCCACACGCGCCCGGCCTGGATGCCACGGCCAAAGCGGTAGGCACGCGTGCCGTCGCGGGTCCAGACACCGGCGCCCAGGCCATAGAGCGTGTCGTTGGCGATGCTCAGCGCCTCTTCCTCGGTCGAGAACTTGGTCACCGACAGCACCGGCCCGAAGATCTCCTCCTGGAAGATGCGCATCTTGTTGTGGCCTTCGAGCACGGTGGGCTGCACATAGTAGCCCTGCGACATGTCGCCCTCGTGGAGCGCGCGTTCGCCGCCGGTGAGGACCTTGGCGCCCTCGTCCTTGCCGATCTGGATGTAGGAGAGGATCTTCTCCATCTGGTCGTTCGAGGCCTGCGCGCCGATCATCGTGGCAGGATCGAGCGGGCTGCCCAGCTTGATCGCCTCGACCCGCTTGATCGCCTTCTCGATGAAGGCATCGTAGATCGATTCGTGCACCAGCGCGCGGCTCGGGCAGGTGCAGACCTCGCCCTGGTTCAGCGCGAACATGGCAAAGCCTTCGAGCGCCTTGTCGAGGAAATCATCGTCCTGCGCCATCACATCCTCGAAGAAGATGTTGGGGCTCTTGCCGCCCAGTTCGAGCGTGCAGGGAATGAGGTTCTCGCTCGCGTACTGCATGATGAGGCGACCGGTGGTCGTCTCACCCGTGAACGCGATCTTGGCGATGCGCTTGTTGGTGGCGAGCGGCTTGCCCGCCTCGACGCCAAAGCCGTTGACGATGTTGAGGACGCCTGCGGGCAGGATGTCGGCGATCATCTCGGCGAGCACGAGGATCGACATCGGGGTCTGCTCGGCGGGCTTGAGCACCACGCAGTTGCCCGCCGCCAGCGCTGGAGCAAGCTTCCAGGCCGCCATCAGCAGCGGGAAGTTCCACGGGATGATCTGGCCCACGACGCCCAGCGGCTCGTGGAAGTGATAGGCGACGGTGTCGTGGTCGATCTCGCCGATCGAGCCTTCCTGCGCACGCACGCAGGCCGCGAAGTAGCGGAAGTGGTCGATCGCCAGCGGCACGTCGGCCGCGGTCGTCTCGCGGATCGGCTTGCCGTTGTCGATGGTTTCGACCAGCGCCAACTTGTCGAGGTTGGCTTCCAGCCGGTCGGCGATTTTCAGCAGCGTGTTGGAGCGCTCGGTCGAGGAGGCTTTCCCCCAGGCGTCCTTCGCCGCGTGCGCGGCATCGAGCGCGAGCTCGATGTCCTCGGCCGTACCGCGCGCCACCTGGCACACCACCTGTCCGGTGACGGGCGAGACATTGTCGAAGTACTGCCCTTTCACGGGCGCGACCCATTTGCCGCCGATGAAATTGTCGAACTTGTCCCGGATCAGCGATTCACCCGAGAACTTGCTCATGGCCTGCTCCAGCATCCCCATATCTCCAAACGTGACCACATCGCTCTTGCGCGATTTTTCGAAGGCCACATTGGGCCGCAGGGCCGCCAGAGCCAATTGTACCATGGGACGATAGACCTTGGTCGGGGATCGGAGGGACCGGCGAACCAATGGATCCATTTTCATGTCGAAACAAATCCTCGCCCGCAAGAAACCGCCGCTCTTCTGGAAAACCGGGCAAGCGCCCCTTGCCTCCCCCCACCCGCATTTGCCAATAGCTCCCGTGAGCGCGAATATCGTCATCGGCGACGGGCCACACGGCCAGCCGACAGAGATCGACATCAAGGAACTTCTGGCGACCCGCCTGCTTGTGCAGGGCAATTCCGGGTCCGGGAAGTCGCATCTGCTGCGCCGCCTGCTCGAAGAGAGCGCCAGCCTTGTCCAGCAGATCGTGATCGACCCCGAAGGCGACTTCGTCAGCCTGGCCGAGGAATTCGGCCACGTCGTGATCGACGGCGCGGCCTATGGCGAGGCCGAGATCGTCAAGCTCGGCGCACGCATCCGCCAGCACCGCGCCTCGGTCGTGCTCGCGCTCGACGAGCTGGAAATCGACAGCCAGATGAAGTGCGCGGCCCAGTTCCTCAACGCCCTGTTCGATGCCCCGCGCGACCAGTGGTACCCCGCGCTCGTCGTCGTCGACGAGGCGCAGATGTTCGCCCCCGCCGCGGCGGGCGAAGTCTCCGAAGAGGCGCGCCGCATTTCGCTGGGCGCGATGACCAACCTCATGTGCCGTGGGCGCAAGCGCGGCCTGGCCGGCGTCATCGCGACGCAGCGCCTTGCCAAGCTCGCCAAGAACGTGGCCGCCGAGGCTTCCAACTTCCTGATGGGCCGCACCTTCCTTGACATCGACATGGCCCGCGCGGCGGACCTGCTGGGCATGGAGCGCCGCCAGGCCGAGGAAATCCGTGACCTGGGACGCGGCCAGTTCCTCGGGCTTGGCCCTGCGATCTCACGCCGCCCGGTCAAGACGCAGATCGGTTCGGTCAAGACCGGTGCCAAGTCGGTGACGCCCGGCCTCATGCCGCTCCCTGAAGCCTCCACCGAGGACATGCGCGAGCTGCTCCACGACAACCTGCACGTCGAGCCGGAAAAGCCCGACTTCGTGCGGCCCGTGCGCCGCCGCATGGAAATGGAGGAGCTCGACCAGAGCATCGCGTCGGGCCCCGCCGCCGAGGCCCTGCCCCCGCGCCCCGAACGCCCCGAGCCCGAGCCCGAGGAAAACCGCGCCGCCATGCTCGAAATCCTGAACGCGATGGCGCGCGACGAGGACAGCCTGTTCCAGTCCTCGACCACACTGTTCCAGGACTTCACGATCCGCTGCCGGATGAAGGGCATCTCGGTGCGCAGCCTTGATGCAACGATGTTCCGCCGGGGCTTTGCCGCCGCCGTCGCAGGAATCGAGGACCCTGAGGACGAACGCTGGTTCGACCTTGTGAACCTGGCCAAGCACGTCCCCGACGACGCGCTCGCCCCGTTCTACGTCATCGCCCGCGCAGCGATGGACAACGAACCGTGCCCCGACGATGACCGGCTCGCCAAGATCTACGGCACCAGTTCGCCGCGCCGCATCCAGCGCCTGCTCGATTACCTCGAAAAGGACGGGCTGATCGTGGTGCGCACCGACTTTGCGGGCAAGCGCTCGGTCGGCGTGCCCGATCTGGGCGTGACAACCGCCGCCGTCGAGGCGTAAAAGCCCTCCACATGGCCGAGATCGTCAACCTTCGCATGGCCCGCAAGGCGAAGGCCCGCGCCGATGCCCGCGCGCAGGCCGAGGAAGCGCGCGCGCGCCACGGCGCCACCAAGGCAACGCGCGAGAAGACATCGGCGGAGATCGCCCGGCTGGAGCGCACTGTCGAGGGCGCCCGCCGCGAAAAGGACACCGACTGATGCGATCGACCTACCTCGAGGCGACCGTGCGCCTCTACCACCTGAGCGATGCGATGGAGGGCGGCGCGGCCGAAACGCTGTTCTACGGTAGTTTGACGCAGGCCATGCAGATCGCCGCGCAGCAGGACGAGGCGACGCAGGAAGGCCTGTTCATCGCGACCGACAACGATGTCGTTGCCTATCTCGACCTGCTGGAAGGTTGAACGATATTTCAAGGGGCCATCGCCCCTTGACCCCAGAATCGGGAACCTCACCATTCTCAACCAACGCCGCGCGCGAAAGGTGGGGTAGACAGTTCGGGGAGCCCGAGGGCGATGGCCCTCGGAAACCTTTCTTCTACCTGCCCCACCCCGCAGGTGCCTCGGTGGCCGTGCGCGGTGGGACAGGCAGTTCGCAAGGACCGGCGATTGCCGATCTATCGGGTTCTTAGAAGCGCGCCTGCAGGCCGCCTGCGACATAGCCGTCGCCCACGTTCACCTTGGCATCGAGCATCGGCATGACCGGCATCGAGGCGGTACCGTAGGCCCGCACCGAATCGCCCATGTAGCGCGCGCCCACGCCCAGCGTGACCATCGGCAAGCTGTAGCTGGCTTCCACGCGGCCATAAGCCTTGAGGCCGGTGCCGTCGCAATGGTCGTCGTTCACCGCGACATCGTCGATGCGGCGGTAGCACACGCCATCGTCCGAGGTGTAGCGCGGGTGGTCCTTGTCGTAGATGAAGGCGCCGACCGAGGGCGTCACGGCGAAGCCGCCGTCGCGCAGGATCGGGTAGCCCACACCCAGTTCGCCGCCCCACTGGCCCTTCCACTTGGCGACATTCGCCTCGGCGGTGACCTGCGCCGCAGCGGGCGAGGCGGCCAGCAGCGATCCACCCAGGGCTGCAGCGGCTAGGGCGAGGATGTGGCGGTGCGACATGGTTCGTATCCTTTTCGGGTATGCACAAAGAGGCACACACGGCCTCCCCCGCGCATGCAGGCGGCCCTGTTGCGCATAGCGCCCCGCAGCGACAAGCAGGGCGCACGCAGCCCGTCCCGCCACCCCGTCACCTCACCGCTATCCCGTACAAAAAACGCGCCGGACCGTGGGTTTAGGTAGGGGCAAAGCCCCGGTCAGGCCATTGCGTCGAGCGCGTCGCCCACCGGCGTATCGCCATCGGTCAATTCCAGGATCACGCGCGAGAGCTGCGGGCGTTCCAGAATCCCGGCCAGAACCTGCGCCACGTGATCGCGCGACACATTGCCATAGGGCAGCGCAAGGCCCAGCGCGATCTTGCCATCGCCGCCCTCGGAACTGAGCGTGCCCGGACGCACGATCACCCAGTCGAGATCGCTCTGCGAGAGGTGCGCGTCGGTCAGCTTCTTGATGCGCATGTAGTTCTCGAGCCCTTCCTTGGGCTCGGCATCGCGCCCTGCCTCGGGAAAGGCCGAGACGAGGAGGAAGCGCGTGGCCCCCGCCTTGCGCGCGGCTGCGACGGCCTTGACCAGCCCGTCACCATCGACCGCCTGGGTGAGGTCGTAGCCCGCCCCGCCCGCGCCGGCCGAGAAGACCACCGCATCGGCGCTATCCATAAGCTCGGCCAGCTCATCGACGCTGAGCGCGGTGATGTCGCCCGCCACCGGCTTGGCGCCCTTGTCGGCGAGGATCTGCGCCTGTTCGCTCTTGCGGTGCATGGCCAGCGGCACATGGCCGGCCTCGGCCAGCAGGGGGACGAGACGCGAGCCGACCTTGCCGGCGGCACCGATGATGAAGACGTTCATGGTATTCGTTCCTGTTCTGGTGCGACAGGCAGGCGCAGCACGCCTGCCTTTTTCCGTATCCTTGCCAACCCATGTCGGAGCGCGGTGTTCCGATGACAACCATCTGGGGCGACGCGATTTCCCCTCTTGCGCCGGGTCGCGATGCCTGGCCACGCAACAGGAAGTTCCCCCCGCGCCATTGTCTCTTGGGCCCGCTTGCCATAACCGGCACCGAGAATGACACGGCTCGACCCCTTTCTGACCCAGGCCCTCGCGCGGATCGACACGGCCGGGCAGCGCCGCACCTTGCGCCCCGCCCATCTCGAAGGCGCAGGCCGGATCGTGCGCGCGGAGCGTACTCTCGTCGACTTCTCCAGCAACGATTACCTGGGGCTGGCCCGCCACCCCGAACTGCGCGCGCGCGCCATCGCCTGGACCCAGCGCCTCGGCACCGGATCGGGCGCCTCGCGCCTCGTCACGGGTACCAGCGCCGAGCAGCTGGCGCTGGAGGCGCAGATTGCCCGCTTCAAGCACACCGAGGCCGCACTGGTCTTTGCGAGCGGCTGGCAGGCCAATGCCACTGTCATCCCCGCGCTGCTGGCCGCCGTGCCGGGCTGCGTGGTCTTCACCGACCGGCTGATCCACGCCTCGATGCACGCAGGGCTGGCGAGCGCGGGCGTGCGCCAGGTGCGCTTTCGCCACAACGATCTCGACCACCTCGAAACGCTGCTGGAAAGCAAGGGCCGCGAGGCACCCGCACGCCTGATCCTGACCGAGAGCGTGTTCTCGATGGACGGCGACCGTGCCGACCTTGCTCGCCTCGCCGACATCGCGCAGCGCCACGAGGCCGCGCTCTACGTCGACGAGGCCCACGCGACCGGCGTGCTGGGTCCGGGCGGCGCGGGCCTCACCGGCGAGGTGCCCGGGCGCATCGATCTTGTCATGGGGACCTTCAGCAAGGCGCTCGGCGGCTTTGGCGCTTATGTCGCAGGCTCGCGTGTCCTCATCGACTACCTCGTCAACGCGGCGAGCGGCTTCATCTTCACCACCGCGCCGCCGCCTGCGGTGCTCGGCGCCATCGACGCCGCGCTCGACCTCGTGCCCTCCCTGGACGCCGAGCGCGCGCATCTGGCCGCTCTGGGCGACCGGCTGCGCGAAGGGCTCAGCGCGCTCGGGCTCGACTGCGGTGCCTCCAGCACGCAGATCGTGCCGGCCGTGATCGGCCCGGAAGCCGAGACTCTCGCGCTCTCGGCCCGGCTCGATACGGCCGGGTTCCTCGTCTCGGCGATCCGCCCGCCCACCGTTCCCCCCGGGTCCAGCCGCCTGCGCATCGCGCTGCGCGCCGCCCATTCTTTTGACGACATCGACGCGCTGCTGACAGCGCTCAAGGACGCCTTGTGAACCTTCTCTTCGCCCATGGCTGGGGCTTTGACGCCGCCTTCTGGGAGCCGCTCGCCGCCCTCCTGCCCGAGCACGCGCACGTGATCGACGACCGCGGCTATTTCGGCGCGCCCACCCCGACGGAAATCGAAGGCCCCTGCCTTGCCGTGACGCACAGCTTCGGCACCATGCGCGTTCTTTCCGACCCGCCGCCGGGCCTTGTCGGCATCGTCGCCTTCAACGGCTTCGACCGCTTCAGCGCGCGCACCGGCCGGGTGGGTGTTCCGGTGCGCGTGATCGACCGCATGCTGCGCCGCTTCACCCAGAGCCCCGAGACCGTGCTCGCCGAATTTCGCGCGACCTGCGGCGATACGGCGCCGGTGCCCACGCCCGTCCCTGATCCCCTGCGCGAAGACCTGCTACGCCTGCGCGACGGCGAATGCCCGACGCCTGCCGTCCCGCTCACGTCGGTCCAGGGCCGCGCCGATCCGCTCCTTGCGCGCGAGATGTGTGAGAGCGTCTTTCCACGCGGCGAAGTGCGCCGGGTAAGCCATGCAGGCGGCCATCTCCTCCCGGTCGAGGACCCGGCCTTCTGCGCCGAGACGGTGCGCGCCATGGTCGGCGCGCGGGTCGCCTGAGTCTGGCCTTGCGCGTCCCCCGCGACCAGATCGCCCGCGCCTTTTCGGGCGCCCACGGCTACGAGGCCCATGCGCCGATCCAGCGCGAGGTCGCCCGCGCACTGGCGACCCGCATCGCCGCGCTGGATCTGCCCTGTGACCTTCGCGGCCTGGAAATCGGCTGTGGCACCGGCTTCCTGACCCGCGAACTGCAGGCCGCCCACGTCACCGGGGACTGGCTCGTCACCGACCTTTCGCCCGACATGCTCGCACGCTGCCGCGCGGCCCTGGGCGAGAGATCCGGCCACCGTTTCGCCCCGCTCGACGGTGAGACCGGAACACCCGAGGGCGGCCCCTTCGACCTTCTCTGCTCCAGTCTGGCCCTGCAGTGGTTTACCGATGCGCCCGCAGCGCTTGCCCGGATGGCCGGATGGCTGGCGCCGGGCGGCCATCTTGTCGTCACCACGCTGGGGCCCGCGACATTTGCCGAGTGGCGCGCCGCGCACGAAGCGCTCGGCCTCACGCCTGGCACCCCCGCCTTTCTCCCGCCCGAAGCTTATACGCAGCTTCCCGGAGCCGACGTCACCGTCACGCACCACGTCCAGCGCAGCGCGGACGCGCGCGCCTTCCTGCGCAGCGTCAAGGCGATCGGTGCAGGCACCGCGCATGCCGCCCACACGCCGCTCACCCCTACGCAACTTCGCGAGGTCATGGCGCAATTCGACATTAACGGATCCACGGCCACCTACGAAGTCGTGACGATCCACCTGACCCGCCCCTCGATCCGGACAAGGTGATTGTACCGATGACCGACCTGCCTTCCGCCCGCCACACCCTGATCGTCACCGGCACCGACACCGAAATCGGCAAGACGGTCTTTGCCGCCGCGCTGGCCGGCGCCCTTGGCGCGCATTACTGGAAGCCGGTGCAGGCCGGCGTCGAGCCCGAGGACGCATTTGGCGAGACCGACGCGCTGCGCGTCGCAGGGCTGGCCCGGCTGGCGCGCGAAAAGATCCTGCCCGAGGCCTATCGCCTGGCCACCCCCTGCTCGCCCCACCTCGCCGCCGAGATCGACGGGGTGGAGATCGACCCGGCAGGTCTGGCGCTCCCCGCCGTGTCCGGCCCGCTGGTGGTCGAGGGCGCGGGCGGCGTCCACGTCCCCATCTCGCGGCGCGAAACCTACGCCGACCAGTTCGTGCGCTGGCGCGCGCCGGTGATCCTGGTCGCCCGCACGCAGCTGGGCACGATCAACCACACGCTGCTCTCGCTCGAAGCGCTGCGCGCCCGCGCTATCCCTGTGCTCGGGGTTGCCTTCGTGGGCGAGGAAGTGAAGGACAGCGAGGACATCATCTGCGCCATGAGCGGCGCGAAGCGGCTGGGCCGCCTGCCGCGCCTCGATCCGCTCAGCCCCGAGGCGCTGGCCGCCGCCTTCGCCGCGAACTTCAACCTGGAGGACTTCGCCCCATGAGCACGCCCCCCACATCGTCGATCTGGCACCCCTTCACCCAGCACGGCCTGGGCGAGCCGATCCCCGAAGTCACCCGCGCGCAGGGTGCGGTCCTGCACCTTGCCGACGGGCGCTCCATGATCGATGCGATCTCGTCCTGGTGGGTGACGACGCACGGGCACTGCAACCCCAGGATCATGGCCGCGATCGCCGAGCAGGCGGGCAAGCTCGACCAGATGATCTTTGCAGGCTGGACCCACGGCCCCGCCGAGGAGGTCGCCCGAGGTCTTCGCGAGATCGTGCCCGAGAGCCTGACGCGCGTGTTCTTCTCCGATTCCGGATCGACCAGCGTCGAGGTCGCCCTCAAGATGGCGCTCGGCTACTGGCACTGGCAGGGTGAGGCGCGCTCGCGCATCCTCGTCATGGAACACTCCTACCACGGCGACACCATCGGGGCGATGTCGGTGGGCGAACGCGGCGTGTTCAACCAGCCCTACGACCCGCTGCTCTTCGATGTCGGGCGCATTCCCTTCCCGGCCACAGGCTGCGAAGACGCCACGCTCGAAGCGCTCGAACGCTACTGCGCGATGGGCAACACCGCCGCGCTGATCGTCGAGCCGCTGGTACTGGGGGCTGGCGGCATGCTGTTCTACAGCGCCGACGTGCTGGCCCAGATGCGCGCGATTTGTGCACGGCACGGCGTGCTCTTCATCGCCGACGAGGTCATGACCGGATGGGGCCGCACCGGCACGCTGCTTGCCTGCGAACAGGCAGGTATCGAACCCGACATCCTGTGCCTCTCCAAGGGCCTGACGGGGGGCGCGGTGCCGCTTGCGGTGACGATGGCGAGCGAGGCGATCTACGAGGCGCACCTCTCCACCGACCGCGCGCGCATGTTCTTCCACTCCTCCAGCTACACCGCCAATCCGCTCGCCTGCGCCGCAGCTGCCGCGAACCTGGCGATCTGGCGCGAGGAACCGGTGCGCGAACGCATCGCGCAGCTGAGCGCCAGCCAGGCATCCTGGCTCGACAAGCTGGGGCAGGTCTACCACTTCGACAACGCACGAAGCCTCGGCACGATTGCCGCGCTCGACCTCAAGAGCGACGGGGCAACGGGCTACATGAACGACCTGGCGCCCCGGCTCATGGCCTTCTTCCGCGAACGCGGCGTGCTGCTGCGCCCGCTCGGGAACACGGTCTACGTGATGCCGCCCTATGGCATCACCGACGAGGAACTTGCCACCGTGTGGGACGCCATCGGTGAGGCCGTCCTGAGCTTCTGAAGCCTGGAAATCGGGCCGCGGGACAAGAAGAAGGATGATTCCGAGGGCCATCGCCCTCGGGCTCCCCATAATGTCGACCTCACCTCCCGCGCGCGGCCCTGGCTGAGTAAGGTGAGGTCGCCGATTTTGGGGTCAAGGGGCGATGGCCCCTTGAAAAAGACTTCCTTCTTGCCCCTTGGTCTTCAGCTCTCCGCCTGACGCAGCAGGCCGGATACGGGGATCGCGACGCTTGCACCTCCGGCCAGGGCCTCACCCTTGAATGTCGCCTCCGCGCCATCAGCTGACGTCACGGTGATCGCATCGCCGTTGCGGCGGAAGGTCAGGTCCTCACCGGCCAGGCTGGTGATCGTGACCGAACCCTCATCGCTGCGCCCGATTGCCCCTTCGATGTCACGGGGCGTGAGATAGCCGGGAAGCAGGTGCTGCTTGAGGAGCGCGGCCATGGCCGCTTCGTCCTCGCCCTCCATGAGGGCCTTGCCCGCTTCGCCCAGCGCGGCGAAGCTGGCGTCGTCGGGCGCCAGCAGGGTGTAGCTGGCGTTGCCCTCGAAGATACCCGCAAGGCCGGTATCGTCCAGCGCGTCGGCCACGGTCTCCATGCCGTCTGTATCGTCCAGGAGTTCGGGCACGGGGTCCGAAGCGGGCTCGGCCAGCACGGCCGCACCGGTTTCATCGGACGCCGGGGTCTCGCCCGAGCAGCCGGCCAAAGCGAGCCCGCAGGCCCCGATCAGCGTGAGCGTCCCGGCCCGAAGGCCCGAGGCGCGGTGCAAAATCTGTGTCATCTTGGGGTCTCTCCTGGGGGTCTCAGACGAGCAGTTCGATGGCGGCCTGAACCAGGCGCGAGGTCGGATCGAGCTGGTAGATGTAGCCGTCGCTGTAGCGGTAGAGCGCGTCGGGCGTGTCATAATACTGGTCGCGATAGCCGTAGGGGACGTTGTAGACGTCATAGCCGCGCGGCATCGGCTGGCCGACCGCGATGTCGCTGCCCATCAGCAGCCCCGCGATCGAATCGATGCGCGAGGAACCTGGGTTCACGCGGTAGAGCGTATCGTCGTAGTAGCGGTACGAATTGCCGCCCCCCAGGCCATAGTAGCTGTTGTAGTAGTCCGGCATCGCCACGCTGTCGTAGGTCCCCGGCCAGACGTTGCCGATCGCCAGCGCGCCCGCGAGCAGCGGGATGTAGTCGAGGATCGACGAACCCGATCCCGTGCGCACCATGTAACCATCAAGGTAACGGTAGTTGCCGCCCCGGTTGAAGCCGCTCCAGTACCAGTCGGGGCGCGACCACGAATAGCGCGGTCCCCGGTCGAGCCCGGGCGGGGTGCAGCCGTTGTACTTCTTGGCGAGGCCGGGTGGGCAG
Organism: Novosphingobium sp. MBES04; assembly: GCF_000813185.1. NCBI lineage: Bacteria > Pseudomonadati > Pseudomonadota > Alphaproteobacteria > Sphingomonadales > Sphingomonadaceae > Novosphingobium > Novosphingobium sp. MBES04. The sequence goes on along the minus strand of NZ_DF850488.1, from coordinate 2,162,747 downwards.
CCGTCGTAGACCCGGCGCCGGTCGATCTGCCCCCAGTCGATTGTGCGATCCCGCGTCAGCACGCGCACACGATCGTTGGTGGGCACGATGAAATCGCGTCCGCCCGGCCCGCTGTAGCTCACGCGGCGGATGTCGCCACGCTCGGGCCGATGGACCACGTTGGAAGGGTGGGCATTGCCGCGCAGCCGCGCGTTGCTGTTGCCGTTACCCGGCGCACCAGCCATGGGCGGGGCCTTGCCGTTACCCCCGCCGTTGCCATTCCCGTTCCCGCGCGCAGGGCCATTGCCCGGTCCCTTTGCGACCGCTCTGCCCTTGCCGTTACCATTGCCATTGCCCGGTGCGCCGCGGCCCTTGTCTTGCGGCCCCTTGTCGGCGCGGGCGTGCTGCGGACCGCCACCGGGCCCTTTCGCGCTGCCATTGCCGGGGCCGTTGCCACCGCCTTTACCGTTGCCTGCGCCGCGGTCGGGACCGCCGCCCCGGTTCTGGGCCTTGGCCGGACCTCCGCCCTTGTTGCCGCCCTTGTTGCCGGGGCCGCCGCCGCCATTGCCGCCGCCGTTACCCCGTTCCTGCGCGGCAGGAGGGCCACCGCCGTTGCCGCCGTTGTTGCCCTTCCCGTTGCCATTCCCGGGCTGGGCGAGCGCCGCGCCCGCCACGAGGGCGAACCCCGCAACCGTTCCGGCCAAAATCGTTTGCGCCTGCCGCATCGAAAATCTCCTTTCGGGGCCTTTCAACGCGGCAATCGCCGTGCCTGTTCCCCGCAAGGTCGCGATGCACGCGCGCCCCTGGCCCACTCCCTACCCCGAAACGGCATGCAAAAAGGGCGCCCGGATTGCTCCAGGCGCCCCACTCGGCGAACCGATTTGCCCCTCCCCGCGAAGGGGAGGGAAATGCGCGATCAGGCGCTGTAGTACATGTCGAACTCGACCGCCGAGGGCGTGGTTTCCCAGCGCAGCACTTCGGGCCACTTGAGTTCGAGGTAGGCTTCGACCTGGTCGGCGGTGAACACGTCGCCTTCGAGCAGGAACGCGTAGTCGGCCTGCAGGGCTTCGAGAGCCTCACGCAGCGAGCCGCACACGGTCGGAACTTCGGCGAGCTCTGCCGGCGGCAGGTCGTAGAGGTTCTTGTCCATGGCTTCGCCGGGGTGGATCTTGTTCTTGATGCCGTCGAGGCCTGCCATCAGCAGCGCCGAGTAGCACAGGTAGGGGTTGGCCATCGCGTCGGGGAAACGGAATTCCACGCGCTTCGACTTGGTGCCCGCACCGTAGGGGATGCGGCACGAGGCCGAACGGTTGCGCGCCGAGTAGGCAAGCAGAACCGGAGCTTCGTAACCCGGGACCAGGCGCTTGTAGCTGTTGGTGGTCGGGTTGGTGAAGGCGTTGAGCGCCTTGGCGTGCTTCACGACACCGCCGATGAAGTACAAGCAGGTCTCCGAGAGGCCAGCGTAGCCGTTGCCCGCGAAGGTGTTGTCGCCGTCGTTCCAGATCGAGATGTGCGTGTGCATGCCCGAACCGTTGTCGGTCTGGATCGGCTTGGGCATGAAGGTGGCCGACTTGCCGTAGGCCTGCGCAACCATCTGCACGACATACTTGTAGATCTGCATGCGGTCAGCGGTGGTGGTCAGCGTGCCGAAGGTCAGGCCGAGCTCGTGCTGGGCAGCCGCCACTTCGTGGTGGTGCTTGTCGCAGGGCAGGCCCATTTCGAGCATGGTGGTGACCATCTCGGCGCGGATGTCCGAGCAGCTGTCGACCGGAGCGACGGGGAAGTAGCCGCCCTTGGCGCGCGGACGGTGGCCCAGGTTGCCGGTGTCGTAGTCGCGGCCGGTGTTGGTCGGCAGCTCGACGTCGTCGATCTTGAAGCCGTTGCCGTCGTAGCCGTCGTAGAACTTCACGTCGTCGAACATGAAGAACTCGGCCTCGGGGCCGACGAACACGGTGTCGCCGAAACCGGCCGACTTGACGAAGGCTTCTGCGCGCTTCGCGGTCGAGCGCGGGTCACGGGCGTAGAGTTCGCCGTTCGAGGGCTCGACGATGTCGCAGAACACGATCAGCATCGGGCTGGCCGAGAACGGGTCGGTGTAGACGGCTTCGAGGTCGGGCTTGAGGATCATGTCCGACTCGTTGATCGTCTTCCAGCCCTCGATCGAGGAACCGTCGAACATCAGGCCGTCTTCGAGCTCGTCTTCACCCAGGACGCCCGCACACATCGTCAGGTGCTGCCACTTGCCCTTGGGATCGGTGAAGCGCAGATCAACCCATTCGATCTCCTCGTCCTTGATCTTGGCAAGGACGTCCTTTGCAGTAGCCATATGTGTGGTTCTCCAATCTTACTTTTCCGCCTCGGGAAAAGGCATAGGGGTGGATGCGCTGTCCGGGAACGCGCCGGGCCCCCTGCCGGTAGCTTTCCCGAGTATCCGACCGGCGAACCGGCCCAGAATGGTTATGCCCGGAGCCAGATGGCTCGGACGGTGTGGTTCGTGGCGCTCACAGAGCCTCGTCGTCGCGCTCTCCGGTGCGGATGCGGATCGCGGTCTCGACGGGAACGACGAAGATCTTGCCGTCGCCGATGCGTCCGGTCTGTGCCGCATCGGCAATGGCTTCGACCACCCGCTCGGCCAGCGTATCCGAAACGACGACTTCCAGCTTCACCTTGGGCAGGAAATCGACGACGTATTCCGCGCCGCGGTAGAGTTCGGTGTGTCCCTTCTGACGGCCAAAGCCCTTGGCTTCGGTCACGGTGATCCCGGATACGCCCACTTCGTGCAGCGCCTCCTTGACCTCGTCGAGCTTGAAGGGCTTGATGATAGCTTCGATCTTCTTCACGCCTGACTGGACCTTCTTGCCTTTGCGCCCGGACTGCATTCACGAGGATCCCGTCCGGGACCCAGATTCCTCGCTGCCGATCCTAACAAGAATCGTGCCATTGGATATCATACAGTCGTAGGACAACTGCGCAGGCGCGAAAAGACCGGATTTGCATGATTTGCCCTGCAAGGGTGGCTTTTTCGCAAAGTTTTAACAGCAAGGCCAGCAAGAGTGTGTGCAAGTTTCGGGCAATCGCTGCCTGAAAATTGTGCAATCGCACATCGTCGCAAAGAGAGGGGCGCTCGGCGCACGCACGTGCCCCCGGCACCAGCGCGTACGAAGGTTAACGCGCAGAGCCTTGTCGGCCCGCACGAGATGCTCTTTTTCCGGAAAGTCCCGAAGGACCCGGCGCCGATATCAGAGACGCAAGGCCGCGGTCTCGTCGAGACCGGCCATGATGTTGAGGTTCTGCACAGCCGCCCCGCTCGCCCCCTTGCCCAGGTTGTCGAGCATGGCGGCCATGCGTGCCTGGCTGCCATCCGCCGAGCCAAAGACACGCAGGGTGAGCGCGTCGCTCGGCTCCATCGCGCTGCGCAGGAGCAGTTCGCCCGGCTCTTCGTCGAGCACCGAGACGACCGGGCTACCGGCATAGAAGTCGGCCAGCGCGGCGCGCAGGGTATCGGCGCTCCCCGCCTTGTCCATCATCGCAAGGTGCAGCGGCACTTCGACCAGCATGCCCCGGTGCGCAGGCACCACGGCAGGCGCGAAGACGGGATCGTGCGCGATGCCCGAGTGCGCCTTCATCTCGGGCAGGTGCTTGTGGCCCATGGCCAGACCATAGGCACGAAAGGCAATGTCGCCCTCGTCCTCGAAGCGCGCGATGAGCGCCTTGCCGCCGCCCGAATAGCCCGAGACCGCATGGCAGACATAGGGCCAGTCGGCGGGCAGCAGCCCTGCGCGCACGAGCGGCGCGACGAGGCTGAGGAAGCCGGTGGGGTAACAGCCCGGGTTGCTGACGAAGCGCGCGCCCGCGATCGTCTCATGCCCGACAAGCTCAGGAAAGCCGTAGGCCCAGCCGGGTGCGGTGCGGTGCGCCGAAGAGGCGTCGATCACGCGCGTGGTGTCATTGCGGATCATCGCAACGGCGGCCTTTGCGGCCTCGTCGGGCAGGCACAGGATCACGAAGTCCGCATCGTTGAGCGCCTCGGCGCGCGCGGCATCGTCCTTGCGGCGCGCATCATCGAGAATGACCAGCTCGAACTCCGGGCGGGCGCCCAGACGATCGGCGATCTCAAGGCCCGTGGTTCCGGCCGCGCCGTCGATGAAGACCGTCTGTGCCATCTGCGCTTATTCTCCTGCCTGCGGCGCTTCGATCTGGTCGAGCGCCACGTAACCGACAAGGCCGTCCTCACCGATCTGGCCCCAGCTCCAGACGCCTGCAATGTCGAGCACGTTGAAGACCGCGCCATCGTCCAGCGCAGCCAGAACCTCGCCCGTCGTGGTGGGCGCCGAGACCAGCTGCGCGCCCGCCTTCGCGGTGTAGGCCACCGGCACCGCGTAGTGCGGCACGAAGCACAGACCCGCGAGCTTGATGTGCGCAAGATCGCCGCGCACCGGCAGACAGCCCGGTTCGGCGGTTACCGAAGGGCCGGTCATCGCCAGCATGCCGTCAAGCGGGAGGGTGCGTGTATAAGTGTCGTGTTCGGTCACGTTGAGGCCATCGGTGAAACGGAAGATTGGGGCGCTTATCCCGCTCATCGCAAATACGCAAGTTTCACAGGGCCCGCAGGGCAAATCGCCCTATGCCGGGCTTTACTACGGAGGCAATCGGACATGGGGTTCTGCTCTCCTTCGTTGCGCGAGGTCACACGCCTGATTGAAAAGAAGATGGTGCGGCCAACACCCCGAAGGCGCAAACCCGAAAAGGGCAAGAACGGAAGAAGGGGAACTTTTCCAAGGGCCATCGCCCCTTGACCCCGGAACTGGTGACCTCAACGGTCTCGGCAAGCTCGGCGCGAGAGCCTTGAGGTTTCGGGTATGGGGAGCCCGAGGGCGATGGCCCTCGGATACATCATTTTTGGAATACTATGCTTTTCCAAGCGCCCCCGGAAACCACGCACAAGTCGGGGGCCGCATGTCCAGTCATGCGGCCCCCTCCCTCACGCAGGGACGCGTGGCCCGGCGCTTTCGAAGAGCGCCGGGCGGTTCGGTCAGGTTCAGATCGCGAGTTCGGCTTCGACCGAGCGCAGCTTGATACGGGCAAGCGCGAGGTTGGCCTGCTTGCGGTCGAGCAGCAGGTAGGCGAACAGGCCCGCGCCCGAATCGTCAGTGAGCGGGCGGATCAGCTGGTAGTGCTCGCCCAGCGTGATGAGCATGTCCTCGACCGGGTCGTTGAGCTTGAGCAGGTCCTGCACGTTCATCTGCGCACGCATCACCTCGCTGCTGCCCGCCGCGGCAAGATCGAGGTCCCCGCCGTCGCGCATTTCGCCGACGGTCGCGATGGTCATGCCGCTCGCGCTGTCGACGAGTGCTGCGGCGATGGCGCCGTTGATGGTCATGAGTTCGGCGAGCTTGGCTTCGAAATCCATGGTGTAAATCCTTGAAAGCTGTGTCTCGGCCCGGCTGCGCGCACTCTCAGGGGCAGCGCTCGGCGCGAGAGATGGTTCGATAGGGAAAAGGTCGGGCCCGAGCGTCTCAGGCGGCAACCGTGTTGAGCGAGAGAATCGTATCGAGGCTGCGCTGGAGCTCGGCGCTCTCGAAGGCCACGACGCCGCCTGCGAAGGCTTCGGCGGTATCGTGAAGCCCCGCCAGTTCGTCGACAAGACCCGCCAGCGCGTCGTCGAGGACCGGGAGAAGGGCTTCCATTTCATGGCGAATGTCCGACTTCTCGATCAGGCTGCGCCACTTGCGCAGCAACAGGGTAGTGACCTTGAGCGTGCTCTCGGTGGCCTTGATCTGCGCCGCCATGTGCCGGGCCTGGTCGCGGTCATCGTCGAGGCTGGTGTGCATCGAATCGATCCCGTTCTCGAGCGCCTGGACCAGCGTCTGGGTGGCCGCGCTCGACGTTTCCGGGTCCTCGCGCCCGTCGATCGTGTCGGCGGCGAAGCGGCAGACCGATTCGGCCTGAAGCTGCGCAATGCTGACAGAGGCGCGCAGGCCGTGGCGCTGGACGCAGGTCTGATCGACCGCATCGAGCACGCCCTGCATGGTTGCCGCGACCTTGTGGCACTGGTCCTCCAGCGCCGGGGCGGCCTTGGCGACGTGCGGCTCGACCTTGGCATTGCCGGTGACGACGAAGCGCGCGTTGGCAACCGCCTCTTCCAGCCGCCCCAGGCTATGGACCGCCTTGGCGACCCGCGCGTCGAGCGCTTCAGCCAGATGGTCGGCGTTGGCGAGTGCGTCTGCCAGCGTACGCACCTGCCCCTCGATCGCGGCCCCCGCGTCGAGCAGCGCGCGCGCGCCGCCGGTCGCGGACGGACGGGTCGGAATGGTGACGCCGGCCTGGAAGCGCAGCTCCAGCTCGCGCGGGAGAAAGGCGTTCTGGAACGCCTCGTAGCTTGGGTACCCCAGCTTCTCGAGTTCGGCGAGGATCACCTCTTCGCCGATACGCGCCGCGCGGCCCGCGCTCTCGCCCTGCGCCATGGCCTGAACCTCGGCCTCGCGGGCGGCTTCGTAGACGGTGTGGACCGCATCGCGAATGCCCAGGTCGATCGGGCGCGCGCGCACCGAGATATAGCCCTTGCCCAGCGGCGAGACGGTCGCCAGCGCCCAGTAGCTGCTGCCGTCACCCGCCAGATTGAAGACGTAGCCGCTGAACGCGCGGCGGGCCCCGATCGTCTCCCACATCAGGCGGAAGACACCGCCCGGCATGTCGGGATGGCGGATGAGGTTGTGCGGCGCGCCGATCAGATCTTTGCGTTCAAGACGCGCCATTTCGACGAACACCTGGTTCGCCTGCTCGATGACCCCCTTGGAATCGGTCGTCGAGAAGAACAGGTCATCGAGGGCGACCTCGTGGAATGCTCCTGTCGGTTCGAATGTCATGGATGGCTCCTTGTCCCTGCGTGTTGGACACGCGGGGACTAATCCGAATCGCCATCCCCTGACTTTGATCTCACATAACTAACGATGCGGTAACCACGTCTGGAAACATCTGATAAACAGAGAGTTACACGCCGTTAACCGGCCTCCTCATAGCGGTTGCGGAGCATTTTCCAGGCCGCGCGAAGACCGAGCGCCGCACCGCCCTTGCTGCGGCCGGGCTTGGCCGAAGGGCGCCATGCGAAGGTGTCGAAGTGGACCCAGTCCACGCCCTTGGGCACGAAACGGTCGAGGAACAGCGCGGCCGTGGTGGAACCTGCAAAGCCCCCGCCGGAACCTGCGTTGTTGATATCGGCAATGTCCGACTTCATGTACTCGCGGTACCCTTCGTGAAGCGGCAGGCGCCAGCAGGCATCGTCGGTGGCGATTCCCGCTTCAAGCAGGGCATTGGCCGTGGCATCCTCGCGCGCGAAGAGCGCGGGCAGGTCCGGGCCCAGCGCCACGCGTGCAGCCCCCGTCAGCGTCGCAAAATCGATCACCAGTTCGGGCTCGTTCTCGCCCGCGCGTGCCAGCGCATCGCCCAGGACAAGGCGCCCTTCCGCGTCGGTGTTGCCAATCTCGACCGAGATCCCCGCGCGCGACTTCAGGATGTCACCCGGTCGGAAGCTGTTGCCCGCAATCGCGTTCTCGACCGCCGGGACCAGCAGATGCAGACGGACCGGCAGCTGCGCCTGCATGATGAGGCGCGCCAGAGCGAGGGCGTGGGCCGCGCCGCCCATGTCCTTCTTCATCAGCAGCATGCCCGCACTCGGCTTCACGTCGAGACCACCCGAATCGAAGCACACGCCCTTGCCCACGATGGCAATGCGCGGGTGCCTGGGGTTGCCCCATTCCAGCTCGATCATGCGCGGCGCATGGCTGCGCGCCGCGGCACGCCCCACGGCGTGGACCATCGGAAAATCATGTTCGAGCATGTCGCCCCGGGTCACGCGGATCTCGGCGCGATAGGCCTTGTGCAGGTTCTCCGCCTCGGCCTCGAGCTGGGCAGGTCCCATGTCCTCGGCGGGCGTGTTGACAAGGTCGCGCACCAGCATGACCGCCTCGGCTTCGGCGAGGATCGGCTCGATCGCCTTGACCTCGCTCGTGAGGAGCACGCGCGGGCCCTCTTCCTTGGGTTCGGAGACGTAACGGTCGAAGCGGTACTGGCCCGTGACCCAGCCGAACATCGCCGCGCCCGGCTCGCCGCCGATGCGGCGGTAGGTGCCTGCGGGCAGCGTCTCGGCCAGCCTGGCCATGCACCAGCTGGAAAGCTTGCCGGCATCGGCGACACCGGCAACGGCCATCCAGCCCTCGCCGTCGGGAAGAATGGCATGGCTGCCCGCATCGCCCTCGAAACGCTGCGCCTCGAGCGCGGTGCGCTGGGCGGCGTTGAGCCCCTTGCGGAAGGCGTCGAGACCGTCCTTGTCGACGAGGTGGAGGGAAACCGCGTTCTGGCCGCGGTCGGGCTGGATCAATGCGTTCTTGTCGCTCATGGCGCTTATCTAGACCGCAGGTCCGGCAAAGGGCAATTGCCCAATGCGCGCCCGGCCGTGCGGAGTCCCCCCAACCCCCACTTCGCAGGCGCGCGTGGTTCCCCGCGCGCCAACGCTCAGGCTGGATTCAGGTCGCCGCGTGCTTCATGGTCCCTCTTCAGCGCCTTACGGGGCACTACAAACACCGGACAGGGATTAAGGACGATGCGCGCGAAGCTGGCACTGGGATGCGCCGGAGCACTGGCACTGATGGCCGGCGGATGCAGCGGGGCCGCGGCCCCGGACGCAGGTGGAACGGCAAGCCCGCCCACGGCCTCGGACACCGCGGCCCCGTCCGCGCCGCAGGACGAGGCCAGCGCCTCCGCGCCCGAGGTGGACGATCCCACCGTCGATGTCGCGGACCTCAACCTCGAGGAAGACACCGACTCGTACGAATTCCAGTTCTCCTACCCGGCGAAGGCCGCGGCCATCCCCGAACTCAGGTCCTGGTTCGAGGCGCGCCGCAGCGCGGCACGGGCCGAGCTTGCAAGCGCGTCCAGGCGCGACCGCGAGGAGGCGGAGAAAAGCGGCTATCCATTTCACCCCCACAGCTTCGGGGCGAACTGGCAGGTGGTGACCGACCTGCCCGACTGGCTCTCGCTGTCTTCGGAGTTCTACACCTTTACCGGCGGCGCCCACGGCATGAGCGGCTTCGATGCCCGTGTCTGGAACCGCAAGACCGCAACGCTCCAGCGCGCGACCGACCTCTTCACCAGCCCCGAGGCGCTTTCGGGCGCCCTGCGCACGCGCTTCTGCAAGGCGCTCGATGACAAGCGCATCGAGAGGCGCGGCGGCCCGCTCGACCCCGAGGGCACCTTCAGCGAGTGCATCGATCCCGTGCGCCAGACGGTGCTGCTCGGCTCCTCCAACGGCGCCACCTTCGACCGCATCGGCTTCCAGATCGCGCCTTACGAGGCCGGCCCCTACGCCGAGGGCAGCTACGAGATCACCCTGCCCGTCGACGGCGCCGTGATGCGCGCGCTCAAACCGCAGTACCGCGCCAGTTTTTCGATACCGGACTGAGATCTTCTCGCATTTCGCGCCCCCTCCCGCTATGGGAGGGGCATGACCGAATACCAGACTGTGGAACCTGACGACCAAGCCGTCCTTCGCGACGGCACCATCAAGCTGCATGGCGCAGAAGCGTTCGAAGGCATGCGCAAGGCCGGACGACTCGCCGCCGAGATCCTCGACGAGATCGCCGACATGGTGCAGCCGGGCGTGACCACCGCCGCGATCGACGACAAGGTGCGCGAGATGACCCTCGATGCGGGTGCCGTTCCCGCAACGCTCGGCTACCGCGGCTACCAGCATTCGTGCTGCATCTCGATCAACCACGTGGTGTGCCACGGCATCCCGTCGGACAAGACGCTCAAGGACGGCGACATCCTCAACATCGACGTGACCCCGCTGCTCGACGGCTGGCACGGCGATTCCAGCCGCATGTACTTCTCGGGTGAGCCCTCGCTCAAGGCGCGCCGCCTGGTCGAGGTGACCTACGAGTGCCTGATGATCGGCATCGAACAGGCCAAGCCGGGCAACCACATCGGCGACATCGGCGCGGCCATCCAGCAGTACGCCGAATCGCACCGCTACGGCGTCGTGCGCGAGTTCTGCGGGCATGGCCTGGGCCGTCTGTTCCACGATGCGCCCGAAGTCGTCCACGCCGCGCGCGCGGGCACCGGCGCGGAAATTCACCCGGGCATGCTCTTCACCATCGAGCCGATGATCAACCTGGGCAAGCCGGCGGTGAAGCTTCTCAACGACGGCTGGACCGCGGTGACCCGCGACAAGTCGCTCTCGGCCCAGTTCGAGCACTCGATCGGCATTACCGAGGATGGCTGCGAGATCTTCACGCTGAGCCCGCGCGAACGCCACAAGCCGCCCTACGCCTGAGGCGGGCCTTCGGCGGCCTGTGCGCCGCCGACCAGGAACACCACGTAGCCGCGAAACCCCGCCCCGGCCTCCAGGCCAGGTGGGGCGCGCCACGCGCCGCCCTCGACCAGCCCGATGCGGTAGGCAGGCGAAGGCGCTCGAGCGAGGCCAGGTAGCGTTCGTAGCCGGGAATCGTCGCGCGGCCCTGGTAGGTCTGCACCACGATTTCATCGACGCAGTCGGCGAGGCTGGAGAGCGCATCCGCCGCACCTCCCGCGCTCCAGTCCATCAACCCGGTGATCCCCAGCTTGAAGCGCGCGGGCAGGCGCGCGCGCAAGCCTTCGAGAAACTGCGCGTACCCGGCAAGCCCGTGCGTCGCAGCGTCGAAATCGATCTGCAGGCCCTCCACCGCATTGCCCGCCGCGGCCCAGCGGGTGAGCTGGCCCAGCACCGCTGTGTAGAGCCTCTCCTCCCAGTCGAGCCGCTCGACCCGCACGCTCATCCACACGCGCGGCCCCGTCACGCGGGGAACCGCGCGCAAGGGGACGTAGCCGCTGAGGCGTGTGGCGCGTACTTCGCCCGCCAGCAGGTAGACCCGCGACGCCTCCCCCAGCCAGGGCGGAGGTGCGACGCCCGCCCACAGGAAGAAGGCGTCGTAGTCGCGCGCGCGGAGAGGGCCGTCCCGGCGTGTCCCGCAGGCCACCAGTGCGAACGCCGCCACGCCAGCGCCCAACAGCGCGCGGCGGCTTACCAGTAGAACTTGAGCTTGGTCGCCCATCGGCTCTTGGGGTACTCGCGCTTGAGGCGCTGGAACCAGGCCTTGCGCTGGCTTTCCGGGACATCGGCAGTGCTGCACGAATTGTTGCCCGAGGGCGCGTAGCACATGACCGAGCGGTAGAGCGCATAGGCGCGCTCGTCCGCACTTGCGCGCGAACCCGCCAGCACCTGCGCATAGATCGCCGCGCGGTCCGTCATTTCGCCTGCAAAGCGCGACGGCGTGCCGCCCAGTTCCTCGCGCCCGCGCCAGCGCTCACCCGCCATGTAGCTGTCGAAATCGTTGAGCCGGTAGAAGTCGCCAAGACACAGGAGTGCGCCCGGATCGGACGCATCGCGCGCCAGGTCCTGCGCCGTTTGGGCCAGCGCCGGGCAGGCGAAATCCTGCTGCCAGCGCCCGTGCGTGAAGCTGCCGAGCGGCACTGCGCGGGCCGCATCGCGCAGCCATCCCCCGATCCAGCCCTCGCGCGCAGCCCCCTGCGGCACCAACGCCCGGTCTCGCCCAAAGTCAGCAAAGTGCCCGCGCGTCAGGTCCTTGTAGAGGAGCGTCATCGCCGCGACCTCGCGTTCCAGCCTACTCGTGCCTGCCTTCGCCTGCGCGCGCAGGATCGCCCCGTCGGCGACATGTTCCAGGAGAATGGCCCGGATCTCGGGCACCTGCACGGGGCTCTTCGCGGCAAAGACCTTCGCCAGTTCGCCGCTGCGCTCCCAGTGGTGGGCAAGCGCAAGTTCGACCGCCGGACGCTGGAAACGCGGGTCCGCGCCCTTCGCCAGTTGCTCCCAGAAGCCCACCGCGTTGGCATCGCCCAAGGCCTCCAGCGCAAGCCCGCGCAGCATCTGCGCGCTGAAGGCCAGCGGCGTGTACTGCCCCTTGCGCGCATCGTCGGGCAGGAGCTTCAGGACGGCGGCATAGTCGCGCTGGACATGGAAGGCCTGCGCGGCCTGGAGATAGGTGTAGAGCTTGGGATGCCCGGCAAAGTGCGGCGCCTGCGCAGCAAGTTCCGCCGCCTCCAGACGCGCAGTGCGGCGTTCGGACATCACCGGCTCACTCGCACGCAAGCGCAAAAGGTCCCAGGTCGCGAGGCTCAGCGCGCTGTCGATGTCCCCGTCCCCGGCCACCTCGAAGAAGAGCTTGGTGTCGATTTCCTCGATCAGGTGGGCCGCTGCGGGATCCGCGGCGCTCTCCCGCGCCAGCAGCGCACCATAGGCGCGGGACAGCTCGGGCCGCTGGCCGCGCAGCCAGAAGGCCCGGCGCGTGAGCCCCCGCGCGGAGGCCACGTAGCGTCCCTCGGGATAGCTGCGCAGGTAATCTTCAAGCGCGGCCTGTCCCTGCGCGGCCAGCGCGGCATCGGTCTTCGTGTTGTCGTACCAGCCCCATTCGTCGATGGCGGGCACCTGCGCGGCGGCGAGCGCGGTGCGCGCCTGCATGTAGCGCGCGGTCTCGGCCACCCAGCCCTGCCCGCTGTCTTCGAGCCCCGCGAAAGTGGCCCGCGCAGAGCCGAAGTCCTCGGCGTAGAAGGCCCGCGCGCCCTTCAGGTAGGCCAGATAATCGCGCCCTGCCGGGCTGGTGACGGAGGCCGGCCAGGAGGGCTCCTCCCGCGTCCCGTCACACGCCGCCTTCAGGTTGGTGCGCGCGCTGACAAGCGCCCCGCGTTCGGCCTCGGGAATGGATGGCGTGCCGGCCAGGGCGGCGGCGAAAGCCTCGCCACCACTCGCCAGGGTCTGGCACAAGGTGCCGCTGTAGGCGGGCAGTGGCCAGGTCTCTTCCTCGGCCTGCACGCCGGGCCAGAAAGCGCTGCGCATGGCGTCCCAGGTCAGGAAGACATGGCCGAGCGGCGCGGTTTCCCAGGAGTTCACGGGCGTGCCGGCCTGCTTCGGGATACCGCCCCCTGCCTCCATCATCAGCCAGGCCAGGTTGGTACGGGTATCGTTGCGGGCCGAGAGGAAGGGAACGCCGGCGCACTCGTAATCGGAGAGGCCCAGGCGCCAGCTTGGCGTGCAGCCGAAGTCCCCGCTTGCCCCCGCCCCGCTCGCCAACCCCAGCGCCAGTGCCATCCCGGTGGCCATTGCCAGGGCCCTGCGCCCACTCGATCCCCGCATGGTATTCTTGCCCCTACCTGCCTGCCTGGTGTCCCCACTCGGGCAGATACCCTGCCCGGAGCCCCCCTCACAAGTCCATAGGACAAAAGAAAAGGCCCCGCTTTCGCAGGGCCTTTCCAGGTTTGTTCGGACAGCTCCGAGGTGCTGATCAGTCTTCCTTGAGGAAGGCGGGCATGTGGCCCGGATCGCCACCCTCGTTGCCACCGCGCGGACCGCGGTCGCGACCGCCATCACGGCCACCACGGCGCGGGCCACGGCGATCGCCGCCACGGCCACCGCCGTCACGATCACCGCGCGGCGCCTTGGGCGGACGGGTGTCTTCCAGCTCTTCGCCGGTTTCCTGGTCGACGACGCGCATCGAGAGGCGGACCTTGCCACGGTTGTCGATCTCGAGGACCTTGACCTTGACTTCCTGGCCTTCCTTGACGACGTCGGTCGGCTTTTCGACGCGCTCGTTCTTCATTTCGGAGACGTGGACGAGGCCGTCCTTGCCACCCATGAAGTTCACGAAGGCACCGAAGTCGACGATGTTGACGACCTTGCCGTTGTAGATCTTGCCGACTTCGGCTTCCTCGACGATGCCCTGGATCCAGGCCTTGGCGGCCTCGATCTGGTTGATGTCCGAGGAGGAGATCTTGATCACGCCTTCATCGTCGATGTCGACCTTGGCGCCGGTCTCGGCGACGATCTCGCGGATGACCTTGCCGCCGGTGCCGATGACGTCACGGATCTTCGACTTGTCGATCTGGATCGTCTCGATGCGCGGCGCGTGGGCCGAAAGCTCGGTGCGGGCCGAACCCAGAGCCTTGGTCATTTCACCCAGGATGTGCGCGCGGCCGGCCTTGGCCTGCTCGAGCGCCTTGCCCATGATTTCCTTGGTGATGCCGGCGATCTTGATGTCCATCTGCATCGTGGTGATGCCGTTCTCGGTGCCTGCGACCTTGAAGTCCATGTCGCCGAGGTGATCCTCGTCGCCCAGGATGTCCGAGAGAACCGCGAAGTCATCGCCTTCGAGGATCAGGCCCATGGCGATGCCCGAAACCGGACGTGCCAGCGGAACGCCCGCGTCCATCATCGAGAGGCAGCCGCCGCAGATCGTCGCCATCGAGGACGAACCGTTCGACTCGGTGATGTCCGAGAGGATGCGGATGGTGTAGGGGAAGTCTTCCTTGGCGGGCAGCACCGGGTGCAGCGCGCGCCATGCCAGCTTGCCGTGGCCGATTTCGCGGCGGCCCGGCGCGCCGAAGCGGCCCACTTCACCGACCGAGTAGGGCGGGAAGTTGTAGTGCAGCATGAACGACGAATACGACAGGCCTTCGAGGCCGTCGATCATCTGCTCGGCGTCCTTGGTGCCCAGCGTCGTGGTGCAGATCGCCTGCGTTTCACCGCGGGTGAACAGCGCCGAACCGTGGGTGCGCGGCAGGAAGCCGACCATCGATTCGATCGGGCGGACCTGGTCGAGCTTGCGGCCGTCGATACGGGTGCCGTCCTTGAGGATGGCGCCGCGAACGATCTCGGCTTCGAGCTTCTTCATGGTCTTGATGGCGACCATCTGGGTCTGCGCCGATTCCTCGCCGAAAGCTTCCTTGGCCTTGGCGCGCGCCGCGTTGAGCGCGTTCGAACGGGCCGACTTGTCGGTCAGCTTGTAGGCGGCGGCAACGTCCTTGCCGACGGCCTTCTTGAGCTTCGCCTTGATGTCGGCGGTGTTGTCCGACAGGTCGATTTCCCAAGGCTCCTTGGCGGCCTGCTCGGCAAGGTCGATGACCAGGTCGACGACCTTCTTGCACTCGTCATGCGCGAACATGACGGCGCCCAGCATCTCGTCCTCGGTCAACTCCTTGGCTTCCGATTCGACCATCATCACGGCGTTGCCGGTGGCGGCGACGACGAGGTCGAGGCGGCCGTTCTCGAGCGCGGCGGTCTGCTTGGGGTTGAGCGTGTATTCGCCATCCTCGAAGCCGACGCGGCACGCGCCGATCGGGCCCATGAAGGGCACGCCCGAGATGGTGAGCGCAGCCGAAGCGGCGATCATCGCAACGATGTCGGCCTCGGTTTCGCCGTCATAGCTCAGAACCTGGCAGATGACGTTGATTTCGTTGTAGAAACCTTCGGGGAACAGCGGGCGCACCGGACGGTCGATCAGGCGGCTGGTCAGCGTTTCCTTTTCGGTCGCGCCGCGCTCACGCTTGAAGAAGCCGCCGGGGATACGGCCCGCCGACGAGAACTTTTCCTGGTAGTGCACGGTCAGCGGGAAGAAGTCCTGGCCTTCCTTCACCGACTTGGCGGCGGTCACCGCGCAGAGCACCACGGTTTCGCCGTAGGTGGCGAGAACGGCACCGTCCGCCTGGCGGGCGATGCGGCCGGTTTCGAGAGTGAGGGTCTTGCCGCCCCACTCCATCGATACGGTCTTGACGTCGAACATAGAATATTCCTCAGCCCGCCGGCCCTATTGCCTGCGGGATTTACTGCCGGGGATGCCGTCCCGGTCCGGTACGGGGCCTGTCATGCCCCGAAGGCCCCTCGCCGGATTGCGAGGATACCTGTCTATTTCGGTGCCCGGGCCGGCCATCCGGCCCCGGCGGGGTCTTCCTTAGCATAACGGGGAACGCAGGTGGATAGGTCCCGTACGCCGGCCGGAAATATGAAACGGCCCGCCAGAGGCGGGCCGAAACATTTGGCTGTTACTTACGCAGACCCAGCTTCTGGATCAGGTCGTTGTAACGCTGCACGTCCTTCTTCTTGAGGTAGGCCAGCAGCGAACGACGCTTGTTGACCATGGCGAGAAGACCGCGACGCGAGTGGTTGTCCTTGTGGTGAGCCTTGAAGTGCTCGGTCAGGTTGCGGATACGCTCGGTGAGGATCGCGACCTGAACTTCCGGAGATCCGGTGTCACCCGAAACGCGGGCGTTGTCCGTAATGATTTCCGTCTTCTTTTCGGCAGTAACCGTCATGTCATTCACTCCGCGACATCTGTGAGGTTGAACCCCCGGACCACGCGGACTTCGCCGTGTGAAAGCTCCACCAGCGCGACCGGAATGGTTTCCAGCCGTGCCCAGTAGAGCCCGTCATCCTGGGGCATCCCGGTCAGAACGCGGCCCTGTCGGACCGCCCTTGCCTGCTCCGGGTCGAGGTCGATGGCCGGGATGTCGTCCAGCCCCGCCTCCAGCGGCAAGAGTAACTGCTCAAGAGGCGCGCCCTTACCGACTTCGTTCAATTTGTCCAGCGAAATCGCCCCCGAGAGGTCGAAGGGCCCGGCCTTGATCCGGCGCAGCATCGTCACCGTGCCGCAGCTTCCCAGCGCGTGCGCGATGTCGCGCGCGAGGCTGCGGATATAGGTGCCCTTGGAGACCTGCGCCTGCAAGGTCACCCCGTCACTGGCATCGAAGCCATGGATCTCAAGGGCATGGATCGTCACCTCGCGCGACTTAAGGGTGACTTCCTCGCCCGCGCGCGCCAGATCATAGGCGCGCTTGCCGTCGACCTTGAGCGCGGAATAGGCGGGCGGGACCTGGGTGATGGGGCCTGTGAACTGCGGCAGGACCGCCGCCAGCTCCTCGGCGCTGGGCAGGACATCGCTCGTCGCGATCACCTTGCCCTCGGCATCGAGGGTGTCGGTCTCCTCGCCGAAGCGCAGGGTGAAGAGGTAGGTCTTGTCCGCATCGAGCATCCGGCCCGTCAGCTTGGTCGCCTCGCCCAGCGCAATGGGAAGGACGCCGGAGGCCAGCGGATCGAGCGTGCCGCCATGGCCGACCTTGACCCCGCCCTTGAGCTTCACGTTGAAGCCCGCCTCGCGCAGGTTGCGCTTGACCGCGGCGACGGCCTGCGTGGAGCCCAGCTCCACCGGCTTGTCGAGAATGATCCAGCCATGGGGCATCAGCGCACCTTACCAAAGAGAAGTCGGGAGTTGGTCGTCATGGCGCCCCAAGAGGCAATGCACGCGGGCTTGTCAACACGGGCGGACGGCCACGCCAAGCCCGACTGGCTACGCATTGGCGTGGTCCGCAGGGATCTGACCCGAACAGCGCGGCGCCTAGCTATCGCCCGATGTCCGCCGGGTATCTGGAAAGTTGAGGCTGCGCGTGTCCCGTATCGCGCCCGCGTGCGCATCAACGATGACAAAGCGCGCGTCCTCGACGCTGTCCCAGATAATCGCACTGAAAAGAGAATCGTCCAGTTTCTGCACGGTGTCGAGCGCGTCCACGGACTTCGCGATCACATGCCTGTCCAGCTCGGGAAAAGCGATGAAGACGATGTCGAAGACGGGCCTGTCCTGGCGCATCCCGGTCTTGACCAGAGCCACGCGCCCGAGTTCGCCGACACCCCTTTCACCATAGACAGACGCGTTCGTGTCGTCTGTGATCCTTGCGATCTTGCCCGAAGACATGGCCACGTACCGGACGTTTCGGACCGCTTCGGGATCATCTGGCGATCTGGACTTGTAGACCGTGATTGTCCCCTGTGAGGTTTCGAACTCTTCTCCGGCGGGCGATGTCGCGCTCGCCGTGTCCCACGGCTCCTCAATCAACTCCCCTTGCGTCGAATTCCACCATGCGACAGCAATCGCGCCGAGGAAAACCAGGCCGCATGTGAGGAAAACGGCCAGTGCAACCTGGTTGTAAATCTGGAGAAAGTGCTTCGCTCTCATCGCCTGTCCATTCCAAGATGACCGGAATGAACTTGTGACCCACTGCCCAAATGACGGCAAGGGGTCGGCACCGTACCTTCAAGTTCTTCTGCGCAGGCAGAAGTCAAACGTGCAGATACAGTGGGCCACGGACGATCGCGCCAGGATTCGCGCCCTTCAATCCCGCAATTCTTCGCAAAACCCCGAACCGACGCCTCAGTCGCGCGAAATGGCGGTCATCCCGTCCTTGCCCATCGTGGTGCCGAGGCCCTCTTCCTTGCGGGGATTGCAACCGCATCGGCGATGAGGCGGTCCTGGTCTTCAGGAGCCATGCGCTCCCACCCGGCGCGGCCCAGCTTTTCAAGCGGGCGGTAGCGCACCTTGTACTGCATGCGCGCCGAGCCTTCGACCCAGTAACCGAGGTAGACATAACCCAGCCCCATCTCCACCGAGCGGCGGATGTGGTCGAGGATGATGAAGTTGCCCAGTCCCTTGCGCGGGCTTTGCGGGTCATAGAAGCTGTAGATCATCGACAGCCCGTCGCACTGGCGGTCGGTCAGGCAGGCGCCGACAAGGCGGCCCGGCGTCACCCCGTCCTCGGACGGTTCGCGGTATTCCACGACGTAGCTGGTGACAGGGGTATGCTCGACCATGTCGGCGTAGTCGATCTCGTCCATCGCGGTCATCCCGCCTTCGGGGTGACGTTCGGCGAGATAGGCCTGGAGCAGTTCGAACTGCTCGCTGGTGGACCAGGGGCGGCAGACGGTGACGACCAGATCGTCGTTCGCCTTGAGCGCGCGCTTCTGCGAAGAGGAGGCGGCGAATTCGCTGGCGACCACGCGCACCGAGATGCAGGCGCTGCAGTCGATGCAGGAGGGACGATAGGCGACGGTCTGGCTGCGGCGAAAGCCGATGCGGCTGAGCGCATCGTTGAGCGAATCCGCGTGCGGCCCCTTGAGCTCCGTGAACACCTTGCGCTCGCTCCGGCCCGGCAGATAGGGGCACGGCGCGGGGCTGGTCACGAAGAAGCGGGGAAATCGAACCGGTGCCGTCACGGGGGCGCTGCGTCCTCTTGTTTCTTACCTGCGTGGTCGATCAAGGCACCACGGCGGCCCCTTGTTCCGGCAAATATGCCGAAGCGTATCCGCCGTTGAAAGTGTTTTAACCACAAAAGTGGCGCAAGCGCCCCCGGGATCGCGCGAAATTCACGCCATCCCGGAGCCTTGTCCCGGATCGGGCCGGGTATCACCCCAAGTATTCACACCCAGGTGGCCGTGCGAGGCCAGGCGTTCACCCCGGCGAAAGTCCGGACGCGAAGTTCAGTCGGTCTCGACCCGGCGCACTTCGTAGCCCTCGCGGTGAAGCGCGGCGATCAGCGCGTCGAGCTGCGCCGAATCGCGCGCTTCGCACTCGATCTCGGTCACCAGCCCCTTGGCGGGAAGATGCGTGAAGATGCGCTGGTGGAAGACCTCGATGATGTTGACGTTCTGCTCGTGGAACACCTTGGCGACCTTGAACAGCGCGCCCGCACGGTCCTGCAGGCCGATGCGCAGGCGAGCAAGACGGCCCGAACGGGCCAGGTCGCGCAGCAGCACGTTGGCGAGCAGGCGCGTGTCGATGTTGCCGCCCGACAGCACGATGCCGACCTTGCGGCCCTTGAACAGGTCGCGGTTGTCCATCAGCGCGGCCAGGCCACAGGCGCCCGCGCCCTCGACCAGCGTCTTCTCGATCTGGAGGAGCAGCGCCAGCGCGCTCTCGATCTTGGGCTCGCTCACCAGCAGGATGTCGTCGAGCAGACCCTTCAGCGTGCGCGAGGTGAACGCGCCGGGCGAAAACACCGCGATGCCCTCGGCCAGCGTGTCACCGCCGATCGGCAGGTTCATGCCCTTGAGGGCGTTATACATCGAAGGGTAGAGCTGCGCCTCGACGCCGTAGATCTTCATCTCGGGCCTCAGCGCGCGCGCGGCCGTGCCCATCCCGGAACTGAGGCCGCCCCCGCCGATCGGCACGACCAGCGTGTCGAGATCGGGCACGTCTTCCAGCATCTCCAGCGCCACGGTGCCCTGCCCGGCCGCGACGTGCGGATCGTCGAAGGGGTGAACGAAGGTGTAGCCGTGCTCGGCCTCCAGCTTGCGCGCGTGGGCATAGGCGTCGTCGAAACTCTCGCCTTCCAGCACCACCTTGCCGCCCACGCTCTCGGTCTGCATGACTTTCACGAGCGGAGTCGTGCGCGGCATGACGATGGTGACCGGGATGCCCAGGCGCGTGCCGTGGTAGCTCAGCCCCTGCGCGTGGTTGCCCGCCGAGGCCGCGATCACGCCGCGGCTCTTGCGCTCCTCGCTCAGCTGCATGAGCGCGTTGAGCGCGCCGCGCTCCTTATAAGATGCGGTAAACTGGTGATTTTCGAACTTGAGCCAAATATCGGCGCCGGTAATCTCGCTGAGCGTCTGGCTGCGCATCGTGGGCGTACGGACAATATTGCCCGAAATGCGCCCCGATGCCGCGCGGACATCATCGAGGGTCAGGACCGCGTCTGCGGCCGTTTCGGCAGGCTTCGATACAGGCTGTTCCATCCGGGGGCGCCTAAAGGAATTACCGGGGAATTGAAAGGCGGCAAAGGGCCGCCTATCCTCTCGACTGGGCGCAGCGCCGTCGCACGACGGTTTGCATTTGGCCAAAACACGTTAAGGACAAGGCCATGACCGAACAGATGAGTGATGCACACGCCGAAGAGCCGCAGACCGGCGCGGAGACCACGCCGGAGCGGCCTCCCGTGGAACCGCGCAAGGTCTCCTTCATCGGCCTTGGGGTGATGGGCGGCGAAATCGCGCGGCACATTGCCGAAGCGGGCCATGAACTGACGATCTACAACCGCTCCCCCGACCGGCTCAAGCGCTGGCAGGAGGAGAACCCGGGCCTTGCCTCGCGCGTCGCGGCCAACCCCGCGCACGCCGCGCTCGACGCCGATGTGGTGATCACGTGCGTGGGCAACGACGATGATCTGGCCGACGTCGTGCTCGGCCCCAACGGGGCCTTTCGCACGATGCGCAAGGGCTCGACCTTCATCGACCACACCACCGTCTCGGCGCGCATCGCCCGCCAGATCTCGGTGGAAGCGCGCGACCTCCAGATCCAGTGTGTCGACGCGCCGATGACCGGCTCGCAGATCGGCGCCGAACAGGGCACGCTCACGCTCATGTGCGGCGGGCGGGATGCGGCCATCGAGGCCGCCCGCCCTGTCATGGAGGCCTACTCCAGCCGTATCGTCCACGTCGGCAAGGCGGGCGCGGGGCAGACCGCGAAGATGGCCTGTCAGATCTGCATCGCGGGCAACATCGCGGCCCTTGCCGAAGCGGTCCGCTTCGCGCAGGCCTCCCACCTCGACATGGACAAGGTCTACGAGGCAATCTCGGGCGGCGCAGCGCAGTCCTGGCAGATGGACAACCGCTGGTCCTCGATGGACGCGGACGAATTCGACTTCGGCTTCGCCATCGACTGGATGCGCAAGGACCTGGGGCTCAGCCTCGAGGAAGGCCGGGGCCTTGGCGTCTCGCTCCCCGTCGCGGGCCTCGTCGACCAGTTCTTCGCCGAGATCCAGGCGATGGGCGGGGGACGTCTCGACACCAGCGCCATCGTCAAGCGGCTGCCGAGGAAAAGCCGTCCGTGACATTCGCTCGCCGTGCGGTTCTGACCGCGATGCTGGGAACGGCGCTCGTCGCCGTGCCCGCCGAAGCCCGCAAGAAGAAGAAGGCCGAGGAGGTCGAAAAGCCGGTCCCCGGCACGCTCATCGACAACATTGAAGGGCTCTCGCCCGACGGCAAGGGCGGGATCGAGCACTTCGACGGCTTCCTGATCGCGCCGGACGGCCACGTCGCCGAGGTCTACCACGAGGGCGAGAAGCGCCCCAAGTACGCCGACTACCGCCTCGACGGCGAGGGCCAGGTGGTGGTCCCGGGCATGATCGACGCGCACACGCACGTCATGATGCTGGGCTTTTCCAAGCTGACCCTCGACCTGTCCTCCACACACTCGCTCGACGAGGCGCTCGCGCGCATCGCGGCCTGGACCGCCGCCCACCCCGAAGCGCCCTGGATCCTGGGCACGGGCTGGAACGAGGTCGAGTGGGGTCTGGGCCGTCTACCTACCGCCGCCGAACTCGACCGCGTCACCGGCGGCAAGCCTGCCTGGCTGACCCGCATCGACGCGCACGGGGGCTGGGCCAACACCGCCGCGCTCGAAGCGGCAGGCATCACCGCCAAGACCAAGGACCCCAAGGGCGGACGCATCGCGCGCACCGCCTCGGGCGCGCCGGAGGGCGTTCTTGTCGATGCGGCCGCCAAGCTGGTCGCGGCCAAGCTCCCCGCCCCGCGTCCCGAGGACCGCGACGCTGCGCTCGCCGAAGCCCAGCTCGATTTCCTCAGGAACGGGGTCACGGCGGTTGCCGACATGGGCACCAGCATCGAGGACTGGCAGGCGTTCCGCCGCGCGGGCGACACCGGACGGCTGCGCGTGCGCATCGTCTCCTACGCCGATTCGATTGCCAACATGGAGCTGATCGGCGGGCCCGGCCCCTCGGCCTGGGTCTACGACGACCGCCTACGCCTCAGCGGCGTGAAGCTGTTCCTCGATGGCGCGCTCGGCTCGCGCGGGGCCTGGCTCAAGCAGCCCTACGCCGACGATCCCGAAACACGCGGCCTGCCGCTTCTCTCGCAGACCCAGCTTTCCAACATGATGAGCCGCGCCGCGCTCGACCACTTCCAGGTCGCGGTCCACGCCATTGGCGACGAGGCCAACGCGGTCGTGCTCGACGCGCTCGAGGAACTGTCCTCGACCTACACCGGCGACCGGCGCTGGCGCATCGAACACGCGCAGATCCTCGATCCCGCCGACATCGCGCGCTTTGCCGCGCACGGCACCATTGCCTCGATGCAACCCCAGCACGAGGCGAGCGACCGCGCCATGGCCGAAGCGCGCCTGGGCCCAGCGCGCCTGTCCGGAGCCTATGCCTGGAAGTCGCTTGCCGATGCAGGGGCCACGCTCGCCTTTGGCTCGGACACGCCTGTCGAACCCGCGCGCCCCTTCACCGGCATGGCGGTTGCCGTGACCCGGCAGGGCGCGGACGGCCAGCCCTTGGGCGGCTGGCAACCGCAGGAGACGATCTCACGCGAAGCGGCGCTCACCGCCTACACCACAGGCGCGGCCTACGCGATGTTCGCCGAGGATCGCCTGGGGCGCATCGCCAAGGGCTACCGCGCGGACTTCCTGTTCGTGGACAAGGACCCGATGACGGTCAGCCCCGAGGCCCTGCGTGACCTCACGGTCAAGGAAACCTGGATCGGCGGCCAGCAGGCCTGGGCGGCGGAAGAGAGCGCGAAAAGCGAAGAAGCGCTGCGGCCCGAAGAAGAGGACGGCCAGGAAGGGCGGTAGTGCGAAGTTTATTTTCAAGGGGCCATCGCCCCTTGACCCCAAACTCGGCGACCTCACCGATCTCGGCCAGGGCAGCGGGCGCGACGTAAGCTCGGCAGTTCGGGGAGCCCGAGGGCAATGGCCCTCGGAATAACTCTCTTGGACCTCTGGAACGCTTACTCCGCCGCAGCCTCGACCGGATCATCTTGCGCGACCTTCGCATCGCGGCGTTCGGTGAACCACATGAGCAGCAGCGTGCCTTCGAAGAGGAGCAGCAGCGGCACCGCGAGGAGGACCTGCGAGATCACGTCGGGCGGGGTCGCGATCGCGGCGACCACGAAGATCCCGACGATGACGTAGCGGCGTGCGGCCACGGCCTGGACGCGACTGACGATCCCGGCGCGGTTGAGCAGCATCAGCAGCACGGGCAGCAGGAAGCTGATGCCGAAGGCGAGGATGAACTGCATCACGAGCGAGAGGTAGTCGCCCGTCCCAGGGAGCGCCTCGAGCTTGAGCCCGCCTGCACTGCCCTGGAAGCCCAGGAAGAAGTGGAAGGCGGTGGGCATCACCACGTAGTAGGCCAGCGCCGCGCCCATCGTGAACAGGATCGGGGTGGCGATCAGGAACGGCAGGAAGGCCTTCTTTTCCTTGGCGTAGAGGCCCGGTGCGATGAAGGCCCAGATCTGGTTGGCGATCACCGGGAAGCTGAAGAAGAAGGCGGCGAAGACCGCGATCTTCACTTCCACGAAGAAGGCTTCGTAGAGCTTGGTGTAGATCAGCTTGCCCTCGCCCGCCGGGAAGGCGGCGGTCAGCGGGCGGACCAGGAAGCCGAAGATGTCGTCGGCAAAATAGAAGCAGATGCCGAAGGCAACGCCAAAGGCCAGGAACGCGCGCACCAGGCGCGCGCGCAGTTCGACGAGGTGATCGAGCAGGGGAGCCTGCGAATCGTCGATGTCGGAAATCTTGAAGGCCATGGCGCGAATGCTCGATCAGGACGCGGGGCGGGCCGGGTCGGAGGCCGGCACGGGTTGGGGCTCGGACGTGGTTTCCGGCGCAGAGACTTCGCCAGAGGGCGTGGAGGCCGGCTCGGGCGCGGGCAGCGCCTCGGGCTCTGCCGGGGCGTCACCCTCGACGTTGTTCGCCTTTTCCGCGTCGGTCTTGGCCTTGCGCGGCGCTTCCATGTCCTCGGCGGTCGGCAGCTTGGGGGCCGCCTTCATGATCGCCTCGTTCTGTTCGCGCCACTTCTGCTCCATCTCCTCGAGCTCGGCTTCGCGTACCATCGCGTCGATCCCGGCGCGGAAGTGCCCCGTGACCTTGCGCAACTTGCCGATCCAGCGGCCAGCCGTGCGCATCGCCAGGGGCATGTCCTTGGGCCCGATGACGACGACCGCCACGATGACGACCATCAGGAGTTCCGTGGCTCCGATATCCAGCATAGCCGTATCCGGCCGTCAGGCTCAGGCCTGGTCGCTCTTGGTGGTTTCGCTCGCGCTGGGCGCGGGGTCGGCCGAGGTGATCTGCGCGGGCTTGGCGTCCGACTTGGCGGGCTTGGCCTCGTCCTCGTCCTCGTTCATGCCCTGCTTGAAGCTCTTGATGCCCTTGCCGAAGTCACCCATGATTTCGGAGACCTTGCCGCGACCGAACAGCACGAGCACGATCACCAGGACAATCAGCCAGTGCCAGATCGAGAAGCTACCCATTATCCCAACTCCAAAAATACGTGCGACCGATTCCGGCCCTTCACGGGTCATCTAGGCGTTTTCCAACTAAGTTGAAAGCCTGTCATCGTTTAGACCCGGTTCGGTCGCAGGACGGTCACCTTCTTGGGTTTCCGCTGAAATTCCGGGTCGCAATGCATCCTCTACCATAGCATCATCGACCGCTTCGAGCAGCCCCGCGGCGCGTAATTCGTCAAGTCCTGGCAATTCCTTGCGCGAAGACAGTCCGAAATGCGCCAGGAATGCGTCGGTCGTGGCGTAGATCACGGGCCGGCCGGGCACTTCGCGGCGCCCCGCCGTGCGCACCCAGCCCGCCTCGATCAGCACGTCGAGCGTCCCCTTGGCGGTCTGCACGCCGCGGATCGCCTCGATCTCGGCGCGGCTGACGGGCTCGTGGTAGGCCACGATGGCCAGGACCTCGGTTGCCGCGCGCGAGAGGCGGCGCACCTCCTCCTTCTCGCGGCGCAGGAGGTGGGCCAGGTCGGGTGCTGTCTCGAAGTGCCAGTGGCGCCCCCGCTCAACAAGCTGGATGCCGCGCCCCTGATAATGCGCCTGGAGCGCCTTAAGCGCCGGACGCACCTCGCCATCGCCCAGGTGCCGGGAGATCTGCTCGGCCGTCATCGGCGCCTCGGCGGCGAACAGCGTCGCCTCGACCGCGCGTTCCATATCGTCGGGCACAGGACTATCCGGCGCGCTCATGTCGACAGCGCCCGCACCTGGAGCGGCCCGAAGACGCTCTCCTGCACCAGTTCGACCTTGCCCGCCTTGGCCAGTTCGAGCGCGGCGACGAAGCTGGAGGCGAGCGCGGACTTGCGCAGCTGCGGATCGGCCCAGTCCTCCTTGCAAGGGGGCACGAATTCGCGCAGTTCCATCCAGTCGAGGGCAACGCCCACCATCGCCGAGACCCGCGCAATCGCGCTGTCGAGGCTCATCACCATGCGCTCGCGCACGAGATGGACGGCGGGCTGCGCGCGCAGCTTCACATCGCCATAGGCCCGCACGAGGTCGAGCCAGGAACACTGCCAGGCGTTGCGTTTCTCCACGCGCAGCCCCTCGGGCGCACCGCGCGGAAAAACGTCGCGCCCCAACCGGTCACGCCCCATCAGCCGGGCCGCCGCCTCGCGCATGGCGCCCAGGCGCTGGAGACGCAGTTGCAGGCGCATCGCCAGTTCCTCGGGGCTGGGATCGGGCTGTTCCTCCTTGGGCAGCAGCAAGGACGACTTGAGATAGGCGAGCCAGGCCGCCATCACGAGGTAGTCCGCCGCGATTTCCAGACGCATCTCGCCCGCCGTGTCGATGTAATCGAGATAGGCATCGACGAGTTCGAGGATGGAAATGCGGCGCAGGTCCACCTTCTGGCGCCGCGCGAGATCGAGCAGGAGGTCCAGCGGCCCTTCCCAGCCCTCGATCTCGATGTAGAGCGCCTGGCGGCGCTGCTCGGCGGGCGAGACCGCGTCCCACACCGCCTCGGCTTCGCCCAGCGCGATGCCGGGGTCACGCCCAACCGGATCACGCGGGCCCGATCCGCGGGGCTCGCCGCGCGAAGGCGCAGGTTCGCCGTCCCCGGCCACGCCTCAGGCGACGCCCTGCGCCAAAAGCGCCTCGCGCCGGGCAACGAGCGCGGCGTGATCGCCGGTCCCCGCACCTTCGGGGCAGGAGGCCATGGCCCTCTCCAGCCGCGCACGGGCTTCGGGCGTGATTGCAGGCAGTGCCTTCGCGATCCCGACCATGTCGTCCATCTTCGCCCAGCAGTTGAGCGCGATGTCGCAGCCCGCCGCAATGGCGCGCGCCGCGCGTTCGGGCACCGAGCCCGAAAGCGCCTCCATGTCGAGATCGTCGGTCAGGAGCAGACCATCGAAGCCGATGCGCCCACGGATGATCTCCTGCACCACGAAGGGTGAGAGCGTGCCCGGATTGTCCGCATCCCATGCGGTGTAGCGCACGTGCGCGGTCATGCCGATGGGCGCGTGCGCCAGCGTGCGGAAGGGGCGCAGGTCCGCCTCCAGCTCCTCTGCGCTGGCGGTGACGGTGGGCAGCTCCTTGTGGCTGTCGGCCAGAGCGCGTCCGTGGCCGGGGATGTGCTTGATACAGCCCACCACGCCCGCGCGCGCCAGCCCGTCGAGCGTTGCGCGGCCAAGCGCGGCCACGCGCATCGGATCATGGCCAAAGGCGCGGTCACCGATGACATCGTGCGCGCCTGCCTGGCGCACGTCGAGCGAGGGGTGGCAATCGACCGTGATGCCCGCTTGCGCAAGATCGAGCCCGAGCGCTTCGCCGTTGGCGCGCGCCGCCTCGATCGCGGTGGCGGGCGCGTGATCGTACACGCGGTCAAACACCTCGCCCGGCGGATAGGCGGGCCAGACCGGCGGCTTCATGCGCGCGACGCGCCCGCCTTCCTGGTCGATGCAGATGAAGAGATCCTCGCGGCCATGCAGATCGCGCAGCGCATCGGTCAGCGCGCGCAGCTGGGCGCGGTCGGCGACATTGCGCCCGAAGAGGATGTAGCCGGCCGGATCGGCGTCGCGGAAGAAGGCGGCTTCATCCGCCGTGAGGACGTGCCCCGAAAGGCCGAAAATCGCAGGAACCATGCCGATTTATCGCCCAATCCGCGCGCGCAGGCAAGCAAGGCCCACGCACGATGTGTGGACGAGCGCGAGGCGGATACGCCGCCCCCGCCCCCCGCGATGCTCCGCTCAGTTCTTGACCTGGCAGGCCAGACCTGCGCCGCGCATGTTCGCGCAGAGCGCTCTGGCCGCCTTGAGATCGCCCGGCACCGCCTGGAGACGGTAGACCGTGCCGATGTCGGCCTGGCCCTGCACCACACGGTGGTTCATCTCGCCAAAGGGCGCGTACTGGCCCTTCAGCGTCTGCCAGCCCTTCTCCGCCCCTTCGCGCGAGGTGTAGGCGCCGACCTGGACACCCACGCCGCTCGGTGCGGCGGGCTCTTCGGCCTTGGCGGCAGGCGCGGGCTTGGGATTGGATTGGGGCTGGGCCGCGGCGGCACTGGGCTCTTCGTCCTCCAGGCCACCGAAGCCGGGCTGGGGAAGTTCCTCCTCGGCGATCTGGGGGGTGCGCGACTCGCCTTCGGCCACCGCGAAGCTGGTGTCGCCGGTACCGCTCACGACTTCGCCGCCGGGATTCTCGGGACGGGTCTTGTAGGGTTCCTCGGGCGCCTCGATCACGCCGCCATCGGCGACGAGTTCCTCACCCGAACGCCCGGCGAGCGCCCACAGGATACCGCCGCCCAGAAGCGCAATCGCCACGAGCGCGGCCAGCAGCAGGATCGTGGTCTGGCCCATCCCGCCGCGTTCGTCCTCGTAGTCCTCATCGTCGCCTTCGAGCCAGGGCAGGCGCATCTCGCCATCGCCCAGGTCCAGCTCGCCAGCGCTCTCGGACGCAGCAGGAGCGGCCGTGCCGAAACTCGCCGCCACACCTGCAGCCGGGGCGGCGCCGGGCATGGGGAAGGGATCGTGCTCCTCGCCGAAGGTATCCGGAGCGAAGGGATCCGGACCGAAGGGGTCGGGTTCGGCACCGGGCGTCTGGGGATCGGTGCCCAGGCCATTGGCCGAGGTCCAGGCCCCTCCCGCACCTGCGCCCGCACCCAGGCCAGATCCATTTGCCGCGGACATGCCGTCCTCAGTCCTGTCCGAAGCCCCATGCGTCATAAATCACATTTCCTCCACGGCCTCGACGCCCAGAAGCGCCAGGCCGTTGCGAATGATCTGCCCCACCTGCACGGCCAGGAACAGCCGCGCGGATGTAAGGTTAACGTCCGATGCGTTAACAATCCGCTTTTCCGGACTGTCGTTACCCAGGTTATAATACCCATGGAACGCGGCCGCCAGATCGTGGAGGTAGAAGGCCACGCGGTGCGGTTCACGCGCGGCGGCGGCCGCCTCGATCACGCGCGGGAACTGCGCGAGCAGCTTGGCCAGCTCCAGATCGTCCTCGCCCAGCAGCGCGACGTGCTCGGCCGAAGCGACGGTGTCGAGATCGGCCTTGGCCTTGCGCAGGATCGACTGGATGCGCGCGTGGGCGTACTGGACGTAGAAGACCGGGTTGTCCTTGCTCGTCTCCACCACCTTGGCGAAGTCGAAGTCCATCTGCGCGTCGGGCTTGCGGGTGAGCATGGTGAAGCGCACCACGTCCTTGCCCACTTCCTCGACCATGTCGGCGATGGTGATGAAGTTGCCCGAACGCTTGGACATCTTCACCGGCTCGCCGTCGCGCAGGAGCTGGACCATCTGCACCAGCTTGATCTCGAAGGGAGTCGCCTCGCCTTCTGCCCCCGTCATCGCCTTGACCGCGGCCTTGATGCGCTTGACCGTCCCTGCGTGGTCCGCGCCCCAGATGTCGACGAGCGCGTCGGCACTCTGCGCCTTCTGGAAGTGGTAGGCGAGGTCGGCGCCAAAGTAGGTCCAGGTCCCGTCCGACTTCTTGATCGGGCGGTCCTGATCGTCGCCGAACTGGGTCGACTTGAACAGCGGCAGCTCAACCGGCTCCCAGTCCTCGGGCGTCTTGCCCTTGGGCGCTTCGAGAACGCCGTCGTAGACAAGGCCCTTGGAACGCAGCCACGCCTCGGCCTCGTCGGGCTTGCCGCTCGCCTGCAGCTCGGCTTCCGAGCTGAACACGTCGTGGCGGATGCCCAGCTGGGCAAGGTCGGCGCGGATCATGTCCATCATCGCGGCGACCGCCTTGACGCGGAACAGGGCCAGCCACTCGGCCTCGGGCGCCTCGGCGTACTGGTCGCCGAACTCTTCGGCGAGCTTCGCGCCGACGGGCTTGAGGTAATCCCCCGGGTAGAGCCCCTCGGGGATCACCGCCTCGCCAAGGCCAAGCGCCTCGCGGTAGCGGATGTGCGCCGAACGGGCGAGGACCTGCACCTGCGCGCCCGCGTCGTTGACGTAGTATTCCTTGATGACCTTGTGGCCCGCGTATTCGAGCAGGGTCGCCAGCGCATCGCCGACCACCGCGCCGCGGCAGTGGCCCATGTGCATGGGGCCGGTCGGGTTGGCCGAGACGTACTCGACGTTGACCGTGCTGCCCCCGCCCAGGGTCGAGCGGCCGTAGTCGGCGCCCAGCGCGGCCATCGCGCCCAACTCGTCGATCCACGCGGCAGGTGCCAGGCGCAGGTTGATGAAGCCCGGTCCCGCGATCTCGGCAGAGGTCACCGCATCGAGCTTCGAAAGCTCGGCGACGAGCGCCTCGGCAAGGTCGCGCGGCTTCATCTTGGCAGGCTTGGCCAGGACCATCGCCGCGTTGGTGGCGAGGTCCCCGTGGGAGGGATCACGCGGCGGCTCGACCGTGATCGCGCTTCGCTTCAGTTCGCCCGGCAAGGTTCCGGCGGCTTCCAGCGCGTCGAGTGCGGTCGAAAGGTGGCCTGCAAAGGCGGCGTAAAGGGTCTGGATCGTGGTCATGATGGCGCGCGGATAGCCCAAGTTTGCGAAAAGGGGAACAGGCCGTAGCGCCCCGATCCGCGCGCGGCCGCCCGTCCCACGAAAAAAGGCAGGCATCCCAAAGGACGCCTGCCTGTTCCCTGTCTCCCGACCCGCCGGAATCAGAGGGGCAAAGGCGGGGAGAGACAGCCGGGAGACGCAGCGGCCTCCCGGTCCATGCGGCCCGGCAGGGCCGCAACAACGCATCACGCCATCACGGATTGCCGGTTGCGGCCGACTGGATGCGCTGCATGAGGGTCGTGTCGCTGCGCGAGGCGACCGCGATCTGGTTGAACTTCTCAGGGGACAGGCCCGAGCTCTGGACGGCGCCAGCCATCTTGGTCTGCTTTTCCTCGGCCGAGACCGCGGTGTCCTTCTGGATGTTCTGGATGCTGACCGCGGCGGTGGCGAACTGCTTCACCTCCTGGTCGCTGAAATCCGCGCTCGAGGCCGCTGCGCCGGGCGCCTGCTGGGGGGCAGATTGCGGAGCGCTCTGGGCCTGGACGGCACCGCCGGTTGCGACGGCGCCAAGGGCTGCGGTGCCCGCGAGGGCAAGCTTCATGCGGTTCATGTCGTTCTCCGATCGTTTTCGTCACGTTCGAGCCTCAATCTCGGCACGCGGGCCCTCGATGCAAGCGCGCACCTGACGCCGCGTGGCTCTCCAGAGACAAAACGAAGCCGTTGACAAACAGGCAACAAATTGCGCTGGCAGGCCGTTCTCCAGCCGCGACGAAAGCAAGCAGGACAAGACTCGTTCATGGGGCCATCGCCCCGTGACCCCAGAATCGGCAACCTCCCGCATCTCAGCAAAGGCCGGGCGCGATCTCAGCAAAGGCCGGGCGCGAAAGGTGAGCCAGATAGTATGGGGAGCCCGAGGGCGATGGCCCTCGGAACTCTCCTTCGGATTGGCTAAGGCGTCCATTCCCGGCGCGACTCGCGCCCCATCCAGAGCCCTGCCCCGATGATCGTACGCAACACCCCCAGCTTCCGCGATGTATTGATCGCCACACGCGGCTCCATCCTGCCGCAGATCCTGCGTCCGCTCCTGGTGGTGCTGGCGGCCTCGGCGATAGCGTGCTGATCGGACAGGCCGCGCCGTCCTGGCTGGCCCCGCTCCACGCGATGCCCTTCACGCTGATCGGCCTTTCGCTCTCCATCTTCATGAGCTTTCGCAACACGGTGTGCTACAACCGCTGGTGGGAAGGCCGCCAGCTGTGGGGCCGCCTGATCGTCGCCGCGCGCAGTTTCGCGCGCCAGACGCGACGCTGGAGCGCGCGCACGCCGCCCCGCTGCTCGAAACGCTGGCGGGCTTCACCGCGGGGCTGGCCGCACGCTTGCGCGAGGAGGACGAGGTCGCCGCCATTGCCCGCCACGCCGCGCGCGACGCGGAGTGGACGGGCGCCCCCAACCCCACAGACGCCGTCCTGCGCGCGGTCGGCATGGGCTGCCGCGCGCTTGCCGACGCGCGCGCGATCGATGCGATCCACTACTCGGTCCTCGAAACCCAGCTCAGCGAGATGGCCTCGGTCCAGGGCGGGTGTGAGCGGATCAAGGCGACGCCGGTGCCCTTTTCCTATTCGCTGCTGCTCCACCGCACGGCGTATGCCTTTTGCCTGCTGCTGCCCTTCGCACTGGTCCCGCAGCTGGGCCTATGGGCGCCCTTCCCGGCCTTCCTCGTCGCCTACGCCTTCTTCGGCCTTGATGCGCTGGGTGACCAGCTGAGCGATCCCTTCGGCCGCGACGAGAACGACCTGCCGCTTGCCGCCATGGTCCGCACCATCGAGCGCGACCTCCTCCACGCCGCCGGTCACCACGACCTGCCCCCTGTCCTCGAACCGGACGGCTATGTGCTGACCTGAAGTGCCCTGCCCACCTGGTGCATCCTTTCGGCCACACCCCCGGCAAAAGAAATTGTGATGAAAATCGATTAACTACTCTTTTGCCGAGACGACGCCATAGCCCGACCACGAAGATCTCATGTCGAGATTTTCCTGAATCGGGGGCTCTTCCATTGAAACGCATCGCAACGACTTTCTTCCTGGCTTCGGTATTGGCCTCCACGGCGCACGCTCAGGACACCGATATGGGGGATGCCTCCAGGTCACCCCTGGCAACGCAGGCCGCACCTGCCCTCCTTCCTGCGACCCCGGCGACGCGCAACGCCGTCCTTCGCGCGGGAACCCCCATCCAGCTCCGCCTGCTTGAAGAGATCACCACCAAGAAGAAGGTCGCCAAGGTCGGCCAGCGCTTCCAGCTGGAGGTTGCCGCCCCCGTCGAGATCAATGGCGTCCAGGTCATTCCGGCGGGGTCTCCCGCGTGGGGCGAGCTCACGAGCGTGCGGAACAAGGGCATGTGGGGCAAGTCGGGCAAGCTGGAAGCCCGGCTCCTGTACTTGCGCGTCGACGGGCGCCAGATCCGCCTGACCGGGAACTTCGATGACAAGGGCGTCACCGGAACGGCCGGGGTAGTCGGGGCCATCGCGCTCGTGCCCGTGGCCGGTTTCTTCATGACCGGGACCAGCGCCGTTCTTCCCATGGGCGGCCAGGTGGGCGGCTTCATCGACGAAGACGTCGAACTTGCCTTCGCCGCGCAGCCTGTCGCCCCCCTCCAGGTCCCCATGACCCAGGGCGGCGAGACAGGTGCTGACGAACCGGCCCTCGACGCCGCGACAGTCCCCGTTTCCTGAAACCCTAGCCCGCCGGGAGCGCCCTTGCGTGCCGCTCCCGGCACCTCCCCCTCTTCAAAACCCGCGCAAAGGCGTGTAACGGCGCGCCATGTCCCATTCCGCGCCCCCACCTGCGAATCCGAAGACCTACCGGGTCAAGAGCTTTGGCTGCCAGATGAACGTCTACGACGGCGATCGCATGGCCGAACTCCTGGCCGAGCAGGGGATCACCCCCGCGCCCGAGGGCGAGGATGCCGACCTCGTCGTCCTCAACACCTGCCACATCCGTGAAAAGGCCGCCGAAAAGGTCTATTCCGACATTGGCCGCCTGCGCCGTGAGGATGGCTCCTCGCCGCTGATCGCGGTCGCGGGCTGCGTCGCGCAGGCCGAGGGCGAGGAGATCATGGCGCGCGCCCCTGCCGTGAAGATGGTCGTCGGCCCGCAGGCCTACCACCGCCTCCCCGACATGGTGAAGGCGGCCTCAGAAGGTCGGCGCATGACCGACACGGACATGCCCGCCGAGACCAAGTTCGACGCGCTGCCCAAGCGCCGCCGCTCCGGGCCCACCGCGTTCCTCACCGTGCAAGAAGGGTGCGACAAGTTCTGCACCTACTGCGTGGTGCCCTATACCCGCGGCGCGGAAATCTCCCGCCCGCACGCCGACCTCATCGAGGAGGCCAAGCGCCTTGTCGAGGCTGGAGCGCGCGAGATCACGCTGCTGGGCCAGAACGTCAACGCCTGGACCGGCGCAAACGCGAAGGGGCAGAGCGTCGGGCTCGACGGCCTCATCCGCGAGCTGGCCGAGATCCCCGATCTGGCCCGCATCCGCTACACCACCAGCCACCCCAACGACATGACCCAGGGCCTGATCGAGGCGCACGGCGATGTCGCCAAGCTCATGCCCTTCCTGCACCTTCCCGTGCAGTCGGGCAGCGACCGCGTACTCAAAGCGATGAACCGCGCGCACCAGGTCGAAAAGTACCTCACGATCCTGGAAGAGGTGCGCAAGGCACGCCCCGACATCGCGCTTTCGGGCGACTTCATCGTCGGCTTCCCCGGCGAGACCGACGCCGAGTTCGAGGAAACGCTCGGGCTGGTCGATACGGTCGGCTACGCGCAGTGCTTCAGCTTCAAGTATTCGCCGCGCCCGGGCACCCCGGCCGCGACGATGGGCGAGCAGGTCCCCATGCCCGTCATGGACGAGCGCCTGAAGCGCCTGCAGACAGCGCTCAACCGCGACCAGTACGCCTTCAACACCGCCTCTGTCGGCAAGACCTGCGAGGTCCTCGTCGAGCGGCGTGGCAAGCACCCGGGCCAATGGCTGGGCAAGTCGCCCTGGCTGCAGTCGGTCCACTTCACGGGCGATGTCGCCGTGGGCGATGTCGTCACCGTCGAACTGGTCGAAGCCGGGCCCAACTCGATCGCGGGTGCGCTGAAGGTCCCGGCCTCGGCCTGACCCTGCGACCATGACCGCCATGCCGAGGGGCGCCGACGCGCGCCAGCCGCTCGTGCTCGTCCCGGGCCTGTCGTGCGACGAGACCTTGTGGGCCGCGCAGGTCGAGGGGCTTGCCGATGTCGCCGCGCCCATGATCGGCGACACGCTGCACGACGACAGCCTGCCCGCGATGGCACGCCGAATCCTCGCTGCGGCCCCGCCGCGCTTCGCGCTCGCAGGGTTCTCGATGGGCGGCTACGTGGCGATGGAAATCTGGCGCCAGGCCCCCGAACGGATCAGCCGCATCGCCTTTCTCGACACCAGCGCGGGCGCGGACGATGCCGACGCCGCGCGGCTGCGCCAGGCCGCGATCACCACCGCGCGCAAGCGCAGCCTGGAGGCGGTGCTGCGCGGCAGCCTGCGACGGCTCGTCCATCCCGACACGGAGCGCGCCACGGCCGAAGCGGTCGTCGCAATGGCGCTTGGCGTCGGACTGGAGACCTACGCCAACCAGCAGCGCGCGATCATGGCCCGCCCCGATTCGCGCGCCG
Source organism: Novosphingobium sp. MBES04 (assembly GCF_000813185.1). NCBI lineage: Bacteria > Pseudomonadati > Pseudomonadota > Alphaproteobacteria > Sphingomonadales > Sphingomonadaceae > Novosphingobium > Novosphingobium sp. MBES04. The sequence goes on along the minus strand of NZ_DF850488.1, from coordinate 2,127,751 downwards.
ACCTTGCCCGGATCAATGTTCCAGCCCTGGTGCTGGCGGGCGCGCAGGACAAGCTGACGCCGCCCGAGCGCGCGCGCGACATTGCCGCCCACACGCCCGGTGCGCGGCTCGAACTCGTGGAGCAATGCGGCCACATGGCGCCGATGGAACAGGGCGCGGCGGTCACCGCGCACCTGCGCGACTGGCTCGCCGCCTGACGCGCCAGCTCTGGCCCCGCCTCAGGGCCCCGATTCAGGGCTGCGCGTCGGCGTCCTCACCCTCGGGCGGATTGAGATCGTCGGGCGTGATGAGCACGGTGCCCATGCCTGCCGCCTCGTCCATCCCGTCGCTCGTCGGGTTGGAAGCGTAGCGCGTTCCATCGAAAGGCACGCGGCGGATCCCCGCGGCCATGCCCCCGCCCGAAACCGAAACGGCAAGGTCGCGCCAGCCGTTGGTCGTGCTGTCGAGCACACCGACGGGGAGCTGCACCACCGAAAGATCGCCCACGATCCGGAAGCTGTCGCCCTCGGGCTTGAGCACGAGCAGGTTGCACCCACCCGTCCCGCACATCATTGCCCCGCTGGCATAGGCCAGCACTTCCTCGGTGCCATCGCCATCGAGGTCCATTTTCGCGCTATTGACGTGCACCACGCCGAGATCGCCGCCCAGTTCGTCCTCGACGTAGTTCTGCACGAAGGCCTCGGGATCCGCGACGAGCGCGTCGGACGCCCCCGCACTGGCCGTCGCGCTCGGCTCTCCGGCGGGCGGCGCATCGCCCTTGCAGCCCGCGAGCGCCAGAGCGAGGGCGAGCGCTGCCACGGGAACACCCTTGCGCGCGAGACCGAGACGAGCCGACGGAGCGGCGGACGAAGCCACGAGAGATTGGTACATGGCGTGCAGGCTATCGGCCCTGTGCGGCCCGGGCAAGCACACCCGCGCCGCGCAGGCCCCAACTCGCCGCAAAGGCGCGCCTTTTCGAGGGGGGACAAGGGAGGTAGTATTTCAAGGGGCCATCGCCCCTTGACCCCAGAATGGGCAGCCTCGCCATTCTCAGCCCCGGTAGCGCGTGGAGGGTGACTCGACAATTCGAGGAGCCCGAGGGCGATGGCCCTCGGATATATCTCTTCTGACGTTTTCGCCCTCTCCCTTTCGCATTCCCCAAATACAAAGCGGCCCCGGTGCTTGCTCACCGGGGCCGCCGTAGGGGACTCGTTGGAGAGGGCAACTTACCAGAAGAAGCCGTTGTAGACGGTGAGAACACGACCATTGCGGACGTTCACCAGGACCACGTCGTTGTTGTAGCGCACCCAGCGCGCACCGGCGTGGGGCGCCGGGAGACGATAGCGGGCGTAGTCGTTCACCCAGTAACGGCTGCCATAGTAGGCGGGCTGGAAGCGGTGCCCCACCGCAACGGGGCTGTAGCGATAGCCCGAGGGACCGCGGTAGGCCGAGCGGTGGTAGACGTTGCGGTGGCTGCGGCGGTAGTCGCGCCAGTCCTCACGCGCCTCGCGGCTTGCGCTGCGCACGTCGCGGCGCGCCTCGCGGACATCGCGGCGGTCGCCATGGCGCTCGGCCTGGCGCAGGTCACGGCGCGCCTCGCGCAGGTCGCGCTGGCTCTCGCGCGCCTCGCGGTAGCTCTGGGCCGAGGCCATCGTCGGCACCGCCAGTGTGGGAACGGCAACGCTGGCGGCAAGGGCCATCAGGATGAACTTACGCATGAAAAAACTCCTTCAACATGCAGCCGGGGTGGCGGTCTGTGCATTCAGGTTTTACGCACCCTACATGAACGAAGCGAGAGCGCGCCGTACACCTCCCGCTCAGCAGTGTCGCAGCGCTGGACAGGTCCCGGGAAACCCGCGCAAATGCGTGGGATCGCCCGCCAGATCGGAACAGCAACCCTCTGAAAATAATTCCAGTATCCGATAGATTGCACGATCTGGGCGATGCCCCGTGCGGGCTTTCCGGGCCGATTCTTTTCCACCGCCAACGCCCCTGCGATCCACCCCCCTCTTGCAAGCGGGCGCGCACAGGGCCATCTTTCGCCTTGGAAGCAAACCATCCTCATCAGAAAGGAACGCATGGCCCGTAAAGCAGCCCGCGCCGACAACGATACGGTGCACCTGAGGCCCGACACCCACCGTCGCGCCCGTGTCGAAGTGGAATTCGACGAACCCACGCTGCTGGGGGCCTTGTTCGGACAATTCGATTCCAATCTCGTGCAGGTGGAGAACCGCCTCGGCGTCTACATCGCCGCGCGCGGCAACAAGATCCAGATCGAGGGACCCGAAGACGCCGTCGCCCGCGCGCGCGAAACGGTGACGGGCATGTACCGGCAGCTCGAACAGGGCCACCAGGAGCTTGATTCGGGCGCAATCGAGGCGCTCATCTCGATGTCGGCCGAACCCACTCTCGATGGCATCATCACCGGCGATGCCGACAACGGCGGCAAGGGCCCGCCGATCATGATCCGCACCCGGCGCAAGACCATCGTGCCGCGCTCGACCACCCAGATCGAGTACATGCGCGCTCTCGCCAAGTCGGACGTCATCTTCGCGCTCGGCCCGGCGGGCACGGGCAAGACGTACCTCGCGGTCGCGCAGGCCGTCTCGCAGCTGATGACCGGCTCGGTCCAGCGCCTGATCCTCTCGCGCCCCGCGGTCGAGGCGGGCGAGAAGCTGGGCTTCCTGCCCGGCGACATGAAGGACAAGGTCGATCCCTACCTGCGCCCGCTCTACGACGCGCTCTACGACTGCATGCCGCCCGAGCAGGTGGAACGCCGCCTCGCCAGCGGCGAGATCGAGATCGCGCCGATCGCCTTCATGCGCGGGCGCACGCTGGCCGATGCCTTCGTCATCCTCGACGAGGCGCAGAACACCACGCGCGAACAGATGAAGATGTTCCTCACCCGCTTCGGCCAGAACAGCCGGATGGTGGTGTGCGGCGACCCCAAGCAGGTCGACATCCCCGGTGGCGACCGCATGTCGGGCCTCGCCGATGCCGTGACCAAGCTCGAAGGCGTGGACGGGATTGCCGTCACCCGCTTCTCCGCCGCCGACGTCGTGCGCCATCCCATCGTGGGCCGCATCGTCGAAGCCTACGAGGGCCCGCTTTCGCAGTACGACGAGGACTAAGAAGGGAAGGAAGAGACGATTCAAGGGGTCATCCCCCCTTGACCCCAGAATGGGCGACCTCACCATCCTCGGCCAACGCAGTGCGACAGGGGTGAGCCAGACCATTCCGGGAGCCCGAGGGCGATGGCCCTCGGAACGTCCCTTCCTTGCTCCCTGCCAAGCGCCCTTGCAGTTTGCGCACAGACCTTTCGGCCTGGATTATTGCCTTGCGCTTTGTGACCTCAACGTGACGCGCGCCCTGCAATATCGATTGCAAAAAGGGCCGAGTTCCCGCTTTTCCCCGCTCGACCCGGGCGCATTGGAGCGCTAAGGGGCGGCGATGGAACTCGAGATCGACATCGAAGCCCCCTGGCCCGGCGACACCGATTGGGTGGACCTGGCCGAACGGGCGCTCGAGGCGCTTGTCCAGGTGGCTCCCGAACTGGGGCACGAACGGCTGCTTACCAGCGTTCTGTTCACCTCGGATTCGCAGGTGCACACGCTCAACCGCGAGTGGCGCGCCAAGGACAAGCCCACCAACGTTCTTTCCTTCCCCATGCTGGAACGTGTCGAACTGTTGAATTTACAGCAAGACGGCCCGCCCGAAATGCTGGGTGACATCGCTCTCGCCGCAGAGACCTGCGCGCGCGAAGCAAGTGAGAAAAACGTTTCTATTCAGGAACATGCAACACACCTCCTGATCCACGGCCTGCTTCACCTGGCGGGCCTCGACCATGAGATTTCCGACGCCGATGCCGAGGCCATGGAGGCGCTCGAAACAAAGGCACTTGCGATTCTTGCCATTGCCGACCCATATGGGGACCGCAACTAACCTTCGAGGGATACCCAATCACGATGGCCGAAAATGGCCGCCACACCGACCCAGGAGACGGGGACAGTACCGGCACGCTCTGGCGTGCATTCCGCAAACTGTTCCAGGGGGACGCCGACCAGTCGCTGCGCGCGCAGCTGGAAGACGTCATCAACAACCATGAGGGCGAGACCGACGCAAACGGAGCGCCCAGCGGCGACCTGTCGCCGCTCGAGCGCCAGATGCTGCGCAACCTCCTCCACTTTTCCGAGCACGATGCCGACGACATCGCGATCCCGCGCGGCGAGATCGTCGCGATTGCCGCCTCGGCCAGCTTTGACGAAGTGGTCGAGGCCTTTGCCGAGCACGGCCATTCGCGCCTGCCGGTCTATGGCGAATCGCTCGATGACGTGAAGGGCATGATCCACATCAAGGACGTGTTCCCGATCCTCGCGCGCGGGGAGCCGGCCCCGGCCGACTGGACCAGCCTGCTGCGCCGGCCGCTGTTCGTGCCCCAGTCGCGCGGCGCGCTCGACGTGCTGGCCGACATGCGCGCCCAGCGCGTGCACCTCGCCGTCGTCATCGACGAGTACACCGGCACCGACGGCATCATCACCATCGAGGACCTCGTCGAGGAAATCGTCGGCGATATCGAGGACGAGCACGACGAGGCCGCCGAGGAATGGCTGGTGCCGCTCGAGAACGGGGTCTGGGACGCCGATTCGCGCGCCGAGCTTGAGGATGTGGCCGAGCGCATCGACCCGCGCCTTGCCGAGATCGAGGAAGCCGTGGATACTCTGGGCGGCCTGGCTTTCGTCCTCGCCGAGCAGGTCCCCCAGGTCGGCACGATCCTGGAGCACGACAGCGGCTGGCGCATAGAAATTACCGACGGCAACGAGCGGCACGTCACGAGGCTTCGCCTCCACCCGCCTCTCGAAGAGCCCGTCCGAGAGGAAGACTGAGAGTACCCATGCACACCGGCGCACTCCCGCGCGCGGTGAACCGAAGCGAAAAGACCAGAGACATTGCCCGTACGTCGACTTCCCCCACTGCGCGCGCTTGAAGCGTTCGTCCGCGTCGTCCGCCTAGGTTCCGCCAAGGCCGCCGCGAACGAGCTCGCGCTCAGTCCGTCCGCCCTCTCCCGCCGTGTCGCCGCTCTCGAGGACTTCACCGGCAAGCGTTTGTTCACCCGTCAGCACCAGGCGATGAAGCTGACCGACGAAGGCCAGGCCTTCTACAACGTCGTCGGCCCCAAGCTCGAGGAGCTGGCCGAGGCGGTGGAATCGCAGATCGACCGCGGCCAGGTCCTGCGCCTGCACCTGGGCGTCCCCTCGCTGTTCGGTGGCCAGCGCCTGTTCCCGCGCCTGCCCGAGCTGCGCAAGCTGCACCCGCGCCTGCACATCGACATCGACACCGGCACGCACCTCGAAGCGCGCGTGGGCGACACGCTCGACGCCGCGGTGATCCTGGCCAAGGAACCCGACCCGGCCTTCTACCGTGTCCAGCTTGACCACAACAAGGTCTATGGCATCGTCTCGCGCGAGATGGCCAACGACCTGGGACCGCGCCCGGACAAGGACAAGCTCTCCAAACAGACCTTCCTGATCCACCAGGACCTGCCCGACAGCCTCGATGCGTGGAAGAAGGCGATCGGCCTGCCGGACCTGGAGCCCGCCTCGGTCGACAAGTTCGACTCCGGCCAGCTCGTGCTCGAAGCCGCCGCGCAGGGGCTGGGCATCGCGATCATGCACGATGATCACTTCCGCCGCTCGAACGACGGCCGCCTGGCGCGCCTCTACGACATCGATGTGGAAAGCCCCTACCGCTACTGGTTCGTGTGCCGCCCCAAGGCGCTCGAAACGCGTCCCGTGCGCATGTTCCACGAGTGGCTGCAGCAGGCTGGCCTCTAAGACTTCCGGGCCACGGCCCGAACACCGCAAGCCCCCCCTTACGTCCGTCAGGCCGGATCAGCGCGATCCGGCCCGTCGGTCTATCCCTCGCCGCAAGCGCCCGTCTTGCCCAGCGCGCCCAGCGCCACCAGAGCCGGGGCAAGCAGGAACCCGGTGACGAATCCGCCCAGATGGGCCTCCCAGGCGAGCCCCGAGGCGGCCTCGAAGAGCACCGGCACCCCGCCCAGCGCGCAGACCGCCCAGAACTGGGTCCGCGCCATGGCCAGCACCTCGCGCCCCATCGCCACCGAGCAGACCTCGCCCACGCCCGCGGTCATCGCCTTGTGCCGGGCAAGAAAGCCGATCAGCCCGAACACGACGCCCGAGGCGCCCAGCAAGCCCTCGCCTCCCGCGCGGTGGAGCGCAAGATAGGCCAGCCCCCCGGCCAGCCCGCTGGCCTCGAAGAGCAGGCCAAGGCGCAGCCAGGCGCACAGCCCCCCGCCCAGCCGATGCACCGCCAGCGCGGCCAGCGGCACGAAGGCAAAGGCCGTGATCGCAAGGTGCAGCGCGGAGGCATGGGCGAACATGTGCATCTGCAGCGTGGCGAGGTGCCCCTCCCCGAGCGCCTCGCGCGAGACCCGCCAGGCCAGCATCCGGTCGGTGTCGAACAGGCGCACGACGAAGACGTAGGCCATGAAGCCCAGCAGCGCCCAACCGGGCGCATAGTCCTGCCAGGCAATCACGGGGCCAGAGCGCTCCTCCCGCCCGGCCCCGCAATCCTCTGCGCGTATGTGCACCGCCACCCGTTCGCTGCTCATCACACCCTCCATCCAGGGGCGAGGATACCAAGCGATTCGCCGCAAGGGGTGTGTTCTGGATCACGCCCACGAAAAAAGGGCGCCCCCTCAAGAGGAAGCGCCCTTTTTCAGCGTATCCGCCCCCCGCATGGGGCGCGGATGCGGCCCGCACTCTTACGAGAGCGCGGCCTTCACGATCTTGCCCGGCTCACGCGGCGGCTCGCCCTTGGGCAGCGCGTCGACGTGATCCATGCCTTCGACCACTTCACCCCAGACGGTGTACTGCTTGTCGAGGAAGCGCGCATCGTCGAAGCAGATGAAGAACTGGCTGTTGGCCGAGTGCGGGTAGCTGGTGCGGGCCATTGAGCACACGCCGCGCACGTGCGGCTCGGCGCTGAATTCGGCCTGCAGGTCGGGCTTGTCCGAACCGCCCATGCCGGTGCCGTTGGGGCAGCCGCCCTGCGCCATGAATCCGGGGATCACGCGGTGGAAGAGGATACCGTCGTAGAAACCTTCCGAGGTCAGCTCCTTGATGCGCTCGACGTGACCGGGGGCCAGGTCGGGGCGCAGCTTGATCTTGACGTCGCCGCCTTCGCCGTTGCCGGTGTCGAGCGTGAAGGTGAGAAATTCATCAGCCATCGAAAACTCCTGTCGCCGCGCGGATGCGGGCCATTAGGTGGGCTGGCAGGCCGCGCGGGGGCGGGCGCCATGTGAACCGGCCCCCGATATAGGCGATGGTGCGCCGTTGTCACGTTCCGCGCGGCCAGCGTGCACGAAATTCATCCGCGCCGGGGGGAACTGTTGCAATTGCGAAATTGCCGCGTAGACCCGCCCCATGAGCGATACGGATCTCAAGGACGAACGCATCGAGGACGCGGATCTGCGCGACGAGAGCCTTGCTGCGTCCGAATTTCCCGAGGATCCGGACGGTGAGCCTGAAACCGAGAGCGAAAGCCTCGACGAGGACAACCGCCTCAAGGCCGACTACGTCCGCGCGGTCAAGGACGCCTTGTGGGAGGAAGACTTCGACCGCGTCTACGAACTGGTCGAACCGCTCCACCCCGCCGACATCGCCGACCTGTTCGAGCTGGTCGATGCCGACGAGCGCCCGGTGCTGGCGCGCTCGATCCGCGACCTCATGGGCGTGGAGGTCATCGCCGAGCTGAACGACTGGGTGCGCGAGCTCCTCGTCGAGACGCTGCCCGCCGAAGTGGTCGCGGGCTTTGCCGGCGAGCTCGACACCGACGATGCCGTCGCGATGCTGGAGGACCTCGACGAGGACAACCAGCGCGCGGTCCTGGCCGAGATGGAGCCGGAAGACCGCGCGGCCATCGAATCGGCACTGTCCTACCCCGACGAATCCGCCGGGCGCATGATGAGCCGCGAGTTCGTGGCCGTGCCCGAGACGATGACGGTGGGCGACCTCATCGATTTCCTGCGCGAACACCGCGAACTGCCGACCGAGTTCTGGGAAGTGTTCATCGTCGATCCGATGCACCGCCCGATCGGCACCTGCCTCCTGTCCTGGATCCTGCGCTGCCCGCGCAACATCCCGCTCTACGACGTGATGAAGCGCGAGCAGACGCTGATCCCGGTCGACATGGACCAGGAAGAGGTCGCGCTGCGCTTCCAGAAGTACGCGCTGATCTCGGCCGCGGTGGTCGACACCTCGGGCCGCCTGATCGGCCAGATCACGGTCGACGACGTGGTCCACATCATTTCCGAGGAAGCGGGCGAGGACGCCCTGCTCCTGTCCGGCGCGGGCGATGGCGACATCAACGAGCCGATCCGCGACGCCTGGTCGGGCCGCGTGCGCTGGCTGATCGCGAACCTGCTCACCGCCACGCTCGCCTCGGCGGTCATCGCCATGTTCGAGGACACCATCGCGGCCATGGTCGCGCTCGCCACGCTCATGCCGATCGTGGCGGGGCTGGGCGGGAATGCGGGCACGCAGACGCTGGCCGTCACCGTGCGCGCGCTCGCGATGAACCAGCTTACCCCGAGTAACGCCTGGCGCGCGGTCCGGCGCGAGATGACCATCGCGCTTCTGAATGGCGGCACGGTCGCCGTCATCATCGGCCTCGCGGTCTCGCTGATCTTCGGCAACCCGATGCTGGGCGGAGTGATCGCCGCGGCCATGATGACCAACATCGTGATTGCGGGGATGGCGGGCGTGCTGATCCCGCTCGCGCTCGAACGCCTCAACGCCGACCCGGCGATCTCGTCCTCGGTCTTCGTGACGATGACGACCGATTCGATGGGCTTCCTCGTCTTCCTGGGCCTGGCCACGATGTCCGGGCTGGTGGGCTGAGCGCACACGCAAGAACCGTGTTGGCGTTCGCGCCCATCCTCCCTATCTAGCCTGTCATGCCGCTGCACATGACGAAGATTGCCTTTGCCGCCCAGAGCCCCGCCGACCTGCGCGCCTGGCTGGAAAGCCACGCGCCCTTCGGCGAGGCGCGCCTCACCACCCGCTACGTGCCCAAGCGGCAGGAGGAGATGGTCGGCGGCTCGCTCTACTGGATCTTCGAGCACGCGCTCATCGGCCGCTCGCCGATCCTGGGCTTTGAACAACGCGAAAGCGACGGGCGCTGGCACATCCGCCTCGAACCGCGGCTGATCCCGGTCGTCACCAAGCCCAAGCGCGCCCACCAGGGCTGGCGCTACCTCAAGGACGAGGACGCCCCGCGCGACCTCACCGATGGGGAAGACAGCGGTGACATCATGCCCCCCAAGCTGGCGCGCGAGCTGATGAAACTGGGGCTGGTTTAAGGCGTCGTTGAACATCGGAAAGCCGGGTTTCAAGACGAAATGAGGACGTCAGAAGGATGATTCCGAGGCTATTGCCCTCGGGCTCCCGATACCGTCGACCTCACCTCTCACCAGCTGCGTGGGCCGAGAATGGTGAGGTCGCCCATTTTGGGGTCAAGGGGCGATGGCCCCTTGAAAAATGACTTGCTTCTATTGTCCTTCCTAAAGCTTCACATCTTTCCCGATCATTCCACCGGACCGCGATCCAGCCACCACTTGAGCAGGACATAGGCCACCGCGCTCTGCGACGGGGCGTCGAAGGCGAGGCCCGCTTCGCCCCGCTCGGTCTTGGCCGCAACGGCTTCCTCGACTTCGGCGCGGGTGAACCAGCGCACGTCGTCGAGTTCGGTCTCGTCCATGGTGATGGCATCGTCCTTGGCCACCGCGTGGCAGGCGATCATCAGCGAGGACGGGAAGGGCCAGGGCTGGCTGGCGATGTAGGTGACGTCATGGACGCGCACACCCGCTTCCTCGAAGACCTCGCGGGCGACCGCCTCTTCCACCGTCTCGCCCGGTTCCACGAACCCGGCAAGCGCGGAGTAGCGCCCTTCGGGAAAGCGCGGCTGGCGCCCCAGGAGCAGCCGGTCCTCGTGCTCGACCGACATGATCGTGACCGGATCGACGCGCGGGAAATGGGGCACGCCGCACGTGACCGAGGTGCAGGTGCGCTGCCAGCCGCCCTTGTCGAGCACGGTTTCGCTGCCGCACTGCGCGCAGAAGCGGTGCCGCGCGTGCCAGCCGACAAGCGCGCGGGCTCCGCCGTAGATCGCCAGTTCCTCGTGGGAGAGCACCGCCATCGCGCTCCAGCTGGCGGGCCCTGCGTGCGGGGTCTCGCCCGGCTGGACCACGGGGACGGGGGCAAAGCAGGCGCGGCGCTCCGTCCCTTCGCCGTCAAGGCCCAGAAACACCAGTTCAGCCTCGGGCGACACGGCATCGAGATCACCCCAGCGCAGCGTGTCCGCAGAACTCAGCAGCGGGTCGAGCCCGTCGAGCAGCAGCACCCGCGCGCCGGGCCCGCGCAGGAGGGCCAACGCCTCGGGATTGGTGCGGATGTGATCGGCCCGGTCGAGCGGCGATCCGGCGTAGGAAATCGGCGCGATCGGGACGGTGGCAGGACGGGCGGGCATGTCAGGTTCTCTCCAGGAGCGCGGTCACGTCGGCTTTGAGCGCCGACTGGAATTCGGGAAGCAGGCGGCTGGCCTCGGGCGGCATGAACTGGACGAAAATCTGCGAGCGCAGCCCCTTGGCCATATCGACCATGGCGACCGTTCCGGCCGCGCCCGACCAGCCGAACATACCGCTCTCCGGCCCCATCCCCACGCGCCCACCCGCGCCGAAGCCGGACGGCCGCCCTTGCGTGACCGGGCCTGCGACGCCTTCGGGCAGGAGGTTGCGAGTGCCCGTGCGCACGGCGAGTTCGGAGAGGATGCGGCGCCCGTCCAGCTCGCCGAACTGGGCCAGCAGGCGCAGGAATCGGTCATAGTCGGCCGGGGTGCTGACCAGCCCGGCCCCGCCGAAGGGAAAGGGCGGGGGATCGAGGTAGATCGAATCCGCGCCCGTATCGATGGGCACGAGCCCTTGCCCGAGCGCCCCGTAATTGGTGGTAAGACGCCCCGCTTCCTCGCGGGGAACCTGGAAGGTAGTGCTCTCCATGCCCGCGGGCGCGAAGATCACCTCGCGCAGGTACCTGTCGAAGGCAAGGCCCGAGACCACCTCGATGACCCGGCCCATCAGGTCCAGCCCCATCGAGTAGATCCACTTGGTGCCCGGATCGGCTACCAGCGGCACCTGCGCGAGACGCGAGGCGAAAAGGTCGAGGCTGCCCACCGTCTCGCCATTGAAGATGCCCGGCACCTTCAGGCGGCTGACCTGCCCCGGGATCAGGCCCTTGTCCTCCATCAGGTCCTTGATCGGCCCCTTCTGGACGATGGTGTAGCCGATCCCGGCGGTGTGGGTGAGGAGGTGGCGGATGGTGATCGCGCGGGGCGCGTCGTGCAGCGCGTCGAGCGAGCCGTCGTAGCGGTCCTGCACCTGCATGTCCGCGTATTCGGGGAGGATTTCGTGCAGCGGCTGGTCAAGGCCGAGCAGGCCATCGGCGATCAGCTGCATCGCGGCCATGCCGGTGACGGGCTTGGTCATCGAATAGATGCGAAAGAGGCTGTCGGGCGCCATCGCGCTATCTTCGGTGAAGCTCTGCATGCCCGAGAGGACATATTCGGGCGCTTGCCCGGGAAGCCCCAGCGTCGCGATCATGCCCGGAAAGCGCCCCGGCCCGGTCCAGCGCGCAAGGACAGCCCGAACCCGAGGCAACAGGTCACGGGCTTGCGCAGCAAGTGCCAGCCGGGGGAGCAGTGGCGCGCCCAGCCCCGCCGCGGCGCCCAGCATGAGAAGACGGCGCCGGTCGAGCGCATGCTGCAAACCCTCGACCTCGCGCGTCATGCATCCTCTCCCGTGTGGGCCAGCGCCAGCCGCGCGGCCTTGGCAAAGAGCGTGGGGAGCCCGGCGTCATCCAGCTTTTCAAGCGGCCACCACTCGCCTTCGCCCAGATCCTCGGGCGGCGATGCTCCGGCGTGAATGGCGAGGCGCAGATCCAGCGCGAAGTGGCTGAAGATATGCGCGACCCGCCCCGCCGGCTCCCAGGGCCCTTGCGCCAGGTCCTCGCCGTGGCCGTCCTGGCGCGCGGCCCAGCCATCGTCGGGAAGCGCGCGCATGCCGCCCAGCATCCCCTTGCCCGCGCGGCGCACCAGCCAGACATGGTCCTCGCCGGCGATCCGTGTCTCGATCCAGAAGGCCCGGCCCGTGCGGGTGGCTTCGCCTTCTTGGGTGCCTTGACCGGCAAACGCGCCGGGTCTCCCGAAGCGCGTGCGGCGCAAGTGTCCGAGAGCGGGCAGAGCAGGCACCTGGGTTCACGCACCGTGCAAATGCCCGAGCCCAGGTCCATCATCGCCTGGGCAAAGTCGCCCGCGCGGGCATCGGGCGTGATCGCATCGGTACGCTCGCGGATCTCGGGACGGCTGGCGGGCAGAGGGGTCTCGATCGCGAAGAGGCGCGAGACGACGCGCTCGACATTGGCGTCGACCACGACCGCGCGCGCGCCAAAGGCAATCGCGGCGACCGCGGCGGCGGTATAGGGGCCAAGACCCGGCAGTGTGCGCAGCTCGGCTTCGGTCTCGGGGAAGGTCCCGCCGCGCGCGGCCACCTCGCGCGCGCAGGCGAGCAGGTTGCGGGCCCTCGCGTAATAGCCCAGCCCCGCCCAGGCGGCCATGACCTCCTCGTCGGGCGCGGCGGCAAGGTCGGCCACACTCGGCCACAGGCGGGTGAATTTGGCGAAGTACTCCTTCACCGCAGCCACGGTGGTCTGCTGGAGCATGACCTCGGAAAGCCAGACGCGGTAGGGATCCGGCGCGGGCGTTCCGGGCGGCGCGCGCCAGGGCAGCGTGCGCGCGTTCGCATCGTACCAGTCGAGAAGTCGCTCGGCGGTGGTTTCGCGGCTGGCATCCATGCGCCCCCTATGGCATTGGAGGCCGCGCATGGGAACGGCCCAAATCGCGCAAAAGGCACAGCAAGACTCTGGACAGCACCGTGGACAAGAAGCCGAGCAAGACCAAGGGCAAGGCCGCGCCCAAGGCCTTCGAACGCGCGCGCGGCGGACAGGCCCGCGCGATCAGCGACCTCATGCCCAATGTCGGGCGCACCGCCTTTCGCCGCTTCGGCTTCGTGCAGTCGAGCGTGGTGACGCGCTGGCCCGAGATCGTGGGCGCGCGCCACGCCCGCGTCTGCACGCCCGAGGCGATCCGCTTCCCGCCCGGCGAGAAGTGCGACGGCATCCTGCAGCTGGTGGTCAAGCCCGCCCACGCTACGCTGATCCAGCACGTGATCCCCGAGATCATGGACCGGGTGAACCGCTTCTTCGGCTACAAGGCGGTCGCCAAGGTCAAGATCCGGCAAGGCGAGGTTAAGCCACCGCCTGCCACGCAGAGCGGCGCCGCGCCGCCTTCCCTCAAACCGGTCCCCTACGAACTGGGCGAATCGCTGCGCGACATCGGCGACCCGGAGCTGCGCGCGGTGCTGGAATCGCTGGCCCGCAGCATGGGCGCCAAAGCCGAACGGAACGACGAGACATGACACCTGCCACCAAGACTCTCTCCCTCCTCGCGCTGGGCGCGGCCACGCTCGCGGCGGGCAGCCTTGCCGCACCGACAGGCACCAGTGCCGCCGAAAGCAAGACCAACCGCAACGGGCAGGTCACGGTGACGGGCAACGGCAGCTACACGCTGGGCAACCCCGCCGCGCCGGTGAAGGTCACCGAGTACATCAGCTACACCTGCTCGCACTGCGCCGCGCTCCACCGCGAATCCGATCCCGTACTGCGCACGACCGCGATCCCGCAGGGCAAGGTGGCGCTCACCGTCTCGAACCTGGTGCGCAACCCGGTCGATATCACCATTGCGCTCCTCACCTCGTGCGGCGATCCCAAGACCTTCTTCGTACGCCACAACGCCTTCCTCGCCTCGCAGGACACCTGGCTGCCCAAGGCGGCATCGGCCAGCGAAGCGCAGCGCGCGCGCTGGGCCGAAGGCGAACTGCCCCAGCGCCTGCGCGCCATCGCCAGCGACCTCGATTTCTACAAGAAGGTCGAACACTTCGGCATCACCCGCAGCAAGGCCGACCAGTGCCTCGCCGACAAGGCCCAGCTCGACAAGGTCATGGCCCAGTACGAGGCCGCCTCGCAGCTCAAGCTGACCGGCACGCCCGGGATCGTCATCAACGGCAAGGTCCTCTACGCCACGAAGGACGGCAAGGTCCTCCAGAGCCCGATGGGCGGCCCGCTCCAGGCGACGCAGTGGAAGGACTTGTCCGCCGCGATCACCAAGGCGCTTGCCGCCAACACCGCCGGGCAGATCTGAGCCCGCCCCTTTTCCGCCTCCAACTGTGCAAAGATGGCCAGGCGGGGCTGCGCGCCCCTCAACCTTGCGCCCGGTTTCTGCCAGACTGCTTCATCAACCAAGGATTCGCGACACATGACTTCCCCTGCCCTGCGCAAGATCGCCCTCGGCCTCTTCGTGGCCCCGCTCGCTCTTGGCCTCGCGGCCTGCGGCGACAAGGCCGCTGAAAGCGAAGCGCCGGTCGCCAGCGAGGCACTCGCCACCGTCGCGCCGCCCGAGGGCACCGAATGGGCCAGCGTCATCAGCAAGACCGAGGACGGCGGCTACCGCATGGGGAACCCCGACGCGCCGATCAAGCTGGTCGAATACGGCGCGCTGTCGTGCTCGCACTGCGCACTGTTCGCCGAGGAAAGCTTCGCGGACCTGCGCGATAACTACGTCAAGAGCGGCCGCGTCAGCTACGAGATCCGCTTCTTCATGCTCAACCCCTATGACTTCTCGGCCACGATGCTCGCCACCTGCGGCTCGGACGAGGCGGTGATCCCGCTGGCCGAGCAGTTCTGGGCCTGGCAGCCCAACATGTTCGAGAACCTGCAGAGCGCGGGCGAGGAAAAGCTCCAGCAGATCGGCGCAATGCCGCGCGACAAGCAGTTCGCCGCGCTTGCCGAAGCCTCGGGCATGACCGACTTCTTCGCCTCGCGCGGGATCTCCAAGGAGCAGGGCGCACAGTGCCTCGCCAAGACCGAGACCGCGCAGGCCCTCGCGGACCAGACCGATGCGGCCGGCAAGGAAAAGAACATTACCGGCACCCCCACCTTCTTCATCAACGGCGCCAACGTCGGATCGATGGAATGGAAGCCGCTTGAAGCCAAGCTGCAGCAGGCCGGCGCGCGCTGATGCTACGGGCGGTCCTTCCCTGCCCCGAGCGGGCGTAGGACCGCCGTGCATTTCCGGCGTCTCAAGCTCACCGGCTTCAAGAGCTTCGTCGAACCTTCCGAACTGCACATCGAGCCCGGCCTGACAGGCGTCGTGGGCCCCAACGGCTGCGGCAAGTCCAATCTCCTCGAAGCGCTGCGCTGGGTCATGGGCGAAAGCTCGGCCAAGTCGATGCGCGGCGGCGGCATGGAGGACGTGATCTTCGCGGGCACGTCGGGCCGTCCGGCCCGCGCCTTTGCCGAAGTCGTCCTCCAGGCCCGCAGTGAAGACAACGAAGAGCTGGAGGTCGTGCGCCGGATCGAGCGCGGCGCAGGCTCGGCCTACCGCGTCAACGGGCGCGACGTGCGGGCCAAGGACGTCGCGCTCATCTTTGCCGATGCCGCCACCGGCGCGCACAGCCCCGCGCTCGTCAGCCAGGGGCGCATCGCCGCGGTCGTCGCGGCCAAGCCTGCCGAGCGCCGCGCCATGCTGGAGGATGCCGCCGGAATTTCGGGCCTCCACGTGCGCCGCAAGGACGCCGAGCAGAAGCTGCGCGCGACCGAGACCAACCTCGCCCGGCTCGAGGACATCATGGCCGGGCTCGACAAGCAGGTCGCCGGGCTGCGCCGCCAGGCCAAGGCGGCCGAACGCTACAAGCAAATCTCCGAGCAGATCCGCCACGCCGAGGCGCGCCTCCTCTACGCGCGCTGGCGCGATGCCGCCGCCGCCGCCGAGGCTGCGAAGAGGGAGGCCGAGGCCGCCGACACCCGCGTCGGGGCTGCCCAGCGCGCCGCGTTCGAGGCGCAGAAGACGCAAGGCGCCGCCGCGCAAGGCCTTGTCACCGCGCGCGATGAGCAGACCGACCGGCGCGACGATGTCCAGGCCCAAGCGCACCGTTTGTCCACCCTTATCAACCAGTTGGACGCGGCCGAGGAGCGGCGCGCCGACCTCGACCGCCAGAAAGCCCGGCTGGAGGAAGACCGCGACCACGCCGACCGCGTCACGCGCGAAGCCGCCGAAGCGCTGGCGAAACTGGAGACGGACCTTTCCGAGGGCGCCGCAAAGCTGGCCGAGGACGAAGCCCTGCGCCCGCGCCTCGCCAACGCGCTCGAAGGGGTGGAGCGCGCCGCCCGCAGCGCCGAACTCGACCTTGCCCAGGCCACCGCCGCGCAGGCCGGGGTCGATGCCGAATGGCGCATCGCCGCCGCCGAGCTGGAGCAGGCACAGGGCCGCCTCGACCGGCTCGCCGCCGAAGCTGCAAAACTGGAGCAGCAGCGCGCCGCCCTCGCGCAGGAGGACGATCCCGACACGGCCCTCGCCGCCGCCCGCACCGAAGCCGAAGCGGCCAGCGTCGCGCTGGCCGACACGCGCACTGCGCTGGAGGCGCTGGGCGCACGCAAGAGCGCGCTGCAGGCCGAGCGTGACGCCGCCGCCTCCGCGCTGGCGGGTGCCAAGGCCGACCTGACCGGCGTGGAGCGCGAGCACGCCGCCCTCGTGCGCGACCGCGAGGCCCGCGCCAAGGGCGCCAAGGCGGCGCATGGCCTCCCCCGCGCGATCGACGCCCTGCGCGCCGAGCCCGGCTACGAACGCGCGCTCGCCGCCGTGCTGGGGCGCGACGCCAAGGTGCCGCTCGGGCTCGTGGACGGGGCCGAAGGGCGCTTCTGGAGCGGGGCGCAGGCCCCTGCCCCCGTGGCGGACAGCCTCGCCGCCCACGTGCCGGAATGCCCCGAGGAACTGGCCGCCCGGCTCGCACTGGTCCATGTCGCGCCCGAAGACGATGGCCGCGCGCTCGCGCCGGGCGAATGGCTCGTGACGCTGGGCGGCGTGTTGCGGCGTTGGGACGGCTTCATCGCGCGCGGCGAAGGCGGGGCCGAAGCCGCCCGGCTGGAAGCGGAAAACCGGCTTGCCGAACTGGAGGAGCGCCTTCCCCCCCTGCGCGCGGCGGTCACGTCCGCCGAAACGCAGCAAAAGGACGCGCAGGCCGCGCTGTCCGCCCTGCAGAGCGAGATCGTGGCCGCCGAACGCACGGTAGCCGAGGCCGCCAACACCGACCGCGCGGCCCTGCGCCGCGTCGATCAGGCCGAGGCCGCGCGCGAACGCCACGCCGCCCGGTCCACCGAAGTCGCCACGGGCTTGGAGGACCTCGCCCAGCGCCGCGAGGTCGCGCAGGACGAGCTTGCCCAGGCCGAGGCGAAGCGCGCGGGGCTCCCCGATCCCGAAGCGGGCCGCGCCGCGCTCGACGCCGCGCGCACCCGCAACACCGAGGCCCGCGAAGCGCACCAGACCGCAACCGCCCAGTTGGCCGCGCACGACCAGGCGCTGGCCGTCGCACGCGAGAGGCACGCAACGCAAGCCAGCGACATCCGCAGCTGGCAGACCCGCGCGGGCGATGCAGCGTCGCGCCTCGCGCAGATGGCCGGGCGGCTCGACGAGATCGAGACCGAGCTGCGCATCGTCGCGGCCAAGCCGGAGGCGCTCCACGACCAGATCGCCGAGGCCGAAGCGGTCCGTACCCGCCTCGCGGACGACCTCACCCGCGCAGAAGAGGCCGTGGAGGCCGCGCAGGAGGCTGCCAAGGCCGCCGACACCGGGCTCGCCGCCGCGCAGGAAGAACTCGCCGGCGCACGCGAGGCCCGCGCCGGGGCCAACGCGCGCGCCGAGAACGAGGACGCGCGCCGTGTCGAACTTGCGCGCCTGTCGGGCGAGCGCTTCCAGTGCCCGCCCCCGGTCCTGGCCGAGCGCTACGTCTTCACCGCCGCCGACGTGGGCTCCGCCGAGGCCGAAAATGCGCAGCTGGAAAAACTCTCCGCCGAGCGCGAGCGGATCGGCCCGGTCAACCTCGTCGCCGCCGACGAACTCGCCGCCGCCGAAGCGCAGCTGGGCACCTCGGTCAGCGAGAAGGACGAACTGGCCGAGGCGGTCGCGCGCCTGCGCGGCTCGATCGGCAATCTCAACCGCGAGGGGCGCGAGCGGCTGCGCGCCGCCTTCGAGGCGGTCGACGCGCATTTCCAGCGCCTCTTCACCCAGCTGTTCATGGGCGGCAACGCGCACCTCGCCTTCATCGATTCGGACGATCCGCTCGAAGCGGGCCTCGAGATCTACGCCCAGCCGCCGGGCAAGCGACTCCAGTCGCTCACGCTGCTCTCAGGCGGCGAACAGGCGCTGACGGCGGTCGCGCTCGTCTTTGCGCTCTTCCTGACCAACCCCGCGCCGATCTGCGTCCTCGACGAGGTCGACGCCCCGCTCGACGATGCCAATGTCGAGCGCTTCTGCGACCTGCTCGACGCCATGACCCGCGAGACCCAGACCCGCTACCTCATCGTCACCCACAACGCCGTGACCATGAGCCGGATGCACCGCCTGTTCGGGGTCACGATGGTCGAAAAGGGCGTCTCGCGTCTTGTCAGCGTGGATCTGGGCGGGGCGGAAGAGCTGCTCGCGGCGGAGTAGCAGTAGGAATGTTTCAAGGGGCCATCGCCCCTTGGACCCCGGAAATGGGCGACCTCACCCCATTCAGCCCACGTAGCGTGACACAGGTGAGCCAGACAGTTCGGGGAGCCCGAGGGCGATGGCCCTCGGAAATGTCCTTTTATCTTTCATCCAAAACACTTGCCCCGCCGATCAATTGGCTTAATAGCATACCAATTGATCGCACCCCGGATAGCCCCGCAAAGAGCTCTCCCCCGGCGCCGCGATCCTCCAAGAATAAGCCCACGTTGCCACGAAGGTGGCACGCAAGATCCCCCGGAAGGAGAGTACCCGTGACCGACCTGATCAACCAGCCCGGCGTGCGCGAAGCCATGCCGATCCTCGCCTCGAACGAAGGTGTGTGGGAAGGCTGGTATCGCTACTACGATGCCAAGACCGGCGAACTCGTCGACCAGCACCGCTCGCGCCTGATCTGCCGCCTGATCCACAAGGACGGCGTCGATCACTACCACCAGACCAACCACTACTTCTGGGACGACGGCCGCAAGGAAGTGCGCGACTTCCCCGCGGTCTACAAGGACGGCCGCATCTGGTGGGACAACGACCTCATCAAGGGCTGGGCCGCCGAGATGCAGCCCGACGACTTCAACCGCTCGACCTGCCTCAACTGGACCCGCAAGAACGAGCCGGGCATCTACCTCTACGAGATGATCCAGAACAACGACGCGCGCACCCACCGCTCGCGCACCTGGCAGTGGTTCCGCGACGGCATCTGCTACCAGCGCACGCTGATCGACGAGAAGTTCATCACCCCCGACTGGCAGAACTTCACCAACGAGGACGCGCCCGACGTCTGAGGCTGCACCTCGTTGAGACGCACGAAGGGGCTGCGCCGATGCGCGGCCCCTTTTTCGTGAACGCTCAGTCGGGGGCCAGCACCAGACGCGGCCCAGGGCCTTCCCGCCCCTTCACATCCTCGGCGTTGTAGAGGTGGCACTTGGCAAGACTGAGGCAGCCGCAGCCGATGCACCCGTCGAGCCGGTCGCGGGTGCGCTCGAGCATGGCGATCTGGTCCTCGATCGCCCGACGCATCGAGCGGCTGATGCGCGCCCAGTCCTGTGCACTCGGCGTGCGGCCCTGCGGCAGGCGCGCCAGTTCCCGCTCGATCTCGGCAAGCGGCAAACCCAGCTTCTGCGCGATGAGGATGAAGCTCACGCGCCGGATGTCCGAGCGCAGAAACCGCCGCTGATTCCCGCTCGTGCGCAGCGCCTGGAGCAGGCCCTTCTCCTCGTAGAAGCGGATCGCGGAGGTCTTTACGCCCGTGCGCCGGGCCAGTTCGCCGATGGTGATGAAGCTGGGCATCGCGGTCTCCGGGAAGATGGAAAAAGGAACAGGCATGATTCCGAGGGCCATCGCCCTCGGGCTCCCAAAACGGTCGAGCTCACGTTTGTCGGGCAGCCTTCACACAGGACGCACATTTCGCGCTTGATCTCAACCTAACTTGAACTTGCACTTTCTCCAAGCCGGTTGATTCGCCGGTGACACAACAGGAGAAAAGTCATGGCCCGTGGCCGTCTGGAGCACGCCAACATCACCGTCAGCGACATCGATCGCTCGTCCCGCCTGCTGCAGAGCCTGCTCGGCTGGCACGAGCGCTGGCGCGGGCCCGCCATCAACGGCGGCGAGACGATCCATGTCGGCGAGGAGTTCAGCTACTTGGCGGTCTATACCGACCGCAAGGCGCACGAAGGGTTCGCCAAGGGCCAGCCGCTCAACCACATCGGGCTGGTGGTGGACGATCTCGACGCGGCCGAGGCGGTGGTGATCGCGGCCGGGCTCACCCCGTTCAACCATGGTGACTACGAACCGGGACGGCGCTTCTATTTCTTCGACTGGGACCACATCGAATTCGAGGTGGTCAGCTATGAATGAGCCGGTCCTTAGAGAAGCCGGGGCATGGTCTCGTCCGCGTCCCCGTCGGGCTCCGCGCCCTGTTCGGCCGACGCTGGCAGATCGCCTGCGCCGGTCCATAGCCGCCGTGTTCGCTCCACCGTCAGCGGCGCCGGGGAGGTAACGCACAGACCAAAAGCCTCTTCCGGCGCGGCCTCGATCCAGCGGGACCAGTCGCGCCGGGGGAGGAGGACGGGCATGCGGTCATGGACATCGACCATCTGTTCGCAGGCGGGCGCCATGACCAGGGTGTAGACCCGGCCCCATTCCGGGCTCTCGCGCCACAGGCCCGCAACCGCGAAAGTGTCCACCCCCTCGATCCCGTACCAGGTGCGCGTCATCTGCCCCGCCTTGCCCTCGGGCTCGGCCCAGCGAGTGACGGGCACCAGGCAGCGGCGGTGGACGAAGCTGTCCTTCCAGAAACGGGTGTGCAGCTTGTCGTCGCGCGCGTTGGTGACGGGCTTGGGCTTGAGGGGCTGGCCCTGCCGGCCCTTCAGCACAAGCGGAAAGCCCCAGGTCATCGTCTGCGCGCGCCCCTCCGCAACGACAAGGCCGGAGTAACCGGGATAGACTTCCTCGGCGAAGTTGGCGCCCTCCTGGGGCAGAACCTCGAACAGGGCGGCGACCTCGGCGGTGCCCTTGGTCATGCGGTAGAGATTGCACATGATGGCCGTTGGGGACCGTCCTCAGACGACCCCGGCGTTGCCCACCACCCAGCAGGCCAGCACCATCACGAAGCCCAGGTCCCGGTTCGAGCGGAACCGCGCCAGCGCGTTGTCGCCGTCTGCTGTGTCGAGCGTCACAACCTGGAAGCCCAGGTGCATCGCGACGGGCACGAGCGCCATCAGGCCCACCCAGTCCGGGCGCACCGTCCAAAAGGCGAGCCCCCAGAACGCCACGGCCAGCGCGTAGAAGCCACCGACGCCCAGCCGCACGTGCTGGCCCAGCCGCCGCGCAGACGAACGGATGCCCACCAGCGCGTCGTCCTCGCGGTCCTGGATGGCGTAGATCGTGTCGTAGCCGATGCACCACACGATGGAGCCTGCGTAAAGCGCAGCGAGCGCGCCCAGCTGGTCCTGCCGGATCTCGATCCAGCCGACCAGCGCGCCCCAGGTGAAGACCAGGCCAAGCCAGGCCTGCGGCCACCAGGTGATGCGCTTCATGAACGGATAGGCCGCCACGAGCGCCACGCTGCCCAGCGCCACCAGCTGCGCTTCAAGGCGCAGTTGGAAGAGAACCACAAGGCCCACCGCACAGAGCAGCAGGAGCCAGCCCCAGGCCGCCTTCTTGCTCACCCGACCGCTCGCCACCGGGCGCTGCGCGGTGCGCGCCACCTTGCGGTCAAGGTCGGCATCGACAATGTCGTTGAGCACGCAGCCCGCGCCGCGCATCGCAATCGAGCCCACCAGCAGCCAGGCGATGAGCCCCAGGCGCTGTTCGCCGCCCGCCAGCATCACGCTCCACGCGCAGGGCCAGAACAGCAGCCACCAGCCGATAGGACGGTCGAAACGGGCCAGCATCGCGTAATCGCGAAGCTGGGGCGGCAGGGCCGCGACGAGGCCACGTTGCTGGCTGTCGGGGACGAAGGTAGGATCACTCACCCCCCGGGAAATACCGGATCGGGACGCCCCTGTCATGTCCTGCGTGTCCCATGCACACAGCCTTGCCGCTTTGGCGTTGCGCCAGGTGCCTGAACGCGCAACAACACAGGCTCGCTCACAACGCGATCACGAACGGGGGACACGAAAACGATGCGCTTGAACACACTCGCCTTTTGCACCGCGATGGGAAGCGTCCTGGCATTCGCCACACCGCCCGCGATGGCCCAGGCGCCCGAAACGCCCGCGGGCCGCGAAGCGCTCACCGTGCTCCAGGAAGCCGTCGCCATTCCGACCGTTCAGGGCCGCGGACAGGTCCCCGTGCTCGCCGCCAAGCTCAAGGCGCGCCTGCTCGACGCCGGATTCGCCGAGGACGAGGTGACCTTCGTGCCCCAGGGTGAGACCGGCTACCTCCTCGCCCGCTACCCGGGCCGCGACCGCAAGGCGCCGGTCACCGCGATCATCGCGCACATGGACGTCGTCGAGGCCAAGCCCGAGGACTGGGAGCGCGATCCCTTCACCCCGGTGATCGAGGACGGCTACCTGTTCGGGCGCGGTTCGCTCGACAACAAGGCCGGGCTCTCCATCGTGACCGCGACGATGATGAAACTGCGCCGCGAGGGCTGGGTCCCGGCCCACGACATCGTGCTCGGCTTCTCGGGCGACGAGGAAACCCAGATGGCGACCACCGCCGCGATGGCCACCGCCATCGTCCAGGAGGCGGGGAAGGTCGATCTCGTCCTCAACGCCGATTCGGGCGGCGGCACGCTCGACGAGGCGGGCCAGCCCTTCGTCTACGAGGTCCAGGCGGGCGAGAAGACTTACGCCGACTACAAGCTGACGCTGACTGATCCCGGCGGCCACTCCAGCCGTCCGGGCGCGACCAACGCCATTGCCGCCATGAGCGCGGCGATGGAGAAGATCTGGGCCTACAAATTCCCGGTCACCGTCAGCCCGCTGACCAAGGCCTACTTCGAGGGCAGCGTGGATGCTGCCCCCGCCGAAGTGGCGCCCGCGATGCGCGCGCTCATCGCCGATCCCACCGACGCGAAGGCCGCCGCCACGCTCTCCGCGCGGCCCGAATATATCGGCCTCATCCGCACGACCTGCGTGCCCACCATGATCGAGGGCGGCCATGCCCCCAACGCGCTGCCCCAGTCGGTCAGCGCCAACGTCAATTGCCGCATCTTCCCCGGCACCTCGCGCGCCAAGGTGCAGGAGACGCTGGCGCAGGTGATCGCCGACCCCGCCATCACCATCGCCTTCCAGGACAACGGCACGCTCGAATCGATCGAGAGCCCCTTGCGCAGCGACGTCCTGAAAGCCGTCGAGGTCGCCGTCCACGAACGCGCGCCCGGGCTCTCCATCGTTCCGGGCATGAGCGCGGGCGCGACCGATTCGATGCACTTTCGCTCCAAGGGCATCCCCGCCTTCGGCGTCTCGGCGGTGTTCATGGAGCCCAAGGACGAATTTGCCCACGGCCTCAACGAACGCCTGCCGCTCGCCACGCTCGACCCGGCGGTGAAGCAGTGGGAGACGCTGCTGCGTACGCTGTTGAAGTGAGCAAATAAGAAGAGGGAGTTTCCGAGGGCCATCGCCCTCGGACCTCTTCTTCTTCAATCTTTCCCTTTGATCTCCCCTGCCCGCCGCCTCTAAGGCGCCCCCATCCGCTGCAACGAGATCCGCCCATGCCCGCCACTCCCGCTTGGCCGCCGCGTTCGGCCCCCCGCCTGTTCGTTTCCGGCCCGCTCGCCGAGGGGCAGGAGCTGACCCTTGACGGCAACCCGGCGAACTACCTCGCGCGGGTCATGCGCGTGGGCCCGGGCGATGCCGTCATCCTGTGCGACGATGTGACCGGCGAATGGGCGGCCGAGGTGCTCGACGCGGGCAAGCGCCACGTCACCCTCACCCTTCGTGACAAGCTGCGCGACCGCGAGGCGGTGCCCGATTTCTGGCTCTGCGCCGCGCTTCTGAAGAAGCCCAACTTCGATCTCGTGCTGGAAAAGGCGACCGAACTGGGCGTCGCCCGGATCCAGCCGGTGCTGACCCGGCGCTGCGTTGCCGACAAGCTCAATCCCGAGCGCGCGCAGACCCTGGTGTCCGAAGCGGCCGAGCAGTGCGCACGCACCGCGCTGCCCGAACTGGCAGGCCCGATGAAGCTCGACGCGCTGCTGGCCGCCTGGCCGGAGGACCGCGCCCTCTTCTTCGCCGACGAACAGGGCGGGGAGCCCGCCGCCGCGCAATTTGCCGCGCACAATGGCCCCGCCGCGCTGCTGGTCGGCCCGGAAGGCGGCTTTGACGATGCCGAGCGCGCCGCCATCCGCGCCCATCCCGCCGCCCGCGCGATCACGCTGGGCCCGCGCATCCTGCGCGGCGAAACCGCCACGATCGCGGCCTGCGCGGTGTGGATGGCAACGCGGGGCGACTGGTCCACCGTGTGAATACCTAGCCATATTGTATGCCTGGAAACAAAAATGGGGCTGGCGCTAAGGCCTTCGCATCTCTACCTCCGGGCCCATGAGTACCCGCGAGGCTTCGGATCGTGACGATCCGGTAATCGAGACCCTGGACCAGCTTGCCGCGCCGATGGCCGCGGGCGAGAAGCCGCGCGAGGCGTGGCGGATCGGAACCGAGCACGAGAAGTTCGTCTACGACACGAGCGACCACCACGCCCCCTCCTACGACGAGGAAGGCGGCATCCGCGACCTTCTCCTCGCGCTTGAGGAATTCGGCTGGGAGCCGATCCTGGAGGGCGGCAAGGTCATCGCGATGAAGGGTTCGGACGGCACTGTCAGCCTGGAACCGGCCGGACAGCTCGAATTGTCGGGCGCGCCGCTGGAGAACCTGCACCAGACCTGCGCCGAGACCGGACGTCACCTGGCCCAGGTCAAGACCATCGGCGATCGCATCGGCAAGGGCTTCCTGGGGCTGGGCATGTGGCCCGACAAGGCCCGCGCGGACCTGCCGCTGATGCCCAAGGGCCGCTACGACATCATGACCCGGCACATGCCGCGCGTCGGCTCGATGGGCCTCGACATGATGCTGCGCACCTGCACCATCCAGGTCAATCTCGACTATTCGAGCGAGGCGGACATGGTGCAGAAGTTCCGCACATCGCTGGCGCTGCAGCCGCTGGCGACCGCGCTGTTCGCCAATTCGCCCTTCACCGAGGGCAAGCCCAACGGCATGCTCTCCTACCGCAGCCACATCTGGTCGGACACCGACCCGGCGCGCACGGGCATGCTGCCCTTCGTGTTCGAAGAGGGCTTCGGCTACGAGCGCTATGTCGAGTACATGCTCGACGTGCCGATGTACTTCGTCTTCCGCGACGGCAAGTACATCGATGCCGCCGGCCTCTCCTTCCGCGACTTCCTGAAGGGCGAACTTTCGGTCCTGCCCGGCGAAAAGCCGCGCATCTCGGACTGGAACGACCACCTCTCCACCGCCTTTCCCGAAGTGCGCCTCAAGTCCTTCCTGGAAATGCGCGGCGCCGATGGTGGCCCGTGGAACCGCATCTGCGCGCTGCCCGCGCTGTGGGTCGGCCTGCTCTATGACCAGGGCGCGCTCGACGCGGCCTGGGACCTGGTCAAGGACTGGGACATGGAAGGGCGCGAGACGCTGCGTTCCTCGGTGCCCAAGCTCGGCCTTGACGCGCCGATCCCGACCGGGGGCACCTTGCGCGACATCGCGGGCGAAGTGCTCGACATCGCGCGGCAGGGCCTTGCCGCACGTGGCCGCCTCAACGCCAGCGGCGACAACGAGACCGGCTATCTGGAACCGCTGGCCGAGATCGTCGCCAGCGGCCGGGTTCCCGCCCAGCGCCTGCTCGACCTCTACAACGGCGAGTGGCAGGGCGAGATCGCCCCTGTCTACAAGGTCAAGAGCTTCTGATCCGGCCGGGCCGCCCTACTCGGCGGCCTGCGCGGATACCGGCCTGGGCGCAACGCGCGTCCAGAGCCCCGAGATGGTGCGCGTAATGAAGGCGTTGCGCGCCATCCACGCGTGGTATTCGCGGTATTTCGCATCCTCGCGCAGGAGATGCGCTTCCTCGGTCTTCGCGCGCCAGAAGTAGATCGAACTGACGATGGCGAGGAGGACCGTGTTGCGCACCATGTCGGTGAGCGACCCGTTGGTGACGAGGAAGGGCAGCGTCGAAAACCACCAGAAGGCGTTTTTCGACAGGTAGGCCGGGTGGCGCGTGAAGCGGTACGGCCCGTTCGTCAGGACGCCGCGATAGGTGAGGTTGGAAAAGCGCAGGCCGAAGGCAAAGGTCGCCCAGGCGTAGATCGCGGTCAGCACCACCATCAGCCCCGCCCAGAGCCACAGAAGCGGCGTGTAGCCTTCCAGCCAGTAGGCCCACCCGCCGGTGTGGACTTCATAGCCCAGGACGTCCGAACGCCCGATCGTGCCCCACACGAACGGCGGATAGCACAGCAGCGCGGCCACCCAGCCCGCGAGGAACGGATTGCCGCTGCGGATATGCGCATCGAGCGGGCGGAAGGTGAAGATGTAGCCCACCGTGCCGATCTGCACGTCGATGAGGAAGAGAAGGCCGATCAGGAGCGAGCCCGTCTCGACCGGGTCGGAGCCGATCCGCGACAGGTCCGCCTCGACGATCTGGGCAAAGCCGCCGGGCAGGATCGAGATCATGAAGGCGCCGAAGAAGCCCTTGATCGCCCAGGCGCGCCAATGCTTCTTCACCTGCTTGGCTTCCCATGCCTCGCGGCCCAGGAGGAGCGCGCCGAAGTGCCAGGAGGCGTCGCGCGGTTCGACAAGGACCCGGTCGAGCCACAGGACATAGGGGATCGAGAGGAGGAACAGGACCGGCGCCGCCGCGCCGATCACCTGCATGGCGAAGAGATACTGCCCGTCCCAGTACCAGCGCGCGATGCAGTAGAAGAGGCCGATCCCGATCCAGGTCGCCCAGAGCCCGGCGATCTTGGTGATCGAGATCTCGCGGACCGCGCGCCAGGGGCGCGGGCGGGCCCAGTCAATGCCGGTGGAGGGGCTGCGATGAACCTTGTCGACGATGAGCGAATAGAGGCTCATCGCGGTGCCCGTCACGAAGAGCGCAGTGAGCGAGGCGTAAGGACCGCTCATCGGGGCCCGGGGGCCGGGAATGCCGAACGTCGCGGCCAGGCTCGCCCAGTTGCGGCAGAGCAGCAGCCAGCACAGGAGCGCGGCCAGCCCGACAAGGCCGACACCCGCCGATACGTCACTGGCCGGACGCTGTGCGCCTGTCTCGCTATCCCCCGTGTCCCTCTGGCTCGTCATGCCAAGAGAGCTACCCGCAATTGGTTAAAGCGACCGAAACGGAGGAAAACGGCGCGAAGAGAGAGGAAGGGCGCATGTCCGGAGCCGAACACGCGCCCCACCGTTCTTAGCGGAACGCGGTGATGCGGCCCGAATCGTCGAGCACGAAGAGCGTCGAGTTGGCCACCACAGGGGCGAGCGAGACGGCGCCCTTGGTCTTGGTGAAGAGGGTTTCCTCACCGCTTGCCGGGTCGATGCGGTAGACCTCGCCGTCCGAGTTGCCCGTCCACAGCGCGTTGCCCGCCAGCACCGGGCCGACCCAGAACACCGGGTTCTTGCGCTTCTTGGGGTTGCCGTAGCGCGTCAGCTGGGTCAGCCAGCGCACCTTGCCGTTGGCGCGCGAGATCGCGAGGATCTCGGCCTTGTCGTCAAGCGTGAAGACCCAGTCACCCGCGACCGCCGGGGTGGAGATGCCTGCCAGGTTCAGCTCCCACACGCGCTGGCCGGTGAGCAGTTCGTACGCCGCCATGCGCCCGCCCTGACCCAGCGCGAAGACGCGGCCCTGGTCGATGATAGGATCGGCATCGACGTCGGTCAGGCTGCCCACTTCGGTCGAGATCGAGGTGCGCGCGAGCGCGTCCGACCAGAGCTGGCGGCCGTTCTCGTAGCGGTAGGCGACAAGCTCGCCCGACGAATAACCCGCAATCACGGTGCCGCGCGCGGCGGCGGGCGAGGCCACGCCGAAGACGCCGGACTGGGTGATCGAGCCCGATTCGCTCCACAGCACCTTGCCGTCGGCCGCGTTGAGAGCGAAGATCTGGTTGTCCTGCGTCATCACGTAGATCGCGTTGAAGGCGACCGTGGGCGCGCCGCGCAAGGGGCCTGCGGGCTTGACCGACCAGCTCTGCTCGCCGGTGCGCGCGTCAAGCGCGGCCACTTCGCCCACGCCCGTGGTGACGAAGACCTTGCCGCTATCGAAGCTGACGCCGCCGCCGAAGATCGACTTCTCGTCCTCGCCGGAGACCTTGAAGCTCTTGGTCCAGACCTCGCTGCCGGTTTCCACGTTGAAGGCGTGGACGACGCCGCGCGTGTCGATGACATAGAGACGCCCGTCACCCACCACCGGCGAGGCGGCGAGGCGCGCGCGCTGCGTGGAGCCTGCGATGCTGGCGCTCCAGACCTCGGACGGCTTGGAGGACAGCGCGAGGTGGCCGTAGGACTTGCTGGCGCTGCCGCCGCCCTGGGCCCAGGTGGCGTTGACCTGTTCGGGGGGCAGGATCACCGATACGCCGGCCATCGAGGGATCGACTTCGGCGCCGCTCTCGATGCGCGAGAGGATGGGGATACGCTCGCCCACGGTCGGGGTCTTGGGACCACCATCTCCGCCACCGCCGAAGAGCTTGCAGCCCGAAAGGCCCGTCACCAGCGCGAGTGCCAGGAGCGGAGCGGCGCGGCGGCGCCACACGGCGCGGCGCGGGGCCCGATGGGTCAGGTCGACTGCGGTCATGCCTTTATCCTTACAGGTAGATTTCATTCGGCGGCCGTATCGCCGCTGTCGGCGGCCTGCGCCTTGGCGCCCTTGGGCGCGGCTTCGGATTCGGACGTGGTCTCGGCGTCCTCGATTGCCTCGCCGCGCGCATCGACCACGTCGGGCACGGCATCGACGCCCAGCACGGCGGCAAGCTGGCGCGCGCGGCTGCGCTGGCCTTCGCTGGCGTTCTTGTCCTTGGCGATCTCGGCGAAGAGGGGGCCGGCCTGGCCGGGCTTGTCCATCTTGAGGTAGGCCATGCCGACCATCTCGGCCGCAACGCCGAACCAGGCGTTGCCGGGCGCGGCAAGCGGCTTGAGCCGGTCCACCACGTCCTGCGGCTTCATCTCGTCAAAGCGCGCCGCGACAAGGCGCACGGTGGCGAGGTCACGCAGCGGCTTGGGTGCGGCTTCATCGGCGGCGACGCCTTCGTAGATCCTGGCGGCACCGGCAACGTCGTCCTGCTCCTGCGCGATCGCGGCGAGCATGAGCTTGGCGGGCACGGCGTTGCCCTTGGCATCCTCGCCGCTCAGCGCCTGGAGCTTGGCCTTGGCGTCGTCGAGATTGCCCGACTGGACGCTGTCGAGCGCCTGGATATAGGCCTCGGCGTGCTCTTCGCGCAGGGTCTTCTGGTGGTGGTTCCAGTAAAGCCAGCCACCAAAGCCAGCAAGGACAAGCACGATCAGCACGGCGAGTGCCAGACCCTTGCCCTTCAGGAAGCTTTCCATCTGGTCCTGGCGCAGGGCATCGTCGACCTCGCGGACGAAGACGTCCTGCTGCGCGGCCTTCTGGGCGGCGGCCTTGTCGTTCTTGTCGGAGCCGGTGGAGGCGGAATTCGTGTCAGGTGGCAGGGCCAAGATCGGGGCGCTTTCTGCGGTACGAGGTGGGTTTGGGGCTGTTTAGCGTATGAATGCGGCTTTTCAACGGCCATCATCGCTGCACGTCCCGCTCTGAAGCGGAACTGAACGGGCCTTTCAGGACGGCAAGGGCCAGCCTTGCGCGCCTCCCATAGCCGCTGCGTAAGTTTCCCGATAGGCCGAAATCATCGCGTTTTCATCGTAGAAGGCCTGCGCATGGGCCTGGTTCGCCGCACCGACCCGGGCGCGCAGGGCCCCGTTCCCGGCAAGCTCGCCCAGCGCGCGGGCCAGTGCGGCCTCATCGCCAGGCGCGGTGATGAAGGGGCGGTTTTCCCCAGCCACCATCGCCGCCACGTCGCCGACGGCCGGCGCGGCGATGGCCAGGCCCGCCGCCATCGATTCGACCACCGAGATCGGAAACTGCTCGCTGTCGGAGGAAAGCGCGAAGAGATCGAAGAGCCCCACCACGCGCGCCGGATCGGCAACGAAGCCGGGCAGGTGGACACGCTGCGCCACCCCCAGCCGCTGCGCTTCGGCCAGGATCGCCGCGCGTTCGGGCCCCTCCCCCACGATCACCAGCTGCCATGCCTGCGGCAGCGCGGCGAAGGCGCGCACCAACCGGGGCAGGTTCTTGACCGCGCGCAGGCCCGCCAGCGTCCCCAGCCAGAACGTGCCGGGCGCCTTGCTAAGGCCGGGAAGGGAATCGGACGCCGGGCGCACGGTATAGCGCGCGGTGGGAATGCCGTTGCCGATCAGCCGCACGCGCGCGGAAGGCTGGTGCCAGGCGTCCCGCGCGATAGCGGCAAGGCGCTGCGAAGGAACGACCAGCGCCGCCGCCCCCGCCAGCGCCACGCGCCGGAAGAGATTGCGCTGCCACTTGAGCCTGCCCGCCTCGTCCTCGTTGAAGCCGTCCTCGTGGTGAACCAGCGGTCCCAGGCCAAGGCGCCGGGCGAAAAGACAGTGCGCCAGCACCGCGTCCATGGCGCCCCAGTTGTAGCTGAGGACAAGATCGTACCCCCGCATCGCCCGGGCGATACGCCACAGGCGGGCGGGTATGGGTCGCCCCTGAAGCGCGGGAAAATCGCCCCCCAGCGTCACCTGCAAGGCCGGATCGAGCACATCGGCCGCGCCATAGGCGCCGGGCTGGGCGGAGATCACGGTGTGCGCGATGTCCGGCCCGAACGCCTGCATCAGGCGCACCGCGCGCAGTTCCTTGCCCCCGGCGTTGAAGCCCGAATGAAGGTGCAGGACATGCACAGGCGCCCCCTTTCCTCTCCCCGCCCGGTTCAGAGCGTGCGCGCCAGCAGCGCCTCGATCGCGGCGAGCGCCTCGGGCTCGTCAAGCGTCGGGGCGTGGCCCACGTGGGCCAGCGTCAACGCCTCGGCGCCGGGCACCCGCTCCAGCATCTGCGCCAGGGTCTTGAGCGAGAGGACGTCGGAAAGTTCGCCGCGCACCACCAGCAGCGGACGCCCCGCCATCGCCTCCCACGAAGGCCACAGGTCAGGCTGGTCGGCAAGGTCGATGTCGAGCACCGGCTCGGCGATCTTCATGTCGTAGTCGAAGACCACGCGCCCGCTGCTCGAAAGCGTCATCAGCCGCTTGGCCATGCGAATCCAGAAGTCCAATGGCTGGTCGGGGTGCGAGCCGTCGTGCGCGTCCTCGATCCCGCGCGCGGCGTGGACCCAGGTGGGATAGCTGCGCCCCTGCCCCAGATACTCGCGGATGCGCTCCATCCCTGCCGGTTCAAGCCAGGGGCCGACATCGTTGATGACCGCGCCCGCGATTCGCTCGGGGATCTCCTGGACCAGCCCCATGGCCAGCAACCCGCCCAGTGAGGTGCCGATGACGACGACCTTCTGGAGCCCCTCGTGGCGGATGAGATCGAGGATATCGGCGACGTACTGGACAGGGCCGTAACTGGAGGCCTCCTTCGCGTAGTCGCTCTCGCCCCGCCCGCGCAGGTCCGGGCACAGCACGTGCCAGCCGCGATGCGCCAGGTGGGGGGCAAGACCGTCGAAGTCGCGTGCGTTGCGGCTGAGGCCGTGGAGGCACAGCACCACGGGGCGCGCCTCGTCCAGCACCTGCGCGCCGTCCGCGCTGGCGGGAAGATAGTCGCGGTAGTGGAGCTTGAGACCGTCCGCGCTCGACCAGTAGCGATCTTCCCAGAGCCGTTCCTCGTAATTGGTCATGTCGCGATGGCGTCCCGGTCTCGTCCTGTTGCGGTTGCCTGGCGCTCTGCGCATTGCCGGCGCCAGGGGCAAGCGACTGATAGCCCTCCCCGATCCATCTGAACACCCGGCTTGGCCGAGGCGCTGCGAAGGGACGCTCGCCCTGCGCGCGGCGCACGCGCTTAGCGCTTGAAGCCGCGCGCGGAGACGTCCACCTAGGAGGGATGGCAAGCTCCCCCCCTGCGTCCGCCCCCTACTGCCCCGAGACCCCGATCACCGCGCTGGCCGACTGGCTGGCCGATCCGGTCTCGCCCGCCCGGTTCCCCGAGCACACGCTGCGCTTTCGCAACGACCGATGGGCGCAGGCGGTGGGCCTTGGCGAGCTCAGCGAAGACCAGTGGGTTGCCCACTTCGGCCGGTTCGAGCCGCTGGAGGGCAATCTTCCCCGCCCGCTCGCGCTGCGCTACCACGGGCACCAGTTCCGCAACTACAACCCTGACCTTGGCGACGGACGCGGCTTTCTATTCGCACAGATGCGCGAAGGAGCCCCGGACGGACGTCTGCTGGATCTGGGCACCAAGGGCTCGGGCCAGACACCCTGGAGCCGCGATGGCGACGGGCGCCTGACGCTGAAAGGGGCCGTGCGCGAGATCCTCGCCACCGAAATGCTCGAGGCGCTCGGTGTCGACACCTCCAAGACCTTTTCGGTGGTCGAGACCGGCGAGGAACTGTGGCGCGGGGATGAACCCTCCCCCACCCGCTCGGCGGTCATGGTGCGCCTCTCGCACGGGCACATCCGCATCGGCTCGTTCCAGCGCCTCTACGCGCTGGAAGAGACAGAGCACCTTTCCCGCCTCGTCGACTACGCGCTGGCCCAGTACCCGGGAGGCCAGCCGCCCGAGGACGCGCCCGACCGCACCAATCCCGCCATCGTGCTCCTCCACCAGGTGGTCGAGCGGCTCGCCGATCTTGCCGCATCCTGGATGGTCGCGGGCTTCGTCCACGGCGTCCTCAACACCGACAACATGAACATCTCGGGCGAGAGCTTCGACTACGGCCCCTGGCGCTGGGCGCCGCGCTGGGACCCGCGCTTCACCGCAGCCTACTTCGACCGCACCGGCCTTTACGCCTTCGGCCGCCAGCCCGAGGCGCTCCTGTGGAACTGCGGCCAGCTGGCCCAGGCGCTGAGCCCCCTTGCCGAAACGAAGCCGCTGATCGCCGCGCTCGACCGCTTCGCCCCGCTCTACCAGGCCGCCATGGCGCGGCGCTTCTGCTGGCGCCTGGGCGTCCAGTCGCGCGGGCAGGAGGCGGACACCGCGCTCATCCAGGCCGCCGAGGACGCCATGGTCGAGACCGGCTTCTCGCCCGACCGCTTCTTCTTCCACCACCGCGCGGCCCGCAACGCGGGCGAGGACGCCTTCGGCCAGCGCCTTGCCGCCTATGCCCCCGCCGCCGGGCTCGACGATCCGTTCTGGCACGAGGAGACCCCGCCCGACCTCCACATCGAGGAAGTCGAGCGCATCTGGGCCGCCATTGCCGAACACGACGACTGGAGCGAACTCGAAACCAAGATACAAGCGATCCGGACGCTGGGGGACCGTCTGGGGGCAAAACCGAAGCCAGCAGGCCGCTGCGCGCTTTTGTAACTCGCATTAGGAACCCGGTAGGGATACCTGTGCAAGGGAATGCAGGATTTCCAACTTCTTCCCCTTAGGGATCGCAGGCTCTAAGGGGACTTCACAGTAACGTGCATTAAGCACAGACAAACGATCGGGGAACGGCCGGGAACGTGAGCGCACCGGATATCATCTCTCTGGAACCGGCGACCGGCGCCGAGGTCTGGCGTGGCAAGCCCTGCGACGTCGACGACGTCGTTGCGCGTGCACGGCGCGCCTGGCCGGCCTGGGCCGCCCAGCCGCTGACCACGCGCATGGAGCTCATGCGCCGCTTTGCCAACGAAGTGCGCAAGGAGGCCGACACGCTGGCGCGCACCATCGCGCGCGAAGTGGGCAAGCCCTTGTGGGAGGCCCACAACGAGGTCGAGGCGGTCATCGCCAAGGTCGAGATCTCGATCCGCGCCTATGCCGAGCGCACCAGCCAGCGCAAGCTCGACTCCGCGCTCCAGGGCAAGATGGCGCTGCGCCACAAGCCGCACGGCGTGCTCGTCGTGCTGGGGCCCTTCAACTACCCCTGCCACCTGCCCGGCGCGCACATCGTGCCCGCGCTGATCGCGGGCAACGTCATCGTCTTCAAGCCGAGCGAGAAGGCTCCGGCTTCGGGCGAGCTGCTCGCCCGCTGCTTCCAGCGCGCCGGGGTCTCGGCCGCGGTCATGCAGTTCGCACCGGGCGGCCCGGGCGAAGGCCAGCGCCTGGTTGCCCACGACGGGATCGACGGCGTGCTGTTCACCGGCTCCGCGCCGACCGGCATCGCCATCAACCGCAAGCTCGCCACCCGCCCCGACAAGATCGTGGCGCTGGAAATGGGCGGCAACAACGCGATGGTGATGTGGGACACGCCCAAGCTTGCCGATGCGGCCGCGCTGATCGTCCAGTCCGCCTTTGCGACCGCGGGCCAGCGCTGCACGGCCGCGCGCCGCCTGATCGTCAAGGCCTCGCTCTACGACCAGATCGTGCCGCTGGTCAAAAGCCTTGCCGACCGCATCATCGTCGGTGCCCCGTTCGACGAACCCGCCCCGTTCATGGGCCCGGTCATCGACAACGCGGCCGCCGACGGATTGTCGGAAAGCTTCCTCTACCTGATGAGCCACGGCGGCAAGGCGATCAAGCACCTCCAGCGCCCCGAGGGCACGCTGCCCTTCCTCTCGCCCGCGATCATCGACACGACCGCGATGGCCAGCCGCCCCGACGTCGAACTGTTCGGGCCGATCCTGCAGGTCATCAAGGTCGACGATTTCGACCAGGCCATCGCGGAAGCCAACAACACCCGCTTCGGCCTCGCCGCCTCGCTGATCGGAGGCACCCCGCAGGAGTACAACCGCTTCTGGGCCAACATGCGCGCCGGGATCGTCAACTGGAACCGCGCGACCGTGGGCCCCAGCCACGCCGCGCCGATGGGCGGCATCGGCCTTTCGGGCAACCACCGCCCGACCGGCTACTACGCCGCCGACTACTGCGCCTACCCGGTCACTTCGGGCGAGATGGAACAGCCTCGCGCCGTGATCGGCGTGGGACTGAAGTCCTGATCTGAAGGACAAGTCAGAAGGATGAATCCGAGGGCCATCGCCCTCGGGCTCCCCGAACTGTCTACCTCACCTTGCGCGCGCCACGGTGGCTGAAAGAGGCGAGGTCGCCGATTTTGGGGTCAAGGGGCGATGGCCTCTTGAATCACTCTCTTCGGGTCAGCGCCCTACTTGCCGGTGGTGACGAGATTGACCTCGGTCGTCCCCGGCCCGGACGGCCCGGCGTAGACGACATAGGCGGCATCGCCCTTGCGCCCGCCGATGGCGTAGTTCGTGCCAGTGCGGCGCACCTGCGCGCTGTAGCCCGCCTTGTCGGCCATGGCGTGGTAGAAGGCCACGACATCGCCCGCGCCGATGGGCGTGGCGTAGTTCACGACGATCATCGCGCAGCCTTCGCCCGCGACACCGGCCGCTTCCTGCACCGCGCCGCGCGGGTAGACGGGAAGCGCCGTGGGCACCTTGGCCGCCCAGGTGTTCGAAAAGGCGAGCTTGGCCGTGCAGTCGGTCTTGGCCAGCTTGGTCGCCTTGGCGACCTGCGCTGCGGTCGCCGCGCTTTCGGTGAGGACGTTGACCCCGCCCTGGCGCGCTTCGGGCGCAGGCTGGATCGGGTGGCCCACCAGCTTTTCGGCTTTCGCGCGTGCATCACGGATGGCCTCGGGCGAGCGGTCGGCCGGGGGCAGGCTCACCTCACCCTCGTCGGCTTCGAGCGCCGCGCCGGCCTGGCCGGCCATCTCGGGGTCGACCATGATGTCCTCCCCCAGAGCCCCGCTCATCGCCGGATCGCTGGCCGGAGAGGTCGGCTCCTCGGAGGTGCCGCAGCCTGCCAGGAGAACGCTCGCCAGCGCCGCGCAGGCCCAGCCGCCCGTCCGCTTTCCTCGCACCAACTCCTGCATCGTCCCGGTATCCTTCCTGCCCGCGTGCCTCATGGCACCGGGGACATGCACTCAAAGGGCAAACGGCAGGTAAAGACCAGCGCCTTGACCCCCAGCGTCCCATTTCGGGAAACGGGCCCACCCAATCCTTGCCAGGGGTGAAGCACCGCACACGAAAAAGGGCGCCTGCACATGAGGTGCAGACGCCCTTCCACCCGAGCGGGCAAGCCGTGAAGCGTGCCAGCACCGCTGGGCGTGCCCCCACCTGCGCATCGCCGTCTGCGCGGACAGGGATTTCATGGATTGGGGGAGGTCACGGACGGGACAGGGCCGCTCCATCAGGGGAGGGAGAGAGCGATCGAAGCGACCCTGTCCGCAGCGCGTGAGGCCCTATCGCCCTTAGCGGCAGCGCTGGCCGCCGCGGTCGACCTCACGGCCAAGCAGAGCGCCTGCCGCCGCGCCGATCAGCGTGCCGACCGTGCGGTCACGTCCGCCGTCGATCTCACGGCCCAGCAGCGCGCCCGCCGCACCGCCGATCAGGAGGCCGGTCGTGCCGTCCTTCTTTTCGCAGTAGTAGCGCCCGTTGTTGCCGCGCCACACGCGGCGGGGCTCGTCGTAGCCACGATAGCTGCTGCGGCCGTAGCCCCGGCGGCGATCCTCGCGCGAATAGCGGTAACGGTCGCGGCCATAGCTCTGCGTATCGGCCTGGTTCACCTCGAACGCGCTGAACGCCGCAGGCGCAGGCTGCGCGGCCTGGCTCTGGATAGCCGCCGAAGCGGGAACGGCGGTGGCGATGCTGGCGCTCGCCGCCACCAGCGCGGTTGCCTTGAAGAATGCGTGCATCGGTGTTCTCCTCGATTGCGGGACCCGGGCCCGGTGGACGGGGGCCTACCCGCGGTACGCATTCAGGTTTAGAGCACTGAAGCTGAACGAAGTGCAACGGCGCTGTCAGATTCCCCTTTTGCGACGAAATGATACGATTGCGGGGGTGAGATGCGCCCCAAACTGCCAAACTCACCTCCCCGCGCCACGGCGGCGCAGAGAGGTGAACTCGCCAATTCGGGGGTCAAGGGGCGATGGCCCCTTGAAAAAGTCCTCCCTTCCCTATTCTTCTGGCCGCCTGCCTGCCCCCCCCTCCTCGAAAGTCCCCCCCGATGACCACCCCCACCCCACGACCTGCCAGCGGCCTGCCCCTACGCGCTGGGGACCTATGTCTTCTGGGGCCTGTTCCCGCTCTACTTCGCGGCGCTGCGCCATGTGCCCGCGTTCGAGATGGTGGGCTGGCGCATCGTCTTCACGCTGCCCTTCTGCGCGGTGCTGGTGCTGTGGCGGCGCAACGTGGGCGCGGTACTGGCCGCGCTGCGCAATCCGCGCACGCTGGGTATCCTCGCAGCCAGTTCGCTGTTCATCGGGGCCAACTGGACGATCTACGTCTGGGCGGTGCAGAGCGGCCACGTCCTGGCCGCGAGTCTCGGCTATTACATCAACCCGCTGCTCAACGTGCTGGCGGGCACGCTCTTCCTGAAGGAGCGGCTCTCGCGCCTGCAGTGGGGCGCCGTCGCGCTCGCCGCGCTGGGCGTTGCCATCCTCGCGTTCAACGCGCTGACGATGCTGTGGGTGAGCCTGGGGCTCAGCCTCTCGTTCTGCTGCTATGGCCTCTTGCGCAAGCGCGTGGCGGTGGAGGCGCTGCCCGGGCTCGCGGTCGAATCGCTGTTCCTGCTGATCCCGGGGATCGCCATCGTCACCAACCAGGCGCTGTCACCTGCGGGGTCGAGCCTGGGGCAGTCGCTCACCACCGACGCCTGCTGGCGCTCGCCGGGGTGTTCACCGGCCTGCCGCTGCTGCTCTTCGCCATTGCCGCGCGGCGCATGGACTATTCGACGCTGGGCTTCGTCCAGTTCATGACGCCCACGCTGGTCTTCCTGCTCGGCGTCTTCGTCTTCCGCGAAGAGGTGCGCACGACGCAGATCGTGTGCTTCGCCTTCATCTGGAGCGCAATCGTGCTGTTCAGCCTCGACCTCCTGCGCCGCCGCAAGCGGACGCGCGCAGGAGTGAGACCAAAGGCAGCCTGAGCCTTAGAGGGCGCCTGCAAAGCGCAGCGGTTCGCCCTGCGCGCGCTCGCCCAGCTGGCCTTCCCACATCGCGGTGTGGCCGCGCACGATGGTGCCGACGACGCGGCCTTCGAGCTCCATGCCGGTGAACGGCGACCAGCCGCAGCGGCTTTCCAGCCAGTCCTCGGTGATGGTGAAGCGGCCCTTGCGGTCGATCACGGTGAAGTCGGCGTCGTAGCCGGTCGCGATGCGGCCCTTGCCGACAAGGCCGAAGACGCGCTGCACGCCCGAGGAGGTCATGTCGATCAGGCGCTCAAGCGTCATGTTGCCCTTGGCGACATGGTCGAGCATCAGCGGCAGCAGCGTCTGCACGCCGGGCATGCCGGAGGGGCTGGCCGGGTAGCTCTTGGCCTTTTCCTCCTTGGTGTGGGGCGCATGGTCGGAGCCCAGCACGTCGGGCACGCCCTGCTGGAGCCAGTGCCACAGCCCGTCGCGGTGCGCCTTGGAGCGGATCGGCGGGTTCATCTGCGCGTAGGAGCCCAGGCGCGGATAGGCGTCCTCGGCCCAGAGCGTGAGGTGCTGCGGGGTCACCTCGCAGGTCGCGATGTCGCGGTGCTGCGCGATCAGCTCCAACTCGGCGGGCGTGGTGATGTGGAGGATGTGGATCGGGCGCTTGGCTTCGCGCGCGAGGCGCAGGATGCGCTTGGTGGAGAGCATAGCGCTCTCATCGTCGCGCCAGACCGGATGGCTGGAGGGATCGCCCTCGACCCGCTCGCCCTTGCGCGCGTTCATGCGGTCCTCGTCCTCGGAGTGGATCGCGACGCGGCGCGTGCCGCTGGCCAGCACGCGGGCCAGTTCCGGATCGTGGGCGACCAGCAGGTTGCCGGTCGAGGCGCCCATGAAGATCTTGACGCCCGCGGTGCCCGGAATGCGCTCCAGATCGGCCAGCTCGGGCGCGTTCTCGGCGGTCGCACCGACATAGAAGGCGTGGTCGCAGTACATGCGGTGGTAGGCGCGGTCGAGCTTGTCCTGGATGCGCATCACCGAATCGGTGTTCGGGTTGGTGTTGGGCATCTCGAAGACGGCAGTGATGCCGCCCATGACCGCCGCGCGGCCACCGCTCTCGAGATCTTCCTTGTGTTCGAGGCCCGGCTCGCGGAAGTGGACCTGGCTGTCGATGACGCCGGGCAGCACGTCGAGCCCGGTGCAGTCGATGCGGCGCGCGGCATCGGGGTAGGACCCCACGCCCAGGATCTTGCCGCCGCGCACGGCGACGTCCGCCACGCCCGAACCGCTGGGCGTGTGCACGGTGCCGCCGGAAAGTACGAGTTCGGGTGCCATGTCAGCCGGGTCAGTC
Organism: Novosphingobium sp. MBES04; assembly: GCF_000813185.1. NCBI lineage: Bacteria > Pseudomonadati > Pseudomonadota > Alphaproteobacteria > Sphingomonadales > Sphingomonadaceae > Novosphingobium > Novosphingobium sp. MBES04. The sequence goes on along the minus strand of NZ_DF850488.1, from coordinate 2,088,291 downwards.
ATGTCGCTTGCGCCTCTTTTGTCTTGGGGTCCCGCGCGTGAAGGCGGGGGTCATGCACGTCGAACTAGGACCGGCGCGCGGGGGGCGCAAGGCACGAGAGCGCCAAACCGCCCTCTTTCGGCCCCAATTGGACGGCAATTTTGCCTGCACATCTGTCCAACAGGAGCGCCCATGCCTCTTGCCGAGCCCGCGCCTGCCCCGCCGATCCTCTCCCAGCAGAGCACGGCGCAGAGCTTCGACCTTGCGGACCTCGGCGCCGCGGAAAAGACAATCGATTTCAGCGCGGTGCAGCGGCGCTGCGCGCCCGCCTCGCGGCCCGGCGAGATCGTGGTCTGCGCCCCCGATCCCGAGGCCGAGCGCCTTGGCACGATAGCCGGCGCGCAGGACTTCGAACCGTCCGAAGCCGGCCCGCCCCGCGCGGCGATCAAGTTGACCGAGAATATCGAGGCCGACGTCCACCTCGATTCGTACGGCCTTCCCAACGGCATGGTCAGCAACCGGGTCATGTTCGGGGGCAAGGTCACGTTCTGAGCCCATGCGAAAAGGCCCGGCCCGCACGCCGACCTTGCCAGAAGATCGGCCCGCGGACCGGGCCCAGTTCGGTACCCGCCGGTGATGGTGGTGGTTGGCAGGTGCGGGGTGCCTGCCGGGTTATCCCGTCAGGCGAACGTGCCCGCGCGCGCGATCTCGCTCGCGGCCTTGCGGCCGACCGGCGCCTCGCGGTCCTGCAGGTAGTCGGGAAGCGTGGCCTTGTCGCCGATCTTGCCGATCACGAAGGCGGCTTCGAGCCGGTGGTCGGCCGGAACGCCCAGCGCCGCTTCGGCCTCACCGAACTTGATGCCGGTCATGCCGTGGGTGTGGTAGCCCAGCGCCTGCGCCTGGAGGGCCGCGGCCATCCACGCCGCACCCGCATCGAAGCTGGCGCTGTAGTTGTCCGAGTTGCCCTTTTCCGAGCGCATCTGCGTGTCCGAGACGACGAAGACCAAGGCCGAAGCGCTCTGCGCCCAGCCCTTGTTGAAGTCGATCAGCTGCGAGAGGAACAGGTCCCAGTTGGCATCGCCCTTGACCGCGTAAAGGAACGTCCAGGGCTGCACGTTGTAGGCCGAAGGCGCCCAACCGGCCGCCTCGAAGATCACGTCAAGGTCGTCCTGGGGAATCGCACTTCCGTCAAAGGCGCGGGGCGACCAGCGATCGACGATCAGCTTCTCGACCTTGGCGTGGGCGGTGCGTCCGAGCGATTGGGCAGTCATGTCGGGATATCCTTGGCAATCGGGATGGGAGAGAGGCGAAAAAGAGGACAGCAAAGGACGCTAGCGTGCCGACAGGGTCGACGCACCGGCGTCCTTCGCCAAAACCGTCAGGCGGCATCCACCAGGACGATTTCCGCATCCTCTAGCGCGGTTACCGCGAGGCTGGAAAGGCCCGTGATCGCAACGCCATCACGCACCTCAGCCTCCACAGCCTCGCCCCCCGACGCTCCATCGGCCACGCGGATGCGCCCGCGCGTCGAGACCAGGTAGAGATGGCGGCCCGGCGCGGCTTCGTAGTGCGCGGTTTCGCCCAAGGGAACGGTCGCGCCCAGCACGCGCGCATCGGCGCGGATCGGCAGCGCGTCACCGTCCCCATCCTGCCCGCTGGCAAGCGCCACGAAGCGGCCCGCGCGGTCGTCCTTCGGGAAAGGCCGCGTGCCCCAGTCAGGCGCCCCGCCGCGGCTGTCGGGCAGGATCCAGATCTGGAAGATCTGGGTCTCTTCGGCTTCCAGGTTGTATTCGGCGTGCTGGATGCCGGTGCCCGCGCTCATCACCTGGACATCGCCCGCGACCGTGCGGCCCGCGTTGCCCATGTTGTCCTGGTGGGTGATCGCGCCCTTGCGGACATAGGTGACGATTTCCATGTCGCGGTGCGGGTGTGGGGGAAAGCCCGTCTGCGGCGCGATGGTGTCATCGTTCCAGACCCTGAGGCGCCCCCAGTTGGTGCGCGCGGGGTCATGGTAGTTGGCAAAGGAAAAGTGGTGGTGGGCATCGAGCCAGCCATGGTTGGCCGCTCCGAGCCCCGCAAAGGGACGCAGCTCGATCATGCTATTCAACTCCTGGGGCGAAGAGGCCGCCGTCCCATCCTGCGGCGGCCCCTCGAAAGGGCGGTCCGGCCCTTGAAGGGCTCTTGCGGACCATTTTTGCGAACCGAAGGGCCCCGGGATCGATGGGAGGGGCGCTTTCGCGTGTCCCGTCCCAGATAGGCGTTTTCATTTGATCGGAAAATTGCGATAAAATGGATGAAAATGTTCAAGGATCTTGAATGCCCAACTTGGTGACGCCTAGTCTCGACCACCTGCGCATCGTCCTCGCCGTCGTCGAGGAGGGCAGCTTCGGGGGCGCCGCGCGCAAGCTGGGACGGGCGGTCTCGGTCGTCAGCTATGCCGTGGCGCAAGTCGAGGCCCAGCTCGATCTGGTGCTGTTCGAACGCGAAGGCTCGCGCAAACCCGTGCTGACGAAGAACGGGCGGGCCCTGCTCGCCGACATGCAGATCATCCGCGAGGACAGCGAGGCCCTGCTCGCCCGCGTGCGCAGCCTGCGCCAGGGCCTGGAGGCCGAACTCGCCCTTGCGGTCGACGTCATGGTGCCGGGACAGGTCCTCGCTCCCCTCCTGCGCGCCTTCCAGGAGCGCTACCCGCGCGTGCCGCTGCGCCTTCACATCGAGGCGCTGGGTGCGGTCGCCGCCTCGCTCATCGAAGGGCGCGCCAGCCTCGCCATTGCCGGACCCGACCTCCCCCAGCTCGGCGACTTCGAGCGCGAGGTGATCGGCGCGGTCGAAATGGTGCCGGTCGCCGCCCCCTCGCACCCGCTTGCACAGCAGGCCCGGATCGCGCCGGGTGACACGCGCCGCCATCTCCAGCTGGTCCTCACCGACCGCTCGACGCTCACGCAGGGCCATGATTTCGCGGTGATGAGCCCGCACACCTGGCGCCTTGCCGATCTGGGCGCCAAGCACGCGCTGCTGCGCGAAGGCATCGGCTGGGGCTCGATGCCGCGCGATGCGGTGCGCGGCGACCTTGCCGACGGCACGCTCGTTGCGCTCGACCTGCCCGAGCGGCGGATGATGTCCTACCACCTCCTCGCGCTGTGGCGCCGCGACAACCGGCCTGGCCCCGCCGCGCTGTGGGTCCTGGAGGAACTGCGCACGCGCCTTGCCGAACACGCCGCCAGCACGGCCTGATTCGCACCTTGGGATCTTGCACTTGGGCGCAATCTCCCCATGTGCTCAGACATGAGCGCCACCCGACTGTTCGACCGAGCCGTGATCCGGCTTTCCGCCCGCCCCGACACCGGCGAGGACGTCGCCGCCTTCCTGCAGGGGCTCGTCACATCCGATGTGAAGGGATCGCTTCCCGTCTGGGCCGGGCTGCTCAGCCCGCAGGGCAAGGTCCTGTTCGATTTCCTGGTCTGGCCCTCGGGCGAGGACCTCCTGATTGATTGCGAGGCGAATGTCGCCGACGCGCTGGTGAAGCGCCTCTCGATGTACCGCCTGCGCCGCTCGATCGACATCGCGCGCGAGGATCACCTCGTCGTCCACTGGCGCCCCCACACCGGGGACGGCGCGGCTTCGGACCCGCGCCTTTCCGCGCTGGGCGAACGCTGGATCGCGCCCTTTGACCCCAATGACCCGGACGATATCGTGACGGGCGCTGACGAGGCCTGGCGCGCGCATCGCCTCAGGCACGGCGTGTGCGAGGGCCGCGCGGAACTGGGCGATGGCGAACTGCTCTGGCTGGAATGCAACGCGACCGAACTGCACGGCGTCAGCTTCACCAAGGGCTGCTACGTCGGGCAGGAAAACACCGCGCGCATGAACTGGCGCCAGAAGATCAACCGCCGCCTGGTCGTGGTCCCGCTCGAAAGCTCGAACGAGAAACGCCGCCGCGCGGCCTACACCGACCTTGGCCTTGCCGTCGATCACCTGCGCGTCGCGGACATCCCGGCCGAATGCGTACCGGGCTGGATGGAGCTGGCCAAGGACGAGGCGGAGTAAGGCAGAAGGGATTTTCCGAGGGCCATCGCCCTCGGGCTCCCCGAATTGTCCAGCCCAGCTGTCGCCCGGCGCGTTGGCGGATATGGAGGGGCAAAGCCCCTCACAAATCATCCGATGCGTGCCCTCTCCTTCCGCAAACTGCGCGTGCGGAGAAAGCCAAGGTTGCCGAGTCCGGGGTCAAGGGGCGATGGCCCCTTGAATCGGTCCCCTTCTTCAGGCGCTGAGCGGCTGCGCGCTGCTGCGTTCGTAGGCAACCCGGCCGACTGGGGGCATGGCCCGCCATTCGAGCGGCGCCTCGTAGCAATGCACCGCGACGGCTTCCCCGCGAGCCGCGCTGAAGCGCTCCTCGATGCGGAAGCTGTCCTCGAAGCCTGCGGCAAGCAGGACGCGCGCGTCGCTCTCGCTGTCGAGCGGTTCGTAGGCGACGATACGGTGGTGGCCCAGCGCGCGGGCGTGGTCGAGCATGGCCCGCACCGCCTCGCGGGCGAAGCCCAGGCCGCAGAACCGGCCCTTGATCCAGTAGACAAGCTCCACTTCGCCGCGCTCCCCGGCCACAAGGCCGATATGCCCCACCAGGCGCGCCCCTCCCGGCGCACGCAGATAGATCATGAACTGGGGCAGGCGCTGGTCACGCTCGCCTTCCAGCAGCGCGCGCACCTCACCAAGGGACCGGGGCAACCCGGGCACAGTCAGTGTACGGGGCACGGCATCCGAATTGAGGGCCTCGAAGATATCCTCGAGATCCTCCGGCCAGCCGGGCCTCAGAAACAACCTCTCCGTGCGGATGAACATCGTACGTCTCTCCGTCGTTTTTTCTTTTCCGCAACCGCCCTTATGCAACACCCCAACTCACATTGCACGGAAATTGCGCAAAAGAGCTTCGCTCCTGCCGTAAAGGGTCTGAAGTCTGGACATTAAGAACACGACAGCGGGCGGCTCCGGTGCCCTGCGGATTGCCTTCACGCACCGAATCGCAGGGTGGGGCGGGCCACCCGATTCGCACAGGAGCGAACGCGGGTTTCAGGCCGCCTTGCGGACCATACCCGCATCGCCCGCGCCATCGCCGCGATCCGCGTCACCGTCCGAGCCCCCATCTTCCAGCGCAAGCGTGTACTCGAGCGCCATCGCGCTCTCGCCCCGGCCCGAGCTGTAGCGCTCGACAAGGCGTCCGGTAGGCCGGAAACCGGCCTTGCGCAGGACCGCGCCCGAGGCGGGGTTGTCGATGAAGTGGCTGGCGACAAGGCGGGTGTGGCCCAGCGTACGGGCGAGCGAAAGAACCCCGCGCGCCGCCTCGCTGGCGTAGCCCTGCCCCCAGTGGGGGCGTGCGATCCAGTAGCCGAGCTCGACCTCGTCACGCTGCGCCGCCCCGTCACCGAGATGGGCAAGGCCAATGCAGCCCAGGATCGGGGCGCCGGGAAGGTCCGGACGCGTGATGAGGAAGGTGGGCAGGCCGTGCTCGGCCGGGCGTGCCAGGAAGCGCGCGGCATCGCCCGGCGCATAGGGCCAGGGGGCGGACGCCAGGTTGCAGACGACCTCGGGATCCGCGATCGCGGCGTAGAGTTCGTCCCGGTCCTCGGCCCAGCCGGGCCGCAGGAACAGCCGTTCGCTGCGAAGGAACATTGTCTCTCTCCATTCATCAGCCCCGCGCGGCCGCTTAAGCGCTGCGCGTGACAACCCGGTTACGCCGCATCCACAGGTGCGCGGCGATCCCGGAGGTTCGAGCCCCGTCGCCGGCCGTGCCGGTCAACCGAAGCGATGAAATGAGGGAGACATGCAAAGAGGGAGACAGGCCAGGCCCTCTCCCTCGTGCAGCCGAAACCTTCAGAAGGTTCGGCAGGGCCATCCTGTCCGGATGGCCCCTATGGCGACCATCCGCTTATTCGGCGGCTTCAGCCATCGCAGCGTCGACCGACACGTACTTGCGGCCGAGCTTGCCATCGTGGAAGCGTACGCGGCCTTCGGCCAGCGCGAACAGGGTGTGATCCTTGCCCATGCCGACGTTGACGCCCGGGTACACCTTGGTGCCACGCTGACGGATGATGATGTTGCCGCCGATCACTTCCTGACCGCCGAACTTCTTGACGCCAAGGCGGCGGCCTGCTGAGTCGCGGCCGTTACGCGACGAGCCGCCTGCTTTCTTATGTGCCATCTCGTTTTCCTTTCGAAATTCGGCGCTTAGCCGACCGAGGTGATGCGAAGCAGCGTAAGCTGCTGGCGGTGGCCGTTCTTGCGGCGATAGTTGTGGCGGCGACGCTTCTTGAAGACGATGACCTTCTCGCTCTTGGCCTGCGCGATGATCTCGGCCGAAACCGAAACCTTCGACGCGTCGACGACATCGCCGTCCTTGCCTGCGATCAGAACATCACCCAGCGTGATGGTCTCGCCAGCTTCACCAGCCAGCTTTTCAACCGCGATCTTGTCTCCGGCGGCAACCCGATACTGCTTGCCGCCCGTGCGCACTACTGCGAACATGGTGCCCTTACCTAATCTCGTGTGTGCCCGAAACGAGCCGAAACAATGTTTTTGCCCCGGCCGCTTTGGTCCGACGAAGAACCGTGGGAAGCCTTGCGGGCGACGCACCGACATACACGCTGCAAATCGAGGATCTGAATGCGCGATGCCGGAAAGAGAGCGAGCCGTTAGGGCACACGACGATTCGTGTCAACCGAAAGAGTCGGCTCTCCTGCGCCTTCCCATATCGGAAAAGACGCCCGAGGCTTTCCAACCGGACGCCACCATGGCGCCCGCTATCGCGCGCTCCTTTGCACGAATCGCGTGGAGCGCCAAGCGATTCGCTGTCGATCCCGTGCGCGCGCGTGCTATGAGCGGCGCCATGACCACGCGCCCTGCCCGCTTCATCCGCCGTTTCGCGCGCCCTGCCGCGCTTGCCCTGCCGCTTGCCGCCGCTCTTCTTTCCTCCGGGTGTGCGAGCACGCGCGACTATCCCTCGCTTTCGATCCGCGAGGTCGAACGCAACATGCGCGCCCGCCCGAGCAAGGCCGAGGAAGCCGAAACGCCCCAACTGCCCGCCGCCAGCGCCGACCTTGCGACTCGCCTCGACGGTCTGGTCGCGATGGCGCGCACCGCCGATGGCCAGTTTGCGGATGAAAAGAACAGGGCCGAGCGCGCGGTGGCCGCAGCGGGCGGGCGCACCAGCGATTCGTGGAGCGCGGCCCAGATCGCGCTCGCTGCGCTCGAAAGCCACCGCTCGCACGCGATGACCGCGCTGGCCGAACTCGACCAGCTCTATGTCGATGCGCGCGACGAAGCCCCGCTCGCCCCTTCGCCCAAGGCCGAATCGATCGCGGCCGCGCGCGATACGGTCAGCGACATCATCTCGGCTCAGGATTCCGTGATCGACGGTCTCTCGGCACGACTCGCGGGCTGATCGCCACCTCCAGAACGTGAAAACCCCTCCCCGCATGTGCGAGAAGGGGTTCCCGAACGCCTGATCCGCAAAACGCCTGCAAGCCCCCCGGCACCGGCATTCCAGGATCAGGTGGTCAAAACCGCAAAGGTCCCGACCGGCGGTGCGCCGCCACCATGACGAGGCGCGCACACTCCAGCGACGAGAAGACCATGTACCCTCAGACAGTCTCGTGCAGGGCCTGAAGGAGGGCTTGCCATGGCTTGGGATGGGGGGAATTGATGCGGATCAACTTTGCACATTTCGCGTAAGACCGCAGGCCAGAGGCACGCGATGAAGCGAACTACGTAAAAAGATGATTCCGAGGGCCATCGCCCTCGGGCTCCCCGAACTGGTCCGCGCAGCTGTCTCCCGCCGCGTTGGTGGATATCGAGGGGCAAAGACCCTCCAAGATCGCCCGATGCGTGCCCTCACCTCCCGCAAGCTGCGGGCGCTGAGAAAGCTGAGGTCGCCGATTCCGGGGTCAAGGGGCGATGGCCCCTTGAAAATCCGCCTTCTTACGTTTGCGCCTTCTATTCGACCGCCGCGCTGTCCCAGCGCGCGATATCCTCGAAATCTTCCTCGCGTGGTTCGATCCAGCGCCAGGTGCCGTCCACCTTTTCGCGCTTCCAGAACCAGGACTGGCTCTTGAGGTGATCCATCGCAAAGTCCGCCGCGGCAAAGGCATCGCGCCGGTGGCGGGCCGCCGCGGCGACCAGCACGATGGGATCGGCCGGTGCCATCTCGCCGCTGCGGTGCAGGATGAGGAGCCCGTCGAGCGCCCAGCGCCCGCGCACCTGGGCAGCCAGGTCCTCCATCGCGGGAAGCGTGAGCGGTTCGTAATGCTGGAGTTCGAGCGCCTCGACCCCGCCGCCCTCGCGCACCTGCCCCAGAAAGCTGACGATCCCGCCGGCTGCGGGATGGGCGCGGGTAAAGCGGTCCACTTCCTCGCCGGGGGTGAAAGCCTGCGTCAGGAGGCGCACGTCGCTGCGGGTCGGCTCTGCGCTCATCCTCCGGAGACCGGGGGCAGGAAGGCGATTTCGTCGCCATCGCGCAGCACCGGCGCGTCCCGGTCCTGAAGCAGGATGCCGTTGACGGCGAGCTTCACGCGCGGTTCGCGCAGGGCGCTCGCCAGCTGGGGACCGAGGCTGTCGATCGCGTCATCGAGCGTACCTGTCAGTTCCACTTCGCGCGCGCCGCAGCCGGCCACGTCTTCGAGCTTGCCCAGAAACACCATGTTGAGCGCCATCTTCGCGTTATCCTCCGGTCATCGACATGTGACGGGAAAGCGCTGGCGCGGCGCCCGGTTCCTCGATGGCGAAGTGATGGCGTTCAGGCTTGATGCGCATGGCGGTGTCGAGCGCGTCCTGAAGCGCCCGGTCGGGCGCGTCGGAGCGCAGCGCGGCGCGCAGGTCCACCTGTTCGTTCCCGCCAAGACAGGCATAAAGCTGGCCCGTCGCCGTCACGCGGATGCGGTTGCAGCCCTCGCAGAAATTCTGGGTGAGCGGGGTAATGAGGCCCAAGCGCCCGCCGGTCTCGGCAATGTCGAAGTACCGCGCCGGACCGCCCGTGCGGTGCTCGCTGGGCTGGAGCGTCCAGCGCTTTTCCAGGTCCTCGCGCACGGCCAGGAGCGGCAGGTAGTGATCGAAGCGGTCTTCCTCCACCTCGCCCAGCGGCATGACCTCGATCAGCGTGACCTCGAAGCCCTGCCCGTGCGCCCAGGCGATGATGTCGGGAATCTCGGCCTCGTTGATGCCCTTCAGGGCGACCGTGTTGAGCTTGACGACAAGCCCCGCCTCGCGCGCGGCCTGCAGCCCTTCGAGCACCTGCGGCAGCGAATCGCGGCGCGCAAGAGCGGCAAACCCTTCCCGGTCGAGCGTGTCGAGCGAGACGTTGACCCGCTTCACCCCGGCGGCCGCCAGGCCATCGGCAAATTCGGCCAGCCGCGTCGCGTTGGTGGTGAGGGTCAGTTCATCGAGGCCGTCGCCGATCTTGCGCCCCAGCGCCTGGACCAGCTCCATCATGTCGCGGCGCACCAGTGGCTCGCCGCCGGTCAGGCGGATCTTGCGGATGCCGCGCGCGATGAAGCCCAGCGAGAGCTCGTGCAGTTCCTCCAGGCTGAGCACGTCCTTGCGCGGCAGGAAGGTCATGCGCTCGGGCATGCAGTAGGAGCAGCGCAGATCGCACCGATCGGTTACCGAAAGGCGCAGGTACGTGATCCGGCGCTGGAACTGGTCGACAAGGGGAGCAGCTGAGGTCATCCGCCCCGTCATACCATTGACATGGCACCATTACCATCAAGAGCGAACAGCTGGCCGGTTATGGCCTTTACCCCCTCTAGCCACTGCCTTGTAGCGGCCAGCGCTTCTGTGCTGTCGGTCTCCACCGCATTGACCCGCGAAGGGGCATAGCGGCGGGCCAGCCCCTGCACGGTGGCGAGCCGCCAGGCCCGGTGGTCCGCGCCCGCAGGTTCGAACACCAGAGTCAGCGGGTCCGCGCCGCCGCCCAGTGTCAGCTCGACGCCGGGCAGGACGCGCGCGTGAAAATCGCTCGACGCCTCAAGCGGATCCTCGGCCAGCGGGCCGACATAGAGCAGCTCGCCCATGCCCATGCCCTTAGCGGCGGTGCCGGGTCAGGGTAATGCCGATCTTCTCGCCCGCCTCGGCAATCGCAAGCTTCACGATCTTGACGGTGACCGCGGTAATCCGCGCGTCCTGCAGGAACAGCGTGTCGCAGACATGGTCGGCCACGGCCTCGATCAGCGTGAAGTGGACGCCTTCGGGAATCGCACCCGAGGCCGCGAACTTCAGGTCCATGTAGTTCTTGCTCGCCTCGAGCGGGGTGTCGGGCGTGTAGTGCGCCGCGGGCTTCAGAGCGACGGAGATCGTGAAGCGCAGCGGCTGCGGCTTGCCGGTCTCTTCGGAGTAGATCCCGGTGAGGACGTCCTGTTCGAAGTCCGCGACTTCAAGGATAAGCGAATCGGTCATGGCGCCCCTTAGAGCATTTTCCAGTCAGGTTGCATCACCTGATTGGAGAATGCCCTAGCGCTTCTTCTTCGTGATCGGCGCGTTGAAATCGGGGTCCTTCCTGGCCACCCAGGCGACGAACTTGGCGATGGTCGGATCGTCCAGAAGCCCCTGCGCCTCCATCCCGAAACGCTCCAGCTGCGAGTTGGTGAAGTGGGTGATGATCGTCCGCTGGCAGATCGGGTGCATCGGCACCGTATCCTTGCCGCCCCGGCTCTTGGGAATGGGATGGTGCCAGACGATCTCCGACCCGGTTACCCGCCCGCACAGCCAGCAGTCGGGCGGCGGCGCGGCCTCTTCCTCGGTCTCGTCGTCCAATTCCCAGTCATTGCGGCGTTTGCGGGCCATGGTGTGCTCTCGATAAGGCTTGATCGCGCGCCCTGTTGGCATAGAGCGCGCCGCTGTGACAGGACTTAATGCCATGACCACCCCACAAGACACCCCTCCAAGCGACACCACGCTCCCGCGCCCGCAGCGCCGCCTGCTCGCCCGCCTGTTCAACGCCCGCACGACGCCCATCTGCGTCGACGGGCGCGAATTGCTGACCTTCCAGGAGGCCAAACGCTACCTGCTCTCCCTCGAACCCGAACCGCGCGAGGCGGCCTACCAGGCGATCAAGACGCAGGGGGAGAGGTAGGAAGAAGGATAGTTTCCGAGGGCCATCGCCCTCGGGCTCCCGGAATCGGAGAGGTTTGGGTGGGGCGGGAGCGGCCGCTAGCGCGTCCACACCGCGATGGAGGCTTGAACACTCGAGATCCATGCCAACGAGCAGTGAAACTGCGAATAAGAACGCGATGGACAGTGGCCAGGGCAAACCTTGCGCTTTGCAAAAGAGATGATTGCAAAAATTCCAGGGGGCGTTGGCAATTTGAAAAGACAATCGTGACGGATGGGGTGTTGCCTTTGCATTGACATCAAAATGCCTAAGGGATGCGATGACTTCAATAGATTGGCGCTGTCAGCCTGTATTCCTCCCGAGCCGTTCGTTTTGCTAACAGCACGGATCTCCCGTGCGCTTACCTATTCCAAGAAAGTTCGCATTCCGCGCAATTAGAGCAACCTTCTTTTGGGCATTTCGGTATTCTGCCATAGGAGAGCGCAGGGTGTTCAGGGATCTTGCTGGTTTTTCCTGCACATTATTGGCGGCCGGATAGAGTGTGGCGAAAGGATTGAATCATTAAGTGGATTTATCGTGCGTCGATGCGGGCAATCGCTGTGCTCGCCTCAATCAGCGACGCTCAGGCCCATGATGCGCTGCGTAGATTGTCGCCCAGTTCGCCCTGGAACGCGGATTGGGCCGAAAATGCGTGCAGATTGCAGCGTGTGTTCGGCACGGGAGATGATCTCGTCCTGCTGCGCTTTTCGGCCTTTACGCCGGGTTCGAGTTTTCGAACAGAATTGTCAGGTCAGCTCGCACATGTTGAGGGTAAGGGACAAAAAATCGGATTGTCCTATTTGCCGGACCCCAGTCGAAAGGTGGGGATGCGGGCGGGCGTAGATGGTCCCGACAAGATCCCCACTCTCATTTTCACTAGCTCGTTTGCCCGCGATGAGGTTGAACAAGCTGAGAAATTGGAGATGATGAAAGCTGATGCAAACCAGCATCCGAACGATTTCCCCGATGCGGTCCTAGCTCCGGCACTGGCCCGAGACGTGACCGGTATGAGACTTGATTTCGGCACGCGACAGTTGGAGCTCGAAACGGGGGCCTTCGACAAAGCCCTTGCCGCCTTAAATCGCTGTGCAGACAACCTGTTGAAGACGTGGGGCATCGATCCCGAGATCAATCGGCTCGTCGTAACGCCCGTCAAGCTCAGGGACAATCAAGCCTTTGTGCGTAAGATTCAGTTTCAATATCCCTTGAATCTTGCGCGGCAGAACGAAATTGGGCTGGTCAGTGCCGTCGCTACAGTCGACGACGATGGCAAAGCGACCAGTTGCAGGGTCCCTCAGTCGCTTAATGATAAGCGCTTCGATGATCTCGTCTGCGAGGAACTTATGCGAACTCAGTACGAACCAGCTCGATTGGCTGATGGCATGCCGGTTGTAAGCTATTACAGCTTGACGGTCCACTATTCCATGTGACCCTGCCGGCCTTGGAGTGAGGTGGTTCCGCCTTCTTCGACAGTTTGGCGGCTGAGTTAAGCTAATCCCGGTTGTCGTTCATGCCGCCTGTTTGATCATCAGATAGAGGAAGCCACGGCGCATCGGAATGTACGTCATGTCGGCGCACCACACATGATTGGACCGTTCGATTACCAGCGTCTCATCCGTCTCCGGCACCGGGGCATAAGCATAGGACGAGCGGCTGATCCGCAGCAGGCGGCACTGCGCCGTGATTGATAGGCGGTGGCAAGCAGCTTCGACCATCGCCCGCCTGCGGTCCACGCTCATCGACCGAAGGCTTTCGCTAAAAAATCCCGCTCGACGACCAATTGCCCGATCTTGGCGTTCAGCCTTTCGACCTCGCTCTTGCTGACGGCCTTGGCGACATCGCCAGCCCCGGAGAACGTGCCTGCGATCCCGTACCAATCCATCAGGTCGGGACTAGCTTAACACCCTGTCCAGAAAACCGGCACCACCTCTTCATGATTCAGGCGGGCTCGCTGGACGAGCCGGATCAGGTCACGCCGCAGAACGTCATATACGGTAAGGACGCCGTCCGCTGGGACCATTTTGATCCGGCACTGAAGGTCTACGACCTTTACGCGCCCTTTGACGAGCAGACCCAAACCGCGATGGCCGCAGACCGGTAGGCCGCGCTCTCCGGGATGGAATTGTGCAGTGACAAGAGGTTCTGGAGTGGTGGTCTAGGCGGGGTCTGACGGGATTGGCCGGGATTTCGTGGGGCGCGTGTGGCGGATTTCCGGGCTTTTGGGGAAATTGGGCTTCGCCTGGTTGGCGTGTGTCCTGTGTCTAGAGTGGTTGGCCATTTAGACGATCCAGGACAAGACTTCTTAGAGTAGGTGCTATTTCCCTCAGGGGCTTCTCAGGCGCGGATTTGCGGGCGCTGAGAGGTTCTGAGAGGCCATACAGCGATCCGCGAACTGGGCGGAAGTGGGGTAAATCGGTGCCCACTTCCGCAAACCCTACGCAGTTCGGTGAAATCGGGAGAATACCGCGGAGCCTTGGCCGAGTTGTCCCACAGTCTACCCAGCCTGGGCCGCGTGGAAGTGGGACAGGTTTCTACGGCAGGTCCGCAGCCGTCCGGGGCGGTAGCTGGCGCGCTGCAGATTATGGTGGCGCACATGGAACAAGGGCGAACCACGAGCGAGATCGAGGCTACGATTTGCCAGGGGGTGGCGAAGGGGATGGAGGCGTATGATCGTCATTGTCCGCCCCGCCACGGATCAGAGACAAGTTTGGTCCTGAGCGAGAGAGAGCCCGAGCAGTCGCACGAAGGACGATATTGTCCTCACTGTGGAGAAGATCTGCGAATCTCTCCGCCTCAATAACCCCTGCATCTTCCAGAGCGCGCGAGAGCACACTTGCCATTCGAACGTGTGCGCCGATCAGTTGCATGATCAGATCATGGTCGGTGTGAAACTCTTCATCACTCATCGCTTACACCCTTTGCGCAGGAGCGGATGAGCGCTTCAGTCTTGTCGTCCCAACTCTTATGAGCATTAAACGCGATATCTCGCTTCTGCTCGGTGTCTACGACCTGGACCATTATGTAAACAGCCTCAAAACCCGCGCCTCCCGAGGGTGCTCCATATACCAGCAGCCGGTCTTCGCCATGCAAGCTTGAGACCGGCATCCACTTCCCGATACCTGTTCCGAGACACCATTCGAGCGACGCCATGGTCTTGGCGCTGGAGACGTGTGCCGCAGGCATTTTGCGCAGACGATCTCCGAAATCGTCAGCCTGGGCGCCCTGGGGCATGGCGGCGGCCATTACTGCCGCAGTTAAGGCAAGGTGGGATCGTGCCATCAACGAAGCCTTTTTCTGCGGCACGTCAAAGGTGCCGGGCCAGGAAGCAGTCATTTCGTCCCTTCTCCTCCCAAGATCGAGCTGCATCGTAGTCTCCAGCTTCTCGCAGAGCCTCGGCAGCTCGCAGTGCCGCATCACAGCGTGCGCTGTAATCGCCCTCACTGTTCATGAACGCTAACTCCGAGCGCCAAGCATTGAGATAGGGCATCCCGATCCAAGCGCCGGCAAAGGCGACGAGTGCTCCTACCAGCGCCCCGATGACATACTCCTTGAACCTCCGGTCCTTAGTTGGCGTCTCGGCTTCCATCAAAGTCTCCTGACGACAGCAACCACTCGGCCAATAATATGAAGCTCATCTTCCGCGACCGAGATAGCTGGAACCAAGGCATTATCGCTCACGAGCTTCAAGCCCTCACGAGGGCCCGCATAATGCAACCTCTTGATCATGCCGAAATCACCGAGAGCGACGGCCCAGATGCCTTCAGACATTCGGGGGCTCTTTTGAGATGTGTCGATTAGAATGAGTTCTCCACTTCGAATGGTTGGTTCCATCGAATCTCCATCACCGCTCGCCCAAAACAGGCATTGCGTAGGGGATTGAGTGAAGGAGCGGATCCACGAGCGAGAAAACGTGCGCTTTTCAGTTTGAACTGGCCCGTCAACAAATGTCGCACCTAAGCCATACCTAAGGTCGATCTCAGCCAGCTCGACTATATCTTCGTCATCTCTGACTGAGGGCGTAACGTCCTTTGCCTTGGGCAATCCAGTGACAATGAATGTGGTATCGGCTCCATGCTCGGCCACCTTCTCAAGATAGTCTAGCGTGATCGGTGAAGTGCCATTTTCATAGGCCATTTGGGTGTTTTTCGACACACCCGCGAGTTTGCCCAACTCAGCTTGGTTCAACTGCAGGCGCTTGCGCTCAGCGCGCAAGCGATCGGATGCAGACTCATGCATCTAGAATTCCCAGAATTATGGGTTGCAAGGTCCGCCTTCTTGGTTCATGGTCCAAAAAATAGGGACAAACAGTTGGACTTTTGACCATGATATTGGACCGGACGCACCCTGAAGACGTCAAAGCCGCAATACGAAAGCGATTTGGTACGGTCGCCCGCTTCATTGAGGAGCGGGATCTGCCGACCACGGGCGTAAGTGACCTGTTTCGAGGCCGCACGAGCCAGCGAGTGCGAGATGCAATTGAAGAGGTTCTGAGAGAGCAGGAAGAATCCATAGGATTGGACTCTAGCGGACTGAAATCAGGGTCGCACCGTAAAAATTCTGTAAGCCGTCGAGTGGCCGCAAAGTGACTTTGCTCACAGACACCGGCTTCGCCGATCCTGCGGGGGCTCGGGCGAGCGTCAACCGGCTCAAACTGCGGCTCGCACTTCGCACCGCGAAGTCAGCCCTGGCGGCTGTCGAGGACAGCCTTGATCAGCCCATCGAGACGATGCGCGGCGTGTGCGCGGTTGTTGCCGACCATGGAGGCGCTCTGAATACGGGCGTTGTCGAGGGCGCTGTCGGTGGCCTGCCGATCGACATGATCGAAGGCAACAACTTGCGCCAGCAGCAGCTGCTGGAGTGCGTAGACCTGCTCACGCAGGCGCTCAACTTCTTGCTCAAGGCTCCGGTTCACGGCGCTTCGCCTTCCACTGTTTCCGATGCCGTTGACGATACCTGCGGTGCGCGCGGCGCGCATCGTCTAAGTGAAGAGACTTCCCTGACATGACCGCTTCTGCTTCCAGCTCCCTGCTGGCCAATGCGCAGCTGTTCGAGCTTTCGCCCGAACATGTGGACGAAGGCACCCGCATCGGGTTCCTGCACGAGGACAAGGCCGCTGCGCTGGGCCGCCTGATGGCCGTGGATGGCCAGCGCGACCCGATCAAGGTGGTTGCCAACCCCAAGAACGCGGGCCAGCCCTGGCGCCTGGTGACGGGCATGCACCGCCTGGTTGGCGCGCGGATCGAGGGCATCACGATCTGGGCCATCGAAGTGTCCGGAAAGCCCGACGCGCTGGCCGACCTGGAGGCCAGCGAGAACCTGCACCGCCGCCCGCTGGCCCCTATCGAGCGGGCCAAGTTCACGGCCGCGCTGGTGCAGGCGGCGCAGGAGCGCATAGCCCGCGAGCATGGCGATCTCAGCCAGCAAAAGCTCGCGATCAAGGCGCGCTGGGCCCGCGTGAAAGCGCGCCAGGAAACCGCGGATACTGCTCTCGAGGAGGAGACTACTGATACGTGTGACACGATGGCACACGTATATGGCTGGGAGGAATCGGTCGGTGATGCCCTGGATATGTCGCGCCGCACGATCCATCGTGATTTGCAGCTTTTCCGCCTGATCATCGAGCCGTTTCCCGGGCTGATCGAGGCGCTCTCCAAGCACCCTGTGGTCGGCGAGAACTACAAGCAGCTGCGCGAGATCGCGAAGATGCCGGTGGAGGGCGAGCGCAAGCTGGTGATCGAGGCGCTGCTGGACGATCCCGAGCTGAGCGTGGACGAGGCGAAGGTCCAGTGCGGGATCGGCATGCTGGGCAAGTCCCGTGCGGCGGAAGCTGTGCCCTACCAGAAGCACCTGAATGCGGTGACCGGCAACCTGGGCCGCCTGACGGCCGCCCAGCAGCGGGAGAACCTGGCCTCGATCGTCGGGGCGCTGAAAGGCGACCTGGTCCGCCGACAGATGCGCGACCTGCTTTCCCAGGAGCTTGGCAACGAGGGCGACCTCAAGGGCGCGCTTAGCACCGCGTTCGACGTGATCGCCAAGCTGAGCGTGGGCGAGGCGGTGGACGACACCGAGATCGAGGCGGCCCGCGCGGTTTGCCAGCGCACCCTTTTCGCTGATTTCGGAGGTGAGAACTGATGTCTTACGAAACCACGATAGCCGTTGGCGCGGCCAGCAGCGCAAGCCGCGCGGTGGCCGAACTGCTGCGGTTCGCGCAAGGGGGCGAAGGCCTGCCGGGCCTTCCGTTCGGCACGCAGGACCCGACCGTCGAGCTGGTCCATGCGATCGTTTCTTCCGCCGAGATCGAGCGCGATGGGCTGCGGGCGCTTCCGGGCAATGGATGGGACAACGAGATCTGCGCCCTGGGCGCGCTGATCGATGCCTGCACGCGGTTCATCGCCGATCGCCGTTCGGGAGTGGAGGCATGATCACGCCGCGCGAGCAGAGGATCGTTGACCTTTTCGAGGCCGGGCTTTCGCAGAAGGCCATCGCGGAACGGATGGGCCTTGCCGAAAGCTATGTGCGCGGCCGGGTTGCCTATCTGTGCAGCAACCTTGGCCCCGACGTTCGCCATGCCCTGGCCATGCGGCAAGGCAGCCAGGCGCGGCTTGATCGAATCGAGCAGGCGAGGATGCAGGGCTGATGGCGCGCTACGCTTCCCTGGCCGAGCAGTACCGGGCGCACCGCGAGGCCTTTGCCCTTGCGCTGGAGCTGGGCTGCACGCCGAGGGAAGCGGAGCGCCTGCTGCGCGATCAGGCCCGCGCCCGGCGCCGCGCTTGCGGAACCCGGGCGCCCGAGGCCGACACCGTCAACGAATTCGAACCACTGGAGCGCGAGCCCGCCGATTACCGGGACTGGGACGCGCGATGGATGATGAGGGACTGAGCCATGCTGAACCCTGCCCGATACCAGGAATTACATGACAACCTTGGGCTTGCCGAGAAGATCGTCGACAGCGCGCCCGTGCTTGGTGTCTTTGGTGCCTGCGCCTGGGATGAACTGGGCGAAGACGGCAAGCTGTGGATCTCGGCTATCGTGACCGAGGCGTTGCAGTGTCAGGAGCCCCGCGAGGCACCGCGCCCGGAAGATCGCCCCAACGTGAAGGCCGCGCCCTTTGCCCTGACCCCTGGGTTCGTCAGGCGCGCGGTCGAAGTCACGGCCATCCCCAGGCTCACTATCTCGCCTGTTTCCCCCCGTCCGACCGCCGACGAGCCCAAAGCCCCGGTGATCGGACACATAGAGCCTGCTCGGGTCGCACCGGCACAGGCCGAACCGTCCGCGCCGGCCGAGACACCCAACCTCGGCCGGCCGGACATCGCAGGCGACACTTCGGGAACGCCTGCCCCCAAATCCAAGCCCGTCCCGCCGCTGATGGCTGATGTGCGCCGCGCGCGCCTGGCGAACGCGATCGCGTTCCTGAAGGCGCGCTGCATCCTGGTGGATGTGGTCGATCGCAACGCGGATATCCGGCTTTACCGCGTGAGCGGAAAACAGGCCCGGATGCTGGCCAGCGACGTGATCGCCTATGCCGAGACGCAGGGCTTCGAGGTGAAGCCGTGACCTTGTGCGCTCTTCTTCGCGGCGGTGCGATTGCACTTGGCCTCCTGGCATTGGCCGCGCTCAGCGAGATCTTTCCACCCTCGGCCGAATATCGCGCGACTGTGTCGCGCATGGCCGATCCTTCGCATGGAGGCTGGCAATGACGGTGGCAGGTATCGATCTGCGCGAGATCGACGAACAGGCGATCTGTGGGCGCTACCAACTTGTGTTCGGTGGCGGACAGTTCGCTGTCGTGCGCTTCGTCGACATGCGGTGGCGCTTTTCGAGCGGGAAGGATCTGGACTTCCGGCCCACGCATTACCTCGCACCGGAGGCCGCATGACCCATGCTGCATTTGGCCCCACGTGCCCAGGCTGCACGAGCGCGCGCATCACAGCGCAGATCGAGCGCAATCCCGACGCCATGCCGCTTTGCCAGGCCTGCCGCGATCGCGGCGCGCTGTTCCATGCCGAGCGTCGCCCGTCCTCTACTTCCGACGAGGGGAGCCATGGTCAAGGCTAAGGCCCATCCCGATCAGCTTGGCTTCGCTTTCGAAGCGCCGCTGCCTGCTCAGGGCGAGGCCGCGCTGGCGGGGATGGAGCAGCGCGTGTGCCGCATGGTCGGGTCGATCCTGGCGAGCGATGGCCGGGCACGCGAAGTGATCGCGGCGCAGATGAGCGTGCTGCTGGGCGAAGAGGTCAGCCGCGCGATGCTGGACGCCTATTCGAGCCCGGCGCGCCTTGAACACAAGGTGCCTTTCAGCCGCCTGATGGCGCTGGTTGCCGTGACCGGGCGCCATGACCTGCTTGACCCGCTGATGCGCGAAATCGGCGCTGCGCTGCTGGTTGGCGAGGAAGTTCATACCGCCCGCCTGGGGCACATCGATCGCCAGATCGCCCAGTTGCAGGCCGAGAAGAAGCGGATCGCCGGATCCGCACCGCTTATCCGATCCGGGGGAATGTAATGCAGGCCAAGGACAGCATGACCGGCCGCGAATGGTTCACGGCAGCCGAACTGGCCGAACTGGCGCTGCCGGGCCTTCCGGCCGAGAAGCGCGCGCTTAACCGCTGGGCCAACGAAAAGGGCTGGGCCTATCGCAAGGACCAGTGCGGCGAACTGTTGGTGCGCAAGCGGGCGGGACGCGGCGGGGGCATGGAATATCACGTATCCCTGCTGCCCGGGCAGGCACGCCTGGCGCTGGCCGATCGCGGGATCAGCGCGGACATCCCGGCGCTGCCCCCGATCGAGCAGGACGTGGGCGGGTGGCGCTGGTTCGATGCGCAGTCGACCAAGGTGAAGGCCGAGGCCGAACTGCGCGTGCGCATCATCCACGAGGTCGAGGTACTGGAAGAAACCGGCATGTCGCGCACATCGGCCGTGTCCGAGGTGTCGAAGGACTGCGGCAAGTCGGTTGCGACGATCTGGAACTGGATTGGCCTGGTCGAGGGCATTGCCCCATCGAACCGGCTTCCCGCGCTGGCACCGCGCCGCAGAGGCGGCGGCGTGACGGCCGAGATCGATCCCGAGCTGTGGTCCATCCTGAAGAGCGATTATCTGCGCCCTTCGGAGCCGACGTTCGCGTCCTGCTATGACCGGGTGGCCGCGATTGCCAAGGAAAGAGGCCTCTCACTGCCTTCCAAGAGGACGCTGAGCCGCCGCGTCGAGCGCGAAATACCGCGCGGCATCGTGATCAAGCGGCGCAAGGGCGCCGAGGCGCTGCGCCGATCGATCCCCGCCGAGCGCCGCACGGTCGAGCATCTGAACGCGATGGATATCGTCAACATCGACGGCCACAAGTTCGACGTTTGGGTTGTCCCTCCGGGCGGCGGCAAGCCGGTGCGTCCGCTGATGGTGGCGCTGCAGGACGTGTACAGCAGCAAGGTTCTGTCCTGGTGCATCGATCTGACCGAGAACACGCTGCAGACGCAGATCGCGCTGGCAGGACTGTTCCGCGACTGGGGCATCCCGAAGGCCTGCCTGCTGGACAACGGCCGGGCCTTTGCCAGCAAGGCGATCACGGGCGGCGCGAAGACGCGCTTTCGCTTCAAGATCCGCGAGAGCGATCCGACCGGCATCCTGACGGCGCTGGGCATCCAGACCCACTGGGCGCTGCCGTATCGCGGCCAGTCCAAGCCGATCGAGCGTGCCTTTCGCGACATGTGCGATCGCATCGCGCGCCACCCGGCCTGCGAGGGCGCGTACACGGGCAACAGCGTGGTCAACAAGCCGGAGAACTATGGCCAGCGGGCCATGGGCTGGGACGAGTTCTGTGCGCACGTGGCGAAGGGCATCGCAGAGCACAATGCCCGCAAGGGCCGCACCGGACGCCATTACGCCGGGCGCAGCTTCGACGAGGTGTTCACCGAGAGCTATGCGCGTTCGGCCATCGGCAAGGCGACGCCCGAACAGCTGCGCGTGGCGCTGCTGACGGCCGAGCAGAAGACCGTGGACCGCCAGACGGGCATGATCTCCCTGTTCGGCAATCGGTACTGGTCGGCCGAGTGCCACGACCTTGCCGGGCGCAAGGTGACGGTGCGCTTCGATCCCGACAAGCTGCATGGAGACATCTTCCTGTATGACCAGGAAGGCCACTTCCTGGCGACAGCCCACCTCCATGAGGATCAGGGCTTCGATACGCAGGCCGGGGCCGTTGCATCGAGCAAGCGCCTTGCCGCCGCACGCAAGGCGGTCCGCGAGGGCGAGGAGGCCGAACGCTTCCTCAGCGCCGAGCAGGTGGCCGCTATGCAGCCCGCCGCGCAGGCCCCGCAGATGCCCGATCCGGGCGCCGTGCGCATGGTGCGTCACCGTGGCCAGACCGCCGCGGCGTTGAAGGCCCTGCCCACGCCGCAAGGCGAACAGACTATTTCGAGAGAAAGCCGAGTTTTCCGCGCCCTTCAGGCATCGAACCGCCTGAAGATCGTGGAATGATAAGGGCGCGCGGGCAGGCCTGAGAAACTTTCCCGCGCGCCCGTCCCAAGTAGAGACTGGAGCCAAGTAGCATGAACGAGACTGCAAATCTTCCCATCGACATCGAAGAGCAGCGCAACTGGATCATCGACTTTCGCAAGGGGAACGCCCTGAGCTGGGCCGAAGTGGCCAAGCGCACCGGCATTCCGCAGGGGACGCTCAGCCAGTTCGGCAGCGATCGCGGCTATGCGGGCGATGAGCAGAAGGTTGCCGACAAGGTCTACCTCTACCGCCAGCTGCTGGCCTCGCAGGCGGCGCTGGACATGGAGGCGCCCGAAGTGCCCGGGTACTTCGAGTGCGAGACGAGCCTGCACCTGGTGTCGATGCTGCGCTGGGCGCAGGGCGGACGTATGGGCGGCCGGGTCGTGGTGGCCGCGACGGGGCCTGGCACCTGCAAGAGTTCGTCGGCTACACACTATGCCTCGAGCTTTCCCAATGTGTTCTACGTGCTGATGGCCCCTTCAAATGCGGGGGTGAACAACATGCAGCAGGAAGTGGCCGTCGCGCTGGGCCTGGGCGAAGTGGTGGGCACGCCGCAGAAGCTGACGCGGATGATCTGCGATCGCCTGCGCAACCTGGGCAATCCGCTGCTGATCTTCGATGAGGCGCAGCACATGTCTGCCGCGTCTCTGGAAGAGATCCGAGGCTGGCATGACCGGATCGGTGTGGGCCTTGCCCTGTTCGGCAACATCGGTGTCATGCAGCGCCTGGAAGGCACGAGCCGCAAGGCCGACTTCGCGCAGCTGTTCAGCCGGGTGGGCATGCGCCTTATTCGCATGCTGCCGCTGCAGGCCGACATGGATGCGCTGGCGCAGGCCTGGAACATCCACGGGCCGCGCGAGATCGCGCAGATCCGCAAGGTGGCCTCGCTTCCCGGAGGCCTTCGCAACGCGACCAAGATGCTGGAACTGGGCGCGATGATGGCGGCAAGCGAGAACGCGCCGCTGGCCGCTGACCACATGCAGGATGCCTGGGCGCAGCTTTCTTCAAGGGCGGTCGCGGCATGATGGCGATGGTGGAGCGCTGGCGCGCGCTGGTGCGCGAGTACCGCCAGATCAAGTCCCCGGCCGAGGACCTGATGGACGTTGTTTCGGCCCTTCTTTTCACACTTGGCACACTGGCCCTGGGGCTGGGCATTGCCGCACTTACGGGAGGTTCGCATGGGTAATGCAGTGAAGGCCGCGCCAGCGCGGTTCGACAAGCCGAGCCAGCAGCGCCGTTCGATGATCGCGAAGATCCAGATCGCCCGCACGCAGCTGGCGATCCAGGAGGATGACTATCGCCAGATGCTGCTGGACACGACGGGGCACATGAGCCTGACGAAGTGTTCCGACGCGCAGCTGGCCCGCATGATCGAGTTCCTGAAATCGCGCGGCTTCCGGCCGATCCAGCAAAAGGGCAACGCGGGCATCGCCCAGCATCCCATGGCGCGCAAGGCGCGTGCGCTTTGGATTTCGCTTCACCACCTGGGCGTGGTGCGCAGCGCGCACGAGGGGGCTCTGGAGGCATTCGCCAAGCGGCAGCTGGGCTGTGACAAGCTGATCTGGGCGCGCCAGTCGGATGCCTATCGCCTGATCGAGGCGCTCAAGAACATGGGCGAGCGCAATGGCTGGGCGATGAGCGATCACATGGACAAGCCATTCGGCCCGATCGGCCTGCAGCAGAGCCTGTGCAAGGCCATCCTTGCCCGGCTGAAGCGCGAGGCGAACATTCCCGAGGACTGGTCGCTGGACATCGCAGCCTATCGCCTATGCGGCATCGATACCGCCTGCGAGACGGCGTACACCGCGCAGCAGTACCAGGACCTGGCCGAGGCCCTGGGCAAGAAGCTGCGCGAGCTGGCGCCGGTGCGCGGGGGGCAGGAATAATGGCGCAGCGTCCCCGCTATACCAGCCAGTCGCGGTTCGGGCCGACGCGGGAATGGGAAGGCCTGCCCGAGCTTGGTTCGCGCACCGGCGCCCGGCGCAGCGCAGGCCTTCACCGGCTTGCCCTGGGCAGCCTTGTCCTAGGCGGCATCCTGATCGCCGCTCTTGCCGTCCAGATGGGAGGTTGAGCCATGTCGGGACCGCGTATTTCCGATCACGCCCTTGTCTGCTTTCTTCAGCGGGCGGGGGCATATGACATCGAGACGCTGCGCATGCGCATTTCCCAGGCGCTGGCCCGTTCCCACGAGGCCGTGCGAGCGATCAGCGACAGCGATTACCTGGTGCGCGTGGATGGGCATTCCTTCGTCGTGCGCGGGGAAACCGTGACGACGATCATGGATGACAGCACCTATCCGCGCGATCGCGCCATAGCGCTTGCGCCCCGGGGCGAGCGCCCATGATCACGCTGCCCGGCGTCCTTGCCCAGATCGCCGACGTGGCGGGTGAAGACGCCGCGCTGGCGATTGCCGAGGCGCGTGGCGGGACGCAGGTCTACATCCCGCCCGTGCCCGGCGCCGACCACTGGCTGACCAAGCTGATCGGCCGTGAGGCCGCCCGCGCGGTGGCCGACGAACTTACTTGCGGTGTGGGCGGCCTGCGCGTTGACCTGCCGCTTGGCCCGACCGGCCATGCCGCGCAGATGCGCGCCCGGATCGATGCGATGATCCAGGAAGGCCGTTCCGAGCGTGACATTGCGCTGTGCACCGGCTACAGCACCCGAACCATCCGCCGCCGCCGTGCCCGCCTGGGCAAAGATGGCGATGACAGGCAGATGAGCCTCTTCTGATCCCATGATCACCGCGCCCACGGACATGCGTCCGGGGCGCTTGGCGCGGTCTCAACCGCCACAAGCAGCGGCATGAGCAACGCCGCAACTCCTCCCCCGTCCGGTCAGGACGACATCGAAATTATCGTGCGCGCCTATTCGGTTCGCTTCGGCGTTGCCGTGCGCAAGCTGCTGCGGATCGAGGGCGGCTTTGTCGACGACAAGCTCGACCGGGGCGGCGCGACCAAATACGGAATATCGCTGCGCTTCCTGGCATCGGAAGGTGCGTTCGACGATGACGGCGACGGCAAGGCCGACTTCGATCTGGACATGGATGGCGATGTCACGATTGACGACATCCGCCTTCTGACCGTGAGCGGCGCGGTCTATCTCTACCACCGTTGCTTCTGGCAGGCCCTGCAGTGCGAGCGCTTTCCCGCACCGATCGGTGAAATGCTGTTCGACCAGGGCGTGAATGGCGGGCGCGGATCAGCCGTGAAGCTGCTGCAGCGCGCCATCAATCAGTGCCTGATGGAGGCACGGGCTAAGATGGGGGCGAAAGACGCGCCCGCCATGCTCAAGGTCGATGGTGGCCTTGGCGATCTGACCCGGACCGCGCTTGGCTGGGTTCTGCGCTATCCCTCGCTGGGCCGTGATGCGCTGGTGCCCGCGTTCCGCGCGGCCGCGCGCGAGCGGTACCGCGATATCGTGACACGCTACCCTTCGCAGCAGCGCTTCCTGAAGGGCTGGCTGGCCCGGGCGGACGAGCTGGGCCGTTGAGCCGCCTTCGTGCCCTTCTGGCCCTGGTGCCCGGGCTTGGCCCGCTTCGCGCCGCTGTAGGTGGGATCTGGCGTGCATGCTGGGCCGTCTTCGCCTGGATCTTTGCAGACTGGCGGCATGCGGCGCTGTTCGTGCTCGCCCTGGAAAGCCTCCACGCGAATGTCTTCGAGATCCCGGGCCTTCGCGGCGAGCTGGCCGAGGCCCGCGCGGACGAGACCAGAGCGCGCGAACGCGCCGAGGCCGCCGAGGCGACGGTTTCCAATCTGCAGGACGCTGCGCGCCAGGCCGAGGCCACGCAGGAAAGCAATCTTCGACGGGTCGCCGCCGAGCGGGCCGCGAAGGACCAGGAGGCGCTTCATGACTACCAGGATCGTATTGCCGCTTTGCGCGCTCGCCATGAGCGCCTGCAGTCCCAGGCCGCCGCAGCCGCTGCCCGCGTACCCGGCGCAGCTGACGTGTCCTCCAGCCTGGGAAGCGCCCGAGGAGCTGCTGAAGCGCCCGACGATACTGGACTTCCTCCCGTCCTCGTCTGCGAGCCGATGAACCTTCACGAGCGCCTGATCGCGAGCGAGCAGGCCGAGCAGCTCAACGCCCTGATCGACGCGGTCGAGGGGCAGGCCGCGATAAGGACCAATCCGTGATCGACCATCCCTTCCAGCACCTGGCGAGCTTTTACGGGCCGTGGTCGGCTTCGCTGGCCGCTGCCGTGATGCAGGACGCGCAGGTGGCCGCCCCTCTGCTGACGATCCAGTTCGACGGGATGGCAATCCCTGTTGTCCAGGTCGTGCTGGCTGCGGCCGGGGTTCTGCTGGCGCGGCCGCTGGCCCCGAAGCAGGAGCGGTCGCAGGGCACACTGCGGTTCCTGCTGGTGAGCGCGATCATGCTGATCGTTGCGGTCACCTGGGCGGCCCAGGCGCAGCCAGGCCCGCTGTTCGCCTTCGTCGTTGCCATCGGCCTTGGCTTCTCCGGCTACTCGCTGATCGAGCTGGCCGGCCGCGAAATCGAAAACATGATCAAGGCCATCTTCGCGTCGGTGACGGGCGCGATCGGGTCGCGCAATTCCGGGGATGATCTCTAATGGAAATCTGGCTGCAGTGGGCGATCATCGCCTTCATCGTTCTGGCGATCGGATACGTGGTGTTCCGGGGCGGTGCCGCGAACCCGGAAGGCACCGGGCACCTGGGCCGGAAGGTCAACGAGATCTCCAAGAACATGAACACGCTGAGCGGGCGCGTGGGCTATCTCGAGGCGGACCTCGACGAGATGAAGCGCGAGGTCGCCACCATCAAGGACATCGAGCGGATCGAGGAGCGGATCGCCACCGTGCGCGCCGAACTTGGCGGGCATCGCGAGCTTTCCCAGCGCACGAACCATTCCGTCGACCGCATCGAACGCATGCTTATTGAAAGGGGCCTTGGCAAATGAGTGGGCTGGCTGGCGTAATTGCCGAAGATGCACGGCTGCAGATCCTGCGCGAACTGGAGCGACAGGCGGATGGCCGCCTCAACGATCTGCTGATCCGGCGCACGCTGGATATCTATGGCATCCGCCGCGACCGCGACTGGATCAAGACACAGCTGCGCAAGCTGGAGCAGCTGGGGGCGATCGAGCTTTCCCCGGCCGGTGAGCTGCTGGTTGCCAAGCTGACGCGCGAGGGCCGCGATCACCTGGAAGAGCGCAGCGTGATCGCGGGTATCTCGCGGCCTGCGGATGTCGACTGATGGCGGGCGCGACCTCGAACCGGCGTGAAGGGCGCGGACGGCTTTCCTCGATCGACCTTCTGCCCGACGAGGCAGAACCGGACGTGGTCTGGGCGCTCGAGCAGCTGCGTGAGCGCAACCTGCCCCAGACGGCGATCCTGGCCGAGTTCAACGAACGCCTGGCCGATCGCGGCCTGGAGCCCATCTCGAAGTCCGCCTGGAGCCGCTTTGCCGTGCGCAAGGCGATCCAGTTCCGCAAGCTGGATGAAGTCCAGCGCATGTCGGGCGAACTGGTGACGTCGCTTGGCACGGAAGGGCCCGACCAGGTCACCGTGGCGGTGGCCGAGATGCTGAAGCTGGCGATGTTCCAGATGCTCGAGGATGGCGAGGTGACCACCAAGGGCATCATGGAGATGAGCCGAGCGCTGCAATCGGCGGTCAATGCGCAGAAGGGATCGGACGAATACCGCCGTCAGCTCGAGCGCCGTGTCTCCGAGCAGATGGAGAAGGCCGCCGACCGCGCCGAAGGGTTCGCACGCGAGGCCGGGCTTCCGGCCGATCGCATCGCGCAGATGCGCCGCGAGTTCCTGGGCGTGAAGTCATGAGCCGCCTGCCCGATCGTCCGCGCGGTGTGCGCAAGTACTGGAAACGCGAGATCCCCGACCTTTGCGAGATCGGCGTCTATCTGCGCGAGCAGCTGATCGGCCTTGCCGATGACTGGGGCGATCCGGTGGAGGCGGTGCGCTTCTCCCATGGTTTCAAGGTGCGGCGTGTCGAGGCGATCTATGCCAACGGCAAGCACGTGTCGCTGAGCCGACACGGCGCGGGCCACATGGTGTTTCGGGTGAAGCCGCTGTGAGCGTGGCCGAGCGCGATACCTTGCCCACGGCGGACCAGGCCCCGCCGCGTTCGCCCGTGGACGAGCTGGTGTTGGGCGAACTTCCGCCCGAGGACTTGGACCCGCTGGCCGATGGCATCCTGATGGAGCACCAGAAGGCCTGGATCGCGGATCAGTCCGACCTGAAGCTGGGTGAGAAAGGGCGGCGGACCGGCATCACGTTTGCCGAGGCGCTGGATACGACCCTGATCGGCGCTGCCGCCAAATCGGCCGGTGGGCAGAACAGCTATTACATCGGCGACACCAAGGACAAGGGCCTGGAGTTCATCTCGGTCTGTGCGCGCTTTGCCAAGGCGGTGGCCAAGGAACTTGTCCAGGTGCACGAGTTCCTGTTCGACGATGTCCAAGGCGATGGCAGCACCAAGCAGATCGCGGCCTATCGCATCCGCTTTGCTTCGGGCAACGAGATCGTCGCGCTGTCGAGCAACCCGGCCAATATTCGCGGTCTTCAGGGCCGCGTGATCATCGATGAGGCGGCGTTCCACCGCAATGTCGCGGCCGTGATCGATGCCTGCAACGCCATGCTGATCTGGGGCGGCGTGATCCGGATCATCTCCACGCACAACGGCGCGCTCAACCCCTTCAACGAGCTGATCAAGGACACTCGCGAGGGCAACTACGACTATTCCATCCACCACGTGACCTTCGACGACGCGGTGGCGAACGGGCTTTACGAACGTGTCTGCCTGATGCGGGGATGGACGCCGACGAGCACCGGCAAGGAAGAGTGGTATCGCAAGATCCGGCGCTCCTACGGCAGCCGGGTCGATGCGATGCGCGAGGAACTGGATGCCATCCCGCGCGAGGGCGAAGGCGTTCTCCTGCCGCTGGCCTGGATCGAGGCGTGCAGCACAAGCGAGTACAAGGTGCTGCGCTGGAGCCCGCCCCATGAGAACTTCGTGCGCATGCCCGAAGCTGCACGGCGCGGCGAAATGTACGATTGGCTGCAGCGCAATGTGCAGCCGATCATCCAGCGCTACGCCAATCAGGGCCTGACCTGGTTCAACGGCGGTGACTTCGCCATGCGCCAGGACCGCAGTTCGTACCCTTTCGGCTTTGTCGGCGAGGATCTGAAGCGCCACGTGCCCTTCATTGTGGAACTGCGCCAGTGCCCTTACGATCAGCAGAAGCAGGCGCTGTTCTGGGTGGTCGAGCAGCTTGGGTTGATCGGGACCTATGGCGGCGGCGTGCTGGATGCCAACGGCAACGGCATGGTGCTGGCCCAGGAGGCCGCGCAGAAGTTCGGGGCCGAGCGCATCGTCGAGCTGATGCCTTCGCCCGTCTGGCAACGCGAAACCGGGCCACGGTTCCGCGCCGCGTTCGAAGACGGCACCATCCTGATCCCGGCCGACCTCGACACCCGCAACGACCTTCGCCAGCTGGTCAACGCAGGCGGCGTCCCCAAGCTGCCCGCACATGTGCGCAACGAGGGGACGGACGGCGGCAAGCGCCACGGCGACAACGCCATTGGCCTTTGGAATTTCCATGCCGCCAGCATGCGCGATGCCGGTGCGCCCTGGCGTCCGCTCAACGACGCGCCCAGCACGGCCCGGCCGCGCGATCCCCTTTACGATGACTGGATACCGGCATGAATTGGTTCACCAAGGGCTTTTCCAAGGCGATGAACGCGATGCGCCATGTGGCGCGCGTGCCGTTCTTTGGCCAGCTACTGAAGCGCACTCGGTTCGACTATCGCAAGGAAATCGGCGACTGTCTGGATGCCTCTGTCGTCACCGCTCCGGCGCTGTGGATCGCCCGGGCTTTGCCCGAGGCCGTGCTGGAGGTGGAGCGTAAGGACGCGCAGGGAAATCCTGCGCCGATGCCGGATCACGCGATGGTCAAACTGATCCAGACGCCCAACCCGTTCTATGGCGACATCGCGCTGTGGATGGCGACGGTGGTGATGTTCTGCATCACGGGCAACGCCTACTGGATGATCATCCGGAACAAGGCTGGCATCCCGATCGAGCTGTGGTTCGTGCCCAGCTGGCTGATGGAACCCAAGTGGCCCGAAGGCGGCGAGGTCTATATCTCGCACTATGAGTACAGCCCAGGCGGCACAGAACCGATCAAGGTTCCGCCCGAGGACGTGGTGCATTTCCGGTACGGCATCAATCCGCGCAACACGCGCCTTGGCATGTCCCCGCTTGACGGCGTGATCCGCGAGATCTTCGTCGACCTGGAAAGCTCCAACTTCGTTGCCTCGCTCCTGCGCAACATGGGTGTGCCAGGTGTGGTGATCAGCCCCAAGGGCGGCGCGATGCCTGCGGGCGAGGACGTGGAAGCGACCAAGGCGTGGTTCAAGCAGGCCTTCGGCGGAGACAATCGCGGAGGCCCCCTGGTGATGGGCGCGCCGACCGACGTGCAGCCCTACGGTTTCAATCCGCAGCAGATGAATATGAGCGAGGGGCGCGACGTGGCCGAAGAGCGCGTCTGCGCGTGCCTGGGCATCCCGGCCGCCGTCGTGGGCTTCGGCGCAGGGCTGCAGCAGACCAAGGTGGGCGCGACCATGGAAGAGCTGCGCAAGCTGGCCTGGAACAACGGCGTATCGCCGATCGCACGCATGTTCGCCGACGAGCTGCAGCGTTCGCTGGTGGGCCAGTTCGGCAAGGCCGATGGACAGAAGGTGGGCTGGGACACCAGCGGCGTCGTCGCCCTTCAGGAGGATGAGGACAAGAAGGTCGAGCGCTGGAACAAGAAGCTGGCGAGCGGTGCCTACACCGTTTTCGAGTACCGCGTTGGCCTGGGCGACAATGCCGACGACAGCCACAAATTCTATCTGCGGCCGATCAGTTCGATCGAGGTCCCCGAGGGTGCGCCCATGCGTATTCCCGCCGCGCAGGAAGCCGAACCGACCCGCGCATTGCCCGCACCAGGTAAAGCCAAAGCGGAAGGCCGTGCGAGCGAGGCGGCCATGGAGCGCGGTGTCGCCTACGCCCGCATGCTCGAGCGGCAGGCAGGTGGCCATGAGACGGCGTTCGAGCAGGCGCTTACGGGCTTCTTTGCCCGGTTGCGCGAGGATGCCGCGGCCAAGGCGCTTCCGCTTCTTGAGCAGGATCCGACCATCAAGGACGCGAAGGCGACCCAAGGTAAGACCCGCCGCGAAAAGGCGGACGAACTGCTGATCGCCATGATCCTGGAGAGCCTGGGCATCGCGCGTTGGGACGCGGAACTGCGCCAGCAGTACGAGGCGCAGTATGCCGAGGTCGCGCGGTCGGTGTCCCAGGCGGCGAGTGAGGCAGGCCTGGGCGCATCGCTGCCCGATGTGGTTGCCCGTTCGATCGTGGCGGCCGGTGGCCGGCGTGCCGGACTGATCGACCTGGAGGGGCAGAGCCGCGATGCGCTGTTCAAGGCGCTGGCGCAGGGCCGCGCGGAAGGTGAAGGCGCGACCCAGCTGGCCAATCGCATCGCCGACATGGTGGAGGCCGGGCCCAACGATACGCCCCAGACCCGGGCACGCCGGATCGCGCGTACCGAAACCAAGTACGCGCAGAACATCTCCACCATCGAACGCGCGCGGGCGGCAGGTGTCACCAGCCTGATCATCTACGACGGCCG
The DNA here is from genome assembly GCF_000813185.1 of Novosphingobium sp. MBES04. Classification (NCBI taxonomy): domain Bacteria; kingdom Pseudomonadati; phylum Pseudomonadota; class Alphaproteobacteria; order Sphingomonadales; family Sphingomonadaceae; genus Novosphingobium; species Novosphingobium sp. MBES04. The sequence continues at coordinate 2,057,051 of NZ_DF850488.1, read as the reverse complement.
CCTTGGCCCCGGCCGATCCGTTCCCAGCCACATTGCCCGCAACGGTTCGATCGCCACGATCGCCGAGGCCCTGACCATGGCCGACGAAGAGCATCCCAACGGCACGCTGAGCTTCGCGCCCAATTTCGAGGAGTAGACCAATGAACGTGAAGTCGCTGACGATCGAGAAGATGGACGAGGCCGGGACCGGCCGCGCCCGCATCGCGCAGCTTTCCGCCGTGGACAGCGATGGCGACACCTACGCGCCCGGCGCGTTTTCGTGGGGCCAGGGCGGTGGCCAGTGGTGCCAGATCCTGCCTGCGCACAACCGCAAGGCCATGCCGCTGGGCAAGGCCTGGATCTACGAGGAGAACGACTGGGCCGTTGCGGATCTGCATCTCAACCTCAACACCCAGGCGGGCAAGGACTGGCACGAGACGCTGAAGTTCGACCTGGCCAAGGGCAATCCAGTGCAGGAGTGGAGCTATGGCTACGATGTCCTGGACGCCGACTACCAGCAGCGCGAGGGGCGCCACGTCCAGGTGCTCAAGAAACTGGGCGTGGATGAAATCTCGCCAGTCATTCGCGGGGCGGGCGTTGGCACCGGCACGCTTTCGATCAAGTCGGCCGAACTGAAGGCGGCGAACTTCGCACCGCTGATCGCGAACCTTGCCGAGATGGCCGAGGCGATCGGCGAGGATACCTCGCTTCTCTCGAAGACCGGCCTCAAGCAGCTGGGCGAGATTCACGTCTCGCTGGGCAAGGCCCTGGAGAAAGCTGCGACGACCGATCCCAAGGCCGAGCATGAAATCCAGGCCGCCCTTGGCGGGTGGCTTGCGTGGCAATCGCGGGGTCATCTTCCCGCTTCGGATTGAATATGCCGAAATTCCCGTCAGGACGCCTCAGGAGCGTTCTGACGGGACAATCCCTCACCTTGATGGGTGACCTTGCTTCTTAGGGCTTCTTAAGCGGCATTTCAGGGCGTTTGTGGCCCTGCTTTCTTCCCCCAATTGCAGCTGGACGCCACGTGGTGGTTGTCATCGGCTCATCGCATCGGCTAGACCGTGCCCCGCGCCTCCGAGTTCGGACGCGCCCTTCCCGACATCGCGAGACCTCCCGCTCGGACAGCCGTCCGGGGCGCATGGCCTGAGCGCCTGCTTCCATATGGCCCGACACTTTGAGCGTCACTCAGGCAATTGGGCAAGGGAGCAATCGGCATGCCGGTAGCGGAATTGAATTTGAAGCAGACCCGCGAGAAAATGGCGGTGAAGCAGCAGGAGCTGGGCAAGGTCTTCGAGGAAGCCCTGGTCAGCAGCGACAGCGGTCAGAAGCAGTACGACTTCAACAAGGTCACGTGCCTTGGCGACGGCGTGAAGGGTTCGGTCGCGGTGGCCAAGCGCGTTCAGGAGATGAACGCCGAGCTGAACGAGCTGGGCGAGCATGCCGATACGCTGGACGCCGCCGAGAAGGCCGCTGGCCAGCATGCTGATCGCGAGAAGGCCGCAAGCCAGTTCCGCCACTCCGGTTCGGGCGGCGGCAATCAGGGCCGTCCGCAGATCAAGTCGCTGGGCGAGCTGGTCGCGTGCGAGAAGGCGTACCAGGACTGGGCCGCGCGCGGTGCGCCCGATGGCATCTCCTTCAGCTTCGACGATGCCTGGGCTTCGGACCTTCTCGCCAAGGGCGCGCAGTACGACACGCTGGGCACCAAGACGCTGTTCGAGACCAGTGCCGGCTACGCCCCCGAAAGCATGCGCATGCCCGGCTTCGTCGATGCCGTCACGCGTCCGCTTCAGCTGCTCGACATCATCCCGATGTTCCGCACCGGCGAAAGCAGCATCAAGTTCATGCAGGAAACCACCCGCACCCACGCGGCGGCCGAAACGGCCGAGGGCGGTGCCTACGCGGAATCGACCTTTGCCTTCACCGAGCAGGAATCGCCGGTGCGCAAGATCACCGACAGCGTGCCGGTGACCGACGAGCAGCTCGAAGACGCGCCGATGATGAGCGGCTACATCAACAACCGTCTGACCTTCGGCATCCGCCAGCGGCTCGACGGGCAGTGCCTGATCGGCAACGGCACGGCGCCCAACCTGCGCGGCCTGAAGAACACGGTCGGCATCCAGACCCAGGCCAAGGGCACGGACCCTGTTCCCGATGCCTTCTTCAAGGCCATGACCAAGATCCGCCTGGTCGGCCGCGCGATCCCGACGCACCATGTCATGCACCCGACCGACTGGCAGGGCGTGCGTCTGCTCAAGACGGCCGATGGCGTCTATATCTGGGGCAGCCCGAGCGAGGCCGGTCCCGAACGCCTTTGGGGCCTTCCCTGTCGTCCAGGCTGACGCCGATGCGGCCGGTACGGGCTATGTCGGCTCGTTCCAGCCCGCCTGGCTGAGCCTGTTCGAGAAGAAGGGCGTCGACATCCAGATCGGCTACGTCGGCAGTCAGTTCGCCGAGGGTAAGCGCACCGTGCGCGGCGACATGCGCGCGGCCCTGGTGTTCTTCCGCCCGGCTGCATTCAGTTCGGTCACCGGCCTCTGATCCCGGCGGGGTGACGCAAAGTCGCCGGGCGAAGGCGCGCATCTTCGCCCGGCGCATCTTTCCCCTTCATCCGAAAGGCCCAGACGATGCCGACCATCTCCGGTCTGTCCGTTCCCATCGCGACCGCCATCATCCCGGGCGGTGCCTCCGGCGAGCATGCCGTGCCGGGCAACCTCACGCCCGACTGCGCGCTGCTCAGCGTTCTTCATGTCTCCGAGGGCGCACCGCCCAGCGTGGAGGCCGACCTCACCAGCGAATTTTCGATCACGGCCGGTGCATCCGGGACGATCGAGAACACGACCACGGACACGACCGGGGATTTCCTGATCGTGACCTGGGCGCTGGCCGAATGATCCTCTTTCCAAGGGAGTGTTTCCATGTTCGCTACTGAGCGCCTGTTCCTCACCGCCGACCGCACCCAGCTCGTGGGTGAAGGTCACAAGCTTGGTGCCACGTTGTACGCCGCGCCCGGCGACGAGATCCCCGACGAGGCAGCCAAGAAGTTCGGCCTGGTCGAGGGAGCCCTGCCCAAGGCGAAAGGCAAGTCCGAGGCCGAAAAGGCCGCCGAGGCGGAAGCTGCCAAGGCCGCTGCCGAGGAAAAGGCCAGCAAGGCTGCCGAGGCGAAAGCCGCCCGGGTGAAAGCGACGGCCGAGGCCAAGGCGAAAAAGACGGCTGCGAACAAGGAACGCGCCCCTGCCAAGGACAAGGAAGCCCCGGGCGATGCCGACAAGGGCAAAGCGGGCGCGGCCAAGCCGTCCGGCGATGGCCAGGACAAGGCCACCGGCGACACCTCGAGCGGCGACGAGGGGCAGTAAGCCATGGCGCTGATCGACCGGATCAAGGAACGCACCGGCAGCGATCTGTCGGACACCGAACTGCAGGACATGATCGACGCGATCACGGCCGACATGGATGCGCGTTTCGGTCCGGTCGGCGAATTCACGGTCGAGCTTGGCGATCCGACCGATCCCAGCTCGCGCTATCTGCGCACGTTGAAGCTGCCCCGGCCGGTCGATCCGGCTGAGCCGCTGACCGTCACCGAGATCGAGCCCGGCAACAGCGGCGATGCCTCGGCCGCGATCACGCTCGAGGCGGCGGACTATCGGCTGCTTCACGGTGGGCGGACGCTTCAGCGCCTGGTCACCGGGCCCAATGGGCGCAACTACTGGGCGCCGATGGTAAGCGTGACCTTCACGCCGCTGGGCGAGCAGGCCGCGCGTGACGAGGCGACGATCAAGCTGATGCAGCTGGACCTGTCCTATCGCGGTGGCCTCAAGAGCGAGGAAGCCGGGGACTACAAGTACACGCTTGCCACCAACATGGCCGACGAGCGTGAGGCCATCTTCGCAGGGCTCGCGCAGCGGCGCGGGTTGGTGATGGCTTGAAAGCCGTCGTCGCCATCGACTTTGCATGCAACGACCCTGCGGACGGGTCCTTCAATGGCCGCGCGGGATCGGCTTGCTACAACCTGCATGATGCCGAGATCGAGGCGCCGAATTTTCATGGCTATGCCTTCGCCGAAGTCGAGGGCGGAATTCGCATCCATGGCCGGGACTTCCCTGTCACCGCGTGCAAGCACTGGGTCGGGAACTGGTGCTGGAACCGCTACTACCTGAGGCGCGAGGACGCCAAGGCGCTCCTTCGCCATCTGCGCCGGCACCGCTGGCGCATGACCTGCGCGCCATCGCACCTCTACGCCTGGTTCAACAGGGAGCCGGTGCATGGCCGATGATTTCCCCGTTCTCGATCCGCAGTCCTGCGAATGGTGCGGCGGCGACTTCCTCCCTGACGACACGACGGGCGATGCCTGCGCGGAGTGCGCCGAGGATCTATCTCGAGGAGATGAAGACTGATGTTCAGATTTGGCGGACTTGTTGCAGCGCTCCTGGGGCAGGCCCTCGCGTTCTCGCCGATCGGGCAGGACATCATGGCCCCGACGCTCGAGGCCCCGGCACGGCCGAGCCGCAAGAAGCGTGTTCGCACGGCTTCACTTTCGCCGGAGAAGCTGCGCCGCAGCCGGGGCCCTGGTGCGAAGCCGAAGCGTCGATCGAACCGCCTGCACGTCGCCCGGCGCGCGCGGCGCCGGAACCGGAGGAAGGCGGCATGAGCGAAAACAAGCTCACCATCGATCCTGCAGACTTCGATCGCGCGGTGCTGGCCATGTGCAGTCTATGCGATGCCATGAAGCGCCTTGAGCGCTTCGTTAGCACCGCGGGCTTCGGCCTGGCCGAGGTCGAGGAAGTCGCGGCGAGGAGGCAATCCGCCGAGCGATTGCTCGAGAGGATTTCGCACAACCGTGCAGGGAGTGCAGTGCGATGATCCCCAAGCGCCATCCCGACACCACGCGCTGGCTGGGCGCTCCCAAGGGATGGGAGCCAGCCACGCACGGCTCTTGCAGCCATCTCGCAGTGACCGACATCGAGACGCCCTCGGGCCCGGCGATGCGGTCGCGCTGGGAGCCTACGCCGGGTGAACTGGCGATCCTCAATGCAGGGGGATCGGTCGAGCTGCAGATTCTGGGCTGTATGCATCCGCCTGTCAGCATCGTGGCGGTGCCCGCCGAAGGCAGCAAGCCGGAGGCGCAGGTGGCATGCTGACGATCTGGATCCTTTCCCAGGTGCTGACCGGCATCCTGTTCGCCGATTTCCTGACCGGTGTCGTGCATTGGCTGCAGGATCGCTTTGGACGTGAAAGCTGGCCGGTGCTTGGCCGCCTGGTGGTCGCGCCCAACCGGCGCCATCACGACGAGCCGCTGGCGTTCACCCGTGACAGCTTTGCCTCGCGCAATTCCACCGCGTTCGCAGCGGCGACGCTTCTGGCGCTGGTCCTGTTGGGCATCCTGGGGCCATCGCTGTGGCTGTTGACCGCATGGCTGGTCGGGGCGTTTTCGAACGAGCTGCACTTCTGGGCCCATCGGCCCGATCGTGCGCCCGGTGTGGTGCTGCTTTGCCAATCGGTGGGCCTGCTCCAGTCGCGCGCGCACCATGCGCGCCACCACGCTTCGCCCAACCGCACCTGCTATTGCATCGTGACCGAGTGGCTCAATCCGCTGCTCGATCGCGTGGGGTTCTGGAGCAAGCTGGAAGCGGCGGTTCCGGCGCGGTGGCTGGTATGACGCCGCGCCGGGACACCCTTATTCCGGATCGAGATGGAACGGCGGGAACGGCTTGGGCTCCATCTCTTCGAGCAACTCGGGAAGAGTGTGCTCTTGCAGATAGGCAGCTGAGAGAGCGAGGCACCGTTGAGCCTCGTCTACAGCTCGTTGCAGAAGCTCTTCGACAGGAGAGGCTATGTCGAACTTGAACCGTACCTTCAGTCGGGAAGCCTGGGCTACGCCGATGTCACCAATCTGTTCCGCTGTGGCGACGACGACTTCTGCCAGCCAAACGCTGTTGCCGATGGGCTGTAAGGCCTCGATCGAGAATCTTTCCATGTTCGAATCACTCCGTATTTCCAGCTTGGGTGTTTTTGGTACTCCGCCTGCTGAGGTACGACTACGGACGCCAGGAAGAACCCGCCCATGATCTCCGGCCGTCTCACCATGCGCGCAGTCGTGGAGCGCAGGACAGCAACCGACAAGGACGCCTGGGGCGCGCCGATCGGCGGCGTCTTCACGCCTGTCGGGGAGCCTGTCGCGTGCTTCATCTGGTCCAAGCAGTCGCGTGAGCTGGTCGACGGCGCGAAGATTGCGCTGATCGAAGACGTGCGCGGGCTGTTTGCCTTGGGCGCGGATCTGCAGGCGGGTGATGAGATCGCATCGGTGACCGACCGCAAGGGCACGGTGCTGATCGCGGGCCGCCTCAAGGTGGAAGGGCCGCCCCAGTTCAAGCACAACCACATCGAAGCCGCGCTTCAGAGGATCGGGTGATGGCGGGCGGGATCTCCAAATCGCTGACCTGGAAGGGCAATGCGGTGAAGGCGCGGATGAAGGCGGCGCAGCGCGAAGGCGTGAACCGGACGATGGCTGGCGCGGTGCGCCATGCTCGCGACAATCACAACTGGGATAACCAGACCGGCGTCCTCGAGGGCGGTATCGGCATCGTCACCTTCGCGTATGAGGACGAGAATGGTGTCACCGGCGTCTGGGGCGTCCAGGACGTGGCCTACGCCCGCATTCGCGAGCTGGGTGGCACGATCACGCCGAAGAAGGCGAAGTTCCTGGCCATTCCGATTTCAGATGCCGCGCGCCGTGCGGGCAGCCCGCGCCAGATGGCAAACCTTGCCTATGTCCAATCGGTCAAAGGCCAGCCCATGCTGGTCGATGCGGACAGCGGCGACGTGCATTACCTGCTGCGCAAGCGCGTGGTTGTTCATGCAGATCCGTATCTGCGCCCGGCCGCCGACGCGATCTATCCGCAGCTGACCGAAAACATCCGCAAGGCCTGGGAGAAGCACAAGCCGACGCAGGGCGGCGGTTCGAGCGAGGGGGGCGAGGATGCCTGATGTTGTGGCGGCAATCGTGGCGCTGCTTCTGGCCGACGCGGATGTGGCTGCCCAGGTGGGCGCACGCGGTTTTGGCGGTGAGCTGCCAGCAGACGAGACGGCATCGATGCCGCGCAAGGCCTTCGTCGTGCGCGCTTCGGGTGGGGCATCGCTGACAGGCGGCAGCTTTGCCGAGGTGGATGCGCAGCGCCTGGACGTGTTCACGTTCGGGGCCACGCCCGCCGAGGCTGGCGCGCTGAGCGATCTGATCTCTCTCAAACTGCGCCGGGTGGAGCGGACCGTGTCCGCGCAGACGCTGATCCACTGGGTGAAGAGCGCCGGGGGATATTCATCGGGGCGCGAGCCTGTGACCGAGTGGCCGCGCACCTTCCGTTCGTTTCAAGTCTTGCACGCGCTGGGCCCGGTTCCAGGCGTTAACTGAGGAGTAGTACCATGGAACCTTATGAGATCGTCGGGCAGCCGCTGACGCTGTGGCTGGCCCCCATCGGCACCGCCTTTCCGCTGGTGGATGCCGATCCGGCCGGTGACTGGAAGCTGGTGGGCACGAGCGGGACACGCAGCCAGAACGAAGACGGCGTCACGGTCCAGCACCAGCAGACCATCACCAAGGCCCGCCCGGGCGGCGCGACGGGCCCTGTGAAGGCCTTCCGCACCGAGGAAGAACTGATGTTCGGCCTGACGCTGTGGGACGTGACGCTGGAGCAGTATCTGCTGGCGCTCAATTCCAACGAGCTGACCACGACGGCGGCGGGTTCGGGCACGGCCGGTTACAAGCAGCTGGGGCTTAGCCGCGGCAAGGAAGTGGCGACCTACGCACTGCTGGCGCGGGGCGTTTCGCCCTATGGCGATGGTATGGTGGCGCAGTACCAGGTGCCGCGCTGCTACCAGTCGGCGAGCCCGTCGGTCGTGTATCAGAAGGGCACGCCAGCGGGTGTGGCGCTGGAGTGGACCTCGCTGGAAGACCTGAACGCGGCAAGCGAGGATCTGCGCTTTGGCGCCATGGTCTTCCAGCACCAGGCGGCGCTGCCCTAAGTTCGGGAGGCTGGCGCCAGGCGCGCGTGACGATTGCGCCAGGCGCTGCGATAGCGTAAGGGGTGCGGGCGAGCTAGTGGGCGGCTTTCCCGCACCTTCTCTTTTCCAGGATGGCCTGAACCGGACGGATGTCCGGGGCGCGTAAGGCGCGAAACGACAGGCATAGCGGCGGTCGATCCAGGAGACCTGCCGCCCATGACCGCCCCCGAAAATTCCGCACAGGACAACGCTGCGAACCCGCAGCCCCTGCTCGACCTGGAGACGCTGGTAACGCGCCCCTCCATCACGATCGACGGGCAGGTCTACGACATCCTGAGCCCTGACGAGATATCCGTCCTGGACAGCTACCGCTTCGGGATCTGGGGGCAGCGGATCAAGGATCTGTTCGCCGACGACAACGAGGCGAGCGAGGACGCTCTCACGAAACTGGTCGACAAGGTGGCCCGCAAGGTTGCGGTGGGCGTGCCAGACGAGGTGTTTGCCAAGCTGAGCGGCGCGCACAAGATGGCGATCACCGATGTTTTTACAGGGCTCCTGCTGCGCAATCGTCTCGGCGTGGCGGGAGCGATCGCGAGGGCGGCGGGCGTCGAAGCAAACCTGCCGACTGGGGCGATGTCCTCCCCCGGCTCCAGCGCTTCTATGGCGGCGACCCGCAGTGGTGGCTGGAGCGCGCGCCTGTCGCGTATGTTCGGGCGTTCATGACCATGCTGCCGCGCCTTCAGGCCGGTGAGCAGCTGGACGTCTATCGCGCCGTGGGGCTTGGTTCGGGTTCCTTCGAAAAGAAGGACGCGAAGCGGATGCTGGATCGTCTTCGCGACTGCGCATCGGGCCCCGGCCCGCGCGCGCGCAAGGCCAGCGCGGCCGAACTGGCCGCCATCGGGATCGGCATGGCGGTTCCGCCTGCTCAGACGCCTGTGAAGCCTTCCTCAGAGGCGGATGAGAACCGCGATGGCTGAGGAACTTGGCAGCGCGCTCCTGCGCATTTCCACTGACGATGCAAACTTCGACAAGTCGATCGACAACGCCCAGGCGCGCGCGCAGGAGCTGGGCAATACGCTGGACCTTGCCTCGGGCAGTTCAGTGGAGCTGGCCGATCGGCTTGTGGAGGCGGCGTCGAGCGGCGACCGGGGCGCGCAGGCGTTTCTTCGCGCGGGCGCGGCCATTGACGAGCTGGCGGCGGCGCAGGCCCAGTCCAAGGATGAGATCGACAACGCCAGGGCGTCCCTGAACGCCGGGACGATCACCCTCGAGCAGTACAACAAGGAAGTGCTGCAATCGCGCAGCGCACTGGGCATGTTCGAGGACAGCCACCGCCAGGCGCAGAACGAACTGAAGCGCACGCTCAACAGTATGGGCGAGGTCACTTCGGCATCCGGGGCGCAGCGCCAGGGGCTGATCCAGCTGGGGTATCAGCTGGGCGACATGTCCACGATGTACTCCATGGGCATGCGCCCGCAGCAGATCTTTGCATCGCAGATCGGGCAGATCACGCAGGCCATCCAGTTGATGGGCGGCGAGGCGAACAAGTTCACGACCTTCCTTGGTGGGCCGTGGGGCATTGCCATCTCGACGGCGGTCATTGTCCTGGGGCCGCTGATCGGCAAGCTTCTCGAGACAGCGGATGCGGCGGATACGGCTCGGGGCGCCATGGATGACCTGGTCGAGAAGTACCGGCAGCAGGGCGAGGAATCGGCGAAGGTCGCCAACGCGCAAGGCGTACTCAACAAAATGTACGAGCGGCGCCTCGAGATCGAAACCCGGCTCGACCAGCTTGAGGAAAAGAAGGGCAAGTCGTTCGGGCAGGAGCGAAGCCGACTGCGGCACGAGCTCTATCAATTGCGTGGTGACATTACCCTTCAAGAGGCTGCTGTCGAGAATGGACAGCGCGCGCGTGAGCGAAATGCGCCCAAGCCTTCGAGCACCGCGAAGTCCAAGTCGGGCAGCAGCTCCTCGTCCCGCGACACGATGGCGAGCGCCGAGGACCAGAGCGCCGCGATCGCCGCGCTCGAGCGTGAATTCCTTCAGGCCCGGCTGTCGGTCACGACCGACGCGGAAGAACGCGCGTCGATCGAGGCCGACCTGCTTTCCCTCGATCGCGAGCGCCGCCTTGCCGAGATCGAGAACAACGAACGCTTGACGCAGGCGCAGAAGGACGAGCGCAAGGCGATCATCGAGCGCACCTACGGCAAGGCCGGTGCGGACGGCGAAATCATCGTAGGCAACGATCCCGCCCATGTGCGGATGCGCCAGCAGCAGGACGCCGAGGCGGCGCGCCTGGACAACGACATGCTGGCCCGTCAGGCGAACGCGCTGGATGCCTGGTCGCAGATCGCGCCGACGCTTCGCCAGCGCGCCGAGCTGGAAGCCCGGGCCCTTGAAATCCACCAGCAGATCGAGCGCAACCTGCTTGAGCAGCAGATCGCGTCCGGGCAGATCGCCGATGCGGAAAAGGCGCGCGCGCTTCTGGCCAGCCAGCAGGAGGCGTCCCGTACCGGGCTGTCCCAGCGCAACGAGGGCCCGCTGGCGCGCTTCAACCGCCAGATGCAGGCCGACCAGGCCGAAACCGGCCTGCTGGTCGAGAGCCTGATCGTCCAGGAGCTGGACTATGTGCACCAGCAGCTGACCGACAGCATCGCCGAGCGCATCGGGGTGAAGGATCCGTTCCTGAAGGGGCTGATCATGATGTTCGTGCAGGATCAGCTGATCGCGCCGATGGCACAGGCGATGCAGGGCATGATGGGCGGCCTTGGCGGCGGAGGGGGCGGCGGGCTGTTCGGATCGATCGTCAAGGGGGTCCTGGGCGGGGTATCGGCCGCATTCGGCGGTGGCCTCAGCGCGGAAGGGATCGCGGCGGCCGCCCCAACCGTGGATGCAACCATTGCCGAGTTCGCCGGGTACTTTGCTGAGGGCGGAACGATCCCGGCCGGGTCCTGGGGCATTGCCGGGGAAGCCGGGCCCGAGCCGATCTTCGGGGGATCGAACGGCGTCAGCGTGATGTCGAACCCGACCGCACGCGGCCTTTTTGGCGGGGGCGCATCCGGCCCCAGTGCGCTGCACGTGACGGTTTCGGGGGCGCGCGGCAACGCCGAGATCGAGGAGATGGTCAACTCCGGCGTCAGCCAGGCGCTGTCTGCCTATGACGAAGTGGTTGGCGGCCGGGTGGAAGAGAACATCGCGAGGTATCGATGAGCACCTTCGACTGGCCCGCAAACCTTGTGCCCCTCAACATCGATATTCGTCCGCCGCGCGAAACGGCGGGCCTGACCACGAGCCTTTCGGGCAAGACGCAGGCCGAGCTGGTGCCCCGGCCGCCGTTCTCGGTGACGATGGAGTTCGACGAGCTGCACGGCGACGAGGTGCTGGCCTGGCGCGCGATCCTCGGCCTGCTGGAAGGCCGCAGCAACACCGTGCGCCTGCCCATCTTCGACCTGTGGTACCGCGCGAGCGACGCGCAGATCCGGGGCGGCGTGGTGCCCCATTCGGACGGTACCTTTTTTTCGGACGGGACAGGGTACGCGACACGCGATCTTTCGGGTGTGAACGTGACCGGCGTGCAGGGGCAGCGCAACGTGACTGCCGACTTCGGCGACTATGGCCAGCTGCTCCAGGCGGGGCAGTACTTCGGCCTTGGCGATTACCCCTATCTGGCGACCGGGGTGTGGTGGGAAGGAAACGTGGCGACCATTCGCACCTCGCCCACGCTGCGCGACGACTTCACGGACGAGGCCCTGCGCCTGAAGCCGGTGATGATCGGGCGCCTTTCGGACGATGATGGCGGGGCCCTGATGCTCAAGGGCCTCTACAACGGTGCGCCCTCGATCACGTTCATCGAAGACGAGGACGACGATGCCTAGCCTGTTTCCCGAGACCATTGCGGCCGACCTGGGCAAGCGCAAGGTGACCGTGGCCTTCCTGGTCCTGTTCGACTTTACCAGCGCGCCTGTGCGGCTGTGGCGCGGCTCCTTTACGCTGCGCACGAATGACGGCGAGCGCTGGAAAGGCCTGGGCAAGTTGGGATCGGTCAGCGGCATCCAGCAGGCGGTGAATGGCAATGCGCCCGAGATCAGCTTCACCCTTTCAGGCGTGGACGATGAAATCCTGCGCAAGGTGCGCCAGGAGTTCGCGGCCGAGGTGAAAGGGCGCCATGCCTATGTCCTCATCCAGTTCTTCGGTGTGGACGATCCTGACGATCCGGACAATCAGCGCCCCCTGGACAATCCCTATCCGATCGCGGCGGCGCGCATGCTGCGCCCGGAGTACGCGGCCGATCGGGACAGCGGTGAGCGTTCGGTGACGATCAAGGCGGAAAGCCTGTTCTCCCTGCGCTCGCGCCCGCGCTATTCGATGTACACCGACAGCGACCAGCGCGCGCGCTATCCCATGGCCAACGACAAGGGCTTCGAGTTCGTCGGCGAGGTGGTCAACAAGGTGGTCACGTGGCCCGACTACTGACCCCTGCCGCCGCCTGTTCCAGCGACGCCGTTGCGCACGAGCTGCGCCACTGGTCGACCTTGCCGTTTGTCGATGGAGAAACCGACTGCGGTCTTTCGGTGATCGCCTATGTCGAGCGGGTCAGTGGACGCGTTCTGACGCCCCGGCCGCGCTATGCCGGGAAACTGGGCGGGCAGCGGTTCCTTAAGCGCCGGGGAGGCTTTGTCGCGTTCGGGGACTGGGCTCTGGGGCAGCTTGGCTGTGCCCGCTGCGCGCAGCCCGTGCGCGGGGACGTCGGGCTGGTTGACCTGCCGGGTAGCGGGCTGACCGCCAGCCTTTGCCTGGGCATGACGGCGATGTCCGATCAGCCGTGGTGGGCGGCGCGTGCACACTTCGAAGTGATGGTGACGGCCCAGGTACCGGTTGCGGCCTGGCGCGTGGAAGGGGATGTGCAATGCCTCAAGCCGTAGCGCTCGCGATCATCGGGGCGACCGGTGCAACTGGCATCGCGGCTGCAGCCATTACGGTTGCGGTCTATGTCGGCTTCACGGTCGGTCTGAACTACCTGATGTCGGCCCTGTTCTCACCGGGCCGTCCCAAGCCAAGCGACGGGCAGGTGGTCTTCAGCGGATCGGCCGAATCACGCCGCGGCCACATCGGTATCGTTCATACGGGCGGCCTCCAGAGCTTCAAGGACAGCATCGATGGCACCCTTGGCATGGTGGTGACGCTGGGCACCGGCCAGGAAGGCAACATCCTCCAGCATCGCATACACGACCAGGTCGTGACGCTGGATGGCAGCGGCACGATCACCGAGGAGCGCTTTCGCGGTGCGGTGCACATTTACACCCGATCGGGATCCGACACGCAGACCTCAATCAGCCAGCTGACGGCGAAGTTCCCGAAGTGGACGAGCAACCACCGGCAACTGGGCTGTGCGCATGCGGCCATCATCTGCGACCCGGTCAAGCAAGAGTATTTCAGCGAGGTCTATAACGGACGCGAGCCGGTCTACACGCAGGTGCGCGAAGGCTGGTTCCTCTACGATCCGCGCCAGGACAGCACGGCGGTGATCTACGATGACGGCGAAGGCTTTACGGTCCTGGGCACCGGCCCGCAGCGCATTGACGATCGCAGCACCTGGGCGTGGTCTGACAACGCCGCGATCGCCATTGCCAACTATGTCGCACATGAAGACGGTTACGGCCTTGGCTACGACAACGTGAACTGGACGAACATCGCGGGCGAAGCCGATGTGAGCGATGAGAACGTGATGACGGTCCTGGGCGATACCATCGCCCGCTGGCGGATCTGGGCAAGCTGGAGCCTGGGCGGAGACGAACGCAAGAAGGTCCTTTCAGACATGCTGCAGGCCTGCGACGGCTTCTGCTGGCAGGGCCCGGACTTCAAGTTCAACCTGAAGGTCGGCGCGTATGAAGAGCCCGACATCACGATTACCGATGATCACATCCGGGCCGCGCGCACGGCGCTGGGCCCCACGGCGCAGCAACGTGTCTCAGCCCTCAAGGTGCTCTACACCGAAGCTTCGATCGGCTACCGCGAACAGGAAAGTGCGACCATCCAGGTGCCCGATGCGGACCTGGACGCGAACACGGATCCCAGTGCGGTGGAGCTGTACTGCGCCCCGCACCACAACCAGGCGGCCCGCATCGGCAAGTTGCAGGCATCGCGTCTGGGCGAGCGCTGGCATCTGGACCTGACGCTCAACCTGTTCGGCCTCAATCTGTTCGGGCGGCAGTTCTGCCGGGTCAAATCGGCGATCCTGGACATCGACGCGATCTTCAAGCTGGATGATGGGGTCAAGCTCAACATCTCGAAGAAGGGCACCTCGATCGGGGCGGCGATGGTCGAAGTCGAGGCGGGCGACTGGGCGTTCGATGCCAGCACCGAGGAAGGTACGCCGCCCATCACGCCAGACACCTCGACGACGCCTGTGACCATCCCGGTCCCAACCGGCCTGACGCTCAACACCGTCCAAGTGGTGACAGCTGCAGGCAACGGGGTGGCGATCGAGGCGAGCTGGGACGCGGGCCGTCCAGATCTCGCCTACCAGGTGCGGTACCGGCCGGTTTCCGGTGGGACGTGGGTGATGATGTCGGTGGACAACGATGCGCTCACGGCGCGCAGCGGCATCGTCGACAACGCCGAGGAATACGAAGTCCAGATCCTGGCCGTCACGATCAGCTATCGCCGCAGCGAGTGGTCGGCGAGCGTGACGATCACGCCAGCGGCCACCAATACCATCGCAGCTCCGACGAACCTGAGCGCAACGGGCGGGACCGGCGAAGCGGAGGTCACCTTCCGGATGCCCACGAGCACGAGCCTTGCCTTCGCGCGGCTGTACCACGCCGACAGCAGCGATTTCGGGACGGCAAGCCAGGTGGGTGCGGACATCGTAGGCGGCCTGGGCGAGGTCATCACGGTCACGGACAGCGGGCTTTCGTCCGGGACGCAATTCTATTGGGCGCGGGCATATGACGGATCGGGCGGCTCTTCGTCGCTCGTCGGTCCGGAGTCGGCGACGATCAGCTAAACGAGGTCATGATGGGGATTATTAGCGATGCATTTACGGAGGTCTTTCGAGACTTCCTCACCGATGGGGTTGCCTCCAGCGGAAAGTATGAGCCGATCAAGTCTGAGCTTCGAGCTTTGGGCCAAATGATCGATGACAAGATCGCGGAAGTCATATTGGGCGTTAGCCGGTATGCCACTGTTGCCGATCTGCCAGCTGTGACGGTTGACGACGCAGGGATCTCGGCGCGGGTCACGCTTGATCCGACACCGGCGAATAACACCTATTGGGTCGTCGACGCGACGGGGACCTGGGTGATTGACGCGAACTTCGTCGCCAACACCAAGGGCACCGACGGCGCTGACGGAATCGACGGCCTTCTCGCCGCCGCGACAATCGCCGAAGTTGAGGCTCAGAGCGACGACACCAAAGCCATCACACCTCGTGCAACTGATCAGCTATATGGCCCCTTGCGAGCAGTGCCTGTCCCATCCACCAGTCGATGGCTCGTCCCCTTCCTGAACAGCCTGGAAGAGGTAGTCGGCGGGTTTGAGCGCGAAACAGGGCGTTTCGTCGCTGAGTTCTCGCCTGACTGCATATTCCCAGCTTCGTTCCTGGATGTCCTGTCTGAGCAGTTGGTGCTGACGCCTGACGAATTGGGCAATCTCGGAGGTGACAGCTTCTCGGATCTCGCCCCTGAAGAGGACATCTCGGCGGCGACCGGCTTCGCGTGGACGAACCACGGGCGTGGTGGCTCATTCGCGGAGGAAGTGGCCGCGTACATCGGAGCCGTGCCAGCTCAAAATACTGCGGACTTCACGGTCCCCGCAGACACATCGTCGGTAGCAGTATCGCTTGACGTGGACGCCCTTTTCATCGCGAGTTCGTTCAACACGAGCAGGACTGGTGTGTTCGGCGGCATTCCGGGCACGCTGACCCGGACCACGACGGATGGCACGCGCGCGACAGCCTCGTATACGTTCGCCCGCACAACGGCGGGCACTGCGACGCTGATCGAGGCAGGTAGCGAGTTCGTTCCTGTCGCATATGAGCAGTTGCGCAATCAGGAATGGATATTCTGCTTCGGCAAGAACAACGCGAACAGCCAGACCTACGATGAAGCCATTCGCAATGTCGCGAAGGCTTACACCGGCCTGGTCAAGATGCAGCAGCGTAGGGCCGCGCGCATCATGTTCCGTTCGATCATTCCCAACCCGGCATCGGTGGTCGGCGATGACGATCACAAGGTGGTCCTGGCGATCAACAAGATCGGCGAACTCATTGCCGGAAACCAGTTCGTCAACACCTACGAATACTTGCTGCAGAACTACGAGGAAGCCGCAGCTTGGACCGGCCCGACCGGGACCGAGTACAGCCCTGTTGCCCTCAGCGCGGCGGACTACGCGCGACTGGATGCTGGCCTGATACCCGCATCCTTCATGGGCCTTGGCGTCCACCTATCCACGCAGATCTACAGCTTTGAACTCGAACTTGTGTCCCGCCGCCGCCGCGCGATGGGCGTCTTCGGAGACTACTGACAATGGCACTTTTCGGCTTCAAGGCGGATTACCCGTCGCCCGCAAAATTCGGGCAGAATGTGGCCTACGAGGGCCAGTCTCTGGGCACGCTTCTCCATTGGTCGGCTGCGCGACAGCCCACCCCTCTTGTAAGCGTCCCTCTCGACGGGGAAACCCTCGTCAACCTCGCCGCTGCGCGCGCCGCCGACATCATGTCCGTCACCGAGGCGGCGACACACCCCGTCTGCCGGGGCGAGAATGTCGGGGGTGGGGATCTCGTCGTGGAACTGTCCAGCGGCACAAACTCGCCGCATGTGGTTTCGACGCAGGCGGGGCTCCAGACATCACCCGCATCCTGGAATGTGAAGATACCGCAGGCGACCTTTGACTGGTTCCGCAACAACATCCCGGAGAATGGGTCGGCTATCGCTGTGGCGGCCTATTACCAGATCACGCGCAAGCAGCTTGGTGGCACGCTGCCCATCACGATGATCATCACGGGCGCGGGCCTCAGCAACCACCTCGGCTATGTCTCCGCCGACAACCTGTCCAGCGGGTCGGCGCGACCAACGGGTGATCCTGTCGGTGAGCCTGTCCAGCAGCTTGCTGGGACGGCGGGCGATCCAGCTTTTGCGGCCTACGGTGCCAGCGATGAATCCGGCACGCTCAGCACCTATGGGAACATCCACGGGCGTCAGATCGGCTTCGGCGCAACGGGCGCCTGGTCGTTCTCAGGTGGTGTCGGAGCCTACAACCGCGCGCCGTCCGGTATCTGTCACGAGGTCTTTGTCGACGACCTGCGCTTTGCCCAACGCGTCGGCACATCAAGCACGCTTGCCGAAGAGTACGCGGCATTCCTCGCCGAGCATCAGGCCTTGTGGACCAAAGCCTATGGCGAAGATGGCTGGCTCTACCCCGACCTGCAGGCCGGCGCCTACACCGATCCCGACACGCTACTGGTCTGATCGGAATGGCATCCAACCATGGTTCTCATTCTCATGTGAGAAGCCTCTGAGCCGATCAAAAGTGGCGGTCTAGCAACTGGAAAGTGCTCTAAAAGCTCTTGTCTCAGACTCTAAAACCTTTTGACCCGCTACAGGAATATCCATGGCCTCCTCTCCCCAGCCCCCTTCCGAAGGGCGCTCGATCAGACCGCCGGTTCACGGGGTCAAGGGACGGTAGATCCCTCTTCCCTTCCCTAAGCCGGGTTCGACCAGCGGGCGAAGATGGCGGTGGGGAGGAGGCGGCCTTCGCCGTCTTCGCGCACGGAGAGGTCGCCGTGTTCGATGGTGCCGGGGAGGTCTGTGAAGAGTTCGTCCATCAGCCCGGCCAGTGCGAGCGAGGACATCCGCACCGCGTAGACGGTGAGGAACAGGAAGCGGCTGTCGCCATCGAGCAGCTGGCGGCAGTTCGAGAGGAGCTCGGGCAGATTTTCTTCGAGGCGCCAGGTCTCGCCGCCGGGGCCGCGGCCGAACTTGGGCGGATCGAGGATGATGCCGTCGTAGCGGCGGCCGCGACGTACCTCGCGCGCGGCGAACTTGGCGGCATCGTCGATCATCCAGCGCACCGGGCGATCCTCGAGCCCTGCCAGCGCGGCGTTCTCGCGCGCCTGTGCGACCGACTTCTTCGAGGCATCGACGTGGGTGACGCGGCCATGCGCGGAGAGCGCCAGCGTGCCCACGCCGGTGTAGCCGAACAGGTTCATCGTCTCGGCATCGTCGCGCCCGGCCAGTTGCGCGCGCATCCAGTCCCACACCGGCGCCATGTCCGGGAAGAAGCCGAGGTGGCGAAACGGCGTGCAGCTGGCGGTGAAGGCCACCTCGTTCCAGGCGAGCGGCCAGCCTTCGCGCGGGACGTCGCGGTCGAAGAGCCACTTGCCCCCGCCATCTTCGTCCGAGCCGGGAACGAATTCGCCGTCGGCATCCCAGGTCTCGGTGCGCGGGCTCCACATCGCCTGCGGTTCGGGCCGCACGAAGCGGCGCGCGCCATAGCGTTCGAGCTTGCGGCCGTGGCCCGAGTCGACGAGGCCGTAGTCGTCCCAGCCTTCGCCGATCATCAGGACGGGGGATGTTAAGAGCGTTGCCATGGGCTGTGCCCTAGCCCTCAGACCTTGGGTGCGGCAAGCCCCGCGACGAATTCGGCCACGGCGTCGTATTCGCCCGCCAGCTTCGTGCACTTCTCCTCGCGGTCGAACAGGTCACCCACGCGCGCGGGCAGGCTCGGCCGGTGGCCGGTCGAACGCTCGACCGCCTCGGGGAACTTGGCCGGGTGCGCGGTCGCCAGCGTGACGACGGGCGTCTTCGCGTCGATCCCGGCGGTGCGCGCGGCGAAGAGGCCACAGGCGGTGTGAGGATCGATCAGCTCGCCGCAGTTCTCCCAGGCCCAGCGGATCGTTTCGGCCATCTCGTCCTGGTCGGCGCGGGCCGACTGGAAGAGTGCAGCCGCGCCTTCGCGCTGCGCGTTCGAAAGCTGCATCGCCTTGGTCGCCTCGAAGCCCTTCATCTGCTCGGCCATGGCCGCGCCGTCACGGCCGCCAAGGTCGAACAGCAGGCGCTCGAAGTTGGAGGAGACCTGGATATCCATCGAGGGCGCGGCGGTCGGCGTCACGGTCCCCTGCGAGTAGTCGCCGCTCGAGAGCGCGCGGTGCAGAATGTCGTTCACATTGGTGGCAACCACCAGCTTGGCGACGGGGAGGCCCATCTGCGCCGCGACATAGCCGGCGAAGACATCGCCGAAGTTGCCGGTCGGCACCGAGAAGGCGACCTCGCGCTCGGGCGCACCAAGCTGGAGCGCGGCGGCGAAGTAATAGACGACCTGGGCCATCAGGCGCGCCCAGTTGATCGAGTTCACCGCGCCGATCGCGAAGCGGTCGGTCATCGCGGTATCGTTGAACATGCGCTTCACCATCGCCTGGGCATCGTCGAACGAGCCGTCGATGGCGATGTTGTGGACGTTGGGCGCGAGCACCGTCGTCATCTGGCGGCGCTGCACGTCCGAGACGCGGCCGTGCGGGTGGAGCATGAAGATGTCCACCTTGGCGCGGCCCGCCACCGCGTCGATCGCGGCCGAGCCGGTGTCGCCCGAGGTCGCGCCCACGATGGTGAGATTGCGGTCCGAACGGCTGAGGAATTCCTCGAAGAAGAGGCCGAGCAGCTGGAGCGCGACGTCCTTGAAGGCGAGCGTGGGGCCGTGGAACAGTTCGAGCACCCAGTGCTGCTCGTCGAGCTGCTTGAGCGGCGCCACCGCCTTGTGCGCGAATCGGCCATAGGCCTCGGTGGTGAGTTCGAGCAGGCGCTCGTAGGTCAGGCTCTGGCCGACGAACGGCGCCATGACCCGCGCGGCGAGTTCGGCGTAGGAGAGACCGGCCATGCCCGCGATCTCGTCCTTGGAGAAACGCGGCCATTCGCGCGGAACGTAGAGCCCGCCGTCGCTGGCGAGGCCAGCCAGCGTGGCGCCTTCGAAATCGAGCGCCGGTGCGCTGCCGCGGGTGCTGATGTAGTCCATGACTTCCCTGTTCGTCGGATACGGCCTGCCGAAACGGACCTTGCTCGGTGGTTCTGCCCGGTGTGCCCGCGGCCTTTGCAGGCGCGGTTAGCGCCCGCAAGGCGGCAAGGCAATCCCGCTGTGAAACGGGGCCCCACGAAACGCAAGGCTCACGAACGCCCCCTGCGGCGCAAGACCATTGCGTAAATGACCAGCGCGGTCAGTGCAAAGGCGAACCACTGGACCGCGTAGGAGAGGTGGTTGTTGGGCAGATCGGACGGGTCGGGAAGCGCGTTCGCCTCGAGCCCGCCCAGCGCCGGGTCGGCCACCAGACGCGGGCCCGGCGCGATCACGCCGTGCACCTCGCCGCCCTGCCAGGTGCCCTTGCCATCGGGCCGCCGGGTCCAGCCCAGCACCACCCGCGCCTCGCCGCCACCCGCCAGCGCGCAGGTCGCGGTGCGCGCGAAGCCGGTCTCATCGTTGCGATTGCGGCCCGCCACCGCGCTGGTCGCGGTCACGGCGGTGCAGGTGAGATGGGCGCGGCGATAGAGCAGCCGCGCGCCCGGACCTTGCCTCGGCCAGGCGATCTCCTGCGTGAGGCCTGCCGCCCCGGCGTAGTGCCCGAGCAGCTGGGCCTTCTCCTCGCGGCGCTCCAGCTGCCAGAGGCCAAGCGCGATCATCACGCCGACGGCGAGAAGCACGACGAGCGTGGAGACAATGGGGATGGAGCGCATGGATCAGGGCCTTTTCGTCGGGCACGGGAATCAGGAAGAGAGATACAAGGGGCCATCGCCCCTTGCCCCCGGAATCGGCGACCTCACCTTTCCCGGCCACCGCAGCGTGCGAAAGGTGAGGTAGACAGTTTGGGGAGCCCGAGGGCAATGGCCCTCGGAAATCTTCTTTCCACTTGCAATCGTACGTGAGGCCCCACCAAACCGAAAGGGCAGCCGGCGCGAACGCGGGCTGCCCTTTGCGGCTTTGCAAGACCGGCGCGGATCAGTGCGTGGGATAGCCCCAGCCGCCCCAGATGTAGACCGCGACGAAGAGGAACAGCCACACGACGTCGACGAAGTGCCAGTACCAGGCCGCGGCCTCGAAGCCGAAGTGCTGGCGCGGCGTGAAGTCGCCCTGATAGCTGCGCACGAGGCACACGGCGAGGAAGATGGTGCCGACGATGACGTGGAAGCCATGGAAGCCGGTCGCCATGTAGAAGGCCGAGCCATAGGTGTTGCCGCCAAAGCCGAAGGGCGCGTGCAGGTATTCGTAGCCCTGGATTGCGCTGAACAGGACGCCCAGCGCTATCGTCGCCCACAGGCCCTTCTTGAGGCCCTCACGGTCGCCGTGGATCAGCGAGTGGTGGGCCCAGGTCACCGTGGTGCCCGAGGTCAGCAGGATCAGCGTGTTGAGCAGCGGCAGCGCGAAGGGGTCCATGACCGCCTCGATCGCCTTGGGCGGCCACTGTCCGTCCACCACCTCGGTAAGGGTGGAGGGGAACAGCGAGAAATCGAAGAAGGCCCAGAACCAGCCGACAAAGAACATCACTTCCGAGGCGATGAACAGGATCATGCCGTAGCGCTGATGCAGCTGCACGACCGGGGTATGGTCGCCCGCGCGCGCTTCGTGGACGATCTTGGAGAACCACATCCACATCGAGGCGATGAGGAGCGCCAGGCCCATCCACGGCACGAAGGCACCGCCGGGCATGTCGTGCATGAACAGCACCATGCCCGAGGTGAAGATCAGCGCGCCCAGCGTGGTCGCCAGCGGCGCGATGTCCGGCGGCAGGATGTGGTAATCGTGGTTCTTGGTACCGGCCATGTGCCTTCATCCCCGTTTATCGAATACTGTTCTAGCCGCTGCGCCCGGCGCCACGTGCCGGAGGAAACGGTCCCCAAATGAGCCTTAACTTCCCGCCCCGGCGCGGTCCAGACCCTTTGCATCCGCAGGAGATGTCTGAACTTCGTTGAGGTGGAAGGTGTAGCTGAGCGTAATCTGTTCGACGTCCTTGTTGTCTTCATCGCCAAGGATCGCCGGATCGACGTAGTAGAGCACCGGCATCTTCACGGTTTCGCCGGGCTGGAGTGTCTGCTGCGTGAAGCAGAAGCACTGGATCTTGTTGAAATACTTGGCCGCCTGTTCGGGCTCCACGTTGAAGCTGGCGGTGCCGGTCACGGGTTTGTCCGAGGTGTTGGTGGCCTCGAACAGCGCCATGTCGCGCTGGCCCACGGTGATGTCGTGGGTGGTCTGGAGCGGCTTGAAATTCCAGGGCATGTCATGCGCGACATTGGCGTCGAAACGGATCGACATGGGCCGCGCGGCGACCTGGACAGCCTCAGCCGTCGCCCCGTCGACGCGCTGGGTGGTCCCGCCATAGCCCGTCACCTGGCAGAAGATGCGGTAGAGCGGCACCGCGGCGAAGCCCAGCGCCAGCATGCCCAGCGCCATCGAAAGACCGATCAGGCCAACCTTGCGGTTGCGGCGGCGCGTCTGCGCGCCCTGGCTCGTGGCATCGTGGGGCGTGGACAGGCTCGCCATGGCTCAGCCCATCTTCGCGATCGAGATGAAGAAGACGAGGACCACGAAGGCGGCAAGCCCCAGACCCAGCACGCGATTGCGATCCTTGCGGATCTGCTCGATGCTGCGGGTATCGGGCGCGGGGGTCTCGGGCTTTTCCTCGTCCATAAACTCCCTCAGATGACGATGAACCGGTCGAGCACCAGCGCGGCGAAGAGCGCGAAGAGGTAAATGACCGAGTAGGCAAAGAGCTGCTTCTCGGGCTTCATCGTGTCCTCGTCGCCCCGCGTACGCAGGCCGACCCGGATCGAGAGCGCGAGGAACAGCGCGGACAGCACGAACGCGCTCGCGCCGTAGACGAGGCCCGTGCCGCCGATCCACCAGGGGACCATCGTGAGCGGCAGGAGCAGCACCGAGTAGATCAGGATCTGTCGGCGCGTGGCCTTTTCACCCGCGACGACCGGCATCATCGGGATGCCGACCTTGGCGTAGTCGCTCTTCACGAAGAGCGCGAGCGCCCAGAAGTGGGGCGGCGTCCACATGAAGATGATGGCAAAGAGCACCACTGGCATGAGCGTGATCTCGCCCGTCGCGGCGACCCAGCCGATCAGCGGCGGGAACGCGCCTGCGCCGCCACCGATGACGATGTTCTGCGGTGTGCGGGGCTTCAGCCAGATGGTGTAGATGACCGAATAGTAGACGATCGAGACGGCCAGGATCGCGGCCGGCAGCCAGCCGATCGCAAAGCCCATCAGGAAGACCGAGCCCGAGCACAGCACCAGCGCGAAGTCGCGCGCGGTGGTGCGGTCAAGGCGGCCTTGCGGGAGCGGGCGCTTGGCGGTGCGCTTCATCCCCGCATCGAGGTCGGCTTCCCACCACTGGTTGAGCGCGGCCGCGCCCCCCGCCCCGATGGCGATGCACAGGATCGCGGTGAAGGCGAGGACCGGGTGGATGCGCGTAGGCGCGGCGATGAGGCCGCACAGGCCGGTGAAGATGACAAGGCTCATCACACGCGGCTTGGTCAGCGCGATGAGGTCACGCCATTCGGCCGGACGCCGGGCGGGAGCCGGATTCGGGGGGGTAATCGAGGTGGTCATGGTGGCGTGCCCATACACCGTTCGTGCCTTTCAGGCGAGACGGACAATTTGCCCGACCCGAAGGCCCGGCAAATCGTCGCGTATGCGCCGTTGGGAGGGACCGGGACCGATCAGTGGTGCGCGGCCTCTTCGATGACCGGAAGGGTCTCGAACTGGTGGAACGGCGGCGGGCTGGTCAGCGTCCATTCCAGCGTCGTCGCGCCCTCGCCCCAGTAATTGTCCTCGGCCTTGCGGCCCGCGAGGAAGGCGTAGGCGATGTTCACGAACCAGACCACCAGCGAAGCGGCCATGACCATGTAGCCGATCGTCGCGATGTGGTTCCAGTAGGTGAAGGCTTCCGGGTAGTCCGGGTAGCGACGCGGCATGCCCTGCATCCCCAGGAAGTGCATGGGGAAGAAGATCATGTTCACGCCCACGAAGAACACCGCGAAGTGCACGTAGGAGAGGAACTCCGAGTGCATCTTCCCGCTCATCTTCGGGAACCAGTAGTAGAAGCCGGCAAAGAGCGCAGTCACCGCGCCCAATGAGAGCACGTAGTGGAAGTGCGCGACGACGTAGTAGGTGTCGTGCAGGTTGTCGTCGACACCGCCGTTCGCGAGCACGACGCCGGTGACGCCGCCCACGGTGAACAGGAAGATGAAGCCGATCGCCCAGATCATCGGGCTCTTGAACTCCATCGAGCCGCCCCACATCGTGGCGATCCACGAGAAGATCTTCACGCCGGTCGGCACCGCGATGACCATGGTGGCCGCGGTGAAGTACATCTTGGTGTTCACCGAAAGGCCGGTCGAATACATGTGGTGCGCCCACACGATGAAGCCGACGACGCCGATCGCGACCATGGCGTAGGCCATGCCGAGGTAGCCGAAGACCGGCTTCTTCGAGAAGGTCGAGATGATCTGCGAGATGATGCCGAAACCGGGCAGGATCATGATGTAGACTTCGGGGTGGCCGAAGAACCAGAACAGGTGCTGGTAGAGCACCGGATCACCGCCGCCGGCGGGATCGAAGAAGGTCGTGCCGAAGTTGCGGTCGGTCAGCAGCATGGTGATGGCCGCGGCCAGGACCGGCAGCGAGAGCAGCAGCAGGAACGCGGTGACCAGCACCGACCACACGAACAGCGGCATTTTGTGCAGCGTCATGCCCGGCGCGCGCATGTTGAAGATGGTGGTGATGAAGTTGATCGCGCCCATGATCGAGCCGGCACCCGAAAGGTGCAGCGCGAAGATGCCGAAATCGACGGCAGGCCCGGGCGAACCGTAGGTCGAGAGCGGCGCATAGACCGTCCAGCCGGTCCCCGCACCAAGCCCCGTACCGCCCGGTACGAAGGCCGAGCACAAGAGCGAGACGAAGCCCGCCACGGTCAGCCAGAACGAGATGTTGTTCATGCGCGGGAAGGCCATGTCCGGCGCGCCGATCATGATCGGCACGAACCAGTTGCCAAAGCCGCCGATAATCGCGGGCATGACCATGAAGAAGACCATGATCAGGCCGTGCGCGGTAATCAGCACGTTCCAGGTGTGGAGCGTGGTGGTGAAATCGGGATTTTCCGCCCCGAACCACTTGGCGAACATGTCGAGGTACTGGATACCCGGCTCGGCGAGCTCGACGCGCATCATGCCCGAAAAGGCGCCGCCGATGATCCCCGCGATGATCGCGAAGATCAGGTACATCGTGCCGATGTCCTTGTGGTTGGTCGACATGAACCAGCGGGCGAAGAAGCCCGGGTGGTCATGCCCGTGATCGTGGCCGTGGTCTGCGACGTGGCCCTGGAACTGGTCTGCGGTGGTTGCCATGGTGGTAAACCCTAATCCTTGCGTTCGCGGGGCCGTCAGGCGGCAGCTTCGGTGGCGGCGTCTTCCGGCATGTCGGCCGGGACGGTTTCGCCCTCGGCCTCCGGTGCGGCCGCGGCCGGCTCTTCACGCCCGTCGATCACGGCGCCGGGATGGGTCAGGACCCACTGGTTGTACTTTTCGCGCGGGAGCGCCTCGAGCGCGATCGGCATGTAGCCGTGCTTCGCGCCGCACAGTTCCGAACACTGGCCGTAGTAGACGCCCGGCTTCTCGACGAAGAGGACCTTCTCGTTGATGCGGCCCGGCACCGCGTCGAGCTTGAACCACAGCGAAGGCACCGCGAACGAGTGGATCACGTCGGCCGCGGTGATCTGCAGGCGGATCGGTTCGCCCGCGGGCACGACGAGGCGGTTGTCGACTTCGAGGTGCGAGGGGCCGTCCCAGGCCTGCGAACCGACTTCGCGCACGCCGTTGTTGATGACCGGCTGGCCCGGAATGTTGAGCATGTTCGAGATCACCTCGAACTCGCCATTGTCGGGGTAGCCATAAGTCCAGAACCACTGGTTGCCGGTGACCTTGATGGTCAGCGCTTCCTTGGGCGCAGGCTTGTACTGCTTGGCGATGAGGTCGATCGAGGGGACCGCGATGCCGAGCAGAATGAACACCGGCAGGATCGTCCAGACGACCTCGATCGCGGTGTTGTGGCTGGTCTTGGAAGCGACCGGGTTGGCGCGGCGGTTGTAGCGCACCACGACCCAGATCAGCAGCGCGAGCACGAACAGCGTGATGATCGTGATGATCGGCATCAGCGCGTAGTTGTGAATCTTCAGCGCGTATTCACCAATCGGCGAATACTGGTCCTGGAAGCCGATCCCGCCCGGCGTCGGCATGCCCACGCCTTCGGTCGGCGTCATCGGCGTGTAGCTACCTTCCTCCTGCGCCAGCGCGGGCGCGGCCAGAAATGCAGCTGCGAAAAAAAGGCTGGCCTTCCCCAAAAGGCGCGGTGAGCGGGCGATGTGTCCGGATATCATCGTTATAGCGCTTCCGTTTCTCTTTTATAACGTACACGCGAATCGCCCCGCCTGCACGCACCCCAAATGCGGAGGCTCTTGCCCCCCTTCCATCTTGGCCTATACGCGCGCTTGCTGCGCGTCTCAAGCGCTACTAGGGAATTTTTGACTTTGGGCGCCGCGCAAGGCCGCCGAATTACGTGTTTTTAATGAAAGGAAGTTGACCGCCATGCAGGAAGAAGAGGTCCTCGCCGAGTTCCGCGCCAGCAAGGCCCTGTTGGAAGGACATTTCCTTCTTTCCTCGGGCCGCCACAGCGCCCACTACCTGCAGTGCGCGCGCGTTCTGCAGAGCCCCGACCGCGCCGCACGTCTGGCCGTCGCGCTGGCCGCCACGTTCCCCCACGACGTGCGCAGGCAGATCCAGAAGGTCGTCTCGCCCGCGATGGGCGGGGTCATCATCGGCCAGGAAATGGGCCGTGCGCTCCAGGTCGATGCCATGTTCGTCGAGCGCCCGACCGGCACGTTCGAGCTGCGCCGCGGCTTCGAGCTCGATCCGGGCGACAAGGTGCTGATGGTCGAGGACGTGGTCACCACCGGCAAGTCCAGCCGCGAGGCAATCAAGGCGATCGAGGCCGCCGGCGGCACGGTCATTGCCGCAGCCGCCCTCGTCGACCGTTCGGCGGGCGCTGTGGACCTGGGCGTCCCCTTCTACCCGCTCGTCGCGCTCAGCTTCCCGACGTATGCCGAGGACGAGCTTCCGGCCGAGCTTGCCGCCACCCCCGCGATCAAGCCGGGCAGCCGCCAGCAGCCCTGACCCGCAAGGCGCCCGGTAGCCCCGGGCGCCGCCCTCGCCGTTCCCCTCCTGCAACGCAAAGGCCCGCCTCCCGTGTCCAGCGTCCACCACCCTGCGCACCTGCGCCTTGGCGTGAACATCGATCACGTCGCCACCATCCGCAACGCGCGCGGCGGGCTCCATCCCGATCCGGCCCGTGCCGCGCAGATCGTGGCGCAGGCGGGCGGGGACGGCATCACCGTGCACCTGCGCGAGGATCGCCGCCACATCGTCGACGGTGACATCCAGCGCGTGCAGGACGCAACCGGCCTGCCCGTCAACTTGGAGATGGCCGCGACCCAGGAGATGCTGGAAATCGCGCTCAGGCATCGCCCGCACGCGGCCTGCATCGTGCCCGAGCGGCGCGAGGAGCGCACCACCGAGGGCGGGCTTGATGCCGCAGGCCTGCACAACCAGCTCGCCCCCATCGTCGGCCGGCTGACCGAGGCGGGCGTGCGCGTCAGCCTCTTCATCGGCCCCGAACCGCACCAGATCGCGGCGGCGATGAAGCTGGGCGCCCCGGTGGTGGAGCTGCACACCGGCGAATACGCCCACGCCACCGGCCCGGACGTGGCGACAGAGCTCAGGCGCATCGCCGACATGGCCGCGCTCGCCGCCAAGAACGGGATCGAACCCCACGCCGGGCACGGCCTCACCTACGAGAACGTCCAGCCGATCGCGGCCATCCCCCAGATCGCCGAGCTCAACATCGGCCACTACCTCATCGGCGAGGCCATCTTTACCGGGCTCGAGGCCAGCATCGCGAAGATGCGTGCGCTGATGGACGAGGTCCGGTGAAACGTGAAGGTGCGGATTTTACGCGCCTCAAACGCCGCATCCGCCTTGTTTGCCTGGGTTTCGTCCCCATAGTCGCCTGCATCACGACGGCACTTGCCCTCTGGAGCGACTACCGCGCCGGACGGCCGTTCGAGCCGCACCCGATCTTTTCGGGGCTGGGGCTCATCGGCTGGGGCTTTGCCGTCTTCGTGCTCTCGGGCCCCGCGCTGACCGCGGCCGAGCGCATTCGTGCAGACTGGCGCAACAGGAGAAGGCGCAAGTGATCATCGGCCTGGGTTCGGACCTGTGCAACATCGAGCGCATCGCCAATTCGCTCGAACGGTACGGGGACCGCTTCCTCAATCGCGTCTTCACCGAGAAGGAGCGCGCCAAGGCCGCGCGGCGCCCGCACACCGTCGCGGGCACGCTGGCCAAGCGTTTCGCGGCCAAGGAAGCCTATTCCAAGGCGGTCGGGACCGGTTTCAAGCAAGGTGTCTTCATGAAGGACATCGGCGTCGTGAACGCCCCGTCCGGCGCGCCCACGCTGGCGCTGTCGGGCGGCGCGAAGGAGCGGCTTGATGCGATGACCCCTGCAGGGCACGAAGCCGTGGTTCACCTCACGCTCACCGACGATCACCCATGGGCGCAGGCTTTCGTCGTCATCGAGGCGCGCCCGCTCGCCCCTTGCGCCGCTACCGAGTAGAGTTTCTTGTCCCAGACCATGCGCGAACCGTCCGCCCCCTCTTCCGAAAACTCCACATCCGCCAAGGCGAAGGGGAAGGGTAAGGAAAAGGTCAACTGGCTGCACGAAGTGCGCGGCCTCGCGCTGATGCTGCTGGGGGTGCTGGCGTTCCATTCGTTCGTGGCCAAGCCCTTCTACATTCCCTCGATCTCGATGATGCCGGGCTTGCTGGTGGGAGACCGACTCGTCGTCTCCAAGTACGCCTACGGCTGGAACTGGTCCTCGATCAGCTTTCACGCCCTGCCGCGCAGTGATTGGCGGATCCTGGGTTCCACGCCCGAATACGGCGACATCGTCATCGTCGTGCCGGGCAACCGCAAGGAAGACCTCATCAAGCGCGTGGTCGCCCGCCCCGGCGACCGGATCGCGGTGATCGACGGGCGCATTCGCCTCAACGGCCGCTTCATCCCGCGCGAGGTCGTGCCCGCCACGCAGCTGGGCGCCGATCCCGCGCTCCAGTGCGACGGGCAGGAAGTGGGCCACTGCTACGACGGCTTCGAAGCCTTCCGCACCCGCCTGCCCTCGGGCCGCGAAGTCTACGAAATGCCGACCTACCGGGAAACCTTGCCCAACGGCGCGAGTTACAACGTCATCGATTACATGAACCAGCGCCTCGACAACTACCCGGAGACCCGCGTGCCCGAAGGCCACGTCTTCCTGATGGGCGACGACCGTGACCGCTCGTCCGACAGCCGTGCCCCCTTCGACGACTGGGCCGGGGTGCCCGGTGGCGGCCTCAACGGCCCTGTGCCGCTCTCCGACATTGGCGGGCGCGCGGAGTTCATCACGTTCTCGCTCGATGGCACCCAGACCTGGAACCCGCTGACCTGGTGGAGCGCGCTGCGCCCCGGCCGCGCCTTGACCAGCCTGCGCCCTGCCCTCGACGCGAGCAAGGCCGCGCAGTGAGCCTTGCTGCGGGGGAGCCCCCGCAGACCGCTCCGGGTGCCGAGGAACCCGCGGCGCCCTCCCCCGCCCCCGAGACGACTTCGCGCGTGCGGCGGGTGGGCCCTACCGACATCGCCGATCCGCTGATCCGCACCGAGGCGCGCAAGGCCTTCGTGTGGATCGGCATGCTGCTGCTTTTCGCGCTGGCGATCTTCCTCTCGCAATCGCTGCTGGTCATCTTCGGGGGCATCGTGTTCGGCGCGCTGCTTGATGGCGGCGCGCGCCTGCTGGGCCGGGTGGTGCCGCTCGGGCGCACCTGGTGCGTGGCCATCGTGCTCGCCCTCGCTCTGATGGCGGTCATATGGATCGCGCGTTTTGCCGGGAGCCAGATCGCGGTCCAGGCCGCCGAACTTCCCGCCACGATCGAAGGGCAATACTACCTCGCGCTGGAATGGTTGCGCGGCCACGGTCTCAACGTCACGGCGGTGGACCTGCGGTCCATGGCGCGCGAGGCGATGGGCGGGATGAGCCAGGTCACGGCGGTGGTGGGCGGCCTCATCGGCGCGGTCACCACGCTCTTCCTGATCCTGGTCCTGGGCATCTACTTCGCGCTGGAGCCACGCCTCTACCGCCGCGGCGTGGGCTGGTTCCTGCCGGTCGACCGGCGCGACCATTTCGAAGGCACCGCGCGCGCGATGGGCGCCGCGCTGCGCCGCCTGCTGTTCGGGCGCGTCATCGGCATGAGTGTGGAAGGCCTGTTCACCTGGGCCATGCTGGAGGCCTACAGCGTGCCGATGGCTGCGCTCCTGGGCATCATCACCGCGCTCCTCGCCTTCCTCCCCAACATCGGCGCGCCGATTTCGGGCGCGATCATGATTCTCGTCGGCTTTTCGGGCGGCATGGAGATGGGGCTCTACACGATGTTCGTGTACCTCATCGTCCACCTCATCGACGGCTACGTGATCGTGCCCATGATCGCGCGCAAGACGGTGGACCTGCCGCCCGCGCTGGTCCTTGCCGCCCAGCTCATCCTGGGCGTCCTGTTCGGTATCCTGGGCCTGGCCCTTGCCGACCCGCTCGTGGCCATGCTCAAGATCTGGCTGGAGCGCGAGGCCGCGCGCAACCGCGTTCTGCCCCCCGGCACGCAAGTCCCGCCCGAGGCCGACACCGATCCTGCAGGCGCGCTGCACGCCTGAGGCCCTCTCGCACCGGCCATCTTGACCGATCCGGCCGAACCGGCAACAGGAGAGACCATGGCCCGCAAGTTCCTCTATGTCGTCGCCGTGTGCCTCGTGCTCTTCGTGGCCGCACGCCTCGCGCTCACCTTCTGGTCGGACGAGCTGACCGAGCTCACCTTCGTCCCCTCGGGCGAGTTCGAGACTCGGCCCGCCAAGCCCGAAGGCGACTGGGACGCACCTGCGATGTGGGTCGCGCGGCCCGGCCTTCAGAACGACCCCGCGCAGTGGCTGCCCGAAGGGGCGAGCACGGCACCTATGGGCTCGGCCCGCGCGGCCATCTTCTTCGTGCATCCCACCAGCTACATGGAGAAGGCGCACTGGAACGCGCCGCTCGACGACGAGGACGCGAACAATCGCGCCGCGCTCTTCACGCAGACCATGGCCAGCGCCTTTACCGCCGCGGGCGATGTCTGGGCCCCGCGCTACCGCCAGGCCACGATCGGCGCCTTCTTCACCGCCCGGCCCGAAGCGCAGCAGGCGCTCGACCTTGCCTATGGCGACCTTGAGAGCGCCTTTGCCGTGTTCCTGCGCGAAAACCCGGAAGGGCCCATCGTCCTTGTCGGCCACAGCCAGGGCGCACTGCTGCTGCGCCGCCTGCTGCGCGACCACGTGGCGGGCACGCCCGTCGCCGCGCGCGTGGCCGCGGCCTACCTGCCCGGCTGGCCGGTCTCGCTCGACCATGACCTGCCGAAGATGGGGCTGCCCCAGTGCACCAGCGACAACCAGGCGGGCTGCGTGCTTTCCTGGCTCTCGGTCGCCGACCCGGCCGACACCTCGGCTCTGACGGCCGGCTACCTGCGCCAGACCGGGCTTGACGGGCAGAAGCTCGACGGCAGCCCGTTCCTGTGCACCAACCCGCTGATCGGCGCGCAGGACGGCGCGGCGGATGCGCGCGCCAACACCGGCACGCTGGTCCCCGACTTTGCCGAGAAGACCGGCACGCTGGCCCCGCAGGTCGTGCCCGCGACCTGCGAGCTCGACAACTTCCTGCACATCGGCGCGCGCCCAAGCTGGAGCTGGGCGATTACGTGCTGCCGGGCAATAACTACCACGTCTACGACATCCTGCTGTTCTGGGAGAACCTGCGCGCCGACGCCCGCAAGCGTCTGACCGCCTGGCTCGCCGCGCAGGACCAAGCGCCCGAGGAAAGCGCCCCCAAGGTGAAGGCCGTCGGCTGATGAGCACCGTCACCACCAGCGCGCTCGACTTTCGCGACGCCCTGCCCGATGCGGGTGCGCTCCTGGGCCTTGACCTCGGCACCCAGACCATCGGCACCGCCTTCTGCGATGCGGGCTGGCGCTTCGCCTCGCCCGGCAAGACCCTGAAGCGTGGCAAGTTCGGCGCCGACAAGGCCGCGCTCTCCGCCCTTGTCGCGGAGCGTTCGATCACCGGCATCGTCATCGGCCTGCCGCTCAACATGGACGGCTCGGAAGGTCCGCGCTCGCAGTCGAGCCGCGCCTACGCGCGCAACCTCGCCGCGCTGGGTCTGCCCATCCTGCTGTGGGACGAGCGCTGGTCGACCATGGGCGCCGAACGTGGCCTGCTTGACCAGGACATGAGCCGCGCCAAGCGCAAGGAGCGCATCGACAGCGCGGCCGCCGCCGTCATCCTGCAGGGCGCCATCGACGGACTGGCCGGGGGCATGTTCTGAGCCGTCCCGGCGTCCCGCACATCGGATTTTAACGATTTCAGCTCCAAGCCCTGTGATGTTCCGGAAATTGACAGGAACGCGCCTCTAGGCGCCGCTGTCACGAAGACGGGGTTGCAAGATGGGTTTGGGCATACTCGCCGCCGCGGCCGTGGCGGTATCGGGCAGTGGCGGTGCGACCGCTATCGGCAGCGCGGCAGACAGGTCGGGCCTGGCCGATGTCGTCCTTGCCATCCACAACCAGGAACGCGCCGCCGTGGGCGCCCCACCGCTGCGCTGGAGCCCCAGGCTGGCCCACGAGGCGCAGGGCTGGGCGCAGCGGCTCGCGGCCACCGGCACCTTCAGCCACGACACCTCCAACCGCGACACCGGCGAGAACCTGTGGATGGGTACGCGCGGCGCCTACCGCGTTGCGGACATGGTCGCAGGCTGGGCCCACGAGAAAACCGCGCTGAACGCCCGGCGCTCCTGGCAGTCCGATTTCCCGCGCGTGGGCCACTACACGCAGATGATCTGGGCGCGCACGAGCGCGGTCGGCTGCGCCCTCGCCCAGAGCGCCCACCACGAATACCTCGTATGCCGCTACGATCCGCCGGGCAACGTGTGGAACGAAAGCCCCTACACCACGGCGGAGCTGGCCTCGGGCCGGCGTTTCGCGGCATCCGGCGCGCGCGAGTAGAAGGAATAAGAAGAGAATTTCAGAGGGCCATCGCCCTCGGGCTCCCCGAACTGTCGAGGTTTCCTTCCGCGCGCCACGTAGCTTGTGAAAGGTGAGGTCGCCCATTTTGGGGTCAAGGGGCGATGGCCCCTTGAAGAATAGCCTTCTTTTACCCCTTTGGCGCGCGCATCACCACGGTCAGCCCCGCATCGGCCTCGACCGCAGCGCCATTCTCGATCCCATGGCGTACCGCATCAGCGCGGGCCCGGACGAGGAGCGCTTCGGGGATACCCGGTTCACAGGCCAGCGTGTCGGCCTCACCGATGAGGCGGGCCTGGCGCAGGGTCAGGTCGTCGGGGTCAAGGCTGGTGAGCGCGATCTCGAACAGGCCGCGCGCCTGTTCCTGCACCGTGCCCGAGAGCCATTGCTCGACCTTGTCCGCGCTGTCCTCGCGCAGGGGGTCGAGCGGACCTCCTGCAGTCAGCGCAGCATCGATGGCGCGGCGCCGGTCGGCCGCAGCGGGCCAGCGGCTGCGCAAGGCCCCGCGCGCATCGCGCAAGGCGGCGGCGAGTTGGCCGAGCGACTGCGGGAGCAGCGTTTCAAGGCGTAGGCGCAGGTGTTTGGCGAGCCCCGCCGAGGCCCCGCCGGTCCCGAAGGCGACAAGGACCGGCGTGCGGTCAAGGATCGAGGGCACCGTGAAGTCGCAGAGCGAGGGCCGGTCGGTGACGTTGACGAGCAGGCCCGCCCCGCGCGCGCGGCGCGCATCGCGCGTGGCAAGCTCTTCCTCCTCGTGCGCGATGAAAGCCAGCCGCGCGCCGCGCAGCAGCCCTTCGCGAAAATCGTCGATCACAAGGCCGCCCGCCCGCTCGACCAGGCGGCGCTTGGCAAGAGCGGCCTCGCCGCGTCCGAGGACAAGGACGGGCCGGTCCCGGACGGCGTGGAAGAGCGGCAGATTGTCGATCATCGCCGCTCCTTACCAAGCCTGCGCGTGGGGCTCAATCAGGCGAGGAAGTCCGGCACGCTCTCGGCCGCGAGGATCGTCTCCGGCTCGATCCGACCTGCAACCAGCGCCCAGGCATCGCCATCGACCATGACTTCGGGCACCAGCGCGCGGCTGTTGTAGGTGTTGGCCATCGTCGCGCCATAGGCGCCCGCGGTGCGGAAGACGACGAGATCGCCTGCCTTGACCACGTCGACTTCGCGGTTCTTGGCGAAAGTGTCCGAGCTTTCGCAGATCGGGCCCACGACATTGGCCGTGAAAGTCTCACCAGTCGGCTTGACCGCGGCAAAGTCGTGCCAGGCATCGTACATCGCCGGACGGGCAAGGTCGTTCATCGCCGCATCGACGACGATCCAGGGCGCGGAGGTCCCCTCCTTGACGCGGATCACCTCGGAGACGAGCACGCCCGCATTGCCCGAGATCACGCGGCCCGGCTCGAACATGACGGTCACGTCCCAGCCCTTGGTCACCTCGACCACCATCGCGCCGTAATCGGCGGGCGTGGGCAGGCTCTCGTTGCCCTTGTAGGGAACGCCGAGACCTCCGCCCAGGTCCATGTGGGTGACCGAAAGGCCCTGCGCGCGCAGCTCCTCCATCAGCGCGCCCATCTTCACGAAGGCCTGGCGCGAGGGTTCCAGGTCGCTGATCTGGCTGCCGATGTGGACGGCTAGCCCGCGCATGTTGAGGCCCTCGAGCGCGGAGAGGCGCGCGTAGATCCCGGCGGCGCGGTCATAGGAGACGCCAAACTTGTTCTCGGCCTTGCCGGTCGAGATCTTCTCGTGGGTGCGCGCATCGACGTCCGGATTGACGCGCAGCGCGCAGGTGGCCGTGGCGCCGAGTTCGGAGGCGATGGCCGCCAGTTCGACGCCCTCTTCCTCGCTCTCGAGGTTGAACTGGCCGATCCCCGCCTTCACCGCCGCGGTCAGCTCGCGCTTCGACTTGCCCACGCCCGAGAAGACGATGTCCTCGGCGGGCATTCCGGCGGCCAGCGCGCGGTTCATCTCGCCTTCCGAGACCACGTCCGCGCCATAGCCTTCCTTCGACAGCAGGCGCAGCACGGCCAGGTTCGGGTTCGACTTCACCGCAAAGGCGATGTGCACGCGCGGCAGGCCCGAGAGCGCCTCGCGAAAGACGCGGGCGTGGCGCTCGAAGGTCGCGCGCGAGTAGACGTAGACGGGGGTGCCGACGTCGCGGGCGATGTCGGCGAGCGGCACCTGCTCGGCGCAGAGCTCGCCGTCGATCAGCTGAAAATGGTCCATGGGTGTCCTGTCGGAAAATTCGGTGTGGGCCCGCCACCGGGGCGGGCCGCTGCATTAGAGAGGCGTGGTTACTGCGGATCCACCGCGCGCTCGGGCGGGGGAAGATCGAAGGGATCGTCCTCGCGTTCCTCCGAGCGCGTGCGCAGCTCGACGCTGCGTTTGGGAATGGCGATGGTCGGGATGGTGAGCAGTTCGCGCGGCGCGGGTTTCTGCGCCCGCCCGTACGGCGCCGGAGGCAGGCTCGCGCCTTCCTTGACCGCAAGATCCGCGCGCTGGCCGCAGGCCGCCAGCGCCGCCAGGACCAGAAGAGCCGCTACGTTGCGCATTCCCGTGTCTCCTCGCCTGTCCTCAGGCCATGCCGAGCGCGGCGCGGGCCTCGGCCACGCGCGCACGCACCTGGTCGGGCGCGGTGCCCCCGTGCGACATGCGCGCGGCGACCGACGCCTCGACCGAGAGCGCCTTGAATACGCGCTCGTCGATGCGGCTGTCGATCTCTTTCAGGTCTTCAAGCGGCAGCTGGTCGAGCGCAACACCGCGGGCCTCGGCCAGCTTCACCGCCGCGCCCGTGATGTGGTGCGCCTCGCGGAAGGGAATGTCGCCCTCGCGCACCAGCCAGTCGGCAAGGTCGGTCGCGGTGGCAAAGCCCATCTCGGCGGCCTGGCGCATGCGCTCGGTCTTGAAGTCGCTGTCGGCGACCATGCCGGTCATCGCCGCGATCGAAAGCGCCAACAGGCCGTGCGCCTCGAAGACGGGCGGCTTGTCGTCCTGCATGTCCTTGGAATAGGCGAGCGGCAGGCCCTTCATGGTCATCATCAGGCCGGTGAGGAACCCGCGATGCGGCCCGCGTGGCCACGCACCAGTTCGGCGGCGTCCGGGTTCTTCTTCTGCGGCATGATCGAGCTGCCGGTCGAGAGCGAATCGGCCATGCGCACGAAGCCGAAGGGCTGGCTCGCCCAGATGATGAACTCTTCGGCCAGGCGCGAGAGGTGCAGCGAGCACTGCGCCGCGGCCATCAGGTAGTCGAGCGCGAAGTCGCGGTCCGAGACGGTGTCGAGGCTGTTCGCGGTCGGCCCGTCAAAGCCCAGCGTCTTGGCGGTCATAGCGCGGTCGATGGGAAAGCCGGTGCCCGCGAGCGCCGCTGCGCCCAGTGGCGAGCGGTTCATGCGCACGCGGTTGTCGGCCAGACGCGAACGGTCGCGCGCGATCATCTCGTAATAGGCCATCAGGTGATGGCCCAGCGTCACGGGCTGCGCGGTCTGGAGGTGGGTAAAGCCGGGCATGATCGAGGCCGCGTGGGTTCCGGCCTGCGCCACGAGCGCCTTCTGCAGCGCCTCGAGCCCTGCGTCGACCTCGTCGATCGCCTCGCGCACCCAGAGCTTGAAGTCGGTCGCGACCTGGTCGTTGCGGCTGCGCGCGGTGTGGAGGCGCCCCGCGACCGGGCCGATCAGTTCGGCCAGGCGCGATTCGGTGGTCATGTGGATGTCTTCGAGGTCCCAGTTTTCGGGAACGCCGTTCGCTTCGTACTCGGCGGCGACCTGGTCGAGACCCTCGGTGATCGCCTTGGCATCCTGCGCAGTCACAATGCCCTGCGTGCCCAGCATCGCGACGTGCGCCTTGCTTGCCGCGATGTCCTGACGCCACAGTGCCTTGTCGAAGGGAATCGACGCGTTTATCTCGCGCATGATCGCCGACGGTCCTTCCGCAAACCGTCCGCCCCACATCTGGTTGGAGCCCCCGCCCGTGCCATTGTCCAAATCGCTCACGTCGCTCGTCCTGTATTCGTGTGCCGGGTCCTGTGCCCTGCTGCTCGCGGGCTGCGATAGGCAAAGCGCACCCGACGCGCAACCAACAGCTTCGCAGGCTCCGGCAGGCGGGGGCGCCGAGGCGCCCACCGTGCCCACAGCGCAGGGCAAGCTGGACCGTTCGCACAAGGGTGAGCCGATGCCCGTGATCGCGCTCAGCGACCCCAGCGGCGAAAGCCTCGATCTGACTTCGCTCAAGGGCAAGCCGGTGCTGGTGAACCTGTGGGCGACCTGGTGCGCGCCGTGCGTGGAGGAACTGCCCACGCTCAACACCCTGATCGGGCGCGAGGACGACCTGGGCGTCACCGTCCTGCCCATCTCGCAGGATGCGGGCCAGAGCGGCAAGGTCGTCGAGATCCTGCGCCGCCGCAAGCTCGACAACATCGAGCCCTGGATCGACGAGCAAGCCGACCTCTCCTTCCAGTACGGCGGCAACCTGCCCGTCACGATCCTGTTCGACGCCAAGGGCAAGGAAGTGTGGCGCTGGACCGGCGGCAACGACTGGACCAGCGCGGAGGCCCTGAAGCTGATCGCCGAAGCGAAGGGCTGAGAGGGCACAGGAGAGAATCCGAGGGCCAGCGCCCTCGGAAATCCTCTTTTTCCAGCATCTTCCCTCCTGCAGAAATAGACGCCCGAAATCCGGCGCCAAGGTCAGAGACAAGATGGTACAAGGCGCCATGCTGTTCGATCTTCCCGATGACGCGGCGCTCTATGCCGCCCTGCTCGCCCGCGATGCGCGCTTCGACGGGCAGGCCTATGTCTGCGTTGCGACGACGGGCGTGTTCTGCCGCCTGACCTGTCCGGCGCGTAAGCCCAGGCCCGAGAACTGCACCTTCCGCCCCACCATCGGGGAGTGCATCGAGGCGGGTTTCCGGCCCTGCAAGCGCTGCCACCCGCTGGAAGCCGCCGCCAGAGCCGAGCCGGTGATCGAGACACTGCTGGCCGCACTCGACCGCGCGCCCGCCCGCCGCTGGAGCGAGGGCGACATCGCCGCCATGGGGCTCGACGCCTCGACCGTGCGGCGCGCCTTCAAGCGCCATTTCGGGATTACCTTCCTGGAGATGGCCCGCCAGCGCCGGGTGCGCGAAGGCTTCACCACGCTCGCCGAGGGCGGCAACGTGATCGAGGCCCAGCTGGAGGCCAGCTTCGAATCCCCCAGCGCCTTTCGCGCCGCTTTCGCACGCCTCCTGGGCTGCGCTCCGGGTGAGCTCGTCCACGGCGAGGGGCTGCTGCGCGCGAGCTGGATCCCGACGCCACTGGGCGACATGATCGCGGTCGCCTCCGCGCATCACCTGCACCTGCTCGAATTCGTCGACCGCAAGGGTCTGCCGGCCGAGCTGAAGAAACTCCAGGCCGGAACCAACGCGCGGATCGGCATCGGCGCGCTCGGGCCCATCGAGCAGGCCAGCCATGAGCTGTCCGCCTACTTCGCGGCGCAATCGGGCACGTTCGAGACCCCCATCGCCATGGCCGGCACGCCTTTCACCCGGCAGGTCTGGGAGGCGCTTCGCACGATCCCCCCCGGCGAGACCCGCAGCTACGGCGAACTTGCCCGCCAGATCGGGCGCCCCAGCGCGGTGCGCGCGGTCGCAAGGGCCAATGGCACGAACCAGATCGCGCTGATGATCCCGTGCCACCGCGTGATCGGCGCGGACGGCTCACTCACCGGCTATGCGGGTGGCCTGTGGCGCAAGCAGCGCCTGATCGAGATCGAGCGCACGTTGCGCGAAAAGAGGACGGCCACCTCCCGCGACGAGGCCGCCTGACCTCTCAGAACTCGGCCCAATCGTCCTGCACAGCGAGGTTGCCCTGCGTCATCGGCGCGGGGGACGGTGCGCGCGCCGGGCCGCGCACGGGCAGACGCTGGACATTCGCCCCGCCCATGCCACCACGCGCATGGGCGCCAAGATCGAAGCGTCCGACGAGCTGGCCCATGCGCTGGGCTTCCTGCGCCAGGCTGCGCGAGGCGGCCGTCGATTCCTCGACCAGCGCCGCGTTCTGCTGGGTCGTGGTGTCCATCTGGCCCACCACCTGGTCGACCTGGCCGATGGCGTTGGCCTGTTCGTTCGCCGATTCCGCGATACGCCCGATCATGTTCGCCAGCTCCCCGGTGCGCGTGACGATCTTGCCCAGCGCCTCGCGGGTCTGGCCCAGCATCTCGACGCCGTTGTGCACCTCGCCGCCGCTGGTCTGGATGATCCCGCT
This sequence comes from Novosphingobium sp. MBES04, assembly GCF_000813185.1. Classification (NCBI taxonomy): domain Bacteria; kingdom Pseudomonadati; phylum Pseudomonadota; class Alphaproteobacteria; order Sphingomonadales; family Sphingomonadaceae; genus Novosphingobium; species Novosphingobium sp. MBES04. Next base: position 2,017,632 of record NZ_DF850488.1, on the reverse strand, counting down.
GATCTCGCGCGCGGCCTCGGCCGAACGCTCGGCCAGCGCGCGCACTTCGGTCGCGACCACCGCAAAGCCCTTGCCCGCCTCGCCCGCACGCGCGGCCTCGACCCCGGCGTTGAGCGCCAGGAGGTTGGTCTGGAAGGCGATGCCATCGATCAGGGTGACGATCTCGGCCATGCGTTGGCTCGACTTGGAGATGGCCTCCATCGCGGTGCTCGCGCGGACCATGATCTGGCTGCCATCCTCGGCCTCGCGCTCGGTCGCCTGCGCGTTGTCGCGCGCGTCCTGCGCCACGCGGGCGGTGTCCGAGACCGACTCGCGCAGTTCGCGCACGGCCGCGGCCGACTGCTCGAGCGCCGCCGCCTGCGCGGTGGTGCGTCCGGCCAGATCGTCGGCGGCGCTGGCGATCTCGCTCGCGCCATTGTTGACGTTGTCCGCCGCGCCCGCAACGTCGCCCAGCACCGTGGCGAGGCTCGTCACGGTCTCGTTGAAGTCGACGCGCAAGCGCTCGTAATTTTCCGGGAAGCGCGTGGTGATCGCGCAATCGAGCTTGCCGCCCTTCAGCGCCTCGAGCCCACCGGCCAGTTCCTCGACGACGACCCGCTGCGCCTTGGCCGCCGCCTCGGCGCGCTTGCGGGCACGCTCGGCAACGGCCTCCTTGATGGCCTCCAGCGCGCGGGCGATCGCGCCGATCTCGTCGCGTCCCTCGCGCCCGGGCACGGCGCGCTCGAGGTCGCCGCGCGCCATGTCCTCCATCGCGCGCGTCAGCCCGGCGAGCGGGCGCACCACGCGGTTGGTCATCACCACCAGGACGAGGACGCAGGCCGCGCCGATCAGGACCAGCAGTCCGACGATCCAGTTGAAGGAGCTTGCGACCGTCGCCTTGCCCTCTTCGCCCGCGGCGTTGCCGATCTCCACGTTGTAGGCGAATTCCTCCTTCACCAGCGAGTCGAGACGGTAGCCCAGCGGCTTCAAGTCACGGTTGTAGAGCCCGGTCGCCTCATCGGTGCGCAGGCCCATCGAGGCCGAGCGCACGCCCTGTACCTCGCGCTTCCATTCGTTCCAGGTCGTCGTAAGCTGGCTGAAGAGCTTTTCCTCCTCGGCGTCGGACACCAGGTTCCGGTAATGGGAGAGCCGCGCGTCGGTCTCCTTGAGCGTCGTTGCAAGTTCCTCGTCGATGCGGCGCGTCTCGCTGCGCGTATCGGCCAGGATGTGCTGCGAGATGAGGATGCGCGCCTGGGCCTGGTGCTGCGCGACCTCGCCCAGGACCGACAGGCTGGGCACGGTGTTGTCCGAGGAATAGGACAGGCTATCGCCCAGCCCATCAATGAAGCGCAGCGCCATCGCCCCGCTCACCAGCGCCAGGGCACCGATGAGCAGCGTCGTCACCAGAGTGACCGTCCGAATCTTGAGATTGCCCAGCAGTACCATCGCGATGTCCGTCTTCCCGCCACGCCCTGTCGTGACCCCGGCGCGGGTACCACGCGCCCTCGAACAAAGCCCTGAAGCCTCGCCCCCGCAGGAATACGCACGTCCCGAAGACGCTCCGAGCCCCCGCGGCGGCAGCGCCACCTCAAAACCCCATTGACCAAACGACCAAACCGGTGCAATCGGACCTGCCTTCGCGGGTGTAGCTCAATGGTAGAGCAGCAGCTTCCCAAGCTGACGACGAGGGTTCGATTCCCTTCACCCGCTCCAATTCTCGACAACATACTGAAAAACAGCCATTTTCTCGCCATATCGGGCCGGAAGACCGTGTTTGTAGCACAGAACTGTTGCACAACGCGGCCACAAAGGTCGCATCAAACCATTTGAATCGTTCAGAAAATCGTCTTCCGGACTGTAGCACACGATCGTTGCACAGAACGTCGTCACGGGGACTATGGCGTCGAGGTTCGATCTACCAATTTCGCGTGCGGGTGCCGGTCGATATCAGGATCAGCATGGGGCGGACCCATCTGAGCCGAAGCCTTCGTACCGACAGTCGGACAGAGGCAATGCGATTGGCTAGAATGGTGGCATCCGACTTTGAGGTTCTGTTCGAAGAAGAACGGGCAAAGGCAGGCCTGCCGTTCAACTCGCGTATTCGTGCTTCCGTGACGATGGACGGAACAGTCCTTGGAACGATCACGGGGCGATCTCGCTTGGCTTCGTACGAAGAGGAAGGTGGGTGCGAGGCTTCAGTCCAGCCAAGCAGTCCTACCCTTTCGACCATCTACGAGCGTTTCCTCGCCGATCCTACGAAGAAGCGGTCTGACAGGACGATGCTGGCGCATCGAACGACTCGAAACGTTATGGAGGATGTGCTCGGGGCATCGACGCCATTGCGATCCATCACGAGGGAAGATTGCCGTGAATTGCTGGAGATATTGCGCTGGCTCCCCGTGAACCTTCGCAAGAAGTACCCCGATCTGACCGTCCGCTCCGCCTCCGAGCTTGCCCGACAAGATCACAGGATCGCCACGATCAATGCCACGAACCTCAATGCCTACATGGCCCGCTTCGTCACGATGCTGAACTGGGCCGTGCAGGAGGAATACCTTGAACGGAACCCTGCACGAGGGTTGCAGTGGGCAGAAACCACGGCCCGGCAAGACCGGCGAAAGCCATTCGAACCATGGCAGCTACAGCGTATCTTTCACGCCCCGATCTACACCGGATGTAAAGATGCGCAGACGGGTTATGCCGAACCGGGTGAGGTCATCGCGGATGGTGCGCGGTATTGGGTGCCGCTCCTTGGCCTCTTCACGGGAGCGCGACTCAACGAGTTATGCCAACTCGATGTTGCCGATGTCCGCGATGTCGATGGGGTAGCATGCATTGTCATCACGACGTCGAGCTTGGTCGGAACGATCGACAAAACGCTGAAGACCCGATCGAGCGAAAGGATCGTTCCGATCCATCCAACGCTGCACGATATCGGCTTCATGGCATTCGTCGCGCGCAAACGGAAGGAAGGCTCGATCAAGCTGTTCGACGATCTTCCAACTGGTGCACGCGGGTTCCGTTCAGTGGCATTTTCCCGGTGGTTTTCGCGCTTCCTTATCAGTGCAAAGGCAAACGCGCCCCAAACCTGCTTTCACTCGTTCCGGCATGGATTTCGCGACGCTGCTCGTAACGCGCGGATCGAACGAGATATCGCGCTCCGCCTTGGTGGCTGGATCGCCGGCGGAAATCAGAGTGAGACTGCCGATGACTATGGCACTGGCTATCATCCGCGAATCTTGTTTGAAGCAATGTCCCGAATCGAATTCCCAAATGTGAGCGTAGGTCATCTCCGCTGAAGGATGTGGCCAGCACTTAACGGACATTCAGGTGGCTGTCTGACCAGACTGCTGCGCATTAGGACTTAAAAAAAGCGAACGCAGAAGGGCACCCCGACAATTGAAGTTAGAAAATCGTTCATTGTCTATACCAGCCTATGCTCGCATAGCCGAACCTTACCCAAATCGGCCATTGTTCCGAAAGTGACGGAAGTCAGCCTCCACACGAGTGGGGTGGCAAGTTCAATCTTTGCCGCGCCCACCATCTTTTCAGATACGTAGCTGGACAGATGACCCCACCACTTCGGTCAGGGGTATCGTCGGTGTAGCGAGATAGCGGCTCCCGACTGCGCCCCATGCGCCCTCTCCCCAACAAGTACAGTTCAAGCCATTGGCGCAAGGCGAATTAGCTCCTATCTTCTTGAGAATTCAACGCAGATCAGAGGGCATCGAGGATGAAGTTCGAAGGCTTTCAAGTAACCAACTTCCGTAATGTGATTGATTCCGGCTGGATCAACGCTAATCAAATCACTGCGTTTGTTGGGCAGAACGAGGCTGGAAAGAGCAATCTCTTCGAGGCGCTATACTGCCTGAACCCCATCGATGACGCGACCTATGATCTCGATGAAGATTGGCCGGTCGATAAGTGGGAGGGACGAAAGGACGCCAAGGGGAAGCAAGTTTGCTGGGCATTGTTCTCTCTCGATGGGGACGAGATAGAAGCGCTTTATGAATATGCCGCCATCAAGCCTGAGGCACCGGCCGAGGGCACGGAAGGAGGCGAAGGAGAATCCCCCGCCAAAGTCACGCTCCCGAGAGAGGTGAAGGTCTCACTGGCGAAAGCCTATGGATATCGGACGGGTTTCCATCAGTGTGGATTCGAGGACGGCATCCTAGACAAGGACAAAGCAGCGGAGTGGATGCAGGAGCAAACGCCCAAGTTTGTTTACATCCGCGATTATGAGATGTCCGGTGCGCAAATCGAACTCGATCAGCTAAAGCAACGTCTCGATAAGGCTGGCGGGCAGCGCCACAAACTTCCCAATGAGGACCAGACAATCCTCATCATCCTTGATCTCGCGAACATCGAACTGCAGGACTTTCTTGAGAAAGGCCAGTCCTCTGAGGGGCGTACGATCCGATCCTTCGACAAGCGCTCTGCATCAAAGTACCTCACCAAGCAATTCGCAGACCTCTGGCAACAGAAGGATGTGTCGTTCGACATTGAGATTGATGGGCCAACGCTAAATATCTTTGCGGAGGATGCAGGCATTGGAATGCCGGTGCGGCTGCACCGCCGCTCGACCGGCTTTCGCTGGTACGTCTCCTTCGCATGGAAGTTCACTCATGCGACAAATGGCGACTTCAAAGATTGTGTTCTCTTGCTCGAGGAGCCGGGGGTGCATCTTCATTTCACCGGCCAACGGGACTTGCTGAAGGTGTTCGAGCGACTCGCAGAGCATAACACTATTCTCTACACCACTCATCTCGCGTCCATGGTGGATCAAGCACACCCGGAGCGTGTGCGGATCATCGAGAGCCGCGACGATCATGTCGCCGTGACCCAAGGTATTGTGAGTTCGCAACGAGCGCCAATGGCGGTGATCGAGCAAAGCCTCGGGCTCACCGGGGATCACAGCGGCATCCTTGGGAGCCGACAAGTTCTGATAGTCGAAGGCGGCGGCGATGCGGTGGTCTTGCACAAGCTGTCAGGCTTGCTCAAGGCCGCCGGGAAAGAGGGATTATCGGACAGGATACACCTCTGGCCCGCTGACGGCGCTTCCAAGACTCCAATGTATGCCGGATTCGCCATCGGACAGGGCTGGGATGCGGGCGTACTTCTCGACAGCGATGAAGCGGGCAAAAAGGCGAAGGGCAAGATTGACGAACTTTATGTGTCCAAGATGGCAGCTGACAGTGGGCAGAAGTTCAGGACAATTATGCTCGGCAAGGCAGCCGGCACGAAGCAGACAGACTTCGCAATTGAGGACCTGTTTCCGCCTAAGTTCTTCATCGACTGCGTGAACGAGACTTACGGCATAGCCATCAAGGCGGAGGACCTGCCTGAAGACGGCTCCGACATGATCAGCAAGAAGGTCGAGCACGTCTTGAAGACGAGGCACGGCCATAGCCAACTCGACAAGAAGCGCATCATGGGCGAAATGTGGAAGCAATTCGATGCGTGGAAGTCAGTGGATGATCTCCCGGCACACACCACTGGCCGAGCCGAGAAGGTATTCAAGGCGATCAACGAAGCCTTCGGGGACTAGTCGCTCACAGAGCGTAGGGGCTCACATCCAAATGCGCGCAGGGATGGCAAAGCCGATTGTGCGGCCCCTCGCTCTCGAGGAGCGCCTTGCCGGGGGTGCAGCCCTTCTTAAGGGCGATCTCCCCGGCGCGCACCATCGTCGCGTCTGCGTACTCGGCAGCCTTATACAGCGGCGCGGCCTCGCCAGTCGCGACCTCGGAGACATTCTTTCGGAACGCGGCAGCGCCACTCTTCAGGATCAAAGCGGTTGCGCCCTTTACGGCGGGCACGTCCACGCTCGAAATCTCGTTCAAGGTCATATCGCGGACGATCATTTTCTTGGGCAGGGTCATTGCGCGGGTTCCTTTTCAACAGGGAGAGATGATGGGTCCGCCCCATGCTGATCCTGATATCGACCGGCACCCGCACGCGAAATTGGTAGATCGAACCTCGACGCCATAGTCCCCGTGACGACGTTCTGTGCAACGATCGTGTGCTACAGTCCGGAAGACGATTTTCTGAACGATTCAAATGGTTTGATGCGACCTTTGTGGCCGCGTTGTGCAACAGTTCTGTGCTACAAACACGGTCTTCCGGCCCGATATGGCGAGAAAATGGCTGTTTTTCAGTATGTTGTCGAGAATTGGAGCGGGTGAAGGGAGTCTGCCACGCCTCGGAACCCAGTTTACGGCCAAGACTGGTTTCCGTGCCTCTGGCACCTTCAACATCTTCAATGGGTTGCTCGGTTGCTCGATGTGATTCCGG
>NZ_DF850488.1:1994503-2008173 GCF_000813185.1 Novosphingobium sp. MBES04 | reverse complement strand
AGGCCAGAGCCACTACGAGGCACTGCTCGTCAGCATGGGGGATACCGCTCCCCGGGACTACCAGTTCTTCGGCAACGCTCTCTTCGTCGACCTCTGTGGCGAAGGGGAGAACTGGGTCTCACCGAAGGACCGTTCTGCCCTCGGGGCCATGCAAGTCTACACCTTCGAATGGGACTTGAACTCGCTCAGCTTTCTGGAAGAGCAATGCCGCTGGTTGCTCCCGATGAAGGACTGGCAGGCTTCGTCCATGGGGAGGTTGTTCGCCACCCTGAAGCAGTGGGCCGATTTCCGAGCCATCAACGTGACGTATTCTGGAAGCAAGTCGCTCCACATCCACATCGTAATGGAAACGGCGTTGGTACGAGATCGATTGAGCCTCGAATTGGCATCGAGCGCTGTCTATCATGGTCATCAGGCGCACTGGAACATTCTACGCGACATCGTGATCGGGCATCTGCAACCCTCATGCGTTGAGGCGCTGGATGGGAACCTCGTTCGACCTGTTCAACTACGTCGTATGCCCAACGGTATGCGGATCGCCCCGGAGGATCACCTGCTGGGCCTGATAAAAGGGTCACGGGTACGGCAAGTCGTCTTGTGGGAGCAGAGGGTACAGCGCAATCCGGCGACCGCGATCTTCCATCAGCCCGGCTTATACACCGCCCCCGAAGGCAAAGTGGTCAAGGCCATGAGGGAGCCTGCTGATCGCGGCAAGGGCTTCCTGTTCCACGAGCAGCACGAATACTGCGAACAGCAATTGCGCGGATGGTTCGATGGAACAGGCCTCATCCTCGACCGAATTACCCAAGAGGGTGACCAGTACGTCGGGCTGTTTCGCAACTCGGTCACGGACGTTCGCGCGGGAACCATCCTGTCCGAGTTCGCCGTGAGCCCAATGGTGCGAGGAACAGGAGCCTCGGCTATCGGTGACCTGCCCCCATTACCGTTGCCGTTCGGGCAAATGCTTCACTTGTGGGCTGACGAATTGGATCACACGAGAGCTTACGAGGTCACCGATCTGTTGCTCGCCCGCAAGCGCCTGAACGATTTCACACCCTTCTGGGTGATGGGGAACCCGATTTCCCTCATCCATACTGGCGAAGGGGTGGGTAAGACCACTGCGATCATGGCGAGCATTACCCTCTCGGCCCAAACTGGTGACACCGGGCAACCATCTATGTTCGCGTTCTCGACGTACGAGGACGCGGAGAAGAAGGCCGAGGAATTCAACTCGCTCTCAACCGGGAATACGCGCCTCGATGCCCAGCGCCGAGAGCGCTTCCATGGTGTCGTGTGGTATTCGTTCTCTCGTCTCTACGAAGATACCGCGAAGGCGCACGGATATCCGATCCTGACACAGGATCAGGCCGACGAGAAAGGTGTGACGCTCTGGAGCCTTATCCTGCGTGCCCAGCCCGAGGTCGTATGCCTGATGCGTGAAGACCTTGCGGCTCTTTTCGATGAGATCGGAAACCGAACGCCGGTCCTGTTTTCGGTCCATGCCGTAGCGCAACAGTGGTCGTACAACACGGTGACGCGACAGATGCTCTCCCGAGACTTTTTCGACGAAACCTTTGACCCCATTAGCGCGAAATGGACATCGAACTTGAACTGGCTCGTCCATGACGAAGTTTCGATCAAGACCTTCGTCGATGCCTATACCAAGAGGCAGATGGGGTGGCTGTCATCCCTTCGGGATGCGTCCCCGAAAGTCTGGTCTTCGGCAAACAGTGCGCGGCAGCGGCATGCCTACGCGAAACACGTTAAGTCCGATACCCTGAAGGAATACATGGTCGACAGGCCTGATGCTCAGCGAGCCTTACGGGCTGGGCTCGACACGTTCGAGGAAGTGACCATTCGGGACGCGATGGAGTATGGGCTAAAGGACCATGATCACACCAGTTATGCGTGCGAAGGCGAGGCATTCTACATCCGCTACCGGGATTGGTGGCTAGAGGGCAATGCCCCAGTTGCCAACCGAATGGTGTTCCTGACGACGGAGACGGCCCCTGCAATTGTCGCCCAGTTGGCTACGCCTGACCTCAGGTATCTCAGGCCCAAGACCTCTATCGGGCGCGATGAGATCGACGTCTACGCGACCCGTTCCGTGAATGCCGAGACGATACCTGAACTCGCGAAGGCCTGTATGGGCAGTAACGTCCATGTCATCGGCAACAAGCTCAAGGATATGCCGAATGCCACGAGTGCGTATGCGGTTCGTGGACGAAACAATCTCGATACCGCCGACATCACCCAATTCGTCTCGATGATGCACCCGGATGAGTATCGCCTTTATCAGGCCTTGAACACGAAACTTGGCCGTGATGATCTGTGCCGCATCGCCCACGTGGACAGCATCAACCAGTCTTGTGGTCGCAATCGTGGCCCCCGCAACGCTGGAGCGGAGCATGAGCTTCACATCAACCTGACCCTCTTCCGGGCGATCCACGCATGCCCGTCTGCGATGGACGAACTTCGGTACCGCTGGCGCTTGCAGATGGATGAGAACCAGCGTCGTAATGCGCGTAATGGGGGCTAAGGCCTGAGGATTTATCGAAAGCCGGGGTGGCTGAATGAGGACGGCCGTCCCGGCGAAGTGAGAGAAGTACGAGCAACACGGAAAATCAATAAATTTATTATCAACACCAATTATTTAAATAATGAATCAGTCAACGCCTACCTGATAAATTCCTTTCATGAAGAAAGAAGATGATCCTCGCGAACTAGCCCACAAGATGGGTGCAAAATCCAAGACGACGAAATGCGATTGGTGGCTGAATGAACCCAAGCCACCGGTACGTAAGCGGCGAAAAAAGAAAGGCGTGAAGGTCGGTTGGACCTCGCAGTACTATGGCCACAGCGGGGGATTCACTCCCGGAGGAGGGCGCTTCTCGTGAAGGGCTCACCCCGCACTGAAACGTTCAGCATTCCACCAACCGAGCCTGCTGCGGATCATAACGGTAGTTCGTGATACTGCCGTCGCGAATCCGCTCCACCGCCTCGTTGATCGCAGATAACGGGACGAGAAACCATTCGCGCGGTTTCACCGGGTTGCCGAACCGATCTTGGATCGTGAGATCGAGGATGGCGCTGGCGAATACCTTGTGGATGAGACCCTCAATTTGCACACGATTGATGTTGAACAGCTTGTAGGTGGCGACGACCTCCACCCCGGCAAGCATGTAGGTAGCGGACTTCTCCGCGCCGGAAATGCGCGTTTCCACCGATCCTCCGGTGACGCCGATTTTGTGGATCAAGTCCCGGTATTCAGCCACCATGGGGTGGTCGGACTTGCTGCGCAGCACATAGATGGTGCCGCTTTCGAGGTCGCCGTCTTCGCTCTCTGCGGAGAACAGAGGCCCTGCCTCGATTTCCGTGACGCGACGGCCCGCTTCGTCTTTGTAGAGCGCGCGCTGTAAGGATCGGCGCAAGATATCGCTCTCGGTGCCATTCGAATAGATGACCCGAAGACGCGCGTCGAACTCCCCGTTCGGTGCCCGGAAAGTCTCTCCGACCTCGGCGACATAGGCGACCTGCCCACCGAGGATGAAGAACTGACCCTTGGTGATGTCGGCCTTGAGGAATCCCGCATCCTTCACGAACTGCCGGGTCTCTCGCAATCCCTCGGCGAGGTCGCGTTCCACCTGCTCGAACACCACCTTGAACTTGTCGAAGTCAGTGCATTTGATGCGGTTGGCGATTTCTTCGGCGGCGCGGCGCTCCTCGGCGGACGGGACATGGCGAAGGATACGAATGTCGTCCTCGCTGGTCGGCTCGACGCCCAGTTCGGCCAGAAGATCATCGTCGTCGATATCCGCCGTGGAAGCCTGCTCCTCCGTCTGGGAGCCGGTAAACAGTCCATGCTTGTCCAGATCGGTCAGCAGTTCCCGGCATTCGTCGAGTTCGCGCAGCCGGTCGAGCCGGATCGCGTAGAGGCGCTCGAAGATATCACGATCTTCGCCGTGAAGCGGGGCGCGGCCATGTTCCTCGAAGAACCGCATGACATCTTCGAAGCCCGCAATGATCCGCTCTTGGCGCGGCGTGTAGGTCCGAGCCTTGGGGGCCTCGACCTCAACACCGAGTTCGGCCAGCAGTTCGTCGTCTGAGAGATCAACCATTGGCTGCCTGTGCGCGATAACGGGCGAAGGCCGCAACCCCCTCGGCAAGGCGTTTTTCCCAAGCGTCCTGTGAATTGATATCCGGCAAGCGCCCCCGCTCCTTCTTGAAGCGCAGCGCCCACTCGGCAAGGTCACGAGCTTCCTCTGGGGAAATCTTGACCTTCTTCGCCGAGATCACCGACTGAACCTGCTTCAACACCTTCTCGTCCATCGACTTCGCCAGAATCGAGTAGGCTTCGGCGAAGGGGTTGATGCTATCGACGAGATCGATGTCGAGATCGCGGACATCCATCGAGAACTGGCGAATGCCGTCAATGAGTGCAGTGTTGGCCCGCTCCTCACCGGGGGTATCGGTCGCCGTCCCCATCGCGATTGCCTTGGCTTTCTGCGTGAGATTGAGGGCAGCGATGGCATGCTGGCGCACGGCCTCCTGATCGTCGGCGCTCAGCTCGGGGTAACGGTCGCGCACGATCTTGCCCATGCGAAGCTGGGTCAGTTCCTGTGGCAGGGTTTCCTCGTTGAATAGACCCTGCTCAAGGCTGGGCTTGTCCTGCACGAACTGGGTGATGACCTCATTGAGGTCTTCCTGACAGATGCGCTGCGCCTCAGTGCTCTTGGGCTCGACCAGCCCCTTGATCTCGAAGTGCAATTGGCCGGTATCCTCCCGGACACCGACATTGTTCTCACCGGGCTTGTAGCCACCGGGGCCGTAGTCGAAGTCTTCGAGTGGGCCGCAATCCTTCGGCGAGAATGTGAAACGAGGAGCCAGCACTTGCTCCATGAGCAGGCTGGCGGCAATCGCCTTCAGGGTATCGTTGATCGCGCCGACGACGGCGGCTTCCGAGGCATCGGGCTCGGCGATCAGATTGGTGAAGGTGGCGGTATCCTTCCCCGGTGCATCGCGGGTGGCGCGACCGATGATCTGAATGATCTCGGTGAGACTGGACCGGTAGCCCACGGTCAGTGCGTGCTCACACCAAATCCAGTCGAATCCTTCCTTCGCCATGCCCAATGCAATGATGATATCGACATGATCGCGGTCGTTTTTGTGCGCGGAGTCTTTGAGCGCCGCCAGAACCTTGCCGCGCTTGGCGGCGTCGCTGTCATCAACGAGATCGGCGATCTTGATGACGCGCCCGTCGGGCAGTTTCACGCGGTGGAAACCTGTTTGGGGATCGGCACCCTGCCATTCCCCTAGGTACTCCATGATCTCCTCGACCTCTTTCACCTTGTCCTTGGTGCTTTCACGCGAGTTCACGGAAGGGATGTGGACGATGGTCTTCTTCGACGGATCGAGGACGGATTCAATCGCTTCGAGGTAGCGGCCGGTGTAGAAGAAATACCCGATGTTGAGCGCCTTGAGGTGCTCATACCCGTTCAACTGCTCGTAGTAGGTGTAGGTGACGGTCTCGAATTTGGCTTCATCCTCGGGCGTCAGAACGGGCACCGCGTCGCCACGGAAATAGCTCCCCGTCATCGCGACGATGTGGGCCTTATCCCGACGGATAAACTCGGCAAGCTGGCTGCCGAGGCGGTTGTCCGCACTGGCAGAGACATGGTGGAATTCGTCCACCGCGATCAGACGATTATCGAATGCCTCAATACCAAGGCGCTCAACCGCGAACCGAAATGTCGCGTGAGTGCAGACCAGTACCTCGTCGCTGCTTTCGAGGAATTGACCCACGGCCTTGATCTTCGAGGGATCGGCGCGGTCCTCGTCCGGCCCCGGTGCGTTACAGAGATTCCATTGCGGCTTCACCACCCAGTCGGCCCAGAAGCCGTAGTTACTGAGGGGCTCATCAGCAAAGGAGCCGCCGATGGACTTCTCCGGGACCACTATCAGGGCCTGCTTGAGCCCCTGATTGCGTAGCTTGTCGAGCGCGATGAACATCAAGGCACGGGACTTGCCTGATGCCGGAGGCGACTTGATTAGCAGGTATTGCTCGCCGCGCTTGTTGTAGGCGCGCTCCTGCATGGGACGCATGCCAAGGGCATTGGACTTCGCCGAGGCCCCAGTGCGGGCGGTCTGGAAGGAAACGGCGGGGATGGGTTTCGAGGTGGTCATGGCTTCCAATTCTCCGCAGTCTCAACACCGATCTTCCAAGCCTTCTTGATGGCCTTCGGCGAGGCTAGGAAGAATTCACCACCGAGTGATTTGCCCTTAGCGTCAAGATACGTCTTCATCGCGTCCTCGCCTGCAATGGCGTGCTGGCTGGAAGGGAGTGGATCACGCTCAGGTTCGAAAGTAGTCTTCCATACAGTCCATCGGAACGTTCCCGCTGGCAGCGCTTTGTTGTGTGTATCACACCGCGTTTCCGGACTGCGGGAAAAGCCCACCTTCACGATGAGTGCCTCCTCGGGGTCTTCGCCGAGCAAGGCGTGAATGGGGCCGCCCATTCGCAGGATATAGAGATGCTTAGGCCCCTCTGCTTCCCGCACCGTATAGCCACTCTGAGAGACTGGACCCGGCTTGCTAGGCCTTAATGCCTTCTTTGCGGGCTGCGGCAGGATACTATCGACGGGCACTTGGCCATAAACCGGCACTTCGACCAAATCGAGTTTTAGCAGGTTTTGCACCTCGTTGGCGCTCATCGGCTGCGAATAGGCCCCTATGGCACGAGCGCCACCGGGAGTGTAAGTGTCAGGAGCGAACTCCTCGATCCTCGGTCTCGATTCAGGAGAGACACGCCATGCCCTTACGATCCGCAAAGCATGGACCCACTTGTCTCGCCGTGATGGGTCTGCCCGCTCTTTCTTCGCAATCTCTGGGCGCAAATAATCCCACTTTTCGCAAACTTGATGTGACAGTTGGAGTACGCCGAGAACGCGCCTTCGTTCGTCAGGCTCCGCCTTGTCCGTACCATATATCACCATCAGAAGGCCCGGCTTCGACCTACTGACAAGGGTTGTACTTTGCTCATGTCGGCAAAGCCGACGAAGCCCCATGCCTCCGGTGTAAATCCGTAAAAACTCTTCAGCCAGACGTCTGGCTCTTCGCCCGTGGTAGCCGCAAGCGGGTCGAGCATGGCATTGCGGTCAACGCCTTCTCTATGAGCAAGTTCGAACGCGCTGATGCTACCATACGTTGCCTTGGCGAACTTGGGTGCAATCTGCCCGAAGGTGCGGTTCTCGGGCTTGGTCCATGCGTGGGCCTCGAACATGCGTTCAAGGCCACCGTATTGCTCAGCCGCAATTCGGTTCACGGCCTTCTTATCCCAACCCGGTGCGCGCGTTGGCTCCGTCACGCCGCTTTCCCCTTCGCGGTCATCTTGGTGTAGAGTTCGAACAGCTTTTCGAGGCGTTCGGTGTCGTTGCGGAAGCGGCGACCGATGTAGATGCGTTCGAGTACCTCGTCGTTTTCCTCATGAGCGCGGCGCAGGTCTGCGGGCATAGCCTCCGGATCGTAGAGGTCAGCGATGGTCGCCGGGAAATGCGCCTCCCGGGCGAGCAGAATGTTCTCGGCGCAGCGGGTGAGGTCGGCCTTGTTTTGCTCGGTGAGCTTGGGGAGCGGGAAGGTGTTCCAGCCAAGTGTGTTCGAATAGGAAAAGTCAGTTCTCATGCGAACGCAAACGGTGCCGATCCATACCCAATGAAGCCGAGAAACGATGAGGGAGAGATTCCAAAGCGGGGCGTCATAAATTGCGTAGCACTTATGACCTATGACCGCCTTATCCTGCGTGAGAGTCGCAGGAAGATAATCCCGATTTTCGGAGGTTATCGCGGGAACGACAATCGCAATTTGCCCATTCGCTGGCGACAACTGAACAAATCTATGCGAGATTTTAGCTTTCTGCTGGGTAGAAGGAGCCTTGCTTTCCAGCCTAAATCTTTTCACTTTGTCAATCTGCTGAGCCAGAAATGGATTTTTCTCTACCTCATCCAAGTCCGCTTCGAGCAGCCATAGACAGCAACGAGGAACTCCGCGCATCATCTCATACGCACCCCAAAAATCGCGCACGAATTGTTGAGGGACGGCATTTTCATGCAGAAGCCAGTCCTTCTCTCGTTGCTCAAATATGAGATGCCCCCCGTCCTTCGCCATGTTTCCCAAAAACATCTGCGGCTGTTCGCCCATAGGTCTTTGCCTTGGTTCGATAACCTGTGTTGTGCCTTGGACCAGATACGGTCCAATTACATCCACTCGTTGACGCTGCCCATCCTCGAAGATGTATCGATCAAAGTCGGCTGTTCGAGATAATCCGACAACAATGACGGTCACTCCTGCATTCTGAGATGCAAGATTTGCCCATTTGAAGGAGCGATGAGCGAACAATATTGAGTTTCCTGCGGAAAAAATAATTGGCCAGAGGATAGGAACTTGCTCCCCCTGACAAATTGAGTTTGTAGCCACCAACGCGCCACTTGATTTAGAAACGGCGGCCATGTAGTCACTTAACTTAATTAGCCATCCGGCCACATAGTCTAAGCTCTTGTGCTTTTGCGTCCTCGCCCCCAGCAATCTTGCAAGATCATCTTTTTGGTCATTATCCTTCTTGTTTCGGCCTTTGTATGGGGGATTTCCGCAGATGTAGGTCTCCCCGCCCGCGTTCTCAAAGTCGATCTCGGACTGATCGAGTGGCGTCTTGAACAGGTCATCGCCACGGACTTTCACGCCAGTCCCGGTAGGCGGGCAGATGCTCAGCCAGTCGAGCCGCAAGGCGTTGCCACAGGTGATCCAGTTATCCGAGTTCAGCGGCAGGAACTCGGCCAGCGCCTCCTTCTGACCGCGATAGAGCACATCGCATTGATACTCGGCGATGATGAGGGCGAGGCGGGCAATCTCAGCCGGGAAATCGCGAAGTTCGATGCCCCGGAAATTCGTCAGCGGAATTTCGGTACGGCGGTCGGGCTCGCCGCGTCGCTTGTTGATCTCTGCCTCGATGGCCCGCATTTCCTTGTAGGCGATGACGAGGAAATTGCCCGAACCGCAGGCGGGGTCGAACACCCGGATACGCGCCATGCGGCTGCGCAAGTTGAGGAGCTTGCGCGAGTTGTCGCCCGCATCTTCCAGCTTTGCGCGGAGATCGTCGAGGAACAGCGGGTTCAGCACCTTCAGAATGTTTGGCACGCTGGTGTAGTGCATGCCGAGGGCACCGCGCTCCTCATCGTCGGCCACTGCTTGGATCATCGACCCGAAAATGTCCGGGTTGATTTTCTGCCAATCGAGACTGCCGATATGGTTGAGGTAGGACCGCGCGATCTTGCTGAACTGGGGCACTTCCACGGACCCGCTGAAAAGCTGGCCGTTCACATAGGGAAACTGGTTCGCGTAACGGGGTATCTTCGCCGCCTCGCGGTTAACGATCTTGGTGTCCATCGCACGGAACAGTTCGCTGATGACCGCGTGGGTGTCTGAGGAATCCCGCGCGCTCATTTGCTCGACCGTCTTGGTGAACAGGCCCTCGCCGAGGAAGATGTCGGTATCCTCGGCGAAGAAGCAGAAGATCAGCCGCGCCATGAAGTGGTTCATGTCCGGGCGGCGCTCGGCCTTTGCCCAGTCGGGGTTGTCCTTGAGCAATTCGACATAGAGCCGGTTGAGCCGCCCGGTCGCCTTGATGTCGAACGAGCTTTCCCGGATTTGCTCGACCGTGGTGATCCCGGCGAGGGGCAAGAAGAAGCCGAAGTGATCGGGAAACTCGGAATAGGCGCACGCCACGGTGCCTCCTCCCGACAGGTCTTCCGCTTGGAAGGAATCCCCATCTGTGGCGAGGACGAACTTGGCCTTTGCCGTCGCTGTTTTCGGGCTGTCGCGCAGCGTCGCCAGCGTGGCCTCAACCTCACCGAGAGCGCATGCTGCGAGGTGGATATTGTTGCGCTGAAGCACGCCACCCGTGACATCCGATGCATTGGTCGAACCGGATCGAAGACGCTGAATCGTCGTGTTTTTGTTCCCGAATGCCGTCAGGAACTGGAACGGGAACTCAGCCGGGTCAAACGGCTCAAGCGCAAGGGCGGATACGGCTTCTTCGATCTCAACGGGATTCATGTGGGCACCTTATCGGCGCACATATCAGCGGCCAAGGTCTCGTTGAGAACTCATCCCGGATGGCACCGATTTTCCGTGAATATGTGGCGCTTCAGGTGCTCGAATGGGCAATCATACACTTTCAGGCATGAGTGCCCCACCCGGCATCTCGTCCCAAGTCCGACCATCCAGCACTCGGCCTGTCTTTGACTTCACCGGCCCGCCCCATTGCTTGAAGTGGAACGCGGTTTTTCCGGAAACGCAGATATCACGAATTTCACGCACCCATTCGACATCCATTTCACGCGCTCCGGGGCCACTTTCCCCGCCTGCGATGATCCAATCGATGCCTCTTGGTGATAGCTCCTTCAACGAGCCCAGCAGTGGTTCGCAGGACAAGAATTTCGTGTGGGCTCCCGTTTCGCGGAGACGATCAACTCGCCAAAGAACATCGTTATTCTCGACGCTTACGCCCATCCAGATGTTATCGCTCCACTCAAGCTGCGGAGACAATTCCAGCAGGCGATCTGCGCGCTTGGTGAGAATCTGATATATGTGCCGGGGGGTAGCTCGCATGACCGCAAAGACTTCCTGAATGAAATCGGCGGGCACCGCCTCGTGGAACAAGTCAGACATGCTATTCACGAACACGCGCCGCCCTTTGCGCCACCCATGCGGGGCGGAAAGGGCATGCCGGTCAAGCACAACTTTACCTGTCCAGACCCGCCGCTTACCTGATAGGCGTGTCGTGCCCGCGTATTTCGCTTGCCCCATCACTTCGAGGCGTGCGGCCATCCGCATGGCATAGCAGTTCGTGCAACCTGCCGTAAGGACGGTGCAACCGGCCACGGGATTCCATGTCGCATCGGTCCACTCGATAGACGATGAACTTCCCATTATGCAGCCCTGCTGGGGAAAGTTACCATGGTCTTCTCGGAGAAGGTGCGCTCGCCCTTCCGCATTGGTCGCGATTGCGCGGGGGGATTTGCGACGATCTTACCTTGGACCTCCATTTGACCAAGCACGGCCTTGTAATTCCGCTCGATAAATGGCGTGCCGACATGGTGAGATTCGAAGATCGACTTCATGGACATCGTGCGTCCTGAAAAGCGTGAGAGCAGTTCGCCCGCGAGCGTATCGAGAGGCCGGTTTAGCGAAAAGAGGAGCGGACAGCGTGCGTCTGCCGGGGAATATTCAAACGATGGAACGCCTTGATCCTCAGTCGAGCTTTCCCCGGCCATGATGTCCTTCATGATTCGGTAGCCGAGTGGGTTCTTTGTGACGAACACCAGCGCATGGGATGTGCGGCTGCCGTCAGGTCGGCGGAAACGGAAAGGGAGCATATATTCTGCGCCAAGCTCTTTCAGGGCCTGAGCCAATTCTTCCAGAACAAACACCTCACGCTCATGCGGCAGTTGGTCGATCAACGCAGCGCGCATGCGGGAGATGCGCTCTGATCCGAACAGTGCATCCATATGGTGGCGTACTGAATCGTTGTTGATGCCTGCGTTGATCCGGCTGTAATTGAAGAAAAATACGCAATCGCACCCCCAGTTCTTGATGACGGACTGGATGATGCCTCGCGACAATCCCTTGTATCCGAAAGGATCGATGAACGAAAAAGTCGGGCAATTCCGTGCCCTTGTGAACATTGATTCTGCGTCCTTGCCCACTTCGGAGCAAAGAATCAGCGGCGCATTTTTCAGCCGCTCTTTCCCCGGCAGACTATCGAGGCAGGATTGCAAGGACGCTACATTTTCGGGGTCGGCATCGTTGAACATCGGGACAAGTAACTTCGATAGCGCCTCATCGGCTATCGCCCGTTCAAGCACCATCAAGGGGGTGGACTTAGCACCATCCTTATACCGCCCCGGCCCAGCGAAAAGATCGATGTAGGCGAGGCGTGAGATCCGAATGCCTCTTGCGGCGTTCGCGATCATCACTCGGCTCCACGCATCGAAATACTTCGCGACTATCGCAGCTTTTACGAGCGACTGGTCCCGCTGTTCGTCAAAGAATGATTGCCCCATTCGCCCCTCACTTTCACACCAGACTTACCCGAAAACAGAAGGGGAACAAAGTCCTGTTTGGCGATTCCTTCACATGGTGCCGCCGTGCGCCGCAGAGGCGCGGGTTGTCTCTACGCTATCGAATGTTGGAAGATTACGAATGCGCGTGGATGTCATCTCCTGAAAGGCCAGCCATCTGGGTTCAGCATTCTCGCCCACGATAAGCGATCACCTATCTCGTAAAAAGTGGTAGACAAACTTTTCAAATGTCACTATATGCAAAAATGGTAGTTTTTTAAAAATATTTTGACTTGGTGGGTGGGGTGCGTCTACAGTGCGTCTCGTCGCGTCGTTGCGACGATTTGACGTGAGCTTTTCTAATGCAACCTCAGACCGAGCGTGTAACTCTAACGGAACATGGCAGCCGCCTTCATATCTCGTTCCGGTACAATCCTGATGCAATCGAGGTTGTGAAGGGATTACCGGGTGCGAAATATTGCGGGTATAAGCGCAGTTGGTCTGTCTCGGTACGTTATCGAAAGCGAATTGCAGAAGCGGTCGAAAGGGTCGAGGCAATCTTTGCTGATGAGGCCGAGGCAAAAGCCGCCACACTGAAGGCACTCGACGACGAAGCCGCACGAGACCCTCTGCCGGAAGTTCGCGGGTTTCGGTGTTATTCGCGCAACGGCCTCTGGATCATCTCGTCACCTTTTAGCCCCGGTCTCGTGCAGTCGTTCAAAACCATCAAAGGCGCGAAGTGGAACGGGTCTGCATGGACGTTCCCGTCGGGCGCTCGCGAGGAACTCACCGCCATTCTGGCTCCGCTGCGTGAGTCGCAGATAGAAAAGGAACGCGCGTTGTCGTAAATACGGCAATCATCATTGACGTAAGTATTCGGAACCTCGTGTCCCGTGGATTAAAATCAATCGACGCGTCCATATGGGCGTGACGTCCATCCTTGTTCGGGACCTCGCGTCTCGTGGATCAAAACCAAAAACCATGCCCCCGGCTCACCTGCGGAAATGATTTCGCGGGACGCCCCATTTTTGCCCATTTGAACAAGGACATTTGAAATGACCAAACCTAGGCCCAAGTCCACCTATATCGGCAATCACATGGTTGTCACCGAGGCCGGAATCGAGGCTGCCGAGCGCGAAGAGACCCGCGATGGCGACGTGATCCGCGAAATCCAGAATCATCGCCTGAATTATGAGGTGGGAGAGGAAATCGAAGTCGGCTGCGAAATCTGGACCGTGAGAAACTATGAATACCATCTGTCCGACAACTATGAGCATTGTTGCCAATTCGTGACGTGGCCTGATTACGGCAGGTTCGCACACTCCTATGGAGATGTCACCCTTTGGGGCGATTACGATGTAAAAAATCGAATATTTTGTTTTGAATATCTAACAGATTGCAGTGGAAACCATCTGTGCCTCGACGAATACGGTAACGATATCACGCAGAGAAACGAAAACGAGGACGAAGACGAAGACGAAGACGAAGACGAAGACGATTTGGCGATCCCGGCAGAGGGCATGACGGTCGGCTGATCGTCACTGACCCTCGATGGCGCGG
>NZ_DF850488.1:1959108-1991351 GCF_000813185.1 Novosphingobium sp. MBES04 | reverse complement strand
CCCGCTCCAATTTCCCCTCAATCTATGGAAAATCTGAACTCCCCATGCGCGGGCGTGCGGTGTGTGGCGGTCAGCTTTCGCGCAGGGCGGCGGGGAGCATCTGGACGAGATCGCGGGCGAGAGCGGCGGCTTCGGGGTGTTCCTCGGCAAGGCGATCGCGGTGGAGGAAGATGAGGCGGCGGCGCACGACGGGCCCCGTGAGCGCGACAACGGCGAGGCGCGCGGGGTCGTAGCCGCGCACGTAAAGACGCGGCATGACCCCGACCGCGAGGCCGCTGGCGACAAGGCCGAACAACGATTCCATGTGATCGACGCGGTAGTGGCGCGAATGGACGATGTTGGCCTCGCGCATTGCTGCGGTGCTGATCTCGCCGATACTGCCGGAGCGGAAGTGGACGACCTCGAGCCCGGCAAGTTCCGCCCAGGTCACGCTCCGCGCGCGGCAAGGGGATGCTCGGCGCCGAGCACGAGGGCCATTTCGTCCTCGATCAGCGGGGTGCCCGAGAGGCCCTCCTCGATCAGCGTGGTCGCGCAGATCGCCATGTCGAGCGCGCCGCGCTGGAGCCCGGTGATAAGCGTATCACTGGTGCCATCGGTGATGTCGACGCTGATCGCCCGCGCGTCCTGATCGAGCCCGGCGACGAATTGCGCCAGCGCCGGGAGCGCCGAAGGCATCGTGCCGATCCGCACCGTCGTCGTGCGGCGGCGCAGCGTGTCGTTCATGTCCCGGAAGGCGTTGTCCGCCGTCGTCAGGAGGCGCCAGGCGTGGGGCAGCAGGGCCTCGCCCGCCTCGGTCAGATTCACCCGGTGAGTCGTGCGCTCGAACAGCCGTACACCGAGAATCGTCTCCACCTGTCGGATAGAAGCACTGAGCGCCGGTTGCGAAACCGCCATGGCCTCAGCCGCCCGGCTGAAGTTGCCCGTCTGGCTCAAGGCCACGAAAAAGCGCAGTTGCCGGATCGAAATCGGCATGTGCGGCGGGGAGTTAAGCACAGGCCCCGAGGGCGGTACGGCGGGCGTGGACATGGCGAGGCGGGACTCCGGGCGGCACGGCACAGCCCTTCTTATAATACGAAATTATAGAATGATAAATATAAACAGTTTCCCCTGATAACCGGGCCACCATAGGGTCCCACCCATCCAGACCGCCGGTGCGAAAAAATGAGGGTTCCGGCGGCCCGTTCCATCCCCCATGCCGGGTCTGCCATGGGAGTTCGGGTGGCACGGGAGATCCCGCAAGGGGTCCGAAGTTCTTTCCAGGGGGTCAGTCATGTCGTCTGTTGCCAACACCGTTGGGTCCATCTTCGCGCGCCGTCGCAGCGCACTTCTGAGCGCCACCTTCCTGGCGCTCGTGCCCGCCGCCGGCGCCGCGCAGGACCTTGCCGCCGCACCGGCCGAGGGCGCTTCGGAGGCGATCGTCGTCACCGGCTCGCGCATCCGTTCGCCCAACGCCACCAGCGTCAGCCCGATCTCGACGGTCGGCGCCGAGGACATCTCCGCGCGCGGCGCCACGCGTCTTGAGGACCTCCTCAACACCCTGCCCCAGGTCTACGCCGACCAGGGCGGCGGCAACCGCGGTGGCACCGTGGGCGCCAGCGGCACTGCAACGATCAACCTGCGTAACCTCGGCAACCAGCGCACGCTCGTCCTCATCAACGGCCGCCGCCTGATGCAGGGCGATCCCGCCCGCTCGGCCGCGCAGGCCGCCGACATCAACAACGTCCCCGCAGCCCTGGTCGAGAGCATCGACGTCGTCACCGGCGGCGCCTCGGCGGTCTACGGCTCGGACGCGCTGGCCGGTGTCGTCAACTTCCAGCTCAAGCAGAACTTCGAGGGCCTGCAGTTCGACGGCAGCACCGGCGTCTTCCAGCACGACAACGGCAACGCGATTGCCTCGGTCGCCGAAGCGGCGGGCCAGCGCGTGCCGACCGGCAGCACGGTCGACGGCTTCCAGACCAGCCTCGCGCTGACCGCAGGCACCAACTTTGCCGACGGGCGCGGCAACATCACCGCCTTCGTCAACTACCGCAAGATCAACGGCGTGGGCACCGATTCGCGTGACTTTGCGACCTGCAACCTACGCGCCAACGCGACCGGCTATGCCTGCTCGCTCTCGTCCACGACCTACCCGGCGCAGTTCCAGCTGACCGATCCGGCGACGGGCACCACGCGCGGCAGCTACACGCTGGGCGGCGAGGGCTTCCGCCCCTACCAGAGCTCGGACGGCTTCAACAACGGCAACACCTACGACCTGCAGGCCCCCGACGAGCGCATCAACGCCGACATCATGGGCCACTTCGAGATCTCGCCCGCAATCGAGGTTTACGGCGAGTTCATGTACATGCGCGACAAGGCGGACATCCGCCTCTCGCCCACCGGCATCTTCACCGTGGCCGAGAGCATCAACTGCTCCAACCCGTACCTTTCCGCGCAGCAGCAGGACCTGATGTGCAACTCGGTGGGCCTGGGTCCGCAGGACGATGCCACGGTCAACGTTTCCATGCGTAACGCGCCGGGCGGCTCGCGCCACGACTACACCAACCACACCTCCTACCGCGCAGTGGGCGGCCTTCGCGGCGAGTTCGCGCCGGGCTGGAGCTATGACGCCTACGCCCAGTACGGCCGCACCAACTACTCCTCGCGCCTGACCGGCGACATCTCGCTCGACCGCTTCGCCAGTGCGCTGCGCGCCGTGCCCGGAGCCAATGGCACGGTCGTGTGCGAGGGCAGCGACCCGGCCTGCGTGCCCATCAACATCTTCTCGCCCACCGGCGTGACCAATGAGGCGCTCGGCTACGTGCAGGGCACCTTCACCCGCACTGGCTTCACCGAAGAGAGCATCGTCAGCGGCTCGGTCACCGGCGACCTCGGGCTCACCCTGCCCTTCGCCGCGAACCCGATCAGCGTCGCCTTCGGTGCGGAATACCGCAAGGAGCGCATCGGCTTCACCCCCGACACGCACTATTCCAGCCGTGATGTCGCGGGCAACTCGGGCGGCGAATACCCGATCTCGGGCTCGTTCGACGTCAAGGAAGTCTACGGCGAAATCCGCGTGCCGCTGGCCGAGAACCGCCCCTTCCTCGAGAGCCTCGCGCTCGAAGGCGGCATCCGCTACTCCAACTACTCGACCGCAGGCGACACCGTGGCCTGGAAGGCCGGGGCGGAGTGGATGCCCGTCAACGACGTGCGCCTGCGCGCCAGCTTCCAGCACGCCGTGCGCGCGCCCAACCTGGTCGAGCTCTACGGTCCCCAGCGCGTGAGCACCGCGCGCCTCTCCGACCCGTGCGAGGGCGCCAACCCGGTCGCCACCTTCGAGGCCTGCGCGGCCTCGGGCGTGACCGCGGCGCAGTACGGCTCGATCGCTCCGGCGGCAGGCCAGCTTTCGGGCGCCCTTGTCGGCGGTAACCCCGACCTCAGCCCGGAAAAGTCGAACACCAAGACCTTCGGTGTCCAGCTCACGCCTTCGTTCCTGCCTGGCGTGACGCTGACCGCAGACTACTTCGACATCAAGGTCGACGACCTCATCACCACGATCCCGGCGACGATCACGCTCAGCCAGTGCATCGAGGCAGGCACCTTCTGCGAACAGATCGAGCGCAACCCGGCGACCGGCTCGCTGGTGACGAGCGGCTACGTGCTGACCACCAATGTCAACGCGGGCTACCTCAAGACCACCGGCATCGACGTCTCCGCCTCGGCCCGCCAGGACCTCTATGACCTCCTCGGCGCGAACCTGGGCCTCGTCTCGGTCACCTTCTCGGGCACGCGCACCAACAAGTACGAAGTCGAGATCGTGCCCGGCACCCAGCCCTATGGCTGCGACGGCTACTTCGGCGCGACCTGCGGCCAGCCGATCCCGACCTGGCGCCACCGCGCCCAGTTCGACTGGACGGCTCCGGGCGGCAACGTGAAGCTCGCCACCACCTGGCGTCACATCGGCTCGACCCGCAACGATGCCTCGAGCAGCGACGACTTCCTCTCGGGCAACTACCAGCCCTACGACGGCAAGCTGAAGGCGATGGACTACATCGATTTCGCCGCCAGCTTCTTCATCGAGGACAGCTACACGCTGCGCCTGGGCGTCAACAACGTGTTCGACCGCGATCCGCCGCTCACCGCCAGCACCAGCGGGCAGACCTCGAACGGCGCGTTCTTTGCGGGCATGTACGATTCGCTTGGCCGCTATCTTTTCGCCAGCGTCACGGCCAAGTTCTGAGCCTGGCCTCCTGAACTTCCCGGACGCGTCCCCCTCCCCCCATCCGGCGCGTCCGGGGGGCCCTCTTTCCGCTCCTGTCCAAGGAAACGCGTGACATGACGAAGATCCTCTCCTCCCTCCTTGCCGCCGCAGCGCTGGCGATCGCCCCCACGGTCCCGGCGCTGGCGAAGGACGCGGCCGCCCCCACGGCTGCGCCCGCCTCTGCCCCCACGGAGGCCTCGCAGGATGGCAAGGTCCGGATCTTCTTCGACAACGATTTCCTTGGCCCCGGCCAGAGCAACATCCAGTCGATGATCCCGCTCCTGCGCGATCCCCGAGTGGACCTCATGGCCGTGGGCGTGGTGACGGGCGATGCCTGGATGACCGAGGAGACGCAGCACCTCCTGCGCTTCCTGGAGATCGCCGGGCGCACCGACGTGCCGGTTCATGCCGGCGCGAAGATGCCCCTGCTGCGCACGCAGGCGGAAATGGCCAACTGGGAAGCGCGCTATGGGCGCATTCCCTTCAAGGGGGCGTGGAGCACGCCCCGTCCGGGTCGCACGTACCACCCGGAAGACCCCGACCCTGGTCCCCCCCCATGCCCGAGGGCATGCCCAGCGTCGCGGTCGCCGACACGGGCGCGGTCGACGCGCTCGTGTCGGCCGTGCGCCAGCACCCCGGTGAGATCACGATCGTCTCGGCCGGCCCCCTCACCAACATCGCGCTGGCCCTTCGGGTCGCACCGGACATCGCGACGCTGGCCAGGGAGATCGTGATCGAACCGGGCAAGCTGGACACCGCCCTCGGGCGGGCCACCGGAAACACCGACTATTCGACCGATTTCAACTTCCTGTTCGACCCCGAGGCCGCGCACATCGTGCTCACCGCGCCCTGGAAGCGCATCACGCTGGTCGGCAACGTCAGCTCCAAAGTGAAGGTCACGCCCGAGGTCGCCAAGCGCATCGGCAAGGCCGGAACCCCGGTCGCGACCTACTTCGAGACCTACGCCCGCCTCGGCCAGCCGCTGTGGGACGAGATCACCGTCGCCG
The DNA here is from genome assembly GCF_000813185.1 of Novosphingobium sp. MBES04. Taxonomy (NCBI): domain Bacteria; kingdom Pseudomonadati; phylum Pseudomonadota; class Alphaproteobacteria; order Sphingomonadales; family Sphingomonadaceae; genus Novosphingobium; species Novosphingobium sp. MBES04. The sequence continues at coordinate 1,986,107 of NZ_DF850488.1, read as the reverse complement.
TCGCCATCGACCGCTCGCTCGTCACCGAGGAGCTCGTCGTGCGCATGGACGTCGATACCATGCCCGGCATGCACTACGGCGAGCCGCAGGTGTGGAAGGACGACATGGCCCCCAATGCGGGCGAGCGCCCCGTCCACCTGATCCTGGGCATCGACGAGGCGCGTTTCCTCAAGGACTTCATCGCGCAGGCGCAGCAGTGATCGCAAGCTTCCTCGAACGCCGCTTTGCGCTGAGCGAACGCGGTACCACGCCCGCGCGCGAGACGCTTGCGGGGCTCACCACGTTCCTCGCGGCGGCCTATCTCATCGTCGTCATTCCCTCGCTGCTTTCGAGCGGCGGCATGGACCGCGCGGCGGTGACCGCGGGCGTCATCCTCGTCATGGCCATCGGCAGCCTGGCCATGGCCTTCTACGCCAACCTGCCCTTCATCGTGGGTCCGGGCATCGGCGGCTCGGCGATCCTGGGCATCACGCTCGCCCAGATCGAGGGCGTGCCCTGGCAGACCGGCCTTGGCATCGCGGCCTTCTCGGGCATCGCCTTCATCATCCTCACGCTGACGGGCGCGCGCGGAATGGTCGTGCGCATCATCCCGCCCCAGATCAAGCTGGGGCTGGGGGCCTCGATCGGCCTGTTCATCGCCATGCTCGGCTGCCGCGATGCGGGCCTCGTCTCGGTCGACGTCGCGCGCCATGCGCTGAAACTCGGTGACTTCGGCCAGCCCGGCCCTGTCTGCGCGCTCATTGGCCTTGCCGTTGCCATCGCGCTCCAGGCCCGCCGCGTGCCGGGCGCCGTCCTCGCCGGTATCATCGTCGCCGCGCTGGTTGGTGTGCCGCTGGGCCTTACCCGCTTCGACGGCGTGTTCTCGCTGCCCCACTCGCCCGCGCCGGTCACCGGCAAGGTCGACATGCTGGGCGCGATCAGCCTCGTTGCGCTGCCCTACATGTTCACCTTCTTCGCCTCGGAGTTCTTCTCGACGCTGGGCACGACGCTGGCCATTGGCGGCAAGGCGGGGCTCACCGACAAGGAAGGCAACCTCCCGCAGATCGAGCGCCCGTTCCTGATCGATTCGCTCGCCGCCACGCTTGGCCCGCTCGTCGGCGTTCCGGGCGGCACCGCGCTCGTCGAATCGGCGGCCGGCGTCGAGGCGGGCGGGCGCACCGGCATGACCCCGATGGTCGCGGCCATCCTGTTCGCCGCCACGCTCCTTGCCATGCCGCTTGCCATGGCGATCCCGCGCGAGGCGACCGCGCCCGCGCTGATCCTCATCGGCATCGCCATGATGGGCACCATCCGCCAGGCCCCGGGCGAGGACACGATCTCGCTCTTCGCGCCCATCGCGATGATGCTGCTCACGCTCATTTCCAACAGCTTTGGCACCGGTATCGCCGGAGGCCTGCTCGTCCACGTCCTCGTCGAGGTGCTGGCGGGGCGCTGGCGGCAGATCCCTGTCGGCCTCTTCGTCCTCAGCCTTCCGCTCGGCTACTACTTCTACACCGCAGCCACGCTCCACTGACGCAGGCCTGCGCCGCATACCGGAAATAACCCATGCCTGAGACCCCTTCCCCCTCGGTCGCCCCGCTGGCGATCGGCTGCGTCCCCGCGTCCCCGATCGGGCGCGACGTCGATGCGGCCTTGCGCGCCTTCTTCGTGGCGATGCCCAAGGTCGAGCTGCACTGCCACCTGCTGGGCACCGTGCGCAAGGAGACCTTCCTCGACCTCGTCGCCAAGTACGAGGCCCCGCTCGAACGCGCCGAGATCGAGGCCTTCTACACCCGCGGCGAGCGCCCGGTCGGCGTGCTGCGCGTGCTGCGCGCGCTGGAGGACTACCTCCTGATGACGCCCGAGGACCTGCGCCGCATCACCTACGAGTACCTCGAGGACGCCGCGCGCGAGAGCGTGCGCCACGCCGAGTTCTTCTGGAACCCCACCGCCACCATCCGCGACGGACGCCTGCCCTACGCCAAGGCCGTCGCGGGTATCCTCCAAGGCATGGAGGAGGCCGAGGCGGACTTTGGCATTTCCTCGCTCCTCATCCCCTCGATCGACCGCGAGGCTCCGGCCGAGGAAGCCGTGTTCATGGTCGAAGAGATGATCGCCCACCCCCACCCCAAGGTCGTGGGCATCGGCATCGACTACCGCGAGGACAACCGCCCGCCCGAGATGTTCGCCAAGGCCTACGCGCTCGCCAAGGAACACGGGCTTCGCACCACCGCCCACGCGGGCGAATTCGGCATGCCCTGGACCAATGTCGCGATGGCCGTCGACACCATTGGCGTCGACCGCGTGGACCACGGCTACACCATTATCGACAACCCCGAACTGGCGCAGGACTACGCCGCGCGCGGCCTCGTCTTCACCATCGTCCCGACCAATTCCTACTACCTGCGCACGCTCGACCACGAGCGCTGGGCGCTCGACCACCCGATCCGCCGCATGGCCGAGATGGGCCTCAAACTGCACCCCAATTCCGACGATCCCACGCTCCACCAGGTCACGCCCGCGGGTGCCTGGCAGCTGCTCTACAGCCACCTGGGCCTCGAACTGTCCCTGCTGCGCGAAATGATGCTGAACGGGATCGAAGGCTCATGGGCGAGCGAGGATCAGCGCGCGCAGTGGAGTGAGACCTGGCCCGGGGAGTTCGACGCGTTGCTGGCGCAGGCCCAAGCGGGTTAAGAGGGATTTTCAAGGGGCCATCGCCCCTTGACCCCAGAATCGGCGACCTCGGTTTTCGCAGCCTGCGCAGCGGGCGGGACGTGAGGCAGGTATCAGATGATTTTAGAGGGGCTTTGCCCCTCAATCTTCCAAGCCCCAGACTTTCCCATCTCCACCAACTCGGCGGGAGACAGCTGCGCTCGACAGTTCGGGGAGCCCGAGGGCAATGGCCCTCGGATTCTCTCTCTTCTACTTACTCAACCTCATCAATCCGAACCAGCAAAGCCTCCAAGGCCACCTGCTGCCCCTCGCGCACGGCCAGTTCGCCCACCACGCCATCGAACGGCGCGACGAGGGTGTGCTCCATCTTCATGGCTTCGAGCGTCACGAGCTTCTGCCCGCGCACGACTTCCTCGCCCTCGGCGACCGCGACCGCGATGATCCGCCCCGGCATCGGCGCCAGGATCGCGCCCGAGCCTGCGCTCGCGCCATGGGCGCCATCGCGCCGCCAGTGGGTCAGCTGCCAGGCCTCGCCCCGTTCGGCGAGCAGGACGGCCTCGACCGGGTCCTCGCTCCCGCCTTCGAAGGCGATTTCGCATGGCTCGCCATCCAACAGGAAGCGCGCGGTGCGCCGGGGCGCGGCGTTGAGCCGGAAGCCCAGCAACGGATCGGCCGGGACGAGCGCGCGCGCGGCGGCTTCCAGCGTCTCGGCCGAGGGCGCTGAGGGCTGCGCCATCTCTTCACCGTCGCGTCCGATGAGGCCGGTGTCGACCGTGCCCGCCACGAACTCGGGATGTTCGAGCGCGCGCACGAGGAAGGGCGCGTTGCACTTCACCGGCCAGACCGCGCTTTCCGCCAGCATGTCGCACAGCCTCTCGCGCGCTTCTTCCCGGCTCTCACCATGCGCGACCAGCTTGGCGATCATCGGATCGTAATGCGGTGAGACCGTATCGCCGGCCTCGACCCCGGTTTCGATCCGCCCGCCCGGCGCGTCCCCGAATTCGAGCATTTCCAGCCGCCCGGTGCTGGGCAGGAACCCGCGCACAGGGTCCTCGGCGTAGAGGCGTGCCTCCATCGCCCAGCCCGAGATAGAGAGGTCCTCCTGGGCGGCGGGGAGCGGTTCCCCGCTCGCCACGCGCAGCTGCCATTCAACAAGGTCGATGCCGGTGATCTCCTCGGTCACGGGATGCTCGACCTGGAGGCGCGTGTTCATTTCCATGAACCAGATCTTCTCCGCATCGAGCGGGCCCGACCCGTCGGCGATGAACTCGATGGTTCCGGCCCCCACGTAGTCGACCGCCTTCGCCGCGCGCACGGCGGCGGCGCACAGCGCCTCGCGCGTGGCCGGGTCCATGCCGGGTGCGGGCGCTTCCTCGATCACCTTCTGGTGGCGGCGCTGGAGCGAGCAGTCGCGCTCGAACAGGTGGACGACGGAGCCGTGCGTATCGCCAAAGACCTGCACCTCGATGTGACGCGGGGTGGCGATGTACTTCTCGATCAGGACGCGGTCGTTGCCGAAGCTGGACCGCGCCTCGCGCTGGCACGAGGTGAGCGCGTCGGCAAAGGCTCCCGCCTCCTCGACAAGACGCATGCCCTTGCCGCCACCGCCCGCAACCGCCTTGATCAGCACCGGATAGCCAATGCCCTCGGCTTCGCGAGCCAGCCGCTCGGGCGACTGGTCTTCGCCCAGGTACCCCGGCGTCACCGGTACGCCCGCCTTTTCCATCAGCGCCTTGGCCGCATCTTTCAGGCCCATCGCGCGGATCGAGGCGGGGGACGGGCCCACCCAGGTCAGCCCGGCATCGAGGACGGCCTGCGCAAAGTCCGCGTTCTCGGACAGGAAACCGTAGCCCGGATGGATCGCATCCGCGCCCGCAGCCTGTGCCGCGGCGAGGATCTTGTCCGCGCACAGGTAGCTCTCGGCAGCGGGAGCGGGACCGATCGCCACCGCCGCGTCCGCCATCTGGACGTGGAGCGCCTCAGCGTCCGCATCGGAATGGACCGCGATGGTGCGTATCCCCATGCGCTGCGCGGTGCGCATGATGCGGCAGGCGATCTCGCCCCGGTTGGCGATAAGCAGCGCGCCGATCACGGGTGACGCTCCGGAAAGCCATGGCGAGTGTGGAGCGCGGCGAGCACGCTTTCGACATCGCCCGCAAAGCCGCCCTCGGCAAAGGCCAGCGCGGGAAGATCCTGGTGCGCTTCGCCCAGCCGGTCGAACACCGCCGCGCGCGGACGCGGCCAGGGCACGCGCACCACCTCGATCCCGGCCGCGCGCTCGGGGAAGAGGGCGAGCAGCCCCTCCACCGTCACGCAGTCCTTGCAGTAAAAGCGCCGCACACCGCCCAGCGCCGGGTCGGCCCAATCGGTGTCGAGTACGTAGAGAGTGTCCTTGGCCATCGTCATCATCACATCCTGAACACGCCGAACTGCGGCCTTGCGGGGAACGGCGCCTCCAGCGCGGCACCGAGCGCGAGGCCCAGCACGTCGCGGGTCTGGGCCGGGTCGATCACGCCATCGTCCCATAGGCGCGCAGTCGCATAATAGGGGTTGCCCTCGGCCTCGTACTTGGCGCGGATCGGTGCCTTGAAGTCCTCGGCCTCCTCCTCCGACCAGCTTTTCGCGTCGCGGTGGACGGTGGCGAGCACCGAGGCGGCCTGCTCGCCCCCCATCACCGAGATGCGCGCGTTGGGCCAGGTGAAGAGGAAGCGCGGGTCATAGGCGCGCCCGCACATGCCGTAATTGCCCGCCCCGAACGAACCTCCGATGATGACGGTCAGCTTGGGCACCTGCGCGGTCGCGACCGCCGTCACCAGCTTGGCGCCGTGCTTGGCAATCCCTTCCGCCTCGTAGGCGCCGCCGACCATGAAGCCGGAAATGTTCTGGAGGAAGAGGAGCGGAATGCCGCGCTGGCAGGCCAGCTCGATGAAGTGCGCGCCCTTCTGCGCAGACTCCGAAAAGAGCACGCCGTTGTTGGCAAGGATCGCAACCGGGAACCCGTGAATATGCGCAAAGCCGCAGACGAGCGTGGCGCCGAACAGCGGCTTGAACTCGTGAAATTCCGAGCCATCGACCAGCCGCGCGATAACCTCGCGCACTTCGTAGGGCGCGCGCACGTCCTCGGGGATGAGCGCGTAGAGGTCCTCGGCGGGGTAGAGCGGATCGCGCGCCGCGCGGCGCTCCACGTTGGCGCGCTCGCCCGGCCCCAGGTGGCTGACGATGTCGCGCACGAGCGAGAGCGCGTGGGCATCGTCGTCGGCCAGGTGATCGGCAACGCCCGAGGTACGCGCGTGCAGTTCGCCCCCGCCCAGTTCCTCAGCCGAAATCACTTCGCCTGTCGCGGCCTCGACCAGCGGGGGACCGGCGAGGAAGATCGTGCCCTGCTCGCGCACGATCACGGTCTCATCCGACATCGCGGGCACATAGGCGCCGCCCGCCGTGCAGCTGCCCATGACCGAGGCGATCTGGGCGATGCCCGCCGCGCTCATCTGCGCCTGGTTGAAGAAGAAGCGGCCAAAATGGTCGCGGTCGGGGAAGACCTCGGCCTGGTTGGGCAGGTTCGCCCCGCCCGAATCGACAAGGTAGATGCACGGCAGGCGGCAGGCCTTGGCGATCTCCTGCGCACGCAGGTGCTTCTTGACCGTCATCGGGTAGTAGGTGCCGCCCTTTACCGTCGCGTCGTTGGCGAAGATCATGCAGGTGCGGCCCGAAACCTGCCCGATTCCGGCAATGATCCCGGCACCGGGCACCTCGTCATCGTAGAGGCCATTCGCGGCCAGCTGGCCGATCTCCAGGAACGGCGCGCCCGCATCGAGCAGCGCTTCGACGCGGGTGCGCGGAAGCATCTTGCCGCGCGCCTCGTGGCGTTCGCGCGCCTTTTGGGAACCGCCCAGCGCGGCCTGCGCCACGCGTTCGCGCAGATCTTCGATCAGAGCGCGGTTGTGCCGGGTGCGCGCCTGCGCCTCCGGGGCGCTGGAATCGAGCGTCGTGGGCAAGACCGGCCCGCTCATCGCAGCGCACTCTCATTTCGCAAACGCGACATCATCCTATTCCCGTGCCTAATTTATTTTCGCGCATGGTGGCACAGGACAAACGCGCCGCGCAAGGCAAAGGTTGCCCTGTGCGACGGGTAACGGGGGGGCGGTATCAGCCCCCGAAGCCGCCGCCACCCGGTGTTTCGATCACGAAGACGTCACCCGGTTCAAGGTCCACCCTGGCGGTGGGGCCCAGCTCCTCGGCGGTGCCGTCGGCGCGCTCGATGCGGTTGATGCCCGCCGCACCATCGGCGCCGCCGGCCAGCCCGAAGGGCGCGACCTTGCGGCGCTGCGAGAGGATGCCCGCCTGCATGGGGGCCAGGAAGCGCACCCGGCGCACCGCCCCATCGCCCCCGCGATGCCGCCCTGCCCCGCCCGAGCCGGTACGGATCGAGAATTCCTCCAGCAGGACCGGGAAGTTGGTTTCCAGAACTTCCGGGTCGGTCAGGCGCGAATTGGTCATGTGGGTCTGGACCACGCTCGTCCCGTCGAAGTCGGGCCCCGCGCCCGAACCGCCCGCAATCGTCTCGTAGTACTGGTGCGCGGCATCGCCGAAGGTGAAGTTGTTCATCGTGCCTTGCGCGGCGGCTATGGCGCCCAGCGCGCCGAACAGCGCATCGGTGATCGCCTGGCTGGTCTCGACATTGCCCGCAACGACCGCAGCAGGCGCGACCGGGTGCAGCATCGAGCCTTCGGGCACGCGCACCGTGATGGGCCGCAGGCACCCCTCGTTCATCGGCACCGGATCGTCGATCAGCGTACGCACCGCGTAGAGAACCGCCGCGCGCACCACGGGCAGCGGCGCGTTGAAGTTGTCGGGCAGCTGGGGCGAGGTCCCAGCAAAGTCGATGACGGCGCTGCGCGTGTCGCGATCAATGGTGACGGCGACATGGATCTGCGCGCCGTTGTCCATCTCCAGCACGAAGGTGCCGTCCGTCAGGCGTTCGATCAGGCGGCGCACGGCCTCCTCGGAATAGGCCTGGACGTGGCCCATGTAGGCATCGACCATCGCGCGGCCCTGCTCGCCCGCGATGCGGCGCAGTTCCGAGGCCCCGCGCCGGCACGCGGCCAACTGGGCGCGCAGGTCCGCGATGTTCTGCTCGATCGCGCGCGAGGGGTGCGGGCTGGAGGCCAGCAATTCGCGCATCGCCGCCTCCTGCAGGGTGCCCCTATCGACAAGGAGGACGTTGTCGATCAGCACGCCTTCCTCGTCCAGCGTGCGGCTGCGCGGCGGCATCGAGCCCGGACTGATCCCGCCGATGTCCGCGTGGTGCCCGCGCGCGGCGACGAACCAGGCGGGCGCGTCGTCACCGTCCTTGGCAAAGACCGGCATGACCACGGTGATGTCGGGCAAGTGCGTGCCCCCGTCATAGGGCGCGTTGAGGACATAGGCGTCGCCCGCCAAGATACCGCGCCCATCCGCCGCGTTCCCGCGCCGCTCCAGCACGGTGCGCACGGATTCGCCCATCGAGCCCAGGTGCACCGGCATGTGCGGGGCGTTGGCGATGAGGTTTCCCGCCGCATCGAACAGCGCGCAGGAGAAATCGAGCCGCTCGCGGATGTTCACCGAACGCGCCGACTGCTGCAGCGCCGCGCCCATTTCCTCGGCAATCGCCATGAACAGCGCGCCCATGATCTCGAGCCGCACCGGATCGCGCTCGGTGCTGGCGGAGAGCGCGGATTGCTGCGGCGTGCTGCGCGACAGGATGAGATTGCCGACGGCATCGACGCGCACCGACCAGCCCGGCTCGACGACGGTGGTGGAGACGTCATCGACGACAAGCAGCGGACCCGAGGCGGCAAACCCCTCGGCAAGATCGCGGCGGTGGTAGAGCGGGGCCTGATGGCGCGCGCCGCCGGTCCACACCGGCACCGTCTCGGCCGCCGCGCCCGAGGTCGCGGCGAGCGGCATCACCGCGCCGCCGCCCGCATGGCCGCCTGCAACCGCCTCGACGCGTAGGGTTTCGGCGACGAGATCCTCGCCCGGCGCGAAGCCGAAGAGGTGGTCCCAGCCCTCGTGGAAGGCCGCGCGCATCTCGGCGAGATCGCCCAGCGGCACCGAAATCGTGCTCTCGCTGCCACGCGGGCGGATCGCGAGCGAGGCTTCGAGCGCGATGGTGCCTTCGGGAACGCCCTGTGCGGCAAGGTCTGCGCGCGCGGCCTTGCCGAGCGCGGACACCGCCTCATCGAGCGCAGCCTTGCTCTCCTCGGAAAGAGCAAGGCCGAGCGTGCGCTCGTGCAGCACGCGGCGGTCGGCGAGGCCCATGCCGTAGGCCGAGAGCACCGAGGCCAGCGGGTGGCACAGCACTGTCGTCACCCCCAGCGCGTCGGCGACCTTGCAGGCGTGCTGCCCGCCCGCCCCGCCAAAGGTCACCATCGCCGCGCGGGTGACGTCGTGGCCCCGGCGCAGCGAGACGGTCTTGATCGCGTTGGCCATGTTGGCGACCGCGATTTCCAGGAAGCCCTCGGCGGCCTCCTCGCCGGTGAGTTCGCGCCCCGTCGCCGCCTTTGCCTCCGCCAGGATCGCGTCCATGCGCGCCTGCGCGGCCTCGAGCGAGAGGGGCTCGTCGCCCTCAGGGCCGAAGACGTGGGGGAAGTGCGCGGGGCGCAGCTTGCCCAGGAGCAGGTTGCAGTCGGTCACCGCCAGCGGGCCGCCGCGCCTATAGCAGGCCGGGCCCGGCACCGCGCCCGCGCTTTCCGGGCCGACCAGGAAGCGCGCGCCGTCAAAGGCGCAGACCGATCCGCCGCCCGCGGCCACCGTCTCGATGCGCATCATCGGCGTGCGCACGCGGTTACCCGCCACGCGCGTCTCGCTGTCGCGCTCGTACGCGCCTGCATAGTGCGACACGTCGGTCGAGGTGCCGCCCATGTCGAAGCCCACGACTTCCCCGAAACCGGCCTCCTTCGCAATCGCCGCCATGCCCACGATGCCACCCGCGGGCCCCGACAGGATCGCGTCCTTGCCGCGCAGCATGCCGCCCGTCGTCAGCCCGCCGTTCGACTGCATGTAGAGCGCATCGACATGAGGCCCGAGACCGGCCTCCAGCCCGTCGATGTACCGGTCCAGCACGGGCGAGAGATGCGCATCGACCACGCTGGTATCGCCGCGCGCGATGAGCTTGATGAGCGGGGCCACCTCGTGGCTGACCGAAACCTGGGTGAAGCCGATTTCCTGCGCGAGCCTGGCCAGCGCGGCTTCGTGCTGCGTGTGGCGATAGCCGTGCATGAGGACCACGGCGATGGCGCGAAACCCGTCCGCGAAGGCCGCTTCGAGCCCCGCACGCGCGGCCGCTTCGTCCAGCGGGCGATGGACCGTGCCATCCGCGCCGATGCGCTCGTCGATCTCCAGCACCTTTGCGGCGAGCGGATCGGGCAGAGCGATGTGGCGCGCGAAGATGTCCGGGCGCTCCTGCGTGCCGATCCGCAGCGCATCGCCAAAACCGCGCGTGATGGCGAGCAGGACCGGCTCGCCCTTGCCCTCCAGGAGCGCGTTGGTGGCGACCGTGGTGCCCAGACGCAGCTCGCTGGGCGGAAGATCCCCCTCCGCAACACCCGTCAGGCGGCGCATCGCCTCGACGGCGGCATCCTCGTAACGGCCCGGGTCCTCGGACAGGAGCTTCAGCCGCTCGAACCGCCCGTCCGGCGCGCGCGCCACCACGTCCGTGAATGTGCCACCGCGATCGACCCAGAATTGCCAGTTGTCCGTCATGGGGACCTACATGGTGACCAAGGGGGGAAAGCGCAAATCAAGGGGGAAGAAGGAGAAGATTCAAGGGGCCATCGCCCCTTGACCCCGGAACCGTCCTGGGCAGTTCGTGCCAGCAACGGAGCGCACGAAACGTGAGGATTGCGGACAAAAATAGAGGGGCGAAGCCCCTCAATCCCTATCGAGACGAGACCTCTCACCCCCGAACCACGCCGCCCGGCCCACCTGCGCTCGACAGTTCGGGGAGCCCGAGGGCAATGGCCCTCGGATTCATCCTTGTTCTTCTACGTTCCTCTACTCCCACCCCGTCGCAAGGTACCGCTCGGCGAGGCCAGCCAGGAACAGCGCGCCCCGGGGCAGCACGCTTTCATCGACCATCATCCGGGTCGAGTGGATGCCGCAGCACTGGCTCCAGTCATCGCCTTCGGCCGCCACGCCCAGGAAGAACATCGCGCCGGGTGTCTTCTCCAGCACATAGGCGAAGTCTTCGGCGCCCATGATCGGGTTTGCCAGACGCTCGAAAGTGTCGGTGCCGAACAGATCCCGCGCCACGCCTTCGCCGAAGTCGACCGCGCGCGCGTCGCACACGGTAACGGGAAAGCCCTCGATGATCTCGACCTCGGCGGCAAGGCCGTGGGCACCGGCGATCCCGGCGGCGAGCGCGGTCACCTCCTCGCGCAGGCGTGCCCGGTTGGTGGCTGAAAGCGAGCGCATCGTGCCCAGCATGTCGACATGGTCGGGAATGACGTTGTGCGCGCTGCCTGCAGTGATCTTGGAGATGGTGACGACCACCGGATCGAAGACCGAGAAACGGCGCGCGACCATGGTCTGGATGGCGGCCACGATCTCGCAGGCGATCGGCATCGGGTCCATCGTGTCGTGCGGCATCGAGGCGTGTCCGCCCCGGCCCCTGACGGTGATCGCCAGCTGGTCGGCCGAGGCCATGAGGGGCCCTGCCCGCCCGCCGATCACGCCGTGGCGCGCGTTGGGCATGATGTGGAGCGCGAAGGCGGCCTCGGGCAAGGCGCGGGCCGTGCCGGGACCACCCAGGAGGCCGTCCTCGAGCATGTATCGCGCGCCGTGCCAGCCTTCCTCGCCGGGCTGGAACATGAAGCGCACCTCACCGGTCAGCGTGTCCGCCTTTTCCGCCAGCAGCCGCGCCGCGCCCGCCAGCATGGCGACGTGGGTGTCGTGCCCGCAGGCGTGCATCACGCCCGGAATGGTGGAGGCGAATTCGAGCCCGGTTTCCTCGGGCATGGCGAGCGCGTCCATGTCGCCGCGCAGGAGCACGCTGCGCCCCGGTCCCGCGCCCCCCTGCAAGGTCGCGACAAGGCCCGTGGTCGAGGGGCCCTCCTCCCACGCGAGCGGCAGCTCGGCCAGTTCGGCGCGGATCTTGTCGCGCGTCAGGGGCGTGTGGAGGCCCAGTTCGGGCTCGGCATGGATCGCACGGCGCAGGGCCACGATGCGCTCGGAAATGGCGGCGGGGCAGTCCGCCTCGAGGGATACATTCATGGCGCCATGATACGCACGGCGCGCAGGGTGTCGAGCGCTGCTGCGAATCAGGAGGCCGCCGCCGCGGCCTTTTCCTCGCGCTCAAGGCGGCGCAGCGTGCGCAGCGCCAGGCCACCCATGAACAGGTACGAGCACGCCCCGCCGATGGCGACGCCCCAGGCGACGCCCGTCGATCCAAAGCCGATCAGGAAGACGAGGCTGATGCCCATCGCGATGAGTGCGACCACGCGCGCGAAGAGCGAGAGATTGGCCCGCCCGGTCGAATGCAGCACCGGCTCGAACGAGACGCTGGCCAGATCGAAGCTGGCGCCGATGGCGAGCGGAACGAGGATCGCCGCGCCCTGCTCGAAATCGTCGCCACCGATGAGCTGCAGGAGGTACTTGCCCGCCACCAGCGCGAGGAGCACGACAACCAGCGCCGCGCCGCCCGCGATCTTGCTGGTCTGGCCGACCAGCTTGCGCAGTTCCGAAGCCTCGGACGAGGCGCTGACGTGGGCGACCTCGGCGTAGACCGAGCGGGTGAGCAGGGTCGAAAGCTTGCTCATCGCCTGCGAGAGCTGCGAGGCGAGGCGGTAGAGACCGGCCGCGCTCGTGCTGACCCAGCCGCCCACGATCAAGAGCGGGCCGTTCTTCATCAGCGCGTCGATCGAGGAGCCGAAGTAGGAGACGAGGAAGAAGTGGGCGAGCCCCTCGTTCTCGCGCAGGGCCGTGCCCAGGCGGCAGAAATTGGAAAGGCGGATACCCTCCGGGCACAGCCGGCGCGCGACGATCCAGTAGAGCGCAGCCTCCACGATATCGATCGCGGCCCAGGCGAAGAGGAAGCGGGCCACGCTGGGTCCTGTAAACCAGATCGCCAGTGCGGCGAGCAGGCGCCCGGTGGGCACCACCGCCTCGACATAGACCGCCGCATCGAAGCGGTTGAGCGCGCGCACCACGCCCGTGGGCGCGGAGACGAGCGCCCAGAGCGAAGCGCAGCAGAACCAGAAAGCGACATTGACGTAGGCCTGGTTCAATTCGAGCATGTGCCCGAAGCCGAAGATCGCGACCGCCGCGACCACGGTGCCCAGCACCGCGCCGATGGCATCGAGCCCCCCGCTCAGCATGGCGAGACGGCCAAAGCGGCCCCATTCCTTTTCATGGACGTGGGCACTGCCGTAGCGCACGACCACCCGCCAGGTCTGGAAACCGGTCAGCGCGATGATCGCCTGCGCGGTTCCGAAGATGAGCGAGAAGTGGCCAAAGTCCTTCAGGCCCAGGGTGCGCGTCAGGATGGCAAGATACGCGATGCTGCACACAGCACCGAAGCCCTTGCCGCCCAGCAGCCAGGCGGTGTTACGAAGGATCCGCCCCAGCGAAGATTCGGTCTTAGGGCGGTTGGGTTTGGCCGACATTGGCGGGCATGTGGACGAGCGCGCGCCGACTTGCAAGCTGTCGATACACGCCCCGCGCGCAATTCAACGCGAAACGGCGCGTTTGCCTTTCCCTTCGCCGCGCCGCGCGCTAGAGGCCTAGGCCTCCCCAGCAGACCATATAGTGACCTCCATGATCGAACATGCCATCCTCCTGAGCGCCGGCCAGGGCTCGCGCCTCCTCCCCCTCACCGCCGAACGCCCCAAGTGCCTGATCGACTTTTCGGGCCGTTCGCTGATCGCCTGGCAGATCGAGATGCTGGCGCGCGCGGGGATCAAGCGGATCGACGTCGTCACCGGCTTCATGACCGACATGCTCGAAGCCCACCTCGCCACCATCAAAGACCCGCGCGTCGAGATCACGGTGCGCTTCAACCCCTTCTTCAAGGTCGCCGACAACCTGGGTTCGTGCTGGATCGCGCGCGAGGCGATGCGCGGCGACTTCGTGATCCTGAACGGCGACACGCTGGTCTCCGAGGACATTGCCCGCGCGGTGCTGGCCGAACCCAACCCCTGGCCCATCGCGGTCACCGTCGACGTCAAGGCCGAGGGCTACGACAGCGACGACATGAAGGTCGAACGCACCCCCGAGGGGCGCCTCGTCCATATCGGCAAGACGCTTACCGCCGAGCAGTCGAACGCCGAATCGATCGGCTTCCTGGCCTTCCGCGGCGAAGGCGCAGACCTCTTCCGCGAAACCGTGCGCAAGGCCATGCGCACGCCCGAGGGCGTGCAGCACTGGTACCTCAAGGTCATCGATTCGATCGCGCCCACCGGCAAGGTCGGCACACTCTCGATCGAGGGCATGGACTGGGCCGAAGTCGACTTCCTCAACGACATCGAGATCGCGACCCAGCTCACCGACCAGTGGGCCGCCTGATCGCGCAGCTGGAAAATCAGAAAGATAGGTGATTCCGAGGGCCATCGCCCTCGGGCTCCCCATCCTGTCGAGCGCATGCGGGCCTGCCAGCGGGCCGCGGGGTTGAGAGGATTCGGATTGGAGGAGGATGAAGGGGCTTTGCCCCTTCTGTTTTCCACGCGCGCCTTCGCACCTGTTGCGCTGCGCTCCTCGCGCAAGCTCGCCAAGCCGGTTCCGGGAGCCCGAGGGCGATGGCCTCGGATCTCTCTTATACCTACGAAATGTGACCCCGGCTCAGGCCCAGAGCGCCTGAAGCGCGGCGCGCATCGCGTCCGGCTCGTCGCCTGTCAGCTTGTGCGCGTCGCCCAGCGCCGGGGGGCCGGGCCAGCCCGCGTCGGCAAAGGCGATCCCCTGCCATTCGCGCGCACCTTCGTAGCGGGGGATGACATGGAAATGGACCTGCGGGTCCACCATCATCAGCATGAGGTAGTTGAGCTTTTCATAGCCCGAGAAGGTCGCGAGCGCGGCCTCGATATCGCGCGTGATCTCGGCCAGTTCGGCGTGCGCGCCTGCCGGCAGGTCGCCAAACGCGGTCGCCGTGCTCCTGGCGGCCAGAACCAGGCTGCCAAGCGTAGGCTGGGCCGGCCGGACGAGCACCACCCAGTGCTCGTAGGCCTTCACTTCACTGGCCGGGTAACCGAATTTCTCGAGCGTCGCGTGCACCGTCAACCTTCCGCCAACCACGAGGTTATCTGGCCCCCGCGCGCCTTGTAGACAAGGGCCTGGACCAGACGCACCGCATGGATCGCACAGCTCAGCCCGGTCCACGCCGCGACCACGGCCAGACCGATGTCGGGACGCGCGAAGAGCATGGCGACGAAAAGGATCACCATGTTGGGATTGCGCCGTGCGGTAATCAGGCGGAACCAGCTGTCGAAGCGCGTCCACACGTGGATGTGGAGCCCGCCCGCCATGCGCATGAAGATGCCCTCAATCGCGCGCTGGACCCAGTAGCCCAGCTGGATCACGCCCTGGATCCACCAGAACGTGGTGTCATCGTAGGCAAGCCCCCAGCTGGCGAGGCCCGTCGCCCACAGCCACCACCAGAACGGGGGATGGATGAGATCCATGCCGTGGTCGAAGACGTTGCCCCAGGCCGAAGAGGTGATCGTGCAGCGCGCGAGCTTTCCGTCGACGGTGTCGAGCACCATGAACACGAGGCCCGTCGCCATGCCCGCCCAGTAGTGCCCGTAGGCAAACAGCACGGTCGCGACCACGCAGAACACCGCGCCCACGAAGGTCACCATGTTGGGGGTCACGCGCCAGCGCGCGCAGATGCGGGTGAGCACCAGAGCCCATTCGGGCCAGAGGTACTTGGTCAGGATGTCGGTCACGCCCTTGTAGGCGCCGAAATAGCTGGCCCTCTCGATCGCGCGCACGTTGTCGGCGCGCAGCGGCATCAGGAACGGGGTCTCGCGCTTGCGCAGCTGCTTGTTCTCGATGGTCGGGCCATCCTCGAAGGCCAGGACCTGCAGCCCCGGGAGGGCAAGCCCCTGGCCCGCCTCGCCGCGCATGGCCGCAGCAAGCGCGGCCGCTTCCTCGCCCGAGCGCGCATGGGCGAGCGCGGGCACGCCGCCCAGCGTCAGCACCATGCCCGGATGCGCGAGGACATGGCGAAACCAGGAAGGGTCCCAGGCGAAATCGGCATGGGCCAGGATCGTACCCGACTCAGGCGTCGCAGCGGAAACCTGCGCGGCCAGTTCCAGACCCGAGGCACGCGCGATCCGCCCCACCCGCTCCGTCACCGAAAGGCCCCACAGGACCACGTCGTTGTGCCCGACGACGACCGCCACCGTCGGGCCACCCACTGCATTTTCACCTTGTGCCATGACTGGCCCCTACTGCGAGTTTCACAGACTGGCAATCCACGCGGCGGGCCCGCCGCCACGAGTCGGCGCATAGACAGCACGCCGGGCCTGCCGCGGCGCGGGCGCAGCCTGTCGGGGGGCCTGACGGGACCGCATGCCCCCACCATTTCGTGCCTTCCAGGCATCACTTGGGCGCAAAACAGCCATCAATATGTCACACAAATATGTCAGAGCGTATTTCGGGATGATTTTTTCCGCGTGAGTCCCTATGTGGAGCGCGTGAACGGATCAATTTACGAATTTGAAGCGATGCCGCGTTTCGGCAATCGCGTGCAGCGCCCTTCGCGCACAGCGGTCGCCCGTGCCCGGGCCGGACGCGCCGTGCCGCTCGTGGGCATCATCCGCAATCCGCGCAGCCACCGTAACAAGGGCAAGGCCGCGGAAATGGCGGACTGCTCGAATATCCTGACCGAAACCCCGCGGGACCGCAAGGCCCTGCTCGACACGCTGGGCGAATTCGCCCGCCGCGGGATCGACTATCTCGTGATCGACGGCGGCGATGGCACCGTGCGCGACGTGCTGACCTGCGGCACCGAGATCTTCGGTGAAGACTGGCCGCGCCTGATCGTGCTGCCCAAGGGCAAGACCAACGCGCTGACGGTGGACCTGGGTCTTCCCGGCGAATGGTCGCTGACCGAGGCGCTGGCCGCGGCCCACAAGGGCAAGACGGTCACCCGCCACCCGCTGCGCATCACCTCAGCCGACGCGGCCGACACCGGCCTTGCCGCGGTCCAGGGCTTCATCCTGGGTTCGGGCGTCTACACGCTGTGCACCGAAGCGGGCCAGGAAGCGCACCGCCGCGGCGCGTTCAACTCGCTGGCGGTGGGCATCTCGATCCTGTCGGGCATTCTTCAGGCGCTCTTCGGCCGCGAGGCCAACACCTGGCGCCGGGGCACGCCTACGCGGCTCATCGACCGCATGACGGGCCGCGCGCTGCCCCATGCCGGCGCAAAGCGCGGCAGCGGCGAAACCGACCGCCGCTTCCTTACCATCGCCACCACCTTCGAGCGCTTCCCGCTGGGCATGCGCCCCTTCGGGCGCAAGGTGGCACCGGGCCTCAAGCTTCTCGTGCTCGACCGCGCCAGCCGCCTCGTGCTGGGCCTCGCGCCGCTGGTGATGATGGGCCTGGGCGGACGCCTGCTGGGCCGTCATGGCCTGCACCGCTTTGCCACCAGCGACGTCGACATGGACATCGAAGGCCCCTTCATCCTCGATGGCGAGGCTTTCCCGGCCGGGCGCTACATCATGGACGAAGGCCCGCAGCTGACCTTCGTGGTGCCCTGAGCCCACCCAGCGCGCGCCATCGGGCGCAGGCATTTCCACCCCTTTCTCCATCTGTCTTGATTTCGAGGCGTCCTTGCCTGAGCATAAGGACATGAGCGTAGACCTCCTGGGGCGGATCCGGACCGCACTCGAACGCCCGGTGGAACCGGCCGTGGCGGCGTTCGCGCACCGTCTGGCCGCACAGTCCCCCGTGCCCGTGCTCGCCGTGCTGTTCTACGGCTCGAACCTGCGCACCGGCTCGCTGGAGGGCGTGCTCGACTTCTATGTCCTGACCGACACCCCGCAGATCGAGAAGATCTGGCCGCGCGTCAGCTACCACGAATGGCGCTGCTCGCCCGCCGACACCGCGCCCGACGGCACCGCACTGCCGGACGCGGACCTGCGCGCCAAGGTCGCGACGATGCCGCTCGAGACCTTCCGCGCGGCCGCCGCCGGAGAGCGCCTCGACACCACCATCTGGGCCCGCTTCGTCCAGCCCAGCGCACTGGTCTGGAGCCACGACCGCGCCGCCTCGCGCGCCGCCGGAGAGGCCGTCGCGGGCGCGGCGAAGACCGCCGCACGCCTGGCCGTCGCGCTCGGCCCGGACAGCGGCACGCCCGAAGACTACTGGCGCGCGCTGTTCCGCGCGACCTACGCCGCCGAATTCCGGGTCGAAAAGGCGGGGCGCGAGGATTCGATCCTCTCGGCCAACCGCGAGCATTTCGACGGCCTGCTCCCGCTCGCCCTTGTCGCTCAGGGGATCCCCTTCGCGCGCGGCGGGCCGCAAGGCACGATCCGGCCCGAGCTGGATGCGGCGGCGAAGGCCCGTATCCTTGCCTGGTGGCAGCGCCGCCAGCGGCTGGGCAAGCCCTACAACGTGCTGCGCCTGATCAAGGCCTCGACCACGTTCGAGGGCGCCGCGCGCTACGCCGCCTGGAAGATCGAGCGCCACACCGGCGTGCCCGTCCTGGTCACGCCCTGGCGCGAACGCCACCCCGTGCTCGCCGCGCCCAGTGTGCTGTGGAGCGTGTGGCGCGCGCGCAAGGCCGCAAGTCTCGCGGCCGCCAACTCCCCCAACGATACGGACGACCGCGCCGCGTGACACTCTCGCAAGGTTCTCCCGCCCCCGCTCAGGCCCGCCCCCTGAGCGCGCTCGTGCTGGCCGGTTCGCGCCCCGGCGCGCCCGATCCGGTCGCCAGCGCCGAAGGGGTCGCGCACAAGGCGCTGATCGAGATCGACGGGCAGCCGATGCTCGCGCGCGTCGTGGCCGCCCTCAAGGCTGCGGAAATCGCACGCGTGGCCGTCATCACCAGCACGCCCGAAGTAATTGCGCTGGCGCAGGATCTGGGCTGCGAGGTTCTCCCGGCCGAGGCAGGCCCCAGCGCCAGCGTCGCGGCCGGATTCGCGCACCTGGGCGCGCCGATGCTCGTCACCACCGCCGACCACGCGCTGCTCGACGCGCAGTGGATCACCGATTTCGTCGCGGATGCGGGAGAGGCGGCGGACGTCGCGATCCTGCTTGCACGGCGTGAGGCGGTGGAAAAGGCGCTGCCCGGCAGCAAGCGCACCTGGCTCAAGATGGCCGATGGCGCCTGGTCGGGCTGCAACCTATTCCTCCTCGCCCGTCCCGGCGCGCAAGGCGCGATCGAGACCTGGAAAGCGGTCGAGGCCGACCGCAAACGCCCCTGGCGCATCGCGCTGCGCCTTGGCCCCGGCATCCTCCTGCGCTTTGCGCTGGGACGCCTGACCATGGCCGAGGCGATTGCCCGGCTCGGCGGCAAGATCGGGGTGGCGGCCGTGCGCGTCGCGGCGCGCGACGGCCTTGCCGCGGTCGATGTCGACAAGCCCTCGGACCTTGCCGACGTGCGCGCGATTCTTGCCGCGCGGAAGAGCAGATAAGCAGGAAGATGCGTTCCGAGGGCCATTGCCCTCGGGCTCCCCGAACTGTCGAGCGCAGGTGTGCCGGATGGCGGGCCGCGACAAAGGAAGGGGACTGTCGGAATGAGGGGCTTTGCCCCTCTGTTTCATGGCCGCTGCCCTTACGCCTCACGCGCGGCGTCGCCGGCACGAAGTGCGCAAGACAGTCAGGGGGTCAAGGGGCGATGGCCCCTTGAAAAGAAACCTTTTTACACCCCCTCACATGTACTTCATCTGCACCCGGATCGACTTCACCGTGGAGCCGACCTCGACGCCAACCTTGGAGTAGCTCGGCTTGCCCAGGTTGAAGATGTTGATCGAGGGGTTGTTGGACATGGCTCCGCCATCCTCGCTGATGTCGGTCTTGCCGTTGCCGTTGAGGTCATGGCGCACCGCCACCCCGTACGTGCCCGGGCCCGGAACAGGCAGGCAGAAGGTCATCGTGCCCGCCTTGGCCGGAACCTCGATGCGCGAGAGCCAGCGGCCCTTTTCGAGCCAGTCGGCCTTGGTCGCGCGGTAGGACTGCACGCGCATGTTCCCTTGCGAGGCCTTCACCCCGTCGACCGTGACGAGCAGGCCCGGCCCGCTCGCGCTCGTGCACTTGCGCAGGTTGTTCGCAATCTCGTTGCGGTACTGCGCGGATGCGGGCGCCGCGCCTGCCACGGCCACGAGGCCGACCAGCGCAAGGGCACCCATTCTACGTCGAATCATGTCGATCCAATCCTCAAGACAACTCGTTTTTCCGGCGCTCTGTCCTCACATCGGACAGGACCGCGCCTGCACAACCGGCAGGCCTTGAAGCAGGTTCCTAGGCCCGGCGCGCTGAATAGGCACTGAATTTCAAGCATTCCCGTCACGCAGCCCCCTGCATGGGCTTGCGCGCGGGGCGAAAGACGCTATCCGCGCGTCGATCCGGATCGGAGGCAAACCCCACATCGTGTGTGGAAAACGGCCCGATCCCGCCTTGTCGCCCCAACATGGGGTGCCGTATCTGGATGGCTAGAGGAGTTTCACGAGATCCATGACCACGCCGCTTATTTCCCCGTCGATCCTGTCCGCCGACTTTGCCCGCCTGGGCGAAGAAGTGCGCGCGATCGATGAAGCCGGGGCCGACTGGATCCACGTCGATGTCATGGACGGCCACTTCGTGCCCAACATCACGATTGGCCCGGCCGTGGTCAAGGCGCTGCGCCCGCACTCGGCCAAGACCTTCGACGTCCACCTCATGATCTCGCCGGTCGATGCCTACCTCGAAGCCTTCGCGGACGCGGGCGCGGACATCATCACCGTCCATCCCGAGGCCGGCCCGCACATCCACCGCACGGTGCAGACGATCAAGAAGCTGGGCAAGAAGGCCGGCGTCTCGCTCAACCCGGCAACGCCCGCCAAGATGCTCGACTACCTCATCGACGAGATCGACCTGGTCCTCATCATGAGCGTGAACCCCGGTTTCGGCGGGCAGAGCTTCATCTCCAGCCAGCTGCGCAAGATCGAAGCCGTGCGCAAGATGATCGAGAAGTCGGGCCGCGACATCCAGATCGAGGTCGATGGCGGCGTCGATGCCGTCACCGCGCCGCAGTGCGTGGCCGCCGGTGCCGACGTGCTGGTCGCTGGGTCTGCCACCTTCAAGGGCGGTCCCGACCACTACGCGGCCAACATCCGCAGGCTCAAGGGCCTCGACTGAGCACGGTGCGGCGCGATTTTCCCATCGACGCCGCCGCGCGCAACCAGGAGCCCCCTTCGGCCGTTCCGCTACCGGCTGACGCCGCCGAGCCGGGCGTCGAGGAGGGCTCCATGTACAAACCCACAGAAGACAGCGCCGCGCGCCGCGTGGATCCGCCTCTGGGAGATACATCCGTGCCCAAGGGTGCCGAGCCCCCCGTCGTCGGGGCCGACCAGTCCGAGACCGGCCGCGCGCTTGCGCTGGTCGACTTCGCGGCGCCCACCGTCAGCGCGGGCGAACGCCTGATCCGCTTTGCCTACAAGCTGGGCGTGCCGGGCACGATGCTGACCGCGCCCATGGGCAAGAAGGCCCGCATGCGCCTGCTCGCCACCGTGCGCGGCACCGTCCCGGGCGACAAGGCGGCCGGCACGGCCCTTCGCGCAGGCCACTTCCTCGTCCATGGCGCGCGCACGCCGATCACCCAGGTCGATTTCGGCGGCGCGGCGCGCGTCCCCCCGCCGCTCGAGCGCACCGTCCACAGCTTCGCCTGGCTGGCCGACCTCGAAGCCTGCGGGCCCCGCGAACAGGTCGCCCCCGTGGCCGAACGCATCCTCACCTCCTGGCTCCAGGCCAACCCGAAGGCCCCTGCCAAGACCGGCAAGGCCAGCCGCGGCCCGGCCTGGACGGTGGGGCACACCGGCGCGCGCCTGCTCAACTGGCTGGTCCACGCCCCGCTCATCCTCTCGGGCGAAAAGGCGCTGCGCGTGCGCATGCTGCGCCACATTGCCGAGACCGCCCGCTGGCTCGACCGGCAGGTCCACCACGCCGAGGATTCGCTGGGCGCGGTTGCAGGCTGGTGCGGCCTTGTCGCCTGCGGCCTGCTGCTGCCCGAAGGCCGCCCGCGCCGCCTCTATGGCGAAGCCGGACTGATGAAGGCGCTGGGCGAGCTGATGGGCGATGACGGCGGCGTCCTCTCGCGCAGCCCGCTTGCGCAGATGGAGGCGATCGCCCTCCTCGTGCGCCTGCGCAACTGCTACCAGGCCACGCGGCGCGACAGCACCGAGGCGATGGAGCACGTCATCGAGATGCTCGTGCCCCCGCTCCTCGCGCTGTGCCACGGCGATGGTTCGCTGGGCTCCTGGCAGGGCGGCTGGGCGGTCCCGGCCGACACTGTCGACGGCCTCGTGGCGGCCAGCGGCGTGCGCACCCGCCCTTTGCGCGACGTGCGCCAGTGGGGCTACCAGCGCGTCGCCGCACACAAGTCGATCCTCCAGTTCGACACCGCCCCGCCGCCGATGCCGCGCGACGGGCGCTTTGGCTGCGCCTCCACGCTCGCCTTCGAATTCTCGCACAACCGCCAGCGCATGATCGTCAACTGCGGCGGTGCGGCCAGCGCGGGCGGGCTCGTCCCCGCGCGCCTTGACCAGGGCCTGCGCGCCACCGCCGCGCACTCCACCCTGACGCTCGACGATGCCAATTCCACCGCCATCCTCATCAACGGCGCGATCGGCCAGGGTGTTACCGCCGTTGATGTCGACCGCAAGACGATGGAGACCGACAGCGGCGCGCGCGCGACCCGGCTCGAGGCCAGCCACAACGGCTATGCCCAGCGCTACACGCTGACCCACCGCCGCATCCTGATCCTGCGCGACGACGGCACCGAGCTGCGCGGCGAGGACATGCTGCTGCCTTCCGGGCGCAAGGCCAAGCGCGGCAAGGTCGGCTTTGCGATCCGCTTCCACCTCGCGCCCGAAGTCACCGTCGCCCCCACCGAGGACGGCCAGGGCGCCGCCCTCGTCCTTGCCGACGGCAGCTACTGGCAGTTCCGCGCGGGCGCGGGCTCGGTAGAGATCGAGGATTCGCTGTGGGTCGATGGCCAGGGCCGCCCCCAGGCCACCCACCAGATCGTCCTACAGGGCCTCGCCTCGCGCGGCGGCGGCACCTTCAGCTGGCTCTTCAAGAAGATGGGCTGAACCCTCAGGGGTTCTTGTCGATGGAAAGAGAGGACGAATCCGAGGGCCATCGCCCTCGGGCTCCCCGAACCCTCCCGCCAGGCGCACGCCGGCGACGTCCGCCCATGCGCCTTGCCGCTTTGCGGCTTGCGCCCCCTTGTGGCCGCTCCACCGCGGATTCCACTCCCTCCTGAGCGGAAGGGCCGGATCGATAATGTCCCGTCAGGTGCTCCGGCGTGCACGGGGCACTCGAAGAATTCCGAGAAATGCAACGCCCTTACACGCGCAATTAACCAGCTTGGGCCCAACGGTTCTCAGCGCCCTCCCAAGAATGGATCAACACCGGCCCATGCTTCACAAGACTCTCGAACCTGACCTGACGCCTGCCGATATCGAGGCACTCGAACATCAGGTGGGCCGTATCGTGCTGTCAGGTGATGGCGCGATCCTGCGCGTCAACGCCCGCTGCCTGGCCATGTTCGGGTATGCCGGGTGGGATATGGTCGGCCGCAACCGCTCGGTCCTGCTGCCGGTGAACGCAGGCCAGAGCGAGGATGAAAGCGAATCGGATCCGATCGGACAGGCCTTTGCCTCCGGCGAGGTCGTCCATGCGGATATCGCCCTCAAGCGGCGCGACGGCGAACCCTTCTGGGCCGAGGTCTCGTGTACGCCGGTATGCAACAAGGCCGGCACGGTTCACGAAGTCATCGTGCTCCTGCACGATGTCACCCGCCGCAAGACGGGCGCGGTGGACCATGCCGGTCAGATCGCTGCCATCAACACGTCGCAGGCGGTGATCCATTTCGATATGGACGGCCACGTCCTTCATGCCAATGACCGGTTCCTGCAGGCGACGGGCTACACGCTGGACGAGATCATCGGGCGCCACCACCGCCTGTTCGTGGAGGCCGAGGAAGCGCAGAGCGAGGACTATGCGCATTTCTGGAGAACGCTGCGCGAGGGGGGACATACCTCGGGCGAATATCGCAGGTTGCGCAAGGACGGGTCCTCCGTCTGGCTGCGCGCCACGTATAACCCGATCCTCGACCTAGAGGGGCGTCCCTCCAAGATCGTCAAGTACGCGGTCGATGTGACCCCGGAAAAGAAGCAGACCGCCGATTTCCACGGACAGCTGGCCGCCATCGACAAGTCGCAGTGCGTCGTCACGTTCGCGCCCGATGGCACCATCCTTGATGCCAACGACAATTTCCTCGAGGCCGTGGGCTACACGCTGGAGGAGATCGAAGGCCGCCATCATCGCCTCTTCGTAGAGCCCGCCCATGCGCACAGCCTGGAATACGAGATCTTCTGGAGCGACCTGACCGAAGGGCGCCATCGCAGCGGAGAGTTCCGCCGCCTCGGCAAGAACGGGCGCGAAATCTGGTTCCAGGCGATCTACAGCCCGGTGCTCGATCAGGATGGCACCCCCTTCAAGATCGTCAAATATGCAACGGCGGTCACGCGCGAGAAGCTGCGCCAGGCCGATCATCAGGGGCAGATCGCGGCCATCCACAAATCGCAAAGCGTCGTGACGTTTGACCTTGATGGAACGATCCTGGATGCCAACGACAACTTCCTCGAGCTGACCGGATATCGCCTGTCGCAGGTGCGCGGACGTCATCATGAGATGCTGGTCGCCCCGGAGGATCGCGAAAGCCCCGCCTACCGCAAATTCTGGCAGGAACTTGCCAGCGGTCGCTACAAGAGCGGCGAATTCAAGCGCGTCGGCAAGGATGGTCGCGAGATCTGGATTCAGGCCTCCTACAATCCCATCCTCGACATGAATGGGCGCCCCTTCAAGGTGGTCAAGAACGCCGTCGACATCACCCAGCAGAAGCTGCGTCAGGGGGACTACGAGGGGCAGGTTGCGGCCATTCACCGCTCGCAGGCGGTTGTCTCCTTCGACCTGGACGGCACGATCCTGGAGGCGAACGAGAACTTCCTCGCGCTGATGAAGTACGGCCTGGACGACATCGTCGGACGCCATCACAGCATCTTCATCGATCCCGAGGACGCCGCCGGGGCCGACTATGCGCAGTTCTGGTCCGCGCTGCGCGAGGGGCAATACATGTCCGCCAAGTTCCAGCGGGTGGCGCGCGATGGCTCGCCGGTCTGGATTCAGGCTTCCTACAACCCGATCTACGATCTTAACGGGGAGCCCTTCAAGATCGTCAAGATCGCGACGGATATCAGCTCCGACGTGGCCCGGGCCGCCGACCTCAGCCGGGCGCAGCGCGAAGTTCGGCACGATCCGGCGACCGGCCTTCCCAACCGGCTGGGCCTGCGCCAGTTCATGCACCAGGTCCTCAACCGCAACGACAGCGAGCTGGCGCTGTTCTATCTCGACCTCGATCACTTCAAGCCCATCAACGACACCTTCGGGCACGATGTCGGAGACTTCGTGCTGCGCACCGTGGCCGCACGGCTGCAGAGCGAAACGGGCGAAGGGCAATTGGCCGCGCGCATCGGCGGGGATGAGTTCGTGGTCGCCGCCACGGACCTTGCGCGCGGTGAAATCGAGGAATTGGCCGAGCGCCTGATCCACGCAATCTCGCAGCCGATTGCCCATGGCAACCGGACGCTGGAAGTGGGCCTGTCGATCGGGATCGCCCAGACCCCGCACGACACGCTGGAGGAGGACGAACTCTTCCGCTTTGCCGACGTTGCCCTCTACCGTTCAAAGGGCAAGCAACGCGGCACCTACACATTCTATGGCGAAGATCTTGGTACGGATACGCAGGACGAACGCCATCTCGCCCAGGAAATGCTGTTCGCGATCAAGTCGCGCACGTTCGAACTGACGCGTCAGCTGCGTGTCGGCAGCGATGGCAAGGTGATCATTGCGGTCGAACCGCGCTGGAATCACCCGGAGCTTGGCCGCATCGGTCCCGATCGTTTCCTGCGCGTGGCCGAGCAGAGCGGGCTGATCGTGCCGCTGGGCGACTGGATGCTGCAGGCCGGATGCCAGATGGCCGCGCGCTGGCCTGGGGCGAGGGTCGCCATCCCGCTCTATCCCAAGCAGTTGCTCGCCAGCGATGTTCCGGAAATGCTCAACCTGGCCTTGCGCGAATGCGGGGTCAGCCCCGAGCGGGTGGAGCTTCACCTCGAGCGCGGGATGGCGCGGATCAACCCCGACGACCTGCAGGAACAGTTGGCCGAGCTGCGCGACATCGGAGCGACACTGGTGATGGACAACCTGCTGATGCACGAGGACGCACTGGTCACGCACCAGGGCTGGAACGTGGACCGTGTCGTGGTGGACCGTCGGCTGCGCAACCTGCTGTTGCGCCGCTCCAGCGCGCTCGCGCCGCGTCTTGATGAAGCCCTCGCCGAAGCCAGCGCAGCCGCACCGGGCCATCAACGGGTCGAACTCGACGCCGCGGGCAACCTGCTGACCTTTGCCCTGCTCGACGACGCCGAAGACAACGACCTCACCATGGCGCTGAGCCAGATCCGCGAAGACCACCTCCAGCATCAGGCCTAAGGCACCTTGGAATGTTGAGGCTGGGCGATCTGCAATTCGCCCGGCTTCGTCTCTGGGCCGGTAGGCGACTGTCCGGTTCGGAGCTGGGTTGCGTGGATAGCTGACGGTCGTGCGGAGTCGGCAGCCGACCAACACATACCGTTTCGATGCGGATGTTCGAACGTCTGCGTCTGACAGAAGCTGCCGACGCATTGCTGCAATGTAGACCGTCAGGAAGGCAAACTAATATCTTTCGTCTAGCGCGATTGCGTGATGCGGAAAGCGGCAGATCGCTCCAAGAGCCGCGTTTCACTCGTGTGGCCACAATTTCCCAAGGGGCTTTGGATCAAGGCTAGGCGGCTCGCGCTCAAACACTCGATCACTTTCAACCTTGAATAGCTTGTAGAGTATCTCCCGCAGATCGTCGTCACAGTGCGTTTGCGCGGCACGCAGGGAAATAATGAACTCGACCTGTTCAACGCTGTGTCGAGGGCGGCGGAGTATCTCGCGCGTGACTTCTGGCTCGAAAAAGCGGTGAAGATGCGGATAGGGATCTGTGCCTTTGGCGGCGTGTCCATTGAGGGATATCTTGAGGCTCTGGCCGCTCAGCAGCCGCCGTCCCAGATCGTCAAGTTCATAGT
>NZ_DF850488.1:1872880-1957582 GCF_000813185.1 Novosphingobium sp. MBES04 | reverse complement strand
AACTTCAGCCGGCGTATGATTTCGGGCAAATAACAAGTGAAGTGCACGCCGTAGGCGGGCAAGGCCGCCCGAGCATTTGGCTGTGATGGCAGAAATGGCGACATGCCCATCCGGCGCGTCGCGTAGATACTGTTTTGACTCACTCGACCAGTCGCCGAAGGCCAGCAACTCGGCGACCGCAAAACGCATCGCTCCAGTGGTGGTCTCGAAATCCGTTTGAATCCACCAGCCAGGCATGGTGACGGACCCATGGGCGAGATTGTTCCTTAGATCGCGCAGAAAGCGAAACTCAGGCCCCGATAGCGCGTCGAAGCCCAGTTCGCGCGATTGCTCGTGAAGGTCGGGCCGGACGGATTTCGTGAGCCGGCGCAGCGTGTCGATCGCACCTGTAAAGGCGGAGCAGAACGCCATTACTTCTTTCTGGGCGGGATGCTGCACGGTATGGTCAAGGTGATCCTCAAAGGAATCACGGCTCGCTCCATAGGCCACTAGTGCTGCTTCGCAGCGGGTGAGATCGAGGTGGGCTGAAAGCGCAGCGGAGATCAGAGCGTCGAGTCCCAACCTAAGCTTCCGTTCCTTCCAGTAAGGATGGTGCCGAAGCAATTCTACGCGAGTGCTGGGCGCGGACCACACTATGGCGCGCGCGATTGGTTCTGGCGTCGGGAAGGTCGCCTGCTGGAATTGTGCTAGAACGGCCTCGCGCTTCTCCCGCTCGCGCTGTTCCTTCTGCTCGGCCATTCTAGCGAGAAGGGCGTTGAGCCTGTTTCCCTGAGTTTGGTTTGCCAATTGCCTTTCCACTGCTCTTCGGGCGCCAATGCGTCCATTGTTGACCGTGTGAACAGCATAAGGGGTAAGAGAGAATCTGTCACTCAGAGAGCCGAAGCGCAGCTTTGGGAACTTCCGAGCCAACCGGCATCCATTTTTACGGTCATCTGACCATAAGCGGTCAGGCTGCTACCGGCCCAAATCTATCTTAATCGAAAGCTGGCCGGGCTAACGTTGAAGCTCGACTTCCGACAGAAGCTGCCGTTCGACATGTCGCGCGCGAACGTCGGCAATCTCCCAGACCAAGTCAAATCTGGATGCCCGCTCTGAGGCGCAGGAAAACTGCCGTCGAACGACCGAGATGGGCGCGTAGCTGCACTCCAATAGGACTTTCGCTGGTCCGGGAATGGTCGCTTTCCTGCACCGCTTCCTCAGAAGCCGACCGTCGCGAGGGTCCCAAGCGCAGGCTTCACCTCGCGCCCTGCCCTGTCCGATTCCGGGAGCGCGAGGGCGATGGCCCTCGCATTGGCCTTGCTTCGTTTCTGTGCGGCTTTGGATTTTGCTTTCCTACACCCAGGCCCTTGTGCGAGACGGGACGGATGCGGTCGCACGCTTCACTCTCCCTTTGGAACCGAACGTTTTTGAAGGTGACACGCGGGGGCCGGTGACACCCCCTGGACCGTGTCACCTGTGTCAACTTTGTGTCACCCTGTCCGCCCTTCGGGTGCGGACGCGGCCTTGCGGGCCACTTTTTGCCGCACGTACCCTTGCTCCTGTCCCGTCCGCGGCCTAAGGGCGCGCGCAAAGACTTGACGCCCTCTTCTTTGCAAGGAAGCCTTTCGACCATGAGCGATACTGTCCAGATCCGCCGCGCCCTGCTTTCGGTTTCCGACAAGACCGGGCTTGCCGAACTGGGCAAGGTCCTTGCCGATCGCGGCGTCGAGCTGGTCTCGACCGGCGGTACCGCCAAGGCGCTGCGCGAGGCGGGCCTGACCGTCAAGGACATCTCGGAAGTGACCAATTTCCCCGAGATGATGGACGGCCGCGTCAAGACGCTGCACCCCAAGGTCCACGGCGGGCTCCTGGCCGTGCGCGACAACCCCGAGCATGCCGCCGCGATGGCCGAGCATGAAATCGGCGCGATCGACCTCGTCGTCGTCAACCTCTACCCCTTCGAGGCAACTGTCGCCAAGGGCGCGGACCGCGACACGATCATCGAGAACATCGACATCGGCGGCCCCTCGATGGTGCGCTCGGCGGCCAAGAACCACGCCTACGTCACCATCGTCACCGACCCCGTCGACTACGAGGGCCTGATGGTCGAGCTGGAGGCCACCGACGGCGCCACCACGCTGGCGTTCCGCAAGCTGATGGCCGCGCGCGCCTTTGCCCAGACCGCCGCCTACGATTCGATGATCTCGCAGTGGTTCGCCTTTGCCGACCAGGGCCAGGAATTCCCCGAGATGCTCGCCGTCAACGGCCGCCTCTCCACCACCCTGCGCTATGGTGAGAACCCGCACCAGAAGGCCGCGCTCTACACGCCGGTCGGTCCCTACACCAAGGGTCTTGCCCAGGCCGAGCAGATCCAGGGCAAGGAACTCTCGTACAACAACTACAACGACGCCGACGCTGCCTTCGAACTCGCCGCCGAGTTCAAGGGCCAGAAGCCCTCGGTCGTCATCGTCAAGCACGCCAACCCTTGCGGCGTTGCCCAGGGTGACACGCTGCTGGGCGCCTGGAACGATGCCCTGGCCTGCGACGATGTCTCGGCCTTCGGCGGGATCGTCGCGGTCAACCAGACCCTCGATGGCCCGACCGCCGAGGCGATCTGCCAGATCTTCACCGAAGTCGTCGTCGCGCCCGACGCGGACGAGGACGCGCGCGCCTTCTTCGCCAAGAAGAAGAACCTGCGCCTCCTGCTCACCGGCGAACTGCCCGACCCGCGCCGCGGCGGCCTCAACGTGAAGCCCATCACCGGCGGCCTGCTCGTCCAGGGCCGCGACAACGGCGCCATCGGCTTCGATGACCTCAAGGTCGTCACCGAGCGCGCGCCCACCGACGCGGAACTCGCCGACTGCCTCTTCGCCTGGACCGTGGCCCGCCACGTCAAGTCGAACGCCATCGTCTACGCCAAGGACGGCGCCACCGCAGGCATCGGCGCAGGCCAGATGAACCGCCGCGACTCCTCGCGCATCGCCGCGATGAAGGCCGCCGAAGCGGCTGAAAAGTTCGGTTGGGACAAGCCGCGCACCCATGGCAGCGCGGTGGCCTCGGACGCCTTCTTCCCCTTCGCGGACGGCCTCCTCGCCGCCGCCGAAGCGGGTGCCAGCGCGATCATCCAGCCCGGCGGCTCGATCCGCGACGATGAAGTGATCGCGGCGGCCAACGAAGCGGGCCTCGCGATGGTCTTCACCGGAATGCGCCATTTCCGTCACTAAGACACCGACACGCCGGGGGCCGCTGCACACATGACCTTGCTCTGGCTCGGCCCCCTCGTGACGCTCGGCTTCATGGCCGGGTTCCTGATTTCAGCGATCCTGCTGCGCATGGGGCGCCTCTCGCGCCCGGCCAGCTGGATCGCCGCGCTCGGCCTTCCCTTCGGCTGCGCGACCTTGCCGGTGCTGATTCTGGCCGTGCTTTCGCTCTTCGAAATGCTGATGGAAACGCACAGTCCTTCGACAGGAATGTGACAAGTTCCCGCCGATTTCCTCGCCCTGCCGCCCACATGAAACAACTCATCGTCCGGTCAACGGATGATGCCCTTTATTCACTCGACGGTCAGCCGTTTTGGGACAAGAGGGCGCGGAAGAAACCGGCGGCCCGCGCCGCCAGAACCTATTAGATTGCCTGGATACCCTATGCGCCTGCTCAAGACCCAATTCGCCCGCTTCTTCGCTCTCGGCTTCGCCGGTGGGGCCGTGCTGGTGTTCGGCGTCATGGGCATCGACACCGGCACCTCGCTTTCGGACTCGATGGTCCCCCCGGCCGAAGCCGCCACCACACGTTGAGGCACGCCGGACGCGGCGCACAGCCGTCCGGACTCACGGCCCCACCCGACATTGCGAAGCGGGGCCGGATGGCCCATATTGGAAGCATGGGCACCGATCTTCACGACGACTGCGAAATCACGCACGGCCACCACGAGCACAGCGGCGAAGGCCTGAAAAGGGCGGCGCGCGACGTGCTGGTATCGGCGGGTGAGCAGTGGACCGACATGCGCGCGGACGTGTTCGCCTCGCTGGCCGAACGCACCACGCCCGCTTCGGCCTATGACCTCGCCGAAAGCGTTTCGGCGCTGCGCGGCAAGCGCGTAGCCCCCAACAGCGTCTACCGTATTCTCGACCTCTTCGTGCGCACGAACCTGGCGCGCCGGGTGGAAAGCGCAAACGCCTACATCGCCAATTCGCATCCCGGCTGTCGTCACGACTGCATCTTCCTAATCTGCGATGCCTGCGGCGAAGTCGTGCACATTGATGACGACGAACTGACCGGCGCGCTCATCAAGGCCGCCCGCGACAACGGTTTTGCCGACGTGCGCCCGGTCGTCGAACTGCGCGGAACCTGCGCCTCATGCAGTTGAAGCGCTCTCTTTTCCCAGTGCCAACTTGAAACGCCCGCCAATTTCTTGACTTTTCCTTGGCACAATCCTTACGGACGGCCGTTAGGACCCGATGGCTCCGAAGTCGATCAGATCGACATGCCCGCCGCACACGTGTAAGGCTAACCTGATGAACGCCAGCTCGGCAACGCCCCTCCTCGATACCGTTTCCACCCCTGAAGACCTGCGTGCGCTTGCGCCCGGCCAGCTGCGCCAGCTTGCCGACGAATTGCGCACCGAGACGATCTCGGCCGTGGGGCAGACCGGTGGGCACCTGGGCTCGGGGCTCGGCGTGGTCGAACTTACGGTCGCCTTGCACTACGTCTTCGACACGCCCGTCGACCGCCTGATCTGGGACGTGGGCCACCAGGCCTATCCGCACAAGATCCTGACCGGCCGCCGCGACCGTATCCGTACGTTGCGCCAGGGCGGCGGCCTCTCGGGTTTCACCAAGCGCTCCGAGAGCGAGTACGATCCCTTCGGCACCGCGCATAGCTCCACCTCGATCTCGGCTGCGCTCGGCTTTGCCATGGCCAACAAGATCAAGGGCGTGGCCGGACGCGGCATTGCGGTGATCGGCGACGGCGCGATGAGCGCAGGCATGGCCTACGAGGCGATGAACAACGCCGAGGCCGCAGGCAACCGCCTGATCGTGATCCTCAACGACAACGACATGTCGATCGCGCCGCCGGTCGGGGGCCTCTCGTCCTACCTCGCGCGGCTTGTGTCCTCGGGCAAGTTCCTGGGGCTGCGCGAGCTTGCACGCCGCTTCGCCCGCCGCCTGCCGCGCCCGCTGGCGCAGGCTGCCCGCAAGACCGACGAATACGCCCGCGGCCTCGCCATGGGTGGCACGCTGTTCGAGGAACTGGGCTTCTATTATGTCGGCCCGCTCGACGGCCACGACCTCGATTCGCTGGTTCCAGTCCTCGAAAACGTGCGCGATGCGGGCGAAGGCCCGATCCTGCTCCATGTCGTGACGCAGAAGGGCAAGGGTTATCAGCCCGCCGAGGATGCGGCCGACAAGTACCACGGCGTCCAGAAGTTCAATGTCGTCACCGGTGAGCAGACCAAGCTCCCGCCGGTCCGCCCAGTTACACCGGCGTCTTTGCCAAGGCGCTGGTTGCCGAGGCCGAGAAGGACGACACGATCTGCGCGATCACGGCGGCGATGCCTTCGGGCACCGGGCTCGACAAGTTCGCCTCCTCCTTCCCCGAGCGTTCGTTCGATGTCGGCATCGCCGAACAGCACGCCGTGACCTTCGCAGCCGGTCTGGCCGCGCAAGGAATGCGCCCGTTCTGCGCGATCTACTCCACCTTCCTGCAGCGCGCCTTCGACCAGGTCGTGCACGACGTGGCGATCCAGAACCTGCCGGTGCGATTCGCCATCGACCGGGCCGGGCTTGTCGGGGCAGACGGCGCCACCCACGCAGGCTCGTTCGACATCACCTACCTGGCGACGCTCCCCAACATGGTCGTCATGGCCGCCGCAGACGAAGCGGAACTGGTCCACATGACCCACACCGCCGCGCTGCATGACAGTGGCCCCATCGCCTTCCGCTACCCGCGTGGCAACGGCGTGGGCGTGGAACTGCCCGAGACCCCGCTGCGCCTCGAGATCGGCAAGGGCCGCGTGGTGCGCGGTTCGGCGGAAAAGGGCGGCAAGGTCGCCATTCTCTCGCTCGGCACGCGCCTTGGCGAGGCGCTCAAGGCCTCCGACACGCTGGAGGCCAAGGGCCTGCCGACGACGGTCGCCGACATGCGCTTTGCCAAGCCGCTCGACACCGACCTCATCCGCCGCCTGATGCTGAACCACGAAGTGGTCATCACGCTGGAGGAAGGTTCGATCGGCGGCCTTGGCGCCCACGTCCTCACCATGGCGAGCGACGAGGGCCTCACCGATGCGGGCCTCAAGATCCGCACCATGCGCCTGCCCGACGTCTTCCAGGACCAGGACAAGCCCGAGAAGCAGTACGACGATGCCGGCCTCAACGCGCCGCAGATCGTCGACACCGTGCTTTCGGCCCTGCGCCACAACAGCCAGGGCGTGAGCGAAGCGCGGGCCTGAGCGAAAGAACGAAGGAAGAAGTTCCGAGGGCCATCGCCCTCGGGCTCCCCATACCAGTCTACCTCACCTTCCACCTGCTATTCTGGCGGAGATAAGGTGTGGTTGCCGATTTTGGGGTCAAGGGGCGATGGCCCTTGAATCATTCGTCTTCCTTCAATGCGCGTAGAGCATCTTGCGCGTCATCCCCCCGTCGATGACGAACTGCTGCCCCGTGATGAAGCCTGCGCCTTCCGAGGCGAGAAACGCGACAGTCCCGGCGATGTCCTCAGGCACGCCGACCCGCCCCACGGGATGCTGCGCGTGATCGATGGGCCGATGTTCGGGCTCGCTGCGTGTGCTGGCCTTCTGCCAGTCGGCCGTCTCGATCCAGCCCGGCAGGATCGCGTTGACGCGAATGTCGGGGCCAAGGCTGATGGCAAGCGCGTGGGTCATCGCGCATAGCGCGCCCTTGGCCGCCGCGTAGGCCTCGGTATCGGGTTCGGACTGGAGCGCGCGGGTGGACGCCATGAGGACGATGCTTCCCTGCCGCGCGCGCAAGGGCGCGACCGCCCCCCGCACGGCCAGGAACGCCCCTGTCACGTGGCTGTCCTGCCAGCGCCGCCACTCCTGCAGCGAAAGCTCCTCGATCGGCCCGGAGACCGGATCCGCGATCCCCGCGTTGGAAACGAGGAGATCAAGGCCGGCATTGTCCGTCCACCGCGCGACCTGGGCAAAGGCGTGCGCCATGCCATCTTCGTCCGCCACATCGACGGTCTGGGTCAGAAGCTGCTCACTGCCGCTCTTGGCCGCAAGGTCGGCCAGCGCCTCGTCGTCACGGTCGAAGGCCGCCACCTTCCACCCTTTGCCAAGGAGATGGAGGACCACCCCCTTGCCGATACCCTGGGCGCCGCCCGTCACAATCGCGATCCGCATGGTGTCCTCGTGTGTCCCTTCTTCGTTTCAGGGGATGAACGCCTGCGGAGCGCGAAAGTGTCGCGACGGCCAGCTTACCAGCTGTAGGCCTTGGGCAGGTAGGTGCGATCGAGGTCCTTGTAGCGTTCGCGCAGCCGTGCCTGGTGGCTGTCGAAGGGCTGCTTGACCCCGTCGATGTAGACCGCCTCGGGCGCCGAGGAGAGCTCCAGCGGATCGCCGTCCCAGATCACCACGTCGCCTACCGCACCAGGTGCCAGGACGCCTTCCTTGCCGCCCATGCCGCTGATCTCGGCCGGGATCGAGGTGATCGCGGCAAAGGCCTGCGCCCAGGTGAGGCCAGTCGCTCCCGGCAGCTTGGTCAGCGCCACAAGGTTCCCGGCCTGCTCGGCCGCGCGGCGGGGCTGGTTGTCGCCCACGAAAAGGCCAATGCCGACCTTGACGCCCGCCTGAACCATGCGCCCGACATTCGACTGGGTCGCGCCCAGCACCTCGAACTGCTCGGGCAAGTCGCGCAGCGGCATGGTCAGGACCGGGACGCCCGAGGCGGCGATCTCGTTCGCCACCATCCAGCCCTCGCTCGCGCCGATCAGCACGAGTTTGAGTGCGGGAAACTCGCTCTTGAGCGCGAGCACGGCGCGAATGTCCGAAGCGCGCTCGACATGGACGTAGAGCGCCTGTTCGCCCGAGAGGACAGGCGCGAGAGCGGCCGCATCGGCATGAGTCAGCAGCGCATCGGAGGCCCGTTCGGCGGAAGCCGAAGCGCCTGCAAGCGCCTTCGCCTCGCGCAGCGCATTGCGCAGCGTGACGTGCGCGGACATGCGGCTGCCGCCGGCCTCGCGCGCGCCGCCTTCGCCCAGGACCACGAACTGGAAGGCGCGGGGCTTGTCGACCAGCCCGGCATCCGCGCCCAGATCGATGAGTGCACCCTGCCCGGCAAAGATCGCGTTGCCCGGGAACGGCGTCACGCTGGCGCGCGTCACCCCGCCTTCGCGACTGACCGCGATATGCTCGTTGGCCGGGTTCAAGGCGGGCACGACATCGAGGCTGGCGTTGAACGGGCTCTTGTCGGCCGAGAGATCGTTGCTGTCGCCGACCGCCTGCACGTCCCACAGGCCCATGTCCGAGACCGCCGCGAAGATGCCGGGCGTCACCCACTTGCCGGTGCCGTCCACAGTCTCGACCCCGGCCGGGACCGCGACGCCCACGCCTGCGGCCACGACCTTGCCCGCCTGGACAAGAACGGTCGCACCTTCGACCGGTTCGCTGCCATCGCCCTTCGCCAGCGTGGCGTTGGTGACGGCAAGGTCCTGTGCGGACGCGGCAAGCGGCGCGGCGATGGCCGCCAGGCTGGCGGCAAATGCGAGGATACGGCTCATTTCACGTCTCCTTCACCGGGCTGGCCGAGTTCGAAATCGCTGACCGGACGCATCCGGGGATTGGTGGCATCGAACAGCATCGCGCCGTCGATCCAGACCTTTTCCGGGCGGGTGTAGACCGAGAGCGGATCACCGTTCCACAAGACGACGTCGGCCATCTTGCCTTCTTCCAGACTGCCGGTCTGATCGGCAATGCCCGCCGCCTTGGCCGCATTGTAGGTGAACCAGGAAATGACCTGGGCATCGGGGATGTCGATCCCCATCCGGCGCCCGGCACCTTGCGCCTTGGCCGCCGCCTGGTTGAGGCGCTGGATGCCGTTCTGGTCGTCCGAGTGAATGACCACGCAGGCACCTTCCTTGGCGATCAGCGCGGCGTTCTCGGGGATGCCGTCATAGGCCTCCATCTTGAAGCCGTACCAATCCGCCCATACCGCCGAGCACACGTCCGCCTCGCGCAGCATGTCGGCGATCTTGTAGCTCTCGACCGCGTGGTGGAAGGTGGTGACCTTGTAGCCCGCCTCCTTCGCCATATCGAGCACGAGCGCCATTTCCTCGGCCCGGTAGCAGTGGTTCTGGACGAGGATCTCGCCCTTCAGCACGCCCTCCAGCGTTTCCTTAGCAAGGTCACGCTTTTCGTGGTCACCCTCCATGTAGGCCTTGGCGTCGATCCACGTCTGGCGGTTGACCGCGAAGTTGCCCATGCGCGTGGACGGCTTCATCCCGCGCGAGCCGTAGACGCGCTTGGGATTCTCGCCGCAGGCCATCTTGAGCGAATAGGGCGCGCCCGGGAACTTCATCTGCTGCACGGTGATCGCGGGCACGTTCTTGAGCATGACCGAGCGCCCGCCCATGAGATTGGCCGACCCCGGCAGGATCAGGAGCGAAGTCACCCCGCCGTTCGCCAGCGCGCGGCTGAAGCCCGGATCCTGCGGCCAGACCGAATGCTCGGCCCAGACATCGGGCGTGGTCGGCGCGGTGGCCTCATTGCCATCCGAGTTGGCATCGACACCGGGCGAGGCATAGTCGCCCAGATGCGAGTGCGCGTCGATGACGCCCGGCGTCACGAACTTGCCCGTGCCATCGATGCGGTCGTAGCCTTCGGGGATGGCGAGGTCGGAGGCACCCACGGCGACCACCTTGCCCTCGGCAAAGAGCACCGTGCCGTTGTCGATCCGGCCGCCACGCCCGTCATAGACGGTGGCGCCCACCAGCGCCGTCGGGCGCCCGGGATAGGCCTGGTAAGTCGAGGCGTAGGGCACCTCGCGCGACGCCTCGGCGTCCTTCTCCTTCTTCTTCGCCTGCGCGCCCGGCGCCAGCGTAAGCGCGAGGGTCAGCGCCAGTGCGCTGCTCCACCGCCCGATCTGCGACGTCATCCTCATGTGTCATGCCCCTGCTTGAAAGAACTCCGGCCCGATCATCGCTGACCGGGCCGGAGGGTTGTGTCCTTAGTTCGGCTTCACCTCGGGGTGAACGCCGCCTTCCTGGGCTTCAAGGCCCGCCTCGCCCTGCCCGGCAAGGTCGTCCTCCGCGCCGTCGTCGCGCAAGCTGTCGAGGTGCATGAGGCGCTTGACCAGCGGGCTGAGGACGAGGACGGCCACGCCGATCCCCACGCCATACCAGCCCACCGTGTTGTAGACGCCCAGCACCAGTTCCTTGCCCGCTTCGCCGCCTTCGAGGCCATCGCCGCCTGCCGCCTGCGAGATGAGGCCCGCCGCGAAGTTGCCCGTTGCCGAGGCAAAGAACCAGGTGCCCATGATGAGCGAGGCCATGTGCGCGGGCGCCAGTCGGTTCATCGCCGAAAGGCCGACCGGCGAGAGGCACAGCTCGCCCGTGGTGTGGAGAAGGTAGATGAGGAAGATGAAGAGCACCGGCACGGCGTTGTCCATTCCCGCAGCCTTCGCGCCCCAGACGAGGACGAGGAAGCCAAGACCCACCTGGATGACGCCCAGGCCGAACTTGAACGGGGCCGAAGGCTCGAACCCGCGGCGGCCCAGCATCGTCCAGATCCCGGCGAAAAGCGGGGCCAGAAGGAAGATATAGGCCGCATTCAGCGACTGGAACATCGAGGCGGGTGCCTCGAAGCCGAGCATGGTGCGATCAACCTCACGGTCGGTGAAGAGCGAGAGCGAGTTGCCCGCCTGCTCGAACAGCGCCCAGAACACGATCGACACGAAGATCAGGAACAGCGCCGCGAAAATGCGGTCGCGGTCGTGCCCGGGCAGCTTCACCACCGAATAGAGGATCACGCCCAGCACCAGAATACCGCCGAAGATACCGAGCAGCGTGCCGACCACGGCCTGGTTCTGCACCAGCCACCAGCAGGCCAGCACGGCCACGAGGCCCACGCCGTAGAGCGCCCACTCGAAGCCCTTCGAGAGGGGCTTGGGCGCTTCGCCGCGGCCCATTAGGAGCGGCTTGAAGACGACGAAGACGACAAGGCCGAGCAGCATGCCCACGCCCGCCGCACCAAAGCCATAGGACCAACCGTAGACCTCGCCCAGGTAGCCGCACAGCAGCGAACCGAGGAAGGCGCCCAGGTTAATGCCCATGTAGAAGATGGTGTAAGCCGGATCGCGGCGCGCATCGGTGCGCGGGTAGAGCTGGCCGACGATCACCGAGATGTTCGCCTTCAGGAAGCCCGAGCCCACGATGATGAAGGCGAGCGCCAGCCAGAACACGTTGAGGCTGGCCGCATCCTGTCCGCCCGAACCTTCAAAGCCCATCAGGAAATGGCCGAATGTCAGGAGTATAGCGCCGTAGGCACGGCCTTGCGCTGCCCCAGGTAGCGGTCGGCCAGATAGCCACCCAGCACCGGGGTGATGTATACGAGCGCGGTGTAGGCGCCGTAGATGACACCCGCTTCCCCGTCCGAGAAAAGCCAGTGCTTGGTCAGGTAGAAAATGAGCAGCGCGCGCATGCCGTAGTAGGAGAAGCGCTCCCACATCTCGGCAAAGAACAGGACGAAGAGGCCTTTCGGATGCCCCAATATGGTGCCGCGGGCATCCCCGCTTTCGGCATAGTGTGTCGCCATCGACCCCGGAATTCCCTTGATTGATCGTGTTGTTCGGCCCTGTGCGCCGCGCAGCAAAGGGGCGCGGGCCGCGTATGACGGGCGAGCCTAGCGGCAAAACGGTCATTGTGAAGGGGGGACCTTGCCTCGTGCACACCCATGTCACGGCGCGAAGGCCCGCGGTTCGGCCTGGAAATGGACGGGCAAAGGTTAGGCGTTGCGTCATGCGCCACGAAATGTCATTTTCCCTTTCGACGCGGACGTTTGAATACGCAATTTTATGATTCGAAGGGGTGCGGTCCTTTTTTCGGGCCGCTGTTGGAACCAGTTCCGGAAAGTCCGGCATGGTCGGACCCGGTGCAATTGGGGGATGCAATGATCAGATCCGAACTGCTGCAGGCACTCGCCAAGGAAAATCCAGAGCTGCGCGCCGAAGACGTGGAAAGTGCGCTCGACACCTTCTTCAACGAGATCGGCCAGCGCCTCGCCGACGGTGGACGCGTGGAACTGCGCGGTTTCGGCGCCTTCTCGACACGCCATCGTGACAGCCGCGTGGGCCGCAACCCGCGCACCGGCGAAAGCGTGGAGGTCCCCGAAAAGCGGGTGCCCTACTTCAAGCCGGGCAAGGAAATGCGCGCGCGCCTCAACGTCACCTGAACGGGCCGGGCGCGCCGCCGCACGTCGGGCTTCGGGCGCGCCGGCCAGGTCCTCGCAAGTTCCCCGTTGCCGCCGGCCCCGCGATCTGCCAGATCGCTGCCCACGCCTGTGCGGGCGTGGCGGAATGGTAGACGCCGGGGACTTAAAATCCCCTGATCCTTGATCGTGCGGGTTCGAGTCCCGCCGCCCGCACCACACGCCTGTCCGGGTTGGCCGAGCGCGGCCTGCCCGTGGAGCGCTCCATTCGATGCCTGCTTTCGATCCTCACGTTGCCCGGATCTGACCGGCTACTAACTCCGCGCCATCTGGCCGCGCTGGCCCAGTGCCCGCGTCGGCTCTGGCTGGAGATCTATCACCCCGAGTTGGCGCGAGCCACGCCCCACTTCGAGAGCGCGCCCTTCGACATTCACGAACTGGCCCGCGAGCAGGAAGGC
Organism: Novosphingobium sp. MBES04; assembly: GCF_000813185.1. Classification (NCBI taxonomy): domain Bacteria; kingdom Pseudomonadati; phylum Pseudomonadota; class Alphaproteobacteria; order Sphingomonadales; family Sphingomonadaceae; genus Novosphingobium; species Novosphingobium sp. MBES04. The sequence goes on along the minus strand of NZ_DF850488.1, from coordinate 1,944,766 downwards.
ACCGGCACGCGCCTTGGCCCGCACCAAAACCACGTAACGGCGCTGCGACGTACCCGCCAGATCCTGGCCGCCGGGCATCCGGGTCCTATCTTCGAGGCCCGCTTCGATCACGAAGGCCTCGTGGCCGATGTGGACCTGCTCATCCGCGACCCCCTGGCGCCGGGGCGCTGGCGGCTCCATGCCGTCCTCAGGACCACCAAGCCCAAGCCTCAGCATGTCGCCAGGCTGGCGGCCCAGATGTGGATCGTCGAGCAGTGCGGATTGCCGATCTCGCGCGCCCGGATCCGCCATATCGCCCCCGACTTCGTGCTCGACACGCCGGGGGAGTATCGCGGCCTCTTCACCGACACCGACGTCACCGCCTCCGCGCGCGCGCAGCAATCCGACATGGCCGATCTGCTCGGCGAAGCCCGCCGGATCGTCGCGGGACCCGAACCGGACTGCCCGACCGGCCCGCATTGCCGCAAGCCTGCGCCCTGCCCCTTCGCCGCGCATTGCCAGGCGCTGGAGGACGCGCCGGAATGGCCGGTCACGCTTCTGCCGGACGGAGGCGGGCGCAAGTGGGCCCGCAAGGGCGTGTGGGACCTTCTGGAACTTGACGCCGCAACCATGGCCAAGCCACGTGAGGCCCGCATCGTGGCGGCCACCCAGAGCGGCACCCCGTTTCATGACGCCCAGGGCGCGCGCCGCGCCATGGGCTCTTGGAACTGCCCCCGCGCCTGGCTCGATTTCGAGACGATTGCCGCCTCGGTCCCGCTCTGGGCAGGCACCCGGCCCTACCAGCAGGTTCCCTTCCAGTTCTCGCTTCACCTCGAGCAGGCCGATGGCACGGTGACCCACCATCAATACCTGTGCGTCGATGGCAGCGACCCGCGACCGGGCTGCGCCGAGGCGCTGGCGCGCACGATCCCACCCAACGCGACCATCATTGCCTACAACGCCGGGTTCGAGCGCGCGATCCTGCGCGCGCTGGCACGCCAGGTCCCTGCCTTCGAAGCCCCCCTGATGGCGCTTGCCGAACGTACGGTCGACCTGCTCCCCGTCACCCGCAACCACTGGTACCACCGCGACCAGCGTGGCTCCTGGTCGATCAAGGCGGTGCTGCCCACGATTGCCCCGGAACTCGCTTACACGCAGCTTGCCGTTCAGGACGGCGCGATGGCACAGGACAGCTTTCTGGAAGCCAGTTCGCCCGCTACCTCACCCGAGCGCCGCCGCGCGCTGGAAGAGGCATTGCGGGCCTATTGCACCCGCGACACCTGGGCGATGGTGGTCCTGGCCAGACGACTTGCTGCTCCACAGGAAGGGAACGCGAACGATTAAGGGCCGCCTCGGCTTGCGAAGGTTGGGACCATACCTGATCCCGCCATGATCCCCGCGCATTGCCAGCGCCCGCACCATCGGTAGAGTGGCTCCGGAATGGGCGCGCCGTTCCATCCGCACCGCGAGGCGCGCGCGTCCGAAAACACAGGGGGCCCTGCCGATCTCATGACCATACAGCACGTTCTTTCGGCACGCGGCCACGCGTCCGCCCTCCCACGTACATCTGTAATGGCGCGTGCATGGGGCGTTGCCGCTGGCCTCGCAGGCCTTGCGCTGGCCCCCCAGCCCGCCGAGGCGCAGGACTATGACATTGAGGCCAGCCGCCTCCTCGCCAGCCCCAGGTTCGAGGCCGCCAGGAAATCGCTCGCGGCCGACTACGACACCATTGTCGCCGATCTCATCACCCTGACCGAGATCGAGGCGCCCCCGTTCAAGGAGGCCAGGCGCGCCGCCGCCTACGCGCAGATGCTGAAGGCCGCCGGGCTCGAGAACGTCCAGACCGATGCCCAAGGCAATGTCATGGGCCTGCGCAGGGGATCGGGCGGCGGGCCGCTGATCGCGGTCGCCGCACACCTCGACACCGTCTTCCCAGAGGGTACCGACGTCACCGTAAAGCGCGAGGGCAATCGCCTGGCGGCCCCCGGGATCGGCGATGACACCAGCAGCCTGCCGGTGCTCCTCGCCTTCATCCGCGCCATGGACAAGGCCGGATACACGACCAGGGCCGATATCCTGTTCCTGGGCGATGTGGGCGAAGAGGGCCCGGGCAACCTTCGCGGCATGCGCCATCTCTTCAACGAAGGCCCCTACGCAGGCAAGATCGACGCCTTCATCTCCTTCGAGCCGGGCAAGGCCGGGCGCATCACCCATGGCGGCATCGGCTCCAGGCGCTACACGGTGACTTTCAAGGGGCCCGGTGGGCACAGCTACGGCGCCTTTGGCCTGGTCAACCCGGCCTACGCGATGAGCGATGCGATAACCCAGTTCGCCAGGATGCAGGTGCCCGCCTCGCCGAAGACGACCTACAGCGTGGGGATCGTCGAGGGCGGCACCTCGGTCAACTCGATCCCCTTCGCAACGACGATGACTGTCGACATGCGCTCGGAGAGCGCCGAGGAACTGGCAAAGGAGGAAGCCGCCTTCCTCGCCATCCTGCCCGGCGCCGCCGCGCGCGAGAACGCCGCGCGCTCGACCGAGCAGGGCGAGATCACCTATGAGACCACGCTCATCGGCGATCGCCCGGTCGGCCTCACCGCGCGCTCCGCGCCGATCGTCGAATATGCGCGCGCCAGCAGCGAGGCGATGGGCTTCCAAGTCCACTACGGCAGCAGTTCGACCGACAGCAACCTCCCGATGAGCCTGGGCATTCCCGCCGTCACGCTGGGCTCAGGCTTCACTACGCACCGCGCGCACTCGCTCGATGAGTACCTCGAACTCGACCGCGAGAACGACCTTGCCAGCATGAGCGCCGGGCTCGCCACGCTGCTGCTCCTCGCCAAGGCAGACTAGATCCCAGGCCCCCCGGCACCACGAAGCACAAAAGCGGCGATTCATGAAACTGATCCGCACGCTGGCTCTGTTCACCGCGAGTACGGCCCGGACCACGACAGCCCCGAACACGCCCGCCCTGGCCCAGGACCGGCCGACCTGCCAGGACAGCGAATGGGCGGGCCGATCTCGACGCGCAGTTCGCCCATAACCGGAGCGCACTGGCGCTCGCCCACGGCACCAGGCTCGCCGCCTGGCGCCTGCGCCGGGCCCAGGCCACGGGCCGCACGGACGAGGCAATACTCGCCCCCATCACACAGCGCCTGCTGACCTCGACGCCGCGCTGGGCCCGGTGACCCCGGCCGAGCTCACCGCCTACCTTCTGGGTGCGCCTGCCGTCCCGGAGACCTGAGATCGCCCCTCCCGCCATGGCGTGTGCCAGGCTCGGCGCATAGCCAGAGGACGCTCCTGGTCGGCTTCAAGGTGCTCTGATCCCCCCTCGGATGGCCGGGGCCGCAAATTCGGGCCTTGTCTCTGACGCCCCCGCTAGCTCGGGAGGACCTGGCAACGAAGGGTTCGGGCGACGCACCAGTTCTTGGAGAGAAAGGCAACTTCATTACATTTTTATGGCAATTTTGTTCGCATCACTACGCCCATGAAAAACCTAGAGGACATTTTGCAGATCAGTTGACAGACGCAATCGAACTTGAAAGAGCAACGAGAGCCGATCTCCCGCAAATATTGCGTCGCACAATGCAGCCTTCTTGCACCCGATCACATTGTTGCAGTTTGTTTCTGCAATGCCGATATCTTGTTGGAGTAATTCGGCCAAAGGATACATTTTTTATTTAAAACCAAAGCGTTGCATGATTGCAACGCCTCGCAAATATATTGCTTCAACATTTCCAAAAGCATTGAACGTCCTTTCCCTGCCCGCCAACAGGCAGCGCTCATGGCTTTCGCGTCTGCCGATCGCGGAGCCCTGCAACCGAGCCGGATCCCCCAGCGCCCCCACGCTGCCCGGTTCCAAGGGACAAGGACAACTACGTGACACCCACTTTCCGGAAGGCCGCGCTGCGCGGCGCCACCAGCCTGACCGCTTTCGCCCTGCTGTGCGGCACCGCCCATGCCCAGGACGCCACCGCTCCGGCTCCGGCCGCCAGCGAAGGCGCCGACGATGTCATCATCGTCACCGGCTCGATCACCCGCAACCCGGCGGCTGCCACGGCCTCGCCGGTCGTCTCGATCACCTCGGACGATCTTGAGAAGCGCGGCATCAAGACTGTCGCCGACACGCTGCAGACGCTGACCGCCAACAACGCGGGCACGATCCCCGCCAGCTGGTCGGGCAACGGCTTCACCACGGGCGCCACCGCCCCGTCGCTGCGCGGCTTCAACAACGCCTACACGCTGACGCTGTTCGACGGCATGCGCACCGCCTACTACCCGCTTGCGGACGACGGCCAGCGCAACATCGTCGACATCAACTCGATGCCCGGTTCGATTGTCGACCGCGTCGACACCCTGCTCGACGGCGCCTCGGCGACCTACGGCTCGGACGCGATCGCGGGCGTGGTCAACGTCATCTCCAAGCGCCAGATCCAGGGCCTGCACCTCGATGCCTCGATGGGCGTCTCGCAGCGCGGCGACGGTGACGAGCAGCGCATCAACGGCACGTATGGCTACGGCGATCTCGACGACCAGGGCTTCAACATCTACGCGAACTTCGAATACCAGAAGAACGCCGCGATGGACCTCTCGGCCCGCAAGGGTCCGTGGAGCACGGCTGACCAGTCCTCGATCTGCGGCGGCCCGACCGACGGCTGCCTGACCAACAACGTGCGCAACGGCATCCAGGCCGACGGCGGCTACGGCGGCATCCAGTCGACCATCGTGCCCTTCGTCCAGCCCTTCACGCAGGACGCCACGGGCGCCTACGTCGCGCAAGGCGATTACCAGATGCTCAACCCGAGCGCGGGCTGCGGCCGCCTGAACGCGCTCACGCTGACGCCTGAGCAGCAGCAGAACGCCACCGTTGTCGGCACCCCCTCGGTGGTCTGCCAGCAGGACCTCACCAACGACTACGAGGCCTACACCGCGCGCACCAAGCGTATCGGTGGCACGCTGCGCGGCACGGTGCGCCTGAACGACCTCACCGAGGCGTTCCTGATGTTCAACTACTACAACGTGACCACCGCGAACCGCATGGCCCCCTCGGGCTGGACCGGCCGCACCGCGGCGGGTGGCGATCGCGTTACGATCAGCCAGATCTACCTGCCCGCCTATGTCTGCGCGAACGGCGTGGGCACGCTGTCGGGCGAGGCCAACAACATCCTGAGCGGCACGGGCTGCGATGCCAGCAACGGCACGCTCAACCCGAACAACCCGTTTGCCGCGCAGGGCCAGTCGGCCCGCCTGCTCGGCATGCCCGACATGCCGCGCTACACCTACACCAACGCCAAGACCTACCGCATCTCGGGCGGCGTCGACGGCTCGTTCGGTGACGGTTGGGACTACATGATCGGCGCGACCGCCTCGGAAGTCACGCTGGACGTCACCAACACCGGCTACATCAACGCCCAGGGCCTGATGGACGCGGTGGCGCAGGGCACCTACAACTTCATGGATCCCTCGGCCAACTCGGCCGAAGCCATCCAGGGCGTGTTCCCCGACCAGCACAAGCGCGCGACCTCGAAGCTGGCGCAGGTCATGGCGACCCTCAGCAAGGACGTGTTCGAGCTGCCGGGCGGCATGGTCAACGTGGCCATCCAGGGCCAGTACCGCTACGAGTCGATCAACAACCCGAGCTCGAACGCCCCCAACGACGTCAACCCGGCGGATCGCTACTACGGCATCAACGCCATCGGCGTGAAGGGTCACCGCGACGTGTGGTCGGCGGCTTACGAAATCTCGGTTCCGATCGTGGACGAATTCCGCGTGAAGGCCGACGGCTCGTATGACCACTACTCGACCGGCCAGGAAAACTTCGCGCCCAAGTTCGAGGCCGAATTCCAGCCGATCGACGAGATCAAGCTGCGCGGCACGTTCACCAAGGGCTTCCGTGCCCCGAACCTGAACGAATCGTTCCAGCTGCCTTCGACCGGCTACATCACCTCGACGATCAACTGCAGCAATGCCGCGTTCCAGTCGTTCTGTGACGCACACGCCAGCAACCCCGGCTACTACGAGGGCGGCTACAGCGTGGGCATCACTTCGGCCGGCAACCCGGACCTGAAGTCCGAGAAGTCGACCTCGTACACCTTCGGCGCGGTGATCCAGCGACCCGCAACATCACGCTGACGGTCGACTACTGGCGCACCAAGATCAAGAACCTGATCACCTCGGTGAACCCCACCGATGAGCTCTACGCCGCGTACTACGGCAACAACGGCCAGGTGAACATGCCCGGCATCACCGTGACGCAGGGTGCGCCCGATCCGGAGAACCTGGGTGCACTTCCGCTGATCGGCGAAGTCGGCAGCTCGTTCCAGAACGCGAACTCGATGCTCGGCAAGGGTATCGACGTCTCGGGCTCGGCCTACTTCGGGCTCACCGACACGATCACCTGGCGCACCAACGCCACGGCCTCGTACCTGATCCGTCTGCAGCAGGACATCGACGGCACGATCAACCGCTTCGACGGTTCGCTGGGTGGCTGCAACTGGACCTCGTGCTCGGGCGCCCCGCGCTTCCGCGCTTCGTGGCAGAACACGCTGGACTTCGCCGACACCACCAGCGTGACGCTCACCGCGTACTACACCAGCGGCTATTCGAGCACCGCGTCGGATGCCGGCGGCACCTACAAGGACTGCGAAGCCAGCGCGGCGGCCGGTCAGCTCGTGACCTACCCGGACAGCGGCCGTGCCGTGCAGTGCCATGGCCCCAGCACCTTCAACCTCGACGGCCACGCCGAGACGAAGATCGCCGACGGCAAGTTCACGCTCTACGCGGATGTCATGAACATCCTCGACGGCAAGCCCAAGTACGACCCGAACGCTGCCTACGGCATCTACAACTTCAACGCCGCATGGAGGGCTCGCTCTTCATGGGCCGCTACTTCCGCATCGGCGCGAAGGTAGACTTCTAAGGCAACCTGCGTCTCGTCCGGCGGTCCGGTCCCTTGTGGACCGTCGGACAGGACGGCGCCCGTCGTCCGGTTCCCCGCCGCGGTTGCCCGAAACCCTGACCGCGGCGCATCCTCCCGCCGGACCGACCGGGCCCCGAGAAGGGGCGGCCTCCCCACGAGGCCGCCCCTTTTTCGTATCCGCAAGCCACGCACATGTCCGTAGGCTGCCGCTTGCGATCCGCTAACCCTATCCGACCTAGATTGCCTCTCCAGGCCGCTTGATTGGCTGGCTAACCGAATGGCCGGAAGGAGATCGGATGGTCCGTGCCCTGTTCCCCGCGGCATCGCGGGCTAGAAGCGAGAGCCTGGTCGAGGCGCCGCCTGGCGCCCCCAGCTCACCCTTCGGGCGGCGGGCGCCGCGCGAGCACGTAGAGATGCTGGCGCGCTTTCGCCGCACCATTTCCAGCAGCACGGTCATGCTCAAGGATCTGACCCCCTATGGCGCCCGGATCGAGGGCGTGGAGGGGCTCGAACCCGACGAAGCGGTGCGCCTCGCCCTGCCCGGCCAGCGCCCGGCCCTCGCGTTCGTCGCCTGGTCCAACGCCCATTGCGCCGGGCTGGAGTTCGCAGAACCGCTCGACCTCTATGTCTACGGAGATCTCGTGCGGCGCTACGCGCTGCCCGGAGAGCGGGACTGACCCGCCCACGACGGGCCGCGCGCTCAGATCACGACCGGTTCGAGGACCTGGAGCGTGCCCGCATCGGCATCGAGGCGCACCTGGCACCCCACCGGCACGCTCGCCTGCGCGGCAATGTGACCGATCGAGAGACCCTGGAAAGCCGGAATGCCAAGCCCGCCGAAATGCTGGTCGAGCACTTCGTAGATCGTGAAGTTGGAATAGCCAGGCCCCGGGTTGCGGCAATTGGTGCACTGGCCGAAGACGACGCCCGCCAGGCCTTTGAGAACACCGGCCAGGGCAAGCTGGGTCAACATGCGGTCGATCCGGTACTCGGACTCGTTGGTGTCCTCCAGGAACAGGACGGCGCCGCGCATGTCGGGAAAATAGGGCGTACCGACCAGCGCCGAAAGCACGCTGAGATTGCCGCCCAGAAGGCGTCCCTGCGCCTGCCCGCCCGCAAAGACGCGCGGGCCGCGGCGGCCTCCGCCCAGGCTGGGACCTGTGTAGCCTGCGACCGAGAGCGTGGGCGTTGCGCCCTCGAAGGCCAAGGCGCGCCAGCTCTCCCAGGCCACGAGCGGCCAGCTGGCCGAGGCGTTGGGGCCATGCAGGCTGGGCGCGCAGCCATGGGCGGCCAGCGCGGCGTGGAGCGCGGTGTTGTCGCTGAAACCGGTGAAGAGCTTGGGGTGACGGCGCAGCGCGGCAAAGTCCAGCCGGGGCAGAATGCGCGCGGTGCCCCAGCCGCCGCGCACGGCCATGACGCCCTTTACGCGGGGGTCCTGCCAGGTTTCCATGAAGGCGGCCGCGCGCGCCGCGTCCTCACCCGCAAGATAGCCCGCCCGCGCGGTCAGGTTGGGCGCGAGGGTCGGCTCCAGCCCCATCGCGCGCACCGCCTCGGCGATTTCCTCGATCCCGAACCGGTCGCCGATGAAGCCCGCCGGCGCGACCAGCCCCAGCCCGTCGCCGGGCCGCAGGCGCGGGGCGCGGAGCCTTTCGCCCCTGCCCGCGTTGTCCTTCGCATGCGCGCGATCGGCGACGGCAGATGGGAGGCCCGAAAGGGCAAGCCCCCCGGCCAGGGTCGCGACGGTTTTCAGGCATTGGCGTCTGGACTGCATGGTGTGGCACCCTAGCCACGCCCCGCGGCGGCGTCTCGGCAAATCTCTCGACGGACCGGCCTTCCCGGTCCATGGATAGGCAAATGACAGAAGAAGAAAAGAAACTCACCGACCGCCGCTTCTACAAGGCGGAACAGGAAGCCACCTTCGCCGGCGAACAGACCGGCACCCTGCAGACGCAGCACCCGGCCTACCAGCTGGCCTTCCAGGACACCGATTTCCTGCTGCGCGACGAACTGCGCCCGGTCCGCTTCCAGCTTGAACTGCTCAAGCCCGAGATGCTGCTGGAAGAAGCCAACATCGGCTCCACCCTCGTCATGTACGGCTCGGCCCGCATTCCCTCGCCCGAAAAGTGCGACGACGTGCTCGCAAAGGCCTCCAGCGACGAGGACAGGAAGGTTGCCGAGCGACTCGTCGCCAAGGCCAAGTACTACGAGGAAGCGCGCAAACTCGCGCGCATCGCCAGCCAGTGCGGGCTGGTGGAAAAGGGCATGCGCCAGTTCGTCGTGTGCTCGGGCGGCGGCCCCTCGATCATGGAAGCGGCCAACCGCGGCGCGCACGAGGTCGGCGCGGAATCGCTGGGCCTCAACATCGTCCTCCCGCACGAGCAGGCGCCCAACCCCTACGTCACGCCGCGCCTCTCCTTCCAGTTCCACTACTTCGCGCTGCGCAAGATGCACTTCCTGCTGCGCGCCCGCGCCGTCGCCGTGTTCCCGGGCGGCTTTGGTACGCTCGATGAGATGCTGGAGATGATCACCCTCATCCAGACCGGCAAGATGAAGCCGATCCCGGTGCTCCTCTACGGACGCGAGTTCTGGGAAAAGGTCATCAACTTCGAGGCCTTGGCTGAGGAAGGCGTGATTGCGAGGAAGGACCTCGACCTGTTCACCTGGTGCGAGACCGCCGAGGACGGGTGGAAGGCGATCCGTGCCTTCTACGATCTCGACTGCGGGTAAGGCAGGGCAAGTAAAGGACGTATCCGAGGGCCATCGCCCTCGGGCTCCCCAAACTTGTCGACTTCACCTTGAGAGCGCGACCTTGGCCGGAAACGAGAGGTCACCCATTCCGGGGTCAAGGGGCGATGGGCTCTTGAAAGAATCCTATCGGACCGCCTGGTGCCCCATCGGGCCATGCCCGGCGCCCAGCCCCGGGGCCGCGCTGAGGGCTCGGCGCACGAATTCGCGCGCGCCTTCGACCGCCTCGGGCAGCGACAGGCCCTGTCCCAGGCCCGTCGCAATCGCGCTCGAGAGTGTGCAGCCGGTGCCGTGGGTGTGGCGGGTGACAATGCGCGGTGCGCGCCAGATGACCGGGTCCTCGCCCGGCACCATCAATCGGTCCTCGACCACGTCGCCTTCGGCATCGCCGCCCTTGGCAAGGTAGGCCACGCCTAGCGCTTCCAGGGCCGCATCGCCGCCCAGGGCTTCGAGTTCGGGCACGTTGGGCGTCGTCAGCGCGGCGCAGGCCATGAGACGGGAGAAGGCCGCGATCGTTGCCGCATCGGCCAGCACCGATCCCGATGTCGCGACCATGACCGGATCGAACACGACAGGCACGCCCAGTTCCTCCAGCCGCGCAGCCACCACGTGCGCGATCTCGGCCGAACCCAGCATGCCGATCTTCACCGCATCGACCCCGATGTCGCTGACGCAGGCATCGATCTGCGCGCCCACCATCTCGGGCGAGAGCGCGACGACGTCGGTCACTCCGCAGGTGTTCTGCGCCGTGATCGCGGTGATCGCGGTCATGGCGTAGCCGCCCAGCATCGTGATCGTCTTGATGTCGGCCTGGATGCCCGCTCCCCCTGAGGAATCCGAGCCGGCGATGGAAAGAATACGAGGAGGTGTGGTCATGGCCTGAGACTTGTCACTTGGCCTTGTAGCGGCGCACCTTGGACGGGGGCGCGGCGTCGTGGTGCTTCTTGGCGCGGGTCGGGCGGTCGGTCAGCTCTCCCCCGCATTCGGGGCACAGGTCATCGAGATCCTCGGCGCATTCCGCGCAGTAGGTGCACTCGAACGAGCAGATGAAGGCGCCGGGCGCTTCGGCGGGAAGATTGGCGCCGCAGCGCGCGCAATCGGGACGCATTTCCAGGGCCATCAGCCGGCTACCTCTTCAATGGCGGTGCAGATCGCGGCAACCACCGCCTCGACCTTGGCGGCATCGTCGCCCTCGGCCATGACCCGGATCACCGGTTCGGTGCCCGAGGGACGGATGACAAGGCGGCCCTCGCCGCGCAGCGTGTTCTCGGCCTCGGCGATGACGGCCTGCACCCGCGCATCCTCCAGCGGCTTGCCGCCTGCAAAGCGCACGTTGCGCAAGAGCTGAGGGACCGGATCAAAGAGGTGGAGCACCTCGCTCGCCTTCTTGCCCGACTGGACCAACGCAGCGAGCACCTGGAGGGCCGCCACGGTGCCATCGCCGGTCGTCGCATGGTCGAGCAGGATCATGTGGCCCGACTGTTCACCGCCCACGTTGAAACCGCCGGACTTAATGCGTTCGAGCACGTGCCGGTCGCCCACCTTGGTGCGCTCCAGCGTCAGCTCAAGGCCCTGGAGGTAGCGCTCCAGGCCCAAGTTTGACATGACCGTGGCGACCACGCCCCCGCCGCGCAGCTTGCCGCGCGCGGCCATCTGCGTGCCGAGCAGCGCCATGATCTGGTCCCCGTCCACGACCTTGCCGTTCTCGTCGACGACGATCAGCCGGTCGGCATCGCCATCGAGCGCAATGCCGATGTCGCAGCCGCCCGAGACGACCGTCTCCTGCAAGAGGTCGGGATGGGTCGAGCCGCAGGCCTTGTTGATGTTCTTGCCGTTGGGCGTCACGCCCACCGTCACCACTTCGGCGCCCAGTTCCCAGAACGCGGATGGGGCGACTTGGTAGGCCGCGCCATTGGCGCAGTCGACCGCGATCTTGAGGCCATCCAGCCGCACCGTATTGGGCAGCGAGGCCTTCACGGCGTGGATGTAGCGCCCGCGCGCGTCATCGATACGCCGCGCCCGGCCGATGTCTTCGGCCTCGGCAAGCTCCAGCTCCTCGCCCAGCATCTTCTCGATCGCCAGTTCGTCCGCGTCGGAGAGCTTGAAGCCATCGGGGCCGAACAGCTTGATGCCGTTGTCCTCGTAAGGGTTGTGGCTGGCCGAGATCATCACGCCGACATCGGCGCGCAATTCGCGGGTGAGCAGCGCGACCGCGGGCGTGGGCATCGGGCCCAGCAGGATCACGTCCATCCCCACGCTGGTGAAGCCGGCGGTCATCGCGTTCTCGAGCATGTAGCCCGACAGGCGCGTGTCCTTGCCGATCACCACGCGGTGGCGGTGGGTGCCGCGCTGGAACAGCTTGCCCGCTGCCTGGCCGACCTTGGCGGCCATCGCGGCGGTCATCGCGCCCTGGTTGGTGCGGCCGCGAATGCCGTCGGTTCCGAAGAATTGCTTGCTCATGCCTGTCCGTCACCTGCCGTGCGTCTTGCAAATTGCCATGCCGCGCCGGGCTGGTAATGTCACCCCCCTCGCCCGTCCTTTCACCCGGATGCGCCTTTTCCCACCCCCTCCAGACACGATCAGGGACCTTGATGACCGAGCCTTCCAGCGCCAGCCGCATGCCCGAGATCCGCGTTCCGGGTCTCCTCACGCTGGGCGGCCTTCTGGCCGGGCTGGCTGCGGGTGCCCTGTTCAAGGGGGCGGCACCGCTGCGCGATATCCTGATTCTGGCTGAGCCGCTGGGCGACCTGTGGCTGCGCGCGCTCAAGATGACGATCCTGCCGCTGGTCGCAGGGCTCCTGTTCACCGGCATCGTCGAGACCGCCGCGGCCGCGCAGGCGGGCACCATGGCCCGCCGCACGCTCGGCCTCATCGTGGGCGTGCTGGCGGCCAGCGCCTGCCTCGGCGGCCTCCTGATGCCGCTTCTCCTGCGTCTGTTTCCCGCCCCCGCGCTCGATCTTGCAGGCCACGGCGAGGCGCCCGAAGCCGAGCTCCCCGGCCTTGGCGATTTTCTCGGCTCGCTCGTCCCCTCCAACGTGCTGGGCGCAGCCGCCGAGGACGCGATGCTGCCGGTGATCGTCTTCATTGCCCTCTTTGCGCTGGCCTCCACCCGCCTCGCCGAGGAACCACGCCGCCAGCTGGCCCTCCTTTTCGAGGGGCTGGCGGGCGCGATGATCGTCGTCATCGGATGGGTGCTCAAGCTCGCGCCGCTCGGGGTCTTCGCCCTTGGCCTGTCGCTCGCCGCGCGCACCGGCGCGGCGGCCATCGGGACGCTGGGCCATTACATCCTTCTCGTCGCAGCGCTGGGCGCGGTGTTCCTGCTCACCGCCTACCCACTCGCGGTGCTGGTCGGGCGACGGCATCTCGGCGCCTTTGCCCGCGCGGTCCTGCCTGCGCAGGTGGTGGCCGTCTCGACGCAGTCCTCGCTCGCCAGCCTGCCTGCGATGCTGGCCGCCGCTCGGGCGCTGCGGGTTCCGGCGACGGCGGCCGAATTTGCCCTTCCCCTTGCTGTCACGCTGTTTCGCGCAACCGGCCCGGCGATGAACGTGGGCGTCGCCGTCTACGCCGCGCAGCTGGCCGGCTACGAGTTTTCGGCAAACGCCATCGCGGCGGGTGTCCTCGTCGCATTCGTCACCACATTCGGCACGGTTTCGCTCCCCGGCACGGTCAGCTTCATCGCCTCCACCGGGCCGATTGCCGCCGCGATGGGCGCGCCGCTCTGGCCGCTTGGCATCCTTGTCGCCGTGGAGATGCTGCCCGACATCATGCGCACGCTGGGCAACGTGACGATGGACGTCGCGGTGACGACGGCGGTGGCAGGAGAAGAGAGAGGCGAAGGCGATGCCGCGCCCGACGCACCCACAGTCCACTAGGACCCAGTGCCTAAGGCTCCAGTTCGATGTCCCAATACAGCCAGTCGCGCCAGGTCTCGTGCAGGTAGTTGGGCGGAAAGGCCTTTCCGCGGTCCTGCAGTTGCCAGCTGGTCGGCTTGATGGGCGCGACCATCGGCGGCATGTTCGCCTGCTTGGGCGTGCGCCCGCCCTTCTTGAGGTTGCAGGGCGAACAGGCGGTGAGGATGTTCTCCCAGCTCGTCTTGCCCCCCCAGCCTCCGCGGGACCACGTGGTCGAAGGTCAGGTTGTGCGGCGATCCGCAGTACTGGCACGTGAACTTGTCGCGCAGGAACAGGTTGAAGCGCGTGAAAGCGGGAAACTCGGAGGGTTTGACGTAGTCGTGGAGCGCGATCACCGAGGGGATCTGCATCGTCCAGCTGGGGCTGCGCACCGCCCGGTCGTAGCACGAGACCACGTCCACCTTCTCCAGCACCACCGCCTTGATCGCGGTCTGCCAGGGCCAGACACTGAGCGGGTAATAGGAGAGCGGCGTGTAATCCGCATTGAGAACGAGCGCAGGGCAGTCCGAAAGACTTCGGGAGGGATCATCCTCCGCGCTGCGGAAACGGGCCGCGCGCTCTATCAGCTCCGATCTGAGCATGGCCTCCTGTCGCAGGCCGTGATGACAAGTTCATGGCAGCACATGAAGTCTTTTGCAGCACTTGCGCGACTCGGCGTCAAGTCCCCAATGGTACAGCCCTGCCGAAATGCGACGAATACCCCCGCGCTGTTCAGAACAACATCTTCACTTCACGAGCCTTTTTCATGACCCGTACACGCTTTGCGCCCAGCCCCAACGGCTCGCTTCACCTGGGCCATGCCTATGCCGCCATCGTTGCGCACGATCTGGCCCACGAACGCGGCGGAGAATTCCTCGTGCGCATCGAGGACATCGACGGTGCGCGCAGCCGCCAGGAACTCGCCGAGGAGGCGCTGGAGGACCTTGCCTGGCTGGGTCTCACCTGGGACGGACCGGTGCGCATCCAGTCGCGCAACGTCGCCGCGCACGTGGCCGCGGGCGAGCGCCTGAAGGCGATGGGCCTCCTCTATCCCTGCCGCTGCACCCGCGCCGAAATAGCCGCAAATGCAACCCGAATGGGCCCCGATGGGCCGGTCTACCCCGGCACCTGCAAGCACCGCGCCCTCGATCCCGAAGGCGCGGCCTGGCGCATCGACATGGAGGCGGCGATCTCACGCGCCGGGCCCCTCACCTGGGAGGACGAACGGGCCGGTGTGCAGCGGACCGATCCGTCGCCCTACGGCGATGTCGTGCTGCTGCGAAAGGATCTTCCCGGCAGCTACCACCTCGCCGCCACGCTCGATGATGCCGCAGACAGTGTCACCCTCGTAACCCGGGGCATGGACCTGTTCGGCGCCACCCACATCCACCGCCTGCTCCAGGCCCTGCTCGACCTGCCCGTGCCCACCTGGCACCATCACGCCCTGCTGGTCGAGCCGGACGGGCGCAAGCTGGCCAAGCGGCGTGGCTCGCCCTCGCTCGCCGACCGGCGCCGTGCCGGGGAGGACGGCCCCGCGCTCGCGGCAGCCCTGCGCGCCCATGCCTTCCCCGCTGGCCTTTCGCTGGGCGAAGGCGTAGCCTGAGGCCATGAGCACTCTACTCGTCATCGTCATTGTCGCCCTGATGATCGCAGTCGTGATCAGCCTCGTGCGCGGAATCATCGCGTTTCTGAACAGCACGAAGGAGGACCTCAACCGCGATCCCAACGAAACCGGCCCCTCCAAGAACCAGCAGATGCAGAACCGCATGATGTTCAACCGCATCAAGTACCAGGCCGCCGCGGTCCTGGTCTGCGCGCTGCTTCTGGCCTTCACGCGTTAAGCCCCGCCACCTTTTTTCCAGGAAGCGATCCGACAGGCAGTTGCCCTTCCTTTGGGTGGTGCACGCGCCTTGGCCGCGCATTAGGAACAGCGCCCCCGGCGAAAGAGAACCATGGTCAAGCTCAACAAGATCTACACCCGCACCGGCGATGACGGCACCACCGGCCTTGTCGACGGATCGCGCCTGCCCAAGCACGCGCGCCGCATGGAGGCCATCGGCAGCGTCGATGAGGTCAACAGCGCGATCGGCCTCGCTGTCTGCGCGCTCGCGGCCGAGGCCCCGCATAGGGCCAACCTCGTGCGCATCCAGA
This sequence comes from Novosphingobium sp. MBES04, assembly GCF_000813185.1. Classification (NCBI taxonomy): domain Bacteria; kingdom Pseudomonadati; phylum Pseudomonadota; class Alphaproteobacteria; order Sphingomonadales; family Sphingomonadaceae; genus Novosphingobium; species Novosphingobium sp. MBES04. The sequence goes on along the minus strand of NZ_DF850488.1, from coordinate 1,929,082 downwards.
ACGACCTGTTCGACCTTGGCGCGGACCTTGCGACCCCCGGCGAGGACTTCACCCCGGGCGAGATGACCCTGCGCATGGTCACCGCCCAGGTCGACTGGCTGGAAGGCGCCATCGACGCCGTCAACGCCGATCTCCAGCCGCTGACCAGCTTCATCCTGCCCGGCGGCAGCGAAGCGGCGGCCCGCGTCCACATTGCGCGCGCGAGCTGCCGCAGCGCCGAGCGCTGCGCCACCGCGCTGGCGGGGGACGAGCCGGTCAACCCGGCCGCGCTCGCCTATCTCAACCGCCTGTCCGACTACCTCTTCGTACTCGCCCGTGCGCTGAACGAGAACGGCGCGCGCGACGTATTGTGGGTGCCCGGACAGAATCGGTAAGACGCACAGAGATAATTTCCACAAGGCCCCGGACCTGCGCGTCCCTGTGGCCAGACGTTCGAGAGGGAGCACACAGCGTGCAGACAGTCGGTATCATCGGTGCAGGGATCATGGGCACGGGCATTGCCCAGACCGTGGCGGGCAAGGGCATGGACGTGGTCCTGACCGACGTCAGCCTCGAGGCCGCCGAAAAGGGCAAGGCCAAGATCGAGAAGGGCCTTGGTCGCCTGATCGCCAAGGAAAAGATCACCCAAGGCGATGCCGATGCGCTCCTCGCGCGCATTACGCCCACCGGCGATTACGCAGCGATGGCCGAATGCGACCTCATCATCGAGGCCGCGACCGAGCGCGAGGACATCAAGGCCAAGATCTTCGAGGCGGCAGGCAAGGTACTCAAAGACGGCGCGCTCATGGCCTCCAACACCAGCTCGATCCCGATCACCCGCATGGGGGCAGGCACGATCGACCCGGCCCGCTTCTGCGGCCTGCACTTCTTCAATCCGGTGCCGGTCATGGGCCTGATCGAGGTGATCCCGGGCCTTGCCACCAGCGCGGACACCGTCGCGAAGATGAAGGCCTTTGGCGAGAAGTTGGGCAAGACCGTGGTGCTCGCGGGCGACGAGGCCGGCTTCGTGGTCAACCGCGTGCTGTGCCCGATGCTCAACGAGGCAATCTGCGTGCTGGGCGCGGGCGTTGCCAATGTCGCGGACATCGACGCGGCCATGAAGCTGGGCGCCAACCACCCGATGGGTCCGCTCAGGCTGGCCGACTTCATCGGCCTCGACACCCTGCTCGAGATCATGAAGGTCCTCTTCGAGAGCACCGGCGATCCCAAGTACCGCCCGGCCACCCTGCTCCAGAAGTACGTCGAGGCAGGCTGGTACGGCCGCAAGAGCGGGAAGGGGTTCTACGACTATTCGGGCGAGGAGCCCGTTCCCACGCGTTGAAAGAACAAGAGGAATCAAGGGGCCATCGCCCCTTGACCCCAGAACGGGCAACCTCACCTTTCTTGGCCACCCTGGCGCGCGGGCGGTGAGGCCTCCAGTTCGGGGAGCCCGAGGGCGATGGCCCTCGGAATTTTCCTTTTCCCTTCTTCCTTGCCCCGCAAGGGGAACGCGACTCGCATTCGCTCCGTTACAGATGTCAAAGGAGATATCCGATGGCCCAACGTAACGACGACTTCGCCCCCGAGACGGTCAACGCCGAGCAGGCCGATGCGCCCATGCAGGCCCAGGAAGTGGCCGAGCAGGCCCTGAACCACTCGACCTCGGTGCTGGGGCTCGAACAGAGCGAGAAGCTCTCCGCCAGCCTCGACGGCGCGAACGCGCAGGATCTGGTCGATCACATGCGCCAGATGGACACGAGCGGCACCATCGACATGTCCGCCTACGCGGGCGAGGAAGCGATGGATGACCTGGAAGACCGCTACGGCCGCGAAAGCGCCCCCGAACCCGATCTGGCATCCGACGGCAGTTGAGGCTAAAGCCTCACGCCAGAAACACGAAAATCAATCGGGAGAGGTGGGCGTTTCCTTCGCCCAAGGGTTCTTATGCTTGCCATGCGTTTTGGCGACAGCTTCCGGCTTGTCGCGCCCCCCGTCTTCGGACGCCGGGACAGTGCAATAGGCAGTCAGCAGCACGCTGGCCGCCCAGAACAGAGCGTGCCAGCGGCTACGGAAGACGCGGGTGAGGCGCGGACCGAGGAACATCATGGCCCCCTTGTGGGCCTTCCCGGTTAATCCTCGGTTCCCGCCTCGCGCTTGAGATCATAGAGAATTTCCAGCGCGTCGCGCGGGGCAAGCGCGTCAACATCCATGTCGCGCAGCTTTTCGCGCAAGCTGTCGCAGGCCTCTTCGCGCGCCTCTTCGGCGGCGGCGAACAGCGGGAGCTCGCCAAGGCCAGCGGCTAGACCACCCGTTTCCGCGCGGCCCTTCTCGAGCTTTTCGAGCACTGACTTGGCCCGGCTGATGACCTTGGGGGGGACACCCGCAAGGCGCGCGACGGCGAGGCCATAGCTGCGGTCCGCCGCGCCTTCGGCCAGTTCGTGGAGGAGCACCAGTTCCCCCTTCCATTCGCGCGCCCGCACATGGTGGAGCGACAGCGCCTCACAGGTTTCGGCAAGGCGCGCCATCTCGTGGTAGTGCGTCGCGAAAAGGCAGCGGCAGCGGTTGGTCTCGTGGACCGCCTCGGCGACCGCCCAGGCCAGCGCGAGGCCATCGTAAGTGGATGTACCGCGCCCGACCTCATCCAGAATCACGAAGCTGCGCTCGGTCGCCTGCGAGAGGATCGCGGCGGTCTCGACCATCTCGACCATGAAAGTCGACGCCCGCGCGCCAGGTTGTCCGAGGCCCCCACGCGGCTGAACAGGCGGTCCACCAGACCGATCCGCGCGGCGTCCGCCGGCACGAATCCGCCCGCCTGCGCGAGCAGGACGATGAGCGCGTTCTGGCGCAGGAACGTCGACTTACCACCCATGTTGGGCCCGCCGATCAGCCAGAGCCGGTCGTGGCTGGCGAGACGGCAGTCGTTGGCGACGAAACGCTCGTTCTGCGCCTTGAGGGCCGCTTCCACCACCGGATGGCGGCCGCCCTCGATTTCCAGCGAGAGCCCCTCGACCACTTCGGGTCGCGCCCAGCCCCCTTCTGCGGCGCGCTCTGCCTGCCCGGCGGCAACATCGATGCGGGCGAGCGCGGCCGCGGTGGCCGCGATCACCTGGCGTGCGGCGACGGCCTCCTCGACCAGCGCCTCGAAATGCGCCTCTTCGGCCGCGAGCGCATGGGCGCCCGCCTCGGTGATGCGGCTCGCCTCTTCGTGCAGCGCCAGCGCGTTGAAGCGCATCGCGCCCGCCATCGTCTGGCGGTGCGTAAAGCCGCTCTCGGCCTGCATCAGCGTGTCGGCGTGGCGCGAGGGCACTTCGATGAAATAGCCCAGCACGTTGTTGTGCTTGATCTTGAGCGCGGCAACGCCGGTATCCTCGCGGTACTTCGCCTCGAGCGCGGCAATCGCCTTGCGCGCGTTGCCCGAGGTGACGCGCAGTTCATCGAGGCTGGCGTCGTAGCCTTCGGCGATGAAGCCGCCCTGCCCGCGTTCGGTCGGCGGCGCGGAAACGAGCGCGCGGGTGAAATGCTCCACCATCGCGCCCCAGCCCGCGACATGGCCGCCCAGCGCGGGGAGCAGGCTGTCGAGCAGCACCGGCAGGTCCGCGCGGCCCGCGAGGCGCCCGCCGATGGAATGCGCTCCGGCCAAACCATCGCGCAGCTGGCCAAGATCACGCGGCGATCCGCGCCCGGCGACCACGCGGCCCAGCGCACGGCCCACGTCCGGCAGCGCGCGCAGCGCCGCGCGCAGGTCCTCGCGCAGCATCGGGTCCTCATGCAGCCAGCCGACCAGTTCGAGACGTGCCGAAATCGCGGCGCGGTCGGTCAGCGGCGCGGAAAGGTCCTCGGCCAGCTGGCGTGCGCCCGCGCCGGTCACGCAGCGGTCGACCGCGTCGATCAGGCTGCCCTTGCGCGAACCTTGCGCGGATTCGAGGATTTCCAGGCTCGCGCGCGTGGCCTCGTCCATTGCCAGCGTCGCCTCGCCCGAACGCGCCTCGGGCGGCAGCAGCAGCGGCAGCGCGCCGCGCCCGACATGGTCGAGATAGGCAATGAGACCACCGGCGGCGGCCAGCATCGGGCGGGTGAAGGCTCCAAAGCCATCGAGCGTGGAGACGCCGTGGATGCCCTTCAGGCGCTCCTCGCCGCCCTCCGAGGAGAATTCATGGCCCGAACGCCCGATAGCGTCCTCGGGTGCCAGCTCCCAGCCGTCCTGCACGACAAGCTCGCGCGCGCCCAGACGTGCAAGGCTTGCAAGAAAGCGATCAGGTGCACATTCCTCAAGCACCATCTGCCCGGTCGAGATGTCGCAGGCGGCAAGACCGATCGCGCCGCGCACCTCGCAGGCCGCGGCCAAAACGTTCGCCCGGCGCGGTTCCAGGAGAGCTTCCTCGGTCAGCGTCCCTGCCGTCACGAAGCGCACGATATCGCGCGCGACAAGGGCCTTGGAGCCTCCGCGCTTCTTCGCTTCGGCGGGCGTCTCGGTCTGCTCGGCTATGGCCACGCGGCAGCCCGCCTTGATCAGCCGGGCAAGGTAGCTTTCGGCCGAATGGACCGGCACGCCGCACATCGGGATCGGGGTTCCGTTGTGCTCACCGCGCGTGGTGAGTGCGATATCGAGAACTTGGCTTGCGATTTTTGCATCTTCGAAGAAAAGCTCGAAGAAGTCCCCCATACGGTAGAACAGCAAGCATTCGCCAGCCTCCTCGCGAAGCGCGAGATACTGGGCCATCATGGGTGTTGCGGCGGAACTCATGGCGCTGCGTTAGCCCCGCTCCCCGGGGCTTGTGAAGCGCAAGCCCCTTGCCTTTCCCCTATCGCGTCCCGGAATCTTTCGTTATCGGCCCTCGCTCATCCGGGAGAAATTCATTGTCCGAGAAAAGCAAGGTCCAGTTTACCGAGCGCGAGGCTCTGTTCTACCACCAGACAATCCGTCCGGGTAAGATCGAGATCATCGCCTCCAAGCCGATGGCAACGCAGCGCGACCTGTCGCTCGCCTACTCGCCCGGCGTCGCCGTGCCTGTCCAGCCATCGCCGACGATCCGCAGAAGGCTTACGATTACACCGCCAAGGGCAACCTGGTCGCGGTCATCTCCAACGGCTCGGCCATCCTGGGCATGGGCAACCTGGGCGCGCTCGCGTCCAAGCCGGTGATGGAAGGCAAGGCGGTCCTGTTCAAGCGCTTCGCCGACGTCGACTCGATCGACATCGAGCTGAACAGCGAGGACCCCGAGGCCCTCATCGAAGCCATCGCGATGATGGAGCCGAGCTTTGGCGGCATCAACCTTGAAGACATCAAGGCGCCCGAGTGCTTCGTGATCGAGCAGACCCTGCGCGACCGCATGAACATCCCGGTCATGCACGACGACCAGCACGGCACCGCGATCATCACCGCGGCCGGCCTCATCAACGCCTGCCTCATCACCGGCCGCAAGATCGACGAGATCAAGGTCGTGGTGAACGGCGCGGGCGCGGCGGCGCTGGCCTGCACCTCGCTCATCAAGTCGATGGGCGTGCGCCACGACAACGTCATCATCTGCGACCGTTCGGGCACGATCTACCAGGGTCGCACCGAGCAGATGGACCAGTGGAAGAGCGCGCACGCGGCCAACACCGAGGCGCGCACGCTGGAAGAGGCGCTGGTCGGCGCCGACGTGTTCCTCGGCCTCTCGGCCGCTGGCGCGCTGCCGCCCGAATACGTCAAGAAGATGGCCGACGAGCCGATCATCTTCGCGATGGCCAACCCCGTTCCCGAGATCAATCCCGACGAGGCCAAGGCCGTGCGTCCGGACGCGATCATCGCCACGGGCCGTTCGGACTTCCCGAACCAGGTCAACAACGTGCTGGGCTTCCCCTTCATCTTCCGCGGCGCGCTCGACGTGTCGGCAACCGCGATCAACGAAGAGATGAAGATCGCGGCGGCAACCGCCATCGCCGAACTGGCGCGCGAACAGGTCCACGAGGACGTCGCGGCGGCCTACGGCGGTGCGGTGCAGCAGTTCGGCCGTGACTACATCATCCCCGCGCCCTTCGATCCGCGCCTGATGGAAGTGGTGCCCGCCGCCGTCGCCAAGGCGGCGATGGATTCGGGCGTCGCGCAGCGTCCGATCGAAGACTTCGACGCCTACCGCCTGCAGCTCAAGGGCCGCCTCAACCCGACCACCTCGGTGCTGAGCTCGGTCTACGCGCAGGTCCGCGCGAACCCCAAGCGCGTGATCTTCGCCGAAGCGGACAACGAAGTGGTGCTGCGCGCCGCGATCCAGTACCGCGATTTCGGCTACGGCGAACCGGTCCTGGTCGGCCGCACCCAGAACATCCTCGACCTCATGGGTGAGCTGGGCGTGCCCAACCCGGAGAGCTTCCACATCGAGAACTCGATGGTGTCCGACCACGTCGCCCCGATGGTCGAGATGATCTACGCGCGCCTCAAGCGCCGTGGTTACCTGGAACGCGACGTGCAGCGCATGGTCAACACCGACCGCAACACCTTCGCCTCGGGCCTGCTCAAGATGGGCGTGGGCGATGCGATGATCACCGGCATGACGCGTCCCTTCGCGCAGTCGATGAAGAACGTGCGCCGCGTGCTCGATCCGGCCCCGGACAAGCTGCCCTTCGGCATGCACATGCTGGTCGGCAAGAACCGCACCGTGTTCCTCGCCGACACCACCATCAACGAGCGTCCGAGCGCCGAGGAACTGGCGATCATCGCCACCGAAGCCGCTTCGGTCGCCAAGCGCATGGGCCACGAGCCGCGCGTTGCGTTCCTCTCCTACTCGACCTTCGGCAACCCGGAAGGCCAGTGGGTCGAGCGCACCCGCGATGCCGTGCACATCCTCGACGAACGTGACGACGTGCCCTTCGAGTACGAAGGCGAGATGGCCCCCGATGCCGCTCTCAACCCCAAGATCATGGCGCTCTACCCGTTCTGCCGCCTCTCGGCTCCGGCGAACGTCCTGATCATGCCGGGCCTGCAGTCGGCCAACATCTCGGCCAAGCTGCTGCGCGAGATCGGCGGCACGACCTCGATCGGTCCGATCCTGCTGGGCATGGAAAAGCCGGTCCAGATCGTACCGATGACCGCGATCGCGCCCGACGTGCTGACGAGCGCCGTGCTCGCGGCCGCCGGCATCGCTGGCTGAGGTCACAGCAACACCGCCGCTCAGGGCCGCCATCCCGGACGGCCCTGTTCCCGGCAACGTCTACCAGAAGGCCCCGGCAGGACCCTCCTGCCGGGGCCTTTTTGCAACGCCTGGCCTGCGAAGTGCCGTCCGGCGCCCGAACGCGGCCTGATCGGCGCGAATTTCAATTGACCCGCCCCGGGTCCATCCTAAAGGCTGGCTCACGCCGCGCCATGGGGACGCGGACGTGTATTGGAGCTGCGGATCGAAGGAGGTGCCCCCGTGTGGCAGTGGTTTACAGGGAACACGCAGGTCGTCAGCGTCGCTCTCAGCTTTGCCATGCTGATCGTCTGGGTGATCTACCTGCAGCTGCTCCTGGTCCAGTTCCGGGGCACCAAGCGCTCGACGATCCTCATCACCCGCGCGGCGGGCCGGGGCATGCGCAGCCGCTGCCTCGTCACCAACATGAGCAGCCAGCCGCTCTACGTCTCCAGTCTCATCGCGACAGTCCATGTGCGCGGGCGCCAGATCGAACTGGCGCTGACCGACCTGCGCGAACTGCCAGGCGATCTGGGCGAAGACCCGCGCTCGATCATGGGCCAGGGCAGCCTTGCGACCGGCCAGTTCATGAACATCGGCCACTTCGATGACATCGTGCGCACCCTGCTCGACGCCAACGAGGAAACCGACGTGCAGGAAGAGGAGGTCGACCAGTTCGACCTCACCGTGGTCGCGCTCTACGCGCTGGAGGACCTGCCCGTGGGCGCGACGCGCAGCTTCCACTTCGAACGCAACGTGCCCAAGGGCCCGCGCGTCCAGCCGCTCAGCATCGCCACCGACCAGATCCGCCAGCGCCGCCGCCGCCGCGACCTGCTGAACAAGGTGCAGCAGTACCTCTGAAGCGGTACAAGCATAAGCAGGAAGACATTTTTCAAGGGGTCATCACCCCTTGACCCCCAAATGGGCAACCTCACCATTCTCAGGCCACGTGGCGCGAGATCCGCGAGGTCGACAGTTTGGGGAGCCCGAGGGCGATGGCCCTCGGAACCATCTTTCTGCTTTTCCGCTCAGCCCTTGCGGCGGTAGCGGAAGTACCAGACCTCGTGCTTGTAGACCGCGCGGGCCTTGGCCTCGTAGCGGGTCTCGGGCCAGCCGCCCGGGCGCTTCTGGAAGTCGAGGGGCTTGTCGCAGAGCCATTCGAACTGGTCAGTGTGGCGCTGCATCACCATCAGCGCATGGCGCAGGTAGATGGCGTGGTCGGTGCCGAAGCGGAACTCGCCGCCGGGCTTCAGCTTGGCCGCGAACATGTCCACCGGACCATCGTTCATCATGCGCCGCTTGGCGTGGCGGGCCTTGGGCCAGGGATCGGGATGCAGCAGGTAGAGGAACGAGAGCGAACCGTCGGGAATACGTGCGAGGACTTCCAGCGCATCGCCATGGTGGATGCGCACGTTGCCCAAGGGCGGATGCGCGCCATTGTCGCCCGCAACGTGCATCAGCGCCTGCGCGACGCCGTTGATGAAGGGCTCGGCGCCGATGAAACCGTGGCCGGGCAGCATGTCGGCACGCGCGGCCATGTGCTCGCCGCCGCCAAAGCCGATCTCGAAGTGGAGCGGGCGATCATCGCCAAACAGCCCCTCGGCCGTGATCGGCCCGTCCTCGGGCATCGAAATCTTGGGCAGGAGGTTGTCGACAAGGCCCTGCTGGCCCGCACGCAGGGGCTTGCCCTTGGAGCGGCCGTAGAGGCGGTTGAGAGTCGTGGGATCGCCGGGTTTGTGCGCAGTCATGGGCCGCGGCACTGGCAGGCAAGCGCGTGCGGGTCAATATTGCACGTGGTCGGCGGGGCAGCAGGGCCTCGCTTTCCCAGTGCAGGGCGGATGATAGAAGAGAAGAAGAAGGAAGTACTGATTCAAAGGGTTATTACCCCTTGACCCCAAAATGGGCGACCTCACCATTCTCAGGCCACGTGGCGCGATAACCCTGAGGTCGCCAGTTTGGGGAGCCCGAGGGCGATGGCCCTCGGAATCACCTTTCCATCCTTGTCCGCACATGGCTTCGTGCCTTGAATCCACGCAAAGGACGAATTGCACGCACGCCCCGGCCCGGCCATACCTCCCGGATCAGCCCGCGCCGCCCGCCTCTCCCAGAACCGGACCTTTCCCCATGCTCTCCGCCATCTTCCTCCTTCTTGCCTGCCAGCTCGTTGGCGAGGCGCTGCACCGGATCACCGGGCTTGCGCTTCCCGGTTCGGTCATCGGCATGGTGCTGCTGCTGGGATGGCTGGCGCTGGTGCGGCGCGAGCGGCCGACGCTGGGCGCGGTCAGTGGCTGGCTGACCGCGCATCTCTCGATCATGTTCGTGCCCGCCGCGGTCGGCCTCATGCAGGAAGGTCCTGCGCTTGCCCGCTATGGGCTGGGGCTCGCGCTCGCGACCGGGGTCTCGACCGTGCTGACCATCGTCGTCACCGCGCTGGTGTTCCGTTGGGCGCTTCGCCGCTTCACCCCGGACGAAGTCGGCAAGCGCCCCGTGCAGCCTGCGGAGCGCGGGGCATGAGTGCGCTGACGGGTCTTCTCGCTACCCCGCTCCTATGGTTGGCGGCGACGCTGGGCGTCTTCGAGATCTTTGAGCGCCTTTCCCAGCGCTCGGGGCGTCATCCGCTGTGCCACCCGGTGCTCTGGACCACGCCGGTGCTGATCGCGCTGCTCTGGGCCACGGGGACGCCCTATGCCGACTACCAGGCCGACACCTTTCTCCTCAGCTTCCTGCTCGGCCCGGCCGTGGTCGGTCTCGCCGTCCCGATCTGGGCGCAGCGTGAGCGCATCAAGCGCCTTGCCGTGCCGATTGTCCTGTCGCTCGCGGCCGGTGCGGTGACCTCGATCGTCAGCGCGGTCGGGATTCTCTCCCTCTTCGGGGCGCCTGCCGACATTCTCGCCTCGATTGCCCCACGCGCGACGACGACGCCGGTGGCGATGGCCATCGCCCAGCAGCTGGGCGGCGTGCCCGCGCTGGCCGCCTGCATCGTCCTGTTCGCCGGGATCGTGGGGGCGATGGCAGCCACCCCGCTCCTCAACGCAATGAAGTTCGACGACTATCGCCCGCGCGGCTTTGCCCTTGGCGTTTCCGCGCACGGGTTCGGAGCCGCACGCGCGTTCCAGGTCAGCGAGACCGCAGGTGCCTTTGCAAGTCTTGGCATGGCGCTCAACGCGGTGATGACGGCGGCCCTGCTCTCGCTCCTCGCCGCGCTGCTCTGATCCCACCCGAATCGCGAAAAGCGCGAATCGAAACGGCCGGCAATTCCCTCTAGGAACGCCGGCCGTTTCGATTCGGTCAGATCAGGATGCGGGTGCGCTCAGGCGACTTCCTGCATCTCGTCCGGATCGCGCAGGACATAGCCACGGCCCCAGACGGTCTCGATGTAGTTGGCCCCGCCGCAGGCGTGGCTGAGCTTCTTGCGCAGCTTGCAGATGAAGACGTCGATGATCTTCAGCTCGGGCTCGTCCATGCCGCCATAGAGGTGGTTCAGGAACATTTCCTTGGTCAGCGTGGTGCCCTTGCGCAGGCTGAGCAGCTCCAGCATGGCGTATTCCTTGCCGGTCAGATGCACCCGCGCGCCATCGACTTCCACGGTCTTGGCATCGAGGTTGACGACCAGCTTGCCGGTGCGGATGACCGACTGCGAATGCCCCTTGGAACGGCGCACAACTGCATGAATACGCGCGATAAGTTCTTCGCGGTGGAACGGCTTGGTGACGTAGTCGTCAGCGCCGAAGCCGAACGAGCGGACCTTGGAATCCATTTCCGAGATGCCCGACAGGATGAGGACCGGGGTCTGCACCTTGGCCACGCGCAGCTTCTTGAGCACGTCGTACCCGTGCATGTCGGGCAGATTGAGGTCGAGCAGTATGATGTCGTAATCGTACAGCTTGCCCAGATCGAGGCCTTCCTCGCCCAGGTCGGTCGAGTAGATATTGAACCCCTCGGCCGTGAGCATCAGCTCGATCGCACGCGCAGTGGTGGGTTCGTCCTCGATCAACAGAACTCGCATTGGGTGATCCCCTTGTTGCCCTTATGTGCCGACCCTATCGGCTCCCGGTGTAGACTGCGGTAACCGCTTCGCAACGGACCTTGCCGAGAATTAACCATAGGTGGGATGAAGGTTAAAGGTTAATTTGCCGTAAATGCGGACGCGAAGTGCAGACTATGGAAAGATTCTTAGTCGTGCCACCGCACATCCCCACGGTAACCAAAACGGCGAAGTGCCCTTCAGGTTAAGGGGCGCACCTTCATTTTCCTTTCCACGCGAGCACGGGGCTTCGCGCGGTCGGCCTTCACCTGTGGCGTACCGACCCGCCCAAGATAGCTCCACAGGCCGCACTGCAGGCCGATCACCATCAGGATGAAGGGCTGGAAAGCGATGCCCACGAACAGAGAACCGACGAGGTAGGACACCTGCGAGAGCTGGAGCGCATTGGCAAGCGGGGCCACCCAGGCCTCCTCCGGCGCGCTCCGCTTGCGGTAGCGGCGGCGCAGCGCCTCCATCTGCCACAGCCCCGAAGCCTGGAGCAGCAGCCACAGGAACAGGCCGGGATAGCCCTGTTCGCCCAGCATCTCGAAGTAGCTGGAGTGGTAGGCGCGGCCTGTCTCGACGACATGCTCGCGACGCACGGTCGTCACGTCTCCACTCGTGTCATGCACGACCGTGTCGTACTCGACCCGGCTCGCGAGGTAGGCCTCGAAACCACCGCCCAGCGGATTCTCCCGCGCGTAGTCCCAGGTCCACTTCCAGACCCCCAGCCGCGTACCCGCCGACTGGTCGGCCTCGTGGTTCTCGATGGTGTTCATGCGCGCGACGAACGATTGGGGCAGGAAGGGAATCGCGGCAAAGGCGACCAGCGTCATGCCCGCCAGGATCAGGACCCGGTGGCGCGCGGTGCGCAGGTAGAGGATGCATAGGGCCGCAAGGCAGACGAGGCCGGTGCGCGCCTGCGTGCCCACAGGGATCAGGCAGCACGCGAAGATGAGCGCCACCGCGAAAGTCCAGACCCTCCAGTCGGAGGGGAAGATCGTCGAATGTCGCGCCAGCCACAGGATGATCGGGATGACCGCGATGGCCACGCACGAGAGGATCGAGCCTTCATAGAGGCCCGTGTTGTTCTCCACGAAGATGCGCAAAGTGCCATAGCCGCCACCGCCCAGCGCGGTCTTGATCCCCCCATCGATGATGAGCGCGCTGGCCGCCAGCACCATCACCAGTGCGGCGGCCTCGATGCGCAGGCGCGTGCGCAGGGTGAGCGGGAGGAAGATCGCAAAGACCAGCGCCTTCCACACCCAGCTCCATTTCTCGAGCGCGGGCAGCGGATAGTCCGCGCGCAGCGTGGTCATCGCGCAGTAGGCTAGCAGCGCCAGCATCACTCCCTGACGCCAAGTGAAACGCGTCCCCTCCTTCCCGTCGAGCGCCAGCCAGCCGCCAAAGGCCGCAACGAAGGCAATCAGCGAAGTGGGGATGACCGAAAGGAACCCCCAGGAAATGATCTGGGGTGCAACGATGTCGATGTAGAGATAGCACAGCACCCACAGGAACGGGCGGCGCAGCCCGGCCAGCAGAAGCGCGACAAAGAAGCCGGTGAAGGCGAGGTTAAGCACCAGGCGCTCCCGGGCGCGGCGCACGCGCATCCTCTTCGGACTGCGGCTCGGTAGCGGCGCCGGGAACGCGCATCCCCTGCCCACCCGGGGCACGACGCGGCGCTGGGGGCTCGCCCTCGCGGTCGAGATCGGGCCGCTGCAACAGGCGCCACACGGCCAGCGCGATCAGGCCGTGGGAGAGGGCAAGGGCAAAGATGTCGACCATCGCAAAACCTGCTAAGGCGCCCGGGTTGACGCCGCGTTAAGCGTTGTCCTGTAGCAAACGAGCGCCATGAGCACACGCCCGCCCCGCATCCTGCACGTGCTGGACCATTCGCTGCCCCTGCAAAGCGGCTACACCTTCCGCACCCGTGCGATCCTGAAGGCACAGCAGGCGATGGGCTACGAGGTGCGCGGCGTCACGGGGCTGCGCCACAAGGCCGGAGACACCCCAGGTGACACGGCGCCTGAAGAGGCCGATGGCCTGCTCTTCCACCGCACCCCCGGGACCGCCAAGGGCCCGCCGGTCTGGCGCGAGGCGCGCGAAATCGCCCGCTTCCACACCGGGATCGAGGCCGCGATCGCGGCCTGGCGCCCGGACATCCTCCACGCCCATTCGCCCGCGCTGTGCGGCGCCGCGGCGCTGCGGGCCGCCCGGCGCCACGCGCTCCCCCTCGTCTACGAGATCCGGGCCTTCTGGGAAGACGCCGCGGTGGGCAACGGCACGGGTCGCGAAGGCTCGCTCAAGTACCGGCTGACCCGCGGCCTTGAAAACCACGTTGTTGCCCGCGCCGATGCAGTGGTGACGATCTGCGAGGGCCTGCGCGCCGATCTTGCCGGGCGCGGCGTGCCCGCCGACAAGATCACGGTCATGCCCAACGGCGTGGATCTCGATCTCTTCGGGACGCCTGCGCCGCGCAACGAGGCGCTTGCCCGGACGCTTGGCTTCCAGCGCGCGGACGGCGCCCCTGTCCGGTCATCGGTTTCATCGGCAGCTTCTACGATTACGAGGGGCTCGACGACCTCATCGCGGCCATGCCCGCCCTGCTCGCCCGAGAGCCCGACGCACGCCTCCTGCTGGTCGGCGGGGGCCCGCGCGCCGAGGCGCTTGGCGCGCAGGCCAAAGAGTCTCCGGCCGCGCACGCAATCCGCTTCGTGGGGCGCGTTCCCCACGCCGAGGTCGAACGCTACTACGCGCTGTGCGATGTCATGGCCTACCCCCGCAAGCGCAGCCGTCTCACCGACCTCGTCACCCCGCTCAAGCCCCTGGAAGCGATGGCCCAGGGCAAGATCGTCGCGGCCAGTGACGTGGGCGGACATCGCGAACTGGTCACCCATGGCGAGACCGGCGTGCTCTTCGCGCCCGATGATCCACAGGATCTGGCGCGCGCGCTTGCCGAACTGCTCGGCGCGCGCGATAGTTGGGAACGCCTTCGCACTGCGGGCATTGCCCATGTGCGCCGCGCGCACGACTGGTCCGCCAATGCCAGGCGTTATCAAGACGTTTACCAAATGCTGTCACCAGTGGTGGCGCAACATGGGCACTAGAACGCGATCGGTTCCGCGATTCCCGGCCCGATAATCACTCCTGGGGGTGTGCGACGTGGCCGATAAGATGCGCAAGACCAAGGGCGGAAAGCCGCCGATCAGCCAGCATCCGATCTTCCCCGCCATCATCGCGCTGTGGTGCGGCGCGCTGGCCGGGCTGTGCAGCATCGCGCTGCGGCCCGCCGTGGTTGAACAGGCGATTCTCGCCACCGGCCTCGACACGCTCGTACCCATGGCCGCGCCGCCGCTGGGGGCCACCTTCCGCATCGCGCTTGCCCTTGCCATGACCGGGCTCGGCGCCCTTCTTGGCGGATTCCTGGCCCTGCGCATCGTGCGCCCGCGCCCGTCTGCCCGCGCCCATGCCCGCGCCCACGGGGATCGCACCGAAATGGCTCGGGACGAAGCCCCGGTCAGCACGCGCGCGCCTGCGGGCCGTCGTCGGGCACTGGCCAACATGGAACTGGAAACCGCGAGCGCCCAGGAAGCGAGTGCAGAGACCGCCGAGGCCCTGGAAAATAGCGCGCCCGAGGCTCCCAAGGCCCCCGCGCAGTTCGAGACGATCATTGCGCCTGCATCTGCCGCAGCGCCCCTTGAAGAAACCGGACGTGGCGAAATCGCCGAAGGCATCCTCGACATGCGCGAGTTTGATCTCGAGGCCTATCTCGACAATGCACAGGCCCCCGCCGCCGAGCCGGACGTGATGCCCGCACCCCGCGAAGCCGAAGCCCCGGCCGCGACCGCGGCCGCGACCGCTGTCGCCCCGGATGCGCCTGTTGCCCTGGAGTCCAGCGTGTCCCCGTCGCGCCCCATCCCGCCCGAGGCGCAGGTCTTCCGGACAGGCACCCCGTCCGCCTCTGCGCCCGAGGCCGACGTACCGGCCGCCCCCGGCCAGCGCCTGTTCGATGCCTATTCGCAGGCGATCGCCGCAAGGACCGCGGCCCCTGGCTTCTCGCTGCTCCCGCACAAGGATGAGGAAATCGACGAAGGCGCAGAGACCTGGGACGAGATTCCGACCGTATCCGAGTCCGTCGCAACGGACGAACTGCGCAGCGCCCAGACCACTCCGGCCCAAGCGCCCGATGTGCTGCCCTTCGCCGCAGCCGCCATGGCCGAATTCACCGCAGGCGCAGGCCCGCGCAGCGGCGCCGAGCGCATCGCCGCGCGCGAACTCGATGAACTCTCGCCGATCGAACTGCTCGAGCGCCTCGCCCTGGCGATGACGCGCCGCCGCGAGACCGAGGCGCTGGACCCGGCCCCGGAGACATCGGACGAACCGACCCCGGCGCCGTCCACGAGCGGCCCCGCCATCCCGGAGCCCTATTCGCCGGAAGCCGCCACAGAGGCACCGCCACTACCGACGCCATCGGCCGCAGAGGAGGCAACACGCCCGCAGGTCGAAGCGCCCGAACCGGCCCCGGTCGCACTGGCCCGCGGCCCCTTCGCCGCACCGAACTCCGAGGCCACCCGCGAGCCTGCCACGCACGAGGCGGCACAGACGACTCCCGAAGAGGCGTCCGCCGCAAAGCCGGGCCTGCCCGCCGCCATGCGCGGGATCGACTTCGATGCCTTCGAGGACGAGGACGACGAGGCGCTGCCTGACTACATCCCGGCCCGCCACATCCGCGCGCCTGCACCGCCGTCCGCGCCGTCCCCGGCCCCGTTCGCCGCGCCCGCCGGCCTTGCCCCCGAGGAGCCCGAGGAAAACGACGCCGAAGAAGAAAGCGTGCTCGAACAGGGCTACTCCTCGCTGCTGGGCCTGTCGCGCCCGAGCGAAGCTGCGCCGTCCTTCGTGCGCGTCGAGGAACCCGACGACCATGACGAGATCGAACCGGTCGTGATCTTCCCAGGCGAAGAGGCGCGCAGCCAGACCGCCCGCGCATCGAGCGAGGCTCCGCGTCCCTTCGATGCGGCCCCAGCCGGAGGGTCCGAACCCTTGGCCTTCCCGCGTCAAATGCAGGCCGATGCCTCCCTCGCGCAGTCCCGCCCCTTCGATGCCCCCGCGCGCGAAGACTCAGAAGAGACCGAGAAGGCCCTGCGCGCGGCCCTCGCCACGCTCCAGCGGATGAGCGGCGCCGCCTGATCGCGACACTTGATCGCTGGAGAGGCAGCGGAGGCAATCGCCTGCCTTCTGTTCCCCGAAGCGGGTTCCGCTCCACGGACACTTGTTTCACCAAACCATTGCGACAGTTCTCAAACGCTGATTCTTGATAACAAAATGGCCTAAAATCGGCGTCAATTGGAATTTTTCATCCGTCGAGGCCCGAAGTCGGTTGCAAAACCGCCCCTCAATCTGCATGGGGACCGTGGGGTCACTATGTCGCTCAAGAGCGGCGCTCGATTCGTGCGCGCTGCGCGGGCGAAGCGGGTTTTGCGACCCCTGACAAAATGACAGGATGGGTATTATCGATGGGATTTCCTAAGCCCCAGGGCCTTTATGATGCGCGAAATGAACATGACTCCTGCGGTGTGGGCTTCGTAGCCCATATCAAGGGTGAGAAATCGCACGCCATTATTACCCAGGCTCTGGAGATTCTGAAAAACATCGACCACCGCGGCGCCGTGGGTGCGGACCCGCTGCTGGGCGATGGTGCGGGCATTCTCACGCAGATTCCCGATCAGCTTTTCCGCACGTGGGCCAAGGACAATGGCCATGAGCTGCCCCAGCCGGGCGACTACGCCGTGGCGATGTGCTTCCTGCCCCGCGACGAGGCTTCGCGCGACTTCGTGGTCTCGACCTTCGAGAAGTTCATTGCCAAGGAAGGCCAGCGCCTCGTGGGCTGGCGCGACGTGCCGGTCACGCTCGACGGCCTGGGCAAGGCGGTTCTGGAATCGATGCCGGTGGTGCGCCAGTGCGTGATCGCACGCGACGGCGACTGCCCCGACCAGGACGCGTTCGAGCGCAAGCTGCTGGTGATCCGCAAGCAGACGCAGAACCCGCTGCACAAGCTGGCCGAGAAGAACGACCTGCCCGGCCTGACCGAGCTCTACATGCCCAGCTTCTCGAGCCGCACGATCGTCTACAAGGGCCTGCTCCTGGCAACCCAGGTCGGCTCGTTCTACGACGACCTGCGCAATCCGGACTTCGTCTCGGCGCTCGGCCTCGTGCACCAGCGCTTCTCGACCAACACCTTCCCGAGCTGGCGCCTTGCGCACCCCTACCGCTTCATGGCGCACAACGGTGAAATCAACACCGTGCGCGGCAACGTGAACTGGATGAACGCGCGCCGCCGCACCATGGAAAGCGACCTCCTGGGCGCGGACCTCGACAAGATGTGGCCGATCATCCCGCACGGCCAGTCGGACACCGCGTGCCTCGACAACGCCTTCGAACTGCTGCTCGCGGGCGGCTACTCGCTGGTCCACGCGATGATGATCCTCATCCCGGAAGCCTGGGCCGGCAACCCGCTGATGGACGCCAAGCGCCGCGCCTTCTACGAATACCACGCCGCGCTGATGGAGCCCTGGGACGGTCCGGCCGCCGTGGCCTTCACCGATGGTCGCCAGATCGGCGCCACCCTCGACCGCAACGGCCTGCGCCCCGCGCGCTTCCTCGTCACCGACGATGACCTGTGCGTCATGGCCTCGGAAAGCGGCGTCCTGCCGATCGCCGAGGAGCGCATCGTGCGCAAGTGGCGCCTCCAGCCCGGCCGCATGCTGCTGATCGACTTCGAAGAAGGTCGCATCATCGAGGACGAGGAAATCAAGTCCAAGCTCTCGGAGGAGGAACCCTACGAGAAGTGGCTCGACAAGGCGCAGTACAAGCTCGCCGACCTCGACGTGATCGAGCCCGAACTGGCCGAGATCCCTGCCCCCACCGGCACGCTGCTCGACCGCCAGCAGGCCTTCGGCTACACCCAGGAAGACACCCAGCGCTTCCTCGAGCCGATGGCCATGAACGGCGATGATCCGATCGGCTCGATGGGCACCGACACGCCGATCCCGGTCCTGTCGAACAAGGCCCGCCTGCTCTACGACTATTTCAAGCAGAACTTCGCGCAGGTCACCAACCCGCCGATCGACCCGATCCGCGAGGAACTGGTCATGAGCCTCGTCTCGATGATCGGTCCGCGCCCGAACCTGCTCGGCCACGATGCCGGAACGCACAAGCGTCTCGAAGTCAGCCAGCCGATCCTGACCGACAAGGGTCTGGCCAAGATCCGCTCGGTGGAAGCCGCCCTTGACGGCGCCTTCCGCACCGAGACCATCGACATGACCTGGGACGCCGAGAGCGGCGCCGCGGGCCTTGAGATGGCGATCAAGGAAATGTGCTGGGCAGCAACCGAAGCCGTGCTCGCGGACAAGAACATCCTGATCCTGTCCGACCGTGCGCAGGGCCCGGACCGCATTCCGATGCCTGCGCTGCTGGCGACCGCAGCGGTGCACCACCACCTCGTGCGCCAGGGCCTGCGCATGCAGACCGGCCTTGTCATCGAGACCGGTGAAGCCCGCGAAGTCCAGCATTTCTGCGCGCTGGCTGGCTATGGCGCCGAAGCGATCAACCCCTACCTCGCTTTCGAGACGATCGAGGAAATGCGGGTCCGCAAGAAGCTGCCGATCTCGGCCGACGATGCGGCCAAGAACTACGTCTACGCCGTGGGCAAGGGCATCCGCAAGGTGATGTCCAAGATGGGTATCTCGACCTACCAGTCGTACTGCGGCGCGCAGATCTTCGACGCGGTGGGCCTCTCGAGCGAGTTCATCGAGACCTACTTCGCAGGCACCGCGACGACCATCGAAGGCGCGGGCCTGGCCGAAATCGCCGAAGAGACCGTGCGTCGCCACGCCGAGGCCTATGGCGACAACCCGATCTACGCGGGCATGCTCGACGTGGGCGGCATCTACGGCTCGCGCGTACGCGGTGAAGACCACGCCTGGACCAGCGACAACATCGGCAACCTCCAGCACGCGGTGCGCGGCAACGTGCCCGCCAAGTACAAGGAGTTCGCCGAGAGCATCAACGACCAGTCGGCCCGCATGCTGACCATCCGCGGCCTGCTCGACTTCAAGCTGGCCGAGACGGCCATTCCCATCGAGGAAGTCGAACCGGCCAGCGAGATCGTCAAGCGCTTCGCCACCGGCGCGATGAGCTACGGCTCGATCTCGTGGGAGGCGCACACCACGCTGGCGCTCGCCATGAACCGTATCGGCGGCAAGTCGAACACCGGTGAAGGCGGCGAGGATCCCAAGCGCTTCAAGCCGCTGGAAAACGGCGACACGATGCGTTCGTCGATCAAGCAGGTTGCCTCGGGCCGCTTCGGCGTCACCACCGAGTACCTCGTCAACGCCGACGACATCCAGATCAAGATGGCGCAGGGCGCAAAGCCCGGCGAAGGCGGCCAGCTGCCCGGCCACAAGGTCGACAAGGTGATCGGCAAGACCCGTCACTCGACCCCGGGTGTGGGCCTTATCTCGCCGCCGCCGCACCACGACATCTACTCGATCGAGGACCTTGCGCAGCTCATTCACGATCTCAAGAACGTGAACCCGACGAGCCGCGTTTCGGTCAAGCTCGTCTCCGAAGTGGGCGTGGGCACGGTTGCCGCCGGTGTCTCGAAGGCACGTGCGGACCACATCACCGTCTCGGGCTACGAGGGCGGTACCGGCGCTTCGCCGCTGACCTCGCTGACCCACGCGGGCAGCCCGTGGGAAATCGGCCTGGCCGAAACCCAGCAGACGCTGATCCTCAACAACCTGCGCAGCCGCGTCGCTGTCCAGGCGGACGGCGGCCTGCGTACGGGCCGTGACGTCGCGGTCGCCGCGCTCCTGGGCGCCGACGAGTTCGGCTTTGCCACTGCGCCGCTGATCGCGGCCGGGTGCATCATGATGCGCAAGTGCCACCTCAACACCTGCCCGGTCGGCGTTGCCACGCAGAACCCCGTTCTGCGCGCCCGCTTCACCGGCCAGCCCGAGCACGTGATCAACTACTTCTTCTTCGTCGCCGAGGAACTGCGCGCGATCATGGCCCAGCTGGGCTTCCGCACCATCGCCGAGATGGTCGGCCGCGTCGACAAGCTCGACATGAAGAAGGCGATCACCCACTGGAAGGCCAAGGGCGTCGACCTCTCCCGCATCCTCTACCAGGCACCGCTGGGCGACAGCCCCTCGCTGAACTGGTCGGAGCGCCAGGACCACGGCCTCGAGAACGCGCTCGACAACGCGCTCATCGCCGCCGCGGCCCCGGCCCTGGAGAACGGCGAGGCCGTGCGCATCGAGAAGCCGGTGATCAACGTCAACCGCACCGTGGGCGCGATGCTCTCGGGCGAGGTGGCGCGTCGCTACGGCCATGAGGGCCTGCCCGACAACACCATCAACGTGCAGCTGACCGGCGTTGCCGGCCAGAGCTTCGCGGCCTGGCTCGCCCATGGCGTGACGCTCGACCTCGTCGGCGATGCCAACGACTACGTCGGCAAGGGTCTGTCGGGTGGCCGCGTGATCGTGCGCCAGCCGGACAACGTGAAGCGCGTTCCCACCGAGAACATCATCGTCGGCAACACCGTGCTCTACGGCGCGGTATCGGGCGAGGCGTTCTTCAACGGCGTGGGCGGCGAGCGTTTCGCGGTCCGCAACTCGGGCGCGATCGCGGTTGTCGAAGGCTGCGGCGATCACGGCTGCGAGTACATGACCGGCGGCGTGGTGATGGTTCTGGGCAAGACCGGACGCAACTTTGCAGCCGGCATGTCGGGCGGCATCGCCTACGTCTACGACGAGGAAGGCCGCTTCAAGGACCTGGCCAACACCGCCATGGTGGATCTCGAAAGCGTCTCGGCGACCCCGGACGAGGACGAGGGCACCGGCCGTCCGCAGCAGCGCACGGTCAGCGTCAACGACCTGGGCATGGGCGACATGCTGCGTCACGACGCCGAGCGCATCCGCGTCCTGCTGGAACGCCACAAGCTGCACACCGGCTCGAGCCGGGCCAGCGAACTCCTCGACAACTTCGAGGATGCGCTGGGCAAGTTCGTCAAGGTGATGCCGCGCGACTACGCCAAGGCGCTCAAGATGCTCGAAGCCGAGCGTCTCGAAGCCGCCACGGTCGCGGCGGAATAAGTTCGAAGGAATATAGAAGACATGGGCAAGGAAACCGGCTTTCTCGAGCTTGACCGCCAGGACCGTACGTACGGACCTGTCGACGAGCGTCTGAAGAACTACAAGGAGTTCGTGGTCCCCCTTTCGGCGGAAACGCTGAAGGGGCAGGCCTCGCGCTGCATGAACTGCGGCGTGCCGCACTGCCACACCGGCTGTCCGGTGAACAACATCATCCCCGACTGGAACCACCTGGTCTACGAGGACGACTTCCGCAACGCGCTTCAGGTCCTCCACTCGACCAACAACTTCCCCGAGTTCACCGGCCGCATCTGCCCCGCGCCGTGCGAGGCGGCCTGCACGCTGAACCTCATCGACGAGCCCGTCACGATCAAGTCGATCGAATGCGCGATCGTCGACAAGGGCTGGTCGGAAGGCTGGATCACGCCGAAGATCCCCGAGGCGAAGACCGGCAAGTCGGTCGCGGTCGTGGGTTCGGGCCCGGCGGGCCTCGCCTGCGCGCAGCAGCTGGCGCGCGCGGGCCACTCGGTCACCGTGTTCGAGAAGAACGACCGTGTGGGCGGGCTGATGCGCTACGGCATCCCCGACTTCAAGATGGAGAAGCACCTCATCAACCGCCGCGCCGCGCAGATGGAGGCTGAAGGCGTGACCTTCCGCACCTCCACCGAAGTGGGCGTGAACGTCTCGGTGAGCTCGCTCAAGGAAAACTACGACGCGATCGTCTTTGCCGGCGGCGCCGAGGATGCGCGCAAGCTGCAGATCCCGGGCGCTGAACTGCCCGGCGTGCGCCTTGCGATGGAGTTCCTCACCCAGCAGAACAAGCGCAACGCGGGCGACGATGAACTGCGCGCCGCACCGCGCGGTTCGCTCACCGCGACCGGCAAGAACGTCATCGTCATCGGCGGCGGCGACACCGGTTCGGACTGCGTGGGCACCTCCAACCGCCAGGGCGCCAAGTCGGTCACCCAGCTCGAGATCATGCCCAAGCCCCCGGTCCACGAGGACAAGGGCATGTCCTGGCCGTTCTGGCCCCTGAAGCTGCGCACTTCGAGCAGCCACCAGGAAGGTGCGGACCGCGAATGGGCCGTGCTTACCAAGCGCGTCGTCGGCGACAACGACGTCAAGGGCCTCGAATGCGTCCGCGTCGAGTGGAAGGACGGCAAGATGGTCGAGGTCGAGGGCAGCGAGTTCACGCTCGAAGCCGACCTCATCCTTCTCGCCATGGGCTTCGTGGGCCCCAAGAAGGCCGGCATGCTCGACCAGGCCGCCGTCGAGCTCGACGCGCGCGGCAACGTCAAGGCCGACACCCAGGTCTACCAGACCTCGGACGAGCAGATCTGGGCCTGCGGCGACATGCGCCGTGGCCAGAGCCTCGTCGTCTGGGCCATCCGCGAAGGCCGCCAGTGCGCGCGCGCCGTCGACGAGGCCCTGATGGGCGCGAGCGAACTGCCGCGCTGAGACAGGGCCACACGGTAACCGAGAGACGAAGGGGCGTCCGCAAGGGCGCCCCTTTTTTCATGGCTCCCGAAAGCGTTGCGCGCGCCCTGTGCGACCTCCTGGCATCTTGCCGCTTCCTGCCCGGCTCCCCCGCAAAGTCGCCTAGGTCCGCCTTGGCGCCCATTTCACCGTGCGCCGTTACCTCCTCTTCGCGGCAGCCCGGCCACGGGCCGCCTGCAAGGACGCGCGCCGGGATGCGCAGAAGGGATGGAGCGAGACGGTGATCAAGGACCAGACCCGGAAGGCCGGACGCGGGCTCACCACGCTCGTTGCGCTCGCCGTGCTGCTGACCGGCCTTGCCGTCTACATGATCCGCTTTGGCGGTCCGATCGAGCGCAAGCACGCCCTCCAGAACGAGATGCTGGCTGACATCCTGCCGCCGCCAGCCTTCGTCGTCGAACCCTACCTCCAGGTCACACAGGCCACCGCCAACCCGGGGAAAGCCCCGCTCGTCCTTGACGAGCTGGAGCGCCTCGAAGGCGAATTCCGCGAACGCCAGGCCTATTGGCAGGAAAACGAGGTGCCTCCCGAAGTACGCGACCAGCTGGCCCGCGTGATCCGGGTCGCGGACCATTTCTGGCGCATCGTCGATGGCAAGTTCGCCAAGGCCGCCAAGGGCCGCGACCGGGATGCCATGTACTGGATCCAGGAGCGCGAACTCTCCCCCATCTACGACTGCCAGCGCCACGAAGTGCTCAAGCTCGTCGCCCTCTCGCGCGCCTTCACCACGGCCGAGATGCGCACCGACACCTGGATCACCGCCGCCTGCCTGCTGGCCAGCGCTCTCATAGCGCTGCTGCTGGCGGCCGCCATCCCCTATGCCGCCCGGCTGATCGACCGTAGGATCGTCACCCCTCTGGAGAACGCCAGCCGCAGCTTCGGACACCTCGCCTCAGGCGACTTCGACATCGTCATCGAAGGCACCGAGCGGCGCGACGAGTTCGGTACGATGGCCCGCTCGATGGACGTCTTCCGCCGCGCCGGGATCGAGAAGGCCAGCGCGGACGAGGAACAGCGGCGCGTGGTCGAGAATGTCTCGGTCGGCCTCCACAAGCTTGCGGGCAAGGACCTCGAATACCGCATCACCGAGCCCTTCCCGGAAAGCTACGAGGCGCTGCGCACGAACTTCAACGAGGCCGTCTCCGCACTGTGCAAGGCCATGGGCACCGTGCGCGTCGGGGCCTCCAGCGTGATGAACGCGATCTCGGAGATTCGCGCGGGCTCGGACGACCTTGCCCAGCGCAACCAGCAGCAGGCCGCGAGCCTGGAGGAAACCGCCGCGGCCATGGCGCAAGTGACCGACCGCATCCGCGAATCGGCAGGCACCGCCGCTCAGGCGCAGGAGGCCATCACCACGGCCCACGACGAGGCCAGCGAAGGCGGCGAAGTGGTCCGCGCGGCCGTCTCCGCGATGTCCGCCATCGAGGCATCCGCGCGCGAGATTTCGACCATCATCGACCTCATTGATGGTATTGCCTTCCAGACCAATCTCCTGGCCCTCAACGCAGGGGTCGAGGCCGCGCGCGCGGGCGATGCGGGCAAGGGCTTCGCGGTCGTCGCCAACGAGGTGCGCGATCTCGCCCAGCGTTCGGCCGACGCGGCGCACCAGATCAAGGAGCTCATCACCAAGAGCAGCGCGCAAGTGGAAGGCGGCGTCGAACTGGTCGGCGAGACCGGCACCCGGCTCGAGGCCATCCTGGCGCAAGTGAGCGAACTGCGCAGCTTCATCGCGCAGATGGCCACCTCGGCGCGCCAGCAGGCGAGCGACCTCGACCAGGTCAACACCTCGGTCGGCGAAATGGACCGCATGACCCAGCAGAACGCGGCCATGGTCGAGGAAACGACCGCCGCGACCCGAAGCCTGGAAAGCGAAGCGCGCGGCCTCAGCGAACTCATGGCGGGCTTCCGCACCCGCATGCGCGAGGACCGCCCCGAGATCGCGGGACAGGGCGAGCCCTTGCGGCGGACCAGCGCGGCGGCCTGAGCGGCCAGAAGGAAAGAGAAATCCGAGGGCCATCGCCCTCGGGCTCCCCGAACGGTCAACCTCACCTTGCGCACGCCAGATTGGCTGAGAAAGGTGAGGTTGCCGATTCCGGGGTCAAGGGGCGATGGCCCCTTGAAATAAGAATTCTACTTCGTCGCTTACTCCGCGTGCGCCTTCACGGTGTCGGGCGCCGTATTCACCTCTTCGGCGTCGGTCGCGGTCTCGCTCGTGATCGGCACTGCGTTCACGTCGCTGTCGAGTTCCTCGCAGGCCTTGCGCACGCCGGCCGCGTAGTCGGGGTGGACGTTCTCCAGGACCGCGAACCAGCGTTCCTTCACGCCCTTCGAGCACGGCCCCATGGCCTGCGCGTAGTTGGTGTAGAGGCGCTGCTTCTGCTCGTCGGTGAACATCTCATAGAGCGCGCGGGGCTGCGTGAAGTCGTCCATCTCCTGCGGGTTGCCATAGCGATCCATGTCCCCGTCGATGCGCAGCGGCGGCTCCTGCGCGCCCGCATCGGCGACCGGCCCATCGTACTGGTTGGGCTCGTAGTAGGCGTCCGGGTTGCCGAAGTCGTTGGTGAAGAAGCGCATCGCGCCGTCCTTGTGATAATGATTCACCTTGGCGGCCTTGGCCGCGTTGGCGGGCAGCGCCTCGTAATGTGTGCCCAGGCGGTAGCGGTGCGCATCGGCATAGGAGAACACGCGTGCCTGCAGCATCTTGTCGGGCGAGAACGAGATCCCCGGCACGATGTTCGAGGGGCTGAATGCCGCGTTCTCGACCATCTGGAAGTAGTTGTCCGGGTTCTGGTTCATCTCCAGGACGCCCACCTCGATCAGCGGGTAGTCGCCGTGGGGCCAGACCTTGGTGAGGTCGAAGGGGTTGTAGGGCGTCTTGAGCGCGTCTTCCTCGGGCATGACCTGGATGTAGAGCGTCCACTTGGGGTACTCGCCCTTCTCGACCGCGTTGTAGAGGTCCTCCTGATAGGATTCGCGCGTCTTTCCGATCAGCTTCTCGGCCTCGGCGTTGGTGTAGAACTTGTGCCCCTGCTGGGTCTTGAAGTGGAACTTCACCCAGAAGCGTTCGCCAGCCGCGTTCCACATCGAGAAGGTGTGGCTGCCATACCCGTTCATGTGCATCGGGTTCTTGGGGATGCCGCGGTCCGACATCAGGATCGTCACCTGGTGCACGCTCTCGGGCTGGGCGGCCCAGAAGTCGAACATGGCCTCGGGGCTGCGCAGGTTGGTGCGCGGATGGCGCTTCTGCGTGTGGATGAAGTCGGGGAACTTGTAGGCATCGCGCACGAAGAAGACGGGCGTGTTGTTGCCCACCATGTCCCAGTTGCCGTCCTCGGTGTAGAACTTGAGGGAGAAGCCGCGCACGTCGCGTTCGGCATCGGCCGCGCCCGCTTCACCCGCGACGGTCGACCAGCGCGAAAGCACCTCGGTCTGCTTTCCCACCTCGGAAAACATCTTCGCGCAGGTGTACTTCGTGATGTCCTTGGTCACCGTGAAAGTGCCCTGCAGGCCCCAGCCCTTGGCGTGGACGGTGCGCTCGGGGATGCGCTCGCGGTTCTGGTGGGCGAGCTTCTCCAGGAGCTGGTAGTCCTGCATCAGCACCGGCCCGCGCGTGCCTGCGGTCAGCGAGTTCTCGTTGGAGGGAACAGGGGCACCGGCGCTGGTGGTCAGGGTGGGCTTGTCGGCCATGGATGGGTCCTCTCGGCGATTGGGGGTTCGCCAAAGAGAATGCGTCAGGCCCGCAAGTGGTTGCCGCAGGGCTTGCGATCAGCCTGATCGGCTGCGTCTATCAGACGCAGCCCCAATCGATCGGCTCACGCCCGTTCTCTTCCAGAAAGGCGTTGGTACGGCTGAAATGCCCGCATCCTAGGAACCCGCGGTGCGCCGAGAGCGGACTGGGATGCGGCGCCTGCAGGATGAGGTGCTGACTTTGCATGAGCCCCGGCACCCGCTGCGCCTTCTTCTGCGCATGCGAACCCCACAGCAGGAACACGCACGGCTCGCGCCGCGCCGCAACTGCGGCCACGGCGGCATCGGTGATCGCCTCCCAACCCCGCTTCTGGTGCGAACCGGCCTGCCCCGCCTCGACCGTCAGGGCGTTGTTGAGGAGCAGCACACCCTGGCGAGCCCAGCCTTCCAGATTGCCGTGCCCGGGCGCCGTCACACCGCAGTCGCGGGCCAGTTCCTTGTAGATGTTGACCAGCGAGGGGGGCACGCGCACGCCCTTCTGCACCGAAAAGGCCAGCCCGTGCGCCTGTCCCGGCCCGTGATAGGGGTCCTGCCCCAGGATCACGACCTTGACCGCATCGAGCGGGGTAAGTTCCAATGCGCGCAGGCGGCTGCCGCGCGGGGGATAGATGGTCTTGCCGCCCGCCTCCTCGGCATGCAGCCAGGCGCCCAGACGGCGCGCCTCGGGAGCTTCCAGAACCGGGGCAAGCGCGGCGCGCCAGCTTTCCGGCACCGCCTCGGCGCCTTCGGCACCGGCGTGGCTGTCCGATCCGCTCATCGCAAATTTCCTCCGCGCCCGGCAACAAGGTGGGCTTGCGCCCATTGCGCAACCGACCGGCAATCCCTAAGCACTTTCGCATCATGCTGTCTATCTCCACGAAGAAGATCTCCCCGAGGGCGTCCTGGCGCCGGGGCCCGTTGCCGTCGACACCGAGACGATGGGACTCATCACCCGCCGCGACCGCCTGTGCGTGGTCCAGATTTCCGATGGCGGAGGCGATGAGCATCTCGTCCGCTTCGCGCCGGGCAGCGACTACGCCGCGCCCAACCTGAAGGCGGTGCTGGCCGATCCGGCGCGCCTCAAGCTCTACCATTTCGCGCGCTTCGACCTCGCCGCGATGGAGCACTACATGGGCGTGATGGCTGCGCCTGTGTTCTGCACCAAGATCGCGAGCAAGCTGGTGCGCACCTACACCGACCGCCACGGCCTCAAGGACCTGGTGCGCGAACTTCTCGGCAAGGAAGTGTCCAAGCAGCAGCAGTCGAGCGACTGGGGTGCACCGGACCTGTCCGACCCGCAGAAGGAATACGCGGCCTCCGACGTGCGCCACCTCCACGCGATGCACACCATCCTGGTCGAGCGCCTCGCCCGCGAGGGCCGCACCGAGATGGCCCAGGCCTGCTTCGATTTCCTTCCCGCCCGCGCGCGTCTCGACCTCGCCGGGTGGCCTGACCACGACATTTTCAGCCACCAAGCGGCCTGACGCTGCAGGAACCACGCGCCCATGTCTGAGGAAGCCAGACAGATCCGCAACCGCCGCCGGCACCTTGCCGCGCCCGGCGGCTCGCACGACCGCCTGGTGGGTTTCCTGATAAAGGCCCTGCCGGCCGCAATCGGCGTGGTCGCTGCGGTGATGATCCTCGTGCCCCTCAGCCCGCGCGGCGAAGTCAGCTTCCTGCTTGATCGCAACAAGGTCGAGGTCACCGAAAACCGCCTCTCGGTCGACGACGCCGCCTACAGCGGCAAGGACGACCGGGGGCGCGCCTTCACCGTCACGGCAGGCACGGCCGTTCAGGAAAGCGCGGCCAGTCCCATCGTCGAGATGTTCGACCTCGCCGCCCAGCTTGCACTCAGCGACGGGCCCGGCAAGATCGTCGCCCCGCGCGGGCGCTACAACTACGACGAGGACCTGCTCGACGTCGATGGACCTGTCGATTTCGCCGCGAGCGATGGCTACCACATGACCGCGAACAACGTCTCGGTCGATATCGCATCCAAGCTCGCCCATGGCTCCGGCGGCGTCGAAGGTCGGGTGCCCAGCGGCACCTTCAAGGCCGAGACCATGCAGGCCGACCTCGATGCGCGCACCGTAACCCTTGAAGGCAATGCCAAGCTGCGGATGACCCCCGGCAGCAAGCTGGAGATACCCCAATGACGTCCGTTCGCCTGCCCTCCCTTGCGCTGCGTTCGGCCCTTGCCCTCGCGATCCTGGCAACAGGCGGCCTGGTCGCCTCCCAGCGGATCGGGGCGCAGGCCCTCGAAGGCCACAACACCGACGCCCCTGTCGACTTCTCGGCCGACAAGATCGAGCTGCAGGACCGGGAGGACCGCGTCGTGCTCACCGGCAATGTCGACATCCGCCAGGCCGGCCTGACGCTGAAGGCCGCGCGCACCGTGGTCAATTTCACCAACGCCGACCGCCTCGAGGTCCAGCGCATCACCGCAACCGGCGGTGTACGTGTGACCCGGCGCGACGAAGTCGCCACCGGCGACGTGGCCGTCTACGACTTCAACAAGCGCATCATCACCATGGTCGGCAACGCCTCGCTCAAACGCGGCAGCACCGATACGCTGCGCGGCGGTCGTTTCGTGGTCGATCTCAAGACCGGCGTCTCCTCGGCCTCGGGCGGGCGCGTCAAGGGCACCTTCAACGTACCCAAATCGTCGAACTGATCCTAGCCGGTACCTTCGCCAGCACCTTCGCCGACACAGGCACGAAAAAGCCCACCCGGTCGCAATGACCCGGCGGGCTTTTTCGTGCCTGACTTGGCTGGCGCTCAGAACGCGCGGTCGTGGACCAGGACGCGCAAGGTCAGGAAGATGATCTGCACATCGCGCATGATCGTCCAGCCTTCGAGGTATTCCAGATCCGACTGCAGGCGGTTGACCAGATCCGATTCCTTGTCGGTCGCGCCGCGATAGCCGCGCACCTGCGCAAGGCCCGACAGGCCCGGCTTGAGGCTGTGCCGCTGCCAGTAGCGCAGGTCCACCTCCCAGAACAGCTTGTCGCCCGCCAGCGATCCCGTGGCGTGCGGGCGCGGACCGACGAGGCTCATGTCGCCAAGGAGCACGTTGAAGAGCTGGGGCAACTCGTCGATGCTGGTCTTGCGGATGAACTTGCCGACCGGGTGATGCGCTGGTCGTTCTTCGAGGCCGACTGGTTGCCATCGGCATCGCACAAGGCCTCTGTCATCGAACGGAACTTGTACATGTTAAAGAAGCGGTTGCCGCGCCCCATGCGCCGCTGGACGAAGAGCACCGAGCCCCCGTCGTAGAACTTCACGGCCAGCGCGATCACGATCAGAAGCGGCGAGAGCGCAAGGATGGCGCTGCCCGCGAAGGCAAGGTCGAACATGCGCTTGATCGCCCGCTCGCGAAGCCCCAACGGCCCTGCCGAAACCAGGAGGAGGCCATGCTGGCCCGAGACTCGGGCCCCCTGCGCGCCGAGACGCACAACGACATCGTCCAGCACTTCACCATCGACGTTGGCGCCCTTGAGCATCATCGCCCATTCCGCGCGGCGGCCGACCGGGCAGCTTA
This sequence comes from Novosphingobium sp. MBES04, assembly GCF_000813185.1. Classification (NCBI taxonomy): domain Bacteria; kingdom Pseudomonadati; phylum Pseudomonadota; class Alphaproteobacteria; order Sphingomonadales; family Sphingomonadaceae; genus Novosphingobium; species Novosphingobium sp. MBES04. The sequence goes on along the minus strand of NZ_DF850488.1, from coordinate 1,899,019 downwards.
CGATCACGCGGTCGATATTGCGCAGCACCAGACCGAAGCGGTCAAGCGCATCGGGGTCCTTGAGATCGGGACGCAAACCCATCGCGGTAGCCGAAACGCGAATGGCCCCGGGGAAATCGACCTTGGGACCGCCATCGTCGATGACCAGTTCGTTGAGCACCTGGGTGCCGCAGCGCCAGCGGACCAGGGCCCGCATCTGGCGACGCGAAATGGCCATCAGGATCATCGCCGTGACCGAGCCGAGGATAAAGGCCAGACGCGGCAATTCGCCGGACGGACGGATAAGGAACTGCACGAAGACCGCGACAGCCACCGAAAGCGTCATCGCCATCATCGTTCGGGCCACGCCCGACCAGGCGTTGCGCAACGTGGTGAGCGAATAGCTCCCGTTGTAGAGGGCCAGTGTCAGGAAGATGGGAAGGACCAGCTGTCCATAAACGAGCGCCCGCGCGAACCCGAGCTGGCCATGAATCGCCCAGCCGATCACCGCAAAACCGATCGCGATCGCCAGCATGTCGCCGAGCATGATGCCCAGATAACACTGCAAACGCCGCCGCACGAGAGCTGGCGCAACGGGGCTAACCCCTTGCTCCGGCGAAACATTGAGCATGGCACGTGGCGCGAACGGCGCATTCATGGATTCGGCACTCCCGACAGCCAGCTTCACCTTGCCCTGCCCCCCTGCGTTAGTTCGAAGACGGTAATGCTGCAGTGCAATACGTATAGTCCCCATGGCCACCAAGTAGCAATCGAAAAACCTTAGACGGTTCTGCTTGCGCGTTGTTTTGTAGATCCTATCGCCATTCGAGCAATTCGCACGAGACCATCGGCCAACAAGAGCTCCGAATCCTGACTATTGGACAGGAGACTCTGGTGCAGTGCAACAAGACGCGACACGAGACGGTCGAGACGCGGGCCGCGCCAGACCCGCAATTGCTGCGCCAGGGCCGGTTTGTCTTTCCAGAATACCCGACGCGCCTTGGCTTCGGCTTCGAGTAAAGCGCCAACGTCGCCGTTCGTTCCCAATTGGGCATTGAGGGCGGCCAGTTGAGCCACACGCCGCTCCAAGGCCAGCAACAGCCCCACCGGATTGATCTGCAGGTCGTGCATGCGCTTGAGTTCGGAGGCGAGGAGCTCGCGCTTCCCCCCCAGGATCGTATCGACGAGCGGACCGAAGGCATCGTCCTCGGTCGAGGCGCCGATCGCATCGAGCGCCTCCATCGTCACCGCCTGCGGAGCCTCGGGCACGGCATCGAGATAGAGCGCCAGCTTCTCGACCTCGGAACGCGCAAGCCGCGTGTCGAGCCCTGCCGCACGGGCAATGCGCTGGGCGACCTCGCTCCCCATCTTGAGCCCCGCCCCGTTGGCCAGCGTGCGCACCGTGGCGGTCACCGAGGCGAGATCGGGCGGATAGAACATGCCCACCAGCGCGTCGCCGCGCCCGGAAAGCAGCTTGGCCGTGCGCGACTTGTCGGTCGCGCCGGTCGCCACGATCAGGACCGGGCAGCCCTCGACCTCGTTCTCGATCAGGGTCTTGACCGCATCATGCGCTTCGTCGCCCTGCGCGCGCACGTAGATGTGGCGGGTGCCGCCGAACAGCGAAGTCGAGCGGGCCTCATCGCCCAGGCGCACCGGATCGCGGCGCAGTTCCGCCCCGCTCATCTCGATACGTTCGCCCGGGTCGTCCAGAAGCGAGACGATCTTCGCGGCCGCATCGCTCGCGCCCGATTCGTCGGGCCCACACAGGAAGAACAGCCGGGCCTCACGCGCGACCCGGGCCGCGACCGAGGCGAAGTCCTTCTGGGTGGCCTTCACGGGACCTTAGGGACGTGCATCGTCGCGCAGGCGCAGCGCGAGATTGGTCACGATACGGTCGGCGACGTCCTTGGCCAGGTTCTCCAGCGCGCGCTGTTCCGCGGCGATGGTGGCGTAGTCGGACGAGACCACGTCGATACCCGCATCCGAGCCCGCCGTCGCGTCGACGACGATCTCATCGCTGGCCGTATCAACAAGCTGGAAGCGCGCACGCAGGGTGCGCCGTTCGCGCCCGATGGTGTCATCCGAAAGGAGGCCGAAGCCTTCGAGCTGGTCGTCGAGGCGCACGTCGAGCCGGTAGCGCGGCGTGGTGCCGGCCGGCGGCTCGCCCATCTTGTCGATCAGCGCGTTGCGCACGAGCCAGCCCGCGCGCCCCTCGATCGCGGCGACCTGGATGTCGGAGAGGCCGCGCGCGACTTCGCCGCTGCCACCGCCCGCGTACATCGGCGAGAGGCCGCATCCAGCCAGCGGAACGGCCAGCGCAAGCGCGGCCGCAAAGGCGCGAAGGGACCTCACGCGACGATATTGACCAGACGATCGGGCACGACGATTACCTTGCGAATTTCAGCGCCATCGATCGCACGCTGGACCTTCTCGCTGGCCAGCGCAAGCGCCTCGAGGTCTTCCTTCGACGCGCCCTTGGCAACCGTCAGCGTGTCGCGCAGCTTGCCCTTGACCTGGACCGCGATGGTGACCTCGTCCTCGACCAGCAGCGCCGGATCGACTTCGGGCCACAGCGCCTCGGCGACGAGACCCTTGCCGAACGTGGCGTAGGCTTCCTCGGCGAGGTGCGGCATCATCGGCGCGATCAGCAGCAGGAGTTCGCGGATCGCGGTGGAGCGGCTTGCCGAAGGCTTGGCCTTCTCGACCGCGCCGGTCAGCTCGTAGATGCGCGCGACGGCCTTGTTGAAGCCAAGCGATTCGATGTCGGCAGCCACCGCCGCGACGGTCTGGTGGAGCTTGCGGTCGAGCGCCTTGTCCTCACCCTCGGCCCCCGCATCGAACTGCGCGAAAAGCCTCCACAGGCGCTGCACGAAGCGCGCGCAGCCCTCGATCCCGGCTTCCGACCAGGGCAGGTCGCGCTCGGGCGGGCTGTCGGACAGCATGAACCAGCGGATCGCATCGGCGCCGTAAGTCTGGACGATCTCGTCAGGATCGACGACGTTCTTCTTGGACTTCGACATCTTGATGACCTTGCCGACCTCGATGGTCGAACCGTCGGCCTTCAAGATGGCGCCATCGGCCGTGCGCGTGATCTCGGCAGGGGCGAAGTAGACGTCGCGTCCGCCTTCCTTGCGCGAGTAGACCTCGTGCGTGACCATGCCTTGCGTGAACAGGCTCGCAAACGGCTCCTTCACGTCGACAAGGCCGATGCGGGCCAGCGCGCGGGTCCAGAAGCGGGCGTAGAGCAAGTGCAGGATCGCGTGCTCGATGCCGCCGATGTACTGTTCGACCGGGAGCCACTTGGCGATGGCCTCCTTGTCGAAGGGCTTGTCGCCGGGCTGGCTGGCGAAGCGCAGGAAGTACCACGAGCTGTCGGCAAAGGTGTCGAGCGTGTCGGTCTCACGGCGCGCCGCATGGCCGCACTGCGGGCAGTCGACATGCTTCCAGGTCGGATGTCGTTCGAGCGGGTTGCCCGGCGTCTGGAAATCGACGTCTTCGGGGAGCGTCACGGGCAGGTGCTTCTTGGGCACCGGCACCACGCCGCAGACCTCGCAGTGGATGAACGGGATCGGCGTGCCCCAGTAGCGCTGACGCGAGATACCCCAGTCGCGCAGGCGCCACACCGTCTTGCCTTCGCCCCAGCCGCCGTCCTGGGCACGGCGGATGACTTCGGCCTTGGCCTCGGCCACGCTCATGCCGTTCAGGAAATCGGAGTGGACGAGCACGCCGTCCCCGGCTTCCGCCTCGCCCGCGAAGGGCGCATCGGCATCCTCAGCCTTGGCCGCGACAACGCGCAGGATGGGCAGTTCGTACTTGGTCGCGAACTCGAAGTCGCGTTGGTCGTGGCCCGGAACGGCCATGACCGCGCCGGTGCCGTAGTCCATCAGCACGAAGTTGGCGATGAAGACCGGAAGCTCGGCCCCGGTGAAGGGGTGCTTCGCGGTAATGCCGGTGTCGAAGCCCAGCTTCTCGGCGGTTTCGAGCTCGGCCGCGGTGGTGCCGCCGCGCTTGCACTCGGCGATGAAGTCCTGCGCCGCGGCACTGTCCTTCGCCACGCCCTGCGCAATCGGGTGATCGGCCGCGACCGCCACGAAGCTCGCGCCGAAGATCGTGTCGGGACGGGTCGAATAGACTTCGACGCTGCCGCCGTCCGAAAGGTCGAAGCTAAACTGCAGGCCTTGCGACTTGCCGATCCAGTTCTCCTGCATCGTGCGGACCTTTTCGGGCCACTTGTCGAGGCTACCCAGCCCCTCGAGCAGTTCATCGGCGAAGTCGGTGATCTTGAGGAACCACTGGTTCAGCTTGCGCTTCTCGACCAGCGCGCCCGAACGCCAGCCGCGCCCGTCGATGACCTGCTCGTTGGCGAGCACGGTCATGTCGACCGGGTCCCAGTTCACCGCCGATTCCTTGCGATAGACAAGGCCGTGCGCGTACATGTCGAGGAACAGCGCCTGCTCATGGCCGTAGTAGTCCGGCTCGCAGGTGGCGAGTTCGCGCGACCAGTCGAGCGCGAAACCCAGGCGCTTGAGCTGCGCCTTCATGTTGGCGATGTTGTCGCGCGTCCAGCCGCCCGGATGGACGCCCTTTTCCATGGCCGCGTTCTCAGCCGGCATACCGAAGGCGTCCCAGCCCATCGGGTGGAGCACCTCGTGTCCGCGCATGCGCTTGTAGCGCGCCAGGACGTCGCCCATGGTGTAGTTGCGCACGTGACCGATATGGATGCGGCCCGAGGGATAGGGGAACATCTCCAGGACGTAGCTGCGCGGCTTCGTCGAGGTGTCGTCCGCCTTGAAGCACTGGGCTTCGTCCCATGCCGCCTGCCAGCGGACATCCGCCTGCGCCGGGTCGAACCGCTCGGTCATTTCAGTCTGGTCTCCTGCAAGGACCCTTGCGGCCCTTGCGTTCTTTCATGGGGGAGGCCCCCACGCAGGGGACCTTTCGAAATTCGGGTTGGGTCGGCGAAGGGCCGGATCAGCCGCCGACCGAATCGCGGCGCAGGTCACGCGCACGGGTCAGGATCACGTTTTCCAGCTTCTGGACGGTCGCGGCCTGGACCGGAGCCCCCACCCAAGCGTCGCCTTCGCGGATCTGGCGGGCGGCCGAGACGCGCAGCGCATCGGCGCGCAGGTCCTGGTCGAGGATGGTGACCGAGACCTTCACGCGCTCGCTCGGCTTGTCCGGGTTCACGTACCAGTCGGTGATGATCACGCCGCCATTGCTGTCGGACTGGACCAGCGGCATGAACGAGAGCGCATCGAGGCTCGCGCGCCACAGGTAGCTGTTCACGCCGATGGTGGTGACATGCGAGGGCGCCAGCGCGCCCGACACGTCATTCTTCTTGCCGCCACAGCCGGCCAGCGCGAGGGCCGCGACCACGCATACCGCGGCGGTCATCGTCTTGCGCGGGGCGAAAAGGCCGAATTCAGTGCTGCCTGTCATTTTACTTCCCGGTTCCTGGTCTGTGTCGGCAGGGATCGGCCCAGAGGTTGGCCCTGCGGTCCCCGACATGTTGCATTGCCTCTATAACCGCCATTGCCTCGGAGCAAGAGCGCCCTTGCCTTTGATGCTGCCGCAAACGGGACAGCCCAGGCCGTGGGCGAGCCTGGATCTGGTGCCCTGTAGAGCCGCTGGCAGGTAAACCCGCGATGAATGGTGGCCTGTCCTCGGCCTTGGCCTCCCTCTTGAGCCACGCCGGTGCGATCACCATTCCCCTTCCGGCTCAGACTGTGTTAAGAAGAATCGTGCAAGACCAAGACGCCATGACCATGGCCAGTGCGCTGGCCACCACACGGGAGTGCCTCGACGTGACCGCGCAGACCCCTGCCCCACCCCCGACAGAAGCCCCGGCCGCTTCGCGCGGCGGTGTGCGGGCCGGCGCCCTGCTGGCAGGATCGGTCGGTCTGCTCGCGCTGCCCAGCGCAGTCATGGCCTTTTCCGCGTCGTTCCATGGCGAGGATCCGCAAGGCGAAAGCCTGGGCTCGCTGGAATCGCAGGCCTCGGGCGAAACGCTCTCGCGCGCGGTCGCGATGCGCTCGCTCGCCAAGGGCGGCGAATTCGCCTTCACCCCGGCCGGCACCCCGCATCGCCCCGAACGCTCGGTGCTGGTGGTCGTGCGCGACGATCCGGTCGCGGCCAAGGCGATCATCGTGCGCGGACGCTATCAAGCGCCCAAGGCGGAAAGCCCGCGCGCAGCCGCCAATCCGCAGATCGCCGCCAGTTCGTTCAGCCTGGGTACGTCGCGCGGGTACCAGAACTTTGCACAGGACCTCGTCAAGCCTTCGGAGAAGCGCTCCGTGGCCGCCCTGCCCGACCTCCAGTCCTACAGCCTGACGCCGGGCACCGGGGAGGAAAAGGAATCGCGCTTCACCCCCCGCATCTCGATCGACGAGAAGCGCGCGGCGGGGCGTGCCCCCCGCACCTTCGCGGGGATCGAAGGCGAGGTGGACCTGGGCGGTGCCTACCGCGTGGCCAAGAACCTCAACGTCACGGCGGGCGTGCGCTACTCGCAGGACCGGGAACGCCTGCAGCCGCTCACCGATGGCCGCCAGGACAGCCAGGCGGTCTATGTCGGAACCCAGTTCAGCTTCTGACACTATTGCTAAATTGTTGAAATGTGACCGCTAGCTGCCTGTAATTCGCAGGCGCGCAAGCGCAGTTGCACTTGTCGCACCCTTAATTCGCCAGGGCGAATGCAAATATCGCCACACTGAGCTTGCCGCATTCCTATTCCTTTCTTAGCAATGTGCTTGGTGGATGCACACGAAAGCGAAAGGCTGAATATGGCACGCGTTGCGATTGTTACTGGCGGCACCCGCGGTATCGGAGAGGCTATTTCCCTGGCTCTGCAGGACAGGGGCCACAAGGTTGTTGCGAGCTACGCAGGCAACGATGAAAAGGCCAAGGCCTTTACCGACAAGACGGGCATACCGGCCTACAAGTGGGACGTGGGCGACCACGAAGCGACGCTCGAAGGCGTGGCCCGGGTCGCCGAGGAAGTCGGTCCGGTCGACATCGTCGTCAACAACGCGGGTATCACCCGCGACGGCGTGCTCCACAAGATGAGCTTCGAGGACTGGAACGAGGTGATGCGCATCAACCTCGGCGGGTGTTTCAACATGGCCAAGGCCACTTTTCCCGGCATGCGGGAACGCAAGTGGGGCCGCATCGTCAACATCGGCTCGATCAACGGACAGGCTGGCCAGTACGGCCAAGTCAACTACGCCGCGGCCAAGTCGGGCATCCACGGCTTCACCAAGCGCTGGCCCAGGAAGGCGCCAAGTACGGCGTCACCGTGAACGCGATTGCGCCGGGCTACATCGACACCGACATGGTCGCGGCCGTGCCCGCGCCGGTGCTGGAAAAGATTGTCGCGAAGATCCCGGTCGGCCGCCTCGGCCACGCCTACGAGATCGCCCGCGGCGTCGCCTTCCTGTGCTCTGAGAACGCCGAGTTCGTGACCGGCTCGACGCTGTCGATCAACGGCGGCCAGCACATGTACTAAAACACCAGGACGGGCGACCTCACCTTTCTCAGCCAGAGCGGCGCGCGAAAGGTGAGCTAGACAGTTTGGGGAGCCCGAGGGCGATGGCCCTCGGCAATCCTCTTTTCCCGACCTGGACTCAGGACATCCAGTATCCGACCACCTTCCAGCGCCCCTCTTCCGGGCTGAGCGAGACGGTCTCGATCACGTTCGCCTTGTGGGCGAACGCGCTCTGGAACTTGACCACCTTGAGCCCGCTCGGCGGGCCGGGCACGGCCTCTTCGCCCAGCAGGCGCCGGGAGACGACCTCGCCGAGCGGCGGGCGCACCTGCGCGGCAAGGCTTGCCCAGCGCGCGGCCGTATTCTGGGCCTGGAAGGCCTCTCCGGTTTCGGCCCAGCTCTTTTCCCATTCGCCTTCGTCGACAAGATGCAGCCAGGCGCGCGCCGAGGCGACCGGCGCGCTCTCCACGCCGTGCGCCTCGGGTGCGGACTGAAGGGAAGCGGACGGGGACAGCATCAGAAGAGCGGCAACTATGGCAAGCGTCATGGCAAGAACTCCGCCGAGCGCCCAGACCAGAAGGGGCCGGGTCTTCGAAGCGCGTTTCGGCTCCTCCCGGTCTGCCGTGCGATCCGGGCCGGGCGCAGCCCCCATTTCCGTGTCCCCTTGCAATTTGGGGGTCGAGTCCGCTCCCAGCCCCTCTTCGCGATCGAGGAGCAGACGGGCGGCCTCCCGGCTGCTCGAGACCGCCATCTTGCGACGCGCGTTGCGCAGGCGCTCGTGAATCGTATGGACCGACAGTTCGAAGTGGCGCGCCAGCGACTTGGCGTCATGCCCGCGCGCCATCAGCCGCAGCGTTTCCTTCTCCCGCTCAGTGAGGGCCGCGTACCCGTCCTGAAGGTCCCCTTCTGCCATGATCCCATCTGTCTCCACGCGTGATCGCAATCACTTGCCCCGCAAAGCCTAGGGAGCGAACCGCGTACAGGGCACCCCAAAAAAATCGTAGGCGGTCCGGGGGCGTGCCCCTATTGCAGGGGGATGGTCTCCCCCTTTCACCCGCCCGTCAAACGCTCGGTGGAAATCGCCGGACACAAGACCTCGATCAGCCTGGAACCGGTGTTCTGGGACGCACTGGTCTCGGCCGCCGAGGAAGAGCGCGTGCCGATCAACGCGCTCGTCGCACGCATCGACCTCGAACGCGCGCAGGCCGAAGTGCCGCCTGGCCTAGCGAGCGCGATCCGAGTCTGGCTGATGCTGCGCTTTGCGAGTTCGGTGACCCCGCTTGAAGAGTGAGGAGACACGGGGATCAAGAAAAACAGTTCCGAGGGCCATCGCCCTCAGGCTCCCCAAACTGCTTAACTCACCTTCCGCGCGCGCCCTTAGCTGGGAGAGGTGAGGTAGACAGTTCTGGGGTCAAGGGGCGATGCCCCCTTGTATCCTACTTTCCTTCTCTCTTCGCCTTCCAACGCCCCAACGGGAAAGGGGCGGACAGCCTTTCGGCCCCGCCCCTCGGGTACGCTGCATCAGGGACATGCACGTGTAATCAGTAGTTGGCGACCGCGTCGCTGGCCGGGAAGGTCTCGTCGAGCGCTTCGTCGGTCTTGGACCACGTCCTAGGCGTGGTTTCCATGTTCGCGGCACCGGCATCGCGGACCTTGGGCGTCTCGCCCTTGTCCTTCTGCGTGTACTTGTAGAACGCGTAGCCTGCCGCACCGAGCGCGGCCATTCGCATAAGGCCCATTGTCCAATCTCCTCTCAGGCGCCCTTGCGGGCGTTCGATGGGAAAATGCACAAGGGGCCCGTGCGGTTCCTCAATCGGCGCCGATACGTTCGATCTGTGCGCCGAGCAGCGCCAGTTTCTCTTCCAGACGCTCGTATCCGCGGTCGAGGTGGTAGAGGCGGTGCACCTGGGTCTCGCCCTCGGCGGCCAGCCCCGCGATCACAAGACTCATCGAGGCGCGCAGGTCCGTCGCCATGACCTCGGCGCCGGTCAGCGTGTCGACGCCATGGACGATGGCCGTGCGGCCCTTGGTCTCGATATGCGCGCCCATGCGGTTGAGCTCGGGCACGTGCATGTAGCGGTTCTCGAAGATCGTCTCGGTCAGAACGCTGGAGCCTTCCGCCTTGCACAGAAGCGCCATGAGCTGGGCCTGCATGTCGGTGGCAAAGCCCGGAAACGGGGCGGTCGAGAGCGTGACCGGACGCAAGGGGCCATTGGCCGCGACGTAGAGGCCGTCCTCACGCGGCTCGACAAGCACGCCCGCATCGCGCAGCGCCTGCACGGTTGCTTCCATATCCTCGATCCGCGCGCCCTTGAGGAGGACCTCGCCGCCCGTGATCGCCGCCGCGCAGGCATAGGACCCCGCCTCGATGCGGTCGGGCATGACCATGTAGGTCGCCCCATGCAGGCGCGGCACGCCATGGATGGTAAGGTCCGACGTGCCGATGCCCTCGATCCGGGCACCCATCGCGGTGAGCAGATTGCACAGGTCGACGATTTCCGGTTCGCGCGCGGCGTTGTGCAGCGTCGACTTGCCCTTGCACAGGACCGCAGCCATCAGCGCGTTCTCGGTCGCGCCGACCGAGACCACCGGGAACGAGAAGCGTCCGCCCGGAAGGCCGCCCTCGGGTGCAATCGCCTTCACGTAGCCCGCCGCCATCTCGATCTGCGCGCCCAGCGCTTCGAGCGCCTTCAAATGCAGGTCGATCGGGCGGTTGCCGATGGCGCAGCCGCCGGGCAGCGAGACAGTCGCCTCGCCCATGCGCGCCAGCATCGGGCCGAGCACCAGGATCGAGGCGCGCATCTTGCGGACCAGATCGTAGGGGGCGACCGTGCTGGTGATACGGGTGGCCTGCAGCGTCATCACCCGGCCGAAATCCTCCGGCCGCGAGCCCGCGATGGCCGTCGAGATGCCGAACTGGTTCATCAGGTGCTGGAAGCCGTCGATGTCCGCGAGACGCGGCAGATTGCGCAGCGTCAGCGGCTCCTCGGTCAGGAGGGCGCAGGGCAGCAACGTGAGCGCTGCGTTCTTGGCGCCGGAAACGGGAATAGTGCCGGAAAGGCGTTTGCCGCCTTGAATAACGATCTTGTCCATCCCCACCCATTTAGCGTGATTTGGCGCGCCAGCAAGCGCGCAACCATTGGCCGCTTCATGTGTTTGTGGAAGGGCTTGGTTGCACTGCAGCGCCGAAAACGCTTTAATTGCTTTGCAACATCTGAAGGGTACTGCGAGGTCCATGACTGCCAACAACTTCCGAAAGCCAGTCCGCAAAGCCGTATTCCCGGTGGCCGGACTTGGAACCCGCTTCCTCCCCGCAACTAAAGCCATTCCAAAAGAGCTTCTCCCCGTCGTAGATCGCCCGCTTATTCAGTATGCGGTCGACGAAGCGCGCGAAGCGGGTATCGAGGAATTCGTATTCGTGACTGGCCGCGGAAAGACCGCGATTGTCGAGCACTTCGATACGGCCTATGAACTCGAAGCCACGATGAGCGGTCGTGGTAAATCACTCGAACCGCTCGAGCCCACGCGCATGAAGCCCGGCAACCTCGTCACCGTGCGCCAGCAGGTGCCGCTGGGCCTGGGCCACGCGGTCTGGTGCGCCCGCGCGGTCACCGGCGATGAACCCTTCGCGATCTTCCTGCCCGACGAACTCATGTACGGCTCGCCCGGCTGCATGGCCCAGATGATCGAGGCCTACAACGAAGTCGGCGGCAACCTCGTTTCGGTGCTGGAAGTACCCGAGAACGAGGTCTCCAGCTACGGCGTCATCAAGCCCGGTGCGGTGAATGGAAAGCTGACCGAAGTGAAGGGCCTCGTCGAGAAGCCCAAGGTGGAAGACGCGCCCTCCAACAAGATCGTCTCGGGCCGCTACATCCTCCAGCCCGAAGTCATGGGCCTGCTCGCCAGCCAGGACAAGGCGCGGGCGGCGAAATCCAGCTGACCGACTCGATGGCCAAGCTGATCGACACCCAGCCCTTCCACGCCGTCACCTTCGAGGGCCAGCGCTTCGACTGCGGCTCGAAGCTGGGCTTCGTCGAAGCGACGCTCTCGATTGCTCTCGACCGCGAGGACATGGGCGAGGACGTGCGCGCGATGGCCAAGCGCATCCTGGGCTGATTGGCCCGGACCTTGCTGCAAAAAAGGGCGCTGTTCACACGAACAGCGCCCTTTTTTGATGTGCCAGAAAGAGATATCCGAGGGCCATCGCCCTCGGGCTCCCCGAACTGGCTGCCGCATCTTTCTCCCGCCCAGCTGGCTGAGGAAGGTGAGGTCGCCGATTCCGGGGTCAAGGGGCGATGGCCCCTTGAAAAGGAACTTCACTCAGAAGCCGGAATGACCTTGATACCCAGCGGCGCGGCGCCGTTGACGATGGCGACGAGGCGGTCGATGTTGGGGTGTGCCCCCGGATTGGCCCGCGCGTCCTCGACCATCTCGGCGAAGATGGCGAGGCCATGATCGGCGGCCTTGGCGTCGAGCGTGCCGAATTCCTGCTGGAGGTACTGGTAGAGCGCCAGCGAGCCCTTCTTGCCGGGCGCATTGGGAATCGTGTCGAGCACGGTCCCGGTCCCATCGACGAAGTCGATGCGCTCCACGCCCTCGATCGAGGGAAGCTGGGCGAGGTTGTCCTTGAAGGTGTCGGTGGGGGTAATCATCGGCGGCCTTTCCGCAAGAATTCGTCAGGGTTCAAGGCCGCGCCCGTAGCAGCGCCCTGCCCCGCCGACCATCCTTGGCGGCCAGCTTCGCGCCAGACGGTTACTTGCGAACCGGATCGGCGAGGCGCCCCATGATCGCGGCGACATAGGCCTGGGTCTCGCGGATGCGGGGAATGCCACCCGCCTGCGCCACCCGCCGGGGGCCTGCGTTGTAGGCCGCAAGCGCCTTCTCGATATCCCCGCCGAAGGTGTCGAGCTGCTCGCGCAGATAGCGCGCGCCGCCCTCCAGGTTCGCGTGCGGGTTGTCGGCATCAACGCCCATCTGCTGCGCGGTCCCCGGCATGAGTTGGGCTAGGCCGCGTGCACCCGCGTGCGAGCGGGCCCCCTCGTTCCAGCGGCTTTCCTGCCAGACCACGGCTTCGAGAAGCGCGGGACTGATGTCGTACTTGGCCGCAAGCTGCGCGACATGCGCGCGCCAGCGTTCAGGCCCGGCCGCATCGAGCGCCTGTGTGAGCGAAGCCTGGTCGATGGCGAGCGCGCCCTCGTCCAGGGGCAGATCCGGCTCGGCGTTCGGCTGCGGGCCACCTGCCACCCACTGTGCGCCCGACTGCCCGATCTCGAGCACGTCGGCCTGCGCGGGAAGCGCACTGAACACAGCAAGACCGGTGGCGCCTGCCACCAGTGCGAATCGCTTGCCGCGATGCCGTGCCCACCCGTGTCTCATCCCGCCATCCTTACTCCAGGAACGCGGCGGCGGACAGGCTCTTTGCAGCCCACCCGCCGCGCGCCGTCAGTCGAGCTTCAGCGCCGCGCGAATGGCGTCCCAGGCGACCAGCTTGAAGTTCTGGGCATGGGGCGCGTTGTCGCCGTCCTGCGCCATGAACAGGCCGCCCGGATACTTCGGGCCGAAGTCACCCAGCGCAACTTCGATCCCGTCGGTTTCGCTGGTGCCGCCAAGTTCACCGCCATTGATGCGGAAACGCCCGGCGTAGGCGCCGCCGGGCAGCGTGAAGACCGCATAGGCGCTGTCGCCCTGACTGGAGGCCAGCAGCCAGGCCCTGTCGTCTTCGCCACGGGCGATCGCCAGCCCCTCGACATCATCGACAAGGCCATCCTGCGCCCCGACCTTCGCCAGAGCTCGGGGTTCGAGACGTGCCGCATCCAGGTCGACCTGCCAGATCCCCACGTCTTCCTCGGCGAGGTAAAGCGTATGGGTGGCATCGTCGATCACGCAGCCCTCGGCCTGCGTCGCGACCTTGACCTCGCGCGTGAAAGCGGCGCGGATACGACCGTCCGCCTCGGTGAGCGCGCTCTCGGCCACGGTCCCGTCCTTCATCACGACGTAGGCGCGGGCCAGATCCCCCTCGCCCAGCGGCGCGCCCATGCAGAAGCCATAGGCCTCCATCGCGCGGTGCCCCGATGCAAGGAAGCTGCGCGTCCCCAGGTCGCGCAGTTTACCCGTCGCCGTGTCGAGCCAGAACAGCGCGATACGCGGCTCGGCCTCATCGCCCCGGTCGCTGGCGGCCACCAGCACCGCCGTCTGCCCCGAAGCCAGAGTGACCTCACGCAGGTCGACGTTGTTGAGGCGGCCCGCAGCGGCAAAATCGCGCACCTCGCCGTCCAGCCCATAGACGTAGAGACCCGCCTTCTTGTCGGTGCCCAGCACCAGACTTGCGGCCGGATCGGCCCGGTTGCGCCAGATGGCCGGGTCATCGGCCGCATCGTCGTTGACCGTGCCCACAGGCTTCGTCTCACCGCTCGCAGGCACCTCGACGGCGGGGAGCCGCACGGCCGGTTCCTCGGGGGTGGTCGCGCAGGCGCCAAGCAGAAGGGCCGGGAGCAATGCGCCCGACCCCTGCTTCACGATCATGCTGAGAGTCGTGAAGGATGTTCTCATCAGAAGTTCACCCGTGCACCGAACTTCACCGTGGGACCATACTTCTCGAACTGCAGCAGGCGCTGCGCGCCGGCAAGGTTCTGGTAGGCGAAGTACTTGGCGTTGTTGATGTTGATGACGTCGAGCGTGAGGCGCACGTTCTCGGTGACACGCACCTTGCCCGAGAAGTCGAGCTGGAAGTGGTTGTCGACGTAGCGGTCCTCGGTCACGTCGTCGCCCACCTCGTCGAGGTAGCGATCGCGGTAGGTGCCCGAGAAGCGCAGGTTGAGCGGGCCCTTCTGGTAGCCCAGCACCGCGTTGAAGGTGTTCTTCGAGGTGCTCGGCAGCGAGATCGAACGCCCATCGGCCAGCTCACCCTTCGAGTGGGTGTAGGTGTAGTTGACCTGGGTCAGCAGGCCGTCGAAGGGCGCGGGCAGCATCGAGAAAGCCTGGCTGTAGCTGGCCTCGAAGCCCACGATCTCGGCGGTCTCGCCATTGAGCGCGGTGCGGAACTCGTCGTAGGTGCGCCCTTCGTAGGTGTAGTCGTCGAAGGTCTGCGTGTAGGTGTAGTTGTCGATCGACTTGTAGAAGCCGTTGAAGGTCAGCGCGCCGTTCGAGGAGAAGTAGTACTCCACCCCCGCATCGAAGTTCCACGACATGAAGGGCTGCAGGTCGGGGTTGCCGAACTCGGCCTCGTTGTCCTCGTTGACGATGTTGCGCGGGGCGAGCTCGGAGAACTTGGGGCGCACGAGGCTCTTCGAGCCGGCAATACGCGCCACGATGTTGTCCTGCGGCGAGTAGCGCAAGGTCAGGCTGGGCAGCCAGTCGGTATAGCTGCGCTTGTAGCGCAGGGCTTCGACCGGAGGCAGCTCGAAGTTGTCCTCGTCGTCCGTGACGGTGCTGCCTTCAAGCGTGTTCTTCGTGTGCTCCATGCGCACGCCGCCCACCACGCGCAGGTCGCTCGAATCCCAGCGGGCAAGCGCGTAACCGGCGTAGATGTCTTCCTTCACGCGGTAATCGCTGACCGCCGAATCGTAGGCCGAGCCGTAGGTGTCGATTTCCAGCGTGTCGCCGTACTGTGCAAGGAAGTCCTTGCCCGCGCCCTTGTAGCTGACGGGGCCCAGGTCGATGTCGGCGAGGCGATAGGTCTGCTCGCCCGTCCAGCCGTCCATCGTGTAGGGAATGTCGCCGTCCTTGTAGGTCGTGACGTTGAAGTCATAGGACTTCGTGCGCCAGCGCGCCTTGCCGCCTGCCTGCAGGGTCAGGTCGCCGGTGCCCATCGCGAAAGTGCGCGCAAGGTCGGCCTTGATCGCCCATTCCTCGTCCTGGCTGTCCGAGAGGGTGGTGTGGTCGATCTTGTCGAATTCATAGGAGTCCGGATCGTTGAGCAGCGCCGCGCCGCTCGCGGCGGTGTAGGTCGGCACGCGCGGATCGGAGTAGTCCCAGTCGATGGTCAGGCCATCGCCTTCGAAATCACGCTTGAAGCGGATAGGGTCGACCGAGTTGTTCTCCAGTTCGCTCGACTTCGACCAGCTGGCAACCCAGTTGAACTTCCAGGTGCCGGTGTCGGTGTCGCTGCCCAGGGCAACGGTGCGGATGCGCTGGCGCTCGAAGCGGTCCTTAAGGTCGCGCTCGACGGTGATCTCGCCGTCCTCGTCGCTGAAGCTGGGGCCGTTCGCACCGAAGGCGCTCGGATCCTCGCCGAAGTCGAAGGTGGTGCGGTTGCGGTACTCGTGGTCGTCGAACTGGCTCCACACGCCCTTGATGTAGGCCGTGGTGGTGTCCGAGGCGCGCCAGTCGAAGTTGAGGTTGGCGTTGAGGCGCTTACGCTTCACGTCGTAGTCGCGGTACTCGACCGTCGGGCTGAACGCTTCGCCGTCGGCCTCGTCCCAGAAGTCGGACTCGACGTTGTCGGTCTCGAACTTGCGCTCGTAGTAGCTCACGCCGCCCGAGATGCCGAAGCTGTCGCCGACAGGTGCCGAGAAGCTGAACGCGCCCTTGGGGGTCACCGTGTCGGCATAGTCGTTGTAGCTGCCCTCGGCGGTGAGGGTGAAGGTCGGCTTCTTGAGGTCGAAGGCGCTGGTGGTCTTGATCTCGATCGAGGCGCCGATGGTGTCGGCGTCCATGTCGGGGGTCAGCGACTTCTTGATGGTGACCGATTCGATGAGGTCGGAGGAGACCACGTCGAGCGCGACGCCGCGCGAATCGGATTCAGGCGCAGGCACGCGCACGCCGTTGAGCGAGGTCGCGTTGAGATCGGGAGCCAGGCCGCGCACCGAGACGTAGCGCCCTTCGCCCTGGTCGTTGAGGATGTTGACGCCGGGCAGGCGGCGCAGCGATTCCGCGACGTTCTGGTCGGGGAACTGGCCGATGGCATCGCGCGTCAGCACCGAGGAGACACCGTCCGCCGCCTTCTGGCGCGAGAGCGAGCTTGCGAGGTTCGCGGTCTGGCCGACGACCAGGATCGCCTCGCCGCCAATGCCGGCAAGCGCGAAGTTGCCCTCGACCCGGCCGGTGGCGGGGACCGAGACGGTCTTGGTCTCGACGATCGCGCCCACATAGGTCACCTCGAGCGTGTAGTCGCCGGCGGGCACATCACCGAAGATGTAGCTGCCATCGCGGCTCGTCTCGACGATGCGGTTGAGCTCGACGATGCGCACGCTCGCGGACTGCAGCGCCCGGGTGCCGGTGGCGTCCGAGACGTGACCGGCGACCTCGCCGGCGTGGGCCATGGCCGGAAATGCGGCGGTGGCGAGCAGCCCTGCAAGAATGCGGACGGAATTTTTCATAAGGAAGAGAGCCCCTGTGTACCCTGATCAAACGTGTTTGAAGGGCCCCCTAAGCGCGCAATATGACAGGCAAATGCTGTTATTCTGTCAGTTCCATGACAGGTGCGACACACTTGCATGACAGCAACCTGCGGGAAACAGGCAGGAAAAAGACGCACTGCGGATGCTGCAATGCGTCATACAGATATATCTGGAAAAAGGAGGAATGGTGCTGCTGGGGAGGATTGAACTCCCGACCTCACCCTTACCAAGGGTGCGCTCTACCACTGAGCTACAGCAGCGCCGAACCGGGCGCTGAAAATTTCAAAGCGCCGTCCTGGAAATGGGCCTCTCTTCGCGGAGAAGTGAAGCGTCCCGAGGACAGGGGGGCGCTATTGGTCGCGCCGGAATGAATTGTCAAGCGCTGCTTGCACTTTCTCGTGCGCAGGGCCATTGCACAGGCCATGAGCGGTCCCGACAAATCCTCTCCCAAGCCCGACAAGTCTGCGGTTTCCGGGGGGAAGAACCTGACCCGCGAGGAACGCCTCGCGGCCAAGCTGCGCGAGAACCTGCGCCGCCGCAAGGCGCAGGCCCGCGCCACCACCCTGTCCGAATCGGCCGGATCCGACAGCGAATCGGCAAGCGACTCGCCCTCTCCGCGCGCCGGACACGAATCAGGCAGGCTTCCCAAACCGCCCCCGGAAAGCTAGGGGCTTGCGCCAAGACCCGTAGCCTTGCCCGCGCGGGGCATCAGCCGGATGCCGCCGGGGCGACGATACCAGCAAAGGATACCTGCCTTGCCCCGTCTGATCCTTGTCCGCCACGGCCAGAGCCAGTGGAATCTTGAAAACCGCTTCACCGGCTGGTGGGACGTCGATCTTACCGAGAAGGGCGAAGGCGAAGCCCGCGCCGCCGGACGCCTGCTCAAGGACAAGGGTATCCTGCCGACCGTCGCGTTCACCTCGCTGCAGACCCGCGCGATCAAGACGCTGCACTACGCGCTGGAAGAGGCGGGCATCCTGTGGATCCCGGAGACCAAGGACTGGCGCCTGAACGAGCGTCACTACGGCGGCCTCACCGGTCTCAACAAGGCCGAGACCGCCGAGAAGCACGGCGAGGACCAGGTCAAGATCTGGCGCCGTAGCTTCGACACGCCCCCGCCGGTGCTCGAACGCGGCAGCGAGTTCGACCTCGCCTCCGACCCACGCTACGCCGGGATCGACGTGCCCCAGACCGAAAGCCTCAAGGACACCATCGCGCGCGTCCTGCCCTATTACGAGAGCTCGATCGTGCCGCACCTCAAGACGAGCGCGGACGCCTGCGTGATCGTCTCGGCGCACGGCAACTCGCTGCGCGCGCTGGTGAAGCATCTGTCGGGCATCTCCGACGAGGAAATCACCGGCCTTGAGATCCCGACCGGCCAGCCGATCGTCTACGACCTCGACACCGACCTTGCGGTTCTCGACCGCTACTACCTCTCGGAGCGTTGAGATGAGCGAAAAGCCCCGCGTCGCCATCATCATGGGCAGCCAGTCGGACTGGCCGACGATGCAGCGCGCCGCCGACATGCTCGACACGCTCGAGGTCGCCTACGATGCCCGCATCGTCTCGGCCCACCGCACGCCCGACCGCCTCGTCGACTTCGCCAAGAGCGCGGAAGAGGAAGGCTTCAAGGTCGTGATCGCAGGTGCCGGCGGTGCCGCCCACCTGCCGGGCATGGTCGCCTCGATGACGCATCTTCCGGTGCTGGGCGTTCCGGTCCAGAGCCGCGCGCTCTCGGGCCAGGACAGCCTGCTCTCGATCGTGCAGATGCCCGCCGGCATCCCGGTCGGCACGCTCGCCATCGGCGAGGCGGGTGCGGCCAATGCCGGCCTGCTTGCCGCCTCGATCCTCTCGACCTCGGACGAGGGCCTCGCCGACCGGCTCAAGGCCTTCCGCGCAAAGCAGACGCAGAGCGTCGCTGAGCGCCCGACCTCCGACTGATCCTCTCCTCTTCCCCCCACGACCGCAAAGGCAGATACGACAGCGCATGATTGCTCCCGGCGAAACCATCGGAATCCTTGGTGGCGGCCAGCTTGGCCGGATGCTCGCGATGGCCGCCGCGCGGCTTGGCTACCGCTGCCATATCTACGCGCCCGAGGACCACTCGGTCGCCGCCGAAGTGAGCGCGGCGCACACGCAGGCCGCGTTCGACTACGCGGCGGGCCTGTCGGCCTTCGCGGCCGACTGCGCGGTGGTGACCTACGAGTTCGAGAACGTGCCCGTCGCCCCGCTCGCCGCGCTGGGCGAGGTGCCGGTCTTCCCGCACCCGCGCGCGCTGGAAACCGCGCAGGATCGCCTCGCCGAGAAGACCTTCGTCACCAAGCTGGGCGGCACCCCTGCCCCCTTCGCGCCTGTGGATTCGCCCGAGGACCTGCGCGCCGCGATCGCCAGGATCGGCACGCCCGGCATCCTCAAGACCCGGCGCGACGGCTATGATGGCAAGGGCCAGTGGCGGATCATGTCGCCCGAAGACGCCGAGGGCCTCGACCTGCCCGACCAGCCGCTCATCTACGAGGGCTTCGTCCACTTCTCGGCCGAGTTCTCGGTGATCCTGTGCCGCGGCCAGGACGGCGAAATCCGCTATTTCGATTCCGCGCACAACCGCCACGAAGACGGCATTCTCGCGCTCAGCACCGTGCCCGCCCCCGCCGCGATCACCGCGCAGGTGCCTGCCGCGCGCGACCTGGCCGCCAAGGTCGGTGACGCGCTCGACTACGTCGGCGTCCTGACCCTGGAGTTCTTTGCGACCGAGGCGGGCCCCGTCTTCAACGAGATGGCCCCGCGCGTCCACAACTCCGGCCACTGGACCATCGAGGGCGCGGTCACCTGTCAGTTCGAGAACCACATCCGCGCGATCTGCGGGCTGCCACTGGGCAGCACCAAACTTGCCGCGGACGCTGTGGAGATGCGCAATCTCATCGGCGAGGCTGCGAACGACTGGGCCGAAATTCTCAAGGACCCGGCCAACCACCTGCACCTCTACGGCAAGGGCGATGTGCGCCCCGGCCGCAAGATGGGCCACGTCACCCGCCTGACTTTCGACTGAGCGGGCAGGTGCAGGACATCTTCCTCATCACCGCCCGCGCGGCGAACGGCGTGATCGGCCTCGACGGGCAGCTGCCCTGGCGCCTTCCGGCCGATCTCAAGCGCTTCAAGGCGCTGACCATGGGCAAGCCCATGGTCATGGGCCGCAAGACCTTCGAGAGCTTCCCTTCGCCCCTTCCCGGCCGCCGCCACATCGTGCTCACCCGCGATACCGACTGGCAGGCCGAGGGCGCCGAAGTGGTCCACACCGCCCAGGACGCGTTGGCGCAGGCAGGCGAGGGCGAGATCGCGATCATCGGCGGGGCCGAGATCTACGCGCTGTTCCTCGAACACGCGCACCGCATCGAGCTGACCGAAATCCACGAGGACTACGTCGGCGACACGCATTTCCCGATTCTGGACGACACCTGGCGCGAGACCGCGCGCGAGGAACATCCGGCAAACGGCAATTTTCCGCCTCACGCTTTCGTGACCCTCCAGCGCAACCTATAGCCGCCAGACATGATTCGCCTCGACAACCGCGTACCCGTCCCCGATTCGCTCCATGGCGCCATTGTCGCGCTGGGCAACTTCGATGGTTTCCACCAGGGCCACCAGGCCGTCGTCGGCGAAGCGATCCGCTGGGCGCGCGCCGAGGGCCGCCCGGTCATCGTGGCGACCTTCGATCCGCACCCGGTGCGCCTGTTTCAGCCCGATGCAGCGCCCTTCCGGCTGACCACCCTCGACCAGCGCGAGGACCTGTTCGGCGCGGCCGGGGCCGACGCCATGCTGGTGCTCCACTTCGACCGGCTGATGGCGAGCATGACCGCGGCGGAATGGATCGAGGAAGTCCTCCACCGCCAGCTTGGCGTGGCCGGCGTCGTCACCGGCGAGGATTTCACCTTCGGCAAGGGCCGCGGCGGCAATCCGGACGTGCTGCGCGAAATCGGAGCCCGATTCGGCGTCTCCAACCGCACCGTGCCCGCCGTTCACGACCAGTATGGACCAATCTCGTCGAGCCGCGTGCGCGAAGCGCTCATCGCGGGCGACTGCGAGGCCGCCGCACGCCTCCTCACCCGCCCCTTCGCGGTGCGCGGGCCCGTCCAGCACGGCAACAAGTTCGGACGCCAGATGGGCTTCCCCACCGCCAACATCGACATGGCAAGCTACCTGCGCCCGCACTACGGAATCTACGCGGTGATCGGCCATTTCCCGGACGGACGCCGGATTCCGGGCGCGGCGAATCTGGGCATCCGCCCCACGATCCAGCCGCCTGTCGAGCTTCTGGAGCCGCATTTCTTCGACGTGTCGGAGGACATGTACGACCTCGTCATCGAGGTGGAATTCCACCACTTCATCCGCCCCGAGGCCAAGTTCGCCTCGATCGAGGAAATGATGACTCAGATCGGGCGCGACTGCGTCAAGGCACGCGAACTTCTCGCTCCCCTGACCTGATCGGCAAAAGAGAGTCCGTTCATGGACTCTTCCTCCCTTCCAAGAACCGCGCAATTGCTCTAGTGGCGGCCGGTCATGACTGAACAACGCGACTACAAAGACACCGTCTTCCTGCCGAAGACCGATTTCCCCATGAAGGCCGGCCTCGCCCAGAAGGAGCCCGGTATTCTTTCGCGTTGGGAAAGCGAGCGGATTTACGACCAGGTTCGCGCCGCGCGCGCAGGCCGGGAAAAGTTCATCCTCCACGACGGCCCGCCCTACGCCAATGGCGACATGCACATCGGCCATGCGCTCAACCACATCCTCAAGGACATGGTCGTGCGCACGCAGACGCTGCTGGGCAAGGACGCGCCCTACGTGCCGGGCTGGGACTGCCACGGTCTTCCCATCGAGTGGAAGGTGGAAGAGGCGTACCGCAAGAAGAAGAAGAACAAGGACGAGGTTCCCGCCGAGGAATTCCGCGCCGAGTGCCGCGCTTACGCGCGCCAGTGGGTCGATACCCAGCGTGAGCAGTTGAAGCGCCTGGGCATCAACGGCAACTGGGACCAGCCCTACCTGACGATGGACTTCGACGCCGAGGCCACCATCGTCACCGAACTCCTCAAGTTCGCGCAGAGCAACATGCTCTACCGCGGCGCCAAGCCGGTCATGTGGTCGCCGGTCGAGAAGACCGCGCTCGCCGAAGCCGAGGTCGAGTACGAGGACATCGTCTCGACCCAGATCGACGTCGCCTTCGAGATCGTCGAATCGCAGGACCCAGACCTTGTCGGCGCCTACGCGGTGATCTGGACGACCACGCCCTGGACGATCCCCGTCAACCAGGCGCTCGCCTACGGCTCCCACATCGATTACCACCTGATCGAGGCCGATGGCCGCCGCTACCTCATCGCCGAACCGCTGGTCGACGCCTTCATCAAGCGCCTGGGCCATGAAACGCACGACCTGCACTTCTTCATGAAGGGCGCAGGGCTCGAAGGCACCAAGGTGCGCCACCCGATGCATCACCTGGGCGGCTTCTACGCCGAACTGCGCCCGATGCTGGCGGGCGATTTCGTCACCACCGATTCGGGCACCGGCCTTGTCCACCTCGCCCCCGATCACGGCGAGGACGACTTCGAGCTGTGCAAGGCCAACGGCCTCAATCCCAAGTTCGTGGTCGAGGCCGATGGCCGCTACCGCGAGGACTGGTTGTGGTTGGGCGGTCAGGGGTCGGTCATCAACCCCAAGTTCACCGCGCCTGATGGCCCGATCTGTTCGGACCTCAAGGAGGCTGGCGCGCTGCTTTCGGCCTCGGCCGACTACAGCCACTCCTACCCGCACTCGTGGCGTTCGAAGGCCAAGGTCATCTACCGCTGCACCCCGCAGTGGTTCGTGCCGATGGACACGCCATCCGCGACCTCGGGCATGCCCGATGGCATGACCCTGCGCGAAACCGCCGAGATGGCGCTCGCCCACACGCGCTTCGTGCCCGCCAAGGGCCGCAACCGCATCGGCGCGATGGTCCAGGGCCGCCCCGACTGGGTGCTCTCGCGCCAGCGCGCCTGGGGCGTGCCAATCACGCTCTTCGTCGACCGCACAACCGGTGAATACCTCGTCGACGAGGCGGTCAACACGCGCATCATCGCGGCCATCCGTGAAAGCGGCGTCGATGCCTGGTCGGACGAGCGCGCGCAGGAATACCTAGGCGGGGCCTACAAGGCCGAGGACTACGAGCGCGTCGTCGACATTCTCGATGTCTGGTTCGATTCCGGCTCGACCCATGCGTTCGTCCTGGAATCGGGCAAGTGGCCCGAACTGCTGCGCCCCGAAGGCTATGAAGGCCCGCACGCAGACCTCTACCTCGAAGGCTCCGACCAGCACCGTGGCTGGTTCCAGTCCTCGCTGCTCGAAGCCTGCGCCACGCGCGGCCATGCGCCCTACAAGGCGGTTCTCACCCACGGCTTCACGATGGACGCCAAGGGCTTCAAGATGTCGAAGTCGCTGGGCAACACGATCAGCCCGATCAAGGTCATGGAGACCAGCGGCGCGGACATCATCCGCCTCTGGGCGCTCTCGGTCGACTTCACCGAGGACCACCGCATCGGCGATGAGATCCTGAAGGGCGTGGGCGACCAGTACCGCCGCCTGCGCAACACCTTCCGCTACATGCTCGGCGCGCTCAGCGATTTCGCCGAGGATGAGCGTGTGGCCCTCGCCGACATGCCCGAGCTCGAACGCTACATGCTCGCGCTGCTGGCCGATCTCGACGCGGACCTGAAGCAGGCCGTCGCCGACTATGACTTCAACACCTACGTGCGGCGTCTCCTCGACTTCTGCAACGAGGACCTCTCGGCCTTCTTCTTCGACATCCGCAAGGACCGTCTCTACTGCGACGATCCGGCCAGCCTGGAGCGCCGCGCCTACCGCACCGCGCTCGACACGCTGTTCCACGCACTGGTGCGCTACGCGGCCCCTGTCACCGTGTTCACGGCCGAGGAAGTATGGACCTCGCGCTATCCCGAAGGCGGCAGCGTCCACCTTCTGGAATGGCCCGAAGTGCCCGCACCGGATGCCGACAAGGACACCTGGACGGCCCTGCGCACCCTGCGCGAAAAGGTCACCGAAGCCATCGAACCGCTGCGCCGTGAGAAGACCGTGCGCTCCAGCCTCGAGGCCGAAGTCACCGTTCCCGCCAGCGCCGTGCCCGAGGGCTTCTCGGACGAGGATCTGGCCGCGCTGTTCATCACCGCGACAGTGAGCCGCGGGCAAGGCGAGGACGTGACCGTCACCAAGACCACCCACCACAAGTGCGGCCGTTGCTGGCGCCTGCTTCCCGAGGTTTCGGAAGACGGCGCGCTGTGCGGGCGCTGCGAGGACGTGGTGGACGCGCCGGAGACCCCCGCGTGACCCTCATGCGCAAGCGCCTGCTCGGCCTTCTGGCCGCAGCCCTTGTGTTCCTTGTCGACCAGGGCGTGAAGTCCTGGGTCACGGGCCCGCTCGGCATCGACCGGGTGGGCGACGTACAGGAAATCCTGCCCTTCTTCGCGCTGCGCTTCACGCAGAACTTCGGCGTCTCGCTCGGCCTCTTCACCGCGGGCTCGCCCGAGGGGCGCTGGGCGCTGGTAGCGATGACCGCGGCGATCGCGCTGTTCGTCTTCGTGTGGCTGCTGCGCGAGCGCAAGCTGCCCGAGATCGGCGCGCTCGGCCTGGTCCTGGGCGGCGCGCTCGGCAACATCCGCGACCGCTTCAGCTTCGGCTACGTGGTTGACTTTGCCGACCTGCATTTCGGCGAATGGAGGCCCTTCCTGGTCTTCAACATCGCCGATGCCGCGATTACCCTGGGCGTCCTGATTATCCTTGCCCGCACGCTCCTTTCGCGCGACAAGCCCGAAACCACAGCAAGCCCCGCTCCGGAGAGTTGATTTGATGTTCGTTAAGAAGACCGGCGCCCTGATCCTTGTCACGAGCGGCGCATTCCTGCTCTCGGCCTGTGGCAGCAGCGGCCTGTTCAACCGCGCGCGGCCGGACGAATTCGCCGTCCAGCGCCAGACGCCGCTGGTCGTGCCGCCCGACTTCTCGCTGCAGCCGCCCAAGCAGGGCGAACCGCGCCCCTCCGACGGCGCGCTTCAGGAGCAGACCCTCGATGCGCTGTTCGGCGGCCCGCAGGCCCGCAGCGACGTGGAAACGGCAACCCTCGCCATGGCCGGCAAGGCGGAACCCGGCATCCGCTCGACCGTGGGCGATCCCGACACCTACACCGTGGCCAAGGGCCAGGTGACCCGCTCGATCCTGTCCGCCCCCGAAGGCGATGGCCGCGAAGCCCAGGTCGCCGTCGGCGGCTGAACCAGGCTTCCAGAGTTACGAAAATGGCCGGGAGGGCAATGCTCTCCCGGCCCTTTTTGCGTGTGAAGTCGGGAGAGAAGAAAAGCCCGATTCAAGGGGCCATCGCCCCTTGAACCCCAGAATGGGCGACCTCACCACACGAGGCTGCGTGAACAAGTTCGGCATTGATCGGAACGCTTGGAATGGGTCGATTCAAGACGGTTGGGTCTTGGTGACGAAGCTATGGCTTGCGTCGTTCAATCTTCAACAACGCAGCCCCAGCCATCGTAGTCGCCATTGCTCACCTTCGCATTGCGGTAGAGATCGATCGTTATATCGTCGATCTGGTCTGGCCTATCTGTTCGATCGAACTCGATGCCGTATTCGTCCTCGCTTGCATCTCTTTCTTGTGAAACCGAGTAGCCCTGTGCGAGAATATATCGAGCGAACTGGTCGCGATCAGTCGGTGTTTTGAACACTGCAAAGTGATCTATTTTCCGGGGACGGTCGATATGATCACCATTTTCGAGCAGCCGATCAATTACGTCACGGTTCCCAATTCTCTGCAAATCCTCCGGCGAGGGATGGAGAAACCCCCAGTAAGTTGACCATTCGCGATCTAAGCAAGTGCCAGTCTGGAACTGGAAAGAAGGCCAGTTTTCCATTGCCTCGATTAGTTTCGCCTCAATGGCGGGGTCATTCGTATAGAAGTAGAAATCGCGATTTCCGCTTGATGTGTTGCGGCCAACATAGAGCGCTCTACCGTTGCTCCCGATAGTTTTGGCAACGTCCTTTTCGAGCGCAACCAGCGTGTCGAACTCTTGCTGGCTAGACAGGCCATCTTCGCGGGGATGATTCATTCTCACACGAAGATAAGCCATGTTCGGGAATTTGGCCACTGGCGCGACCCTGGCGATACCAAGATCGACAAAGATGGATGCAGGTTCGCCATCTACGAGAAGCGGATAAAAATTCCAGTGGTCCGACATCAACATATCCCGGTGCTGTTCACCTGGACGATAGCTTTGCACCGAAGGTTTTCAACAACGGGTTCTAGGGCGT